>UCCC01000001.1:0-940195 GCA_900470735.1 Hyphomicrobiales bacterium | reverse complement strand
ACCGTTGGTGCAGGTATCGTCGCTTCGATCATCGAATAATAGATTTGTGCAGGGCGTTTGGTTAGGTGATCTCTGATTATCTGAATAGCCAAACGTCCCGCGTAAAAAGGAACAAATCAAATGAACGGTCAAAACATCCGCATTCGCCTAAAGGCGTTTGACCATCGGATCCTTGACGCTTCGACCCGCGAAATCGTGTCGACTGCCAAGCGTACCGGTGCCAATGTGCGCGGACCGATCCCTCTGCCAACACGGATCGAAAAGTTCACAGTAAACCGGTCGCCGCACATCGATAAGAAGAGCCGCGAGCAGTTCGAGATGCGCACTCATAAGCGTCTTCTCGATATCGTTGACCCAACCCCTCAGACAGTTGATGCTCTTATGAAGCTGGATCTGTCGGCTGGTGTTGATGTCGAGATCAAGCTGTAAGGCTTGAGGACGGAAGGAACGAACCGATGCGTTCAGGTGTTATTGCACAAAAGCTGGGCATGACCCGCGTTTATACAGACGCAGGCGAGCATGTACCGGTGACAGTACTCCGCATGGAGAACTGCCACGTGGTAGCTCAGCGCACAGTAGAGAAGAACGGCTACACAGCCGTACAGCTTGGCGTAGGATTGGCCAAGGTGAAAAACACGACCAAGGCTCTGCGCGGTCACTTCGCGAAGGCTGAAGTTGAACCGAAAGCGAAAGTAGCTGAGTTCCGCGTTACAGAAGACAATCTTCTGGATGTAGGCGCAGAAATCACTGCTGAGCATTTTGTAGCCGGTCAAAAAGTTGACGTTACAGGTACAACAATCGGTAAAGGTTTTGCCGGTGTTATGAAGCGTCACAACTTCGGCGGCGGCCGTGCAACTCATGGTAACTCGGTATCCCACCGTTCCCATGGTTCGACCGGTCAGCGTCAGGATCCAGGTAAAGTATTTAAAGGCAAGAAAATGGCCGGTCACATGGGTCAGACCCGTGTAACCACGCAGAATATCGAAGTCGTTTCTACCGACCTCGATCGCGGCCTGATCCTTGTTCGCGGTGCGGTTCCTGGTTCCAAGGGTGCATGGATCTATGTTCGCGATGCTGTAAAAGTATCGCTGCCAGAAAATGCTCCTAAGCCAGCTGGCCTGCGCCAAGCTAAAGGTGAAGCTGCTGCGGTTGCAGAACCTGCAGCGACTGAGGGAGCCGAATAATGGATCTCACAATTACAACACTTGAAGGCAAGGATGCCGGTAAAGTGCAGCTTTCCGAAGAAATCTTCGGTCTGGAGCCGCGCGATGACATCCTTCAGCGCGTTGTCCTTTGGCAGCTCGCTCGCCGTCAGCAGGGTACCCACCAGACTCTGACCCGTGGTGAAGTTGCACGTACCGGTGCAAAAATGTACAAGCAGAAAGGTACCGGCCGCGCCCGTCACCATTCCGCACGTGCACCACAGTTCCGTGGCGGTGGTAAGGCTCATGGCCCTGTATCCCGTAGCCATGCGCACGATCTTCCTAAGAAGGTTCGCGCTTTGGCTCTGCGTCATGCCCTTTCGGCTAAGGTTAAAGCCTCTGATCTGATCATCATTGATGATCTGGCAGCTGCAGAAGCCAAGACCAAGCTGCTGGTAAGCCAGTTTGCTAATCTGGGTCTGGAAAATGCACTGTTGATCGGCGGTTCGGAAATCGACGCCAACTTCAAGCTGGCTGCATCCAATATTCCAAATATTGATGTACTGCCGGTACAGGGCATCAACGTTTACGACATTCTTCGCCGTGGCAAGCTCGTCCTTTCCAAGGCAGCTGTCGAAGCCCTCGAGGAGCGTTTCAAATGACAGACCTTCGTCATTATGATGTGATCGTTAGCCCGGTCATTACCGAAAAGTCGACCATGGTTTCTGAATTTAACCAGATCGTCTTTAACGTAGCCCGCAAGGCCACGAAACCTGAGATCAAAGCTGCAGTAGAAGCGCTCTTCGGCGTGAAAGTTACAGCTGTGAACACCACTGTGCGTAAAGGCAAAGTGAAGCGTTTCCGCGGTATTGTTGGGCGCCAGAGCGATGTCAAGAAAGCGATCGTAACTTTGGCTGAAGGCCAGAGCATCGACGTTTCGACTGGTCTCTGAGAGGCCGTGGAGTAAAGACAATGGCACTCAAGCACTTTAACCCGATCACTCCTGGCCAGCGTCAGCTGGTCATCGTGGATCGTTCGGAGCTCTTCAAGGGCAAACCAGTCAAGGCTTTGACACAGGGTTTGACCAAAAAGGGCGGTCGTAACAACACCGGTCGTATCACTGTTCGCTATCAGGGCGGTGGCCACAAACGTACGTATCGCTTCATTGATTTCAAGCGTACGAAACACGATGTGTCCGCTACTGTAGAGCGTTTGGAATACGATCCAAACCGTACCGCATTCATCGCGCTGATCCGCTACGAAGACGGTGAGCTGAGCTACATCATTGCACCACAGCGTCTTGCTGTTGGCGACAAGGTTATCTCCGGCGCACAGGTTGACGTTAAGCCAGGTAACGCGATGCCACTCGGTGCGATGCCGGTTGGTACAATCATCCACAACGTGGAAATGAAGCCAGGCAAGGGCGGTCAGATCGCTCGTTCCGCCGGTACTTATGCTCAGCTCGTTGGTCGTGACCAGGGTATGGCGATCCTTCGCCTGAACTCCGGTGAACAGCGTCTGGTGCACTCCGGTTGTCTCGCTACTGTTGGCGCTGTATCCAATCCGGATCACGGCAACACCAACGACGGTAAAGCCGGTCGTTCCGTATGGCGCGGTAAGCGTCCACACGTTCGCGGCGTTGCCATGAACCCGGTTGATCACCCACACGGTGGTGGTGAAGGTCGTACCTCGGGTGGTCGTCATCCTGTTACTCCGTGGGGCAAACCTACGAAGGGCAAGAAGACACGCTCGAACAAGGCGACGGACAAATTCATCATGCGTTCGCGTCATCAGCGTAAGAAATAAGAGAGGTAGTCTAAAGTGGCTCGTTCAGTTTGGAAAGGACCGTTTATTGACGGCTATCTTCTCAAGAAGGCTGAGAAGGTACGCTCCGGCGGTCGTAATGAGGTTATCAAGATCTGGAGCCGTCGCTCCACGATCCTGCCACAGTTTGTTGGCCTGACCTTTGGTGTATACAACGGTAATAAGCACATTCCTGTGTCTATCTCCGAAGAAATGGTCGGACACAAGTTCGGTGAATTCGCTCCAACCCGTACCTATTACGGTCACGGTGCGGACAAGAAAGCGAAGAGGAAGTAAGTATGGGCAAGGCCAAGGCTCCGCGCCAGCTTAAGGATAACGAGGCGAAAGCCGTCGCCCGCACGATTCGCGTTAGCCCGCAGAAACTTAACCTTGTCGCGGCTCTGATCCGCGGCAAGAAAGTCAACGCGGCTCTTGCTGATCTGTCGTTCTCGCGCAAGCGTATCGCAGAGACAGTTAAGAAGACGCTCGAATCGGCAATCGCCAACGCAGAAAACAATCACGACCTCGATGTTGATGCTTTGATCGTCGCGGAAGCTTCTGTTGGTAAGTCGATCGTCATGAAGCGCTTTCATGTGCGTGGCCGTGGTAAGGCGAGCCGGATTGAACGTCCGTTTTCTCACCTGACCATCGTTGTCCGCGAAGTCGCCGAAAAAGGGGAGGCCGCATAATGGGCCAGAAGATTAATCCGATCGGTCTTCGTCTGGGCATTAACCGTACATGGGATTCGCGTTGGTTCGCGAATACCGGTGAATATGGTAAGCTCCTTCATGAAGATCTGAAGATCCGCAAATACCTGACTGAAGAACTCAAGCAGGCTGCGATCTCCAAAATCGTGATTGAACGTCCGCACAAGAAGTGCCGTGTGACCATTCACTCGGCTCGTCCGGGCATTATCATCGGTAAGAAGGGTGCAGATATCGAAAAGCTCCGTAAGAAGCTTTCCGACATGACCAACTCTGATGCAGTTCTCAACATTGTTGAAGTTCGCAAGCCAGAAGTTGATGCTACCCTGATTGCTCAGTCGATCACTCAGCAGCTGGAACGCCGTGTGGCATTCCGTCGCGCTATGAAGCGTGCTGTTCAGTCCGCAATGCGTCTCGGCGCAGAAGGCATCCGTATCAATTGTTCGGGTCGTCTTGGCGGTGCGGAAATCGCACGTATGGAATGGTACCGTGAAGGTCGCGTTCCGCTTCACACTCTGCGCGCTGATATTGACTACGGTACAGCTGAAGCACAGACCGCTTACGGTATCTGCGGCGTGAAAGTTTGGGTATTCAAAGGCGAAATCCTTGAGCATGACCCAATGGCTTCTGAACGTCGTGCGATTGAAGCCGACGCACAGGGTCCGCAGTCAAACCGCCGCCGCGAAAACGCTTAATTTTAAGCGTTTTCGGTTAGAATATTGGAGTAGAGAACAATGTTGCAGCCTAAGCGCACAAAGTTCCGTAAGCAGTTCAAGGGCCGTATTCACGGTGAATCCAAGGGCGGTACGGACCTTAACTTCGGTGCTTTCGGCCTGAAGGCAGTCGAGCCTGAACGCGTTACCGCACGTCAGATCGAAGCCGCTCGCCGTGCCATTACCCGTCACATGAAACGTGCCGGTCGTGTATGGATCCGGATCTTCCCGGATCTGCCAGTAACTTCTAAACCTACCGAAGTCCGTATGGGTAAAGGTAAGGGTTCAGTAGACTACTGGGCATGCCGCGTAGCACCAGGTCGTGTTATGTTTGAGCTTGACGGCGTATCAGAAGATGTGGCACGTGAAGCTCTCCGACTCGGAGCTGCGAAGCTGCCGATCAAGACGCGTTTTATTCAACGCATCGCTGAATAAGAGAGACAGCTATGAAAGCCGCAGACATCCGGGCCAAAAGCCTCGACCAGCTGACTGATCAGTTGGGTGGATTGAAGAAAGAGCAGTTTAACCTGCGCTTTCAGAAAGCCACCGGTCAGTTAGAAAAAACCGCACGTGTGAAGCAGGTTCGCCGCGACATCGCACGTATCAAGACTATTGCCCGCCAGAAGGCGGCCGAAAGCAAGGCATAAGGAATCTAATAATGCCTAAACGCATTCTGCAGGGCGTTGTCGTTAGCGACAAGAACGACAAAACTGTCGTTGTTAAAGTGGAGCGCCGTTACGCGCATCCACTGCTTCAGAAGATTATTCGTCAGTCCAAGAAGTACAAAGCTCACGACGCGAACAACCAGTTCAAGGTTGGTGATCAGGTTTCCATTCAGGAATCTGCTCCGATTTCGAAAGACAAACGTTGGGTAGTTCTCGCGAACTAATTAACGGGCTAACATAAACACGCAGCTTAGGTAGGGCATGAGCCCTTAACCAGCTGAGAGATAAGAAGGCGGCCAGTCATGATTCAGATGCAAACAAACCTCGACGTGGCGGATAATTCCGGCGCACGTCGTGTCATGTGCATCAAGGTGCTGGGCGGCTCGAAACGGAAATACGCTTCCGTTGGTGACATCATTGTGGTGTCCATCAAGGAAGCGATTCCTCGTGGCCGCGTAAAAAAAGGTGACGTAATGAAGGCGGTTGTGGTTCGCACAGCCAAGGACATTCGTCGCGCAGATGGTAGCGTTATCCGTTTTGATAACAATGCCGCTGTTTTGATTGACAATAAAAAAGAGCCTATCGGCACTCGTATCTTCGGACCGGTTCCACGCGAACTTCGCGCTAAGAGCCACATGAAGATCATCTCGCTGGCTCCTGAAGTTCTGTAAGGGAAGTTCGACGATGCAAAAGATTCGCAAAGGCGACCGCGTTGTAGTGCTTGCCGGTAAGGACAAGGGCCGTACCGGTGAAGTGATCAAGGTCTTGCCAAAAGAAGATCAGGCTTTCGTAAGCGGTATCAATATTGTTAAGCGCCATCAGCGCCAGACACAGACACAGGAAGCCGGCATTATTTCCAAAGAAGCCGCAATCCATCTGTCAAACCTGGCGATTGCTGATCCTAAAGACGGCAAACCAACCCGCGTTGGTTTCGTTGAAAAGGACGGCAAGAAGGTACGCGTAGCAAAACGTTCCGGAGAGTCGATCGATGGCTGAAGCAAAGAGTGAACCACGCTTCAAGACGCTTTATAAGGATACAATCCGTAAAGCTCTTCTTGAAGAGTTCAAATACAGCAACGAAATGCAGATTCCACGCGTTTCTAAAGTTGTAATCAATATGGGCGTTGGCGAAGCCACAGCAGACTCAAAAAAGCCTGCACGTGCTGCCGAAGATCTGGGTCAGATCGCCGGTCAGAAAGCTGTCATTACCCGCGCACGTAATTCAATCGCGACCTTCAAACTCCGTGAAGATATGCCGATTGGTACGAAAGTCACTCTGCGTGGCGAGCGTATGTACGAATTTTTGGACCGTCTGGTTACGATTGCGCTGCCGCGCGTTCGCGACTTCCGTGGTCTGAATCCTAAAAGCTTTGACGGTCGTGGCAACTTCGCCATGGGTATCAAGGAACACATCGTGTTTCCAGAAATCAACTACGATAAAGTTGATCAGATCTGGGGCATGGACATCATCGTTTGCACGACTGCACCAACGGATGATGAAGCTCGCGCTCTTCTGCGCGCCTTCAACTTCCCGTTCCGCCAGTAACGGCAAGCGTAGCGAGGTAATCAAAAATGGCCAAGACTAGCGCAGTCGAAAACAACAAGCGCCGCGAAAAGTTGGTTAAGCGTCATGCTGCTAAGCGTGCACGTTTGAAGGCAATTGTTATGGATCAGTCCCTGCCTCTGGATGAGCGTTTCCGCGCTACAATCCAGCTGGCTGAGATGCCACGTAACTCCTCCAAAGTTCGCATTCGCAACCGTTGCGAAGTTTCCGGACGTCCACGCGGTTTCTACCGCAAGCTTCGTATGTCGCGTATTGCTTTGCGCCAGCTGGGTTCGCTCGGCCAGGTTCCAGGCATCGTAAAGTCGAGCTGGTAAGGGAGTTATTACATGACTATGTCAGATCCTATCGGCGATATGCTGACCCGCATCCGCAATGCGCTTGGACGTAAGAAGTCCAAGCTCACAACACCTGCTTCCAAGCTGCGCGCTCGCGTGCTGGATGTACTACAGGCTGAAGGCTACATCCGCGGATACACACAGACCGACTTCGACAACGGTAAATCCGAAATCGAAATCGAACTGAAATATTACGAGGGTGCACCAGTCATCCGTGAATTGACCCGTGTTTCAAAGCCGGGCCGTCGCGTTTACGTTTCGGTAAAGTCGATTCCTCAAGTCGCTAACGGCCTGGGCATCTCCATCCTTTCCACCCCTAAGGGTGTGATGGCAGATCATCAGGCTCGTGAGCAAAACGTTGGTGGTGAGCTGCTCTGCCGCATCTTCTGATGTGGCTGAGTGGTGAACATAGAAACGGACAGGGTTAACAATGTCTCGTATCGGTAAAAAACCCGTGCCGGTTCCGGCAGGCGTGACCGCCAGCGTTGATGGTCAGACTGTTATTGCCAAAGGCACTAAAGGCGAACTTCAGTTCGTTGTAAGTCAAGAAGTAAGCGTTAAGATGGAAGAGGGCGCTGTTAGCGTTACTCCTTTGTCCCAGTCGAAAGACGCGCGCGCTAAATGGGGCATGGCCCGTACCATGATCAGCAACATCTTCACCGGTGTTAAAGATGGCTTCGAAAAGAAGCTTGAAATCTCCGGTGTTGGTTATCGTGCTGCTATGCAGGGCAAGAATCTTCAGCTTTCGCTGGGTTTCAGCCATGAAGTCATCTACGATGTTCCGGCCGGCATCACTGTTGCAACACCAAAGCCAACGGAAATCGTTGTCTCCGGTATTGACAAGCAGGTTGTAGGTCAAGTTGCTGCCGAGATCCGTGAATACCGTTCACCTGAGCCTTATAAAGGCAAGGGCGTTCGTTATGCCGGTGAAGTTATCGTCCGCAAGGCCGGTAAGAAGAAATAAGGAACACGTGTTATGGCATCGCCGAAACAAACTATTCAGCGCCGTGCTGCACGCGTTCGTCGTCAGCTCAAAGCTGTTTCGAATGGTCGCCTGCGCTTGAGCGTACATCGTACGTCCAAGAATATCTACGCACAGATCATCGATGATGTTCGTGGTCATACCGTTGCTGCCGCCTCCACTCTGGAAGGTGAGCTCAAGGGTTCTCTGAAAACCGGTGCCGATACTGCAGCAGCTGCTGCTGTTGGCAAACTGGTTGCAGAGCGTGCCGCTAAAGCCGGTGTAGCAGAAGTTGTCTTCGATCGTGGCGCATATATTTTCCACGGTCGTGTGAAAGCTCTTGCTGACGCAGCGCGTGAAGCTGGTCTCAGCTTCTAAAAAAATATAAAAAATGTCGTCAGGTGCTTGCATTTGACGACATTTTTTATGTATTACAGCCTCGTGGTTCACAAGTGACTCACAATAGACGCTGTAAGCTAAACTACTCATCATAGTTGCTTGATACGTTTACGTTGATTGCATTGATGGTAAGGCGCTCTGGTATCGGTTCTGATTTATCAGAAATCCGAGCTATGGGTGCCTGTTTGTGCATTTTCAGACTTAATGTCTTGTTAATGTTTCAATTGTGCTTCCGGAAAAGAAAAAGGAATTAGGAAATGGCACAGGAAAAACGTAATCGCGATGACCGCGGTCGCGAAGAGCGCGATAGCGAATTCGTAGATAAACTGGTTCACATCAACCGCGTTGCTAAAGTTGTTAAGGGCGGTCGTCGCTTCGGCTTTGCTGCTCTAGTTGTTGTTGGCGATCAGAAAGGCCGCGTAGGCTTTGGTCATGGTAAAGCCCGCGAAGTGCCTGAAGCAATTCGTAAGGCAACTGAAGCTGCTAAGCGTGATATGATTTTTGTTCCGCTGCGTTCAGGCCGTACTCTGCATCACGATGTTCAGGGGCGTCATGGCGCCGGTAAAGTTCTCTTGCGTTCGGCTCCTGCCGGTAAGGGTATCATCGCTGGTGGTCCAATGCGTGCGGTATTCGAAACGCTCGGCGTACAGGACGTTGTAGCCAAGTCCCTTGGCTCATCCAATCCGTACAACATGGTGCGTGCAACCTTTGATGCTCTGAAGCATCAGATGCACCCGAAAGATATCGCTGCACAGCGCGGTATCAAGTATTCCACACTGCAGGCTCGTCGTCACGACGTAGTTGCCGGTGAAGAATAACCATTGGGTGAGGGGCGTTAGCCCCGCAAGGACTTAAGGAACAAAGTTATGTCTTCGACTAAAGGCAAAACGGTTACCGTTGAACAGATTGGTAGCCCAATTCGTCGTCCGAAAGAACAGCGCGCTACGCTCGTTGGTCTCGGTCTTAACAAAATGCGCCGCCGCAGCACACTGGAAGATACACCTTCCGTTCGTGGTATGATTGCCAAGGTTGCGCACCTCGTCCGCGTTGTGGACGAAGCTTAATCAAGCGCAGGAGAATTATCATGAAACTTAATGATCTGCGTGAAAACCCAGGTGCAACCAAGGCCCGCAAACGCGTTGGTCGTGGTATCGGTTCCGGCTCCGGCAAAACCGGTGGTCGCGGTGTGAAGGGTCAGAAGTCCCGTTCCGGCGTGTCCATCAACGGTTTTGAAGGCGGTCAGATGCCAATCTACCGTCGCTTGCCTAAGCGCGGTTTTACCAACATCTTCGCTAAGAAGTTCAATGTTGTGTCGGTTGGTCGCATTCAGGAAGCTGTTGATGCCGGTAAGCTGGATGCAAAAGCATCTGTTACCGCTGAAGCACTTATCGCTGCCGGTGTTATCCGTCGCGCTCTGGATGGTTTCCGCGTTGTTTCCGATGGTGAAATCACAGCTAAGCTGGTGATTGAAGCCGCCGGTGCTTCTAAGGTTGCGATCGAAAAGATCGAAAAAGCAGGCGGTTCGGTAAAATTACCTGAAGCTGCTTCTGCCGAATAAGGCCTCAGAAATACCTTCAAGACGGCGGCCTTAGTGCCGCCGTTTTCAACTTTATGCCTATTGATTTCATGTGCCTACTTGCGTCTTGATGTCTATGGGCATATCTGGGGAGGGGCGTCAGATTCTGACGTACGACAGACCGGAGTAATCTCATGGCATCGGCTGCTGAACAGCTTGCATCCAATTTGAATTTTTCAGCCTTCTCGAAGGCGACTGAGCTCAAGAAGCGTATCTGGTTTACGCTCGGGGCTCTGCTTGTGTATCGTTTTGGTACATATATTCCTCTGCCGGGCATTAATCCTGACGCGCTGGCCCAGTCGTTCCAGCAGCACAGCCAGGGTGTGCTGGGGCTGTTCAATATGTTCGCCGGTGGTGCTGTTGCACGTATGGCGATCTTTGCGCTGGGGATTATGCCGTATATTTCGGCATCCATTATTGTACAGCTTATGACCTCTGTGGTGCCTTCTCTTGAGGCGCTGAAGAAAGAGGGCGAAGCTGGGCGTAAGGTTATCAATCAGTATACGCGTTACGGTACAGTGCTTTTGGCGCTTGTGCAGGCCTATGCAATCTCTGTAGGGCTTGAATCAGGCAGCGGTATTGTCACCGAACCGGGACTATTCTTCCGTATCACTTCGGTCATTACGCTTGTTGGCGGTACAATGTTCCTGATGTGGCTCGGTGAGCAGATCACTGCACGTGGTATCGGTAACGGTATTTCGCTGATTATCTTTGCGGGTATCGTGGCGAACCTGCCTCAGGCGATCTCGGGTACGCTCGAACTCGGCCGTACAGGCGCGTTGTCCACAGCTTTGATTCTTGCTGTTATTGTACTGGCGATCGCTCTGATTGCTGTGATCGTATTCGTCGAGCGCGCACAGCGCCGTCTGCTGATCCAGTATCCGAAGCGTCAGGTCGGTAACCGTATGGCTCAGGGCGAAACCTCGCACCTGCCGCTTAAGCTGAATACAGCTGGTGTTATTCCTCCGATCTTTGCATCTTCTCTGCTGCTGCTGCCTGCAACTGTTGCCGGTTTCGCAAACACAGAAAGCATGCCGGCATGGGGAAGCACGCTTCTGTCAGCTCTCGGTCACGGTCAGCCGATCTATATGTTCCTTTATGCAGCGCTGATGGCATTCTTCTGCTTCTTCTATACTGCGATTGTCTTTAATCCTAAGGACACTGCTGACCAGCTGAAGAAACATTCGGGCTTTATTCCGGGTATCCGTCCGGGCGAACGTACTGCAGAATATATTGATTATGTTCTGACACGTATCACTGTGATCGGCGCTATCTATATCGTGATGGTCTGTCTTATACCTGAGTTTCTGATTTCAGCAGCTGGTGTTCCTTTCTATCTCGGTGGTACGTCCCTGCTTATTGTTGTCAACGTAACGCTTGATACAGTTGCTCAGATTCAGGGTCATCTCATTGCTCATCAATATGAAGGGCTTATCAAAAAATCCAAACTTCGTGGGGGAAGACGGGCGAGATGAGACTTATACTTTTAGGACCTCCGGGCGCAGGTAAGGGCACACAGGCAAAAATTCTCACTGAGAAATATGCTATCCTGCAGCTTTCGACCGGTGACATGCTCCGTGCAGCTGTTGCCGCACAGACTGAAGTTGGCAAACGCGCCAAAGCAGTTATGGATGCAGGTCAGTTAGTTTCCGATGAGATTGTCAATGCGATTGTTTCTGATCGCATTGACCAGCCGGATTGTGCGAACGGATTTATCCTTGATGGTTATCCGCGTACCGTACCTCAGGCACAGGCGCTGACAGGTATGCTGAAAGAGAAGCATGCTGAGCTGGATGCGGTTATTGAGCTGAAAGTGGATGAGACTGCTCTGATCAAGCGTATGGAAAACCGCGTTGCGGAAACCATCGCTGCAGGTGGTACTGTTCGTTCAGACGATAATCCGGAAGCTTTCCGTAAGCGTCTCATCGAGTATCGTGAAAAAACCGCACCTTTGTCTGACTATTATGCAGGCACCGGTGAACTGAAACTGGTTGATGGCATGGCCGCTATGGCTGATGTGACAGCAGAAATTGAAAAGCTTCTGCTTCCTGCCTGATCGGTTTGTCTGGTTTGGATAAATAGAAAAAGCCGGTCTGATGTTTCAGGCCGGCTTTTATTTTTGACTGTGAGCTTCATTGCGGTATTAATGAAACGGTAAGGATTTGCAGCGCTCTGGTGATAGAGGTTGACTTTTCCTTTCGATTCCGTCAAAGACAGCGACAATTCGCTTAATTCGATGAATGCGACCGGATTCCGTTTGCGTTCATTTTTATGCTGTCTGTATCCGGTGGTTCGGTGCAGGCATAGAGAACAGATCCGGTTAGATAAAATAACTGGTGGATCTCTTGGATTTCGTACGTGTTATTCGTCATTCACTTGCAGTCTTTGTGAGTAGCAACGGCAGATAGCGTACGGTAGAGCTCGTTACAGCAATGAGCCGGCTTCCGGTGCTGTAATATTTAAAACTACCGCATGATCAATAAAACAGCCCGTGTGGCTGCTATTGTGCGGTTCATACAGGAGAAAGCGCATGGCACGTATTGCTGGCGTAAACATTCCAACGAATAAGCGTGCAATCATTGCACTTCAGTATATTCACGGTATTGGCCCTAAATTTGCTGCTGAAATCATGGAAAAGGTCGGCATTGCGCTTGATCGCCGTGTAAACCAGCTGACAGATGCTGAAGTATTGCAGATCCGTGAAACTATTGACCGTGATTACCAGGTTGAAGGTGATCTGCGTCGTGAAGTTTCCATGAACATCAAGCGTCTGATGGATCTGGGCTGCTACCGCGGTCTGCGTCATCGTCGCTCCCTGCCGGTTCGCGGTCAGCGTACCCACACCAATGCTCGTACCCGTAAGGGTCCTGCAAAGGCAATCGCCGGTAAGAAGAAATAATCTGCTGGTGCCGGAACTGTTTTTTAAAACAGCTCCGGCATTTGCTCGTCTTCTCTCAAGCCTGAGCGTTTGGGTGAAAATGCAGCGCAGATTTTGCTTCATTTATGAGGCATCTTAAAGGTTTGGTTCCGTAAGGAGCCAATAATCAGATCCAGACATGAGCAGGCCTTAAAACCTGAAACATGTCGGTGTAGCCGCTGGTACTACGGCGGTGTAGAGATCAATTGGAAGGACTAGTTATGGCTAAAGAAGCCGGTCGCGTTCGTCGTCGCGAACGTAAAAATATTTCCTCGGGTGTTGCTCACGTTAATTCGTCATTCAACAACACACTGATCACCATCACAGACGCACAGGGCAATGCGATTGCCTGGTCGTCAGCTGGCGCACAGGGCTTCAAGGGTTCGCGTAAATCGACTCCTTTTGCTGCTCAGATCGCTGCTGAAGATTGCGCCAAGAAGGCTCAGGAACACGGCATGCGTTCGCTGGAAGTTGAAGTTTGCGGTCCGGGTTCCGGCCGTGAATCAGCACTTCGCGCTCTGCAGGCTGCTGGTTTCACAATCACTTCTATCCGTGATGTGACCCCGATCCCGCACAATGGTTGCCGTCCACGCAAGAAGCGTCGCGTCTAATCAGTTCATCGCCGCAAGGGCCCGAACATTTGTTCAGGTCTTTCGTGGTTTCCACTCTCTGTTGCCACGATTGGATAGTGGCAAAGCTAGATTAAAGGAAAGCACATGATTCAGAAAAACTGGCAGGAACTGATCAAGCCTAACAAGGTTGATTTTCTTACCCAGGGCTCGAAGAACAAGATCACTGTCGTGGCTGAGCCGCTTGAACGCGGTTATGGTCTGACATTGGGTAACGCGCTGCGTCGCGTTCTTCTTTCTTCGCTGCGCGGTGCTGCGGTGACCGCTGTTCAGATCGACGGCGTTCTGCATGAATTCTCGTCGATCAACGGCGTGCGTGAAGACGTAACCGATATCGTACTGAATGTTAAAGAAATCGCTATCCGTATGGAAGGCGATGGACCTAAGCGCATGGTTGTTCGTAAGGAAGGACCAGGCGTCGTAACGGCTGGTGATATCCAGACGGTTGGTGATGTTGAAATCCTTAATCCGGATCACGTCATCTGCACCCTCGATGAGGGCGCTGAAATCCGCATGGAATTCACTGTCAATACGGGCAAGGGCTATGTGCCTGCTGACCGTAACCGCGCTGAAGATGCTCCGATCGGTCTTATTCCGGTTGATAGCCTCTATTCACCGGTACGTAAAGTTTCCTACAAAATCGAAAACACCCGTGAGGGACAGGTTCTCGATTATGACAAGCTGATCCTCAATGTTGAGACCAACGGCTCTGTCAGTGGTGAAGATGCAGTTGCTTACGCAGCGCGTATTCTTCAGGACCAGCTTGCGATCTTCGTCAACTTTGACGAGCCGCAGAAGGAAGCTCCGCAGGAACAGGTTGCAGAACTGGCATTCAATCCGGCTCTCCTCAAGAAAGTGGATGAACTGGAACTGTCTGTACGTTCGGCAAACTGCCTGAAGAACGACAACATCGTTTATATCGGCGATCTGATCCAAAAGACAGAAGCCGAAATGCTGCGGACTCCGAATTTCGGCCGCAAGTCGCTGAACGAAATCAAAGAAGTTCTGGCGTCGATGGGACTCCATCTTGGTATGGAAATCCCGACCTGGCCGCCGGAAAATATCGAAGATCTCGCTAAGCGCTACGAAGATCAATATTGAGACCGGTTGCGACCGGAAGATAGATTTTAAAGGAGAAGGCTCATGCGCCACGGAAAAACACTCCGTAAGCTGAACCGGACTGCAAGCCACCGTAAGGCAATGTTCGCCAACATGGCTGCTTCGCTGATTGAACACGAACAGATCGTAACAACTTTGCCTAAGGCAAAGGAAATCCGTCCGATCGTTGAGAAGCTCATCACTCTCGGCAAGCGCGGTGATCTGCATGCACGTCGTCAGGCCATTTCGGCTATCCGCGATGTGCAGCTGGTTCAGAAACTGTTTGATGTTCTGGCAACCCGTTATGCTGACCGTCACGGCGGCTACATCCGTATCATGAAGGCAGGCTATCGCTTTGGTGATAACGCTCCTCTGGCAGTTGTTGAGTTCGTAGAACGCGACATCACTGCTAAAGGCGCTGCTGATCGTGCACGCGTTGAAGCAGAAGCTGCTGAAGCAGAAGCTGCATAATCTGTTTCAAACAGATTGTATAAATTAAGGGGCCTCACGGCCCCTTTTTTATTGGTTGGTTTATTTGGAGATTGAGAACCCTGCTTTTTCCATACATGACAGGAAATCAATCTGTGTTAGTGCCCATTGCCTGATGTACTCAGCTTCCGTGCGCGTTTTGTACAATTTTCGACCTAGAGTGAGAGCCTGCGTGCTTGCAGTTTTTCTCGTGTGATAAGTTGTGTTGCTATATGTGAGGCTATTAAAATATTGCGGCAGCTTATGATTTTTTCATAAGCTTCTGTTTTGTTACAATAATTTAATTTTATGTTTGTGGATCAGCCTCTTTTCCGTCCTGTTTTGCAGCCTATATTCCTCTTAATCAGTCGGTTTCCGAAAAGTGGGATAAAAATATGAGTGTACATCTGCAGAATGATCCGGCCAATGCGTCAGGGCGTCTTGGCAAAATTTACAAGGCCGGTCTGGCTGTTTTGCTGACCGGTGTTATTGCAGCGGGTACGATCTCTGTTTTTGCTCCGGCTGTCAGCACGCCTGCGGTTGCTGAGAAACAGGTTCCACAGTCCCATAGCGATATTCAACTATCCTATGCACCTTTGGTGAAATCGACTTCCGGTGCGGTTGTGAATGTCTATGCCGGACGCAAAGTACAGCAGCGCTCGCCATTTGCCGGTGATCCGTTTTTTGAACAGTTCTTCGGCGGCCAGATGCGCCCGAACAAGCCGCGCTTTGAGCAATCTCTCGGTTCCGGCGTGATCGTGGATGGTTCTGGCCTGATCGTGACCAATAATCACGTGATTGATGGGGCTGACGATATTAAGGTCGCGCTGGCTGACGGCCGTGAGTTTTCCTCTAAGCTGCTGCTGAATGATGTGACGACTGATCTGGCCATTCTCAAAATTGATGCCAAAGAACAGCTTCCGACTGTAAAGCTGGCCGATTCCGATAAGGTTGAAGTTGGTGATCTGGTGCTGGCTATCGGTAATCCGTTCGGTGTCGGGCAGACAGTGACCAGTGGTATCGTTTCTGCCCAGTCTCGTACGCAGGTCGGTGTCTCTGACTTCGACTTTTTTATCCAGACAGATGCGGCGATCAATCCCGGTAACTCCGGCGGTGCGCTCATTGATATGCAAGGTAACCTGATCGGGATTAATACTGCGATCTATTCCCGTAGCGGCGGTTCCGTCGGTATTGGCTTTGCTATTCCGTCCAATATGGTTGCCGCAGTGGTCAAATCTGCGGAAAGCGGTAGTGACAAGTTTGAGCGCCCTTATGTCGGCGCAACATTTCAGGCGATTACACCGGATATTGCTGCCGGTCTTGGCCTGAGACAGCCTTCTGGCGCCTTAATTACAGAGATTGTTGAAAAAGGCCCTGTCGCAGAGGCCGGTATCAAGGTTGGTGAAGTGATTACTGCCATTGATGGTGTCAAAGTCGATAATCCGGATGCATTGGCCTATCGCGTGTCGACTGCCGGTATTGGCAAGACTGTGCAGATGACTGTACTGAATGACGGCAAATCCCGTGATGTTGCAGTTAAGCTTGTCCAGCCGCCTAAAGAAGTTCCCGCACGTGAGATTACCGGTCGTAACCCGCTTGCTGGTGCGCAGGTGCAGGACATTACGCCGGAGCTCGCCCGCAAAGCCCGTGTAGCTCCGACAACACGTGGCGTTATGATCAGCGGCGTTAAAGATAATACACCGGCGCAGGCGATGAATTTGCGTGCAGGTGATATTGTGCGCGGCGTAAACGGTACGGCGATTGGCAATGTGGATGATCTGCAGACTGTTCTTTCTGCCGGACGCAATGCATTATGGCGTTTGGATATTGAACGGGATGGTGTAATTTACCGTCAGTTTGTTCGCTGATTTTATAACAACGGCTTCTGTGTAGCAGTTGGTATATAACTGAAACGGGGAGGCCGGTTTGCGAAAGCAATCCGGCCTGTTGCTATGAGTGATTTATTTTCTTCTGCGCCGGATCCATTGGCTGATCGTAACCGTCCGCTGGCTGATCGTTTGCGCCCGCGATCTTTAAGCGAGGTTACAGGGCAGGAGCATCTGACCGGCGAGCAGGGGATACTCTCCCGTATGATTGCTGCAGGTAGTCTCGGCTCAATGATTTTCTGGGGCCCGCCCGGAACCGGCAAAACCACCATAGCGCGTTTGCTGGCTGGTCATACGGATTTAGCTTTTGAGCAAATCTCGGCAATTTTCTCCGGTGTTGCTGATCTTAAAAAAGTTTTTGAAACCGCACGGGCGCGGCGCATGTCCGGTCGCCAGACTTTGCTGTTCGTGGATGAGATACATCGCTTCAACCGTGCGCAGCAGGATAGCTTTCTTCCGGTGATGGAAGACGGCACCGTCGTGTTGATTGGTGCGACGACCGAAAACCCGTCTTTTGAACTCAATGCCGCTCTGTTGTCCCGTGCGCGGGTTTTGACCTTCAAACCACATGATGAGAACAGTATCACCACTTTGCTCGCCAGAGCTGAAGAGGTGGAGCAGAAGCCATTGCCGCTGGATGCGGATGCCCGTGCCAGTCTGGTGCGTATGGCAGATGGCGATGGCCGTGCGGCGCTGACACTGGCTGAGGAAGTCTGGCGTGCGGCAAGGCCGGAAGAAGTGTTTACCGCTGAACAATTGCAGGACATCGTTCAGCGTCGTGCGCCGGTCTATGACAAAGGGCAGGACGGGCATTACAATCTGATCTCGGCACTCCATAAGTCTGTGCGCGGATCAGACCCTGATGCAGCACTGTATTACTTAAGCCGCATGTTTGATGCGGGGGAAGACCCGCTCTATCTCGGGCGCCGTCTGGTACGAATGGCGGTGGAGGATATCGGCCTTGCCGATCCGCAGGCGCTTGTCATCTGTAATGCTGCCAAAGATGCCTATGATTATCTAGGCTCTCCGGAAGGGGAACTGGCACTGGCGCAGGCCTGCGTCTATCTGGCGACTGCCCCGAAATCCAACGGCGTATATATGGCCTATAAAGCCGCCAGACGCGCTGCCAAAGAAAATGGCTCCTTGCTGCCGCCGAAGCACATTCTCAACGCACCAACCAAGCTGATGCGTGATGAGGGCTACAACGAGGGCTACCGGTATGATCATGATGAACCGGATGCGTTTTCAGGGCAGAATTATTTCCCCGAAAAAATGGGGCGGCAGCAATATTACGATCCGCCGGAACGCGGTTTTGAACGGGATATTCGTAAGCGCCTTGATTATTGGGCGAAATTACGGATTGAGCGCAACCAGAAATAATCTCGTATAAATACAATAAAACCCGGTGGTTAGCCGGGTTTTATCATTTTTAGATTCAGAGCGCTTATGCTGTCGCTTTGGACGGGAACCGTGTGACATTGCTGTTTTCTTCAATATCATCGGTCAGCTCTGCCTGTTCAGCCATCAGGCCGCCTGCACGCAGCAGCGAGGCAAAGCGACCGCCCTTGGCTGCGAGTTCATTGAAGCTGCCGCTTTCAACGATGTGACCTTTATCAAGAAACAGCACCAGATCGGCATTGCGCACAGTCGAGAGACGATGAGCAATGATAAAGGTAGTGCGGTCAGAACTCAGATCATCAATCGCCTGTTTGACCATGCCTTCGGTTTCCACGTCGAGCGCGGAGGTTGCTTCATCAAGCACCAGAATAGGCGCATCTTTAAGGATAGCACGGGCAATCGCCAGACGCTGACGTTCACCACCGGACAGCTGTGAGCCACGCTCACCGGCAACCGTGTCATAGCCTTCGCTTTTCGCGAGAATGAATTCATGAGCAGCGGCAGCTTTGGCGGCAGCATGCACTTCTTCATTGGTCGCGCCTTCCGCACCGATACGGATATTATCCTCAATCGAGCGGTTGAACATACCGGCATCCTGAAACACCGTTGCCATGGCTTTTCGCAGCGATGAACGGCTGACATTGCGGGTGTCTGTGCCGTCAATGGTGATGTGACCGGCCACAGGATCATAAACACGCTGCAGCAGATTGATCAGTGTGGTTTTACCGGCACCGGTAGGGCCGACAATTGCCACGGTCTGACCGGCTTTGGCAGTGAAGGAAATATCATAGACGCCCTGACCGGAATTGCGGAATTCATAGGTCACTTTGTCAAAGACAACTTCACCCTGCACATTTTTCAGATCATTGGCAGATTGTGGTTCTTCATGCATGGCCACAGCATCTTCCATTGCGAAGAATTCTTCGAGTTTCGCACGGGAAGAGGCAGTCTGGTTGATGAAATTGCTGATCTGGTCGAGACGGCCGATCATCAGCTGGGCAAAACCGATAAAGGTAATCACTTCACCAACGCGCAACTGGCCTTTGGAAACCAGATAAGCACCGACCAGCAGTACAATAACCATAGAAATGGTGGAGGCCATACGGTTCAGGCCGCTGGCCAGCGCCCACCAGTTCAGCACCGGACGCTGGGTTTTCTCCAGAGTTGCCGCGTAATCACGCAGGGCAGAAGCTTCTGCATTGATACGGTTATAGCTCTGCAGAACGGAAATATTGCTGATTGTATCGCTGATATGCTCAAACACTTTGTGATGGTGGCGCTCAACTGCAGCCTGACCATCTTTGGTTTTCTGAATTACCAGCTGACCGATCATTACATAAATTGCACCAAGCACCATCAAAACCAGTGTCAGGCGCGCATCCATGCTCAGCGCAGTCGGGATCAGCACAGCCAGTGCCACAACTGTGGTCAGGTGGTTACGCATGAATTCCAGCCACAGCGTAAACAGCGTGTCTGTCGCGCGGATCAGTGTGTGCAATGCGTTGGATGTGCCGCGCTGCTGATGCCATGCCAGCGGCATTGTAATGATGCCTTCGTAAGATTTGGTCAGGACGCCGAGGCGGCGCTTGTGCGCCAGCCGGTCAGCGCCACGGGCGACCAGCACCACAGCGATAATGTTGAAAACACCGAGAGCCGCCCAGAGAGCGAGAGTCGGTATAATTACAGTCTTTTGCGAAATTGCATCAATGACCCGACCAAACAGTACAGGTTCAAAAATGGTGATCACACCAAGCGCAATATTCGCCAGCACGATAAGTGCTGTCGCTGTTCTCTCGGCTGAGAGATATTGCAGGGATCTCCAGTAAACGCGCACAATAGACACGGGCCACTCCGGTATAATGTCTGACCGAATTATATCCGCCAGTCAGATTGCGGTCAGAAAAACAAATGTTTAGCGGCAGCGGGACCATGATCCTGATTGCCTGAAACTGCAATGAAAATTGGTGTCCATAAGTGGCAATTTAAGTGCGAAACTGACCATAAATTACAACGGATTGTAACCTGCTGTGATAGTTTTATGTAACATACTGAAAATGAATGATTTTATAGAATGTTCAGAAAGTTTAATGGATTTAAATATTCGGTGAGAATCCGGTGCCAGAGAGCTTATTCTTAAGTGTTTTTGCGCTTTACGGTTACAGGCGGAGGCAGGTCGCCTTTAAGCATGAGTCCATGCAGAAAACATGTTCTGAACAGTTCCTGTGTCATCTAATGTTTCCATTTGGCTGCGAAATGCTCTAGGAGCATATTTCAGAGTATATTGGCTGCACGAAAGACATTGCATTTGTCGCCGTGATTGTGCCCCGAATTTTAGCGGAATAAACAGAATATGGCTGGCGTAGAACTTAAAACTGTAGATGCAGACGAAACAGGCATGCGCCTTGATCGCTGGTTCAAAGTGCATTTTCCGGGCTTGGGCTTCGGGCATTTGCAAAAGCTGCTGCGCTCCGGCCAGATCCGTGTGGATGGCGGGCGGGTGAAAGCTGACAGCCGTTTGCAGGCAGGACAGTCCGTGCGTGTTCCGCCGCTGGGTCTTGATGAAAAAGAAGACAACACACCGCTGACCGGCAAGACCATCCGCAATCAGGGGGATGGCGATGTTCTCAAGAAAATGCTGATTTTTGAGAATGAGAAGGTCTATGTGTTCAATAAACCATCCGGTCTGGCCGTGCAGGGCGGTTCGGGTGTGGTGCGCAGTGTCGATTCGATGCTGGAAGCATGGCGCAATAAAAAAGGCGAGAAGCCGCGTCTGGTGCATCGTCTTGACCGCGATACATCGGGTGTTCTGGTCGTGGCGAAAACCCGTGGTGCTGCGCAGGCGCTGACCAAGGCTTTCCGTGAGCGTGACACCAAGAAAACCTATTGGGCTTTGGTGAAGGGCGTGCCGCGCAAGCGCGAGAACAAAATCTCCACATGGCTGGTAAAAGACAGCACACCGGATGGCGACCGTATGCGCGTTTGCCAGCATGGTGAGCCGGATTCCGATCACGCGGTATCATTCTATCGTGTGCTGGAAACAGCCGGTCAGAACCTGTCATGGCTGGAGATGGAGCCTTATACCGGCCGTACCCACCAGTTGCGTGTGCATGCGCTGCATATCGGACACCCGATTATTGGTGATCCGAAATATTTTGAAGCTGATATCAACTGGGATTTCCCGGGCGGCGTTCAGAACCGTCTGCATCTTCATGCGCGTCGTATCCGTATTCCTAATCCGGGTGGCGGCATGATTGATGTTTCTGCACCAATTCCGCCGCATATGGTGCAGTCGTGGAACCTGCTTGGTTTCGACGCGGATGCTGAACAGGACTGACAAAGCTAAGCTTCAATAACAGAGCTGGTAAACCGGCCGGATTGCGCTTGATACGGGGACAAAATGGGTAAGGTCGCAGGGAACGCAGTGCCGGTAATGGCGCAGGTGGCAACAGGATATGAGCGCCGCGCAACCATTGATACAATGGGCGTGGCGCTGATGTTATTCATCTGTGTGAGTTGGGGGATGAATCAGGTTGCTATTAAAATCGGCAATCAGGGCTTCAATCCGATGTATATGGCGGCGGCGCGTTCTTTTGTTGGTGGCCTGCTGGTTTTCCTCTGGTGCCAGTATCGCGGCATCACCTTGTTTCAGCGTGACAAAACGCTGATACCTGGGCTGGCGATTGGTCTTCTGTTCGGTCTCGAATTTGTGCTGATTTTTGCCGGACTGGATTTTACCAGTGCGGGGCGTTCGACGCTGATGATCAATACTATGCCGTTCTGGGTGGCGATTGGGGCGCATTTTCTGCTCGGAGAGCGTATTCGCCCGCTGACGATTGTGGGGATGATTATCGCCTTTGGTGGCGTGGTGCTGGTTCTGTCCGATGAATTATCCATGCCGGGCGAGAATGCGATTTATGGCGATCTGCTTTGTCTAGTGGCCAGTATTTTCTGGGCAGCGACAACACTGGTGATCAAGAAAACCACGCTCAGTGATGCAGCACCTGAAAAGACACTGCTCTATCAGCTGGTTATTGCCGCTATCGTGCCGATTGCTTTTGGGCCGCTGATGGGCGATGTGGTGCGCAATCCGACGATGCTGACTTATGTTGCCTTCATCTTTCAGGCGGCCTTTATTGTCGCCTTTACTTATCCACTATGGTTCTGGATGATCCGCCGCTATCCGGCTTCGGCACTTTCAAATTTCGCTCTGCTTATTCCGGCTTTCGGCGTTATTATGAGTGGTTTGGTGCTTGGCGAGCCGATGAGCTGGAAATTATTCGCGGCACTTGGTTTGATCGCAGGCGGATTATTCATTGCCAATTATGCGCAACGTATTGCAGTGCGCAAAGCTGCACAGCAATTTGATGCGCAAAATGCCGAACTGGCAAAAACATTGCAGGAAAAAGCGACAACATGAAACTGGTGCTGTTTGATTGTGACGGAACGCTGGTCAATAGCGGCGGCGTTATTCACCGGTGCATGGCTGAGACTTTTGCCAATGCGGGTTTGCGGATTCCGGAACTCAATGAAACACAGGAAATTATTGGGCTGACGCTTAATCTGGCGATTTCACAGGTTTCCGGCATCCCTATGGGTGCTGAGGTCGATCATCTGACCGAGCAATATAAGCAGCAGTTTCGTAAAATCCGGCTGGAAGCGGATTTTGATGAACCATTATATGATGGTATTGCGGATTTAATTGACGGTTTGACGCAGCAAGATGATATTTTGCTGGGTATGGTCACAGGAAAGTCCCGTCGTGGTGTGGTCTCGGTGATGGAGCGCCATGGCTTTGAACCGCATTTTCTTGTATCACGTTGCGTAGATGATTGCCCGTCCAAGCCGCATCCGGCAATGGTGCTGGAATGTTGCCACGAGACGGGTTGCGATGTGTCGCAGACCTTTGTAATCGGTGATACGACTTACGATATGATGATGGCAGGCAGCGCCGGTGCCAAAGCAATTGGTGTGAACTGGGGCTATCATAAGCCTGAGAGATTGAGTGAAGCGGGTGCCAGTGCGATATTGCATCATCCGTCGGATTTGTTGGTTCAGCTCGCCCGCTGATTGTGCGGAAGAGTTTTGAGCCGGAATATTTAGGAAATTTCATGCGCAATATTCTTGAAGATATCGAACAGGCACGGCTCGACCATGAATCGATGCTGTCTGATCCTGATCCGGTTATCCGGGCACAGAAACAGATGCTGACACCGTTGCCAAAGCGTTTTTACAAGGATGTATCAGTCGGTGCCTATGAAGCGGGCGGCTTTGCCGTACTGTTAGATGGCAAGCTGGTGAATACGCCGCTGCGTAATAAACTAGTGGTACCGACTGAGGCTGCCGCACAAATTTTGGCAGATGAATTCGCGCGTCAGGATACACATATTGATCCGAAGGATATGCCGGCAACGCGTCTGGTGAATACGGCAATTGACGGTGTGGCAGCAGAAATGCAGGCGGTGCAGGAAGAAATCCTGCGTTTCGCCGGTACTGATCTGCTGTGCTACCGCGCAGACAGCCCGAAGGAACTGGTTGAGCGTCAGCGTGAAAACTGGGATCCGCTGCTGGATTGGGCGGCAACACTTGGCGCAAATTTTGAAGTGACCGAAGGGCTGATGCATATCGCGCAGCCGCGTGAAGCACTGGCTGCATTTGGTGCGCATCTGCGTATGGTGACGGATCCGATTGCACTCGCCACATTGCATGTGATGACAACGCTGTGCGGTTCAGCTGTAACCGGTTTGGCGCTGTTTAAAGGTGCAGTTGATCTGGATGCCGCATGGAAAGCTGCCCATGTCGATGAAGACTGGACAATTGAACAGTGGGGCGAGGATGAAGAGGCACAGGCACGCCGTGCATGGCGCGAGAAGGAAATCCGCGCTGCTGTTATGATCGCCAAAGCGCTGTAAAACACGCCTTGAAAACATTAAAAGAAAGCCGCTTCGATATTGTCTGAAGCGGCTTTTTTATTATGTGAAATGTAAAATAATCAGTGTCTTACATGGATTGCCTGGTAATTAGATTCACTTGGAATTTTGCAATAAAAAACCCCGCCATTGGCGGGGTTTTTTTCTGCTAGAAACTTAGCAGGAATAGTACATGTCGAATTCGATCGGATGAGGAGCCATTTCAAAGCGCATGACTTCCTGCATTTTCAGCTCAATGAAGCTGTCGATCTGATCGTCGCTGAACACATCGCCTGCTTTAAGGAAGGCGCGGTCTTTGTCGAGGCTCTGCAGCGCTTCACGCAAGCTACCGCAAACAGTCGGGATTTTCTTCAGTTCTTTGGCTGGCAGATCATAGAGATCTTTATCCATTGCCTGACCCGGATGGATCTTGTTTTTGATACCGTCAAGACCGGCCATCAGGATAGCGGCAAAGCAGTAGTAAGGGTTTGCTGTCGGATCCGGGAAGCGGACTTCCAGACGTTTTGCTTTTGGCGAATTGCCAAGCGGAATGCGGCAGGAAGCTGAACGGTTACGGGCGGAATAGGCCAGCAGAACAGGCGCTTCATAGCCCGGAACCAGACGCTTATAGGAGTTGGTTGACGGGTTGCAGAAGGCATTCAGTGCTTTGGCATGTTTGATCACGCCGCCGATGAAGAACAGGCAGCTTTCCGACAGACCGGCATATTCGTTACCGGCGAAAGTTGGTTTGCCGTCTTTCCAGATCGAGACGTGAACATGCATACCCGAGCCGTTGTCGCCGAAGATCGGCTTAGGCATGAAGGTTGCAGTTTTGCCATAGGCGTTTGCAGTCTGGTGAACCACATATTTGAAAAGCTGCATCTTGTCGGCATTGGCGACGAGTGTGTCGAATTTCACACCGAGTTCATGCTGGGCAGCAGCAACTTCATGGTGATGCTTTTCAACAGTTACGCCCATTTCGGACAGAACTGTGAGCATTTCCGAGCGCATATCCTGACAGCTGTCGATAGGCGGTACAGGGAAATAACCGCCTTTTACGCGCGGACGGTGGCCCATATTGCCGGTTTCGTAATCGGTGTCATCATTCGATGGCAGCTCGTTGGAATCCAGCTTGAAGCCTGTGTTGTAAGGATCGTTCTTATATTTCACATCGTCGAAGATGAAAAATTCAGCTTCCGGACCGATGAAAACAGTATCGCCGATACCGAGCGATTTCACATAGGCTTCTGCTTTTTTGGCAGTACCGCGCGGATCGCGGTTGTAGGTCTCACCGGTAACCGGATCAAGAATGTCGCAAAGCAG
This sequence comes from Hyphomicrobiales bacterium, assembly GCA_900470735.1. GTDB lineage: Bacteria > Pseudomonadota > Alphaproteobacteria > Rhizobiales > Rhizobiaceae > Pseudochrobactrum. Next base: position 914,708 of record UCCC01000001.1, on the reverse strand, counting down.
AACCAGTGTGGAAGCTGCAAAGAACGGATCCATATGTGCAGAAGCCGGATCCGGCATCAGAACCATGTCTGATTCATTGATGGCTTTCCAGCCGCCGATGGAGGATGCGTCGAACATCACGCCGTCAGCAAACATTTCTTCATCCACCATACCCACATCCATAGTAACGTGGTGCAGCTTGCCTTTAGGATCGGTAAAGCGCAGGTCAACGAATTTAACGTCGTTGTCAGAGATCAGTTTCAGAATATCGTGAGCAGTCGTCATATGCGTGTTTCCTATTGAACGACGTTAAGCAGATTGTGTCTGGCCGGAAAACCGGCGAAAGTTACAAGATCTGAGCATTTTCATTTTATTTTCAAATATAGAAAATGCTCTATCTATTTGTTTCTACGCGTATCTTATTCGAAAACCGTTTCACACTTTTACGCGTACGCTTTAAATGGCGTCAGGACCGGTTTCACCGGTACGGATACGGATCACTTCTTCAATATTGGAGATGAAGATTTTACCATCGCCGATACGGCCGGTTTGCGCGGCTTTGCGGATGGCTTCAACAGCGGCATCCACAGCATCATCAGCAAGCACGACTTCGATTTTTACCTTAGGCAGAAAATCAACAACATATTCCGCACCACGGTAAAGCTCGGTATGGCCTTTCTGACGGCCAAAGCCTTTGGCTTCGAGAACAGTGATACCTTGCAGGCCAACGTCCTGAAGTGCTTCTTTGACTTCATCAAGTTTGAACGGCTTAATGATAGCTTCGATTTTTTTCATCAGAATGCTGCCTCCTGAGTTTTTACAGCGGTTCCAGTTAAGACTACAGCGTTGGAACCGCTGTAACTGTTTCTTTTTACGCATTATCCGACGCAAAACCGCTTCGCACTTTTGCTGGAAATGCTTTAATCCGATATTACACACGTGTTGAAGAACTATAAGCATAAATCATGCCAAAGTGTTGATCTGGTGTGAAATAAAGTGAGAATTTTGTATTTTTAGCAGTGTTGATCCGATGCTTTTAATCGCTGCTGCTATTAAGTCATTGATACAATTGAATATGGCTCGTTTTAATAAAATGCGATCAATCCTAAATGTTCAAATATTTGTGTTTTGGATATGCTTATTTTTTAAACATTCATCTGGCGAAGCCGCATATGGTGTGAGATTAAGCGGGCAAGATTTTGTTTCTGATTAATATTTATTCAAGCTGCCTAAATATTAGGCAGTTGACTTGAGATTGGCTTGTGAGGGGTAATCATGGAGCTGTTAACGCCGGATCAGATGTCTCGTGCTGATCAGCTGACGATTGCAGCTGGTACAGACAGTTATGCGCTGATGTGTAATGCAGGCGAGGCGGTTTATCAGCAAGCCAGCAGCTTTTGGCCGGATGCTCTGCGGATTGCCGTTCTCTGCGGGCATGGCAATAATGGCGGTGATGGTTTTGTTGTTGCCCGCCACTACCGTCAGGGCGGAAAGCATGTTTATTGCTTCAGCGATTTACCTCCATATGATATTACGGATGCGTGGCAAGCACAGAATGCCTACACCTCAGAGGGTGGTGAAATACTACCTTTGTCGGCATTCGATCCAAAACAGTTTGATCTGGTGATTGATGCTTTTTACGGTGCCGGAATGTCACGCAATATTACGGGTGAAATTGCGGACTGTATTAATCAGCTCAATCAATCCGGTACGCCGGTTTGTGCAGTCGATTTGCCCAGTGGTATTTCAGGTGACAGCGGACAAATCATGGGAACAGCTGTTAAAGCCGACTTGACAGTTAGCTTTTTCCGCAAAAAGCCCGGCCATTTGTTGCAGCCGGGGCGGGAGCATTGCGGCTGGCTCAGCCTTTATAATATTGGCATTGAAACTTCCGTTTTGCAGGACATTCATCCGCAGCTTTATGAAAACGATACTGAACTATGGGAAAAGCTGCTGCCTTGGGCTGATGTGAACAGTCACAAATTCAGTCGGGGGCATGTGGTCGTGTTTTCAGGCGGGCTGACGGCTACAGGTGCAGCGCGGCTGAGTGCAGCGGCGGCTGCGCGTGCAGGTGCAGGACTGGTAACTGTGATTGCGCCTGATGAATCTCTGCCTGTGCATGCTGCACAACTGACGAGTGTGATGTTGCGACCATTGCAGGATGATGCAGCCGTTGTGGAGTTTTTCAAGCAACGTCAAGTGCGGGCAGCCGTTCTGGGGCCTGCATTCGGCGATTTACAACGCGCATCTGAGCTTACCTTGTCAATCTTGCAGAGTGGTGATCTTGGTGCGCTGGTGCTGGACGCGGACGGATTGACTGCGTTTCAAGATCAGCCACAAAGATTATTTGATGCTGCAAAAACCTCTAAATCTTCACTGATCGTAACGCCGCATGAGGGGGAGTTTCACCGCTTGTTCGGCACTGTTGTGAATCTGCAGGCCGATAAAGTCACCCGTGCGAGACAGGCATCCTCTCTGAGCAACGCTGTGGTGATTTACAAGGGTGCAGATACAGTGATTGCAGCACCGGATGGCCGTGCTGCGATTAACATCAATGGCAATGCATTGCTGGCAACAGCCGGTTCCGGCGATGTGCTGACCGGTATTATTGCCAGCATGTCGGCGCAGGGAATGCCAGCTTTTGAAGCGGCATGTGCCGCTGTCTGGATCCATGCGGAAACAGCCAATTATTATGCGGAAGCCGCACCAAAGGGCATGATCGCCGAGGATATGCCAGCATTGATACCGCAGATATGGGCGCGTTTAGCTGATTAGCACCTGATTTTTTGGGGGAGCTGCAGAGGTGTTATCGACCCCGCTTCTATTCCTGCTTTTCTAATAAAAACGCCGCGTAAATTGTTACGCGGCGTTTTCGTATGCATGTATTGCGCTGCCTTTTATTCTGCAGCCAATGTTTTTCCGTCCGGACGGCGTTCGAGCAATTCTTTGAGGAAATGACCGGTATAGGAGCGCGGCTCGGCAACAATATCTTCCGGACGGCCAACTGCAACGATTTCACCGCCACCGTCACCGCCTTCAGGTCCCAGATCCAGTACCCAGTCAGCGGTTTTGATGACTTCGAGATTGTGCTCAATCACGGCAACGGTATTGCCCTGATCAACCAGTTCGTGCAGCACTTCCAGAAGCTTGGCAACGTCGTGGAAATGCAGACCGGTTGTCGGCTCATCAAGAATATACAATGTCTTGCCGGTTGCGCGGCGGGAGAGCTCCTTGGCGAGCTTAACGCGCTGGGCTTCACCTCCGGAGAGGGTGGTCGCCTGCTGCCCGATCTTGATATAGCCTAGGCCGACACGATGCAGGGTTTCCATCTTGTCACGGATACTCGGTACAGCAGAGAAAAACTCCACGCCTTCTTCAACCGTCATATCAAGAACATCAGCGATGCTTTTGCCTTTAAACAGAACTTCCAATGTTTCGCGATTATAGCGTTTACCGTTACAGACATCGCAAGTCACATAAACATCCGGCAGGAAGTGCATTTCAATCTTGATAACACCGTCACCCTGACAGGCTTCGCAGCGTCCGCCTTTGACGTTGAAAGAGAAGCGTCCAGGCTGGTAACCGCGTGCTTTGGCTTCCGGCAGACCGGCAAACCAGTCGCGGATTGGTGTGAATGCACCGGTATAAGTGGCCGGATTGGAACGCGGGGTGCGGCCAATCGGTGACTGATCAATATCAATCACTTTATCCAGCAGTTCCAGACCTTCAATCCGGTCATGTTCTGCCGGATGTTCGCGTGAGCCCATAATCTTGCGCGAAGCGGCTTTGAACAGTGTTTCGATCAGGAATGTGGACTTGCCACCGCCGGACACGCCGGTTACCGCGGTAAAGGTGCCGAGCGGAATTTCACCGGTTACGTTTTTAAGATTATTGGCACGGGCACCGACAACTTTTATACGCTTGGATTTTGTGATCTTACGGCGTTCTGCAGGAACCATAACCTGCATTGCGCCGGAGAGATATTTGCCGGTGAGCGAGTTCGGGTTACTCATGATCTCCGCTGGTTTGCCTTCAGCAATAATCTGACCACCATGAATACCTGCCGCAGGGCCGATATCGACCACATAGTCTGCAGTGAGGATGGCATCTTCATCATGCTCAACCACGATCACAGTATTGCCGAGATCGCGCAGATGACGCAGCGTGTCGAGCAGGCGGGCATTGTCACGCTGGTGCAAACCGATGGATGGCTCATCAAGCACATAGAGAACGCCGGTGAGGCCGGAGCCGATCTGCGAGGCGAGACGAATACGCTGGCTTTCACCACCGGACAGTGTGCCGGAGTTACGCGACAGCGAGAGATAATCCAGCCCGACATCGTTGAGGAAGCGCAGGCGCTCACGGATTTCTTTCAGAATACGGGCAGCGATTTCATTCTGTTTATCATTGAACTGCTGATCAATCGTGCTGAACCATTGGTCAGCATTGCGGATCGACATTTCGGTCAACTGGCCGATATGCATCTTGCCGACTTTAACCGCCAGAGCTTCCGGTTTCAGGCGATAGCCTCCGCAAGCCGGACAAGGGGTGGCCGACATATAGCGTTCGATCTCTTCACGCGACCAGTTGGAGTCGGTTTCTTTCCAGCGGCGCTGCAGATTAGGGATAACACCTTCAAACGTCTTGGTAGTTTCGTAAGAACGTGAGCCGTCCTTATAGACAAAGGTAATTTCTTTGCCCTTCGTGCCATGAAGCACAGCCTTTTTAGCGTCTTCGCTCAAATCCTGCCATTTATCGGTCAGCTTGAAACCATAGGCTTTACCCAAGGCTTCCAATGTCTGATTGTAATATGGTGATGAGGACTTTGCCCAAGGCGCAATTGCACCATCTTTCATGCGCAGAGTTTCATCCGGCACAATCAGGTTCGGATCAATTGCCTGTTGTGAACCCAAGCCGTCACAGGTGGGGCAGGCACCAAACGGGTTGTTGAAAGAGAACAGGCGCGGTTCGATCTCTGCAATGGTAAAGCCGGAAACAGGGCAGGCGAATTTTTCCGAGAATAACACACGCTCATGGGTCTCGTTCTTGGATTTATTGACACTGTCTGCTGCTGTTGCTTCCGGGGGCAGCGGCTTGTCTGCAAATTCGGCAATGGCCAGACCTTCTGCCAGTTGCAAGCAGGTTTCCAGACTGTCGGCCAAACGCGAAGCGAGGTCAGGGCGCACCACAACGCGGTCAACCACCACATCAATATCGTGTTTGTACTTCTTATCCAGTGCCGGTGCATCGGCTATTTCATAGAATTCGCCGTCAATCTTGACGCGCTGGAAGCCTTTTTTCTGTAGTTCTGCCAGTTCTTTGCGGTATTCACCCTTACGGCCGCGCACAATCGGCGCCATGATATAGAGGCGGGTGCCTTCTTCAAAAGCCATCACACGGTCAACCATCTGGCTGACTGTCTGGCTTTCAATCGGCAGGCCGGTTGCAGGGGAGTAAGGAATACCGACACGCGCATAGAGTAGGCGCAGATAATCGTAAATCTCGGTGACAGTACCGACCGTTGAGCGCGGGTTGCGGCTGGTGGTTTTCTGTTCAATAGAAATGGCAGGAGACAGACCGTCAATCTGGTCGACATCCGGCTTTTGCATCATTTCCAGAAACTGGCGCGCATAGGCTGAAAGACTTTCGACATAACGGCGCTGACCTTCCGCATAAATCGTGTCGAAAGCGAGCGATGATTTACCGGAACCGGACAGACCGGTCATGACAATCAGCTTGTCGCGCGGCAGATCAATATCAATATTTTTCAGATTATGTTCGCGGGCGCCGCGAATGGAAATAAATTTTTGATCGCTCATCAGCATTGTGCCTGCGTTGGATGCATAACATTTGGCCGGTTAAATCAGACAAGCAGAGATTACTCTGTCCGCAGCCGAAACTCAGACATTTATATAGGTGGGCTCTGCTTAAACTCAATATTGGCCGGATTTACAGAAGAATGATATGCACCGACCTGTAAGAGGACTCATGCAGACTACTCTTTGCTTTGATCTGATTTATAGAACAAAATATGAACCTAAGTCCAGTCAGATTCTGAAATACACGTCAGAGTACGGATGTTTCTCATCTAAGCTCATCAAATAATGGTGTAATATAATGTGAAAAGCTGTGAGTTGACGGTCGGGCTTGCGGAGAGCACACTGAAATTGTCTTCAGCTCCAGCGGAGGAAAGGGACTACAAGTCCCGAAATGTTGAAGACGGGCATAAGCCCAGACAGGAACTATTCTGTTCTGCGCGCAAACAGGAGGAATATAAGGATGAGTCCACCTGACCATGCATGACGATATTATATCGTCGGAAACTAATGTTTTTTCTGAAACTACCGGATTTCTATGAAAGCTATTTGAAAAATAGTTTGAATAGAATGGTCAATAACGCAACTTACCTGTCTGAATGCTTCGGCAACCGATGATGCAGTTACGGATTTGATGAAAGTGGTACGGTTCTGAAAATATGGCTGAATGCTATATCTGCGGTTCGGGATCAAACTCTCACAAATGAAAGTTGAAGTGTGGTTTTACTGAAAGAGCAACAATTTATCTCTACTGCAAATAAGCTGCCATCATGGCAGATATTTGAAATCTTGTCGGCGAATGACTACCGGCAAAATGGGATGAACCCCAATCAAAAGCCCTGCGCGCCAAAATAAGTGAGCGGCAGGGCATTTTTGTATGTGTGTAAATTAGAGCATAATTCTCTAAACTTGAATCAGTTTAAGATGAAATTATGCTCTCATTTTAAGTGTTAGAGCGACCTTTGTGTGCCAAGTCTGGCACACGGCGCTCTAATTACGCTGGCGGATGTACCTCTGCCCTGATTTATCTTCTCCCCAACATTCTGATGATGGCATAACCTGCCGGTAGCGGCGGGATGAAAGCAATTGCGCGGAGAAATTTGCGGTGCTTATATGCCTGCGGCGGTATCGGGGGAGCATGACGATATACCGCCACGGAGGGTTCTCGAAAATCAGGACAAAACGCTGTTTTTGTCTGAAGCAGTTTCGTGCTGAGGTAGCTCCTGCCTTTTGCGAAGTTGTTTGATTGCAGAATATGGAAATTTTTAATGACAAGCACATCGCATAAACCACGCGCACGTGATCTCGGTATTCCGTTTACAGGAACAACAGGTCCGAATAATGCCATTACCGATGTTGAAGGCGTGACCGTTGGTTATTCGACGATTATCGAGGGTGAGGGTAAGCTTGAAACCGGCAAGGGCCCTGCGCGCACCGGCGTCACTGCTATTCTGCCGCGCGGAAAGACATTTAATCCGGTTTTTGCCGGTTGGACATCTTTCAACGGCAACGGTGAGATGACCGGTACGACATGGATTGAGGAGAGCGGTTTCCTAGAAGGGCCGATAGCGATCACCAATACGCATAGTGTGGGTGTGGTGCGGGATTCCGTGGTGTCTTGGCTGATTGATAATGATCTGACAGGGCCTCATTTCAAGGACCTGTACTGGTTATTGCCGGTGGTTGCGGAAACATGGGACGGTATTCTGAACGATATCAACGGTATGCATGTGAAGAAAGAGCATGTCTATGCCGCGCTGGATAATGCTGCGGGCGGCAAAATTGCCGAGGGGAATGTCGGCGGCGGCACCGGCATGAACCTGTTTCACTTTAAAGGTGGTACCGGTACTTCATCGCGCAAGCTGAATGAAGATGAAGGCGATTATACTGTTGGTGTGCTGGTGCAGGGTAATTTCGGCAGACGGCAGGATCTGATGATTGCCGGTGTGCCGGTTGGTGAGGAAATCACCGAGCTGATGCAGGATACCTCGTGGACGCGTGAGGAGAGCGGTTCGATTATTGTTGTCGTGGCAACGGACGCTCCGCTGCTGCCGCATCAGCTTAAGCGGTTGACCCGCCGTGTCTCTGTCGGGCTGGGTCGTGTCGGTGGTTTTGGCGCCAATGGCAGCGGTGATATTTTCATTGCCTTTTCAACGGCCAATCCTGATGCCTATAGCCGTGAAGAAAATAGCCAATTGGAGATGGTCTCCAATCATAAAATGGATCCGCTTATTCATGCCACAGCCTTGGCTACGGAAGAGGCCATTATCAATGCGATGATTGCCGCTGAAACAATGAAGGGGCGGGACGATAATATCTCTTACGCGCTTCCGCATGACCGGCTGGTTGAAGTGATGAAAAAATATAACAGGTTTAGGAAATAACGATTTCTGATTGAAGAGGCGGCTGAAAAGCCGCTTCTTTGTTGCGAACAGGGACGGTTCGCTTTATTCGATGCTATCGAGCGCCGTGTGCCAGACTTGTGACACACAAAGGTTGCTCTAACAGCAGTTTTTGCAGCAGAGATATCTATGAATATTCACGACAAAGCCCTGAACGGCGATACAGCTTCAGATTTGCAGGACAAATTGGCCAAGCCTATGCCGGTTTCCGATATCAGTCAGGAACTGGATGATTATGCATCCATGAGTGATGAGGATATGGGCGGAGACGGTTGTCACCCGCTGTTCCGTAATGTGCCGTCCTCGGTGGGCTTCAACAAGCTGCGCAAGCGTTTGCTGCGCCAGACCCGTCAGGCGATGGATGATTTTGCCATGGTGCGTCCGGGTGACCGCTGGTTGGTTGCGCTTTCCGGCGGTAAGGATTCCTATGGCCTCTTGGCTCTGCTGCTTGATCTGAAATGGCGCGGTTTACTGCCGGTTGATCTGATTGCCTGCAATCTTGATCAGGGACAGCCGAATTTTCCGAAACATATTCTGCCGGATTATCTGACCAAAAATCAGATTACCCATCGCATTGAATATCAGGATACCTATTCGATCGTGACGGATAAGGTGCCGGAAACGCAGACTTATTGTGCACTTTGCTCGCGTTTGCGCCGTGGTAATCTCTACCGTGTTGCGCGTGAAGAGGGCTGCTCGGCGCTGGTGCTTGGCCATCACCGCGAAGATATTCTCGAAACCTTTTTCATGAACTTGTTCCATGGTGGTCGTCTGGCGTCGATGCCACCGAAACTGCTGAATGATGAAGGCGATTTGCTGGTCTTGCGCCCATTAGCCTATGCGGCGGAAGATGATCTGGCAAAATTTGCCACAGCGATGGAATTCCCCATCATTCCTTGTGATCTGTGCGGCAGTCAGGACGGCTTGCAGCGCAATATGATGAAGGCCATGCTGACCGATATTGAAAAGCGCATGCCAGGTCGTAAAGATACGATGATCCGCGCGCTGGCCAATGTGCGCCCGAGCCATTTGCTGGATCGTAAGATTTTTGACTTCGCGTCACTGGTGGCACCGGAACTTACATCTCCCTCAGAAGAATAACGGAAGCAGAACATGTTTGATCATCACGAGATTAACTGGCTGGCTGATTTGCTCAGCTCGACCGCTGATACTGAAATTCTGCCGCGCTTTCGCCGGCTGGACAGTGGTGATATCCGCCAGAAAACCTCGGCTGCTGATCTGGTGACTGAGGCCGATGTCAATTCGGAAAAGGTGATCACCGCTGCTCTGCGTGAGCGCTTTGCCGGTGCTATGATCGTAGGCGAAGAAGCCTGCAGTGAAAATCCGGCACTGTTGAATGGTCTTAACTCTGCGGATCTGGCTTTCACCATTGATCCGGTGGATGGTACATTCAATTTCGCATCCGGTGTTCCGCTGTTTGGTGTCATGCTCTCGGTCAATATCAAAGGCGAAACTGTTGCCGGTATCATCTATGATCCGATGGGGCGTGACTGGCTGATCGGTGTTAAGGGGGCGGGCAGCTATATCCGTCGTGCCGATGGCAGTGAACATAAAGTGCGTGTTGCTGATGCGCCGCCATTGAACCAAATGACCGGCTGTGTGTCTTGGCAATATCTGCCGGAACCAGATCGCACGCTGGTCGCGGGTAATCAGGCGAAGTTTCTCTCGCATCTCGGCTATCGCTGTGCAGCGCATGAATATCGCGTGATTGCCACTGGTTCTGCGCATTTCGCGGTTTATAACAAGCTGATGCCTTGGGATCATCTGCCGGGTAATTTGATCCATCAGGAAGCCGGTGGTTATACGGCGCGGCTTGATGGCAGTGCCTATAAGCCGGGTCATGTGGATGGTGGTTTGATTATCGCGCCGGATGCAGATAGCTGGCAGGCGATAAAGCAGACGCTGTGGCAGAAATAACGGTTCGCATTTATGAAAAAAAAGGCCGCTTAATGCGGCCTTTTTATTGGTTTTATTTCTCAATCACATGCTGCGGTGAAGGAGAAACCGCACGGAACAATTTACCCTGTTCTGCAATCAGCACAAACACCATCGCAATGGCACCGACGATGAAATAGCCAAGCGCCATCGGTACAGTTGTGCCGTTGAAGGACTGGCCGATCAGCATACCGATGGCTGCACCGGTCAGCGACTGTACAAAGCCGAGAACGGAAGAGGCCGTACCGGCAACCTGACCAAGCGGCTCCATTGCCAAAGCATTGAAGTTACCGCCGATAGAGCCGAAGCAGAACATGATCAGTGCGAAGATCACGATATAAATCGGGAATGGCACTGGCCCTTCAAAAAATACCGACAGCAGGAACAACAGCAGGCTGAGGCTGATAAATGTAATCAGCAATACCTGCGAAATCCGCCGCATACCGAAACGCCCGACCATCCGTGAGTTCAGGAAGGCAGACAGTGCCATGAAGGCGGCAACGGCAGCAAACGCCACCGGAAAGCCACGCCCCAGATCATAAATGCCGACATAAATCTGCTGAGCTGAATTGATAAAGCCGAACAGCGAGCCGAGCATAAAGGATGCAGCCAGCGTGTAGCAAAATGCCACGCGGTTACCGATTACAATGCCAAAACCGCTGATAACGGATTTGGCAGTGAAAGGGCGGCGGTTTTCCGGTGCAAGGGTTTCCGGCATGCGGAAATAAGCCCACAAGCCGATTGCACAGGCAAATAAGGCCATGAAGCCGAAGATCATATGCCATTCAGAGAAGAACAGAATGACTTCACCGGTTGCTGGTGCAATCACCGGAACAATCATGAAGACCATCATTGCCAGCGACATGATTTCTGCCATTGCACGGCCTGAAAAGCGGTCGCGGACGATAGAAACGGTCATCACGCGGGTTGCCGCCGCACCAATACCTTGCAGGAAGCGTAAGGCCAGCAACATATTGAATTCCGGCACCCAGACGCAGGCCAGCGAGGTGAAGATGTAAATACCAATACCGATCAATAGCGGTTTTTTACGGCCAAAACGATCACTGATCGGGCCATAGAGCAGCTGCGAGATAGCAAAGCCGAACAGATAGACTGTAACGACATATTGGTGGTGGTTTGGTGTGAGAACACCAAGGGAAGAGCCGATTTCAGACAAAGCGGGCAGCATGACATCAATCGCCAGAGCATTGATGGCCATCAGCGCCGCAATAAGGGCAATAAATTCTACTTTGGATAGTTTAAATCCGTCAGCAGCCTGTTTGCCGGATGCAGATGCTACACCTGCGGGGAGTTCACTTTTCATCTTTGACATGCCTTGTCCGGCCGGAAATGCGGTCGGATAAATCGATTGCGGATCAGGAACCGGCGGAATGATTATGGCAATATCTGCTGCGATATTGTCTGAGCCGGAGGCTGAAGCGATGTTCCGTACACAGGCAAAATGCCGGAGTGATAACGAAACAGGAATATTTGAACAGCGCACGGGCAGAAACAGCCCGCAATCAGCTGAACGAAACGGGGGCGAAAGCCGTGCAGCCTCAAAATAGCTGCAGGGGCGTTCGCAATCTTGTTGCCTGAAAAATCAGGGAGGCATTTATTCGCAGTTTTACGACGCACCCTTGTAAAGGTGGCGCTGCAGATAAATACTGTTTGAAAATGTTTGATCCGGACAAACTGTCCGCTGTATCCGTGGGCTGTAAACCCGGATTTTCTGCGAAGCAGTCTTATAAACCGGTATATTCCAACATATAGGGATTTGCGCAGAGCGCAATCTGGCCGGAATGATAAATTCTATTTAATAGTTTAAATGAAAAAAAAACGGCAGAAGATCTGCCGTTTTTTAGCATCACGATTTTGTGATGTTCTGATCTTTGATCAGGCTGCCTTTGTAGCAATGCCTTTTTCAGTCAGCAGAGCCTGCAATTCACCGGCCTGAAACATTTCACGCACGATATCGCAGCCGCCGATGAACTCACCTTTTACGTAAAGCTGAGGAATAGTCGGCCAGTTGGAATATTCCTTGATGCCCTGACGCATTTCGTCGGAGGCCAGAACATTGATACCTTTGTAGTCAACGCCGACATAGTCCAGAACCTGAACAACCTGACCGGAGAAACCGCATTGCGGGAAATCCGGTGTGCCTTTCATGAAAAGCACAACATCGTTGTTTTTGACTTCATTATCGATAAGCGCAGTGATGCCGCTCATGGAGGGATCCTTTCATTACCGGCGGGACAAATTCCGCCGGTTTAGACTTGAAGTAAATATACTCTAACTGTGCCTGCTTCATAATCGAAACGGAAGTAATTTTCCAGAACGCGAAGCAGTTTTCTTATTCCGGTGCGCGGGTCTGCAGAGCGAGTGCGTGCAAAACGCCGCCCATATTGCCGCCGAGCGCGTCATAAACCATCTGATGCTGCTGAACGCGGGTCTTACCGCGAAAGGCTTCCGCTACGACTTCGGCAGCGTAATGATCACCGTCTCCGGCAAGGTCGCGGATGCTGACAACAGCGCCGGGAATGCCTGCCTTGATCATGTCTTCAATATCACCTGGTGCCATAGCCATATTAAAATCCTCCGAGAGCATTTTTTCTGATCAGAGCGTATCGCGGTTAATGTGTTTTACCGCGCCCGCTCTGTTTTTGTTTGAGCGCGTATCTTGTCCAAAATGGTTTTACCGTTTGGGGATACATATTTAAATTGGAGCCTGCGTCTCGGTGTTTCAAGACGCAGGCTCTTTTATTAACGGTTATAAATCCAGTTGTTAGATTTCGCCGTTCATATAGTCAGGGAACCATGATTCATAGGCCTGATGCAACTGTTCAACAGATACAGGCTTTGCGGAACCGAGGATAACAGACTTACCACCGGTACGACCGATCAAAGGTGTTGAAATCCCGGCTTTTTCTGCACGGTTCTGTACCTGCGACAGATTGCCTTCGGTGACTGTCAGAACATAGCGTCCCTGATCTTCACCGAAGAAAGTGAGAACCGGATTATGGGCTGCCGGTTCATTGATGGTTGCGCCGATTTCACCTTTGATGGCCATTTCAGCAACTGCCTGCGCCAGACCACCCGATGAGCAATCGTGAACAGCTGTCACCAGACCATCTTCGATCAGGCCGCGAACGAAATCACCGATCGCTTTTTCATGTGCCAGATCAACTTTAGGGGCAGGGCCGTCGATGCGGTTGTGCACGTCACGCATATAGGCGGACTGCGCAATATGTGTGCCCCAGCCTTCCGGTGCGCCGGCGAGCAGAATGGCTTCGCCTTCACCTGCAAAGCGGATGCGTGCCATTTTCGACCAGTCTTTGATCAGACCAACGCCGCCAATGGTCGGTGTCGGCAGAATGCCCTGACCATTGGTTTCGTTGTAGAGCGAGACGTTACCGGAAACGATCGGGAATTCCAGCACACGGCAGGCTTCTCCGATACCTTTGATTGCATGAACCAGCTGGCTCATGATCTCAGGACGTTCAGGATTACCAAAATTGAGGTTGTCGGTTGAAGCAAGCGGTGTTGCGCCAGTTGCAGTCAGGTTGCGCCAGCATTCGGCAACAGCCTGCTTGCCGCCTTCAAACGGATCTGCTTCCACATAGCGCGGTGTTACATCGGACGAGAAAGCAAGAGCTTTGGTTTCGTGGCCGTCAACGCGGATCACACCAGCATCACCGCCCGGCAATTGCAGGGAGTTGCCCTGAATCAGCGTGTCATATTGCTCATAAACCCAGCGGCGGGATGACCCATTGGCAGAGTTAAGCAGCTTGATCAGGCTGTCTGCAATATCGGCAGAAGGTACATCATCGGCAGCAAGTGCTTTGGGCGCAACAGCCGGTGTCCACGGACGATCATATTCCGGAGCCTCATCACCGAGTTCCTTGATTGGCAGATCGGCAACCTGTTCACCCTGATGGAAGACGCGGAAACGCAGATCATCGGTAGTTTTACCAACGATTGCAAAATCCAGACCCCATTTTTTGAAGATCGCCTGTGCTTCTGCTTCCTGTTCAGGACGCAGCACCATCAGCATGCGTTCCTGACTTTCCGAGAGCATCATTTCATAGGCAGACATCTGCTCTTCGCGCACCGGTACGGTGTCGAGGTTCAGTTCAATGCCGAGATCGCCTTTGGCGCCCATTTCAACGGCGGAGCAAGTGAGACCGGCAGCGCCCATATCCTGAATGGCGATAACCGCACCGGAAGCCATCAACTCAAGGCAGGCTTCAAGCAGGCACTTTTCGGTGAACGGATCACCAACCTGAACGGTCGGGCGCTTTTCATCGATCGATTCATCAAATTCAGCCGATGCCATTGTCGCACCGCCAACACCGTCACGACCGGTTTTAGCGCCGAGATAAACGACCGGCAGGCCAACGCCTTCCGCTTTGGAATAGAAAATCGCATCGGATTTTGCGAGACCGGCTGCAAATGCATTGACGAGAATGTTGCCGTTATAACGGGCGTCGAATTCCACTTCACCGCCAACAGTCGGCACGCCAAATGCATTACCGTAACCGCCAACACCGGAAACAACGCCGGAAACGAGGTGGCGGGTCTTCGGATGGGAAGGCTCACCGAAACGCAGGGCATTCATCGCTGCAACAGGGCGGGCACCCATGGTGAACACGTCACGCAGGATGCCGCCAACGCCGGTTGCCGCGCCCTGATAAGGCTCGATGTAAGATGGGTGGTTGTGACTTTCCATTTTGAAAACAACGCAATCGCCGTCATCAATATCGACAACACCGGCATTTTCACCTGGGCCCTGAATAACGCGCGGGCCGGTTGTTGGCAGCGTACGCAGCCATTTCTTGGAGGATTTATACGAGCAATGCTCGTTCCACATTGCCGAGAAAATACCCAGCTCCGTAAAGCTTGGCTCACGACCGATCAGGTCAAGAATGCGCTGGTATTCATCGGGCTTGAGGCCGTGTGCGGCAATCAGTTCCGGTGTGATCGGGTAATCATTACGGATTGACTTTTTGCTGTCCATATCGGTGTCGCTGTCTTCTTTGATCTATGAGCCGAAGCTCGGATATGTGATTGGTGTGATGCTTATTAATTCTTTAGCAGCTTCGCTGGCTTTGTTTTAATTAGCAGCTTCGCTGGCCGGACGCCCAGCGCGCTGTATCGCGCTCGATGCGTTCCGCAAGCGGGCTTTGCATTAACGGGCCGAAACGCTCCATACGTCCCGGATTGCCTTCTGCCTGCACAACCAGCAAAGGCCGGTCATTCGGGTTCTTTGCAGGAACTACGAGAATACGCGGGCGGCCGGTATAGGAAACCAGTTCCGGTGCAAGGGTATATTGACGAAACTCAGAATCGCCGGATTTAAACCAGCATTGCTTAGCACCAAGCGCCACACGCTCCATGGTTGCCAAGGCTGTATGACTAACATTACCTGTTGCCGGAGGCGGTGCTTTTTTAGACGCGAGACATCCGCTTAAAGCAACTGCGGACAAAGCCATTACAATACCATGCGCCAATTTCATTAAAGACTAAGCTCCGCAGAGGAATGATATGAGAATTATAGTTGCGCAGAGCCTGATTGTGTTGAGCAGGCTCTGCGGATTGATTTGATCAGCTTGCAGCTTTCGCTATCGCTTTTCTGGCATCGTGCATTTCACCCAGTACAGATGCAATTTCCGGAATGCCCTGTGCATTGGTCTGATAGCCTTCAATTTTCGGGCAATCTTCCAGAATAGCTTCAAAACCCGGGAAGCGACGCAGACTTTCCAGCAGGTAACGGGTAGGTGCCAGCCATGCATCGGCCAGAGTAACCTGTTCACCAAGCGCATAAGGGCCGGAAGAAATACGGTCTTCAACGGTTTTCAGCGCATGACGTACGTGGTCAAAAATCTTGGCAGTTTTTTCAGCAGGAAACGGGTTGGCAGGCCCCGCCAGCAACACCGGAATGATCGACGGCAACACATCCAGATCGAGCAGGCGCATGATGATGCGAATCTGTGCACGGTCTTTCGGATCAGCAGGCAGCATCGGTTTTTCAGGGAAGCGTTCTTCCAGGTATTCAGCAATAACGGAAGCTTCAAACAGGGTTTCACCCGAGCCGGTAATCAGAACCGGAATACGGCGCATTGGTGAAATTTCGCGAAACTCCTCCGGCAGCGGTGGTCCCGCAGGTGCGTCGACCAGTTTTAGCGGCAGGTCTTTGACCTCAGCAATAATGCGGATAAAGGCGCAGTAAGGTGATAAAGGCTTATTATAGAGCTTCATAGTACTTCCTCCCGTTATGCTGTTGTCATGTCATGCAGAAAATGCCCGCGCAGCATAAATGCTGCAAGCGGGCAAATTTCATTTTACGATGCAAGGCGATCCAGAGCGGATGCAAATAATGCACGGCCGTCAGTGCCGCCATGCGCCTGTTCGATCAGGTTTTCCGGATGCGGCATCATGCCAAGCACATTGCCCTGAGCATTGGTAATGCCTGCAATGTCATTCATTGAGCCATTCGGATTGGTGCCTTCCGCATAACGGAATACAACCTGACCATTGTCTTCGATGGACTTCAGAACATCGCTTTCCGCAAAATAGTTGCCGTCATGATGGGCAACAGGGCAGCGGATGATCTGGCCTTGTTCGTAACCGCGGGTGAAAATGCTCTGATTGTTGGCAACTTCGAGCTTCACTTCACGGCAGACAAACTTCAGCGATGTGTTGCGCATCAGCGCACCCGGCAGCAAGCCAGCTTCAAGCAGAATCTGGAAGCCGTTGCAGACACCAATCACGCGCACACCGGCTTCCGCCTTTTTGCGCAGAGCCTGCATAACCGGCATACGGGCAGCAATCGCGCCGCAGCGCAGATAGTCGCCATAGGAAAAGCCGCCCGGAATGACGATCAGGTCAACATCAGGAATTTCGGTATCGGTCTGCCACACGGTCTGCGGAGCCTTGCCACCGATTTTGGTCAGCGCGGCGATCATATCGCGGTCGCGGTTCAGACCCGGAAGAAGGATAACTGCTGATTTCATAATGCAGATTACTCTCTTTAAATCCAACGCATTTCAGGCAAAAGCGGTAAGGCATTCTGCCCTGAACTGCTGCAATATCTCTTTAAAATATGGCGCTTATTAACGCCAAAATAAAGAGATCAGGCGATGTCGAAGCTGTAATCTTCGATAACCGTATTGGCGAGAAGCTTTTCGCACATAGCTTTCAGTTCTGTTTCAGCCTGTGCTTTGTCTGTGGTTTCAAGAACAACATCAAAAACCTTGCCCTGACGGACAGAGTTGACGCCATCAAAGCCGAGGCTGCCGAGAGCGCCGACAATAGCTTTACCCTGAGGGTCAAGAACGCCGTTTTTCAGTGTGACGGTGACGCGTGCCTTAATCACTTTGTTATCCTGTATTTTAGAAGAGGAAATGTGCAGTATCCGGTTGAGATACTGCCTGAAACACACAGCCCGGAAAGCGGCAGACTTCCCGGGCTGAAATTGACTTACTTGACCAGTGTCGGGCCGGAAGGACGCGGCGGCTCGTTCTCGTTCATAATGCCAAGACGACGTGCCACTTCCTGATAGGCTTCAACCAGACCACCCATATCGCGGCGGAAACGGTCTTTGTCCATTTTCTCATTGGTCGCAACGTCCCAGAGGCGGGCTGAGTCCGGCGAAATTTCATCGGCCAGAACCACACGCATCATGTCGCCTTCGAACAGACGGCCGCATTCGATTTTGAAATCGACCAGCTGAATGCCGACGCCGAGGAACAGACCGGTGAGGAAGTCGTTGATACGAATGGCAAGCGCCATAATATCATCGAGTTCCGCAGGGCTGGCCCAGCCAAATGCAGTGATGTGCTCTTCAGAGACCATCGGGTCATCGAGCGCATCGGCTTTGTAATAGAATTCAATGATTGAACGCGGCAGAACAGTGCCTTCTTCAATCCCCAGACGCTTGGCAAGCGAGCCGGCAGCAACATTGCGTACGACAACTTCAAGCGGAATGATTTCGACTTCTTTAATCAGCTGCTCGCGCATGTTGACGCGGCGGATGAAGTGGGTCGGAATGCCGATCTTGTTCAACTGTGTAAAGATGTATTCGGAGATGCGGTTGTTCAGCACTCCCTTGCCATCAATCACTTCATGCTTCTTAGCATTGAAAGCGGTGGCGTCATCTTTGAAAAACTGAATGAGAGTGCCTGGCTCCGGTCCTTCGTAAAGGATCTTGGCCTTGCCTTCGTAAATACGGCGGCGTCGATTCATGGGGTTTAGGAACCTCTGGGGTTTGCTGAGACCGTTTTGAGACGTCCCGTCTCATCCCGATGTTTCAGGAAGCGGCCACTGCAGCCGCAATGTCTGCGTTCCCTAGCGCAAATGATGCATTTAAACAATCATCCTTTATGCCGCGATGTTGTTTTTCAGCGATTGTTTTATGCTTTTTCTGTGCGTGGCCTCTGGTTGTGCCATTGTGTCAACCCTATATGCCTGATGTGCGTATACACTTTGGTGTGATTTTGCTGCTGACAAAAGCTAAAACTGCAGCCATGATCGGCCAAAATAACTGTTATGTGAGGGATCTTATGAGCGGAATGGACGAACGTCGTAATACTTTCGAGAATAAATTTGCCCATGACGAAGATTTGCGTTTCCGTGCGATTGCACGACGCAATAAGCTGCTCGGTCTCTGGGCTGCAGAAAAACTCGGTAAAACCGGTGCAGACGCACAAGCCTATGCGACAGAAGTCGTGCGTGCAGACTTTGAAGAGGCCGGCGATGAAGACGTTATCCGTAAAGTTGCCGGTGATTTCAGCGCGGCATCTGTCAATGTGAGCGATGATGAACTGCGTCTGCAATTGCTGAATTTCCTTGAAGAAGCAGCAAAACAGGTCAGCGCTGAATAAGCAGCCTGCATAGAATCTATGAGAAGCCGCACGGAGCATTCCGTGCGGCTTTTTTATTTGCAATGAACAGGAAGGCATGGACGTTGTTTTTATTGCGCTTTAAGATCGGGTTTCGGGAACGTTCTGAAATATAAGACACATACAGGTGCATTCATGACAACATCACTTTCTCTGGCTGAGCGTTTGCGCTCTGGCGAAACCATCCGCTCCGCGTGGAGTACAATTTCTGACCCGCTCTTGCTGGAAAGCATCAGCGCGCTGGGTTTTGATGCAATCACGCTGGATATGCAGCATGGTTCCCATACAGAGCAGGGGATTTGTCAGGGGATTGGTGCGGTCAAAGCGTCGGGAAAGCCGGTGATTGTTCGCATACCGGTCGGCCGGTTCGATACGGCCAGCCGCGCTCTGGATTTTGGTGCTCATGCCGTGATTGCACCGATGATTAATTCAGCAGAAGAGGCAAAAGCATTTGCCGGTGCTATGAAATATCCGCCGCTTGGTGAGCGTTCATGGGGGCCTCTGCGGGGCAGAGACGGATACGGTCAGCCCGGATCGAATGCTTATCTGACCGCTGCCAATCAGCAGACACTGAGCTTTGCCATGATTGAGACCCGTGCAGCCTATGAGGCTCTGGATGCGATTCTCGCTGTTGACGGTATTGACGGTGTGTTTGTCGGGCCTGCGGATTTCTCAATTGCGTGGAGCAATGGCTTAGAAGCCAATCCGCATTCGGAAGATATTGTCGAGCCGCTCACGCATATTGCCCGACGCGCCGCAGCGCATAATAAGCTGGCTGGTATTTATGCTCCCAACAGTGCTTTTGCCAAACGCTATCACGCAGTAGGCTATAGCTTTATTACTCTTGCATCTGATAGCGGCTATCTGGCTGCCGGTGCGGCAGCGATGCTGAAAGCGTGGGACGAGTGACGAGATAATAAAAAAGCCGTTCAGAGTATGAACGGCTTTTTTGTTTCAGAGTTTGGACAAAAACTGTGTGAAGACCATGGTGCCTTCCGGCCAAGGGCCGTGTCCGGATTCTGCATTGATATGTCCGGCTTCACCGGCATCAATCAGCAGTGAACCCCAAGCCGCTGCAATATCTTCTGCCGACTCAAATTTCGAGAACGGATCGTTGCGGCTGGCAATGGTAATTGCCGGAAAAGGCAGACGCTCACGCGGATAGGGGCCGAAAGTCATCAGGTGTTTCGGGCGGATGGTTTCATCCAGCACATCCGGCGGAGCAACGAAAAAGCCGCCGACAACCTTGTCTTTAATATGCGGAATAGCATGTACGGCTGTTGGCACACCCAGCGAATGCGCGACCAGCACGACAGGCTTAGTGGCTTCCTCAACATGTTTGATGAGGGAAGCAACCCAGTCTTCGCGAACAGGTTTTGACCATTCAGCCTGCTGCACACGGCGTGCGGTGGAGAGTTTATTCTCCCAGCGTGTCTGCCAGTGGTCAGGGCCGGAATTGGTGTAACCGGGGATGATGAGGATATCTGCGTCTTTAACTTTCATATGCCTGATTTACTCTGCCTGAAGCGTTTATTCAATATTGGTTCTGCGCATCACACCCTTAGAGCATTTCACAGTCAACTTGACGTCGGGAGAATGCGACAAACTAAAGAATCTAGAGCGAGCACTGCGATCCAACATGGACGTAAACCGCTCTAGGAAAACGCAATTTTTGTTGCCTTTCATATTATTCTTCAGGGTGCTGTTTTAAAGACCATGTGCAGACTGTTTAATCTCTGTGGACAGTTTTGTGTTTAATCCGGCCATTGTATCTTAAAATATGAACAGCGTGTTTGCAGCTCTGTGTATTGCAACTTATCTGGCGACGCGCGATTTATAGGTTATCTGAAAGTAACCGCTACCCTGTTATTGTCGGCAAATTTGATGCGGCTACAGGAATAGGAATAAGAATTATGAGCAAATTACCGTTTGCAGTTACACGTCCTGCCTATGTTGAACGTGTCGGTCTGAAATCGCGTGATGCTGAAACGCTGGCGCAATATTACGAAGAAATTGTAGGCCTGCGTGAAATGGCACGTCGCGGCTCTTCGATTGTTCTTGGCGCAGGCGGACGGGAATTGCTGGAAATTGAACAATCTTCGGCACTGAAACAGGATGATCCGCGCAGCGCCGGTCTGTTTCATACCGCGTTTTTGCTGCCGGAACGCGCTGATCTGGCGCGCTGGATCAGACGCGCGATTGATAAACAGCTGCCGGTTGCCGGTGCATCCGACCATGCGGTGAGTGAAGCGGTATATCTGACCGACCCCGATGGGAATGGTATTGAGATTTACACCGATCGCGCGCCGGATACATGGCAGTGGAACGGCGATCAGGTGCATATGGTAACCGATGCAATGGACGTGAATGGTCTTTTGCAGGAGCTGAACAATGCGCCGTCTGAGTGGACAAAAGCGCCGGAAGGCACTGTCGTCGGCCATGTGCATCTGCGTGTCGGCCAAATCCAGGCTGCGGATGACTGGTGGCATGATGAACTAGCGTTCGATACCGTAGCAAAATATGGCTCAAAGGCGGTATTTTTGTCTTCCGGCGGTTATCATCACCACATTGCCAATAATATCTGGCAGAGTGCTGGCGCCGGTAAACGTGATCTTGACCGCAGCGGTCTGTCTTTTGTGCAGATCAATGATACGCGTGATGTAAAAACGCGCGTGATTGATGATCCGTGGGGGAATGAGATCCGCGTCAATAAAATCTGAATGCAAAAAAGCCCCGCCTGAAATTTCAGACGGGGCTTTTTATTGACTTAAAACGCGTAATCTTACTTAAACACGTAGTTTTATTTTTGCGTGTGAAACACGGTATTATTTTGCTTGCGTGTTAAACACGCGGTTGAAAATCGTATCAACGTGTTTGGTATGATAACCAAGGTCGAACTTCTCGCGGATCTGCTCTTCGGAGAGTGCTGCGCGGACTTCTGCATCGGCCAGCAGTTCTTCGAGGAAATCTTTGCCCTGTTCCCATACCTTCATCGCATTGCGCTGAACGAGGCGGTAGGAATCTTCACGGGAGACGCCAGCCTGAGTGAGAGCAAGCAGCACGCGCTGCGAATGTACCAGACCGCGGAACTTGTTCAGGTTGTTCATCATATTTTCAGGATAAACAAGCAGCTTTTCGACCACGCCGGTCAGACGGGCGAGGGCGAAGTCAAGCGTGATCGTCGCATCAGGGCCGATCATGCGCTCAACGGAGGAGTGCGAAATATCGCGCTCATGCCACAGAGCCACGTTTTCCATTGCAGGCAGCGCCATGGAGCGAACCATGCGGGCAAGACCGGTCAGGTTTTCTGTCAGCACAGGGTTGCGCTTATGCGGCATTGCCGATGAACCCTTCTGACCCGGTGAGAAATACTCTTCCGCTTCCAGCACTTCTGTGCGCTGCAGGTGACGGATTTCAACAGCCAGACGCTCAACAGAAGAAGCGATAACCGCCAGAACCGAGAAATACATCGCATGGCGGTCGCGCGGGATAACCTGTGTGGAAACCGGTTCGGCTTTCATGCCGAGCGACTTGGCAACATGTTCTTCAACGCGCGGGTCAATATTGGCGAATGTGCCGACCGCACCGGAGATGGCGCAGGTTGCGATTTCTTCACGGGCTGCAACCAGACGGGCGCGGCAGCGTTCAAACTCTGCATAGGCCAGCGCCATTTTAACGCCGAAAGTGATCGGTTCAGCGTGGATACCATGGCTGCGGCCGATGGTAATGGTGTCTTTATGCTCGTAAGCGCGGGTTTTCAGCGCTGCCAGCAGCTTGTCGAGATCGGCGAGCAGCAGATCGCTTGCGCGCATCAGCTGGACGTTGAAGCAGGTGTCGAGAACGTCCGACGAAGTCATGCCCTGATGGATGAAACGGCTGTCAGGACCAACAAATTCGGCCAGATGGGTGAGGAATGCGATGACGTCATGTTTGGTGACGGCTTCGATCTCATCAATACGGGCAACATCAAACTTAGCCGCGCCGCCTTTTTCCCAAATGGTTTTTGCGGATTCTTTCGGGATAACGCCGATTTCAGCCAGCGCATCACAGGCGTGAGCTTCAATCTCAAACCAGATGCGGAACTTGGTTTCCGGCGACCAGATGGCAACCATTTCAGGGCGGGAATAGCGCGGGATCATGTGCGTTTCCTAAAGTGTATTAGACGGGAGAACCGGTGAACCGGTCGTTTTAAAAATTTCAGGCGGATATTGCTATCCGCCTGTCAGAATTCAATTAAGCGCGGCCTTGTTCGGCAGCTTTGCGGATTGCCTCGACATTCGTGCGGTAACCTTCAAGATTACCGGCCTTATAAATGGAGGAGCCGGCCACCAGAGAATTGGCACCGGCTTTAGCCGCAGCACCGGCATTCTCGGCGGTAACACCACCGTCAATCTGCAAATCAATCGGGCGGTTGCCGATCAGCGCATTGAGCTGTGCAATTTTCGGCAGCATGGAGGTGATGAATTTCTGACCGCCGAAGCCCGGATTAACTGTCATTGCCAGAATGAGATCAACATCATCAATCACATTTTCAAGCACAGAGGCAGGAGTACCCGGATTGATCGCGACACCGGCTTTCTTGCCGAGGTTACGGATTGCCTGCAGAGAGCGGTGCAGGTGAGGGCCAGCCTCAGCATGAATGGTGATGATATCCGAACCGGCTTTGGCAAATGCTTCCAGATAAGGATCACAAGGTGCAATCATCAAATGCGTGTCGAACACTGCATCTGTATGCGGGCGGATTGCCTTTACCACGTCCGGACCAAAAGTGATGTTCGGTACGAAGTGGCCGTCCATCACATCAATATGAATCCAGTCCGCACCGGCGGTCACAACATCTTTGATTTCCTGACCAAGCTTGGAAAAGTCAGAGGCGAGAATAGAAGGTGCAATGATAATCGGGCGGGACATGAGGAGATCCTTGTTTCTAAGCCTTGAGCGAGGCTCTGTTCCGTTTGCAGGCGGTTAGCACGCTATGCGCATCCATACAAGTTTATGTGAGGTCGCACGTGTCTAAAGTCACGGATTAACCCCAGCGTTTGTGGAACCACATCCATTGCCCCGGATATTCACGCACCCAGCCTTCAACCGTGTCGTTGAGCAATTGGGCTGTGGCAGCAATATCCACCTGACCATTTGCATCACGCGGCAATTCCATTGCTTCCGACAACTCCAGACGGTAGCGGCCGTTGGCTAAGCGGATGCAGCGTGCCGGATAAACATCGCAATCATACTGACGGGCGAGTTTGGCCAAAAGCGGATTGGTCTTAACCGGCTGATTGAAGAATGTGCTCGGAACACCACGGGCGAATTTCTGGTCAACAAGCATGCCCACATTGTCATCTTGTCCCAGCACGGCAGCCAGTGACCATGCAGCACCGGCTTTGGACGGCACCAGATGCCCCATATTGGTACGGCGGGCTTTCAGCACTTTGCGGGCGATAAACGGATTGTTCGGCGGGCGGAACAGCGCGGTAACATTGAGGCCGAAAGTTGCGGCGCAAATCGGCAGCAGTTCAAAATTGCCGGTATGGGCGGTGAAGAAAATATGCGGCTTTTTTTCATCGAGCAGGCGGCGGAAAATCTCTTCGCCCTCGACTTCGATCAGACCTTTTTCTTTCGCGTCCGGATCAAAATCAAAAATTGCATCGAGAAACACATATTCTGCCAGCAGACGCGCCATGCTGTCCCACATTTCCAGCGCGATTTCTTCAATCTCCTGAGGAGATTTTTCTGGATAGGCATTGGCGAGATTACGTGTTGCCACTTTATGACGCGACGACAGCGGGCCGATTTTGCGTGCAACCCACGCAGAAAAACGGATGGCGGCTTTGGCTGGCAATAAACGTAAAAATGCCAGCAGAATGAAGACTGCCTGCGCCCACAGCCAGTAATTGGCAATTTTCAGCTTTTGCCAATATTTGAACGCAAGGAGTTTCAGTTTGAACATCAAGAGAGCTTTCGCTTTAAAAAGTTACAGCGTCCTGTGCATCAAAACACAGGGCGCTGCAAGATAATCCGCATTGATAAATTGAGGACTAGAGCGCATCCCGAAAAGTGCGAAGCGGTTTTCGGAATAAGATGCGCGCAAAAACAAATAGATAGAGCATTTCCAGTGATTCAATCAAAACTGAAAATGCTCTAGTCAATTGTCAGAATGATTTTGCCGAAGACGTCACGGCTTTCCATGCGCTTCAAAACAGTGTCGATCTGATCAAAACCAACCACAGTATCAATCACCGGAGAGACCTGACCCTGTGCCATTTTCTGCATGGCATCGGCCATGTTTTCCATGCGGCAACCGAAGGAGCCGAGCAGTTTGAGCTGCTGCTGGAACAACATCATCAGGTTCATGTTTGTTGAAACGCCGGAGGTGGAGCCGCAAGTGACCAGACGGCCGCCGCGCTTCAGCGACAGCATCGAGCCAGCCCATGTATCCGCACCAACATGCTCGAATACCACGTCGACGCCTTTTTTCTTGGTGAGCTTGCGCATAACACCTTCAAAACGGTCTTCACGGTAGTTGATAACGTGATCGGCACCGAGCGCCTTGGCTTTTTCGATTTTGTCGTCTGAACCAACTGTGGTGTAAACCGTGCAACCCATTTTCTTGGCCAGCTGAATAGCAGCGGTACCAATACCGGAACCACCTGCCTGAATAAGAATGCTTTCACCCGGCTGCAGTTTGGCATTGTCGAACAGCATATGTTCAACGGTACCGAAAGTGACAGGGGCAACAGCCGCACCGATTGCATCAACACCCGGAGGTGCTGCGACCAGCAGGCGTGCAGGCAGATTAACCGCTTCACAGGCGAAACCGTCAAGGTGGAAACCATGAACGCCGGAAACATGTTCGCAAAGATTGTCGCGGCCTTCGCGACAGGCTTTACACAGGCCACAGGTGCGGGCGCCGTAGATCGACACCAGCTGACCCGGCAGCACATTGGATACGCCTTCGCCGATTGCGGTGACAACGCCCGATGCTTCCGCGCCGATGACCAGCGGCATTTTGCGTTTGGCAAAAGCCATGCCGCGCCAGCCCCATACGTCGATATGGTTGAGGGCAACCGCTTTGATATTGACGGTAACTTCACCAAAGCCCGGCTTTTCAGGAGCCGGAATGTCGGTGATTTCCAAGCGGCGGTCATCGAGGAGCTGTAATGCGCGCATGTTTGAGTTCTATCCTTATTAAATTTGAGTGCCTGTACGAAGTTGCGCGCTTATTGATGCGCTGCAACCACGAGGCTGGCATTCTGACCGCCAAAGCCGAAAGAGTTCGACAGAATGGCAGTGACATTGGCATCCCGTTTTACATTCGGCACCACGTCGAGCGCGATTGCCGGATCAGGATTGTCGTAATTGATGGTCGGCGGCAGTGTTCCGGTCTGAATCGTCAGCAATGAGAACACGGCTTCAATTGCACCGGCAGCAGTCAGTGTATGACCGATCATCGACTTGTTGGACGAGACCGGAATTGAGCTGATGCGTTCGCCGAAGACGGAGGACAGAGTGTGATACTCCATCTTGTCGTTTTCCGGTGTCGATGTGCCATGTGCGTTGACATAGCTGATATCGTCAATGGTCAGACCTGCATCATCCAAGGCTGCGCGCACAGTGGCGATAGCCGGTGAAGCGTCGGGGCTGGAACGGGTGCGGTGGAAATCATCCGCCTTTTCGCCGCAGCCTTTGAGAATGCCGAGAATTTTTGCACCACGGGCAATGGCGCTTTCCAGCGATTCCATCACCAAAGCGCCGGAACCTTCAGCCATAGCAAAACCATCACGGTCTTTGCTGAATGGCTTGGAAGCCTTGTGCGGCTGGTCATTCTGCGTGGAGAGAGCGGAAAGCAGCGAGAAGCGGATGAGTGCTTCAGCGGAAACAGAACCGTCTGTGCCGATGGCAAGAACGCGGTCGCTCTCGCCACGGCGAATGGCTTCAACGCCGGACTGAATAGCAGTAGCACCCGATGCGCAAGCGGTGGACATCGTCACCGGCAGGCCGCGTGTACCGAAGATATCTGCCAGACGCTCGGCAATATAGCCGAACTGAGTGGTATTGAATTCGTCCATACGCGGATTGTTGCGGCAGGCTTCGAGCAGCAGCTGATAGCTTGGCTCACCCTGATTTTTTACCAGTGCGTCCAAAGCAAAGCGGCTTTTCCAATCGAGTTCAACCGGCGGTGCTGCCAGAAACAGAGGGCCACCGAAATCGGTGACTGACAGGCCGGACTGGGCAATGGCTTCTTCACCGGCAAGACGTGCCAGTTTTTCAGACAGAGCAGATGCGCCGATTGTGCTTTCCGGCAGGAAATCTACTGTACCGGCGATGCGGGTCTTGAGATTTTCGGTCGGGAATCGGTTGATTTCGTGAATACCGGACTGACCGCCGGTCAGGGCATTCCAGTTATCTTCTTTGCCGGTTCCCAGCGGGGAAACAACACCGGCACCGGTAATGGCAACGAGAGGGCGGCCGAGATGATCGGTAAATTTTGACATGGTGACCTCCGATCAAGCTTTGGTAATAATGGCTGCACCTTCGGAGCGGGTAGCTCCGACGGTCAGTGCTGTGGCACGGTCAAGTGCACCGCTGCGTGCTGTTTCATCACCGGAAAGCGGAGCAAAAGCTTCGCCTTTCCAGACGCTGAGCGCGGCGAGTGCGAGTGCCAGCGGGAACTGTGCTTCACGCATATGGCCGAACAGGCCGGATACGCCACGATAGCTGGCGCCTTTAGCGCTCAAAGCTGCCTTTTCTGCGGCTGTTGGCTGATGGGCACCGGAAGCGCCGGACACAACAAAGCTGTTGTCTTCAATCAGCGCGGAAACGGTTGCGGTAAGGTCTTCTTTGCCGCGGCGGATCTGACCGCTGGAGATAGATGAAATCTCACCATAGGCGCGGGCACCACGGGCTTTGGCATGTTCTGTTTCTTCGAGAACGAGGAAGATGCCGCCGGAACCGGTGATCATACCGCCGCCCTGTGAGCCTTCACGTGCCCAGACCGGAGCCCAGCCGTCAGACTTCAGGAAACCGCCGAGCTCATGGCCGAGCAGCATGTCGAAATGTTCCGCATTGTATGAACCGCCAACGAGCGCATGTGTGCTCTGGCCGGTACGGATGCGGGCTGCTGCGGTTTCCACAGCGGAGATGCCGGAGCCTTCTTCACCCATGAATGTGCGTGATGATCCGGTAACTTTATGAACAATCGAAATATTACCGGCAAGCAGATTGGAAAGCTGCGCCAGAAACAGCGTCGGGCGCAGTTCTGTGGATAGCTTTTCGTTGAGCATCAGACCCGGTTGATTGTTGCCGCGGCCTGCATCGAGAATTTGTGTGTCGACGCTGATATCGCGTTCGCCGCCACCGGCGCTCACAATCATATCCATCGTCGAGCAAAGCGCTTCATTTTCTTTGATACCGGCATCCTGCAGAGCAAGACCTGCCGCATAGGTGCCGAGGCGCTGCCATGTTTCCATCTGGCGCTGGTCGGAGCGCTTCGGAATTTGCTGAGACCAGTCAATTTCGCTTAAGCGGTGAACTGTGTAAGGAGCGAAATTCTCTGTATCGAGCTTCGGCTGCGTCCCTGCTGATGTGAGGGCAGACCAATGGGCATCCACACCTTCACCCAGAGAGGTGATGAGGCCAATGCCGGTGATGAGAACTTTTTTGCTGTGCATGAGCTGCTCGCTTGATTTCCGGTCGTAACTTACCCGAAGGCAGGATCTTACAGTGGTATAATTATAACAGGGACAGATTTATCCCCGAAACATACTTATCAATGACAAAAGCCGCATCAAGCGGCGATCAATGTTTTGTGATTGTAATCACAATTATATAAGCCACTGCCTGTAAAAAGACGCGCGGCATGGTTTTTTACCACACTGCGCGTCAATTTAACTTAAATTAAGCCTGCTTGGCAGCGACGAGTTCGTCGATTTTGGCGCAGAGATTCTTCAGAACGAAGTAGGCTTCGGTATCAGCTTTGCCTTCGTTAACTTCTTGAGTCCACTGTTCCAGAGGGATTTTGATGCCGAAAGCTTTATCAATCGCGAAAACGATATCGAGGAAATCGAGGCTGTCGATGCCCAGATCGTCGATTGTGTGGCTTTCAGGAGTGATGGAAGCGCGGTCAATTTCGCTGGTTTCAGCAATAATATCAGCTACTTTGTCAAATGTTGAGGACAATTTGATAATCCTTGTATCAGGCCCGAACCAGCAGGCATCGTTGTTTAATCAGGGCGTATCTAGCGTTTTTCGCTCAAAAGGGAAAGATATATTCCCCCTCCGAGTAAGACCCTGAGAATATGAAGCTCTCCGTCTTATACTATTTTGCAACAGCAAAAGATAAGTGCGATGAGCGATTTTACACAGAACCTGAGCTGATCCCGCATTTGAGACCGTCAGAATCTATTCTTAAAAACTGTTCTTACCGGCTCTGAAAGCAGTTTCAGAAAAACCGGTCAGGTGTCGAAACATCAGGCTTTAGGCTCAAATGCTCCGGTTGATTTTTCATATTGCGCAAATTTATGAAGAAATCAGTAAGAGTTTGGTAATGCGTAAAACAAATAATCAGAGCAGTCCGGTGGTGCAGTCACCGGCAGATCCGCACTTTATTTATACATCACAACGAGAATCACAGATGATGTATAGCGCAGTTTTCATACGGCATTACAGATAAGTATGGTGAAATATGGGTCTCGCGGCCACAATTACAATCATCTTCAGCATCATTATGCTTGGTTACATATTCGCTAAGCTTAAAATTCTGAGTGATACGACCGGCGACGGTCTCGCTGATTTTGTTTTTGTGGTGTCCACGCCGCTGCTGCTATTCCGCACGATGGTGACGGCCGATTTCAGTACGGGAAACCCGTGGGCATTATGGCTGGTCTATTTTACCGGTGTGATTGTAGCCTGGACGGCTGCACATTGCGGTATCCGCCTGATGTTTGGTCGCGACCGGCGCGCAGGCGTGGTTGCCGGTGTAACCGGCGCTTTTTCCAATCTGGTTTTTCTTGGTATGCCGTTGATGCTCGGCGTCTACGGACAAGAAGGGCTGGTCATCATCTCGCTGATTATCTCCATTCATATGCCGCTGATGATGGCTGCATCCCTGATGTTGAATGAATGGGCTTTACGTAAAGACGGCGTTATCAGCGGAGAAACCGGTAAAGCTGATACGGTCATCAAGTTTTTCTCCACCTTGCTACGTAATCCGCTGGTGATCGGGATTCTCACCGGCTGGTTGGTTAGGCTCTCCGGCTTTTCCATTCCGCAATTGCCGATGCAGTTGATTTCGATGCTGGCCGATGTTTCTGGGCCTCTGGCTCTTTTCGCTATGGGAATGGGGCTAAAGAAATTCGGCATTTCCGGCAATGTTATCGCTGCCGGTGTCAATGCGTCTTTCAAACTGCTGCTGATGCCTGCCGTGGTCTTTGTTATGGCTTGGTTCCTCGGTCTGCCGCCGTTGAGTGCCAAGGTGGCAATTACGGCTGCGGCGCTGCCGTCCGGCGTCAATTCCTATCTGATTGCCACGCGATTCGGTGTCGGGCAGGGGCTGTCTTCAACCTCGATGGTGCTGGCAACGGCAGCCTCCGCTCTGACACTGGCAATGTGGATTGCTCTGGCGCAGGCCGTCTGGGGCTGAGACTGTTGTTGTAGCACTATAATTCCACGCTTTCCCTTGACTTTACCCCTGTGTCATCTCTTGAATGGAACGGGAAAACAAGCATGCAAATATGAGGAGATTTGCATGTATTGTCTTGAGGAGAGAGACTATGACGGCAAATACCAGCCGGTTTATCAAACAGGCTAATCTGATTGGCGGTCAGTGGGTTGCTGCAGACAGTGGTGCCACAATTGATGTGATTAATCCGGCGACCGGCAAAGTGCTGGGAACTGTTCCGAAATCCGGCAAAGCAGAGACTGCGCGCGCGATTGAAGCCGCTGCGCAGGCGTTTAAAACATGGCGCAAAACCACCGCCAATGAACGTGCGCAGAAAATGCGCAAATTACATGATCTGATTTTGGCGCATCAGGATACGCTGGCTGAAATTCTGACCATGGAGCAGGGGAAATCGCTGACCGAAGCCAAAGGCGAGGTGGCAAGTTCTGCTGCCTATATTCTTTGGTATGCGGAAGAAGCAAGACGTGTTTATGGCGATGTGGTGCCGTCGCCTTGGGCAGACCGGCGCATTATGGTGACGAAAGAGCCGGTGGGCGTTGTCGCTGCGATTACGCCGTGGAATTTTCCGTCCTCAATGCTGGCGCGTAAAATCGGCCCTGCTTTGGCATCGGGGTGCACGGTTGTGGTCAAACCGGCAACGCAAACGCCATATTCCGGTCTTGTCTGGGGCGTGTTGTGTGAAGAGGCGGGCATTCCTGCCGGTGTCGTCAATATTCTTACCGGCTCGGCCAGTGAAATCGGCGGTGAGCTGACCCGCAATCCGCAAATTGCCAAGCTGACATTCACCGGCTCAACAGCGGTGGGCAAACTTTTGATGAAGCAGACGGCAGGCACAGTCAAAAAAGTTTCGATGGAGCTGGGCGGTAATGCACCATTCATCGTTTTTGATGATGCTGATCTGGATCGTGCCGTGGCGGGAGCGATTGCTGCAAAATTCCGCAATTCCGGTCAGACCTGCGTTTGCACTAACCGTTTTTTCGTTCAGTCCAAGATTTATGCCCGCTTTATTGAGAAATTCACGGCAGCCGTGGAGCAGCTTAAAATCGGCAACGGGCTGGAAGACGGTACACAGCAAGGCCCGCTGATTGATATGAGTGCGGTTGAAAAGGTTGAAGAATTCATCGCAGATGCCGTGAAAAAAGGCGGACGTGTTGTAACCGGCGGTCAGCGCCATGCTCTGGGCGGTACTTATTTTGAACCGACTGTGATTGCCGATGCAAAGCCGCGTATGCGCTTCACCAAAGAAGAGATTTTTGGCCCGGTTGCACCGGTCTATAAATTCAAATCCGAAGAAGATGTGATTGAGCAGGCCAATAATACGGAATATGGTCTCGCTTGTTATTTCTATACGCAGGACCTCGGCCGTGCTTTCCGTGTGATGGAAGGCTTGAAATATGGCCTGGTCGGCGTCAATGAGGGGCTTATTTCAACTGTGGAAGCGCCGTTCGGCGGCTTGAAAGAATCGGGGCTTGGTAAAGAAGGCGGGCATCAGGGCATTGAGGATTATCTCGATACCAAATATGTCTGTATCGGTGGACTGGGGCTGTAAGTCAGGCCTGATCACAATTATCCGGATGGCATATAATATTGCTGCCATCCGTTTTCTGCCTGAAAGTTTTTGCAGCTATGGAAATTCTGATTGCCTGTCCTATGTTGCAATCTTGCATACCGGCTTGATTTGAAAATTGTTCAGTTGTGTTTGTTTTTAAAGATTTTTTCTAAAAGCCGGTTCGGTGTTTTTTCTGATTTTTGGGGTATATAGGCGTTTTTTGGCATTTTGTCATAATAGGTGCGGACTATAGGTTTATAGAGCCCGCATCATCAGGCCTTTTATGATAAAGCATTGCGGCTGACGTCTGACATGCCGGTTCATAAACCTGTGAAAAGGGATTTTTATGCGTTACGGAATTTATTTTACACCATCCGCTCATGATCCGCTGTTGCGCGTAGCCGCCAACTGGCTTGGACGCAATGCATTTAACGGTATGGTGGTACGCACGCCGGTCATCGGCTCTGTCAGCCCTGAAGAAGTGAGTGCGCTCACCGCAGAGCCGCGCCGCTACGGTTTCCATGCGACGCTGAAAGCACCGTTTCGTCTGCATGAGGATTATGAAGAGCATCATTTGCTTGCCAGCATGATGCATTTTGCTTCAGCCTATCAGTCCGTGCAATTGCCACGGCTTAAAGTCTCGCAGATCGGTCCTTTCTTTGCGCTGGTGCCGTCCGAACCTTGTGCCGAGTTGCAGCAGCTGGCCAATGATGTGGTTGTGCATTTTGAGCGTTTCCGTGCACCCCTGAATGAGCAGGAAGTGGCCAAGCGCAAGCCGGAAAAGCTGGATGCGATTCATCGTGCCAATCTCGACCAGTGGGGTTATCCTTACGTGTTCGAGCAATTCCGCTTTCATATGACACTCACCGGTGCGGTGCCGGAAGAGAAACAGGCGCATGTGCGCACTGTGCTGGAAGAATTTTTTGCGCCGGTGCTGAGCGAGCCTGTCAAAATCACCAATCTGGCTCTGTTTACCGAAGCAGAATCAGGTGTACCATTCGAAGTTCATTCACTGCATCCCTTAACGGGCAAGCCCGTTGGTCACCCATTAACGGGAAAACCCGTTGGGCAGACTTCGGCAGGCAAACCTGTTACAGCTCAGAACATGAATTCAGTTGAAAAGCAGGCGGTAAAACTCGCCGCTGAGTAAGCATTTAATTTGTAAGAGAAAATATGTCCGCTTCCGATAAGACTATGCCAGCCGAAACAATCCTGACCAATGCACGGATTGTCCTTCCTGATGAAATTATCACCGGTACTGTGGTGATGCGTGATGGAAAAATTGCTGCGATTGATCACACGATCTCAGCCTCTGGCAAAAATATGGAAGGCGACTATCTGATACCGGGGCTTGTGGAGCTGCATACGGACCATCTTGAAGGTCACTATGCACCCCGCCCGAAAGTACGCTGGAACCCGCTGGCGGCTATTCAGGCGCATGATGCGCAGATTGCCGCCTCGGGAATCACCACCGTGTTTGATGCTTTGCGTGTTGGGCATGACGGTGAGTGTGAAGTGGTTATTGATGACATGCTGCTGCTGGCTGATGCCTTACAGGCGGCGCAAAGCCAAGGCCGGTTACGCTCGGAGCATTATCTGCATTTGCGTTGTGAAGTGTCGTCCAATGATTGTATCAGCGCGTTTGAGCGTCTGCGCGGTGCGTCCGGTGTGCGCCTTGCATCGCTGATGGATCATGCGCCGGGGCAGCGTCAGTTTCCGGATATGGAATCTTACCGCATCTATTTCATGCGTAAGAACAAAGTCAGCGAAAGCGATTATCAGGCCTATTGCGATCGCCGTGTTGGTGAATCGCAACGCAATTCAGCAAAAAACCGCGCTTTGATTGCTGATTATTGCCATGCAAACGGCATTATGCTGGCCAGCCATGATGATGCAACACAGGCGCATGTGGATGAATCTGTGGCGCATGGTGTAGCGGTTGCCGAGTTCCCGACCACGATAGAAGCTGCGGCAGCATCACACTCCAATGGTATTGGTGTGATGATGGGCGGGCCGAATGTGGTGCGCGGCGGTTCGCATTCCGGTAACGTCTCGGCGCTGGAGCTGGCTGAAAAAGGCTATCTCGATATTATCTCGTCGGATTATATCCCTTTCAGCATGTTGCAGGGAGCCTTCAATCTTGCGCATGTGGTTGAGCATATTGATCTGCCGCAGGCTATCCGTATGGTGAGCACCAATCCGGCCAAGGCTGTGGGCATGACAGATCGCGGTTCAATCGCGGAAGGTCTGCGCGCTGATCTCGTACGCGTGAATGTTATCGACGATGTGCCGGTGGTGCGTTCGGTATGGCGCTCCGGCACCAGATTCAGCTAAATCTGCCCTCTGGTGGCTTGCAAATTGCACCTTTTCCGCTTCCGGTGCTGTGATCTTTTAGTTGCTGCATAATCTTATCTTTCATCTGTTGGATGAAAGGACTATGCAGAAGTACGCTGCGCTCCTGTTCTCAAGAGCCAGCGTTTTTGAAAATTTACATATTCACTTATACACTTGAATTATTTAGATTCATTGAAATTTTAAAAGGAATAAAAGATCAATTTTGAACTTGAAGAAGTTAATATTGCGTCGCTTGAAATAAGGCGTTTTCTTCTTCACTTATAATTAGGTGAAGGCGACGTATACGGCATCAATTTCACAATTCAGGACATCATTAAAATTTGAGCAGTAATATTTTAATCCAAGATCTTCAATATAGACTCCATAGTCACTTTTAACATATGAGATGCCATTCACCTTCATAGTGTATGTTAAATTATGTAAATTGTCAGGAAATAAGTTTAAATCTCTATAGCGAAAATTAATACTACTGTTTAGTATACGATTTTTCATTAATTCTGCACCAATAACATGACCATGCTCATTGTAGTAAACATGTATGGCATCGTTGTTAATAACGCTGGTGGGAAATTGAGCACTAGGACCTTTAACAAAAACAGCGTGGTTTGGAAAATCTTTTGCGACAGTTACAAATTTCTCATTTTTGTAAATGTCCACCAATCCAATGTATGGGTTACCTGTATCAATACCAATAATTTTAGTGTGTGGATGGAGAAGCATATTAAATCACCATTTTCGCCACGTCATAACCAAATCTCAAGCTGCTCTGCAGCGTGCCTCGATCATTTTAAATCGAATAGTGGCTTTATAAGTAAACTAGGATTATTCTGCCGCCTGTTCCGCACGGGCGGCGTTGTTTTCTTCCACCTCGGCAGCGGTTTCGCACATCACCTGATAAGCTTTGCGGATGATTTTGCTGTCCGCATCATTGCGAGTGGCATCCGTCGAGAGAACCTGCCGCCAGCGGCGTGAACCAGCCTGACCCTGAAACAACCCAACCATATGCCGTGCAACATGAGCAAGGCGACCACCATCAGCAATATGGCGATCTGCATAGTCGCACATCACATCCAGCACATCTTCCATCGGCATCGGCATGGTTTCATCACCATAAACAAGGTGATCCACCTCACGTAGTACCATTGGTGTGTGATAGGCGGTTCTGCCCATCATCACGCCGTCCGTATACTGCAAATGGAGCGCTGTTGCCTCCATGCTGGTAATACCGCCGTTAATGCCGACAAAATGCTGCGGATAATCCTGTTTCAGGCGATACACGCGGTCATAGTCCAGTGGCGGTATATCGCGGTTCTCTTTCGGCGACAGTCCCTGCAACCACGCTTTGCGGGCATGAACCCAGAGTGCATCTGCACCCTCGGCAATCACCATCCGGCTGAGTTCGGAAAGCGCGATTTCCTGATCTTGATCATCGACGCCGATACGGCATTTTACGGTGACCGGAATGTTCACAGCTTGCTTCATCGCGGCAACGCAATCTGCCACCAGTTGCGGTGTCAGCATCAGGCAGGCGCCGAAAGCACCTGATTGCACGCGGTCTGACGGGCAGCCGACATTGAGATTGATCTCATCATAGCCGAAAGATTCACCAATTTTTGCAGCTTCCGCCAGCTTCACCGGATCCGAACCGCCAAGCTGCAAAGCGACCGGATGTTCCTGATCGGAAAAGCCAAGCAAACGGTCGCGCTTGCCATGAATAGCGGCATCAGCCACCACCATTTCTGTGTAGAGCAGGGTATGGCGTGTCAGAAGACGATGCAGAAAACGGCAATGCCTGTCCGTCCAGTCGAGCATAGGCGCGATGGAAAAGGTTTTGGCGGCATAGAGTTTAGCTGGTGTGGTCACAATCATCTTCTTCATAGGTAAATTTAGGCGGGCATACTGCTTAATGGCTGTTCTGTCCAGTTTTAGAGCATTTCACAGTCAAGTTGGATCAACTTGGCCTCGGGATAATGCGACAAACTAAAGAATCTGGAGCGGGAACTGCGATCCAACATGAACGTAAACCGCTCTAGTCGGTCAGGATCAGCTGGTCGCGCTGTACACTATAGGCGCTCAGGCTGTTCATAAAATTCATGCCCAGCAGGCTGCCATTGAGCTGACCTTCCTGCGAGACCAGAGCCCGCAGATCATAGCGGACGATATTGCCGATTTTTATTTCCTGCAAAGGCACGGTCGCAGCCATAGTGCGGCCATTCGCGGTGCTGACCGGAATAGTATATTTGAGCTCGCTGGTATCAATGCCCACTCTCTGCGCATCGGCCTGTGTCAGCACAATGGTTGAAGCACCGGTATCGACCATGAAGTTGACGCGCTGGTCATTGACCAGAGCATTGACTTCAAAATGTCCGTTGGCCGACTGGCTGATGCTCACAGTCTCTGAACCTTCGGCATTATTGCCGCTGATTGCAGTGCCCGGTATCAGGCCGGCGGTCACGCGATTGGCAATGTTTTTCAGCTCATGTTGATACTGATAGCCGGTGACGAGGCCGAGAACAATCACTGCCCAGATCGCAATATTGCGTACCATATGATTGAGCGGGATGCCGGAACCAAGCAGACCGGCCGCAACGACAACGCCGAAAATACTCATATAAGCCGCATCAGCAAAATCATCATTGGCAAGACCAAGCGTGGTGCCGCTCTCATCATTGATAACCAGCACAAGTATAAGAACAGCAATTGCTGCGATAACCAGCCAGAATAAACGGTTCATATAATCAGAGTTCCTGAAACTGTAGATAGTGGTGCCAAACGATTTTATGCACCCTATATGGAGGCTTTAGGCTACGGGCACAATAATTTCATTTTTCAGCACTTTGAAAAACTGTGAGCAGGGCGTATAGCAGGCACAAATGAATTTCTCCCAATACTGCTAATGACGGATTTGATAACGTGAGTAACAGCGGACTGCCATTTGATGATTTTCGTGAACTGATCAGCCAGCTTCCGTCGCAAAGCGAATTTGCCAGTGAAGCGGTTCGTGAACGTGAAGCGCGTTTGAGCAAGCCGGTCGGCTCTCTCGGACGTCTGGAAGAGATTGCAGAATGGCTGGCTGCATGGAGCGGTAAAGCGAAACCGCAGATTATGCGCCCGCTGGTTGCGATTTTTGCCGGTAACCACGGTGTGCTGGCGCAGGGTGTAACTTCGCAGCCGCAATCGCTGACGATGGATATGGTCAATAATTTTGCCGCCGGTGGTGCGCCGATCAACCAGATCTGCATTACCAATGATTTGGGCCTGAAGGTTTTTGATCTGGCACTGGAGCATCCCACAGAAGACATTACCGTGACTGCGGCTATGGATGAGCGCACCTGCGCTGCCACTATGGCTTTCGGCATGGAAGCAATTGCCGGTGGCACAGATTTGCTCTGCATCGGTGAAATGGGTGTTGGCAATACAACAATTGCCGCTGCAATTTCTCTGGCGCTGTTTGGTGGTCGGGCTGAAGACTGGGTATCATTGGCTGCTGGTGAAGATGCAAGTGTTTTGCCTGCGAAAATCGCTGCGGTGAAAAAAGCTGTTGTACTCAATGAAGGCAATCTGCGTGATCCGCTGGAAGTGCTGCGTCGTCTGGGCGGCCGTGAACTGGCTGCAATCACCGGTGCTATTCTGGCCGCACGTGCTGAGAAAATTCCGGTACTGATTGACGGTTATGTCGCAAGTGCCGCTGCAGCTATTCTGCTGGCGATGAACGGCGAAGCTCTGGACCATTGCCTGTTCTCGCATGTTTCGTCTGAGCGGGGGCATCGTCTGTTGCTGGAGAAAATGGGTAAAGCACCATTGTTTGATCTGAATATTAGCCTTGGCTCCGGTGTTGGTGCAGCGCTCGCTGCCGGTCTGCTGAAAACAGCTGCCCAGTGCCATATCGCTACAGCGACTGCCGAAGACGCAGGCATGAATGGTCGCAGCGTTTCGTAAAAGCTGTATTTTACAAAATAAAAATCCGGCCACGATTGTGAGCCGGATTTTTTGTTTTTTGGGAACAAATTTTTCTAATATGAAAAATAATTCAAAAATACTGCAACTAATTGCGATTGTGTGAAGCTCAGCAAATTTTAATATGAGAGCATATTGAGAAAGCGGATTTTAAAGAACAGGCGGCACTATTTTTTTGAAAGGAATATTGGCTGAGTAATCAGAAAGGGGATATATTAAATGCTGGTATATCTGCTGTTTTTTACAATTCATATTCGGATATGTTTTATGTCGCCTGTAGCATGAATGGCACTATCCTTAACCGTAAAGGATAGTGCCATTTTTGTAGCTATCAGTTGCCATCTTTATCGAGGATCATGTAATCCAGCGGCAGTTCTGTGGTGTATTTGATCTGTTCCATCGCGAAAGATGAGGACACATTGCGGATTTCGATCTTGCTGATCAGGCGTTTGTAAAATGCATCATAGGCGGCAATATCCGGCACAACCACACGCAGCAGATAGTCAATATCGCCGCTCATGCGGTAAAATTCCACGACTTCCGGAAACTCCTGCACAACCTCAGCAAAACGCTTCAGCCATTCATGGCTGTGTGAGCTAGTTCGCACAGAAACAAAGACAGTAACTCGCGCATTAATCCGAACCGGATCAAGAACCGCAACGCGGCGTTTGATAATGCCGTCTTCTTCCAGTTTCTGAATACGGCGCCAGCACGGGGTGGTGGACAGACCAACTTTCTTGGCAATGTCTGCTACTGCCAGCGTTGCATCTTCCTGCAACAGACGGAGAATTTTTCTGTCTAGCCTGTCCATTTTGCCTCACAATCAGCGCCAAATGCGATATTTTTAAAACTGTATACCTTATGAAGGAGTGCAGTTGTAAATGCGAAGAATATAATGCTCGTGATATCCGCTAAGTTAGAAAATATTTTCATTATATCAAGAGGTGCCGGATTTTTTGACGAAGCACCGGTAAAAGCTCGTTTTCAAACCACGGATTACGGTTCAGCCAGCCGCTATTGCGCCATGAGGGATGCGGCAGAGGCAGAACGGCAGGTCCTTCATTCTGATTGCTCTCAATATAGCGTCGCCAGTTCATCACTGTCTCAGTCATATTGAACGGCTTCTTCTGTGCCTGCAAATAATCCCGATAGGTCGGGTTGCGGTTGAGGTGATAGGTCTGGGCATGGCTTCCGATGGCGATTATCAACTCAATCTGCGGCATCAGCTCAAAAAGCCGGTCATGCCATGTCAGGCGGCATTCCCTGCGTGGCGGCAGATCACCGCCGTGTTTGTCATAACCGGGAAAGCAGAACCCCATCGGGATAATGGCAAAGCGCTCGGTGTCGTAAAATTCTTCGCTGGTAACATCGAGCCATTGGCGCAGCCGCGTACCGGAGGGATCATTGAACGGTATGCCGGTCTTATGGACACGAATGCCCGGAGCCTGACCGCAAATGGCAATTCTGGCCGTAGCAGAAGACATACAGACAGGATTTGGCTCATGATCCAGCTTTTTACCATTGAGCGGCTGATCACGGCAGATCGTGCATTTGTCAATTTGCTGCTGTAATTCCAATAGATCTGCGGACATCTTACCGTTGGCTCTGATTACGGTCATTATAGAGCATTTCCAGCAAAAGTGCGAAGCGGTTTTGCGCCGGATAATGCGATGAAGACAAAGAGATAGAGCGGTTTCAATGGCTCAGTATGAGCTGAAACCGCTCTAACGGGGCTGATTGTTTTTACGCCATTTGGCCGGTCGTTCAAATTCACCAGCCCACAGGCCACGTTTATTTTTGCGCGCGTCAGCTTCTTCACGCTGGTAAAGACCATAAGAAACTGCCCAGCCCGTTTCAACCATCGTCCGGTTGAGATCTGTCGTACCGGCGGAGCAATAAGCGAGAATGCGCTTATATTGGTCACGTCCTTCAGGCATACAGGTCACTGTCTCTCCGCCAATCAGCTTGCGCAATTCCGCAGTGGCACGGTCTCCGCACGCATAGGTTTTACCGTCAAGCGTACAGCTTTGCGCAGATTCCGGCGTATCCATACCTTTAAAGCGAATACGTTGCCCCTGTATGGCAATGGTGTCACCGTCATAAATATGCAGGCTGCTGCCACGCCCGCTTAATTGTGCAGGGGCAGGCTGGGTACGATTATTGGTTGATTTTTCAGGCCTGAAAGGACTGTCGGGTGAAAGCAGACCAGGCCAGTCGGGCATAAATGTTTGCAGGGCTGCATAAATGGCGAGCAGCAGTAATGCGGCGGCAATGCCGGATCGACGCAAAAAGGAATAGGGCGTACGCTGCGGCCTGCGATATTGGCGGCGCGGTGTACGTGGTCTGTAAGGCTGAGGTCGGTGACCGGATGCTGGTGGTTTCATGAGGCGGACTATAAAGCGCTCTGCTTTGAAGAAAAGAGGCTTTCCGGAGGAGAGGTCTGAATAATTAAACTATTTACCGGAGCGGTGAGAATCACTGTTGAGGAGTGATTCTTCTGAAAATCCCAATTTGTAGGGAAAGTGGCATTTATAATTATTTGCTTAACTATAATTGGCAACGCGCTGGCAACTATGGCGCTGTGAAAGCGCAATTAGCGTGGGATTCAAGGGGGCGTATTTATATATACGTACAAATTTGTGTTGTTTTGGTAACAGTATTTATCTTTCACACGAGGTATGGTTGGGCAGACGGACTTGGCCTATTTCCCGCCATAAATGCGGGGCACCGATAGACAGCAGACAAAGTTCAGTCGTTGCAGAGTGATAAACAGTCTTTGTCTTTCATTGAGGTCGGTAATTGCAGAATTGTAGTTTTTATCAAAGAAATCCGCAGCTTAAGGAGCAGTCCTGTACTGTTGCTGCAATTGCGGAGCAGATTGAAACAACTCTGCTGAGCCGATCTGCTACACGGGTCGTAATCTTGCCTGAAAAAGTGGCTAATTTTTCTCATCTCGTTAACTTGTCTTTAACCAAACTTGTTTTGGCGAACGATAATGAAAGAATGCTGTCGTGATCGGGTCGTTTAAGAAAATCGCTTATTCTGTCTGTGGTGTTGGTGTTGCGCTCACTGTTATGTGCAGCAGTGCAATCGCATTCGATATTCCGGATAATGCGGATAAGAAGAGCAATCCGTTTGAAGTTTTCAAATTCGGTGTATCCGCCTTCAAAAGCGGACATAAAGATGAAGCTGTGAAAGCTCTGCGTTACGCAGCTGATCAGGGACATCCGGGCGCAAACTGGAAACTCGCGAGCATGTATGCTCAGGGTGATGGTGTTCCGGAAGATGATTACGCAGCCTACAAGATTTTTGAAAAGATTGTTCATGAGGGTGCCGAGCCCGGTTCCGAGAATGAATCTTATGTTGCCGGTGCGCTGGTACAGCTTGCCCGCTACATGAAACGCGGTATTCCAGACTCTCCTGTGCGCTCTAATCCGGATATGGCACGCGATCTTTATACGCAGGCTGCATCCAATTTCGGTGATCCGACCGCGCAATATGAGCTTGGCGCAATGCTACTCAAGGGCGACGGTGTGGAAAAGAACACCACGCAGGCTGCTCGCTGGTTCCGTCTGTCTGCCAATAAAGGCAATGCGAATGCGCAGGCCATGCTCGGCAATATGCTGTTTCAGGCCGGTAAGACCGTTCGCGGACTGGCTATGTTGACCTCGGCCTTTGAGCGTTGCTCTGATAAGGATTGCGAGTGGATCCGTTCCATGCAGGAACAGGCATTCTCTGTAGCCGGTGAAGCTGACCGCCGTAACGCTATTGCTTTAATTGGCCAGCACTAAAACAATCTCTCACCGGTAAAGGTGAGAGTGGTTATGACTAGCCGCCGGATTTTATCACCCTGATTGATCAGGAGAGAAGGCGGGTTATAGTTCCGACTCTCATGCACAAGAAATCATTTTGCCACGATATGTTTTAGCAAAATGATTCAAGTTGCGACTCTAGGGACTTATAATCTTTGAGATAATTTTGTTTTCAGCAGGCAAGCTGAATAACAACCGGCACATGGTCTGACGGTTTGTCCCATGCGCGTGTGTGCTTCTCAATTTCCGCACCTTTAAGCAGATTGGCTGCTTCCGGCGACAGCATCAGATGATCAATGCGGATGCCGTTATTTTTCTGCCATGCACCGGCCTGATAATCCCAGAATGAGAACATCTGCTCATCACTGACATTACGGATTGAATCGTAGAAGCCGAGATTTTCCAGGCGGCGGAATGCCTGTTTGCTTTGGGGCAGGAACAGGGCATCATTCACCCAGTTTTCCGGATGTTTGGCATCAATCGGCTGCGGGATGATATTATAGTCACCGGCAAGCACAAGCGGCTCTTCCAGCTCCAGACGCTCCTTGGCCCAGTCTTCCAGGCGCTGCATCCAGCCGAGTTTATACGGGTATTTTTCTGTATCTACCGGATTACCGTTTGGCAGATAGAGCGAAACAACACGGATCACGCCTTTATCGGTGGTGAAGACCGCTTCGATAAAACGGGACTGCTCATCGCTGTCGTCACCCGGCAGCCCGCGATTGACCTCAACCGGTGAGACTTTGGAGAGAATGGCAACGCCGTTGAAGCCTTTCTGACCGTGGGTTTCCACATGGTAGCCGAGTGCTTCAATTTCCAGTCGCGGGAACAGGTCGTCTACGGATTTGATTTCCTGAAGGCAGGCAACGTCCGGCTGACATTCCTGCAACCAATGCAGCAGGTTTTCGATACGTGCTTTGACACCGTTAATATTCCATGTAGCAATTTTCAAAGCCGTATCCCCGTATTGATTTGGTATAAAAAAGCTGCCGCAGTGCAGATCATGCGGCAGTTATAGGATGATCAGAAACCGGTCAGATCGCGAAGCTGACACCGCAGCCGCAGGATGAGGTTACATTCGGATTGTTGATCTGGAAGGATTGTCCCATCAGATCGTCGATAAAATCAATCACTGATCCGTCGATATAAGGCACTGAAATACTGTCGATCAGCACTTTGGCGCCGTCTTTCTCGATGATCAGATCATCGTCATTGGTGTCATCAACGAGATCAAATTTGTAGGAAAAGCCGGAGCAACCGCCGCCTTCAACGGAAATACGCAGTGCGGATTTGTCGGTTTGCTTTTGCAGAATTTTAACAATGCGCTTTGCAGCGGCATCGGATACGGAAATGTCCGTCATAATGGTCACCTTAAAATCTTGGGCGGTTCAAGTTCCGCACAGGATATGTTTTGATAGACCCTTAATATAGGTCAGAGGCGCTGAGGGTGCAATCACCCGATGCAGCACATCTACGCTAAAGTTTTATCACGCATGGCGGATC
Organism: Hyphomicrobiales bacterium; assembly: GCA_900470735.1. GTDB lineage: Bacteria > Pseudomonadota > Alphaproteobacteria > Rhizobiales > Rhizobiaceae > Pseudochrobactrum. The sequence goes on along the minus strand of UCCC01000001.1, from coordinate 870,799 downwards.
AGACCTGTTATTTAGCGTCGTAATTGTGATAATGCAGTATGGTGTATTGATTGCGGAAGGCATGAACTGCCTTTTGCAGGAATACTGATTTTAGAGCATTTTACAGTCAAGTTGGATCAAGTTTGACAGTCCGTAATAATGCGACAAACGAAAGAAACCAGAGCGAGCGCTATGATCCGATCTGAACGTCAACCGCTCTGGTGATGAAGCATCAGTTGATAATACTCAGGAATAACGGGAAAAATAATGGACACTATCGGTTTCGGCTATCGTGAACGCGCTCCTTATGCATGCGATCCGGCGCAAACGCGCGGACGCCTCGTGCATGAGACCGAGAGCCGAACACGCACGCCTTATCAGCGTGACCGCGACCGTATTATCCATTCGACTGCTTTCCGACGATTAAAGCACAAGACACAGGTGTTTATCGCCCATGAAGGCGACCATTACCGCACAAGGCTGACCCATACGATTGAGGTGGCGCAGATCGCCCGTGCTTTGGCGCGTGCATTGCGGCTGGATGAAGATCTGGCAGAAGCCGTGGCGCTGGTGCATGATTTCGGCCATACGCCGTTTGGTCATACGGGCGAAGACGCCCTGAATGAAAAAATGGCAGACTATGGCGGCTTTGATCATAATGCGCAGTCGCTGCGTATCGTGACCTTGCTGGAAAAGCGCTATGCGGAATTTGACGGTCTCAACCTGTCATGGGAAACCCTGGAAGGGCTGGTTAAACATAACGGTCCTCTGACCGGTCCTTATTCGGATGGTGAGGCGGTTCCGGGGTCGATCCTCAAATATAATGAGCGTTTTGATCTGGAGCTGTCAGGCTTTGCCAGTCTTGAAGCGCAATGTGCGGCCATTGCCGATGATATTGCCTATAATGCGCATGATATTGACGATGGTCTGCGCTCCGGTCTGCTCACACTGGAGCAATTGGAGGAAGTACCGCTGACACGCGACATCCTGCAGGAAGTACAGCGCCTTTATCCGAAGCTTGATCCGGTGCGCCGTGGCCATGAGCTGATGCGCAGGCAGATCACCCGTATGGTTGAGGATGTGATTTCTCATGCACAAGAGCAGATCAAGAAATTCAATCCGCAGAGTGTGGATGATGTGCGTGCGGCCAGTGAGATGATGGTGGGCTTTTCGCCGGATATGGCGATTGCCGAGAAAACCTTGAAGAAGTTTCTCTACCGAAATCTCTATTTCAACGAGCAGGTCGTGCCGATCCGCAAAAATGCAGATCAGGTCGTGAAAGACCTGTTTGACCGCTATATGGCCGATGCTGATGCAATGCCTGCGGATTGGCGGGCAGGGATTGCCGGTAACGAAACATCGGCCTTTGCGCGCCAGATTGCGGATTTCCTCGCAGGCATGACTGATAATTATGCCGTGCGTGAACACCGACGATTGTTTGACCATACGCCCGACTTGGCTTAAACGGGCTGCAAAACTGCCATTTCTGACTGTGTGATTTGCTAAGTACTATGCTTTTCAAACGCATGATGTTCAATTGATTGAATGTAAATTGCGGCTAGCTCCGTATTTATGTTCCGACAGGACAGATTATGAATATCTTTGCTGATTTCGACGTTAAAATTAAAAAGACACTGCAAGATCTTGGATTGAAAGATAAAGACGGCGGTGAACTGGATGTTTCCCGTGTTGGTGTTGAACCGCCGCGTGATGCCACACATGGTGATATTTCCACCAATGCGGCTATGGTGCTTTCCAAGGCTGTGGGTGCCAATCCGCGTGAACTGGCTGCTAAAATTGCTGAAGCGCTGAAAGGCGATGCGGATGTTGCATCCGTTGATGTTGCAGGTCCGGGCTTTATCAATCTGCGTCTGAATGATGATTACTGGCAGCGTCAGCTCGGCGTTATGCTGGCAGAAGGCACCGATTACGGCCGTTCAAAAATGGGCGGTATGCGTAAGGTCAATGTGGAATATGTTTCCGCTAATCCGACCGGTCCGATGCATGTCGGCCATTGCCGTGGCGCGGTTGTCGGTGATGTGCTGGCTAACCTGCTGAAATTTGCCGGTTATGACGTAACCAAAGAATATTACATCAATGATGCCGGTGCGCAGATTGATGTTGTCGCCAAATCTGTGATGCTGCGTTACCGTGAAGCGCTGGGCGAAGATATCGGTGAAATTCCTGCCGGTCTCTATCCAGGCGATTATCTGGTGCCGCTTGGTCAGGCATTGGCCAAGGAGTTTGGCTCATCATTGCTCGAAAAGCCGGAAGAAGAAGTTCTGCCGCTGATTAAAGACCGTTCGATCGATGCCATGATGGCGCTGATCCGTGATGATCTGGCCTCCCTCAATGTGCATCATGACCTGTTCTTCTCCGAGCGCAGCCTGCATGCTGACCATGCCAAGCTGATCCGCACAGCGATCAATGATCTGACGCTCAAAGGCCACGTCTATAAAGGTAAGCTGCCGCCGCCAAAAGGCCAGCTGCCGGATGATTGGGAAGATCGTGAGCAGACCCTGCTGCGCTCGACTGAAGTCGGCGATGATATGGATCGTGCGCTGGTTAAGTCTGACGGCAGCTTCACTTATTTTGCTGCGGACGTTGCTTATTTCAAAAACAAGTTTGATCGCGGCTTTGAGGAAATGATCTATGTCCTCGGTGCGGATCACGGCGGCTATATCAAGCGTCTGGAAGCGGTGGCCAAGGCTGTTGCTGAAGGTAAGGCTGAGCTGACAGTGCTGATTTGCCAGATGGTCAAGCTGTTCCGCGATGGTGAACCGGTGCGTATGTCCAAGCGTTCAGGCCAGTTCATTACGCTGCGCGATGTTGTGGATGAAGTTGGTTCCGATGCTGTGCGTTTCATGATGCTTTACCGCAAAAATGATGCGTCGCTGGATTTCGATTTTGCGAAGGTGACTGAACAGTCCAAAGACAATCCGGTATTCTACGTGCAATATGCGTCTGCGCGTGCGAACTCGGTTTTCCGTCAGGCGAAAGAGCAGCTTGGTCTGGAAAAAATCGAACGTGAAGAGGCTGCCAAACATCTGTCTCTGCTCACTGATGAGAGCGAAGTGGCTCTGGTGCGTAAGCTCGCGGAATATCCGCGTCTGATCGAAACAGCGGCTATCCATCAGGAGCCGCACAGGCTCGCATTTTACCTCTATGACCTCGCCAGTGCGTTCCATTCTCAGTGGAATCGTGGCTCGGACAACGCGGACTTACGTTTTATTAAGGTTAACGATACAAACTTGTCACTTGCCAGGTTAGGGCTTGTGCAGGTTGTTTCTGATGTCTTGGTATCCGGATTGTCGATTATCGGCGCGGACGCTCCGACAGAAATGCGCTGAACAGGGTGAGGGCGGTTTAAATATCGCCCCCGAATATTCAGAGGAAGACCGGCACGAATGGCGCATTTGCTGCGTTTTCGTGCCGTTTTTGCAGGAAACTACTGTCAATTTTTGCCCACATTGCCTTGCTATATTAGCAATGATTAGGGAGACGTCGGCGGGCGCTCCAGTTGAAATTAGGAAAACGCCATGACTGACAGTAGCGTGACGGGCCGCAATCAGAATCACAGTGATGTTCGCGACGAATCGGCGCGGGATAATGATCCGCTGTTTGAATTGTCGCGCATTTTTGGCTTTGATGAACCGGCAGAACAAAAAAATATTTATACACCGCAGGCCGAACCGGAATTATCTGCCGAGATGAGCCTTGAGCGAGAATTGATGGCGGATTTTGATGCCGACTTTGCAGCGGATTTCGCAGCAGAGCCTGAGCAGGCCACGGGCAATTACCGTTCAGAGCCAACAGCGAGCCATTATCAACCTGAGCCAGCGGTGAATAATTATCAATCTGAGCCAACGGCGAGCAGCTACCAGCCTGCGCAACCGGATTATCGGCCAGCAGCGCCAGCTGTGGCTGAGAGCCGTCCTTATCAGCATAATGTTGAGCCGCATTTTAGCGGCTATGCACCTTTGCAGCGCGCCTATGCTCCGCAGACACCCGTTGCAGATGATTATACTGTGCCGCAACCGGCAGCCGAGCCGGAAGCAACCCAATATTATGCAGAGCCGGATTATGCACCGGTGGCACCTGAGGCTGCACAGGATTCCTATTATGCGGCTTATTCCGACCTGCCACAGGCACCGGCATTCTCTGAGCCGGTTCAGGAAGATTATTTTTCCTCTTTCGAGGATGAGCTGAGCCAGACTTTAGCACCGGAGCCTGCACAGCAGCCCGTCGCGGATACATCGGCCTTTGATTTCTCGGATATTGGCCGCGAGCCGCAGCAGGAATTTGTTGTGCCGTCCTACAGTGATGCTTTTGCACAAAGCAAAGCCTTTAGTGAGGCTGCTCAGCAAGCCCCTGCCAGCTTCGAGGATGAGCTATCATTCCTGTTGCAGGATCCTGCTCCTGCCGCAGCACCGGTGCAGCCAGCAGCGCCTCGCTATGAAGAGCCTGCTTATGCTCCCGCATCAACGGCTTATCAACCGGCCGCTTACAGTGAGCCGGTTGCGCCAGAGACTGATTTTGCGCCGCTCTTCGATGCACCCGCGCCGGAAGTTGCACCTGTCACTACGGATTATGATCCTTATAAATCAGCCGCGCAGGAAAGCTATGCGAATGAACGTCCGGCTGCTTTGGAGCAGATTGATGATGAGTTTTTCGATGCACCTGATCTGAATAGCTTGCGAAACCGAGCTGCTGCACCACAGACCAACTGGGAAGCGGAGCAGGCGGAGGATACTGCTGTTAAATCCTTTGCTGATTTGTTTGGTGCCGGTTCTCAGAGTTCAGACTTTGCAGAGCCTGAAGCTGAAGCCAACTATCAGCCGGAACAGGTTGCTGGTTATGAAGAACCGCAGGGAGAAAGCTTTGACTTCGCCGACGATTTCTTCAATGCAGAACTAACCAATAGTGTAGCAGAAGAACCGACTTATGAACCGGAACCGGTTGCGCCGCTGGCTCATAATGCTGTTCGCGGGTACTCGTCATATACTTTCGGTGCAGCTACTCCGGCTGCTTCAGGTGCTGAGACCTTTGTAAATCCGTCTGTGGAACGCGCAGCGCCTGCGCCTTATGCTGCTCCGGCTCCGATAGCTGCTGCTCAGTCTTACGAGCAGCCTGCTGCAACAGATGACTTCTTTGGCAATGATGATTTCGATTTTTCCTTCGATGAAGAAATTCAACCGGAAAACGATTTTTCGATTTCGAATGAAGATGATCTGAAATTTGACTTGCCGGAAGAGCCGGAGATTCCTGTTTATGAGCCGGTTCAGAGTTCTGTGCGTAAGGCCTTTACGCCTGCTCCGGAAATTGAAACGGTTGTGGTTTCTGAAAATAAAGTTGAGCAGACACAGGCATTGGATTTGCCGGATGTCAGCTATGGCGATGAAGCAAAAGAAACCGGTCTGAACAGTCTTGAATCTGAGTTTGCAGAAATCTTCAGCACAATCAGTGTGAATGAGGCTGCCGCACCGGACACAACCAGTGAAGCTGACAAGGCGTTTGAGAATATTCTGCAGGATAATTTCGCAGAATTCCATGCCGCCAAAAAAGCGGAACCGCAGGAAGCCGATCTTGGTTATGGCGCCTTGGCCGGCGCCGCAGCCGGTCTTGCTGGTGCCGCAGCTGCCGGTGCTGCCGTGCGTGGTTCCGCACCGCAGGCTCGTGCTGATGCCGCGGGCAATGCCACACAGGATGATTATTATAATCACTGGGCGGCACAAGGCGCGCAATCCGGAGCACTGGCCGGTTCGCAGCCTAATGATTTCGATACCTATAATCTGGGCGAAAACTTTGCCCGTGATGAAGACGAATATACTGAAGTACGCCCGCATGAAAAAACACAACAGCGCAAGCCGTTGTTCTGGGCAGGTGTTGCCGCAGCCGCATTGATCGTTGTGGGTGGCGGTTATTTCATGCTCAAATCCGGCGGTGTTGTCGGTGGTGAGCCGGAAGTACTGCGTGCTGACAGTCAGCCTGTAAAAGTGCAGCCGGAAAACCCGGGTGGTGCTGTTGTTCCAAATCAGGATAAGGCGGTTTATGATCAGGTGTCCGGCACCAAGCCAGCGGCTCCTGAACAGAAAACCCTCATTAATACTGAGGAGGAGCCGGTTGATGTTGGCTTGCTGGCAGGTCAGGACGTAGAAGAAGATCGTCTGATGAATGAAGATGCAGGTAATAGCGGTAATGCTTTGCCGGCAGCGAATAATCCTCAGGAGACCGAGCAGCGAGAACTCATTACGCCACGTACTGTGAAAACGATGGTTGTTCGTGCTGATGGTACGCTCGTACCGGGTGAAGCACCGGCTGCGCCAAGTGAACCTGCTGCGACTGATAATGGTCTTGATGAGGCTTCCCGTCTGATCAGCCAGAGTGCTGTACCTGAGCGTCTAGGTAGTGATAAGCCGGCAACTTCGGCGCAGAGTGCTGCTGCGCCACGGGTTGTGCAGACACAGACTTTCACAGCATCCGGTGAGCAGGCAAAACCAACTGCGGCTCCGGTTGTACCATCCCGTCCGGCTGAACAACCGGTCAATGTTGTTGGCAATGTCGAGCGTCCTGCACAAAATCAGGCACTTCAGCAGGTTGCTAATGCCAATGTAACGACCTCTAATGCACCAGCAGGCACATGGTTCATTCAGGTGGCCTCGCAGCCAAGTGCAGAACTGGCACAGAAAAACTATGCCAATCTGACATCGCGCTACGGCAATATTATCGGTGGCAAGGGTGTGGATATCAAAAAAGCGGATATTCCGGGCAAGGGTACTTATTACCGTGTTCGTATTCCGGGTGGTTCAAAAGCGGAAGCTGCAGCGCTTTGCGATCGTCTGAAATCGGCCGGTGGCAGCTGCTTCCCGACGCTCTGATTTGATAAAAATGTAAAACGCTTATGAAATGCGCTGTGTATGGTCAAAATACGCAGCGCATTTTCTCTTTATGGGTTATGCAGAGAGCAGTATTAAATTTGGCGCATGATCGCGGATACTGCACTGCGAAATGGTTATACAAAAGGCGAGGAGCATTGCCGCAATGACATTTAAAGCCATGATTACCGGTTTCGAAGGCACAATGCTGACCGAAGCCGAACAGGAATTATTCCGCCGTATTCGTCCATGGGGCTTTATTCTGTTTGCCCGCAATGTGGAAAGTCTGGAGCAGTTGCGTGCACTGACCACGCAAATCCGCGAAGTCACCGGTCGTGAAGAGACCCTGATTTTTATCGATCAGGAAGGTGGTCGCGTGCAGCGTCTTCGTCCGCCGCTGGTGCCGAATTATCCGTCGGCTTCGCAGATTGGTGCGCTTTATGAAAAGGATGAAGAAAAGGGCATGCGTGCCGCATGGCTGCTTGGCCGTCTGCATGCTTTTGATCTGATGAGCGTTGGCATTAATGCTAATTGCCTGCCGGTTCTGGATGTTCCGGTTGAAGGTTCTCACGAAGTGATTGGCTCACGCGCTTATTCACATGATCCGGAAACGGTTGCAGTGCTGGGTAATGCCGTAGCTGAAGGCCTGATGGCTGGTGGTGTCTTGCCGGTTATGAAACACATGCCGGGTCATGGCCGTGCTTTTGCTGACAGCCACAAAGAGCTGCCGAGCGTAGATGCGCCTTTGAGCGAACTTTGCGCCCGTGATTTTGTGCCGTTCTGCCAGCTGGACGATCTGCCAGCAGCGATGACTGCGCATATTGTTTATAAAGCGCTTGATCCGGAACGTCCTGCAACGCTGTCACCGGTGGTGATCAATTGCGTTATCCGCGATATGCTGGATTATGATGGCTTGCTGATGAGCGATGATATTTCCATGAAAGCCCTGTCCGGCAATCTGGATGATATTGCCCGCGATATCATTGCAGCGGGTTGTGACGTGGTTTTACATTGCAGCGGTGTGCTGGAAGAAACCGTTTCAGTTGCTGCAGCGATCCCTGAATTGAAAGATGAAAGCCTGCGCCGTGCGGAACTGGCAGAAGTCTTTGCAGGAGAGGCTGACCTTAGCAATGAAGCGGCTATTCGTGCCGAGTTCGACTCGTTCTTTCCTGCAATGGCCTGAATGATCAGTTGAAACTAAAATATTGGTTGAGCGATGAGTAGTGATACTGCAAAAAATACCGGCTCGCAGGCACCAAAGGCAGATGTGCCTATGGATGATCTGTGGCAGGCAGAAGCAGCACTGATCATCCCGCCTGACAGTGCGGAAGATCTGACCCTGCATGTGGATGTGCAGGGTTTTGAAGGCCCGATGGATTTGCTGCTTCATCTGGCACGCAACCAGAAGGTTGATCTGACGCAGATTTCCGTGCTGGCACTGGCCGAGCAATATCTGAAATTTATTGAGCTGGCGCGGGATCGTAAGCTGGAGCTGGCAGCCGATTATCTGGTGATGGCGGCATGGCTGGCTTATCTCAAATCGCGCTTGCTTATCCCGAAGGTGAAAGACGAGGACGGCGAGACCGGTGAGCAACTGGCTTCTGTTTTGCAGTTCCGTCTGAAACGGCTTGAAGCCATGCGTGATGCAGCGGGCAAACTGGTTAATCGCGACCGGCTTGGACGTGATGTTTTTGCCCGTGGTATGCCGGAAACGGTGCTGGTTGAAAAGACCAGCCTTTATAGCGGATCACTTTATGATCTGCTGACAGCCTATGCTTCGCAGCGTCAGAGGCAGGCGGTCTCCCATGTGCAGATTGCCAAACGGACTGTCTGGTCACTGAAAGAAGCGCGTGTATTGCTGGTGCGTATGGTCGGCGATTTGCAGGATTGGGTGGCACTGGATGCCTTTTTGCTGGATTATATTGCACGGCCTGAAGATCGGGCGAGTGCAATAGCCAGTTCCTTCGCCGCCAGTCTGGAACTGGTGCGGGAAGGGAAGATGCAATTACGCCAGAATGCTGCTTTTGAGCCGATTTTCGTGCGCGCTGCTGATCGCAAGGCAAATGATACGGCATCAGATGATTCAGGCAGTGAAACCAAGGATGAAGCGTGACTGAGAGTTTTACAGATTCCGCAATCGACGAAGATGGTGACGTTGCTGCTATGCCTGCGCGTGAAGCCTTGGGCGATGTCGTACGCATGGTGGAAGCGATTATATTCGCATCCTCTGAGCCGGTATCCGAGAAAATGCTGCTTGAGCGTCTGCCGGTTGAGGTCGATCTGCTGCCGGTGCTGAAACTGTTGCAGGGCGAATATCGTCTGCGCGGCGTTAATCTGGTGAAATCCGGTGATGGCTGGGCCTTTCGTACCGCTTCTGATCTGAGCTTTCTGATGAGCCGCGATCAGGTGAAGCAGAAGAAGCTTTCCCGTGCGGCTCTCGAAGTGCTGGCAATCATCGCCTATCACCAGCCAGTAACGCGAGCCGAAATGGAAGATATCCGTGGCGTGGAAACATCGAAAGGCACATTGGATGTGCTGATGGAAACCGGCTGGGTGAAATTGCGTGGCCGCAGGCGTACGCCGGGGCGTCCGGTGACCTACGGGACGACAGATAGTTTCCTCGATCATTTTGGTCTGGCAGAGATTCGCGATCTTCCTGGCATGGATGAATTGCGCGGGGCAGGGCTGTTATCCGCCCGTCTGCCGTCAAATTTCTCGGTGCCGATGCCGACCGTGCGTCCGGATGAGTTGCTGGCGGATGAAGACCCGCTAACCGCCGGTGATATTGAGGAGCTGGGGCTGTTTATGCCCAAAGTGGAAGATGACGATAGCAATTAAGGTTTTATAGCATTTGCGAGCCAAAAGTGAGAACCGGTTTTGCGTCGGATAATGCGTAAAAACAAATAGTTACAGCGGTTCCAACGATTCAGTCTTAACTGGAACCGCTGTAAGCGATAAATCTTGTAATGGTAGCCGGAGTCTAATGGCTTGGCTAATAGTAAGGCTTTGGGTGGAGCAGCAATGAAAACGGATCGGATACAGTTTGCCGGTGATGTGCCGGGCATTCAGGTGGAAATGCGCGTCCTGCGGTTCGCAGGAACAGACGCAACAGCGCCAACGGCTTATTTGCAATCATCTTTACATGGTGCTGAATTGCCTGGGCAGGCAGCACTGCATTTTCTGATCCCGATGCTGCAAAAAGCTGCTGATGAAGGCCGGATTAAAGGCAATATCACCCTTGTGCCGCAGGCCAATCCGGTGGCTTCCAATCAGTGGCAGAGCCACCAGCATCTCGGCCGCTTTGACTTTTTCTCCGGCGTGAATTTCAATCGTAATTTCCCGCTGCTTGAAAATTTCGATACCTCGGCGCTGCCGGAACCGGATGCGCCGGTATCGCTGGACAAGCGTATCAAGGCAATGCTGGTTCGTCTGGCCTTGAAGCATGAGATTGTGCTCGATTTGCATTGTGACGATGAGAGCGAAAACTATCTCTATGTGCATGAAAATTATGCGGAAGATTTGCGCGATCTGGCAACGGCGCTGCGTTCAACCGCTATTCTTGCCGGCGATTCAACGGTCAGTGCTGCCTTTGAAGAGGCCTGCGTTAATCCGCTGCTGCACATGAAGGCGAGTGAGCGCGATATGCGCCGCCGCGCTGTAACAACGGTTGAATTCCGCGGCCTCAATGACGTTAATCCAGCCACCGGTCTTGCCGATGCTGAAGGTCTTTACCGCTTCCTCGTCCATCGTGGTGTGGTCGATGATGCTTCCAGCCAGTTGGGCGAACCGTTCAGCGGGCCGATTGCACCTTTCTCGCGTGTCGAAATGATCCGCGCGCCGCAGGGCGGCATGGTGCTGTATCATGTGGCACTGGGCAATATTGTTAAAAAAGGCGACCTGCTGGCAACGATCGTACCGGTTCCGGGCGAGCCGGAATCTGATATTCAGTTATGTGCACCGCAAGCCGGTCGCGTTTTAACCCATCGCAGTCTGCGCTATTTGCGCCGCGGTGATGATGTCATGAAACTGATCGGCGATGAGCCGTCAGCACAAGCAAAACCTGCCGGTTCACTGGAGGCGTAATGTCTGAAACTGTAGCAGTGCCGTCCGGCTCTGAAAAAGCAATTCGTGCTATTCTTTTCGATAAGGATGGCACGCTGGTTGATTTCAACAGGACCTGGTATTCCATTTCCTGTGAATTGGCCAGACGCTCTGCTGCCGGTGATGATGTGCTTGCAAAGTCATTGCTGGATGCCGGTGGCTATGATGCCGAAGCGGAGAAATTCCGCGCGAATTCTGTGATTGCCGCCGGTACGGTTGAAGATATTGTTGCGCTCTGGCATCCGCAGGATACGGATGAACAGCGCCGTGCGCGTGTCGCGGAATATGATGTCTATGGTGTTGAAGAAGGAGCAAAACAGGCCGTTGCCGTTGAAGCTCTGAGCCAGACATTGCAGGCGCTGAAACAGGCAGGTTTTATCTTAGGCATTGCCACCAATGATTCCGAAGCCGGTGCCCGTGCAACGGCAGAAGCATTGGGGATCAGCAATTTGTTCTCCGGCTTTATCGGCTATGACACGGCAGCGCGCGCCAAGCCTTATGCGGATCCGCTGTTGCATTTTGCTGAAACGGTTGGTGTTACACCGGCGCAAGTGGCGATGGTTGGCGATAATCCGCATGATATGGAATGTGCCAGAGCAGCTAAGGCCGGTCTGGCGGTTGGTGTGCTGACAGGCAACAGCCCGCGTGAGGTTTTGGAACCGCTGGCGGATATTGTGCTGCCATCCATTGCAGACCTGCCGGACTATCTGGCCGAAAATAAGTTTTGATTTTACAGCATTTCCAACAAAAGCGGGAGTCGGTTTTGGCAATGGATAATGCGTAAAACAAATAGTTACAGCGGTTCCAACGATTCAGTCTTAACTGGAACCGCTGTAAAAGCATAAAGGCCGGTGACTTCACCGGCCTTTTCTTATTCAGGCATGACTTTGATTTTGACATAGCCATTATAGATTTGCACAAATATCAGCGGTGTACCGTTAATAATTGCGGCACTGGTTTCATCACTGATCTGGCTGTTGGCTATCAGTTTACCAATCAAAGCGCGGTTTTCTTTGATGTCAAAAAAGAAATCCAGATTGTCTTCGGGATCGCGATGTCCAAGTGCATAAACATTGGCACGATCCTGCTGGATAATACCTTCAACTTTGGTCAGGAGATTACCTGATGAGTTGTAATGATCTTTTTTGCTCAGCCGTGCATAATATGAATCAATGGATTTTTCCTGCGCAAAACCGGTATTGCTGATCAGAATTGTACTGAGGGCAGCAGCCGCAAATGCCAGTTTGCCCGAGATACTTGGTTTGTTTCTGTTCATATTGTGCTGTTCCTGAATATCGGCATTATCCGGCTTTGCCCCATAGTAACCGGTCATTTCAGCGTCACTGTCGGCAGACCGTTGGCGAGCCATGCTTCCAGACCGCCGCGATACCAATAGGTCGGCCAGCCCAAGGTGCCTGCCCGCAAAGCAGCATTAAACGAGGTGCGTTCCTGCATACTCTGGCCGAAAAAGACCAGTTTCACGTCCCGCTGACCTTTGGTTTTATCCATCAGCCATTCATTCAGTGCAGACTGAAAGCGATCTGTGGTGCTGCCGTCTGTACCTGCATCGACCAGAGAATAGGCCTCCGGCAATGTTTCCCGTAAGCCACCAGTATCAATCAGCAGAATGTTTTTCTCAGTTTTCAGCATGTCAACAAGATCAACGGTTTTAATGATCTTGGCCTTTTTGATGTAGTTCGGTGTTGCGCCTTTATAAGGTGCGGGAAATAGCATGACGGTCTGTGGAACACCCAGATCTTCCAGTTCGTCAAAACGTTTGGCAACCGGTGCAGAGGCTGGTGCAGACGTTGTGTCTCCGCCGGTGCTGCTGCCGCCTGTAGTGGAAACAGGTATTGCTCCGCCTTCCGGTGCGGAGTCATGACCGCCAACGGTTTTCATTTCAATGTCCGAGATCATCACAGCCAGATGCTCAATCAGATCATAGCACATGGTCACAGTGCCTTCGCGCGGGCTGTACCATGCGTTTAGCTGCCCGCAATCCTTGAAGGTGATCTGCACCGGACGCGGCATAACATAGGTTTCACCGAGGCGTTGAATATAGCCTTTCAAACCGCCTGAAAGGTGATTGGCAAGCAAATTGCCGACACGTCGCTGGGACGGTTCAAAAACAGCGGAAATCGGTGCTCCCGGTGTATTCGCCGGTACTTCGCCGTCAGGATGCCATGCACCTACGCGGGTATGGGGTGCGAGAATACGCCGCCATGCGCGGTTTTGTTTGTTAAATTCATCGCCGCAGCGGGCTTTGGTGCGCTCTTCCAGCCCAACACTTTGCGCGACCGGCTCAAACACGCTTGGATTGCCGCCATACATGATGCAGAACATATTGCGGAAGCGTTTGAGATCAGCTGTATGTTCATCCTGCCAAGGCGACGTATCCGCCCCTTTCATTTCCGACAATTTACCGCTGTAATACCATTGCAGCGCTGCATAGGTTGCTGCGCCATTGGCGATGTCGTTCACTTCTTTGTTCGGATCTGGATACATGGTTGGCTGTACAACCTGTAAAGCCGCATAAACATCAACGGCATCCTCTTCAGGGCCGGTGGACGGTAATTGCAGCTCACCGATCAGTGCATGGCCGAATTCATGCATCAGAATACTTTGTACTAGTCCCATATAAACGGAGATCAGACGCACCGTGTCATTGCCGAATTCAGGCAGCGGGCCGGTTCCCGGCGTGGAAACGTCGACGCCAGAGCCGGTGCCAGAACCAGAGGAAGCTGGTGCGGTGCCGCCTGTCTCTGAGCGCGGTGGCAATTGTGTGTTCAGATTTGAATCAATATTGAAGCCGGTAATGGCAAATGTGCCGATATCATATGCCATGATGCCGACCTCGGCACCGAGAGCAGGGATATCGCTGATCTCACCGACTTTCTGATCATTGAGAAGGAAGCGGGCAGCCCCCGGCACTTCAATGATTTTGACAATATCGGAACCGTCAAGTTTGGCGAGGTTCGGAACGGATGCAATATTGTGGCGCTTCTCACCTTCAGTGCAAAACAGGTTCACGGTTTTATTGGCGGAAATTTCCAGAAGACAGATGCTTTTCTGCGCACGGTTGCCGAGGGTAATGCCAATAGAAGCATTGGGCTTTTCAGAATAGACCCCGAGGGCTGCGCTGATAATGCGGCCGGTTTCCGGCGGCTGTCCGGCGTGAACTGAAAGTGATTGCTCGCTTTCGCTGGCGGTGAAATTCTGCAGTAAGACCCAGCCGTCCTGCTGCTTTACAGTCCAGCCTTTGAGCAGTTGCGTACTGACTGTATTTGCGAGAGGGCCAAGTTCTTTTTCATATGCGGCCTGTGCCTGAGCGCCGAAAAGCACCAGAGAGACAAAGACAGCAGCGCCGCGTAACACCATTTCTATTTTCCCGTTTAAACCGATTTCAGAACACTTCCCGATTTTCTGAAATTATTTTCGTTATATAGAAATATAGCAATATTTGGATAGCTGTTAATTTATCACAGTCAAAATCTGCCGGTTGTGTTTTGTTTGCCGAGTGCGGGAGGCGGATCATGAGGCGAGGCGGAAAAACCGGATACATTGATCCGGTTTTCCTTTTTAAAACAAAGTGCTGCAAAGAACCTGCATTAACGCAATTCGCGGCGCAGAATTTTACCGACATTGCTCTTTGGCAGGCTATCGCGAAACTCAATCATGCGCGGGCGTTTATAATTGGTCAGACGCTCGGCACAGAAAGCCTTCAAAGCTTCTTCTGTCAGTTCCGGATCGCGGCGGACAACATAAAGTTTGACCACTTCGCCGGAATGCTCATTAGCGATACCGATAGCGGCTGCTTCCACAACACCCGGATGTTCGGCTGCCACTTCTTCAATTTCATTCGGATAGACATTGAAGCCGGAGACAAGGATCATATCTTTTTTGCGATCCACGATTTTAGTGAAACCGCGCTCATTCATGAAACCCATATCGCCGGTGCGGAAGAACCCGTCGGCAAAAATGGCCTTTGAGGTTTCGTCCGGCCGGTTCCAATAGCCTTTCATCACCTGAGGGCCGCGCACACAGATTTCGCCGACTTCACCCAGTGCAACATTCCGGCCGTCATCGTCACGGATTGCGACATCAGAACCGGGAACCGGAAGGCCGATGGTGCCGGAAAACTCTGTGGCATTCAGCACATTGGCCGTGGCAACCGGTGAGGTTTCTGACAGGCCATAGCCTTCTGTAATCAGGCATCCGGTCATCTTTTCCCAGCGCTCTGCCACAGGACGCTGGACAGCCATACCGCCACCGAGTGTCAGGATCAGCGGTTTGAAATCCAGCTTGCGGAATTCCGCATTTTCCATCAGCGCATTGAACAGGGTATTTAGCCCCGGGAAAATATGGAACGGCGCTTTTTGCAGGTCTTTTACAAAGGCCGGAATATCACGCGGGTTCGGGATCAACACATTGCGCGCGCCCTGCTGAATCCCCATCATCGCATTCACGGTCAGTGCGAAGATATGATAGAGTGGTAAGGCGCAGACATAATTGATATTTTCAGGGCGGCCTTTGACCTGAAACGCCACATCCAGCCACAGCCGCATCTGCTCCACGTTTGCAATAATATTGCTGTGCATCAGCATGGCACCCTTGGAGATGCCGGTTGTGCCGCCGGTATATTGCAGGAAAGCCAGATCATCCGGCGCAATACTGACCGGTTTGAAACTCTGTTTTGCACCGGTTGCCAGTGCGGATTTGAAGCTGTTATGGGCAGGAATGCTCCATGCAGGCACCATCTTCTTAACACGCCGCACAACGAAATTGATTACTGCACCTTTGAGGCCGTACATATCGCCCATGGTCGCGACAAGCACATGCTTGACCGGAGAGTTCGGCAGAATTTTTTGCAGTGTATGGGCAAAGTTCTCAAGAATAATGATTGCCTTGGCACCGGCATCATTCAGCTGATGCTCCAGTTCGCGCGGCGTGTAGAGCGGGTTGACGTTTACAACTACCAGACCGGCGCGCAGAATTGCGGTAATCGCAACAGGATATTGCAGCACATTCGGCATCATTACGGCAACACGGTCACCTTTGACCAGTCCACGTGATTGCAGCCATGCAGCCAGAGCTTCGGATTTTTCATCCAGCTCCCGATAGGACAGTGATTTGTCCATACAGGTGAAGGCAGGGCGGTCTGCATATTTTTTGCACGAGGTCTGAATCAGATCGGCAATCGACTGATAAGGGGATGGTTCCAGTGTGGAGGCAACCCCTTGCGGATAGCTGCTGAGCCACGGCTTTGCATCATAAGGACTGGCAGCGGCAGCAGGTTTTGCTGCGGGTGTTTCAGCTTTTTCTGTGCTTGCGACTGCGACAGGCGTAGCTTTTTTCTTTTCTGCTGCTGGAGCCTTGGTAGCCGGTTTGGCGCTTGGCTTTTCAGGAGCCGCTGTTGGCTCTGCCGCTTTCACAGGCTTTGCAGCTGGTGTTTTCGCCTTTGCCGCCGGTTTTGCTGTTGCGGATTTGGCAGGCTTTTTCGCTGCTTCCGCAACGGTGACCGGTTTCTCAGCAACTTCCGTTTTTACGGTCTTCTTCACCGGCGATTTTTTGACTGGTGCTGCTGTCTTTTTGACAGCTTCAGTCTTCACAGCAGTCGCGGGTGCGGTCTCTTTTTTAACTGTTGGTTTCTTGGCCTTTGTGGCCGGTGGTGCTTTTACCACGGATTCTTTGACCGGCTTCGCAGCAGCAGTTTTCGCAGCTGTGGTTGCGGTTTTCTTTGCCGTGCTCTTTGGTGCAGCGGCCTTGGCATTCGCATCACTTGAACGTGTCATTCTGCCTCCCAGAATTCCTGTTGTGCCGGCATATGCCACCGGAGCGTTTCCGGTATTACGATCTTCCTCACTCAGATCGGTCTGCCAACAACTTAAACAAGATTATGCCGATATCAACATCCGGCACAAGGTTTCCATTGACGTAAACGTAAATTTTTTATCAGGCTGTGTATTGGTATGAATTGCAGTTTGTATATGAAACATTGTTGGGCAGAGAACACATAGCCCTCTTATCGTGTGGCGCTGGCAATATTATTCCTGTCGAAGTCATTGCGTGAAACAACAAACCTGTAAACCTCTTATCAAAGTAAAAAATCTTAGTTTAATGACGGTATTCTAAAATAATATGTCTTCTGATGTGATGATAAATCACTATGCTCATATGAACTTTAATCAAAGTGACTGACTTGATAAAATTGCAGATATATCGGGTCTTACACAGCATTATGAGCTGTAAAGGAGCCTATAGCAATGCGATTTGCAAGTGTATTTCCGTCAGTTTTACAGCTTATCGGCCGCACGCCGCTCGTTGAGCTCAGCGGTTTTGAGACAGGAAAGTGCCGGTTATTTGCAAAGCTGGAAAGTCAAAATCCGTCCGGTTCCATTAAAGACAGGGTCGCACTGAGCATCATTTTGGCGGCTGAACAATCCGGTCAGTTGCGCGCCGGTGGTACGATTGTGGAGGCCACAGCGGGGAATACAGGTCTGGGCTTGGCGCAGGTTGCCGCCTTGCGCGGTTATCGTTTGATTCTCGCTATTCCTGATAAAATGTCGAAAGAGAAAATCCGGCATTTACGGGCGCTGGGAGCTGATGTTCGCCTCACGCGTTCAGATGTGGGCAAAGATCATCCCGAACATTATCAGAATGTAGCGCGGCGCATTGCCGGAGAAATTCCGGACGCATTTTTTGCCGATCAGTTTTCCAATCCTGCTAATCCGCTGACCCATGAAACCACAACTGGCCCCGAGATTTGGGAGCAGACAGATCATGCCGTGGATGCAGTGATTGTCGGTGCCGGTTCCGGCGGCACGCTGACCGGCCTTGGTCGCTATTTTCGCACTGTGTCTCCGCAAACGCAGATCATTCTGGCTGATCCGGAAGGCTCGGTTCTGGCGCCGTTTATCAGGACGGGGCAAACAGTGCAGGCCGGTGAATGGTCCGTTGAAGGAATAGGGCAGGATTATATTCCGGAAAATGCCGATCTGTCTTTTGTCAGTCGCGCCTATACGATCTCTGACCGGCAATCCATTCAGGCTGCCCGTGATTTATTGTTGCGTGAGGGAATATTGGCCGGTGCATCTTCGGGCACTTTGCTGGCAGCAGCATTGCAATATTGCCGTGAGCAGACGGAGCCGAAAAATGTTGTGACGCTGATTTGCGACAGCGGTTCCAAATATCTATCGAAAATATTCGATGATAACTGGCTGCGTGAGCGGCATTTGTCGGAGCGTATTAGCCAAGGCAATCTGGAGGATCTGATTTCGCGGCGCCATCGGGACGGTGCCGTTGAGGTGACAGCGCCGGATGAAAATCTGCTGGATGCCTATGGCCGGATGCGGCGCAACGCAGTGTCACAACTGCCTGTGCTGGATGGTGGCAGGCTTGTCGGTATTATTGATGAAAGTGATATTCTGAAAGCTGTGGAGGGGCCACCGGAAGGGCGCTGGTCGCGCTTTGCCGCACAGGTATCTACGGCCATGACAGGCCAGCCGCGCGTGTTGCAGGTGGATGCGCCTTTGAGTGCTTTGCAGAGTTTCTTTGATCGGGACGAAGTGGCACTGATTGTTGATGGTGAAGATTTTATTGGGCTGATCACGCGCATCGATCTGATTAATCATCTGCGTTATACCGGTTAAAACAGGCATAAAAAAACGGCCATATGCTGCAAGGTGCATATGGCCGCTTCAGCCTTTTCCGGTCAGTATCAGCTTAATGCAAGCCGCATATATGTACGATGAAGGTACGGCATGTACCGGAAGTACAAGGGCGCTAAGCTCATCTTTTCTTGGCTGTTGTTATGCAGATCCAACTGCCGGAAAACTTTTGTGCAAACTATTTTTTTGTCCGATTCTCCTTAGCCGAAAACAGCAAACAGGCTTGAAGTAATTGCCCAGATAAGAAATGCGGCAGGGACAGCCAGACCGGCCAGAAATATCCCGAGAAAAACAAATGCCGCTTCATCCGTGCGGTTTTTCATTTGATCGGCAGGCTTTTGCCATTGAGCGGGTACACCATCATACATTGCGGGTCTCCTCCGATATAGTCTTAATGAATTTATTATGATCCGAATGTGAAATACTGCAATACTGAATATAAAAAGATTTGAATTGCACGAAAGTGATGGTATTAGATATTTTGTTGCTGATTTTTAATTGAATTTATTTTGAATTTTAGGTGAATTTGACTGAGATTAATTGCTTAACGTAATGATTTCTATGAATTTTACTTTTATACTGTAAATATTGAAGTATCTGTAATTTCAATAATTGCTGAATGTCTCGAAAAATATGAGATTTCTGTATGGATTGTCGTTGAAATAATCCGCCAGCCTCGGGCCAAATCAGTCTCTGTTGAGTCGGGCAAATCACCGGCATTTTGCTGCGGCGCACAACGCTGCTTTCGTGACATCATGCATGGGATGGCTGGCTGCCTTGCAATGCTGCATGACTGTTATGCATTATTGTTTATTGTCGGTTTTTTCATCTGCCGTTATATGTCTGTCCATCGGGTTCGTTCTCCTCCTCCCAATTGAGCCCGATGACGGAATGCGGCACTCCTCCTCCCAGCCGCATCCATGATCAGGCCGCGCATCTCCTCCCCCGCGCGGCCTTTTTCTTTTCTCCCGAGACTTTTTGATTTTGGTGCTTAGTTGCCTTGCATTGTTTGTCTTTCAGGCAAAGGCATTCTTCAATTTTTGTTTGAATCTTTGCTGAACCCTGTTTGATTTTGAACAGAGCGGTGTAAAAGTGCAGTGCCTGATCTCGTCTGACAGGCCGCAGTTCTTATTTCCTGCCGTTTATTCATTGCCTATGAAGGATATAAAAGTGAAGCAGCGCGATAGTTCGGTATTTCTGAATTCCTATTCCGGTTTCTTGTTCGACATGGACGGAACTCTGGTCAATTCTATTCCTGTTGTGGAACGGATCTGGCTGGAATGGGCAGCTGAACACGGGCTCGACGGACAAGCATTGCTGCAACAGGTGCATGGCATCCGCGTTGTTGATGTGGTGAAAATGCTGAACATGCCGCATCTTGATCCGGATGTGGTTGCTGCAGCCTTTTTAGCTGAAGAAATGCAGGATTTTGCCGGTATTCGTGCCATTGCCGGTGCAAAAGATTTTCTTGCCAGTCTGCCAGTTGATCGCTGGACAATTGTCACCTCTGCACCGCGTGAACTGGCGGAAGCGCGTCTGGCAGCCGCCGGTCTGCCGGTACCGGAAACCATTGTCGTAGCGGAAGATGTGAGCGCGGGTAAACCTGATCCGTCCGGTTATCGTCTGGGCGCGCAGCGTCTTGGCTTTGATGCTGCCGATTGTCTGGTTTTCGAAGATGCACCGGCCGGTATTGCGGCAGGTGAGGCGGCTGATGCGCAAGTCGTGGTTATCAGTGAAACCCACAGCCATCCGGTTAAAGGCGGCAGCGTTGAATTCCGTGACTTCTCTCGCCTCGGCATGATGCAGGACAGTGACGGACGTTTGCGTCTCAGCGTTGGCTGAAACTTTACCATTCAGGCCTGACGATAGGCCTGAATAATCTCTGCCAAAATGGCCACGGCAATTTCTGCCGGTTCCTGTGCGCTGATCGCAAGACCGATCGGCGCATGGATGCGCTCCAAAGTCCCTGCCTCAAAACCGGCTGCTGTTAAACGCTCCAGACGTTTGGTATGGGTTTTGCGGCTGCCCAAAGCGCCGATATAGAAACAATCACTTTTTAAAGCTGCACTCAAGGCCGGATCATCGAGATGCGGAATATGGCTGAGCGCTACAAGCGCCGTAAAACTGTCCGGCTGATTGGTTTTGAAGAATTCTTCCGGCCAAATTGCATGTAAATTGACAGACGGGAAGCGTTCCGGCGTGGCAAAGCCGCTGCGCGGATCAATTATGCTCAGATCATAGCCAGTTATATGTGCCATTTGCGCCAGTG
Organism: Hyphomicrobiales bacterium; assembly: GCA_900470735.1. Taxonomy (GTDB): domain Bacteria; phylum Pseudomonadota; class Alphaproteobacteria; order Rhizobiales; family Rhizobiaceae; genus Pseudochrobactrum. Next base: position 849,908 of record UCCC01000001.1, on the reverse strand, counting down.
CCTGAGCGATATGAACCGCACCGATTACCAGAATATGCGGTTGCGGACGGTAGGTCTGAATAAAACCGGTTTCAACGAGTTGTGTGATTCTGGCATTATCCGGTGCAGGGATTAGCGTGATCTGTCCGGTTGTCAGATCAGTCTGGCTGGTGATGCGCTGACGTTTAATCTGCGCCTGTACGATTTGTGTCACCACATCATGCATCGCTACATCATAGGGCGCGATCAGTAGCCGGATCTTGCCGCCGCAGGATAATCCCGCAGACCATGCCGTTTCATCGCTGATACCAAAGGACAGATCACGGGCTTGTCCGGTTGCCAGTACTTCGGCGGCTTGTGCAATCACTTCCGCTTCAATGCAGCCGCCGGAGACCGAGCCTTCAAAATTATCCTGATCATCACAAATCAGATGGCTGCCCGCAGGGCGTGGCGCAGAACCCCAGACGGAAAGAACGGTAACCAGAGCCAGCTTGCGCCCCTGTTCAAACCAGTTTTGCGCAAGATGCAGCGGATTGGCGGTATGTTTTTCCATGGAGAGTATCTCCTTGCCAGGGTCGTTTTGGGTAGAAACTTTATTTATCGCGCAGGATTTCGCGGCGCAGCACGATACTGGTTGTCAGATCTTCCACATTCTCGATTTCAGCAATTTTGTTGCGGATTTCGTTCAGGGCATTGATGGAAGGTACTTCTACTTCCACCACCAGATCAAGCTGGCCGCTCACAGAAGAGACTTTGCGCACAGCAGGTAATCCGGCGAGAATATCAAGAATGGAAATGCTTGGCGTACGTTTCAGGGTAATCATCAGAAAAGCTTGTAAAGCCGCATCATCGAGCAGGCCGATATCGGCGCGGTAGCCGCGGATCACGCCGTTCTTTTCAAGGCGGGCTACGCGCTCGCTGGTGGCGCTGCGGGACAGACCAACACGCCCTGCAAGGGTTTTCATCGGAATGCGGGCTTCCTGAGACAGAATGGTCAGGATTTTCTGATCCGTTGCGTCAATATCCTGCATCATTCCCCCTTTGGCCCCTCTGAAATGGCACGATCTTGATGATGAAAAGAGTGACCGGCAAAGTGACGGTTACTTGAAACAAAGTGCCGGTGCAACCGGCACTTTGTCTGATGCGCATCTTTTTATGCTGTGCAAATCTGTGAAAATACAGATGCAACGCCTGTCTCAAAACAGGCAGACAAAACGGAACAGTCATGCTTGATACCGCGCCGCAGTTTTCACTTACAGATGCCGCTTCTCTGCTCAAGACTCATTATGGCCTGAGCGGTGACCTGTCGCCGCTCAATAGTGAGCGCGATCAGAATTTCAAAGTGACCACGGCAGACGGTAAAATCTTCATTCTGAAGATTATCAATGCATCTGAGCCGGTGGTGGAAAGCCGCTTCCAGACCGCTTTGCTGGGGCATATCCGTGATCATGCCGGTCATTTACCGGTGCCGCATATTGTACCGACGCTCAAAGGCGACAGCCTTGCGGACACGCTTTCCGTCAATGGCGACGTACATAACATCCGTCTGGTCGGCTGGGTTGACGGCCTGCCATTGGCAGAATCCTCCCGCTCATTGCAGGCGCTGGAAGGCTTGGGCGAATTGCTCGGCCAGTTCGATGCGGCCTTGCAGGGCTTCATGCATGGCGGTGCTTTGCGTGATCTTGACTGGGATATTACCAAGGCCGGCCGTTCCAAAGACCGTTTGCATTTTGTCAAAAATGCCGATGACCGTGCCTTGCTGGAGCGTTTCATTGCCCGTTTTGAAACACAAGTTGTACCAAAACTCGGCACCTTGCGCTCGGGTGTAATCCATAATGATGCCAATGACTGGAATGTGCTGGTTGGCAATGACAATCATGATGTGATTGCCGGTTTGATTGATTTCGGCGATGCACTCTATACGCCGGTGATTGCGGAAGTGGCGATTGCTGCTGCCTATGCCGGTCTGGATCATGATGCGCCAATCAGCGCCGCTGCGGCTATCGCAAAAGGCTTCCACAAATATTACCCGCTGCGTGAAGAAGAGTTGAACCTGCTCTATGATCTGATCGCGATGCGTTTGGTAACCTCGGTTACGATTTCCGCTTCGCGCCATGCGGAAACTGAAGATAATCCGTATCTGGCAATCAGTGAAAAACCGGCATGGGATTTCCTGCGTAAGCTCGACCGGATGGAGCCGCTGTTTGCAACGGCTATCCTGCGTAAGGCCTGCGGCTTTGATGCGGTTTCCGGTGCCTCGGCAACGGTCAACTGGCTGAAAAACAACCGCTCAAAACTCTTGCCATTGCTGGATAAACCGGTGGCTGCTTATCCGGCAGAGCTGGTGCCTTACGGCGATCCGACCCATCCGATGACCATCAAATCGGCCGAAGAACAGCCGGTCATTGCACAGGCAATGTGGGAAGAACATTGCGCTGTTACCGGCACGGAAGTCGGTATCGGCCCGTGGGGTGAGGAGCGCACCGTCTATGCGGGCGCGATGTTTGAATCCAAACTGGTGAAAGGCAAGCGTCGTACCTACCACTTAGGTCTTGACCTGTTCATGGCTTCCGGTACCCCGCTTTATACCCCGCTTGATGCGATTGTCCGCAGTGTGGATATCGAGCCGGATCCGTTGGGCTATGGCTGCCTGATTACTCTGGAACACCGTCCTGAAGGTTGTGCACCATTCATCTCGCTTTGGGGACATCTGGCGCATGAGGCAGGCAACCGCCTTAAAGCAGGTGATGTGCTGAAGGCCGGTGATCTCGTTGCCTATATGGGTGATGAAACTGAAAACGGTCATTGGGCGCCGCATCTGCATCTGCAGATTTGCACCGATACCCGCCTGACAGCGATGGATATTATCGGTGTGGGTGAAGAAGCCTATCTCGATGTCTGGGCGGAGCTGTTTCCGGATGCGCGCAATTACGCGGGTATGGCCGAAGAGTTCTATCAGCAATCCGGTCGCAGCAAAGAAGAAATCGTGGCGATGCGCCGCGAGATGCTGTTGCCGAACCTGTCGATCTCCTATGAAGATCCGATCAAATTTGTGCGTGGCGACGGCGTCTGGCTGATTGACCATAAAGGCCGTGCCTATCTCGATTGCTTCAACAATGTCTGCCATATCGGTCATGCCCATCCGGCTGTCGTGGAAGCAATGGCAAAACAGGCCTCAACGCTCAACACCAATACCCGCTATCTGCATGATAATATCGTTGCCTATGCAGAGCGTCTGACCGCGACTTTGCCGGATAATCTCACTGTTGCCGGTTTCACCAATAGCGGTTCGGAAGCCAATAGTCTGGCTCTGCGCATGATGCGTGTGCATACAGGACGCGAAAATGCGGTTGTGCTCGACTGGTCCTATCATGGCACGACGCAGGAGCTGATTGATATCAGCCCGTATAAATTCAACCGCAAGGGCGGTAAGGGTGCCAAACCGCATGTTTATGTGGCGAAAGTGCCGGACAGCTATCGTGCGCCAAAAGACTGGTCACCGGAAGACCACGCCAAACTCTATGCGGAAAGTGTGGCCGAACAGATCGCGCTCATGCAGGCAAAAGGTGAAGGCCCGGGCTTCTTCATCGCGGAATCCATTCCGAGTGTGGCCGGTCAGGTCTTCATGCCGGATGGTTATCTCAAGCACGTCTATAAGATGATCCGTGATGCCGGTGGTATCTGCATCGCTGATGAAGTGCAGGTCGGTTTCGGCCGTGTTGGCAGCCATTGGTGGGCGTTTGAAACGCAAGGCGTTACGCCGGATATCGTGACAATGGGCAAGCCGATCGGTGACGGTCATCCGATGGCAGCGATGGTCACCACCCGTGAAATCGCTGACAGTTTCAACAATGGTATGGAATATTTCAACACATTCGGCGGTAATCCGGTGTCCTGTGCCGTTGGTCTTGCTGTGCTGGATGTGATTGAGAGCCAGAACCTGCGCGGCAATGCACTGACAATCGGCAATTATCTGATGGATTCTTTCCGTGAGATGCAGAACCGTTATGAAGTGATCGGTGATGTGCGTGGTCTCGGCCTGTTCCTAGGCATTGAACTGGTCAATGACCGTTACACCAAAGAACCGGCAACCAATATTGCGCGCGCCGTGTGCAATGTCGCCCGTCGTCGCGGGATTTTGATGGGGACAGAAGGCCCGTTTGATAATGTGCTGAAAATGCGCCCGCCAATGATCTTCAGCAAGGCCAATGCCGATCATCTGCTGAATGTGCTGGACGAAGCTTTTGCCGAAGTGACGAAGAAATAAGCTAAACAAAAGGCCGGTGAAATTCACCGGCCTTTTGTTTTATTGCGCTGATTTTGAGCGGATGTAGGCAATCAGATTGCTGATATCTTCCGGCTTTTTCAGTCCGACAAAGATCATTTTATTACCGGGAATAAATTGTTTCGGCGCGGTCAGATAAGAAGTCAGTGTGGCTTCATCCCAAACCATGCCTTCTTCACCGGCTTTGGTCATGGCAGGGGAATATTTAAAGCCTTCAGCTGTTGCTGTTTTGCGGCCGATAATATTGACGAGATGCGGGCCTACGCGGTTTTTTGCGTCTTCAACAGTGTGACAGGCTGCGCATTTTGCAAAGACTTTTTTGCCTTTATCAGCATCACCTTCCGCATATGCAGGTTGAATAAAAGCAAAGACGGAGAGGATAACAAGACCGATAAAATTCTTCATTGCATTATGCATAGCCACACCTTGTTTAAGCCACTAAATGTGTCCTGACCTTAAAAGGAATTTGTCGCAGCAAAGCAGGATTTAACGTCGCTGCGACAAAGCGATACAGTGAAACAGATGCAGATTAAGTGAGGCTTATACGGTGTTTATTTAAAACGGCCGCCACGCTGCAAAACTTCGATTTTGTAACCGTCCGGATCGGTAATGAAGAAGAAACGGCCGACCGGCACACCGTCCGGTTTGAATTCAATCAGCTTACCAGGATTGAGACCGGCTTGTTCAAGACGGGCATGTTCTGCATCAAGGTCAGACACTGAAACAGCGAGATGGCCGTAGCCGTCACCCAGATTGTAAGGTTCAGTGCGGTCTTTGTTGATCGTGAGTTCAAGTTCAAACTCGCTTTCCGCATTGCTCAGGTAAACAAGCGTGAAAGCCTGAAAATCAAGCCGCTCAGCAATGTCGAGATCGAAAGCAGCTTTGTAGAATGCCAGAGAGCGGGCTTCATCAAGCACGCGGATCATGGAGTGAATGTTTTTTGCCATCGGAACACCATTCATGAGAGGTTGGAATGGGCTTTCTTGCAGATTCTGCCCTGTTTGTCCCGTCAGCAGGTCATCTTTATTCCTGCAGAGAGGAATATATAAGCCAATTCGCATGACTTCATGCCAATGCGTGACAAAGTAGACGGTTGCGCATGATTGGAAAGAGCAGCTGAAAACGCTAAAGCATGTCGCAGTTAAATGGATTCATTTAACGTTCGCGAACATGCGACAATTAAAAGAATCTAGAGCGAGCGCCATGAGTGCGATTAAGCGCGACACGCTCTATAACATCTGTGAAAGACGGGTTGCTTGCGGCGAGAAGCAACCGGCAAATGCGGAGAGAATTGCGTGATACCATTCCTGCAGGCAGACGTTCTGGCAAAACCGGAGCCGTTGGATTTTTACGATGCGTTGCGGCTGAGCAGCTTTGGCGGTGATATTGAATTCAGCACGGCAACGACTACCGTCTATGCAACCGACAATTCCGTTTATCAGGTGCAGCCGCAGGGCGTGATCTATCCGCGTGGCATTGAAGATTTGCAGCAGATTGCGCAGCTTCTCCATAAGCCTGAGTTCCGTCATCTGAAAATGGCGATGCGCGGCGGCGGCACCGGCACCAACGGCCAGTCGCTGACCGACGGGATTGTGGTTGATACTTCACGCTATATGAACCGTATTCTCTCGATTGATCCGGAAAAACGCATTGCCCGTGTGCAGAGTGGTGTGGTCAAAGATCAGCTCAACAAAGCGCTGAAACCCTATGGCCTGTTTTTCGCGCCGGAGCTTTCAACATCGAACCGTGCCACTATCGGCGGTATGATTAATACCGATGCCTGCGGGCAGGGCTCTTGTCTCTACGGTAAGACCTCCAATCATGTTTTGGGCTTACGTGCCGTTTTGATGGATGGCAGTGAGCTGAACACCAGACCGGTTTCAAAGACAGAGCTGCAAGAGTTACAGAAATCGGATAATCGCAGTGGTGCAATCTATCGTCTGATTGATGAAATCGAGCACGATAACCGCGATCTGATCGATAAGACTTTCCCGAAGCTCAACCGCTTTCTGACCGGTTACGATCTGGCGCATTTACGCGAGGATGACGGCGGGCTTAATCTCAATTCTCTGCTGTGCGGTGCGGAAGGAACATTGGCGCTGATCGCAGAAGCCGACCTCAATCTGCTGCCGATCCCGCGTTTCGCTGCACTGATCAATATCCGCTATGATGATTTCAACACCGCGCTGCGCGATGCCCGTTTTCTCACCGGATTGCAGGTAGCATCGGTTGAGACAGTCGATGCCAAGGTGCTGTCACTGGCGCGCGGCGATATTATCTGGAACCGGATTGCCGATTATTTTCCGTCAGAGGAAGGCAAGCGCACAGACGGTATTAATATTGCCGAAGTGCTGGCCGACAGTGCCGAGGAACTGGCAGAGAAAATTCGTTTTGTCAGCCAGTCTCTGGCGGCTTCTCCGCAAAACGGCCGTCATGGTTTTACCACCACAGAAAAGCCGGATGATATTGAAGCGATCTGGACAATGCGCAAACGCGCGGTTGGTTTGCTTGGCAATGTCGAAGGCGCGCGCCGTCCGGTCGCATTTGTGGAAGATACGGCGGTGCCGCCGGAAAATTTGGCCGACTATATTCTCGAATTTCGTGCGCTGCTGGATGGCGAAGGGCTGGATTACGGCATGTTTGGCCATGTCGATGCCGGTGTGCTGCATGTGCGCCCTGCACTTGATCTGTCTGACCCCGCACAGGAAATAATGATCCGCCGTATCTCCGATGCGGTGGTGGCGTTGACGCTGAAATATGGCGGCGTGCTGTGGGGCGAACATGGTAAGGGTGTGCGCTCGGAATATGTGCCTGAGTTTTTTGGCCCGCTTTATCCGCAATTGCAGCGTATTAAAGCGGCTTTTGATCCTTATAATCAGCTCAATGCCGGTAAGATTGCCACGCCGGATGATCAGCCGCTGACAAAGATTGACGAGCTGGCCTTCCGCGGTCAGAAAGACCGGATCATCCCTGCGGATGTGCGCAATGCGTATGACAATGCGCCTTATTGCAACGGTAACGGGGCTTGTTTTGACTTCAATACGGATTCTGCTATGTGCCCGTCTTTCAAAGGCAGCGGCGACCGGCGTTATTCTCCGAAAGGCCGCGCTTCGCTGATCCGCGAATGGTTGCGCCTGCTGAGCGAAAAAGGTATTGACCCGCGCCGCTCGGCACAGGCGTTGCGGGATAAGCCGCTATGGAGTGGTTTGTTCAGTCGCATCAGTAACAGTTTCGGTTCTAAAAACCGTGATGACTTTTCCCATCAGGTGCGTGATGCGATGGATACCTGCCTTGCCTGTAAGGCTTGCACAGGACAATGTCCGGTTAAGGTCAATGTGCCTGCCTTCCGTTCCAAATTCCTTGAGCTTTACTACAGCCGCTATCTGCGTCCGCTGAAAGACCCGCTGATTGCCTCGATTGAACATATGATGCCTCTGGTTGCCAAAACCGGCAGGCTTTATAATGGCGTGATGGGCAGCGGTCTTGGCCGTTGGGGTATGAAACAGGTTGGCCTCACAGCTCTGCCGTCACTGAGCGATGTGCGCCTGACAAAAGAACTGCGCACCCGCAATATTCAGATGGCGGATGCAAATGTGCTAAACAATCTGAGCGCTGAGCAGAAAGCCAAAGCGGTTATTCTGGTGCAGGACAGCTTCACGAGTTTCTTCGATACACAATTGCTGCTGGATGTGCTGGACCTGCTGAAAGCGCTCGGTTTCACACCTTATCTGGCCGAGTTGAAACCGAACGGCAAAGCGCAGCATGTGCATGGTTATCTGAAGTCTTTTACCCGTACGGCACGCAATACCAGTCTTTATCTCAACACTCTGGCGCAAAGCGGTGTGCCGCTGGTCGGGCTTGATCCGTCGATGACGCTGACCTATCGCAGTGAATATCGCTCGGCACTGCCAAATGAAACCGTGCCGGATGTGAAGCTGCCGCAGGAATGGCTGGCGCAGCATCTGGGGCAGATTGCCCCTGGGATTAAACCATCGGCTGAACGCAGCACACAGAACTATATGCTGCTGCCGCATTGTACTGAGAAGACCAATGCCACGCCGACAATTGCGGCTTGGGTTGCGATTTTCAAACATTTCGGCATCAATATGGTGATCGGCGAAAGCGGTTGTTGCGGTATGGCCGGTACTTTCGGCCATGAATTGCGCAACCGTGCGCTGTCAGAAAATATCTATGATCTGAGCTGGCGGCAGAAAATGCAGACCCATGGCCGCGAGCAAATTGTTATGGCCACAGGTTTTTCCTGCCGTTCGCAGGTTGAGATCATGGAAAAGACGCAAATTCAGCATCCTTTGCAGGTTCTGAAGCAACTGATTGCTTCCTGATCTCTTCTTTGCAACGGGTGTCATGATTTCAAAACGCAGAAAAACTTTAGCGGTCCTGTTGGCGCTGGCTCTGACCGTGCCGGTTGCGGGCTTTGCTTATACGAAAGTGCTGGGACGTGTCGGATCCGGCACTGCACCTGCAATGGCAGCTGTTGAGCAGCAGGCGGATAAAATCATCGTGCGCAAAGGTGATCGTGAATTGCAATTGCTGCGCGGAGATGAAGTCTTACGCACCTATCGCATTGCGCTGGGAGGCGCACCGGCAGGTCATAAATTACAGGAAGGCGATCAGAGAACACCGGTCGGTAATTATGTGATCGACTGGCGCAATCCGCGTTCCATGGCACATCTCAGTCTGCATATTTCCTATCCCAATGAGCAGGATGTGCTGAGAGCCAAAGAAGCGAATGTTGCACCCGGCGGCAATATTATGATCCATGGCCTGGCAAATGGCTGGGGAGCGTTCGGAGCCATTCATCATCTCTGGGACTGGACAGATGGTTGTGTAGCTGTGACCAATAGCGAAATGCAGGAGATCTGGTCATTGGTGCCGAATGGTACGCCGATTTTGATTTCTGAGTAATTATGTTTGAAATATGACCTTTTTTGATCAAAATTTGGCTTCTGCCCTTGAAGCCGGAGCAGGAATGCTTAATTATCTAAAATCTGTAGTATGAAGGCTGCGGAAATTTCTGCTGGTGAGAGGCACCGGCATCCGCCTTGCGATTGTTTTAAGCAACCGGGTTGATCATTACAGAACTAACACGGTACCGGGCCCCTCTGGCGAGAGTTTTACGGCGCTCTCGTGATGTCGGTACTGCCGCAAATTTAGCCGGCGGACATGTGATCATGAAAATCTGTTTCATGTTTTTTGCGGAAGGCCTTCAGGCCAGTTCCGCTTTTAACTCTTGTTCTCACACTGAAAATTCATATCGGGCAGACCGGTCTCCGGCCTTTAATCCGGCCAATAAGGAGATCGTGAAATGAGCACGTCTACACCTCATAAAACTGTTCTGAGTTATTTTACCTGGTCATTCATTGTCACCGTTGTTGGTCTGGCGCTGGGCGCATGGCTTGGCTGGCAGACCACCGGAACAATCGGTGGCATGGCCTCGATCTTCTTTATCTGTGCGGTTCTGGCCGTGCTGGAAATCTCGTTGTCTTTTGACAATGCGGTAGTCAATGCCAATAAGCTGAAAGACATGACGCCGGAATGGCAGCATCGCTTTCTGACCTGGGGCATTATCATTGCCGTTTTTGGTATGCGTATTATCTTCCCGCTGCTGGTAGTGGTGATTGCTGCGGGCATCGGCCCGATTGAAGCAATTGTACTTGCTGCATCGAAGCCGGAAGAATATGCGCGGATCATGACAGATGCGCATCTGCCGATTGCTGCTTTCGGCGGTACATTCCTGCTGATGGTGGCGCTGACCTATTTCTTCAACTCCGATAAGGATGTGCATTGGTTTGGCCCGCTGGAACGCCCGATGGCGCGTCTGGCTGAAATCAAAGGTATTGAAGTTGCTATCGTTCTGATCCTGTTGCTGACTTTCTCGTCGGTACTGGGTGAAGTGGAGGGCACAACATTCCTTTATTCCGGTATTTACGGTCTGCTGACTTTCCTTGCAGTGGAGGTTCTGGGTGGTATCCTTGATGCCTCGCAGAAGACACTGAATGCAGCAGCGCAGGGTGGCTTTGGCGCTTTCCTTTACCTTGAAGTGCTGGATGCCAGCTTCTCATTCGACGGTGTGATCGGTGCATTTGCCCTGTCGCAGAACCTGTTCGTGATTGCGATTGGTCTGGGTATCGGTGCAATGTATGTGCGTTCCATGACCATTATGCTGGTCGAAAAAGGCACATTGAGCGAATACCGCTATCTGGAACATGGTGCATTCTATGCGATCCTGATCCTCTCGGTGGTGATGTATTTCCAGACACTCGTGCATATTCCGGAAGTCATTACCGGTCTTGGCGGTGCGGTGCTGATCGGTATCGCCTTCTGGGCATCGGTTCGTCACAATCGTCGTGAAGAGGCACATGCCGAAGAGGGCAAGACTGTTGCTGCTGAATAATCAGCCTCTTGCTTCTGTTTGAATTACAAACCGCCGGAGTGATCCGGCGGTTTTTTATATTTTGCAACATTGCAAAACAGGGATTATTGCTCATGTTGTGACAGTAATGATGAGAATGATCGGCACACATGTGCAGCGGGAACGGAAAACAGCAATGACAAAGAGCGGACAAGACATCAATGACGGACAGGTTATCCCTGTTGCGGTTGCGGCAGAAGCGGTGAAACCACCGATGCCACAGGGCTTGTGGCGCTCCTATATGTTGATTTTTCTGCCTATGTTGCTGTCCAATGTGTTGCAGGCAGCGTCGGGTACGCTGAATGGTGTATTTGTCGGCCGGATGATGGGCGTCGATGCACTGGCTGCAATGTCTGCTTTTTCACCGGTGTTCTTTTTGTTTCTCGGGCTGATTATTGGTCTCGGCGCCGGAGCAACCGTGCTGATCGGTCAGGCATGGGGCGCACGGGATATGGTCAAACTCCATGGCATCGCGGGGAGTGCGGTGGCGATGGTGATGACCGTTTCGGTGACTGTTGCTATTCTCGGCGGATTATTTTCCACGCAACTGATGGCATTTCTTGGCACACCGCAGGCCGTACTGAACGAATCCGCTCATTATGCCCGTATCATGATGATGGGTATGCCGGTGATTTTTTTGCTCTGGCTGATGAGTAATATGAGCCGCGGTGTCGGTGATGCGGTTAGCCCGCTCTGGGCGCTGGTGATTGCCACCGGCGTTGCTATGGTGCTGACACCGGTTTTCATTGAAGGGTGGCTGGGTTTTCCGCAGTTGGGTGTCATGAGCGCTGCCATATCAACAGTGATTGCTTCCGCTGCGGCGCTGGTCTGGCTGATCTGGCACTGGAACCGCCGTAATCATCCGATGGCCTTTACACGGCAATTTCTGGCGCTGGTGCGGTTTAACGGCAGCTATTGTAAAACAATTCTGCGTGTCGGATTGCCGACAGCTTTGCAGATGCTGACAATCGCTTTTGCCGAAATCGTGTTGCTGGGGCTGGTCAACGGACATGGCACGCAGGCGACAGCCGCCTATGGTGCTATTGTGCAGACATTAGGCTGGGTACAGTTTCCGGCTATTTCTATCGGAATCACGGCTTCCATTCTGGCAGCGCAGGCTGTCGGGGCAGGGCGTAATGATCAGGTGCATAAGATTGTCATTGCAGGGCTGCAGCTTAATCTGCTCGTCACCGGTGCCTGTGTGTCACTGGCTTATCTGCTGTCCGGTTATATAACCAGTGCATTCCTGACGGAACAATCTGTGGCTGATCTGGCCGCGCATCTGCTGCATATCGTGCTCTGGACGATTGTCTTATTCGGCATGAACAGTGTGTTCATGAGCTCCATGCGGGCAAGCGGGGCGATTTATGCCCCGACAGCTTTGACGATGAGCGCTATTCTGTTCGTGGAAATACCGGCGGCCTATATGTTCAATCACTGGATCGGCATTGACGGTATCTGGTGGGCTTATTCGCTGACTTTTGCTACGATGCTGTGTCTGCAATCGGGTTATTATTACTTTATTTTCAGTAAGCGGAAGATCGTGAAAATGATCTGACACACACAAAGGAAAAGCCGGCAGTGCCGGCTTTTTTATTGTTATCTCACATTGGCTGCGAGGCCGGAGAGAACGCCCATCCAGCCGACAGCTTCCGCAACATTCTCGCAGTCAAAGCTGATGGTGGTGGCGTCCGGACGTTCGGCGCAAGGGATAATCGCCATCTGATCGGCAAGCAGCGGGGAATTCATGATGAATTCCGCATGGATGCGGCCGGTAAAAGGTTTCCAGACTTTGAGCTCGTTTTTACGTTCAACAGCCTTTTTCGCCAGATCGCGGATCATGTTACGTGCATTTTGCACGGAAACCTGACGGGCTGCACGGTTGCCTAATGCTGTTTTGACGGTGGCAAATTCAGCTTGTGGAAAGAACGGACGGTTTTCCTGTTCGGTCTGATCATCACCGCTGATCAAGGCAACCGGAACACCGAGTTCACCGGCATAGGCGCCATAAAAACCGGGTTCACCAACAATCTGACCATTGAGTTTAATGGTGCGGAAGGCAAAGCCGTTGGTGGTATGGGCGAGTACTCCATATTGCGCAGCACTGGCATGATGGCCGGTGAAAAACAGCAGGTCAAAACTTTCATCCAGACCGGCAGCCATATTGAATTTTTTCGGGCGGCCAAGGATCAGTTCTGCCGCGGGATGCAGCATTTCTGGAATAATATTGACCATCGGGCCATGCGAGTCATTGACCAGAATATAGTCGGCGCCGCCTGCCAGTGCGCCTTCAATGGCAGCATTGACTTCTTCTGTCATTAAGCGGCGTGCACGTTCATATTCCGGATTGCCGGGCTGACCCTGCTGGGATGTTACAACACCTGCAACACCTTCAATATCCGCACAAATATAGACTCTCATATTTTCCCTCCGGCAATCAGGGGTGATTCCGTTTTTCCAATCGTTACCTTGACAAAAAAGCCCCGCAGCTTCAACCGAAGCGCGGGGCCTGAAGGACTTAAAATCTTATAGATAGAGCAGATTAGCTGAAGTCGGCAGGATTAATGCCAAGTGTACGCAAATCTCTTTCATGCGGGCGGCGGCGGCCTTCAACAGCGGCAGCAGCAGAAGCGGCGGCACCAAAAACGGACAGTGCGCGGGCGATGAAATTACGGGAATGCTTTTTACGTTCAGTCATTTTGCTTCTCCGTGTTTGAGGCCTTGGTTTTTTCAAAGCCGTAATCTGATGTTTTTAAGATGGGCTCGGAGAAGCACTTTCACAACTGCTGTAAAGGCAGAGCTGCCATGCATGAATCGCATGGCCGGTTAAGTCATGATGACAAGTAACGAGAAAGCCCGCCGGTTATACCGGCGGGCTTGTCATTTTGGGAGGTGTAAAGGTTTAGTCTTCATTCGCCGCAAGCTGCGACAGAACCTGACCACGGCCGCGCGCACGCATAATCAGTGGTACAATCAGAGCCAGTGCTGCAATCGTCAGCAGAACGGCGGCAATCGGTGAGGTGAACAGCACTGTTACATCGCCCTGACTGATCGACAGCGCACGGCGCAACTGCTGTTCTGCCAAGGGGCCAAGGATCAGGCCGACAACCGCAGGTGCAATCGGATAGCCGTAAATGCGCATACCATATCCCATCAGACCGAAGGCCAGCAGCATACCAAGCTCAAACACAGACGGGTTCGCGCCGATGGTGCCAAGCGTGGCGAACATCAGAATACCGGCATAGAGCCATGGCTTCGGAATACTCAGCAGTTTCACCCACAGGCCGATCAATGGCAGGTTGAGCACCAGCAGCATGAAGTTGGCGATGAGCAAGCTGGCGATCAACCCCCAAACCAGTTGCGGATTGGTGGCGAACAATAATGGCCCAGGTTGCAGACCATATTGCTGGAAACCGGCCAGCATGATCGCAGCGGTAGCTGTGGTCGGCAGGCCGAGTGTCAGCAGAGGCACAAGTGTACCGGCTGCCGAGGCATTATTGGCAGCTTCAGGACCTGCAACACCTTCAATCGCACCATGGCCGAATTCTTCAGGGTGTTTGGTGAGTTTCCGCTCGGTTGCATAGGACAGGAATGTGCCGATTTCTGCGCCACCGGCAGGCATGGCTCCAATCGGAAAGCCGATAAATGTCCCGCGCAACCAAGGTTTCCACGAGCGCGCCCAGTCCGAGGCAGACATCCACAAAGAGCCTTTAACCGCTTCCACTTTATCCGGTGCTCGGTTACCCTGAGCCGCAATATAAAGCGTTTCGCCAATCGCAAACATGGCAACGGCAAGCGTTGTCACCTCAATGCCGTCCAGTAGATCCGGAACGCCGAAGGACAAGCGTGCCTGACCGGTCAGCTGGTCAATGCCGATGGTTGCAAGGGCAAGACCGATAAACAGTGAGGTAAGACCGCGCAGAGCGCTGTCGCCGAAAGCAGAGGAAACGGTGACGAAAGCCAGCACCATCAGTGCAAAATATTCGCGTGGCCCGAAAACCAGTGCGAGTTTGACAATATAAGGCGCGATAAAAGCAAGGCCGATAGTAGCGATCAGACCGGCAACAAAAGAGCCGATGGCGGCTGTTGCCAATGCAGGGCCGCCGCGTCCTTTGCGCGCCATTTTGTTACCTTCCAGAGCAGTAACAATCGAGGCGCTTTCACCCGGTGTATTCAACAAGATGGAGGTGGTGGAGCCACCATACATGCCGCCGTAGTAAATACCGGCAAACATAATCAGAGAGCCTGCCGCATCAAGCTGATAGGTCACAGGCAGCAGCAGGGCAACAGTGAGTGCGGGACCGATGCCCGGCAGCACGCCGACAGCGGTGCCAAGCGTTACACCGATCAGTGCATAGAGCAGGTTCATTGGCTGCATTGCAACCACGACACCCTGCATCAGAAATTCAAATGTAGACATTTAAGCATTTCCCACTTTTGTCTCGGAGCTTCTCAAGGCCGCTAACGGTTGGTAAGAGCAGGGCAGTGAGGAGACATTTTGCGGATTTCAGAAGAACAGTCGTTCTAACGGGCCCGCAGGCAGCGACAATTGCAGTAATTTGGCAAAAATCAGCCAGATCACATAACAGGCAGCAATGCCGACAGGGATTGAGAACCACAGTTTGCGTTTGCCGAAACCATAGGCTGTAAGGGCAAACATGATGCCTGTGGCAATGGAAAAACCTGCGGTATTGAGCAGCAGCATTTGTGCGGTCAGACCACCGACGATCCAGAGCACCGGCTTGACTTCCTGTGGTTCGCGCTCAGGAAAATCATTGCGAAAAGCAGCAATAATTGTCCAGACCGCCAATCCAGCAAGGGCAAAGGCAATAGCTTTAGGAACAGTTGCAGGACCTACCTGAGAATAACCGGCTGCTTCGGAAAGGCGAGCCATATCCCAGAACATAATACCGGAAATAACAAGCAGGATGGCGGCGATACAAAGCGCCGCCCCATCGGGGCGACGCGTTGTTGCTGGTTTCAGTTCACTCATTGAACCAGACCGATATCTTTCAGAACACCTTCGGTTGCCTGAATATCCTTGTCGAGCTGTGCATCAAATGCATCGCCTGCGAGATAGGTGTCAGCCCAACCTTTGGTTTTCAGCGTGTCCTGCCATGTTTTGGATTTTGCCAGCTTTTCAATATCAGCATTGATCGCAGCTTTTTGCTCCGGGGTAATGCCCGGTGCGGCTGCCAGCATACGCCAGTTTTCAACCACGACATCGAGACCGGATTCTTTCAGCGTTGGTGCATCAATACCTTCAATGCGCTCGGCGCTGGAAATTGCAAGCAGACGCAATGTGCCGGACTGAACTTGCGATTCAAACTCACCGTAACCGGAAATACCAGCTGAAACCTGACTACCGAGAATAGCCGCGAGTGCTTCGCCACCGCCGGAATAGGCAATATAGTTGATCTTCTTAGGATCAACGCCCGCAGCCTTGGCAATCAGACCGACCGCAATATGGTCAGTGCCGCCGGCAGAGCCGCCGCCCCATGAAACCGCACCCGGGTCTTTTTTGAGTGCTTCAACCAGATCGCCCATGGTCTTGAACGGTGAGGAAGCCGGAACAACAATAGCTTCATATTCACCGGTCAGACGTGCGATAG
The DNA here is from genome assembly GCA_900470735.1 of Hyphomicrobiales bacterium. Taxonomy (GTDB): domain Bacteria; phylum Pseudomonadota; class Alphaproteobacteria; order Rhizobiales; family Rhizobiaceae; genus Pseudochrobactrum. The sequence continues at coordinate 833,599 of UCCC01000001.1, read as the reverse complement.
GCGTAACATCTTTCAGCGTTACCGGTGATTTGTTGGTCAGAATTGCACCGACCATCACATAACCGCCGACGATGAGTGCATCGCCTTTGCCTTTTTGCTGGCTGGCAAATTGTGCAAGACCGATTGTGCCGCCGGCGCCCGGTACGTTTTGTACCTGTACTTTACCGGAAATACCTTCCTGCTGCAGAACAGTCTGCAGAGAACGTGCTGTCTGATCCCAGCCGCCGCCCGGATTTGCCGGTGCAATAATGGTGTAATCTGCTGCATAGGCAGGCAGCGTCAATGCGCCTGCGAAAAGGGAAGCGATGAGAAATTTTTTCAAGTCTGATCCTCCTGATGCTGCGTTGCAACGCAGACTGTGGTTTTTGCATAGAAAAACGCACGGGAAGGATCAGGCATGTGGGCCCCCGTCCAGATAGCAGTATTCCTCCCCGGCACTGTTGTGAGCCGCCTCCACGGACAACAGCAGCTTCAATCCATCATATGAAGCTGACGCCAACCTGACATGATGTGCAGATTGTTTGCTTCGCCTCGCTTGTTCACAGCATTGAAGCAGGGGGAAGACTATTGCTGGCGCAGGACATTATTCCATTTTTCAATGAGACGACTGCGCTTGACCTGATCGAGATAGACCATCAGCCCCGGACTGACCGGCACCGGTTTGAGCTTGCTGCCGTAAATTTCCTGCATCGTCAGAGCGGTATTTTCACCGGCAACTTCAGGGCTGACTGCCGGAATTTGTAACTGGCGGGCGAGTATGGTCTGACCTTCTTTGGACATAAAAAACTCCAGATAACGCCAGCCCAGTTGCGGTGATGCCGCTGCTTCCGGCACTAAGCCGATACGGGACATCACCACTGTATAATCTTTTGGCAGAATAATGCCGACATCAGGGTTGCGGGCAGCCCAGTCGGCGGCATAGGAGCCGAGAATATTATAACCGAGGACAAAACGCCCGTCGGCAACACGCTCCACAATAGCCTGACTGGTGGAATAGAGTTTGACACCGGCAGCACCCATCGCGCGAATGACAGTCCAGATATCGTCAAATTGTTCCTGATCGCGTGCCATAAAAAGAAAGCCGACACCCGATCGTTCGATATCATAAGTGCCGATACGACCAAAAACGGCTTCTCCCTGTTCTTTCAGATAAGCGACAAATTCCGCACGCGTCGATGGTGGTTTACGGTCTTTAAAATCTGGTTTGTGATAGACAAAAACGGCCGGTTCAAAAGTCAGGGCATAGGCGGTATTGCGCCAGTTTGCCCAAGCCGGCCAGTGCTCGCTCATCGGTAAAATACCCGATTGTGCATAGCCGTCATTGGTGAGTTTAACCTGTAAATCCATGGCTGAGGAAAAGGCAAAATCTGCCGTTTTTAGACCGTCATCGGTTTCGCGTACAATGCGGTGATAAATTTCTGTTGTGAGCATATCTTCATAGCGCACAGCAATATCAGGGTTCTCTTTTTGAAAACCTTCAATCATCGGGCGGGCAAGGGGTTCGTCCAATGATGAATAAACCACCAGAACCTGTGCATTTTTATTGCCATTCAGCGCAGGAAATAAAACAGGAGCAGCCTCTGCTGCATTGTTGCAGAGTATCAACAGGCCGGAAATGACACCTAACCATAATTGTTTCACGCGCTGTCCTCCCCGCAAGCAGTCCCAAAATCTGAACTGTAATCAACCTGAAATAACCATGCCGGAAGCAAAAGACTTATAGCCCTTTTGCGGGATTATTTGTTGGTGCGCCCCTAACATTGTTATTCCAATCAATATATGTTGGATCGGGGAGAAACAATACAGGGCCGTATTATGCCTTGCGGGAGAGACTGACTGCGTGCGGATTTTGCTGGTTGAAGATAACAAGGCTTTATCAGAAGGGCTTGGCGCTTTGCTGCGCGGCAGTGGCTATGCTGTTGATATTGTTGAGGATGGTGCGTCAGCCCATGCCGCCGCCGCTACCGAGAATTTCGATCTGGTGATACTCGATCTCAATCTGCCGGAAATGGACGGGCTGGACGTTTTGCGCGCGATGCGGGCACGGCATAATCAGGCCGCGGTGCTTATTCTGACAGCACGCGGCGCACCGGAAGAACGGGTGCGCGGTTTGGATCTTGGTGCTGATGATTATATGATCAAGCCCTTTGATATCAGTGAATTTGAAGCACGTGTGCGGGTTTTGCTGCGCAGGCAGGCAGGGTTACGTCATGCATTGGTGCATTTCGGTTCAGTAACACTGGATATGAATGCGCGCTCATTCAGCGCAGGCGGGCAGCCGATTGAAATACCGGCGCGCGAACTGGGGTTGCTGGAATTATTGTTCATACGCGGCGGTAAAGTGGTGGCGAAAGAAGCCATAGTACAATCGCTCAGCGGTTTTGATCATGATTTAAGTTCCAATGCGATTGAGCAATATGTCAGCCGATTGCGCAAGCGCCTTGCGCCTTTTGCTTTAACCGTGCGGACGGCTCGGGGGCTGGGCTATTATCTGGATCGTGTCTCCGATGCGCAGCCGGTGTTGACGGAAGACATACCGCTGGGCGTACCGGCGGACATACCAGCAGGCAGAGAATGAGCGAAGCAGCTTATTCTCTGCGAAAACGCCTGCTTGGCTGGCTCTTGGTATCCACTGTGCTGATCGGTCTGATTGCATTGGTCGATACCTATCAGGAGGCGGTCAGTACCGCTAATAAGGTCGCTGATCGGGTGCTGAGTGGTTCAGCTCTGGCGATTGCCGAGCGTGTTGTCGTTTCCGAGCATGGCGAGCTGGAAGTCGATATTCCCTATGTCGCTCTGGAAATGCTGACCTCGGCAGCGCAGGATCGGGTATTTTACCGGGTCGACGGACCTCCGGGGCAATTCATCACCGGTTATGAAACGCTGCCATTGCTGAAAAACCCGCAGAATAAGGATGTGGAATTCGGAGACGGTGTTTATCGCGGTGAGCAGATCCGGCTGGCATTGTTGCGCCGCTCGGCGTCAACCGGCGTCAATTCTGTGCCCTTTTCAGTGACGGTTGCTGAAACAACAATTGCGCGCCGTCAACTGACCCATACGCTGTTGCTGCGTTCAGCTTTACGCTTGCTGTTTATGATTATCGGGACGGCGCTGGTTGTCTGGATTGCGGTAACCTATGCCTTGCGACCGCTTTATCGTCTGAGCGATGCAATTGCTGAGCGAAGCCCGCAGGATTTGCATCCGATCAGTGAACATGTGCCCAATGAAGTGCAGGGGCTGGTGGAAACGGTCAACTCCTTCATGGTGCGGCTGCAATCCGCGTTGGATGCACTGCGCCATTTTACCGGCAATGCCAGTCATCAGTTGCGGACACCTCTGGCTGTGGTGCGTACGCAGCTTGCACTAGCGCAGCGCAATGGTGACCGGCAAGCTATGCTGGAAGCTGTGACGCAGGCCGATCAGGCTGTCGCTCATGCAGAGCGTATATTGGCACAGCTGCTTCTGCTTGCAAAAATTGATGCATCCGGTGATCAGGCTGCCCAATTGCTGGTATCGCTGGATCTGGCGGAAATGGCACGGCAAATCACCGGAGATTATGTGCGGGATGCTGCGCGGGGCCATATTGATCTTGGCTATGAGGGGGAAGACAGCCTGATTGTGCAGGGCGACCGGTTGTTGCTGGAAGAAGCTTTGAAAAACCTCCTCAGCAATGCACTGCTTTATGCCGGTGAGAATGTGGTTGTCACGGTTCGGGCTCGCAGGCAAGGGACCAATGTTTGTCTGGAAGTTGAAGACAGTGGCACCGGAGTGCCGGAGGAAAAGCTGGCATTAATACGCAAACGTTTTGCTCGTGGTGAAGTGTCAAAAAATACGCAGCATCAGCCGCACGGGAGTGGATTGGGACTGTCTATTGTCGAAGAAATCGCGGTGCTTCATGGCGGAAATTTGAGTCTGCGCCATGCCGGTCAGGGCAAAGGGTTGCTGGCCACGATCTGCTTCCCGCATCACGGATGAAGTTTTCTGGCCGTTTCACATCATAGTGTGTTGCCGATAAATCATACCGGCCGTGTTCCTGTCCGCCAGTCATTTATTCTGTTGCAAGATAAAGCTTTTGCACTACAACCGCCTGTAACTTGAATAAAACTATCAGATTTGTACGAGCGGATGGCGGGAGAGAATAGCATGACAGATATATTAAAGCGGTTTTTTGCCTATTATCGCCCGCACAAACTTCTCTTTGCCGTGGATTTTTGCAGTGCCGTTCTGTCCGGCCTTCTGGAACTGGCCTTTCCGGTCGCGGTGACATTGTTCATCGACCGGTTGCTGCCGACCAATGAGTGGGGGCTGATTTCTCTCGCGGCTGTTGGTCTGCTGTGCGTTTATGTTTTCAATGCCGGTCTGCAGGTGGTTGTGACCTATTGGGGGCATATGCTCGGGATTAATATCGAGACCGAGATGCGCCGCAAAGCCTTTGATCATTTGCAGAAATTGTCTTTCGGCTATTTCGATAATCAAAAGACCGGTCACCTTGTGGCGCGTATGACCAAAGATCTGGAAGAGATCGGTGAGGTCGCCCATCACGGCCCTGAGGATTTGTTCATTGCGATTATGACGCTGATCGGTGCTTTCCTGCTGATGTTCTGGGAGCATTCAACTCTGGCGCTGATTACTGTGCTGATTGTGCCGGTCACCGCATGGGTTACCCTGCGCTTTGGTGGCCGCATGACCACGACATGGCGCGCACTATATGGCCGCGTGGCGGCGTTCAATGCACGTATTGAAGAGAATGTTGGTGGTATTCGTGTGGTGCAGGCTTTCACCAATGAAGATCATGAACGTGCACTCTTTGCAGAAGATAACCAGAATTATCGCAGCACCAAGCTTGAAGCCTATAAAGTGATGGCAGCATCAACCTCGCTGAGCTATCTGTCGATGCGCTTCATTCAGGTTGTGGTGATGCTGTGCGGCGCCTATTTCGTTATCCGCGGCGATCTGACTGCTGGCGGCTTTGTCGGCTTCCTGTTGCTGGTGAGCGTGTTCTTCCGCCCGATTGATAAGATTAATTCTGTGATTGAAAGCTATCCGAAAGGGATTGCCGGTTTCCAGCGTTATCTGGAATTTCTCGACACGCGCCCTGATATTGCGGATCGCAGTAATGCCCGTGATGTGGGGCAATTGCAGGGCAATATCCGTTATGATCAGGTGTCATTTGGCTATCAGGATAACCGTGCGATTGTGCAGGGGCTTAACCTTGATATTCAGGCGGGTGAGACCATTGCTTTTGTTGGTCCTTCCGGTGCGGGCAAAACAACAATCTGTTCGTTGCTGCCTCGTTTTTACGAGGTCACTGAGGGCGCCATTAGCATTGACGGTATTGATATCCGCGACATGACTTTGAAGTCACTGCGCAGCAATATCGGCATTGTCAGTCAGGACGTGTTTCTGTTTGCAGGAACGATCCGTGAGAATATTGCTTATGGTCGTCTTGATGCGAGCGATGCCGAAATTATGCAGGCGATGGAACGTGCGCGTCTGAGTGATGTGGTTGCCGGTCTGCCAGCGGGGCTGGATACGATTATCGGTGAGCGCGGTGTCAAACTGTCCGGCGGGCAGAAGCAACGTCTGGCGATTGCACGTATTTTCCTGAAAAATCCGCCGATCCTGATTTTGGATGAGGCAACCTCTGCACTGGATACAGAAACCGAGCGCGCTATTCAGCAGTCACTGGCTGAACTGTCGGTCGGACGCACTACTCTGGTGATTGCACACCGCCTTGCTACCATTACCAATGCGGATCGTATTGTTGTGGTACAGGACGGCCGCGTTGCTGAAGAGGGCAGTCATGAGCAATTGCTGGCGGCGAAATCAGGGCTTTATCGTCAATTGCTGGAAGCGCAGAACCGTCCGGCCGCTTAAAAATGTCAGAAAGTATAAGAGCATTTCCGTTAAATACGGAAATGCTCTTGTGTGTTTAAAAAGTACGTTGGATGAGCAAGGTTCCGCCAACAGAATGTTGCCCGCTAAGGGCTGTGGCGCGTGCATCACTCCATTTTGTATAGGTCAGCTCCGGTTGAATGATCAGGCCGGGGAGCATTTGATATTCGAGATTGATAGCCGTTGCTAATGTCTTGCTACCATCATAACCAATCTGTGTATTCAGGCTGGTTTTAGAGTTGAATTTATAAGCAAACCCGCCCCATGTTGCCCAGTCTCCACCCCATTGGCCGTAAAAACTGGTTTTCTGGCGCTTTCCGTCGAAATAAATATCTTCGTTGTTCTTGTAAGCCCCCTGTATCCACAGGGACAGAGCATCGCTGGCCTTAAGATCAAGCTTCGTTTTACCCGCCCAGCTTTTGTTGATGCTGTCATAGGCTGCAACGGTAGCAATGGTGCCCCAGTCCTGTTCATATTTTACACCGGCGACAACATGCGGCACATAATCTTTAACCATACCGCCATGGATCAGGCTGGCATCCTTGTCTTTTTCAGTCTTATAACCGCTGTCTTTATCATTGCCTTGTTCAATAGCTAAAAGTGCTGAGAACCCGTTATTGTTACTATAGGTATAACTGATTTGTGACGTACTGACGCCGCCGTAAGCGATAACATCATCATTGAGCATATTACCCAGATAATTGCTGAAGCTGACAAAATTTGAAAAATCGAGCCCGAGTTTCAGCCCACCCAATTGCATAGTCGCTACGCGTAGGGTTCCGCTGCTTTTACTGTCTTTGCCGTCACCCCATTCGAAACGAAGGGAGGTGGTCGTTTTTAATGTGCCGAGTTCAGTTTCAGCGGCCGTTTTGGGATTAAGTGTAAAGCGCACAGAGTTTGAGGGGCTGTGATAGCTGCTGTTATCATATGCATCATGGCCGACTTGAGTTGTTGTGCGTACATAACCGCCGAGAGAGGCAGGTTTGCGTGCCAGGTATAGCAAAATACGTTTTTCCGTAAGTGTCACAGATCCGGACATAATTTGGTGTTTCTGGTTCCGGAGAAAGAATATTATAGGCTGCGTAAGAAATATTGCTGAAATAAAGAAAGAATATTGAACTTAAGTATATTGAGTTGTTTTTCATGCTGTTCCCCGAATATTATTTATTTACTCCTCGAGTATGAATGGGTGATTGTCCGGCTGGAATTGCAGTTCCGTGTGATGAAGAATGTGGGAGACTGATCTGTTTTATTGAACGCTGTGTTTAGTGATATTACCAATTGATACGATACCGTATGGTATGGTATTGATGCAGCGAATTGAAAGACAGGTCACATTATGAATCCAAAACTTGCCGCCGCGCTTGCCACTATTCTGTGGGGCTTCACCTATATTGTTTCATCCAATATGCTGCCGCATAACCCAGTTTTTATCGGTGCCGTCCGCGCGTTAGGTGGCGGTATTCCACTGCTGCTTTTTGCCCGCACCATGCTGCCGCGTGAGTGGTGGTGGAAAATTGTTGTGCTTGGCACGCTGAATGCCGGTCTGTTCTTCGGCCTGATTTTTGTGGCAGCACTACGCTTACCCGGCGGCGTGGCTGCAACCATTCAGGCGCTGGGGCCGCTTTTCACTATTCTTCTGGCATGGCCTTTGATGCAGGTTATCCCGACCGGTCATAAGATTTTCAGCGTCTTGCTTGGTGCTGTCGGCGTCAGCCTTGTTGTGCTGCGCGGTGGCGTGCAGATGGATATGATTGGCGTGCTGGCAGGCTTAGGCGCGGCATTGTCCGTGGCGCTGGGTGGTATCTATGTTCATAAATGGGGACGCCCGTGTTCACTGCTTGCTTTTACCGGCTGGCAGCTGGTTGTCGGTGGTGTTGAACTGGCAATTCTCGCGGTGATTTTTCAGGATATTCCGTCTTCTGTTACGCTTATCAACTTTACCGGTTTTGTTATTCTCGCCTTGTTCCTGACCGCGCTGGCTTTTGCTTTATGGTTCCGCGGTATTGAAGGTGCTGGCCCGTCAGCAGTTGCACCATTCTTCTTGCTCGCACCGGTCACTGCCTTCATTATGGATGCGACATTCAACAATATGGTGCCAAGCTGGTTGCAGCTCGGCGGGATTATGCTGGTACTGGGTAGTCTGCTTTATGGTCAGTTGGTCGATCGCCGGTCTTTCCGTCCTGCCCATCACCATAAAATCACCGGTGCTGACAAGAAGGCAGAGAAACTGCCGGAGGCTGCTGAATGAATGAGATAAAGCCTGTCCGGATTACCCGCCGCGGCATCGAGCGGCGGGAGCAGATCAGAACCATCGCTGCGGCTTTGTTTCTGGAGCACGGCTATGAGGGCGTGTCGGTTGACGAGATTATGCGGCAGGCCGGTGGCTCGAAGACCAATCTCTATAATCATTTCGGCGATAAAGAAGGTCTGTTCATGGCGGTTATCGCGCAAATGAGCGAGACCTTCACCCACGGTATCAAAGATCTTGATGTGTCAAAGCTACCGCTCAAAGACGGGCTGGAGCGACTTGGCAGGCAGCTATTGTCGGTGTTGATGCAGGAGCATCATGTGGCGTTTCAGCGACTGGTAATAGCGGAATCCGGCCGGTTTCCGGCGATTGCCAAAACATGGTTCGAGAAGGGGCCGCAAATGGCACGGCATTATTTTGCCAAAACCATTGCTCCGCATATTGAAAACGGTAGTCTGCGGCAGGGTTATGCTCATGTGATGGCGACGCATTTTCACGATATGATTGTTGAAAACCTGCTCAGTCAGGCACTTCTTGGTCAGCATGTGGATGAAGCCATGCAGCATCAGGCTGTTGAGGATGCATTGCATACCCTGCTGCACGGCTGGCAGGCACGCATCCATGCATAAACGCATTTCTGTATTGCGCTGCATATTCAGAGACAACTTGTTCAATTGATCGGGCGCATTCCGGTGTGAAATACACATAGCATGTGTTGCCGGAGATGCGTTGCGCGGAGGAAAACCATGAACCCGAACTGGATTTACCAGCTGCTGTCGATGCCTGTCATTCAGCTTTTAGCGCGTATTTTGCTGACCATTACATTCTGGCTCAGCGGTCTGGCCAAGCTGTTCGACTTTCCGGCAGCTATCGCGGAAATGACTGCGAATGGTCTGCCTGCTCCGACTTTATTCGCCGCACTGACTATTGCAGTGCAGCTGATCGGTTCTGCTCTGGTGATCTGGGGTGGTTCACTTGTCTGGCTTGGTGCCGGTGCATTGGGCGTTTTCACGGCGGCTACCATTCCGGTGTCTCATGCGTTCTGGCGGGCAGAGGGTGCGGAAGCGATCGCGAAAATGCATGTGGCGGTTGAGCATCTGTCCGTGATCGGCGGGCTCATTATTGTTGCCATTCTGCATGCTGTTGTACCGCAGCTGCGGCGCAAATAATCAGTTTTGCTTGGCGCGGTTGCTGTCCAGCCATGCGAGATCATCGTGCAGAGCGTCCGTAAGTGTGGTTTCAATCTGACGGAACCGGCGGATCAGTTCTTCTCCGAAAGGCGTGAGCACTGCACCGCCGCCTTGTTTGCCACCGCGTTGCGAGGTGACAGAAGGCTCACTGAACATGCTGTTCAGCGCATCAACCAGCTGCCATGCACGGCGATAGGACATATCCATAGCGCGACCGGCTGCCGAGATTGAGCCGGTTTCGCGGATATGCTCAAGGAGCTGGATTTTACCGCGCCCCAGTCGTGCTTTCTCCGGAAAATCAATGCGCAGCACCGGCTTCAGCAGGTTGGTGTCTTGATGTGCCATGATTGGTTCTCCTGATGAGCGTCAAGCTGAATGTTAGAGCATAATTCCTTAAACTTGGATCAGTTCAAGGTAAAATTATGCTCTCATTTTAAAGTGTTAGAGCGACGTTTGTGTGCCAAGTCTGGTACACGGCGCTCTAGAAAGTCGGCGGTGTGCAGGCGCTGATGACATCGCAGGCAACCGGCCCGACACAGCGAAAGCGGTGCGGACGGCGGCTTTCAAAATAATAGCCGTCACCTGGGCCGAGAATTCGCCGTTCGCTATCAACCGTAACCTCAAGGCGACCGGCGATAATAATACCGCCTTCTTCCCCTTCATGCACCAGTGGTACTTTTCCGGTATCTGCACCCGGCTCGTAACGCTCTTTCAGAATTTGCAAAGCGCGTCCGAACAGATTGTCACCCAATTGGCGGAATGAAATCTTACCCTTGCCGATTTCGACAAACTCTTCCGACTGGTAAAATGCTTTTTGCGGCATATCCGGCTGCAAAGCAAAAAACTCAGACATACCAATAGGTAGGCCGTCGAGGATGCGTTTTAAAGCACCGACGGAAGGATTTGTCTGGTTCGCTTCGATCAGCGAAATGGTGGCATTGGTGACGCCGGTGCGCTTTGCCAGTTCGCGCTGCGACAGACCGGATTTTTCACGAATAAAGCGGAGGCGGCCGCCAATATCAATCTCACTGCTCATAAGGCAATCCTCCGTGCTGTTATTGTTGTTAAATATTTTAAACAATCTAATTATTTTACTAGTCAGATCAAGTGGATAATTCCACAAAGAAATAGACTTGTTTCGCTCCCCGAAGCATGGCCAACTTAACGTCATATAGCAGGGAGAGGTCAGTTTTTTATTGCTGAAAAACTGTGCCGTTGAGGAGTGAGTTATGGCTGATTTATCCAATAGTCCGAAACTGGATAGTTTCTGGATGCCGTTTACGGCGAACCGTCAGTTTAAAGCGGCGCCGCGTATGCTCGCAGCCGCAGAAGGTATGTATTATACCGATGTGGACGGTAATTCCGTGCTGGATGGTACAGCCGGACTGTGGTGTGTGAATGCCGGTCATGGTCGCAAGCAGATTTCCTCAGCCGTGGAAAAGCAGCTTTCAACGATGGATTTCGCGCCTACCTTCCAGATGGGGCACAATATCGCGTTTGATTTTGCCACCCGTCTTGGTGAAATTGCACCGCGCGGTGATGGCAAAATTCTCGACCGCGTTTTCTTCACCGGCTCCGGTTCAGAGTCCGTTGATACAGCTCTGAAAATTGCGATTGCCTATCAACGTGCAATTGGTCAGGGCACCCGTACCCGCGTGATCGGCCGTGAGCGCGGCTATCATGGTGTAGGTTTTGGCGGTATTTCCGTTGGCGGTCTGGTCAATAACCGCCGCGTGTTCCCGCTGCTGCCGGGTGCAGACCACCTGCGTCATACCCATGATCTTGAGAAGAATGCTTTCAGCAAAGGTCAGCCGGAACACGGCGCAGAGTTGGCGGATGATCTGGAGCGCATGGTTGCACTGCATGGTGCGGAAACCATTGCCGCTGTGATCGTAGAGCCGCTGGCCGGTTCAACCGGTGTGCTGGTGCCGCCGAAAGGTTATCTGGATCGCCTTGCTGCGATTGCCAAGAAACACGGTATTCTGCTGATTTTTGATGAAGTGATCACCGGCTTCGGTCGTCTTGGTACGCCATTTGCGTCAGATTATTTTGGTGTAACACCGGATCTGATCACCACCGCAAAAGGCCTGACCAATGGTGCCATTCCGATGGGTGCTGTTTTTGCCAGCCGTCATATTTATGATGGTCTGATGCACGGGCCTGAAGGTGCGATTGAGCTGTTCCACGGCTACACCTATTCCGGTCATCCGGTGGCCTGTGCTGCGGGTATTGCAACGCTGGATGTCTATGCTGAAGAGGGGCTTCTGACCCGTGCGGCTGATCTTGCCGATGATTGGCAGGAAGCCATGCATTCGCTGAAATCCGCGAAAAATGTGATTGATATCCGTACACTCGGTCTGGTGGCCGGTATTGAATTGTCCTCCCGTGACGGTGCCGTGGGCGCGCGCGCCTATGATGTGTTTGTTGATTGCTTTAAGAAGGGGCTGCTGATCCGTGTGACCGGCGATGTGATTGCCCTTTCACCACCGCTGATTGTCAGCAAAGAGGAAATCGCCAAGATCGTCTCGATCCTTGGTGATGCAATCAACCGCGCATCGTGATTTTATAAGACATGAAAAAGCCCCCGAAGATGATCTCTTTGGGGGCTTTTTTTGTTCGATTATTTCGCGCTATCGGTCTGCGGCGCTTCCTGCCATTTATCCCAGCCGGTCAGAATAGTCTGGGTATAGGCTTTGCCGATGCGGTAGGCATTGGTCGTGGCCAGTTTGAAACCGCCGGATTCTGATTTCAGCGATTCCAGAGCGGTCTGATCTTCACCCTGACGGTCGAAATTCGATGCGGTACGCAGCAGAGCAATACGGTCGAAATCCAGTTTACCGGCCTCGGATGCACGTTTCAGCGCGGTCAGCGTGGCATTGTCTTCCATCTGTGAGGTGCAATAGGTCGCTTTGCCGTCGGTGAGCAGTTCAACCCATTTTTCCATGAACAGAGCCATTTTAACGCCATGCCAGTAGGTGTCGCTGGAAAGCGTGTCGCAGATGCTGACAATCGGCGCGCCTGTTGCGATATCGCCTTTGTAATGTTTGCGATAGGCTTTGGCGCCGTCACCATCCAGCAGTTCCACATTTTTGGTCACGCTGAAAGCATAGTCGGTCAGCTTGGCATTGAGAGCATAAACTTCTGTACCGGCAGACCATTTGGCTGTTTCTGTCGGGTTTTCAGCACCCAGTGCAAAAGAACCGGTTTCCCATGTATCAGGCACTTCACTCTGGTCAATACGGTGGTTGAGGTCAGCATCAACGGCAAATTTTGCCCAGTGAGCGGAGCCGAGTGTGCCGTGCTTCGGATCAACACCGGCAATACCGGCAATCAGAAAATAGGTTTTGGAGAGATTGAATTTCTCGCTGAGCGCCATGGCCGATACTGAGCTTGCCGCATTGGCAAAGCCCATGGCGGTAGTCATATGGCACAGGTCTTCATCGGTGCAGTCAACATTCGGATATTCAGGATTAAGACCGGCCAGCTTGATCTGCTGGGTGAATTTTTCGCCTTCAATCCAAGGCTTGGCTTCCTGACCGAACATGGTGATGACCATAACTTTCGGTGCGATTTTAGCGCCGTCCTGAGCCTGTACAGGCATTGTCAGTGCGGCAGAAAAAGTAACAGCGGTGAGGGCAGAAGCGGAAAGAAGAAGCGAGCGCAATTCTGGAATACCTTTGATGATATGACGCTAGAGCATAATTTTAGAGTGTTAGAGCGACCTTTGTGTGCCAAGTATGGCACACGGCGCTCTCGTCAGTCTCATGGCAGACAGGTTGCATTGCGCGATCATAAAGAGATCAGGCTCTGCCGTTTTGCCGGCTGGTTAGAAACTGATCTTGCGCCTCTTACGTCATTTCATTCCGTATGGGAACTCGGAATTCCGGTTATACAGGCCGGAGATTGGCTCTCCGGCCTGTGTTTATCAGAATTTTGCGGTCAGACTGGCGCGGAATGTCCGCCCCGGTGAGGGCATCAGGCCGAGCGTCAGCGCATCCATGTAATAAACATCGGTGAGGTTATCGATGTTGAAATCAAAGGTCGTATCCTCGTTGATTTTATAGCTCGCGAAGATATCCACCAGCGTGTACTGGCTCCACTCGATGCCGGCTGTATAGCCGCCGCTGGTGGCATTGCCGAGTTCAGTAGCGCGTTTTCCGGTATAGGTGACACGACTACCTACAGTCAGAGCCTCATCCAGCCAGCGTGTGCCCAGAGTGACCGAGCCGGATTTTTTTGGCGGCAGATGCATTTGTGCATAGCCGCTCGGCACACCACCGCCAAAACAATTTGGTCGCAATGGCGAGTTGGTTTGTTCAGTGGTGCAGAACTCGGTGCCGGTATAATAGATGCCGGAGGCCTCACCGAAGAACCAGCCATTGTCATAGCGGGCTGAAATTTCATAGCCTTTGAACTTTGCATAATCCAGATTACGCATGGTCGTGGAGCCGATATTCTCACCCGGTTTATTTTCAATCGTGCGGGTAAGGTAATTATCAATGTGATTGTTGAAATAAGCGACTTTGAAACGCAGCTCATCGCCGCCGTCAAACACGCTGTCCAGCTTGAGATTGGAGCCGAATTCCCAGTTTTTGGCATGTTCCGGTTTGAGTGTCAGCAGGGGCGAAGCATCAAAAGACCAGCCTGATGTTGTTTCAAACAGGTTCGGCGCGCGGATCGCTTCTGCATAGCGGGTGTAGAATTGCAGCCCGTCCAGCGGTTCGATCGTCACAGCCGCAATCGGGGCAAAGCCGGAGCTCTTTTCCTCATTGTTCAGATAATAGGCATCCGCCGGATTTTTCGTCGGAATACGGGTCAGGGCATTATCGTAACTATGGGTTTTTGTATAGCGCAGCGTACCGTCAAATTTCAGCCAGTCGAGCGGTTTCCACTCACCGGAAATGAAGCCGCTGGTTTCTTTGCGCCAGCCGTCACGGGCATTCAGCGTGCCGCCATCCGGTGTGTTAGGACGATGTTTTGACGGCGCCAGCGTTTCATAGGTGTAAGAGCCACCGTAATTCAGTGTCACATCCCCCCAGCGCGTATCGAATAAAGTCTCGTTAGAAAGGTCAAAACCGGTTCGTTTGGCGACATCCGAATAGCCTTGGGTATAATCATCGCCAAAAAACTCATAAGGCGTGCGGATATCGGTTTCGGTTTTGGTATGCCAGAGATTGGCGGTGAGATTGATCAGATCATTATTATCCGGCTTCCAGTTATAGCGCGCGGTATAGGTATCGACATTCACATCGCTGAGCGGTGCCTGCACTGCACCTTCACCGCGAATAATTACGGAAGGCATCAGCTCGCCGAATTTGCTCTGATATTTCATATAACCGAGATCAAGCGTGTGGCCGCCCTCCAGCATGAACTTGCCTTTGAGCAGATATGACGTGTTGTCCTGCGAGGTATTCAGCACTTCTTCGCCTGCACGGTAGCGGTTCAGGCCATCAAGCGCGAAGGATGTTGTCTCAATCCATGTGTCCGGCCGTCCGCCACGACCAGGCCGCACAACGCGGTTGACGGTCTTTTTGATCTGTGGTGTTTCACCCCGTGTTCCTGCATGATAGTTGCCGATCTTTCGGCGGGTATAGGCAGCAACGAGTTCAAAATTCTCCCAGCGCTTGGCAAAGGCAACACTGCCGGAGCCGGAGCTTGGCTCCAGCACCGCAGGACGGTCAAAACCTGTCTTGCTGCCAAATTTGCTCATATCCATTTTGGCAACATCATCCGGTATCGGCTGGATCACGCAGGTCGTATTACAACCGGTGATGTAGGATTTGGTCACACCATAGAGACCGCCTGTGGTGCCTTCCGGCGGCGGGGATGAGGTGTTGCTCATCAGGCTGCCGCGAACCCGCCAGCCCATATCCTGCCCGTCCTTGATAATATCGTCGGCTGTGAGCGTGCGCATAACAGCGACACCGCCGGTGGCACCCACACCATAAACACCGGCAGAAGGGCCTTTGACGATCTCCACGCCGCCGATCATATCCGGATCAACATAGTTGCGCGATGCCACACCGGAATAACCGCGATAAACAGTGTTTTGTTGCTGTGCACCATCAATCACCACCGGCACACGGCCAAAGCCCTGCATACCGCGAATATTAATATCGATGGCACCGCTATTGCGGTTGTCGCCGGTCATAATACCGGCCTGACCTTTGAGAAAGTCACCGGTGGATGTACCGCGAAACAGCTCGATTTTTTCCTGTGACAGATAGGTGGATGAGCCGGGGCTGGAATAAGTGGCATCCGCCGCAGCGATGGCGCTGTTTCCGGCAATGGTGATGGTGTTGAGGGTGATTGCACCTTCCGGCACGCTGCCTGCATTGCCCGTTGCTGCCGGTGCAGGCGCATTGAGGATCACAGACGTCGGCGAGGTGAAATGATAGCTGATACCGCTGCCTGACAGCAGCTGGCTGAGAGCAGCTTCCGCAGACATGGTGCCTTTGACGCCGTTGGTGGAGAGCCCGCGGGTAACCGACGCATCATAGACAAGACGGATGCGGGAGGTGTCGGCGAAGCGGTTAAGCGCTGTGGTGAGATTGCCGGATGCAATGGCATAGCTGAAACTGGCGCTTTGCTGGGCTGCAACAGGGGCAGAGCCATAAAGTAAAACGCCACCGGATAAAGCGGCAATGGCTGCCGAATTCAGCAGTAAAGCTGTCAGAAATCGTGAAGGGCGCAAACCGGTATTCATCCGCGTGGTCATACTGTCAAATTCCGCTGTAAATCTGTGCAACAGGCACATTCATAACGGTAGACGAGCGAGTGACTTAAAACCGGATATAAATAATCATCTTTTTATAAAAATATTTTATCGTACTCAGCGATGCAACAAAATCAGATAGTTGCTGAGCCGTGTGGAGCGGATATTCAGGGCATTTTCCAGATCATTGATAACCGCTGATGTGTTTTTCGTATCAAACACGCCGCTCACACGCTGGTCACGGATTTCCGGATCGGTGATGCGGATCAGCCCCGCATGATAGCGATTGAGTTCATTGATAACTTCACCAAGCGGCTGGTCTGTGACCATCAGCTTGCCGCGCCGCCATGCGGTTGCGCTATCGGCGTCAATTGTGCTGATTGAGGAGACCGAACTGCGGGTGAAATGTGCCGTCTCATCCGCATGAAGTACTGTTGCCGGTGCATGATCAGCACTGCCTTTGATCGCGACCTTACTCTCCAGCACGGTCACCTCTGTGCTTTGCGGTTCCTGACGCACAGCATAGAGGGTGCCGAGCGCTGTGGCTTCCCCCTCATTGGTTTCCACACGGAACGGACGGGTTTTATCGGCAGCAACAGTGAACACAGCTTCGCCTTTCAGCAGGCGTATTCTGCGCTCTTGCAACGTGTAGAGAACTTCAAGCGCGGTCGCGGTGTTCAGCTCTGCGGTGGAGCCATCGGGCAGGGTGACGCGCTCGTTTTGTCCCTTGGCGGTATAGATATCGGCCTGCATCCGCGTCGGCACATCATAAAGATAGGCGCCTGAAAGCGCGAATGCTGCGAATAATCCAGTGGCGGCAACGGACTGCCATCGGGTGAAAACAGAACGGCGCTGAGGTGCAGTTTTAGCAGGGAGCGGGATGACATTATCCTGCATTGCCGGTTTTGGCAGCAACGCAGTCTCATACCAAATACCGGATACTTCATGATAGACAGCACGATGCCTTGCGCTGGCGGCAAGCCAGTCGTCAAAGGCACGCTGATCCGCTTCGGAAAGCGCATTGCCTTCCTGTCGGGCAAACCACAGAGCTGCTTGCTCAAGGATATGATGCTCTGTTGTGTCTCTCATAAAAGGTTCTGTTTCATTCCCTTTGATCGCAATGTTGATAGGCTCCCTGTTGAGTAGACGAATGAGAACGGCAAATTCCTCATTGATTGATAAAAATAATTATCCACGCTCCCGCATCCGCCTTGTACAATGTGCCGTTGCGGCAGCAAGATGTTTCTCTACGGCACTTCTGGTAATATTCATGCGGGTGGCAATTTCTGCATGGGACAGCTCGTCAAAACGCCGCAGAATAAAACATTCGCGGCAGCGCGGCGGGAGTTCATCAATAGCTTCCTGCAGGATTTTCAGGCGCTGCCGCGCGATCAGCTGGTCTTCGGCATTTTGGGTATTCGCTGCAATGTCCGGCGCTTCTGCTGTGCTGAAACGCTCACGAGTGCGGCGTAACTTGCGAAAATGATCGGTCACCAAATTGTTGAGAATACGAAACAGGAAAGCGCGCATATTGCGCAGCTCGGAATTGTCGCTGTTGACAGCACGTAAATAGGTTTCCTGCACCAGATCTTCAGCCAGTACCGTGTCTCCGGTTCTGGAGCGGGCAAAATTATGCAATTCACGATAATGACCGGCACCGTCTGGTGCCGCATCTTCGTGTTTTATAATTTTGCTCTGGCCGTCGTTATGCGGCGCATCGGGGTCCGAAAAATCCATGCCGCTCTGAAAATGAAGAATGCTGATCAAAGTCGCTTATATAAAATATGATTTTTATAATCAAGTTAATTGCCCGTACAAATTCGGGTGAAAATCAGGCGTGTAGGCTGATATGAATATCTATGCGTATAAAATTTATGCAGTAGAGTATTTCTGTAAATTGCAGGAAAAGAAAATCAGATTTCAATAAATCCGGATCGTGGAAAATTATCCCTCTTGGAGAAGTGCAGAACCGCTCCTATGATGTTGTTTTCCAACAGGTCAATGCCACCATGCTTCACGTGCCTGCCTATATGCTCACAACCGGTCCGGTACCTGCCTATCCGGAGGTGCTCCGTGCATTGGGGCAGCCGGTTTCCTATGACTATACGGATGCATTTCAGGCATTTTATCAAAGTGTGGTTGAAAAGCTTGCACAGGTCATGCGTACCGGCAACCAGCCGGTGATTATGCAGGGTGAGGCTATTCTCGGCATTGAGGCGGCAGCTGCGGGTCTGATCGCCCGTGAGGATGTGGTGCTTAATCTTGTATCGGGTGTCTATGGTAAAGGGTTTGGCCCTTGGGCTGTGCGCTATGGCCGTGAAGTTATTGAACTGGCAGTGGATTATGATGATGTGATCGATCCGCAGGCTGTAGAGGCTGCACTTAAACAGCGCCCTGACATCAGCATTATCGCCGTTTGCCATCACGATACGCCATCGGGCACGCTCAATCCTTTGGCGGAGATCGGTGCCATTGCTGCACGTCACGGTGCTTATCTGATTGTCGATGCGGTGTCGTCTTTTGGCGGCATGGATGTGCATCCTGAAGCCGTGCATGCGGATATTTTCATTACATCACCGTCCAAATGTCTGGGCAGTACACCAGGGCTGACGCTCGCAGCAGTGAGTGATCGCGCATGGCAGAAAATGGCAGAGAATCCGGATGCGCCACGGGCATCGTTCTTGAGCCTTCTGGACTGGAAAGAGGCATGGCGGGCAGGCAATGCTTTTCCGGTAACGCCGTCTGTTGCGGAAATTTATGCTCTCAATGCTGCGCTTGATCTTTATCTGGCGGAAGGTGCTGCAAATGTCTGGGCGCGCCATACCAAGGCAGCTCAAATTGCCCGTGAAGGTGTCAAAGCATTGGGGCTGGACTTATGGCCGCGTCAGGAAGCCACTGCGGCACCGACTGCGACAGTGTTCAAAGTACCGGATGGCATCAGCGATGTGGCTTTGCGCGATCTGATGCTACGCGACCATGATGTGCTGGTGTCGCTGGGTCGTAAGGATACGGCTGGCAAGGTTTTGCGTATCGGTCATATGGGGGCGTCAGCGCAACCGGAATTTGCGGGAAAGGCTGTTGAGGCTTTGGCCGCTGCATTGAAGAAGCTTGGGGTTATTGCGGATTAATCCGTGACAGAGGGACAGGTTATTATGACAAGATTGACGCTTAATCGACGTGCTCTGCTGGCGGGTACTGCCGCTGTTGCTGCACTTTCTGTTCTGCCGCGTTTTGCTTTCGCACAAACGGCTGAAAAACAGGCCTCCGTTGAGCCGGTGCGCGGCGGTCGTCTGGTGGTTGCGGCAGATAGCGAACCGGCCAATCTTAATCCGGCAATTGTCGCCTCCAATGGCGTGTTCTTTGTTGCCAGCAAAGTGATTGAGCAACTGGCAGAGCAGTCCTATGTGAATGTTGATCAGCCGGATGGTTTGAAATCGCTGCTGGCCACCAGTTGGGAAGGCGCAGCAGATGGCCTGTCGGCCACATTCAAATTGCGTGAAGGCGTGACATGGCATGACGGCAAGCCGTTCACCTCTGCCGATGTGGCATTCTCGGCACTGGAAGTCTGGAAGAAGTTGCAAAATCTCGGCCGCTCGGTTTTCAAAAATCTGGAAAGCGTTGAGACACCGGATGACCATACAGCTGTCTTCCGCTTCTCCGAACCGACACCGTTTCAGCTAATCCGCAACGCGTTGCCGGTAGTGACTTCAGTCCTGCCGAAGCATCTTTATGAAGGCACGGATATTGCCAAGAATCCGGCCAATGAAAAACTGGTGGGTACGGGGCCGTTTGTCTATGGCGATCATAAGCCGGGTGAATATTACCTGCTGAAACGCAATGAGAACTACTGGGACAAACAAGCCCCTGCGCTGGATGAGATTATCTATCAGGTGCTGCCGGATCGCGCTTCCGCTGGTAATGCTTTGGAAGCCGATCAGATTCAGCTGGCCGCTTTCTCTGCTGTGCCGCTGGCAGATCTGGAGCGGATTTCCAAAGTGCCGGGGCTGAAAGTCTATGCCGATGGTTATGAAGCGCTGACCTATCAGCTCAGTGTCGAACTTAATCATCGCCGCAAAGAACTTGCTGACCTGAAAGTGCGCCAAGCTATCGCCCATGCGATTGATAAGGATTTTGTGGTCAAGACGATTTTCCTCGGCTACGCCAAACCGGCGACAGGGCCTGTACCGGCTTTTGACAAGGTCTTCTATGCACCGGATACGCAGCAATATGCTTTTGATATTACCAAGGCTGAGGGCCTGCTGGATGAGGCCGGTTATAAGAAGGGCGATGACGGTTTCCGCTTTAAACTGAAACTGTTGCCTGCACCATTCTTCAATGAAACCAAGCAATTCGGCGATTATCTGCGGCAGGCTTTGGTGAAAATCGGCATTGATGCGGTGATTGTTGCCAATGATACACCGGCGCATCTCAAAGCGGTCTATACCGACCATGACTTTGATATCGCGGTGGCTACGCCGGTTTACCGTTCTGATCCGGCAATCTCGACGACAGTGCTGTTCCAAAGCGGCTTGCCTGCCGGTGCGCCATTCACCAATCAATATGGCTATAAGAATGATGCGGTCGATGCACTGATTGCCAAGGGCGCAGTGACTTTGGACGATGGGCTACGTGCAGGCATCTATCAGGATTTACAACGTCTGGTGGCAGAAGACCTGCCGCTGATCAATGTTGCAGATTTCTCGTTCATTACGGTTGCTAGCGAACGCGTGCAGAATGTCTCGGATAATCCGCGCTGGGCGGTGTCTGGCTGGGCGAATACCGGTTTGCAAGAGTAAGCCGCAGTGCCGTTTCTCCTCCGCCGTCTTGCCAGTATCTTTCCGGTTCTGGGTATTGTTCTGGTGGGCAGCTTCCTTATTCTGGAAGCTGCTCCCGGCGATGCCGTGGATGCTTATGTGGCGCAGATGGGCGGGGCGGATGCGCAGCAGCTTGAAGCTTTGCGCCAGTCATGGGGGCTGGATCAGGGGCCGTTGCAGCGGTTCTTTGCCTATGTCACGGCGCTGTTCTCTGGTGATTTCGGCTGGTCTTCGGCTTTTCAGCGTCCGGTGCTGGATGTTATTCTGGAGCGGCTTCCGGCAACATTACTGCTGATGGGCGTATCG
Organism: Hyphomicrobiales bacterium; assembly: GCA_900470735.1. Taxonomy (GTDB): domain Bacteria; phylum Pseudomonadota; class Alphaproteobacteria; order Rhizobiales; family Rhizobiaceae; genus Pseudochrobactrum. The sequence goes on along the minus strand of UCCC01000001.1, from coordinate 812,428 downwards.
ACGTTTCTGGCATTTTTTGCCGGTTCTCTGCTCGGTATCGTGGCCGGTGCCAAACCGCATTCCAAGCGCGACCGGTTGTTATCGCTGACCTCGCTCGCACTTTATGCCGTGCCGGGTTTCTGGCTGGGCTTGGTGCTGATCGTGATCTTCGGCGTGACATTGCGCTGGCTGCCAATCGGCGGGCTGGAAACCATCGCATCCGGCAAAACAGGGCTGGCCAGAGCAGCGGATATCAGCCGACATCTGATCCTGCCGGTAGCGGCACTTTCCAGTGTTTATCTTACGCTCTATCTGCGGCTGATGCGTGACCGTATGGCTGATCTGCATCAGGAAATGTTTGTGCAGGCGCTTAAAGCACGCGGTATTTCTTCGCGCCGCATCATCTGGCGACACATTGCCCGTAATGCCGTTTTGCCGGTGGTGACGATGTTAGGTCTGCAGGCCGGTGTGATGCTCGGCGGCAGTGTGGTGATTGAGAGTGTCTTTGCTATTCCGGGTTTCGGGCGCCTCGCAGCAGAAGCCGTTGCCAAACGCGATACGGCCTTGCTGCTTGGTGTCATTCTGTTCGGTGCTTTCGCGGTTATCATTGCCAATCTGCTGGTTGATCTGGCCTATGCGCGGCTTGATCCGCGGGTGCGGAGCCAGCGCCAATGAAATTTTTTCAGAATTTGGACGGACAGGGTAAGGCCGGTATTGGTCTTCTGATACTTCTAGGACTAATGGCGCTGTCTGCACCTTTACTGTTTGCCGGTGATCCGCTGGCAATCGCCGGAGAACCGCTAATCCGGCCATTCACAAATTATGCCCATTGGCTCGGGACGGACCGGCTGGGGCGCGATGTGCTGGCAGGGCTGTTTCATGGCGCACGCACGACTTTGCTGGTGGCATTGAGTTCCGCCGCCGCTGCGCTGATTGCCGGTAGTCTGATCGGCACATTGGCTGGTTTTCTCGGCGGTTTTGCCGATAATGTTCTGATGCGGATCACTGAGGCGTTTCAGACTGTGCCGGGTTTTTTGCTGGCACTGGCGATGATCAATGTGCTGGGGCCAAGCATTCCGACGCTGATTATTGCAATCAGCATCGGCAGCTGGACGCAGGCTGCGCGGGTAACACGGGCTGAAGTGCTGTCGCTGCGTGAACGCGATTTCGTCGCCGCTGCCCGTACGCTGGGGCAGGGGCCGTTCTCCATTGCTTTTCGGGAAATCCTGCCTAATGCCTTCGGCCCTGCAGCATCGCTGGCAGCCGTTTCGGTCGCGGCGGCTATTTTGATTGAAGCCTCACTGGCCTTTTTGGGCTTTGGCGATCCGAACAGCGTGACATGGGGCACGATGATTGCGGAAGGGCGCAGCGTGTTGCGTTCAGCACCTTATCTATCCATCATTCCGGGGTTGGCCTTGGTGGTCACCGTTCTGGCTGTTCATCTGACCGGACAGGCGCTGACGCGCCGCCCATCATCAGTGAGGGAGCGCGGCAATGTCTGAGCTCTTTCTTGCCGTACAGGATTTGACGGTTCGTTACGGGGCGCAAACTGTGCTGCATCCGGTCAGCTTTGAACTAATGCAAGGTGAAAGACTGGCACTGATTGGGGAGAGCGGTTCCGGTAAAACCACATTGGCCATGGCGATTGCTGGTCTCATGCCTGCCAGTGCTAAAATTGCCGGTTCAATCCGCTTTCCGGCTTTAGCGCATGAGCCGCGTGCGGGGCGCGATATCGGCGTGGTGTTTCAGGATCCCGATGGGTCACTCGATCCGATGATGCGGGTGGGCGATCAGATTGCGGAAGTGATCGTCACGCATCTTAAAATCTCCTGGACTGAAGCTCGCCAAAGATCGGCAGAACTGATGCAGCAGGTGCAGATTGCGGATAGTCAGCAGCGCTTACGCAGCTACCCGCATGAATTCTCCGGCGGGCAGAAACAGCGTATTGCCATTGCTGCAGCTTTGGCTGCACAGCCGCAATTGCTGATTGCAGACGAGCCGACCAGTGCACTGGATACGGTGGTGCAAAACCATGTGGCGCAATTGCTGGATGGTCTGGTGCGGGCGCAAGGGCTGACAATGCTGTTTGTGACCCATGATATCGCGCTGGCTTCACAACTGGCCGATAGAATTGCCGTGCTTTATCGCGGGAAGCTGGTGGAACTTGGCACTGCTGAGCAGGTGATCACCGCGCCGCAGCATGATTATACCAAAGCCTTGCTGGCAACCCATATCGGACTGGACTGGGAAAAGCAGCCGCGTCTGCCTGAGATTGACGGTGCGCTATGAGCGAGGTTTTGCAGATTGCCGCTCTCAACAAGGCCTTTGGCAAAGATCCGTCAAAAGGTTTGAAAAATATCAATCTCACGCTCCATGCCGGTGAGACACTGGCGCTGGTCGGGCGTTCCGGTTCTGGTAAAAGCACTTTGGCACGATTGATCATGCGGTTGAACGAGCCGGATAGTGGTAAGATCATTCTCAACGGCACGGATATTACTGCTCTTCAGGGCAGTGCGTTGCGGGAGAAGCGTGCTCAATTCCAGATGGTGTTTCAGGATCCTTTGGCGGCTTTCAATCCGCGCCATACGATCAGCCAGATTTTGCAGGTGCCGCTGGTTCTGCATGGTAGTCAGCAGAATACGAACCAGCAAATTGCTGAAGTCTTGCAACGGGTTGGTCTGGCAGCGGATATGGCTGACCGCTACCCGCGTGAACTCTCCGGTGGTCAGCGTCAGCGTGTGGCGATTGCCCGTGCGCTATTGTGCAAGCCTGATCTGATTGTACTGGATGAACCGGTATCGGCTTTGGATGTATCTGTGCGCGCAAAAATCCTTAATCTGCTGGCCGATTTACAGCGCGAAAATGGCATTGCCTATCTGTTTATATCGCATGATTTGGCACTGGTACGGGCTTTCTGTGACCGGATGCTGGTGCTGCATGAGGGCGAGATTGTCGAGCAGGGTGTGCCGGATATAGTGCTGCAAAATCCGCAGACCGAGCCGACGCGACAACTGGTCGATGCTGTACCAAAACTTATAAAGGAATACGGCAAGTCTTAACGGCGAAATCAATGAAGTGCCGCAAAGCAGGCAGAATGCGCCCGCTTTTCCGGTAGAACAGATGTACCGGAACCGCTGGTAATTCATAATCCGGCAGAAGGCGGATCAGTTCGCCGGAGCGGATCATATCCTCAACCATATAATGATGCAGGGAAACAATGCCCGTACCTTGGCAGGCAGCTTGCCGCATGGCCGATGTATCATTGAGGCGCAGAACTGTGCGCATTGCCACTTCCTGATGATCTCTGAATATTAGCCTGTTCGGGTGGCGGCGCATCGTATGGGCAATCAGATAATGTTCGCTCAGATCATCCGGTTGTTGCGGGTGACCATGGCGCTCCAAGTAAGACGGTGCCGCACAAAGCCAATAGGCCGTCTTGCCGATGGAGCGCTGGATCAGGCCGGCAGTGCCTTGCATGGTCATGCCGAAAATCAGGTCGATATTTTCCTGTTCAATATCCGGAAAGCGCTCTGCCAGCTCCAGATCAAGGGTGATATGCGGAAAGCGACTGGTAAATTCGTGTAAATGCGGCAGCAGGAATTGTGTGGCCAGCGGACGTGCCGTAACAACGCGTAAAGTACCGGATGGCTCGCCGCGCATTTCCGAGAGATACCGGCTTTCACGCTCGCTCAGGAGGCGCAATGTCTCTGCCGCATAATCTTTGAAAATCCGGCCTGCCGGTGTCAGCTGCATACGTCGTGTGGTGCGTTCAATCAGCCCCAGTTCCAGCTGGTTCTCCAGCATTGTCAGTTGTTTGCTGACGGCAGGAGCGGTGAGCCCAAGCTTTTTGGCGGCAGCAGCAATGCTGCCAGCCTCGGCAATATCCAGAAAAACTTGCATCTGCTGTGGTGAAACGCGAAAATTTGGCGACATCTATTCGTAACTTTAAGTTATTAAATCGTAATTTTAACAGGGCTTATGTTACTTATTAGATTGTTTTAAGGACTGGCGCAAATTCTGAATAAAGAAAGGAATGCGCCATGACCACATTGGCTGCGCAAACGGAGACACTCCGTAAAACACCGGCTTTGCTGCTTCTGGCGCTGCTGGTTACACTGCCGCAAATCGGCGAAACAATTTACACACCTTCTCTCACCGATATGGCGCGGGGGCTGAATATTTCCGCATCGGCGGCGCAAACAACACTGAGCATCTTTTTTGCCGGTTTCGCGCTTGGCGTTTTATGCTGGGGGCAGGTGTCCGATCATATCGGGCGGCGTAAAACCATGATCATCACACTGGCACTCTATCTGCTGGGTTGCCTGATCTGTCTTTCCGCATCCTCATTATGGGTGCTTAATAGCGGACGTTTCATTCAGGCTTTTGGTGCGGCCAGTTGTTCGGTGGTGATTCAGTCCGTTTGTCGTGAGGCATTCAGCGGTGAGCGCCGCGTGGTTGTTTTCACAACAATCGGTATGCTCATTCCTGTTTCCGCGGCGGCGGGGCCGTTTATCGGCGGTCTGAGTGTCACGCTCGGTGACTGGCGTACCGCTTTCATGGTGCTGCTGATGCTCGGTGCTGTCTCTCTGGTGCTGGTCTGTGCGGCTTTTCCTGAAACTCTGGTAAAGCAGAACCATAAATCATCCCTGATGCAGATTTTGGCACGGATGCTGCGCGATCCGCAGGTGATTGGCACCGGACTGCTGATCGGTATCGGTAACGGCATTATTTTCAGCTTCTATGCGGAGGCACCGTTTCTGCTGATCAATATGCAGGTCTTATCGCCCGTTACCTATGGCACGCTTTGTATGCTGGTGGTGTCCGGCAGTATCTGGGGTGGTATGGCGATGCGCCGTTTGAATACGGCAGGCTATACAAGTCAGACTGTGATGATTGCAGGTCTTCTGTTGCTGGCTTGTGCCGCTGCCGGTTTGCTGGTCGTGAGCCTGCTGACAACAGGACAGCTTTATCTTGTGTTGTTTACCGGTTTTTCCGTGGTTTTGTTTGCCGGATTTACCCTTCTGACAACCGCCTGTCTGCATGGCGCATTGCAACATTATCATGATGCTTTGGGCACGGCAGGTGCTTTGCTTGGCCTGTTCTACTATGCGGTGATCACAGCGCTTACAGAGGGTATGGCACTGCTTCACAGTGGATCAGCGCTGGTTTTCCCGACCTATGCGCTGGGGCTGAGTATGGCAGCAGCACTGATATTCTTCGCCTTTATTTACAAGGCAAAGGTTGCTGCTCCTAAAGCCTAATCATCATTCAGCGACATGCTCTCAATTGAGAATTCCATGCGATCAGCAGGAAAGCGTGTCGCTGAATATTCCACCGGCACGCCATTGGTATCGACATTGAGGGATTGAGCCGTGAGCACAATCGCACCCGGTGTGAGCTTCAGATGCAGCAGATCCTGTCCGTTGGCATGCTGGGCGGAAATCAATGTGGATTTGCGGAAATAATCAGCAATACCCGATTGCTTCAGCGCCTGTGTAACCGAACCGCTAGCCTTGTAAAATTCATCAAATTGCGGAAAGCGCTGTTGATCAAACCAGCTGTCAGACATGGAAACCGGCTGGCCATCGGCAATGGATAATGTCTCGAAATGATGCACCTGTGCAGTCTCATCATTGAGTTGCAGGGCATGGGTAACTTCAGCGGATGGCTTTTCAATCCTGTGGGCGAGAATAACCCGCTCCTGCTGTGTAATCTGTTCGGCGAGGCTGGTCGACATGCGCGTGCGTTTGCTGATGGGGTAGGTCAGCCGCTTGGCATTGGCGATAAAAGTCCCGCGCCCTTGCTCCGCCCGTAACACGCCTTCCTGTGTCAAAGCAGCAATAGCACTGCGCACCGTATGGCGGTTGACGCCAAAGCGGGCAGCCAGTGTCATTTCCGGTGGCAGTTTTTCGCCGCGCTTGAAATGGCCATGTTTAATTTCCCTGCGAATTTCATCTGCAATCTGCCGCCAGACAGCCACGCCGCTGTTGCGGGCGATTTTTGTTGTCTCTGCCATTTAATTTGTCGCAGCCCCGCTGATTGTCATGCGCTTGTCACCAAGAACGTTTAAGACAATAATTAATGTCTAGTTGTATAGATAAATAGACAATTTAGAGCGGTGTGTCAAATGAAGAATGAAACCGAAAATCTACCGGATAACTTGCAGGGTGAGCGGCGCAAGGTTGCCGCTTTGCTGGCAAAGGCGGAGTTGCAGGAACTGACTGCATTTTGGGGTAATCAGGCAGAGCAGCCACAGGTCGATGTGCTGCGCGGCCCTGAAACCGGACTGGTGATGGTGCGTGGCCGTATCGGTGGCGGCGGTGCGCCGTTTAATCTGGGTGAAACAACTGTGACCCGCGCGACTGTGCGCGTGTCGTCTGGCGCTTCGGGCGGCACTTCTTCGGAGGGTTCTGTTGGTCATTCCTATGCGCTCGGCCGCGATCATGAAAAAGCGCGTCTGGCAGCTATTGCGGATGCTTTGTGGCAGGCGCCGCAGAGCCGCGAGATTGTTGAGCGTGATCTGTTGCAGAAAATTGCACAGCGTCTTGATGCGCGTGCCACACAGCGTCGCCGTGAAGCGGCAGCAACGAAAGTGGACTTCTTCACCATGGTTCGGGGAGACGACTAATGGCTTTTGATAATCAGGCTTTTGAAGGTGGTTTTGCTGACGCCGTTTATGATGCGCAGACCTGTTTCCGCGCATTGATGGATGCTTTGGCTAATCCGGGTACCATCCAGCCACTGACAGCAGAAACGCAGCCGCCATTGCCACTGACACCGGAGCTTGGTGCTATTGCGCAGGCGCTGTTTGATCACGATACCAAGGTCTGGCTCGACAGTCGTCTGGCCGCGAGCAGCGCTGTGCGTGAATGGCTCGCATTTCAGACCGGCTTTGAGCTGGTTTCTGAAATTGGTGAGGCGCATTTCGCGCTGATCAGCGATATTGCTCAAATGCCGCCGCTGGATGTGTTTGCCAAAGGCACATTGGAATATCCTGATCGCTCAGCCACCATTATCATGGCGCTGGACGGCTTTACGGGCACACAGACGCTGCAGCTTCAGGGGCCTGGTATCGAGCATGTCCGTGATTTTGCGCCAAGCACTCTGCCGGTGCGTTTCAGTGAGCAATGGGCAGCGAATGCGGCCTTGTTCCCGCGTGGTGTGGATCTGGTTTTTGCCGCACCTAAAACCGTTGCCGCACTGCCGCGCAGTACCAAACTCATTAAAAACGGAAATTGAACCATGTATGTTGCAGTTAAAGGCGGTGAAGCCGCTATTCAGAATGCACATCAGTTGCTGGGTGACCGCCGCCGTGGTGACCGTTCAGTACCGGCTTTACAGCTGGAGCAGATCGTGGAGCAGCTGGGTCTGGCCGTTGACCGTGCTATGGCCGAAGGTGCACTTTATGACCGTGAGCTGGCAGCGCTGGCAATCCGTCAGTCGCGCGGCGATCTGATCGAGGCGATTTTTCTGGTGCGTGCCTATCGCACAACCTTGCCGCGCTTCGGCTATTCCGAGCCGCTGGACACAGCGCAGATGCTGGCGGAGCGCCGCATTTCCGCAACCTTCAAAGACCTGCCGGGTGGCCAGCTTCTTGGCCCGACTTTCGATTACACCCATCGTCTGCTGGATCCGGAAATGTCTGTTGATCATCCGGTAGCACAAGGCGTACAGCGCGATGATGAGACAGTCGGCGAAGCTATGCCGCGTGTGACCGATATTCTCGGTGCCAATGGTATGATCGAACCGGATGGCGAGATGCCGGAAGGCCATGTGCCAGGCGATCTGACCCGTGAGCCTTGGACATTCCCGATGGAACGCGATCTGCGTTTGCAGGCCTTGGCACGTGGCGATGAAGGCTTCCTGCTGGCGCTGGGTTACTCCACACAGCGCGGTTATGGCCGTACGCATCCTTTCGTGGGTGAAATCCGTATTGGTGAAGTTGAAGTTGAACTGGATGTGCCGGAACTCGGCGGTCTGGTGTCGCTGGGCGCTGTGCAGGTGACTGAGTGTCAGATGGTCAATCAGTTTGCCGGTTCTGCAACCCGCCCGCCGCAATTCACCCGTGGCTATGGTCTGGTTTTCGGTCAGAGCGAACGCAAGGCGATGTCGATGTCGCTCTGTGACCGTGCACTACGCACTGCAGAATTTGAAGAAGACATTACCGCACCGGCACAGGATGAGGAATTTGTGATTTCCCACTCCGACAATGTGCAGTCGACCGGTTTTGTCGAGCATCTCAAATTGCCGCATTATGTGGATTTTCAGGCTGAACTTGATCTTATCCGCCGCATGCGTGCCGAATATGCACAGGCGCATGGCAGTACGGAAGCAAATCTTGCCGAGGCTGCAGAATGATCGAAGGTCTTTCTCATATCACCTTCATCACCAAGGATCTGGTGCGGATGACGCAAATCCTTAATCAAGTGTTTGATGCTCGTGAAGTCTATGCCAGTGGCGATCAGCAATTTTCACTCTCGGAGGAAAAGTTCTTTCTGATCGGTGATCTCTGGATTGCGGTGATGCAGGGCGAGGCGCTGCCTGTCCGTAGCTATAATCATATCGCGTTCAAAATCGCGGAAGATGATTTCGACGATTATGCCGCCCGTATCACGGCGCTGGGGCTGGAGATGCGTCCGCCGCGTCCGCGCATCGAAGGGGAAGGGCGATCCCTCTATTTCTATGATCACGATAACCATTTGTTTGAGTTGCATACCGGCACTCTTGAACAGCGGCTGCAGCATTATGCACAGGGTGCAAAGGGTTGAACCATGACTGTTATAGCGAATTATAATTTTGCTTATCTTGATGAGCAGACCAAGCGGATGATCCGTCGTGCATTGCTGAAAGCTATTGCGGTGCCGGGTTATCAGGTGCCTTTTGCAAGCCGCGAAATGCCGATGCCTTATGGCTGGGGTACCGGTGGTGTGCAGGTAACTGCTGCGGTGCTGGGCGCTGACGATACGCTGAAAGTGATCGATCAGGGTGCGGATGATACCACCAATGCCGTGTCGATCCGTGCATTCTTTGAAAAGACGGCACAGGTTAAAGTGACGACCCGTACGGAAGATGCAACCATCATCCAGACCCGTCACCGTATTCCGGAAGCGCCGCTCAAGGAGGGTCAGATCCTCGTCTATCAGGTGCCGATCCCTGAACCGCTGCGCTTTCTGGAACCCCGTGAGACTGAAACCCGCAAGATGCATGCGCTGGAAGAATACGGTCTGATGCATGTTAAGCTCTATGAGGATATTGCTCGCCACGGCCATATCGCCACGACCTATGCCTATCCGGTGAAAGTCGAAGACCGTTATGTGATGGACCCTTCACCGACTCCGAAATTCGACAATCCGAAAATGCATATGTCACCGGCCTTGCAGCTGTTTGGTGCAGGACGTGAGAAGCGTATTTACGCTCTGCCGCCTTACACCAAAGTGGTGAGCCTCGATTTCGAAGATCACCCGTTTGAGGTGCAGAAATTCGCCCAGCCTTGCGCCATGTGCGGTGCCAAGGGCGTCTATCTCGACGAAGTGGTGTTGGATGACAAGGGCGGCAGCATGTTTGTCTGCTCCGACACCGATTATTGCGAAACACGACAGGCCGACGGCCATGTCGGACACTTGTCTGCAAATAACAAAGATATCGGACAAGCGTCCTCAGGTCTGGAGGCAGCCCAATGAGCGATATAAATCATGATACGCCTTTGCTGCGTGTAAACGGATTGTCGAAGTTCTATGGCAACCGCCTTGGTTGCAGCAATGTTTCCTTTGAGCTGTATCCGGGTGAAGTGCTGGCGATTGTCGGCGAGAGTGGCTCCGGTAAGACGACACTGCTCAACTGTCTTGCCACACGCTTGCAGCCTTCAGTCGGCGCTGTTGAATACCGGATGCGTGACGGCCAGTTCCGTGATCTGTACCGGATGAGTGAGGCCGAGCGCCGCTTTCTGATGCGTACCGACTGGGGCTTTGTGCACCAGAACCCGTCTGACGGTTTGCGTATGACAGTCTCCGCCGGAGCCAATGTCGGCGAGCGTCTGATGGCTGTCGGTGACCGTCATTATGGTAAAATCCGTGAGACAGCGACAGACTGGCTTGGTCGTGTGGAAATTTCCGCAGACCGAATTGATGATCAGCCACGTGCATTCTCCGGCGGTATGCGTCAGCGTTTGCAGATCGCCCGCAATCTGGTGACTGCACCGCGTTTGATTTTCATGGATGAGCCGACCGGTGGTCTGGACGTATCCGTGCAGGCACGTTTGCTCGATCTGTTGCGCGGTCTGGTGGCTGATCTCGGTCTGGCTGCAATTGTTGTGACCCACGATCTGGCGGTGGCGCGTCTGTTGTCGCATCGCATGATGGTGATGAAAGACGGTCATATTATTGAAGCCGGTCTGACCGACCGCGTGCTGGATGATCCGCAGGCACCTTATACGCAGTTGCTCGTTTCCTCAATTTTGCAGGTTTAATCATGACTATGCCCCTTATTGTCTCGGAAGTGGCAAAGAGCTTCACCATGCATTTGCAGGGCGGCGTTAAATTGCCGGTGGTGAATAATGTTTTCTTTGCGCTGAAAGCCGGTGAATGTGCTGTGCTCGGCGGCCCGTCCGGTGCCGGTAAAAGCTCTATCCTGAAAATGGTCTATGGCAATTACGCCGTGGACGAAGGCCAGATCATTCTGCGCCATCACGGCAAGCAGATTGATATTGCCTCGGCAGATCCGCGCACTGTTATGGCTGTACGTCGCGATACGATTGGTTATGTCAGTCAGTTTTTGCGCACTGTGCCGCGTGTCAGTGCTCTGAATGTGGTGGCTGATCCGTTATTTGCCCGTGGGGTTGATCGGGAACAGGCGCAGGATAAAGCCCGTGAATTGCTGGCTATGCTCAACCTGCCGCAGCGTCTGTGGGATCTGCCGCCAGCCACGTTCTCCGGTGGTGAGCAGCAGCGTGTGAATATTGCCCGTGGTTTCATCACGGATCATCCGGTGCTGTTGCTCGATGAACCAACTGCCTCACTCGATGCCAAAAACCGTGAAGTTGTTATGGAATTGATCCGCCGCAAAAAAACAGAAGGCGTGGCGATGCTTGGCATTTTCCATGATGAAGATGTGCGTGAGGCTGTGGCTGACCGTATCATCGACGTGACCGAGTTTGCTCCGGGTTATGTGCGTCAGGGAGCAGATGCATGACCAGATTGTCAGAACAGCCGTTTATCCATCCGGATACGGAAATTTCCGACAGCACATTCGGCCGCTATACGGAAATTGGTACCCGTTGTCGTATTTCTGAAACGGAAATGGGTGACTATTCCTATATTGAGCGCGACGGCATGGTCTGGTGTGCCAAGATCGGTAAATTTGCGAATATTGCAGCCTCTGTGCGTATCAATGCCACCAATCATCCGATGTGGCGCGCAACGCTGCATCACTTCACCTATCGCGCCAATGATTACTGGCCGGATGCCGAACAGGAAGCGGATTTCTTTGAATGGCGCCGCGCCCATGAAGTGACCATTGGTCATGATACATGGTTGGGACATGGTGTAACCGTTCTGCCTGGTGTTAAGATCGGCAATGGCGCGGTCATCGGTTCCGGTGCGGTCGTTTCCAAAGATGTCGCGCCTTATACGATTGTTGGCGGCGTGCCTGCCAAACTCATTCGCCAGCGTTTTTCAGACAGCATTGTTGAGCGTCTGGAAGCTCTGGCATGGTGGGACTGGGATCATCAGCGCCTGCGGGATGCACTGGATGATTTCCGTAAACTTGAGATTGAAGCTTTTCTTGAAAAGCACGGCGGCTAATAAGCCAAGCTGCTGAATCCAATAACAGAAAAAAGCCGCCGGAAGCCCCGGCGGCTTTTTTGTCAAAAATCTGATTCAGAATTTTCATACAGATGTAATATAAGTTACATTTTCGTTTCATATCACGCGCCTAATTTCGCATGGAAATTGATAGAGGGCGCTGATGCTTAAACTTCAAAATGTAACCCGTCGTTTTGGCGGTAATACTGCGGTTGCAGATGTAAATCTGGAAATCCCGCAGGGCCAGATGGTGGGCATCATTGGGGCATCGGGCGCGGGAAAATCCACGCTGCTGCGTATGATCAATCGTCTGATTGATACGTCTGACGGTTCGATTATTTTCAAAGATCAGGATGTATCACGTCTGCGTGGCTCTGAATTGCGCCGCTGGCGCAGTGATTGCGCTATGATTTTCCAGCAGTTCAATCTGGTGCCACGTCTAGATGTGCTGACCAATGTGCTGCTTGGCCGTCTAAATCAGCGCTCCACGGTCAAAAGCCTGATGGGTATTTTCTCCCGCGAAGAGCGTGCGCAGGCTATCGCCAATATTGAGCGTCTGGACATTGTCAAAACCGCCTTGCAGCCGGCAGGTACACTTTCCGGTGGTCAGCAGCAGCGCGTGGCAATTGCCCGTGCATTGATGCAAAGCCCGAAGGTCATTCTTGCTGATGAGCCGATTGCCTCGCTGGACCCGCGTAATGCGCAGGTCGTGATGAGCGCATTACGCGATATTAATCAGCGCGAAGGCCTGACCGTTATCACCAATCTTCATACGCTGGATACAGCACGCACCTATTGCGACCGCATCATCGGCATGCAGGGCGGACGCGTTGTGTTCGATGGTACGCCTGCTGATCTGACACAGGCCGCAGCCCGCCGCATTTATGGTGCCGAAGCTGATGATGAAAGCTTCTCGGAAGCGGTGACATCCACAGCATTGGAACAGCCGCAGCCTCCGGTCAGCCCGCAAGTGGCACGACAGGTCGCAAAGCTCGTTGCAGACGCACAATAACACTCATCCAAAACCAAACGATAATCGTTTAACAGGAGAATGGTTCATGACCTTCAAGAAGCTTTTGCTCGGCGCCGTTGCGCTGTCCGCAGTGGCAACCGCAACCGCAGCGCAGGCAGATAAGCCTGAAGTGTTCCGCGTTGGTATTATCGGCGGCGAAAACGAAGCCGACCGTCTGCGCAATTACCAGTGCATTATTGACCAGCTGCCAAAGGCCATCGGTGTTAAGGAAGTTAAACTGTTTCCTGCTGCTGACTATGATGGTGTTATTCAGGGTCTGCTCGGCGGCACACTGGATTATGCAGAGCTTGGCGCTTCCGGCTATGCCAAAATCTATCTGACCAAAGAAGATGCTGTTGAACCGATCCTGACCACTGAACAGACTGACGGTTCGACCGGTTATTATTCGATCATGGTTGCCCGTAAGGACAGCGGCATCAAGACTATTGCTGATATGAAAGGCAAGAAGCTTGGTTTTGCTGATCCGGATTCAACTTCCGGTTATCTCATTCCGGTAACTTCGCTGCCAAAAGATCTGAGCGGCGCGACGGTTAAAGATTACTTCAGCGAAACCGGTTTTGGCGGTGGCCATGAAAATCTGGTTTTGGCTGTTAAGGACGGCAAGTTTGATGCCGGTACAACTTTCGGCTCCGGCGTTGGCAGCTTCGATGAAGGTTACACATCCGGTAACCTGCGCAAGATGGTCGACAAAGGCCTGATCGATATGAAGGACTTCACAGAAGTCTGGAAATCCCCGCTGATCCCGAACGGCCCGATTGTTATCCGCACAGCCATTGATGCTGATCTGAAGGCCAAGTTCAAAGCCTATATGCTGGATCTGCCAAAGACCGATCCAGAGTGCTTTGCTTCCACAATGGGCGGCGATTTCAAGTCCTACATCGAAGTGAACAAAGATTTCTACCAGCCGGTTATCGACGCACGTAAGTCGCAGATCGGTCAGTAAGATTAAGTTGCGGCCAGTGTCAAAGAATGATGCTGGCCGCATTTTTTTATTCTTTTTTAGGCGGGCCTGATGACCCATTCTGTTTCTAAGCCATCCCTGTCCGGTGAAGCCGCTTTGGTTGAGCAGCACTGGCGAGAGCTGTCCTCCCGACGTCGTACCTATACGCTGCTGATTATTGGTGGCTTGTTTCTGGCGCTCTCCGCATCTTTGTGGTTCGCCAATGAAAGCAATGCCGGTAAATTCTGGGAGCGTCTGCCGCATTTCTTCGATTTCGTCGGTGATATGGTGCCGCGTGACGGCTGGGAAGTTTGGCGGGCTCTGTTTGATCTGCCGTCACCTTATTTCGACGGTAGTCAGAAATATGATTATGAGGCAGGCCGCGTCTATCTGTTCGGCAGCGGTTTTTATATTCCTGAATATTTCTACAAGATGCTGGAGACGCTTAATATTGCCATGATGGCAACGTTGATCGGCTTTTTCTTTGGTTTCATCCTGTGTTTCCTTGCGGCTAAAAACCTGACAACCAGCCGTGCGCTACGTTTCTTCGTGCGCCGCTATATGGAAATTCTGCGTGCTTTCCCTGAGATCGTGATTGCCGGTTTCTTCGCTGCCATTCTCTCGCTGGGGCCAATTCCTGCGATTTTTGCGGTTGGTATTCATACGATCGGCGCGCTGGGTAAGCTGTTTTTCGAAGTGGTAGAGAATGCCGATATGAAGGCAGAAGAAGGCCTGCGTGCCGTCGGTGCCAACTGGTTTGAGCGCGTCGGCTTCGGTATTGTGCCACAAGTCATGCCGAACTTCATGTCCTACGCCTTCCTGCGTTTCGAGATCAATGTCCGCGCATCCACCATTATCGGTGCGGTTGGCGGCGGCGGTATCGGTGAGGCATTGCGCCTGTCAATCGGTCATGGCCATCAGGCAAAAACACTGGCGATTGTGTTTCTGCTGCTCGTTACAATCATTGCGGTGGATCAGACCTCTGCATGGCTGCGCGGCCGTCTTGTCGGCGCTCAGGCCTTTCAGTTCGGAGCGTAAAAAATGACAGCTTTGACTTTAAACGCCGCTCAGATTGCTGATTACGAAAACCGTTATCCGCAGGTCTTTCGCCGCCCGTTTTCCAAGCGCTATACATTGCCGCTGATTGGCTTGGGTATTGTGCTCTATATGGCCTATAGCTGGTGGTTCTTTGCCATTGGCACAGTGCTGTCGGAAGGTCAGTGGGATCGTGCCGGAATTACTGCCCGTCAGTGGTATTCCTATGAAGTGCGCCCGACCATACGCCTAAACACTGGTTTGAATGGTGATGAGGCAAAAGTAACCTATCCGCGCTTTTCGGTGCTGGGCAAGAATCCTGACCCGGAATGGGTGCAGCAGGCCAATGGCCGCACCAGTGTGATTTTCGGTGGCTCTGAAGCGCTGCATCTCAGTGGTAATACAGTCGTCGTGGAGCATGGCGGCGAAGTGCTGAATGTGCGTATTGATGCTGATGCTGCCCGACCTGTTGATGATAAGCCATTGCCATCATGGGCAGTGCTGAAAAATGATGAAGTGCAGGTGGATTTCGGTTTCTCCGGTGAAGCCCGTATTATGCCGGAGCGTATCACCGTTAACCGTCGTTTCTTCGGCTGGCCAAACTTTGTGTTCGATACCAATTCGCCATTCTGGGGTAAGTCAGCAGGTGAAGTGACATCGCTGATCGTTTCCGGTGAGCGTATCAAACCGGAAATGTCCAATCTGTCGCTGGCTTTTGACAATATCTGGAACAATGCTGAATGGCAGCATGGCGATGTCTGGATCAAGATGTTGCAGACGATTGTCATGGCTTTTGTCGGTACATTGTTCGCTGGTATGCTCGCGCTGCCGCTGGCCTTCATCGCCGCGCGTAATATTACGCCGAACTTCTTTGCCAATCAGATTACCAAGCGTCTGTTCGACTTCCTGCGCTCGGTGGATATGTTTATCTGGGCGCTGTTCTTCACCCGTGCTTTCGGACCGGGGCCGCTGGCTGGTATCTCGGCGATCTTCTTCACCGATACCGGTACGCTGGGTAAACTCTATTCAGAAACGCTGGAGAATATCGACGATAAACAGCGTGAAGGAGTGAAATCCGTTGGTGCATCACCGGCGAATGTGCAGCGTTATGGCGTTATTCCGCAGGTGATGCCGGTATTCCTCAGCCAGATGCTGTATTTCTGGGAGTCCAATACCCGTTCGGCAACAATTATCGGTGCGGTTGGCGCCGGTGGTATCGGTCTGAAGCTTTGGGAAGCCATGCGCACCAATTCCAACTGGGCAAATGTCGCCTATATGGTGATCCTCATTCTGATCGTGGTGTTTGTCTTTGATGCCATTTCCAATGCGCTGCGTTCACGTTTGACCGGTGATCGCCGCGTCTCACAGAAATGAGACAAAAACTTCAAATCAGCGTTGTGTGATTGTCACAAAACTCCTGTAGGCCACAGCTGTCCTGCATGATCATAGCGATCATGCAGGACAGTTTTGGTTAGCAGGAAAATTCCGATGACACGCGACACGCACCCTTCCGATATCGTTTTTAAAAATGCCCGCATCATCCTTGAGGATGAAGTTATCACCGGTACAATCCAGATCCGTGACGGAAAAATCGCTGATATCAGCGCTGGCAATGGCATAAGCGGTGAAGATTTCGGCGGCGATTATCTGATGCCGGGTGTTGTGGAACTGCATACCGATCATCTTGAACATCATTATGCACCACGCCCGAAAGTACGCTGGAATGCCGATGCGGCATTGATGGCGCATGATGCACAGATTGCTGCTTCCGGCATCACCACAGTATTCGACGCGCTGCGCGTTGGTCTTGATGGTGACACGGATATTAATTCCGATGACATGGTGCTGCTTGCCGGTGCGATTGCTGATGGTCAGAACAATGGCCGTCTGCGCGCAGACCATTATCTGCATTTGCGCTGCGAAGTGTCTTCCCCGAATTGCCTCGATGCGTTTGAATTATTTGAGCATAACCCGCAGGTGAAAATTGCCTCGCTGATGGATCACGCTCCGGGACAACGTCAGTTTGCCAGCCTTGAGGCCTATAAGACCTACTATATGGGTAAACAGAAGATGACGCAGGCCGAGTTTGATGCGTTTTGTGATCGTCGCGTGGCGGAATCTGTGGCTCATGCAGACCGCTTCCGCAAAGAAATTGCTGCCCGTTGTCAGGCCAAGGGCATTTCGCTTGCCAGTCATGATGATGCTACACTTGCTCATGTGGATGAAGCGATTGAACAGGGTATTCATGTGGCTGAATTCCCGACAACGCTGGAAGCTGCTAAGGCGTCGAAAGAAGCCGGTATGGCTGTTTTGATGGGCGCACCGAATATTGTGCGCGGCTCATCCCATTCCGGCAATGTCTCGGCGCGTGATCTCGCTTCCGCCGGTCATCTCGATATTCTGTCCTCCGATTATATTCCTTTCAGTCTTGTGCAGGCGGTTTATACACTGCCACAGCTGGTTGACGGCTATACGCTGCCGCAGGCGATCAATCTCGTTACCCGCAATCCGGCCAAAGCTGTCGGTTTTACTGATCGCGGAACACTTGCATCGGGCAAACGGGCTGATATGGTTCGCGTTCATATGCAAAATGCGATACCGGTGGTACGCTCAGTGTGGCGGGAAGGGCAACGCGTGCTGTAAGCTGCGCTTGTAAATGACGGAATGAGTGAAATGACCGGTATTTTTGTTGCCGTTGTGGGGCCGAGCGGTGCGGGCAAAGACACAATCATTGATTATGCACGCACGCATTTACCGCAGGATGGCAATTACCACTTTGTGCGTCGCGTGGTAACCCGTGATGCTCACGGCAACACGGAAGATCATGATACATTGTCAGAAGCCGATTTTCTGAAAGCGGTTGAGCAGTCAGAATTTTGTATGCATTGGCAGGCGCATGGTCTGTATTATGGCCTGCCTGCTTCCGTGGAACGTGTGCTTGCAAATGGCGGCGTGGTGATTGCCAATCTGTCACGTAAAGTCTTACCGCAATTGGCCGAGCGTTTTCCCCGTGTGGCAATTGCCCATATTACGGCAAGTCCGGCAGTGCTGGCACAACGTCTTGCATCGCGCGGACGCGAAACGCCGGAATCAATTGCATCACGTTTGCAGCGTCAGCAGCCGGTGGAAGCCGGTGATCTGCCGCTCTGGACGATTGATAATTCCGGCGAGGTGTCGGATGCCGGTGATGCATTCATCGCGCGTCTCAAAGCTTGCCAGTCCTGAACGGGCACATTCACATGCAATAAAAAAGGCGATACCGTTTTGCGGTATCGCCTTTTTGTTTATGGTTTTTCCTGTGCCGGCCTGTCATCATCATCCGGCAGAAAAATCCGGTTGGCTGCTCCGTCCATATCCTCATATTGCCCGCTTTTCAGTGACCATAGAAATGCTGCGAGCCACATACCGCCCAGAAACAGGGCGATGGGAATGAGGAAAATCAGGATATTCATAATCTCAGGCCTTTTGACGCTTGAGCAGGCTGAGAGGAGAGACCGCTTTTGGATCTTTCTTCTTGCCCGCTTTCAGGCGAAGGGCGTTGCTGACCACGAGGATCGAAGACAGCGACATGGAAAGCGCTGCAATCAGCGGTGTAACATAGCCGAACAGCGCAATGGGTACGGCGATGATATTATAAACCAGTGACAATGCAAAGTTCTGACGGATCAGTTTGCCTGCCTCACGGGAGATGGCCACTGCCAGCGGTACGGCTGTCAGACTGTCATGCAGGAAGACGAAATCCGCAGCATTACGACCAATATCCGCGGCTGTTGCCGGAGCCATGGAAACATAAGCCGACATCAGTGCCGGTGCATCATTCAGTCCGTCACCAACCATCAGCACTTTGTGGCCTTCATTGGTACGCTCGGTCACCAGTTCCGATTTATGGGCAGGCAGAATTTCCGCGCGATATTTCTCAATACCCAGCTGACGGGCCAGCGTCTTGACGGCCAGCTCTTTGTCTCCGGAGAGAATTTCCACGCTGAGTTTTTTATCTTTCAGCGCCTGCACAGAGCGGGCAGCATCATCACGCGGGCTGTCTTCAAAACGGAAGGCCTCGAGCAGGTTGCCATTGCGGCTCAGAACGGTTTCTGTGCCGGTACCCGCTGAGTCTTGTGCATTGTCTGCAACTGCCCAATCACGACGACCAAGACGATAAATATCCTGCCCCATACGGGCTTCAATACCGGCACCGCTCACTTCTTCAATCAGGTCAAAGCGGATGTTCTTTGCCGGATTGGTGAAGGCGGTCAATGCACGCGACAGCGGGTGGCGGGAATAGAGTGCCAGCTCTGCGGCCAGCTCAAGTGCATTTTGATCAAGAGCGCCGCGTTCCATGAGCTGTGGCTGGCCGAGGGTTAGCGTGCCGGTCTTATCGAACATCACGCTGTCAATTTCAGCCATGCGCTCCATCGCGGAGCCGTCTTTGACCATGATGCCGTTTTCAAACAGACGACGCGCGGCCACAACCTGCACAATCGGCACAGCCAAGGCCAAGGCGCACGGGCAGGTGATAATCAGTGTGGTGATGGCAACGTAGGTGGACTTGTACCAGTCGCCGGTCAGGTAGAACCAGACGACAAAAGCCAGAAATGCAGTGGTATGCACAAGCGGCACATAAAGCGCGGAAGCGCGGTCTGCGAGCTGGCGGTAACGGGCGCGGCCACCTTCTGCGGCATCCATCAGGCGCACCATTTCCGCAAGGAAAGAATTATCGGCAGAGGCGGTGGCTTTAATCGTCAGCGGCGCGGTCAGGTTCATCGTACCGGCACGGATTTTTGACCCTTGCGTCACCGGAACCGGTACACTTTCACCGGTTGCAATCGAGCAGTCGAGATCGGAGCGGCCGCTTTCAACAACAGCATCAACAGGCACACGCTCACCAACTGCCAGAATAATACGCATGGACGGGCGGATATCCGCAATCGGCATGAAATTATGCTGATTGTCATCGCCGATCACAACGGCACCGCGGGCTGCCAACTGGCTTAAACCTTTAACCGCAGAGCGTGCGCGTTCACGCATCACGTGATCAAGTGTGCGGCCGATCAACAGGAAGAATAGCAATGTTGCGGAAGCATCGAAATAGGCGTGCTGGCCGGAATTGAGCGTTTCATACACACTCATGCCAAAGGCCAAAGTGATCGCCAGCGAGATCGGCACATCCATATTGGTGCGGCCGTGCTTCAGCGCATTCCATGCGGACATATAGAAAATACGGCCGGAATAAACCAAAGTCGGCAGTGCAATCAGACCGGACAGCCAATGGAACATATCACGTGTTGCGGCATCCGCACCGGACCAGACCGATACGGAAAACAACATGATATTCATGGAGGCAAAACCGGCAACCGCCAGCGCGATCAGCAGGCGGGAAAGTTGCGGATCTTTGTCATCGCCGAGCTCAAAAATATGAGCGGGATATCCGGCTTTCTGCAGTGCATCAATCACATGTGGTGGTTCGATGCCGTCCTGCCAGCGGATGGAAACCCGTTTGGAAGACAAATTGACACGCGCATAGCTGACTTCCGGCAGCGCTTTCAATGCGCTTTCAACGGTCTGAATACATAGCCCGCAATGAACAGAAGGAACGGCCAGATCAAGCTGACGCTGACCGTCTCCGAGGATGCGGCTTGCCAGCAACAACTCCTCCGGACGATAATCCGCAGCAGAAAATTGAATACCGGAGCCGCAGCAACTCATTTTGCTGTTCCTTTCGCAACGTGGTCATCATCAATGACCACAAACTTACCATTGGTAATATTCACACGGTGAACCTGACGATAGGGTTCTTCAAGATTGGCATAGGTGTTGACTTCAACAACCCAGTTGCCGTCTTTCAGTTCCGCCTCTGCGGAGAGCATATTGTCTCCGGCAGGCAGCATATTCAGGGTCTGATCTTCTTTTTCATTCACCGGACGACGGAAAACGGCAGTGGCACCAACCGCTTTGATCGGCTCACCATTGATGTCGGTCAGATGGTAGGTGACGACACCGTTCTCATAATTCAGATGTTCCTGCCAGTTCAGCGCTGCATGCGCTTTACCGATAATGGATTTCTCGTTGAATTCCTGACTGGCGACATAGGAGTTCTGCACAACAAGGCCGGACCAGCTTCTGATCGCGGATGTCGCCATGATAAGATTTACAATGATGATGACACCAAAGAAGGCGACCATAATAGCGAGCATATGCCAGCCGGTAAATTCACGACCCTGTGCAGGGGGCGATGTATCTTGCTTGATCATCTGCTTGTCTCCGTAATCAGAGCGGTTTCAGTTTATAGTGAAACGTTGAAACCGCCCTATCTCTTTATTTTTAGGCATTACCTTCAAGTAAAGCTGTTTCCGGCTTTGGCTTGGAAATGCTTCAGCGCTTTTCAGGGGCGATGAAGGTGGCTTTATAGGTTGCCGATTCCGTGCCGTTAATGTCACGAACCGTCATGGTGAAAGGTGTGCTGCCTGCTGCAATGGCATCTTTAGGCATCACGACAAAGACTTTCAATGTCTTCAGGCGATCCGGCTCGGCATTGAATACATGCTTGCCCGAACCGTCAGCCGCCTGATCCGGCACATTGACCTCTGCCTGCGGCAGACCGTCGACGATCAGTTCAAACTGGCGTGGTTCATTGACCATGTTGAGCAGTTTAACAGTGTAACCATTACGGATGGAACCGTCAGACAGCAGCACATATTGCGGATTACGATCCTGCAAGACGTTAATGCCAATCCGCTCGCGCATCAGCAGCGTTGTAATCAGTGCCACACCGATCAGTGCCCAGATCGAGAAATAGAACAGGCTGCGCGGACGGAACACTTTGGACATCTTCAGCTGCTGCACCTTGTCATTAAAGGTGTTTTTAGCTTCATAAACACGAGTCGGTTCAATCGGAGCGGTGCCGTCATTGGTGGCCAGTGCCATATTGGCATCGTAGTCAGACAATGTGGAATAGGAAATCAGACCGCGTGGCTTGCCGATTTTGTCCATAACCGAGTTACAGGCATCAATACACAGCGCACAGGTAATGCATTCCAGCTGCTGCCCGTCACGGATATCAATCCCCATCGGACAAACGGCAACACAGGCATTACAGTCAACGCAGTCACCAACGCTCTCACCGGCAGCAATGGCTTTTTTAGAGTTGCGTGTCCGCGGTTCGCCGCGCCAGTCATTATAGGTTACTGTGAGCGAGTTCTCATCAAGCATTGCGGCCTGAATACGTGGCCACGGGCACATATAGGTACAGACCTGTTCGCGCATCAGACCGCCGAAAACATAGGTCGTGGCTGTCAGGATGGCGACAGTGATATAGGCGACCATCGCGGCCTGACCGGTGATAAACTCCATTGCCAGTGTCGGTGCGTCAGCAAAGTAGAAAATCCACGCACCGCCGGTCATAACGGCAATAGCGAGCCAGATCGTATGCTTGGTCACGCGTTTTGCCAGCTTGTTGGCATTCATCGGGGTGTTGTCGAGTTTGATACGGGCATTGCGGTCGCCTTCGACGGCGCGTTCAACAACAAGAAACAGATCAACCCAGACGGTTTGCGGGCAGGTATAGCCGCACCATGCACGTCCCGCGACACTGGTAACGAGGAACAGCCCGATACCGGCCATAATCAGCATACCGGCTACGTAATAGAATTCTTGCGGCCAGATTTCGATGAAGAAGAAGTAGAAACGGCGATGGGCGATATCAATCAGAACGGCCTGATCCGGCGCATAAGGACCACGATCCCAGCGCAGCCACGGCGTGAGATAATAGATGCCCAGCGTGATGAACATGATAATCCACTTGAAGCGGCGGAAATCACCACTCGCTCGCTTCGGGAAAACCTTGACGCGTGCAGCATAAAGAGGACTGCGTTTTCCAGACGAATTAACCGCCTGTGCATCGATACGTTCAAACTCACCAGTATCAGACATGGTATACTCCGGGGGCTAGAGCGGTTTACGTCCGGATTGGATCACTGCGTTCGCTCTAATTTTTTAGTTGTCGCATTATCACGGACGTCAAGTCGATCTAACCTGACTGTGAAATGCTTTAGAGCAGTTTGAAAGCTTGGGGCGTCTTCATCATTAACTGCGCTAATAATTAATCAGAGCGGTACCGGCCGGAGCGGAAACTGTACTTTGGCAGTACCGTTCTGATTAACTGCCCGATATTTTAATAATCGGGCTGCTTGGTTGATTGCCGGCCGGTGCATCAGGCTCCGGCCGGTAATGATTTTTCTTACTCACCACCACCGAGGGAGTGAACATAGATTGCCAGCTGCTTAACAGTAGTGTCGCCGAGACGGACTTCCCATGCCGGCATCACACCGTGCTGAGGTTTTCTGACCTGCTTGGCAATATCAGCTTCAGACGAGCCATAGAGCCAGATTGCATCGGTCAGATCCGGTGCGCCGAACTCCTTGCTGCCCTTGGCATTTTCGCCGTGGCAGGCTGCGCAGTTTTCAGCAAAAATCTGCTGACCGGCAGGGATGAGCTTGGCATCATGCGGTGTCGATGTGAGGCTGGTCACATAGGCTGCAACTTCGCGGATTTGCTGCGGTTCCAGAATATCGCCGTAAGCAGGCATTTCCGAGATGCGCGTATCATCGTCATCTTTAGCGCGGACACCGTGACGGATGGTCTGCAGGATTTCATCGATTGATCCGCCCCACAGCCAGTCATCATCATTCAGGTTCGGATAACCGGGTGCACCCTGTGCACCGGAACCATGACACTGAACACAGTTCACACGGAATGCGGCTGCACCACCGGCAACTGCAAACTGGTTGAGCTGCGGGTCAGCCATGATTTCCTGAACCGATTTTTCCTTGATGGCGGTCAGGGTTTCCTGACGTTCACCCTGAATTCGTGTGTTTTCTTTCCAGAAATCTCCACGGCTCGACCATTCCAGTACGCCGGTTGTCGCGCCGTTGATCAGCGGCCATGCCGGATAAGCAATCGTATAGGCAATCGCCCAGACAATTGTTGCGTAGTAAGCATAGAGCCACCAACGCGGCATCGGGTTGTCGAGTTCTTTAATGCCGTCCCATTCGTGGCCGGTTGTCTCAACGCCTGTTACGTCGTCAATTTGCTTTTCACTCATTGTTTTCGTCCTTGAACGGAATGGCTTTCGCAGCATCGGCAACTTCTTTGCTGCCTGGACGGAAGGCGTAGAAGACAACAAATAGGAAGAAAAGGAACATGCCTAACAGCCCCCAGCTGTCGGCAAAGTGGCGCAAGGTATTATAATCCATGCTGAACCTCCTTAGCGTGACTTAGGCGACTGATCATAGGTTGAGAAGTCAACCAACGTTCCCAGCATTTGCAGATAAGCGACAAGCGCATCCATTTCGCTGATGACCTTCGGATTGCCATCGAAATCACCGGTCTTGGCTTTCGGATAGCGGGCGAGCAGGGCTTCTGTATCCGCATCCGGATCAGCCTGTGCCTTGATATCCGCCATGGCATTATCCAGCATCTCCTGCGAATAAGGCACACCGACTGCCACATTGGCCTTCAGATCATCAACAATGCTGTTCATGTTCAGTGGTGTATTCATCAGGAACGCATATTTCGGCATCACGGATTCAGGCACGACTGCGCGTGGCTCAATCAGATGCTGCACATGCCATTCATTGGAATAGCGACCGCCGACACGGGCCAGATCAGGCCCGGTACGCTTGGAACCCCACTGGAACGAATGGTCATACATGCTTTCAGCTGCAAGGCTGTAGTGACCATAGCGCTCAACCTCGTCGCGGAACGGACGGATCATCTGGGAGTGACAGGTATAGCAACCTTCACGCACATAGATATTACGGCCGGCCAGCTCCAGAGGAGAGTAGGGGCGCATGCCCTCTACCTTCTCAATGGTGTTTTGCAGCCAGAACAGCGGAGCGATTTCCACGAGACCGCCGACAGTCACTACAACAAGTGAACCGATCAGCAATAAAGTAGCGTTTTTTTCAATCAGCGAGTGTTTTTTGAGAATAGACATAACTCACCTGCTCCTTATTCTGCCGGTTTCAAATACGGGCCGGTATTGGCGGTTTTGATGATCGGAGTGGAGCCCGGAATAAGGGCTTCATTTCTCTGATCGCCTTTGATCGTCTTGTAGACGTTCCAGGCCATAACCAGACCGCCGGCCAGATACATCACGCCGCCAAGTGTACGGATGACGTAGTAAGGGAACATGGCAAGTACAGTTTCAGCGAAGGAGTAAACCAGGAAGCCCTGATCATCATATTCGCGCCACATCAGACCTTGCTGGATACCGGCAACCCACATAGCAGCGGCGTAAAGCACGATACCAAGTGTTGCGAGCCAAAAGTGCCAGTTGACCATGCGGATGGAATAGAGACGCTCACGGTTCCACAGGCGCGGTACAAGGTAGTACACGGCAGCAAAGGTGATCATACCATTCCAGCCCAGAGCACCGGCATGAACG
Source organism: Hyphomicrobiales bacterium (assembly GCA_900470735.1). Classification (GTDB taxonomy): domain Bacteria; phylum Pseudomonadota; class Alphaproteobacteria; order Rhizobiales; family Rhizobiaceae; genus Pseudochrobactrum. Next base: position 787,202 of record UCCC01000001.1, on the reverse strand, counting down.
TGACCAATGGTCCAGTCGGTATAGTGCGACAGGGAGTTAACGGCCTTAATCGACATCAGCGGGCCTTCGAATGTTGCCATACCGTAGAAGGCAATCGCGGCAACCATCAGACGAACGACCGGATCAGTACGGATCTTGTCCCATGCACCTGAAAGCGTCATCAGGCCGTTGATCATACCACCCCATGACGGCATCCACAGCACGATCGAGAAGACCATACCCAGTGTCTGCGCCCAGTCAGGCAGCGCTGTATAATGAAGGTGGTGAGGACCAGCCCAGATATACAGGAAGATAATCGACCAGAAGTGCACGATCGACAGACGGTAGGAATAAACCGGACGGTCAACCTGTTTTGGCACGAAGTAATACATCATCGCAAGGAAAGGCACTGTCAGGAAGAAGGCCACGGCATTATGGCCGTACCACCACTGGGTGACCGCATCCTGCACGCCGGAGAAAGCCGAATAGCTTTTTACGCCGAGGAAGGAGACCGGAATTGCCAGATTGTTGATGACGTGCAGCATGGCAACGGTGATGATGAAGGACAGATAGAACCAGTTCGCCACATAAATGTGCGGTTCTTTACGCTTCATCAGCGTACCCATGAAGATAACCAGATAGGCAACCCAGACAATGGTCAGCCAGATATCAACATACCATTCAGGCTCAGCATATTCACGCGACTGGGTGATGCCCAGCAGATAGCCTGTGCCGGCCATAACGATGAACAGGTTGTAGCCCCAGAACACGAACCATGCCAGATCGCCGCCGAAAAGGCGCGCACGGCAGGTGCGCTGAACCACATAGAAAGATGTGGCGATCAGGGCGTTACCGCAGAAAGCAAAAATAACAGCTGATGTGTGCAACGGACGGACACGGCCAAAATTTAGCCATGGTCCGAGGTTCAAATCAGGGAAAGCGAGCTGCGCAGCGATGAAAACGCCGACGAGGAAACCGACAACACCCCAGAATACCGTGGCAATGATACCATAGCGGATCGGGCCATCCATATAAACGGAGTTGTCTTCTTTCACAGGTTTCAGGCTGTAATCTGCATTGCGCAGCAGCAGAACTGTGAAAACAACGAGTGTAAAGAACAGAACCCACATATGGCTTCTGAATAATGGATCATGTGTAAAGCCCGCGGCTAAGAGTGCCAGAAAAGCACCCACCCCCGAGATTACAATTCCCGCAGCGTAATTCATGAAGATTCCCCTCGCGCGCGCAACAAGTTTTGCCCGGTCATTGCGGGAATGCCGCAATACGAGCAATATGGATCCATTATATGAAACGGCAGAAAATAGTCATTGATTTAAATCAAACAGAGCCCTGTGCTGCGGGGCGTAAAACCAGCTCTGATTTTGCACTTTTGTTGAAGGGGCAAGGCTGCGGTAAAACACTCTGCAAGTGTTGATTTTGTTAATTCAAAAGATATTTAATTCTAATATTCAGAACAGTAATTATCTTAATGTAAATCAATGATTTAATGGTTTTTTGAAAATGCCATCATGCAGAAATTTCAGTAATTTCTGAAAATTTTGTATAAAAATCTCTGCCTTTAAATAAAAGAATTTCTGAGGCTGAGCCGATTGTTTTTACTGCATAAATAGTCCTGTCATCAGGCTTTGGACAGGAGGCTGAAGGGGTGGGGCTGATTGTCGCTGAGGGGGCTTGATCGCGCCGGAGGCGGTGCAGTTTCGGGAGTAAATCCTCTTCGGAGCGGGCAAACTTACGTCATTACTTTGGAATGATTCTCACCTTTGAGATATGCAGCGCAGGCTGATGCAGGGCGTCAAAAATCGGATTTTTAGGTGCTGGCGTGCATACTTTTCCATATATGTATTATGCATAAATGCTCTGACTCTATGCAATTTTCGTCTGAGAAATTGTCAACATTTGTGTTGCGGGCTCTTGCTTTGATACCAGTTTTTTGCAAGCATGATGTAACAAATAAGAAGAAATGCTGACGGAGCAGCCGGTCAATTAGACTGGCGCTTAACGAACAGTACAGGGGAATAGAAAGCCACCGGATCTCGTATGCCGGATTTCATGTAAGTGAGGCTTTTCCTCAGCTCTATCACTAGCCTTTCCGAGAATAATTATCGGCAGGGAACGCTGAATTATGTCTTGTCTTTGCAAGGGGCAGGACGCTGGGAGATTGACAGAATATGAAATATGCAGATCTCGTCCTGTCGGGCGGGCGGATTTTTTGCGGCCTGAATGAGGGCTTTGTTGAGGCGCTTGCAATTGCTGAAGGTAAGGTTCTGGCCACCGGTACAGCCGCAGAAATCAAGGCGCTGGCCGGTGACACAACACGGCATATTGATCTGCACGGGCGGGTTGCCGTTCCGGGGCTGAATGATGCCCATATGCATCTTCTGATGCTCGGCGTTGCGATGAATGAGATTAATCTGCGACCTGAATCCGGTGTGCGCAGTCTCGGTGAAATTTTCAAACGTATCACTGATGTTGTGGCGCAGAAACCTGCGGGCGAGTGGGTTTGCGGCGGCGGCTATGATCATTATGAACTGACAGAGCAGCGTCATCCGACCATCGAAGAACTGGATGCGATTGCACCGGATCATCCGGTTTATATCACCCGTACCTGTGGCCATGTCGGTATTGCCAATAGCGCAGCCATGCGTCTCGCCGGTATTCATCATGATACGCCCAGCCCGTCCGGTGGCCTGATTGAAAAGCGCAATGGCAAATTATCCGGCCTGCTTGCAGAATCCGGTATGCGCGTGATCACGGATAAAATTCCGCCGCTGAGCCGTGAGGAGCTGAAGGGCGCGATTACCCGTGCTGCGGAATTCATGCTTTCGCAGGGCTTCACGAGCGTGATGGATGCTGCTGTGGGTATGGGCTACGGCATGGAAGAACTTCATGCCTATGAAGAACTGGCAGCAAGCGGTGATCTGCCGATCCGCACATGGGTTTGCATCTATGGCAATCATGACGGTATCGGCGATCAGGCTCATGCACAGGGTTTCCGCGCTAAACGTCAGACAGGAAACTTACGCTACGGCGCGATGAAAATCTTCTCGGATGGTAGTGCCGGTGGCCTGACGGCTGCGATGAGCGAGCCTTATGTAGCGGGCGATCCTAATAATTTCGGCATTTTCTGCTATTCGGATGAGGAGATGCACAAATCCCTCAAACATTATCATGAACTGGGCTATCAATTAGCTATTCATGCGATTGGTGATGCCGCGATTGAGCAGGTGCTGTCCGGTATTGAAAATGCGGATAGTGCAGAGCAGCCGATTAAAAACCGCCGTCACCGCATTGAACATTGCGGCTTTTTGAGTGACGGCCAAATCGAGCGTATGGCCAAAGCCGGTATTGATCCGGTGCCGCAGCCAATGTTCATCTATGAGTTCGGCGATCTTTATGTCGCCAATCTGGGCAAAAAGCGTGCCCATGAATCCTATCCGATGCGTAAATGGATGGATGCCGGTTTGCATCCGGCAGCGTCTTCCGATGCGCCGGTCACCTCCACCAATCCGTTCCAGAATATCTACACGCTCATTACCCGCAAGACCAAGATCGGCTCTGTGATTGGTGGTGATCAGCGTCTGACACGGGAAGAAGCGATCCACGCTTACACGCATTTCGGTGCCTATACGCAGTTTGCAGAACAGGAAACCGGACGCCTGGTCGCCGGTATGGCTGCGGATATTGCTGTGTTGTCGAAAGATATCTTCATTTGTGATGAGGAAGAAATCCGCACTGATGTGGTCTGCGATATGACCGTGCTTGACGGTAAAGTCGTTTTCGAGCGGCAGGTATAACTGATCTGGTCTGAGGTGCTGAAAGCGTCTCAGGCAGGCAGCTACAGCATAATTCCTTAAACTTGAATCAGTTCAAGGTAAAATTATGCTGTAAATATAAAGTATTAGAGCGATCTTTGTGCGCCCAAGAGGGCGCACGACGCTCTAGAGAAAGGCAAGTTCATGCTTCGGCACACGTTACAACGTCTGCTTCTTGCATTGCCGGTCATGTTCGGTGTGCTGCTGCTCGGCTTTTTGCTGATGCAGGTGGTGCCGACTGACCCAGCGCAGGTGCGCGCAGGACCAACCGCAACACAGGAACTGGTTGAAGCCATCCGTCGCGATCTCGGCCTTGACCAGCCGTTGTGGAAGCAGTTTTTCTATTATGTAGGCCGTCTGATGCAGGGCGATCTTGGCGTTTCCATCATCAACAATGTGCCGGTTTCTCAGGAACTGGGGGCCACAATCGGCCCGACACTGGAGCTGATGGTTGCATCCCTGATCTGGGCAATTCCGCTGGGTATTCTGCTCGGTACTGTCGGTGCTTATTACCGCGGCTCGCTGCTGGATCGCTCGATCATGGCTGTGTCGGTTGCCGGTGTATCGATCCCTGTGTTCTTTCTAGGTCTGGTCTTGGTCTGGCTGTTCGGCTTTAAATATCCGATCCTGCCGTTTACCGGTCGCCTCGGACCCTTGTGGACATGGGAAGGTTTCACCAGCATCATTCTGCCTGCAATTACGCTGGGTGGTGTGTTTGTCGGCCCTGTAGCGCGTATGACCCGTACATCCGTGCTGGATGTGCTTGGTGCAGATCATATCCGCACTGCGCGTGCCAAAGGTCTGAAAGAACGTCTGGTTGTGACCCGTCATGCGTTGCGCAATGCGTTGGTGCCGGTTGTCACGCTGATCGGTTTGCAGATCGGCTTTCTGCTTGGTGGTGCTGTGGTTGTAGAGACCGTGTTCTCGTGGCCTGGCATTGGCCGTCTGGCTGTTGGCGCTATTTTGTCCAGCGATCTGCCAATGGCGCAGGGCACGATTATCGTGATGTCGCTCGGCTTTATTCTTGTCAATCTCGGTGTTGATATTCTCTATGCGGTGCTTGATCCGCGCGTGAGAGGTGCATGATGACCAGTGTTGCAAAAACAACGCCAGATCAGGCTGCTGTACCGGCGGAACAGGAAATTGCTTTCAAGCGTGTCAGCGTATTACGCATGCTGCTGTCCGATACCGGCTCGGTGATCGCTTTGACCCTTGTGGTGCTGACCCTGTTTTGCGGGTTGTTTGCCCCGTGGCTGGCACCGGAAGATCCCTATGGCGGTAATCTTGGCATGATGCTGAAACCGGTCGGTGAAGCGGGCTATCTGCTCGGTACTGACGGGCAGGGACGCGATATGATTACGCGTCTGCTCTATGGCATCCGCACCACGCTCTTCATGGGTTTTGTGTCGGTGTTCTTCGGTTGTGTTGTTGGCGGGATTATCGGTTTCGTTGCCGCTTATTACACCCGATGGAGCGGTTTACTGATGCGCTTCATGGATGTGTTGCTGTCCTTTCCGGCCATTCTGTTTGGTCTGGCAATTGCAGCCATCTTTGGCCCGGGGCTCACTGCCGTTATCATCGCGCTGTCGATTGCGACTGTGCCCTTGATGGCGCGCGTGGTGCGCGGCGGTGCAATTGTGGTGTTGCAGCAGGATTATATTGAAAGTGCGCATTCGCTCGGTATGTCCGACAGCCGCATCATTTTCAAATATGTGCTGCCGAACTGCCTGTCATCGATCTTCGTGTTCGTAACCTTGCGTTTCGGACAGGTGATCCTGCTGGGCGCAGCACTTTCATTTATCGGTCTTGGTGCACAGCCGCCGACAGCAGAACTCGGTGCTATGGCATCGGAAGGACGTAACTTCCTGTTCTTCGCTCCGCATGTCTCGGTTCTGCCAAGTCTGATGATCTTCATTATCGTTCTGGCGTTTAACGTGTTGGGGGACTCCTTACGTGACGCGCTTGATCCGAAACTGCGTAAATAAATCATTTTGGCGGCGGACCACTGCACAGAACAGTGGACGCCTCTTCAGGAGGACTAAAATGAAAAAATACCTTACTTCCGTTTTGACTGCGGGTGTGGCAGCGGCAGCCGTGATGACCGGCGCAGCTTATGCTCAGACCAAAGCGCCTTTGTCGATCCTGCGTGTGATCGATGCGGATAATTACGATCCGATCCGTTCGACCGCAACGGCGATGGTCGAAGTCATGTCGATGCTGGGTGATACGCTGGTATCGCTTGATTTCGATATGAAAACTATTAAGCCGGGTCTGGCTGATAGCTGGACCGTGTCTGACGATGGTACAACCTATACATTTAACCTGCGCAAAGACGTCAAGTTCTGCGATGGTCGTCCGATGACGGCTTCTGACGTGGTCTATACGATTGAGCGCTGGCAAAATCCTGAAAAGCGCTCACCAACCGCTTTCCGTGGCGGTAAGGTGAAGAGTGTAACCGCTCAGGATGATTACACCGTTATCTATCAGCTGGAAGAGCCTTATTCCGATCTTCTGCCGCAGCTGACCATGCCGTTCTCATCCGTTGTGGACAAAGCGACTGTTGAAAAGCTTGGTGAAAATTTCGGTGTGCAGGGCTTCAACGGCACCGGCCCTTATTGCTGGGTCAGCTGGCAACCACGTCAGGAACTGAAGCTCAAGAAGAACCCGCATTATACATGGGGGCCGTCCTTCTATACAAATCCAAGCCCGCAGATCGACGAAATTGTCTGGCGTATTATTCCTGAGGCCAACACACTGATGGCAGCTATTCAGGCACGTCAGGCGGATATGACTTATTACATGCCGCCGATTGCGCTGACTACAATGGAAAGCATGCCGGGTATCAGTGTTTCCAAGCAGGAAAACTATATCTATGACATGTTCATGGGCTTCAAGATCGACAAGCCTGTGGTGTCCGATCCGGTGATCCGTAAAGCCGTGAATATGGCGACCAACAAAGCCGCGATTACACAGGCTGTTTATTTCGGCCATGGCAAGGAAATGAAGTCGCTCGTTAATCCGGCGATCATTGATTTCGATCCGGAATCCGCCAAGCTGACGCCTGCCTTTGATCAGGACGGCGCCAATAAAATGCTGGAAGAGGCCGGCTGGAAAATGGGCGGCGACGGTATCCGTGAAAAAGACGGCCAGAAAGCCACCTTCCTTGTCTATGGTTTGCGCAATGCGACCAATCCGACTGTGAGTGAGGCCATGCAGGCTGATCTGCGCAAAGTCGGTATCGACATGAAAATCCAGCTCTGGGATGCGACTGTCGGCTGGGGCAAGATGGCAACGCAGGAATTTGATGCGTTCTATATGAACTATCCGGCGCTGACCGCTCTTGAAGCGATCGGTCTGTATTTCCCGAGCCGTCAGGCACCGACACCAAACCGCATGAACTGGAAAGATCCGGCAACGGATGAGCTGATCCGTAAGGCGGCAACCACTACCAGCAAGGAAGAGCGTCACGAAGCGCTGGCAACTCTGCAGCGCAACCTGACCGAGGCCAATGTCTGGGTCACATTGTCGTCCGAGCCGATGTGGCTGATTTCCGGTGATCGTGTGGAAGGTGCCAAGGCGCACGGTATCTATGGTGCCGGTATTTATAAAGGTCTGGATATTTCTCTGAAACGCTAAAAACACAGATTGCGGCACTGCGAGGAGGCAGTGCTGCAGTCTCAAATCGGGATTTCAGGCGCAGGGGAGTGATGCGGTGAGTGTAACAGTCATCAGAAACGCGGATATTGTCGTTGCATGGGATAAGGACAGCCAAAGCCATATTTATGTAAAAAATGCCGATGTTGCTTTTGAAAACGGTAAGCTGACTTATGTTGGTACAGGCTATGCCGGTGCTGTTGATGCAGAACAAGATGGTCGTGGCTTTATGGTCATGCCAGGGCTGGTCAATATCCATTCTCACCCCGCAAGCGAACCGCTGAATAAGAGCATTCTCGATGAACTCGGTTCGCCGGGCCTGTATAATTCCGCGCTTTATGAATTTATGCCGATTATCCGTCCGGATGCGGAGGGCGCAGAGGCCGCGTGGAAAGTCGCCTATGCGGAACTGCTGAAATCCGGCGTTACAACACTGGCTGATCTCTCCGTTGCCCATCCGTCATGGATTGATCTGGCAGGGCAGAGCGGTCTGCGTGTTTGCATTACACCAATGTTCCGCACGGCGCGCTGGTACACCAAAAACGGCCATGTGGTGGAATATGAATGGGATGAAGCCGTTGGCGAAAAAGCCATGGCACAGGCATTGGAAATGGTGGATGCTGCTGAAGCACATCCGTCCGGTCGTCTGTTCTCGATGTTGTGTCCGGCGCAGATAGACACCTGCAGCGAAGGCCTGATCAAAGAGAGTTATGCGGAAGCGCAGCGCCGCAAAATTCCGTGGCAGATTCATGCCGCACAATCGACCGTAGAGTTTCATGAAATCACCCGTCGTCACGGTGTTTCGCCGGTGCAATGGCTGGAGCAGCTTGATGTTTTGGGCGAGACCAGCATTGTCAGCCATGGGATTTTCCTCGATGATTATCCGCGCAACAGCTGGCATACGCGCCGCGATCTTGATCTGCTGGTGGAAACCCGCACAGCGGTTGCCCATTGCCCGACCGTGTTTATGCGCCGTGGTATAGCCATGCGTGATTTTGGTCGTTACCTGCGCGCCGGTGTGCGCCTTGGTATCGGCACCGATACCTATCCGCATAATATGCTCGAAGAGATGCGCCATGTCGGCTACGTGGCGCGGATGATGGCTGAAAACCCGCGTACCGTTACTTCCGGCGAGATTTTCACCGCAGCGACTGTGGGTGGTGCCGATCTGCTCGGACGTGATGATATTGGGCGTCTGGAAACTGGCTGTAACGCCGATCTGGTGCTGGTTAATCTCGCGCATCCGATGATGCGCCCGGGCTATGACCCGATCCGCAGCATGATCTATGCGGCAGCCGAGCGTGCCGTGGATACGGTCTATGTCGGCGGTGAGAAGGTGGTCGAGAAGGGCCAATGCTTGACGATCGATTTTGAGCAAGCCGCCGAAGACCTTCACGCCGCACAGCAACGTACAGTTCAACGGGCACCGCAGGAAGACTGGGCGAAACGCCCTGTGACTGCTTACGCTCCGCATTCATTTTCCGGCCTTGCGTGAGCAAGCCAACCAAAAATCTGGCCTCGCGTGAGCAAGCCAAAGCAATATTCCGGTCATATGAAAATATGACCGGCTTGGAGAAGACTATATGACAGAACCGGTTCTCGAAATCCGCAATCTCGTCACGGAGTTTAAAACCCCGAACGGTGTTATCCGTGCGGTGGATGGTATTTCTCTGAAGGTTGAGCGCGGCAAGACACTGGGTATTGTGGGGGAGAGCGGCTGCGGAAAATCCATGCTGTCGCTGTCTGTTATGGGACTGGTGCCGCCACCGGGTAAGAATGCCGGCGGTGAGGTGATTTTCGAAGGGCAGGATCTGCTGAAACTGTCGCCCGATGAGATGCGCAAGCTGCGTGGCAATCGCATTGCGATGATCTTTCAGGAGCCGATGACTTCGCTCAATCCGGTGCATACAATCGGCTATCAGCTGGTTGAAGCGCTGCAAGCGCATCATAAAAAACCGTATAAGGAAATGCGTGAGGAAGCGATTGAAGCGCTGCGCAAAGTGCGTATCCCTGCACCGGAACGCCGTTTTGATGAATATCCGCATCAGCTGTCCGGTGGTATGCGCCAGCGTGTGATGATTGCAATGGCGCTGGTCTGCAAGCCGGTTTTGCTGATTGCTGATGAGCCGACAACTGCGCTCGATGTGACTATTCAGGCGCAAATTCTTAACCTGCTGCGTGAGTTGCAGCAGGAAACCAACATGGCCATCATTCTGATTACCCATGATCTGGGTGTGGTGGCGCAGGTCGCCGATGATGTGGCGGTGATGTATGCCGGTAAAGTGGCGGAGCGCGCTTCCGTCAATGCAATTTTCAAAGACCCGCAGCATCCCTATACCATTGGTCTGATGGGCTCGATGCCGCGTATGGATGAGGATGTTGACCGGTTGGTGGCAATCAACGGTGTTGTGCCGCCACCGTTTCGTCTGCCATCCGGCTGCCGGTTCAATCCGCGCTGTCCGTTTTCTGATGAGGAATGCACCGTGAGCCTGCCTGCTCTGCATGAGCTCCAAAGCAATCATCTTGTTGCCTGCCATAAAGCACCGGTGGAGGATTTCGTATGACACAACCCCTTCTGGAGTTGCAGGGTATTTCCAAACATTTCCCTGTTAAAAAAGGTCTGATCCGGCAAAAAGTGGTCGGCACAGTTCGTGCTGTGGACGAAGTTTCTTTCAAGCTGATGCCGGGTGAGACACTGGCAATTGTGGGCGAAAGCGGTTGCGGAAAATCCACCACTGCCCGTCTGGCGCTGCGATTACTGGAGCCGACCGCCGGTCGGGTGCTGTTCGAGGGTGAAGATGTCACCAATGCCAGCGGCACCAAGCTGCGTGATCTGCGCCGCAAAATGCAGGTGGTGTTTCAGGACCCTTATGCCAGCCTCAATCCGCGTATGACTGTGGGTGAACTGATTGCCGAGCCGATGCTGGTACACGGGGTCGGCACCGATGCTTCGCGCCGTGAGCGGGTGATTGAACTGCTGCGCCGTGTCGATCTGGCACCGTATCATGCTGCACGCTACCCGCACGAGTTTTCCGGCGGGCAGCGTCAGCGTATCGGTATTGCCCGTGCGCTTTCACTGTCGCCGAAACTGATCGTCTGTGATGAGCCGGTCTCGGCGCTCGATGTGTCCATTCAGGCGCAGGTGGTCAATCTGCTCAAAGATTTGCAGAAAGAAATGGGGCTGTCCTACCTGTTTATCTCGCACGGGCTGCCGGTGGTCAAACATATGGCTGACCGTGTGGCAGTGATGTATCTCGGACAGGTGGTGGAGATTGCCGACAAGCATCAGCTATATAATAATCCGCGCCATCCTTATACGCAGGCTTTGTTGTCTGCCGCGCCACAGCCTGATCCGGCTTCGCGTGGCTCGTGGAACGTACTGGGCGGCGATGTGCCGAGCCCGCTCAATCCGCCGTCCGGTTGCCGTTTTCACACCCGTTGTCCGCTGGCGCAGGATTTGTGCAAACAGCAGGTGCCTGAATTGAAGGATTTAGGAACCGGCCAGCAGGTCGCCTGCCATTTTGAAGCGCAGGTGCCTGTCTTCAAACATGCAGCGCATTTCGCTTCCGGTGCGGAGAAATTGCAGCAGCGTCTGGGATTGTTCGCCAAAAAACGCGCTGAAAAAGAACAGGCTGCTTAAAAACTATCAGACTAAATAAAACAGGCCGCTTCAGTTCTGAAGCGGCCCGTTTTTTTGATTGGCGGTTATTTCCAGATTTCGCCGTCGACTTTGCCTTTCAGCTCAGGATAGTCCTTGAGCGTGAAATGTGGTGTGCCGCGCTTCTGCTGATCGAAATAATCTTTGGTCACTTTCACAACCGTGCCGGAAAGCAGTGCAATGGCAATCAGGTTGATGGTTGCCATCAGGCCCATGGCCGCATCAGCTGCATTGAAGACGGTGAGAATGCTTTCGTAAGCACCCCAGACAACCATCAGCAATGTGCCGCAGCGCAGCAATGAGATCCACAGACGTTTACCGGCACCGAGATAAATCATGGCATTTTCCGCATAGGCATAATTACCGATGATCGAGGTGAAGGCGAAGAAGAAGATTGCAATACTGATGAAATAGCTGCCGAACCAGCCGATATGCACAGTCATGGCTTCCTGTGTCAGAAGCGTGCCGGTGAGACCGGAATTTGGTGCCAGTTTGTGCGACAGCAGGATCATGATCGCTGTTGCAGTACAAATCAGAATTGTATCAATGAACACGCCGAGTGCCTGCACAAAACCCTGTGCGGACGGGTGGTGCGGGTTGGGCGTAGCAGATGCCGCGATATTCGGTGCAGAGCCCATACCGGCTTCATTGGAGAACAGCCCGCGTTTCACGCCATTCATCAGCGCACCGGCGATACCGCCTGCCGCGGCTTCCACACCAAAGGCACTTTTGACAATCAGCGCAAGTAAAGCCGGAACTTCGGTAATATTGGCGATTAGTACGTAGAGCGCAACGCCGAGATAAATGGCTGCCATAAACGGTACAACCAGTTCGGCCACACGAGCGATCTGGCGGATACCGCCAAAGATGACGATACCGGCAAGTGCCGCGATCACAATGCCGACCACTATTTTGGAGAAGCCGAAGGAGCCGTTCATGGCATCGGCAATGGCATTAGCCTGCACAGCATTAAACACCAGACCAAAGGCGAGGATCAGACAGACCGAAAAGATGACAGCGATCCACGGGGCTTTCAGACCTTTGGAAATATAATAGGCCGGGCCGCCACGGAACTGGCCATTCGCATCACGGATTTTATAAAGCTGTGCCAGAGTGCTTTCAGAATAGGCTGTTGCCATGCCGACGAAAGCGACAATCCACATCCAGAAAATCGCACCGGCACCCCCGAGATAAAGGGCAACCGCTACGCCGGCAATATTGCCGGTACCGACACGGGAAGCAAGGCTGGTACACAATGCCTGAAACGGGGTAATCCCGCTGTCGTCACGCTTTGGAGCGCGCATGACCGAGCGGAAAAACTCAGGAAAATGCAGAAGCTGAATGAATTTAAGCCTGACCGAGAAGTAAATCCCGACAGCAAGTAACCCGTAAATCAGGACATAGTCCCAGAGGATCGTGTTTATAAAGGCAATAATTGTCGTCATTTGTATGATACGCTCCGGTCACACCTCCGTTGAGGTGACGATGTCGTTTTGCGGTAAATATGACTTAATAAATCGTTTTTGCTTATATTCAGATTCATTGCTGAGAGCATTGCATTCAACATGAATGTAAACCGCTCTGGTTCTTTAGCAAGGACTGAAGAGTGGTGCTTTTGCCAATTAAATCCGGCGCTGTCAAAAAATACAGCCGCACGGTCTGTGTAAAACCGGCGGCTGTCGTGTGAAAAATGATTGTTTAGCTGGTCAGATTTTGAGTTTTACATGACGGTTGACGTCTTTGTAGAGCAGGTAGCGGAACTTGCCCGGACCACCGGCATAGCAGGCTTGCGGACAGAAAGCGCGCAGCCACATATAGTCACCGGCCTCGACCTCAACCCAGTCCTGATTGAGACGGTAAACCGCTTTACCTTCAAGCACATAAAGACCATGCTCCATCACATGGGTCTCGGCAAAAGGAATAATGGCACCCGGTTCAAAAGTGACGATATTGATATGCATATCGTGACGCAGATCGCTTGGGTCAACAAAGCGGGTGGTTGCCCATTTGCCGTCAGTGTCCGGCATGGCAACCGGTTCGACTTCGGATTCATGCTTGAAGAAGGCTTCCGGTACATCCAGACCATTCACATATTCAAAACTCTTGCGAATCCAGTGGAAACGGGCAGGGACATCGCTTTTATTGCGCACAGTCCAGAGGCTTTTCGGTGGCAGAAACGCATAACTTCCTGCGCGCATGGCATGGTCTTTGCCGTCAAGCGTAATGACGATATTGCCTTCGACCACGAAAATACCGGCTTCGGCATCCGGATCAGGTTCAGGCTTGTCGCTGCCGCCCTGTGATTCCAGTTCGACGATATATTGCGCAAAGCTCTCGGCAAAGCCGGATAACGGGCGCGACAAAATCCAGACCCGTGTCTTATCCCAGAATGGCAGACAGGACGTGACAATATCCATCATCACACCTTTAGGGATAACCGCATAGGCTTCGGTGAATACGGCACGGTCGCTCAGCAATTGTGTCTGCTTGGGTGCGCCGCCGGTTGGCGCGTAATAAGTGCGGTCAGTCATAATATCTCCCGTTTCCGTTTTCCTCTGCAACAGTCAGGCCGGTTTTCGGCAATTCTGCAAGAGGGCTTAACGGGATTATCACTGAAATTTATAAATTGTCGACAATATTGTATATAATTTCCCGTTTATACGGTAAATAAACGGGAAATCATTCTGCGGTCAGGCGAGATCAGGCCGGTCTGTGGTGATCTGACGGATCGGTGTATTTTTCCAGTAGGCCAGTTCCGGTTCGGTATTCGGCACCCAAACCCCCAGACGTTCCGGTGCAATCCGGTCGATAATTTCGTCCCAGCTATGGGAGAGCAGAGCTTTTTCTACTGCGAGAATATCGGCATGGGTGTCGAAATAGTCGAGCGCTTCCTGCAAGCCGCCGAGTATAGTGGCACTAAAAACATTAAGCGAGGCAAGACGGCGCATTTCCGGTGCAATATCTTTCACTTGCTCCAATACCTGACGGGTAAAGCCGGTAAGAATACACTGGTCTTCCATACCCTGTGCGCGGATGATCTGTACAACGGCATCGGTGAGGCCGTCATAGAGATCACCATTGGCGCGGTTTTTCAGTTCCACATGCAATTCCATGCCGGTCGGTTTGAAGATTTCCAATACCTCTTCAAACAGCGGAATATGCTCATCCATGCTTTCGCGCAAATACGTATTCACACGCGCATATTTGGAAAGCTCCGCGACATCGCCGATACCGTTGGTGGTGCGCTCCAAAGTCGGGTCATGCAGCACAACCACTTCACCGGCATTGGTCAGATGCAGATCAAATTCCACACCAGCAATATTGAGATCAGCGGTTTTGCGAAAACCGGAGAGGGAGTTTTCAGGCCAGAGATTGCGCGCGCCGCGATGGCCGATAATACGTGTCATTACAGAGATTCCTTTTAACGAATGGTCGGATCAAGTTTGTCGCGCAGCCAGTCACCAAGGATGGAAATCGACAGCGTGGTGAACATGATCACAAAGGCCGGTGCCAGCATGATCCATGGCGCGGTGGTCAGATATTCACGCCCGTAACCGACCATATTACCGAGGCTGGATTTTGGTGGCTGCACGCCGAGACCTAAGAAGGACAAGCTGCTTTCCAGCAGAATAATCTCAGGGAAAGTCAGGGTCATGGAGACGATCAGGGTCGAGGCAATATTCGGCAGAATATGGCGCAGATAGACCCATGCTTGCTTGGCGCCAAGCTGGGTCACTGCGGCGGCATAGCCCTGCGAACTGGCGGAAATCGCGAGACCACGGGCGATACGTGCATAACGTTCCCAGCCGTAAAGCCCCATAAGGCAAACCAGCAGCACCATGGAATTGCCGAAGAAGGCCAGTACGGACAGAGCGAGGATCAGGAATGGTAATGCTGCCTGAAAATCGGCCAGTATCAGCACGATTTGTTCTACGGTCTTGCGGAAATTTGCGGCCAGAAAGCCGACTGTGGTGCCGAGCAGGGTGGAGATGATTGTGGCACCAAAGGCGATCAGCAGAGACACACGGATCGATTCAATCAGGCGGGATAATACATCGCGCCCGACCTCATCCGTACCGAGCCAATGCAACGGATGGCCGGGCATCACAAGGCGGCTTTTAAGATCCATCGCGGTAATACTATATGGGCGGATCCAGTCAGCAGCAATGGCAACGATAATCATCGCGGCAAACCAGACAAGTGACAGCATCACCAACAGGGGGATACGTTTCTTTTTGCGCTTCTGAGCATTTACCGCAGGCACAACGGCGCTGTCACTGATTGAGAGTTCAGACATCAGCCGGTTCCTTTACGCTTTGGCCTGATTATCGCGCAGGCGCGGATCGAGAAAACCATAGAGCAGGTCAACAATAAGATTGGACAGCACCATGGTGGAGGCAATCAGCAGCAGAATGCATTGCACCACCGCGAGATCACGGTTGGAAACCGCAACCACCAATAGTCGCCCGACACCCGGCCATGAGAACAGGGATTCAATCACCACTGCACCAGCCACCAGTGAGCCGACCATAAAGCCGACAAGTGTCACAATCGGGATAGCTGCATTGGGTAATGCATGATTGCGGATTACATCGCCCCAGCGTACACCCTTGGCACTGGCGGTGCGGATATAAGGTTGGCCGAGAATTTCGATCATCGCACTGCGGGCAAAACGGGCGAGAATGGCTGCACCGGCAATACTCATTGTCAGCACCGGCAGAATGGCATGCATCCATGTATCACTACCGCCCGATGGCAGCCATTTCAGTGTCACGGAGAAGATCAGCACCAGCACCAGACCCAGCACGAAATTAGGCAGGGTAAAACCGATAATGGCGGTCATCATCACCAGCCGGTCGATAATGCTGTCACGATGGAGTGCCGCATAAACACCGGCAGGAATACCGATTGCCAGATTAAGCAGCAAGGTCGGAATAGTCAGCATCAGCGTGGCCGGAATACGCTCGGCAACCAGATCAATCGCTTTCTGGCCGTCGCGCATAGAGACACCGAGATCGCCCTGAAAAATCGCCCCGAAATAGCTGAAATATTGCACGAGGATTGGCTGATCCAGCCCCCATGCCTTGCGGAAGGCTTCAATCGCCTGCGGCGGTGCATCGGGGCCGAGAATGATCTGTGCCGGATCGCCGGACATGCGCAGCACGATAAAGGCAAAGGTCACAACCAGCATGACTGTAATAAAAGCCCGCAACAGACGGGTGAGGAAAAAGGAAATCATCAGTCTGTCCTGTTATCCGGCTAATGCTACAGGTTGCGATGTGCCGTCATAGAGATGGCTTGTTTGCCCCTTGTCATAGAGATGACAGGCAACACTATGCTCTTTGCCGGTGTGCAGGGTTTCCGGCACATCGGTGCGGCAACGCTCCGAGGCGAAACGGCAACGTGGGTGAAAGGCACAGCCGCTCGGTCTGGCTGCCGGATTTGGCGGTTCGCCCTGCAGGATAATACGATTACTCAAGAGCGTGCCGGGCACCGGAATACTGGAAACCAGTGCCTGCGTATAAGGATGCTGGGGTGCCTGAAAAATCACATCGGACGGGGCTTCCTCAACAATCCGCCCCAGATACATCACGGCCACGCGGTCACTGATATTGCGTACCACTTTCAGATCATGGCTGATAAACACCATGGCAATGCCGTTTTTCTCCTGCAGGTCGCGCAGCAGATTGACTACCTGCGCCTGAATGGAAACATCCAATGCAGACACGGCTTCATCGCAAACCAGCAATTCAGGATTGCAGGCAATGGCACGTGCAATCACCACGCGCTGGCGCTGCCCGCCGGAAAGCTCATGAGGAAAGCGCGCTGCATGATGCGGCATTAGGCCGACCGATTGCATCAGCTCTTTAACCCGTGCCGCACGGCTTTCTTTGTCGCCGATGCCATGGATCAGCAGCGGTTCTTCAATCTGTGTGGCGATGGTCAGGCGGCGGTCGAGAGCGGCTAGCGGATCCTGATAAACCAGCTGCATGCGTTTGCGCAAAGCCCGCCATTCATTGGTACGAGCAGGTGGCAGAACCTCATCGTCAAAACGCACATCACCGGTACTCGGGCGCTCCAGCCCGAGTAACAGGCGACCGGTGGTGGATTTGCCGGAACCGCTTTCGCCGACAATACCCAGCGTTTTGCCTTTTTGTATGGACAGGCTCACCGCATCAACGGCTTTGACCTCTGTCGGCTTGGCAAACAACCCGCGTTTTGACGTATAGATTTTGCTTAGATTTTTAGCTTCGAGCAGCGGCTTGTTCATGACAGCACCTGCTGCTGAGCTGCCGGAGCCGGAGTTGTAAACACAGCAGGCACAACCGGTGCCGCAGGAATAACAGTGTCGCGTATTTCGACAGGACGGAAACAGGCGACATAACGATCATCCTGATTGCCGGTCAAAGGTGGCAGATCACTTTTGCAACGATTTTCCGCACGGTTGCAGCGCGGAGAAAAGGCACAACCTTTCGGCAGTTTTCCCGGTTCCGGCACTGTGCCTTCAATGGGGATAAGACGCTCGCGCCCACCGTCAATGCGCGGGATCGCATCAAAAAGCCCGCGTGTATAGGGATGACGCGGCTGCGCGAACAGGGCTTCTGTCGAGCTTTTCTCGATCATGCGTCCGGCATACATCACGCAGACACGTTCGCAGATTTGCGACACGGCACCCAGATCATGGCTGATAAATACAATTGCCATACCGGTTTCCTGACGGATACGGGCAAGCAGGTCGAGCACCTGCGCCTGTATAGTGGCGTCCAGCGCCGTTGTCGGCTCATCGGCAATTAGCAAATCCGGCTCACCCGCAAGCGCCATGGCAATCATCAGGCGCTGATTTTGACCGCCGGAAAACTCATGGGGGAAATTATCAAGGCGACGGGCAGCATCCGGAATGCCGACCAGTTCCAGCAGGCGCAGCGCTTCTTTGCGTGCAGCCGCACCGGAAATGCCGCGATGCAGTTTCACTGCTTCTTCGATCTGCTTACCGACACGGATCACCGGATTGAGCGAAGAGGACGGGTCCTGAAAAATCATGGCAATGCGTGATCCGCGCACGGATTCCAGTTTACGCCGTGGCGCACCAACCAGATTGGCACCATCGATCATGACAGAGCCGGAGACTGTGGCTTTCTTCGGCAATAGTCCGAGTGCTGCCAGCCATGTCACAGATTTGCCGCAACCGGATTCCCCGACCAGCCCGACGGCTTCGCCTTTTTCGATTTTCAGATTGATACCGTGCAAAACCTGCACGCCGTCAAAAGCCACTTTCAGATCGGCGATCTCGACCAAAGCCATCGACGCGCTCCTGTCATAAATAACGGCATCAGATGCCGAAGCAGAGAATGAAACAAAAAGCCATGCGGATGGTGACACCCGCATGGCTCACAGGGCTTAGCCCCAGTTGTTGCTACGGAATTCCATGGCGAAGGCCGGTGCGGCTTTCCATTTCACGGATTTACGTTTGGCGGTGAAGGTCGCGTTCTGATGCAGCAGCGTATAGGCCGGATCTTCACGCTCACAGATTTCCAGCATCCGCTTGAAGGCTTCACGGCGCTTGCCCTGATCCATGCTGGTTTCAAGGAAACCAGACAATTCGTTCATTTCCTTATTGGTCCATTCGCCGACCTGCTGCTGCTGGCCGTTCGGGCCATGCTGGCTGACTATGGAGGAAACCGGATCATTGAACGGAGCAGAGTTCGACCAGTCACGCACAGCGCGGGTCGGGGTCTGTTCCAGAACCTGTTGCCAGTTTTCCTTCATCTCGATCTCAACATTGAGACCGGCCTGCTGCCACATCTCCACAAGAATCTGACCGGTAGCGGTCTGGTTGGTGTAGTAATTGTTGAGCAGGCGATAAGGGATCGGATCGCCTTTATAACCGGCTTCTTTGAGCAGCTGACGGGCGAGATCCGGATTATATTCCGGCACAGTCCAGTCCTTGATGAACATGTCATCATAATAAGACCATTGCAGACCGGCCGGAATTTCTGTGCGGCCTGCCCAGAGGCTGTCCACGATAGCCTGACGGTCAATCGCGTGGGTGAATGCGCGGCGGATCAGCGGATTGGCAAGCTGCGGATGGTTCTTGTCAAACACAGTCAGACGATGATTGAGCACCGCGCCGCCGAGCACTTCGAATTCCGGATTCTTCTCGATGGTTTCGATCTGATCCGGCGGAATATCGCAGGCGAAATCATATTCACCGGAAAGCAAGCCGTTGACGCGGGAGGCCACTTCCGGCACCTCAACAAAGCGAATGCTTTTCAGCGGCGGGCGACCACCCCAATAGTCATCATGGGCTTCAAGCTGCAGATAATTATCCGGCTTGAATTCAACAATCTTATAAGGGCCGGTTGTTACAGGTTTACGTGCCCAATCGAGATAGCTGCTGGCTTCTTCAAAAGCGCGGCGGTTCATAATCTGGCTGCCGTAACGGGAAATGCGGCCTTCCAGCGTGATATCCGGCGTACCGTTTTTGAAGCGGACGGTATATTTGTCAACGATTTCAACACCGAGCAGCGACGGGAAATTGCGGCGCGCTGTGGCCGGCACTTCCGGCGGCAGTTCTTTGCTCTCGCGGTTGGTCGGGTTCATTTCCAGAACGCGTAGCGTCTCGCCGGTATTCGGCTTGGTGTCGCCGAACATACGATCCGTGCTGAAAGTGAAAGCCACATCTTCGGCTGTCATTTCATCGCCGTTGTGGAATTTTACGCCTTGGCGCAATTTCAGTTCAACAGTCTGATCGTCAATGCGTTTCCACTCGGTCGCCAGTGCCGGTGCACGAACGAGATTATTCATATAATCTAGACCGATCAGCGCTTCCCACAATTGCGAGAAGAAAACGCGTTCGCCCACATTGGACTGCTCGCGCAATACATCCAGCGTATTGGAATTGGATACTTTCTGCACCGCAATGGTGATGGAAGGACGGTCATTGCTCTGCGCAATGGCAAAGCGTGGCAGGGTCAGAGAGGCTGCGCCGAAGCCGATCAGGCCGAGTGCATTACGCCGGTTAATCGAAACCATCAAAGGTCTCCCGTTGTTGACAGAAATGTCATGCCGGCCGGTGACGGAAGAGGAGGAGAAAACCGGTATCAGCATGGGTTGGCAGCGGAATAGGCTCTCTGTATGACAGGGGTATAAATCTGATTTTATCTTTTCGTGACGTTCTCTTGACGATGATTTTCTGTGTTGCAACGGCATGAATTATTTATGAATTTTTTGATTTTGAAGCTCTGCGCGCCTGACTGTAAAATGCCTGACATATAAGACAGGCAAGAGCGCGCCCATGCGGCGACCGGCAGAGTTGCGGTGCCGTTGACTGATGCATAATCTGAAACCGTTTTGTGCATCGCATTTTGGCGCCATTCTTCAATAAGTGTGGCTATCTGATTATTATCGAGGACGAGACAATGTCTGAACTGCCGATTATTGGTGCTGCCCTGCTGGTTGAGGAAATGCCGGTTCATCGCGACTGGTATCTGGAAAAGCCGCGTGATCTGGAAATCCAGAGCTTTATCAATGCTGATGTTTTGATCGGCGACTGGAAACCGATGGCTGAAGAAATCAAGAAGCAGCTGGATGGTCATCAGGGACGTCTGGGCATTCATGGCCCGTTCTGGGGCTTTACTATTGATACGCCGGACCCCGATGTACGCACCGTTGTGCAGAAGCGTCTTGATCAGGCGCTGGATGTTTGTGAATTTCTCGGTGCCGATCAGGTTGTGATCCACAGCCCGTTCACCACATGGTCTTACAACCATCTGGATGATGGTTTTAAAGGCCGTGAAGAAATCACCGAAAACACCCATCTCACTCTGGCACCGGCTATTCGCCGTGCAGAAAATATGGGCGTGACTTTTGTGATCGAGAATATTGAAGACATCAATCCGTTTGAGCGCCTGAAACTGGCTGACAGTTTCAATTCATCTGCCGTGGCGGTTTCTATCGATACAGGCCATGCCCATTATGCTCATGGCAATACCGGTGCGGCACCGGTTGACCATTTTGTTCACGCCGCAGCCAATCGTTTGCAGCATGTGCATTTGCAGGATGCAGACGGTTATGCAGACCGTCATTGGGCAACCGGTGACGGTACAGTCAACTGGAAAGCCGTCTTTGCAGCGCTGAAACAATATGACAGCAATCCGCGCCTGATTTTGGAAATGCGCGACCATAATGATATTAAAAAATCGATGAAATATCTGGAAGCAACTGGATTGGGACAGTAAGTTTCATCGACTTAATAGGAATTGTTGTTGAGTCCCGCCGGTGTTACACCGGCGGGATATTGCATTTTTAGGAGCCGCTTATGTCTGTTTTACGCCCGCTGTTATCCGCTTGTGTCATGCTGCCTTTATGGTCAGGTACAGCCCTTGCAGAACAAAGTTCAGCAGAGCCGGTAAAACAGGCGGAAGTTAAAGCGGAAGGTCCTTGTGCAGTGATTTTTTCCGAGCCGTCTTCGCTTTTGAATGATGCAGAAATCACCTATCGTGCAGATGGCTGTACACTGACTAATGTTACATTCAATTCAGGCATGTATCAGAGCTGGACAGCGCAAAAAGTGGAAATCAGCAGTGCTGCGCTGGATGAAAAGGCACAGACCTTACCGGAATGGGGCGAGGTGCATATTCAATCTGTCGGTTTCTGGCCGAGTAATCTTCCTGCAATGCGTTATCTGAGTAAGCTCAAAGATGATGGTTTTAGTCTCAAAGTGGCTTATCACTGGGATAAGGACAGCAAAATCCTGAATGTGAATGAGGTCCGTTTATACGGCAAGCATATTGGCGAGGTTCTGTTATCCGGCAGTGCCGAATTGCCTGAATTGCCCAAATTTGATGCTCTGGATGAACCAACCCCGTCGGTTGAAAACATCAAGCTCCGCGAGATTTCAGCAAAGCTCGACGATCAGGGGTTTTTCGTGAATTATGTGATGATGACCCTTGTCGGGCTGATCGGGTATGATCGCGATCCGGAGCCGGAGGTTGAAAAATACCGCTCTATGGCGCTGGCTTTCGTGGCTGGTTTATCCGCCGATATGATTGCGAATGATGATAAACAGGCGATCAGCCGGTTCATTACAGATTTGCCGAAACCGAAAACCCCTGCAGAAATTCATCTGAATTTTGATCCGGCTTTTGCTTTGGCGCCTGCCGAGCAGGAGCCGTTAAAGTTGCTTGGTGATATCCAGAAGGTTTTGAAAATTAAGGCAGCTTACGCAGGGCAGTAAGGCTTTTATCATCATTTTCTGAACTGCATCGGCAACAAGATGACCAGGTTCGTTTACACATTTGGTTACGCGAACTTGTGTTTTGTGAAGCTGTTTTGATGGTTTCAGGAAATGTTTTTCGTTATAGCGGCCAAACTATTTCGCATCAGACAGTAGGAAAATATCTATGCAGGCTCTTGAACAGGCGTTTCCGCGTCGTGCAATTCAGGTTAAAAATTCCGGCCTCTCGGGCGGTATTGTGCTTTCTTTCGCCATGGTGGTTTGTATGGCGCTTGGCGCTTTTCTGCTCTGGTATCAGGGGCCGGGCATTCTGCGCGATTATAAAATCAGCCAAAATCCGATCGTGGATGAAAATGCCAGTTTGCGCAAAGGCGAGTGCAAAACCCGCCAGCTGATTATGACTGATTGTAAAGCTGATATTGTTTTCAAGGACAGTGCCGGTAAATCTGTTCAGGAGAGCGTCAGTTTCATGTTTTTTGACATGAAAAGTGGCGGTTATGATGTGGAAATCGTCCGTTCCGGTGATGATCCGTCTCTGGTGACACTGGATTTAGGCGTCGAAAAGCTCTGGGATCGTATTTTCACTCTTGGTGTTTTCACGGTTCTGCTGATTGGTGGTGCAATTGCCGTGTTCGTGGCTATGATCAGAACACGCGGGCTGAATAAGAAAATGCGCAAGCCGCTGCCGCTTAAGCCTGTTGCCGTCACTGTGACCGGTATTCAAAAGAATTACGGTATTCGCAACGTGTTTTACAGCTACACCAATGAAGCAGGTAAGAAGAAAAAGCGTGCAAGCCGCTTCTCGAAAAAAGAAGAACCGTTTTACTTGAGCGTTGCAGCCGGTACCAAGGCGAACGAGACACCTGCACTCGCAGTACTGCCACAGGGTTGTGATGTACCGGTTCTGCTGGATGAAAATCTTGATCGTCTTGATCTGACCGCAGATGAGAAACAAGCCATTCATAACGCATTGGCTGTCTGATTACTCTCTATCGCATCGGCTTTATGAGATGAAAGCAAAGCACGGAAATCATGATTTCCGTGCTTTTTTGTTGCATCAGAGCATTTCACAGTCAAGTTGGATCAATTGACGTCGGGATAATGCGACAAACTGAAGAATCTAGAGCGAGCATTGCGACGCAATATGAATGTAAATCGCTCTAGAGCATTTGTGTGCCAAAAGTGCGAAGCGGTTTCAAGGTTTCAGTATTGACTGGAACCGCTCTCTCATCTTTTGAGGCTTGGCATCACCTACACACAATCTTGACAATCAGCCTATACTGGCAACTGTTTCTCCGGACAGGTGACAACTAACCGTGCCGGATGCAGAGAATATGACTTTGTGCGAACCCCGCCATTAGAGGTGCAGAATGCTTGATAAAGGTCTGATACTGATTGTTGAAGATGAGCCTGCTATTGCCAGTATTCTTGAGGCCTATCTGATCCGCGACGGTTTTCGTACCGTGAGTGCGTCGGACGGTGAAATTGCCTTACGGCATCATTCTATGTTGTCCCCTGATCTGATATTGCTTGATGTCAAAATGCCGAAATATGATGGTTTTGAAGTGCTGGCGCGTATCCGCCGCGATAGCAACATTCCGGTGATTATGGTCAGTGCTTTGGCGGAGGATCTCGATCGGTTGTCAGGCTTGCGTCTTGGCGCAGATGATTACGTGATCAAGCCGTTTAATCCTCAGGAAGTGGTGGCGCGCGTTAATGCCGTGCTGCGGCGTACCCGTAATAATGCTGCCAATGTTGCAATCCGGTTTGAGAATATTCTGGTGGATTTCGACGCGCATGCGGCGTTTACCGATACGGGGGATGAAAGACAGCTTTTGCCGCTCACGCTGAGCGAATTCCGAATTCTGGCGCATATGATCCGTAGGCCGAGCCATGCATTTCCGCGCAATGATCTTTTGGATGCTTGTTTGCCGCAAAGTGATGCGCTGGTGCGCACCATTGATACGCATATAGCCAATTTACGCCGTAAGATCGAAGCTTCAGGCGGCCCGTCCGGTTTGTTTCCCGCAGTACGCGGTATTGGTTACCGGCTGGCAGAACCAAGATGAAAATTTCACGTCTGTCTCTGAGCACGGTTTCAGCATTAACAACAGCAGCTTTGCTGCTGCTAAGCATGACGATCGTTTTCTTTGGTGTGCTTTGGGTGCAAAATCTCTATGAGCAGGAATATCTGAGCCAGCTGACGCCCAATGCACGCGTGGCTTATGATATGCTTGATAAGGGAGAGCTCCCTAAAGAAGCTGACTTTCTGGCGCTGGTGCAGCAGCTAAAGCCGCTCTATGAGGATGGCGAAACAGAGCTTTATTTGCTGGTGGTGAAATTCGGTCTTGGTGCTGCATTTATATGCAGTATCATCGGGTTTTGGCTTGCCCGTAAAATCAGCAGTCCGCTGGAACAGTTGACACGTGTTGTTAATAATTTGCGTGACGGGGATTTTTCGGTTCGTGTGCCGGATATCGGAAAAGGTACCAGCGAAGTCCAGCAACTGGTACGCCGGTTTAATGCTTTGGCAGAAGAACTGGAAAATATGGAGCGCCGCCTGCGTTTCAATACCATGGCTGTTGCTCATGAATTGCGTACGCCGCTGACAATCGTTCAGGGTATATTGCAGGGGATGGCCGATAAAGTTTTTCCGCGTGATGATGATCGTATCGAAGATTTGCTGACGCAGGTTGAGGGTTTGGCACGGCTGGTCAATGATCTGCGTACCTTATCGCTGGCTGCCAGTCAGAAATTAGTAACAGAGCGTTGTAAAGTTGATATCGCTCAGGCTGCAGAACAGATTTTACAGGCATCGTGGCCATTGCTGGCTGAAGCAGGCATAGAAGTTGAAACCAATTTAAAGCGGGCGATCATTCCGGCTGATAATCAACGTCTGCGTCAGGCCATGCTGGCAGTCATGGAGAATGCCTGCCGTTATGCAGCTGAAGGCGGCTATTTGCGTTGCGAAAGTGGTTATCTGAATAAAGAGGAAGCTTTTTTGCGGATCACGGATCGTGGTCCCGGTTTTGCAGAAGACATACCCGGGCATTCGATTGATGTTTTTTGGCGCGGTGAGCCGTCGCGCTCAAGAGCAAGCGGTGGTTCCGGTTTGGGGCTGTCTATTGTCCGCGCTATTGTCATGGCTCATGGCGGCAGACTGGAAAATAAAAATTTGGCAGAGGGCGGCGCAGCAGTCACAATGATTTTTCCGCGGAAAGTAGCTGTAAGTTCTGATGCATTATTACAATAATATTTAAATATATTTATGCCTAATGGTATTAGATAAACTAGTGAATAGCGTTTTTTCTGATTAAAGTTCAGATATTTTTGTTTTGTGTTTAAGAATATAAATTAAAACTATTCACATAGTTTGCGCGCTGAATCTTGACACTGTTGAGCATAATTTCTCACGAAAGTGAGAAGTAAATAGTGTCTTATTATAGTAATTTTCGTGAATCAAAAAAACAATCTTCCGGTCAGCCTATAGCTGTTGAAGCCCTATCTGTTCTGGGTGGTGACGTTACCTTTCGCTGTATCCTCAGAAGAGTTTTCAGCATCGGATTGCATGCGCGTTTCAGAAAAGCTGCAGCATTCGCACTGAGGCAACTGGCCTATCCGCGCTTATTTATGCATTGGTATTCATTTTTGGCCAGGTTCTCTGCGCAATACAGATTAACTTTGCCGCATGATGATTTGATCCGTAAAGCAGTTCCGAATTTCTTTCTCCACAAAGCCACGTCTAAGGAGCGATTATACTGGTTGCAAAATCATTTTGCGATTGCCGGACGGGCCATGGCCACAGAGGATTTGCAGTCTCTCTGGCAAGGTAAGCGGCTTAGGATCGCAATCATTGAAGGTAAACAGGATTATTATGATCTCTCGCTTTGCCTGTCAGATCATGCAGGTGCGCGCCACGAAGGAGTGTTTACAATTAGCTTGTCCCGTCGTCGGGATCAGGCGTTCTTGCATATGCTGAGCTTTATTTTCACGACGGATGAAAAAGGCAATGTAACAATTGCTATCGGCGGTTTTCAAGGCGCCAAGAGCGAATATGCCAAACGTTATGTAATTGATACAACACGGGATTTATTTGGTTTGCGGCCCAAGGACGCTTTGCTGCTGGTTGCCGAAGGCATGGCAGAAACCGGCGGCGCTGATCATATGATGGCGGTGACCAATGACACCCACGTTATTAATTTCAGGCATGCTGCACGGCGTGAGAAATTGAAATCCGACCTCAACAGTTACTGGACAGAGCGGGGTGGTAAAGCGGGCGGGCGGTTTGGTTTTATTTTGCCACTACGCAATAGCCGCGTGTCAGAGAAAACGACAAAGCGGGAGCTTTGTAAATCTGCGTTTTTATTCGCCGGTCAGCAGCTCATGTCTGTGCAGGGGAATGAAAAACGATGAGAGAGATAATTGCATGATTTATTTTTATATTTTGTTTTTATTATATTTTTTTGTGCGTGAGTTTCTATGGATTTAAATCATATTGTACCGGCTTTCATCCGAAAATCTGCGGTTCATACCTGTTATGCTCCGCTGATTGCCGTGGCTCGTTTGACCATTTTTGTTAGTTTTATTTTTATGATCGCACCTGCCATAGATATTACAGTTTCTGGCTGGTTTGCTGATCCGCAGGGTAGGTTTCCATTGCATGGAAACAAATATTTACTGACGTTACGAGATTTTCATCGGTTACTGCCGGCAATTATAGTTCCGATGCTGTTAATCGGAGTGGTGATACAGGCGCTGTCCAAGCAAAGCTGGCTGCCTGCACCGCATAAATTGCTTTATATTATATCCGTCTATGCAATCGGTGCGGCGGCGATTGTTCATAGCCTGAAATATCTGGTTGGCAGAGCCCGTCCGAACGAAATCATGGAGTTCGGGGGGGCAATGACCTTCAGTCCGGCATGGCAAATTGTCAGCAGCTGCCAGAACAACTGTTCTTTTCCTTCCGGAGAAGCGGCAAGCGCAATGGCTATGCTTGCTATTCCGTTGGCTTTAGGCGGAGTTTATCGTTGGTACTTATTGGCACTGACGGCTGTTGCCGCATTCATTTTCTCATTAAACCGGGTTGTAATGGGCGCTCATTTTCTCTCCGACGTTACATTGTCATGGTTGTTTGTCGCGCTTGTCATGGCATGGTTATGGCCGGTTTTTGATCATAATGGCGCGCGCATTGATCTCGTGGTGAACCGGATTGGGAAATATGTTCGTAAACAGTTTAGGAGCTCACAGCTCTGAATAAGGGCTGATGCATTAAGTCGTTTCGGATTATTGCGCTTTCTGTGGCTTGCAGAGTGCCTGGCTCTCGTGCATAGCTTTAACCACGAGAGTATCGGGATTATGTTTTTACAAAAAACAGAAATGGCTCATGGTTTCACAGCAAGAAGCGCAAGGAAATACAGCTGAAGCAACTGGTTTCGACTGGGAGCTGAGTGGTTTACAAGCAGATGTAGCGCGCAAAATTCTGGCGTTAATCGGCTCCGGTAAATGGCAGTTACAGGAGCGTATTTCAGATGCAGTACTGTCGCGGGAACTGAATGTTTCCCGTTCGCCGGTGCGCTATGTGCTGAACCTGCTGACAGAATATGGCTTGCTCGCGCACGTGGCTGGAAAAGGCTATCATCTGATGCGGATGCCTGCCGAGAGCGAGCTGATTGACCAGTTAATTCCAGAATCAGAAAATACCAATCTTTATAATGATTTGATGACCGCACGAGCAATGGGCGTGATCGGTACAGAAGTCTCGGAAACAGAGCTGGTTGAGCAATTTAAAGCGACGCGTGGTGCAGTTCGCCGTGCTTTGATGCGTTTTTCGGCGGAGGGGCTGGCAGAGCGGTTGCCCGGACATGGCTGGCGGTTTACCGAGTCTCTCGATAATGAGCGCGCGGTGCAGGAGAGCTACACTTTTCGTTTGGTTGTGGAGTGTGGTGCTCTGTTGCAGCCGGATTATGCACCTCAGGAGGACCAGTTACAGGCCTTATTACGCCAGCAGCAGGCAATCCTTGATTTACCGGTAGGCCAACTGACTAAAGATGCATGGTTTCATGCCAATGCAGCTTTTCATGAAACGATTGTCTCATGGGCTAATAACCGTTTTTTCACACAGTCAGTACGCTGGCAGAACAGTTTGCGCCGGATGACGGAATATGCAGATTTTGGTAAACTGAGTGAGAAGCGTTTGCATGATGCTTGTCATGATCATATCGCAATTTTACGGGCGATACAGGACAGGGATATCAATTTTGCGGCTGCTTTGTTGCGCCGTCATATCTCCCGTTCCAGCCGGGACGATTTATAATTTTCTGCGGTAATCGGCAGGGCTGGTGCCGGTCCATTTTTTAAAGGCACGGTGGAAGGCACTTGGCTCCGTATAGCCGAGTTCAGCCGCAATCAGGCCGACAGGCTTGTCTGTTTCCTGCAACCAGCTCAATGCATATTGGCGGCGCAGTTCTTCCTTGAGACTGCTATAGCTCATACCGTCTGCCCGCAGATGACGGCGTAATGTCGGCTCGGATATATGCAGGTGTTGCGCTGCTTGTGCAAAATCTGGCCAGTTGACAGGCGGTGTTTCTCGCAGCAATTTGTGGATTGCTGATGCACTGCCGCGATCATAGCGATAGCGCAGCAGAATATTGGCCGGTGCCTGTGCCAGAAACTGCCGCAGGGCTGTTTTGCTGCGGTGAATTTTCAGTGACAACAAAGCCGGATCAAAAGCAAGGCTGGTTTCCTGACTGAAGAAACGGACTTTGGTGCTGAAAAAATCCAGATAGTCCGGCCGGTCAACGGGTGGCACACCGCGAAAAGCAAGATCGTGAATTGGCAGGCGCCGTTTTACCAGCCAGCACAACACACCGTATAAAATGAGAAAAAAAGTGCGGTAGGCAAAGGCAGGGCGTGCAGGGCTGACCTCACGCAATATAATAACAGCCAGCCCGTCACGCTGGATCAGTTCCCCCCTTGGTTCGCCGATTAGTAGTTTGAAAAAGCGCAGGGAACGGCGGATGGCATGTTCAAGATTGTCGCTCGACAGTGCTGCGTGGCAGAGCATGGCAAAACTGCCGGGTGGCATCGGGCGCTGACCGAAACGAAAAAACTCACATTGAATTTCCTCGGCAATGGCCAGCCAGAGACGACTGTAATGTGCTGCATCCAGTTTGAAGTCAGGCTGTTGCAAAGTGCGGGGATCAATGCCGGCGGCCTCCAGCACAAGCGGTATTTTTGCAGGCGCATAGTGCTGCAAAGCTGTGAGTGCATCATCAACAAAGCCTCTGCCGATCATGATTTCCTCCTGCTCCTGAAAACAAGATATGGCAAAACCGATCAGAAAATAAAGTCCAAACTGTCATTCTGTACCATAGACCTTAGGGCTAGGCTCAAAGCTCTTCATCTGAATTTGCAGTTTTGGGAGGAAGTGCAGATGGCAGATCCGGTGGTTATTGTCGGCATGGCACGCACGCCTTTAGGGGCGTTTCAGGGCAGTTTCAGTACCTTGCAGGCACCGCAACTGGGAGCCGCCGCTATTCAGGCGGCTGTTGAGCGGGCGGGTATTGCACAAGCGGATATTGATGAGACTTTGCTTGGCTGCGTGCTGTCTGCAGGGCAGGGACAGGCACCGGCACGTCAGGCAGCTATTGCTGCCGGTATTCCCGTGGCGTCGGGAGCAACGACGATCAATAAAATGTGCGGTTCCGGTATGAAGGCCGTGATGATGGCGCATGATATGCTGGCCGGTGGCAGTGCGAATATTATTGTGGCCGGCGGTATGGAGAGCATGACCAATGCGCCCTATCTGCTTGATAAGGCTCGTGGCGGCTATCGCATGGGGCATGGTAAAATTACCGATCATATGTTTTTCGACGGGCTGGAAGATGCCTATGAGAAAGGCCGTTTGATGGGCAGTTTTGCCGAGGATTGTGCCGAGGCCTTTCAGTTCAGCCGCACCGCACAGGATGAATTTGCACTGCGCTCCCTGAAACGTGCGCAGACGGCGCTGGAGCGCGGTTATTTCTCGCAGGAGATTGCGCCGGTTGTGACCGGAAACGGCAATTCCGCCCATCTGATTGATATGGATGAGCAGCCTGCCAAGGCACGGCCGGAGAAAATTCCGTTTTTACGTCCTGCCTTTCGAGAGGACGGCACCGTTACAGCAGCCAATTCCAGCTCGATTTCTGATGGTGCTGCGGCTCTGGTGCTGATGCGCTTGTCTGAAGCGGAAAAACGTGGGCTGACACCGCTTGCCCGCATTGTTGCGCAAACCTCTTATGCTCATGAGCCGCGTTTGTTTGCCACTGCGCCGATTGGGGCAATGCACAAACTCTACGAGAAAACCGGCTGGACGGCGAATGATGTCGATCTTTTCGAGATCAATGAGGCCTTTGCCGTGGTGACAATGGCGGCGATGCAGGAACTCAATCTGCCTGCGAAGAAGGTGAATATTCATGGCGGCGCCTGTGCGCTTGGCCATCCGATCGGCGCATCAGGCGCGCGTATTCTGGTGACATTGCTGGCTGCACTGCAAACCCATGATCTGCAACGTGGCATTGCCAGTATTTGTATCGGTGGCGGTGAGGCAACAGCCATAGGGGTGGAGCGTTTCACCTGATAATCAGCGCGGTTTTATGAAATCGCGGATACAGTGATTTATGCTTTTTGGGAGGATGGCATGAGGCAGCTGAGTACGGAGAATTTCAAGCAGGCACGTGATTTTCTTTTGCAGCATCGCGAGGATTATCAGGCTGCAAAAGCTGGTTTTGTCTGGCCGGAGGCGCTGCCCTTTAACTGGGCGCTGGACTGGTTTGATACTGAGCTTGCTGCCAATCCGCAAAGCCGCAATCAGACCGCGTTGTGGATTGTTGATAGCGCCACGCAAACAGATACAAAATTGAGTTTTGCCGATCTGAGCATCCGCTCTTCCCAGCTTGCCAATTATCTGCGCGGACTTGGATTGAAGCGCGGTGATCATCTGCTTGTCCTGCTCGGCAATGTCCCTGCCTTATGGGAGGTTATGCTGGCCGCGATGAAGTTGGGTATTATCGTCATTCCCGCGACCACTTTGCTGACACCGGATGAATTGTCCGACCGGCTGGAACGCGGCCATGCCCGCGCTATTCTCGCAACCGGCGATCAGCTTTTAAAATGCGAAGGACTGGCAGGCGCAGATGTGTTGCGCATACAGGTGCCGAATGGTCATGTCGCAGAAAACAGTAACTGGCACGATTATAACGAAGCCTTCAACCAATCTTCCGCATTTCAGCCGGATGGTGAAACACAGCCGCATGATCCGATGCTGCTTTATTTCACCTCCGGCACCACCGCCAAACCGAAGCTGGTGCGTCATAGCCATCGCAGCTATCCGGTTGGCTCGCTCTCGACCATGTATTGGGTTGGCCTGCAACCGGCAGATATTCATCTGAATGTATCTTCCCCCGGTTGGGCGAAACATGCATGGAGCTCGCTTTTTGCACCGTGGAATGCCGGAGCAACAGTGCTGATTATCAATCAGCCGGCATTCAGCGCCAAGGTGTTGCTGGCAGAAATGCAGCGCTGTGCGGTGACTACGATGTGTGCGCCGCCGACCGTCTGGCGTATGCTGATACAGGAAGACCTCAAAGCCTGTAAAATGAGCTTGCGTGAAGTGGTGGGGGCGGGTGAACCGCTTAATCCTGAAATTATTGAGCAGGTGCGTGAGGCATGGGGGCTGACAATCCGCGATGGTTATGGCCAGACAGAAACCACGGCACAGGTGGCGAATAGTCCGGTGCAGAATGTGAAAAGCGGCGCTATGGGCAGGCCGTTGCCGGGCTATGAGGTGGTGATCCTTGATGCAGATGGCCATGCGGCACAGGAAGGCGAAGTCTGTCTGCTGCTGGGTGACAAGCATCCGGCAGGGCTGATGCAGGGTTATCTGGAAACGGACGGCAGTCTCAGCGGCACCGATGGTCGTGTCTACCGTACCGGTGATGTCGCCTATCAGGATGAAGACGGCTATTTGCATTTTGTCGGCCGTGCCGATGATGTGTTTAAATCCTCCGATTATCGTATCAGCCCGTTTGAACTGGAAAGCGTGTTGCTGGAACATGATGCAGTGATTGAGGCCGCGGTTATTCCGGTAGATGATCCGATCCGCTTGTCTGTTCCCAAAGCCTATATTTTGCTGCGCGCCGGTGAAGGGCCTTCCCGTGCACTCGCGCTCTCGGTGCTGCAATATACTAATGAACGTCTGGCACCGTTTAAACGCATCCGCTCGCTGGAATTTGTGCGGGAGCTGCCCAAGACAATCTCCGGAAAAATCCGCCGCGTGCAACTGCGCCGTTTAGAACGGGAGGGCATTGAGGATGATGTGTTTCGTGGTGTGGCATTTTGTGAAACCGAATTTTCAGAACTGAGTGTCGGGCGCAACCGAACCACACAGAGTGAAGGAGAGAACCATGTCCGGTGAACTCAATGAGGAGCAGAGCAGCATTTTCGCCATGGCTGCGGATTTTGCCGCGCAGGAGCTGGCACCTCATGCTCTGGAATGGGATGAGCAAAAGCATTTCCCTGTCAATGTGCTGCGCAAGGCAGCGTCGCTGGGCATGGGCGGTATTTATATTCGTGACGATGTAGGTGGCTCCGGCCTGACCCGTATGGATGCAGCATTGATTTTTGAAGCACTGTCGCAAGGCTGTCCGGTGATCGCGTCGTTCCTGTCGATCCATAATATGTGCGCATGGGTGATTGATGCCTATGGCTCGGAGGCACAACGGCAAAAATGGTTGCCGCAACTGACACCTATGGAGTTGATCGCCAGCTATTGTCTGACCGAACCGGCCTGTGGTTCTGACGCCGCTAATCTCAGCACCAAAGCCGTGCGCGATGGTGATGATTATCTGATTACAGGACAGAAACAGTTTATCTCCGGTGCCGGTGCGAGTGATATTTATATCGTGATGGCACGAACCGGCGTGGCGGGCGCCAAAGGCATCTCGGCCTTTATCGTGCCGAAGGATGCAGTTGGTTTGTCCTTTGGTGCCAATGAAAAGAAAATGGGCTGGAATGCCCAGCCGACCCGCACAGTGATGTTCGATAATGTGCGCGTACCGGCGGAAAACCTGATTGGTCAGGAAGGCATCGGCTTTAAAATTGCCATGTCTGCGTTGGATGGCGGGCGGCTGAATATTGCCGCCTGTTCGCTCGGTGGTGCGCAGGCCGCCTTTGACAAGGCGTTGGCCTATATGGATGAGCGCAAGGCTTTCGGCTCGAAACTGCACCAGTTTCAGGCACTGCAATTCCGTCTTGCCGATATGGCCACAGAACTGGAAGTGGCGCGTACATTTTTGCACCGCGCCGCCCGCGCGCTCGACCGTCATGATGCCGATGCGGTGAAACTTTGCGCTATGGCCAAACGTTTTGTCACTGATGCCGGATTTAACGTTGCCAATCAGGCGCTGCAGCTGCATGGCGGCTACGGTTATCTGAGCGAATATGGCGTGGAAAAACTGGTGCGTGATCTGCGTGTGCATCAGATTCTGGAGGGCACCAATGAGATCATGCGGGTGATTATCGCTCGTGAGCTGCTGAGCGGCCGAGCACTTTCAGGAAAAGTGTGAAACGTCTTCGCGGGCAAAACAGTTCGCCGGACTGTTTTGGTTTCCCGCTGCGATCCGCCGGAAATGCGATATTTAAAAGAGGAAAGCGGCAAATGAGCACTCAAACTATTGGTTTTATCGGCCTCGGTCATATGGGCGGGCCTATGGCGGCCAATCTCGTCAAAGCGGGATTTAATGTGCGCGGTTTTGATCTGGTTGAGGCATCAAAACAAGCAGCACAAGCAAACGGCGTTCAGATAGCGGATAATGTTGCACAGCTTGTGCAGGGGGCGACTGTGATTATCACTATGTTGCCCGCCGGTTCGCATGTTTTGAGCGTCTGGCGCGAACTGGCAGCACTGGTTGCACAGGATACTCTGCTGATTGATTGCTCGACCATTGATGTCGACAGTGCCCGTAAAGCACATGAAATGGCGACAGAACATAAATTATTGAGCATTGATGCGCCGGTTTCCGGTGGTGTGGTTGGCGCAACGGCGGCAACGCTCACCTTTATGGCCGGTGGTGAAAAGGCAGCTTTTGACAAAGCCGAACCCGTGCTGGCTGCGATGGGAAAACGCATTGTGCATTGCGGTGATGCGGGGGCAGGGCAGGCGGCGAAAATCTGTAATAATATGATCCTCGGCATTTCCATGATCGGGGTGTGCGAGGCTTTCGCTTTGGGTGAAAAACTGGGGCTGTCACAGCAGGCTTTGTTTGACGTTGCCTCGACTTCGTCCGGCCAATGCTGGGCGCTGACGACCAATTGCCCGGTGCCGGGGCCGGTGCCTGCATCGCCTGCCAACAGGGATTATCAGCCTGGCTTTGCCGCAAGCTTAATGCTGAAAGATTTGAAACTGGCGCAGGAGGCTGCCGCTTCTGTGGGGGCAACCACACCATTGGGAGCAGAAGCAGCACAGCTCTATAATCTGTTCAACGCACTTGGTTCCGGCGGGGAGGATTTCTCCGGTATTATCCGCCTGCTGCGCGGTAAGGAGGGACAGTCATGACTTATGAAACGATCCTGACAGCAATGCATGGCCGTGTCCGGCTGATAACGCTGAACCGCCCGCAGGCGCTGAATGCATTGAACCGGCAGCTTGCGGCAGAGCTGATCGCGGCGGCGGAGGCCGCAGACAAAGACCCTGCCGTGGGCTGTATTGTTTTGACCGGCTCGGCGAAAGCATTTGCTGCCGGTGCGGATATCAAAGAAATGCAGGTGCAGGATTTCAGCACCATGTTTGCGGCAGACTGGTTTGGCGAATGGGAGCGTTTTACCTCCGTGCGCAAACCGATTATCGCAGCCGTGGCAGGCTATGCGTTGGGCGGCGGCTGTGAACTGGCGATGATGTGCGATTTTATTCTGGCAGCCGATACTGCCCGCTTTGGCCAGCCGGAAATCCGCCTCGGTGTTATTCCGGGTATGGGCGGCTCGCAACGTCTGACCCGTTTTGTCGGCAAATCCAAGGCTATGGACATGTGCCTGACAGGACGGATGATGGACGCCGAAGAGGCCGAGCGCTGTGGTTTGGTTTCCCGTATCATTCCGGCAGATCAGCTGCTTGAAGAAGCTTTGAGTGTGGCATCCTCCATCGCAGAGAAATCCCTGCCGGTATCCATGATGGCGAAAGAGGCGGTGAATGCGGCCTATGAAACAACCCTGACTCAGGGGGTGAAATTCGAACGCCGCCTGTTCCATTCGGGCTTCGCCAGTCATGATCAAAAAGAAGGCATGAGCGCTTTTATCGAGAAGCGCGATCCGTTTTTTCTGCATCGCTGACCTGCGTCTCAAAAGGCATTTTTTTTAAATAATCAAGTATTTTCAGAGGTTTGAGTGACCTTTGAAAATGCTTTCAGCCGCCGTAAATATTTCTGAAAACAAATATTGGCTGAGAAGCTTTTTGGGCTTGATCAATTTTGTATCCTGGATAATCATAGTAAAAAATATAAGGGAACACAGGCTTGTCCAGCTATAAATGGAGCAGCCAAACGAGGCTGCTGGACGAAGTTGCGCAAGCACTTCGTGAGAGCATCTATGCGGGTCAATATGCGCCGGGCACCATTTTGCGGCAGGAGCATATTGCCGCCGAATTCGGTATCAGCCGCACGCCGCTGCGCGAAGCATTACGGATGCTCGAGCGCGATGGTCTGATTATTCACCTCCCGGGTCGCGGTGTACGTGTGGCAAGTGTTGATCTGCCGCATCTGCTCGATGCCTATGCTGTGCGCGAAGTGATTGACGGCGTTGCTGCGCGTTTTGCTGCTGAACGCGCCGATGCCACTGCCATTGCCGGCCTTGAAAAGCTGATCATGCATCAGCGCTCGATTATCGAGCCTTGGGATTCCAAAGCCTATACGCAATCCAATGTGGATTTTCATCTGGCCGTGATGGCAGCAGGTGGCAATGTTTCTTTGGAGAATTTCGTGCCTCTCTTGCGCATGACCTCGCAGGTTTTTGCACCAGCATTTGCGCTCAGTGCAGAGCGGGCAAAAAACGCCATTGAGGAGCACAGTCTTATTGTTGAAGCGATTATCCGAAAAGACGGAGTAGGGGCTGAGGATTTGGCGCGGCAACATATCCGCAAGACCATCAACAGCCTTCAGAAGATGCAAAATAAAAATGAGCAGGAAACATCCTGCGGGAGAGAATGACATGGCACAGGAGCAAGAAAACGGACTGCGCCGCTACGGCAATCTGATCAATGGTGTGTGGCAGGATGCCGTGCAGGGTGAAGTTTTGGCGCTGAAAAATCCGTCGGATGGTAGTGATCTGGCATTGATCGCCCGTGGTACGCAGGCCGATATCGATCTCGCTGTAGCTTCTGCCCGTCATGCTCTGTCCGGTGCATGGGGCAAACTGACCGCAACCGAGCGCGGTCGCATTCTGCATAAAATCTCGGAAGCTGTGCTGCGCGAGATCGATCTTCTGACGGTGCTGGAAGCGCGTGATGTCGGTAAACCTTTGACACAGGCGCGCGCTGATGTGTTGGCGCTGGCGCGTTATCTGGAGTTTTACGGTGCTTCCGCAGATAAGGTGCATGGAGATACGCTGCCTTATCAGAACGGCTTCACGGTTTTGTCGGTCTATGAACCGTACGGTGTGACGGGGCATATTATCCCGTGGAATTATCCGATGCAGATCCTTGGCCGCAGCCTTGGTGCGGCTCTGGCTATGGGCAATGCTGCGGTTGTCAAACCGGCTGAAGAAGCCTGCCTGACCATCCTCGAATTTGCGCGGATTGCCCACGAGGCCGGTCTGCCCGCCGGTGCGCTGAATGTGGTGACCGGACTGGGTCTTGAGGCCGGAGCGGCTTTGTCCTCCCATCCTGATATCAATCATATTTCTTTCACCGGCTCTTTGCGTACCGGTGAAATGGTGCAGGCTGCTGCTGCAAAAAATGCGGTGCCGGTAACGCTGGAACTCGGCGGTAAATCCCCGCAAATTGTGTTCGCTGATGCGGATATTGAGCGTGCATTGCCGTTTCTGGTCAATGCAGGCATTCAAAATGCAGGGCAGACCTGTTCTGCTTCCTCGCGCATTCTTGTGCAGCGCGAAGTCTATGAACAGGTCATCGCCGGTATGAGTGAGCGCTACCGTGCCCTTAAAGTTGGCGCTGCGGAAGCTGATCTGTCGCTGGGCCCCGTTGTTTCCGCCCGCCAGAAAGCCATTGTTGAAGATTATCTGAAACTGGCTGAACAAGATGGCTTGCAGATTGCCGCGCAAGGTGAGCTGGCTGCCGATGCGCCGGAAAATGGTGCCTATGTGCGCCCGACTTTGCTGCGTGATGTGCCATCGCAACACCGGTTGGCACAGGAAGAAATTTTCGGTCCCGTACAGGTGATTATGCCGTTCGATACAGAAGAGGAAGCCGTGGCTCTGGCCAATAGCACCCCTTACGGGCTGGTTTGCGGTGTCTGGACAAAGGACGGTGCGCGGCAATTGCGTATGGCGCATGCAGTGCAGGCCGGACAGGTGTTCATCAACAATTATGGTGCAGGCGGCGGTATTGAATTGCCTTTCGGTGGGGTGAAACGCTCCGGCCATGGTCGTGAAAAAGGGTTCGAGGCGCTTTATGGCTTTGCCACGCTGAAAACCATTTCTGTCTATCACGGCTGATCCGCAAAATTCGCATGGGAGAATATAATTCAATGACTGGTTCGCTCGATAAGAAAACCGCGATTATCACCGGTGCAGGCTCGGGGTTCGGCGAGGCTATGGCTCGTAAATTTGTGCGGGAAGGCGCAAATGTTGTGGTGGTCGACCGCGATGCTGCGGGTGCAAAGCGCGTGGCCGGTGAACTGGGCGCACATGCTCTGGCGGTTGAGGCCGATATTGCATCGGAAAGCGGCGTGGCTGAAGCCGTGCGGCAGGCAATTATGCAATTCGGACGGATTGATATTCTCATCAATAATGCCGGTATCGGCCATAAGCCACAACCGGCGGAAAATGTGCAGCCCGATGAATTCGACCGTATTGTCGGGGTGAATATTCGCGGCATTTATCTGATGAGCCGCGCTTTGATTCCGCATTTTAAAGACAATGGCGGCGGCGTTATTCTCAATGTTGCATCGACAGGTGCTGCCCGTCCGCGCCCTAATCTGACATGGTATAATGCCACCAAGGGCTGGGTCGTCTCTGCCACTAAAGCGCTGGCGATTGAACTGGCACCGGAGAATATCCGCGTCAATGCGCTCAATCCTGTAGCGGGTGAAACCCCGTTGCTCACGACATTTATGGGTGAGGATACGGAGGAAATCCGTCAGAAATTCCGCGCTTCCATTCCGCTCGGCCGCTTGCTGAAACCGGAAGATCTGGCAGAAAGCGCTGCATTCCTGTGTTCACCGGCAGCCAGTATGATTACCGGTGTTGCATTGGATGTGGATGGCGGTCGTTCAATCTGAAATGACTGATCGAATAGTGATAACTATTTGAATGATCAGTGGTTCGTTAGAGCGTATCCCGAAAGTGTGAAGCAGTTTTTAGATAAGATACGCGTAAAAACAAAAAGATAGAGCGTTTTCTACGGTTCAAGATAAGCAGGAAATGCTCTAAAGTCGGCCAGCTCTATTCCGGTAATTCCTGAGCATCATCAGGATGTGATAAATAAGGGGACAGGCAATGCGATATAAATATTTGACCGGACAGCTCATGCTGGCAGCAATGACGGGGATTGCTGTTGTGGCTACGAGCGGTTCAGGGCTGGCAAAAGACACATTGGCAATCGGTGAGGTGCTGGAACCTCCGGGTATGGATCCGACAGCAAATGCTGCGGCTTCTATCCGCCGACTGACCTATAATAATCTCTATGAAGGTCTGGTGCGCATTGATGAAGAGGGCGTTGTTAAGCC
The DNA here is from genome assembly GCA_900470735.1 of Hyphomicrobiales bacterium. Taxonomy (GTDB): domain Bacteria; phylum Pseudomonadota; class Alphaproteobacteria; order Rhizobiales; family Rhizobiaceae; genus Pseudochrobactrum. The sequence goes on along the minus strand of UCCC01000001.1, from coordinate 747,911 downwards.
GAACCTCGCGGAAAGCTGGACGATTTCGCCGGATAATCTGACCTATACATTCAAGCTGCGTCAGGGCGTGAAATTTCATAACGGCACGGCATTCGACTGTTCCGTGGTAAAATTCACCTATGACCGCGCCATAGCGCCGGATTCCACCAATGCGCAAAAGGCACTGTTTGCGCCGATTGAAAAGACCGAATGTCCTGATCCGGCAAGTGCTGTTGTGACGCTCAAGCGCCCGTCTTCGACCTTCCTGTTCGGGATGGGCTGGGGCGATGCGGTGATGATGGCGCCGGATACGATTGCCACCAACAAGACTAATCCGGTTGGCACAGGGCCGTTTAAATTCAAGCGCTGGCTGCAGGGTGACCGGATCGAATTCGAGCGCAATCCTGATTACTGGGGTGAGCCTGCAAAACTCTCCACTGTGACTTTCCGCTTTATCAGTGATCCGTCAGCGGCTGCCGCTGCGGTTATGGCCGGTGACGTCGATGCATTTCCTGAATTTCCGGCACCGGAGCTGATCAGCCGCCTGCAAAGCGATGAGCGTCTTGCTGTGGAAATCGGCTCGACAGCGGGCAAAGTGATTATGTCACTCAATAACGCACGCAAGCCGTTTGATGATGTGCGGGTGCGCCGTGCGCTTGCCCATGCTATCGACCGTAATGTGGTGCAGGAAGCGATCACCACCGGTCTCGCCAAGACCATTGGTGCCCATTACACGCCTGCTGAACCGGGCTATGTCGATCTGAGCGATACCTATCCTTATGATGTGGCCAAGGCTAAAGCACTGCTGGCCGAAGCCGGTGTGTCTGCGGGGACTTCCGTTACCATTATGCTGCCGCCGCCTGCCTATGCACGCCGTGGCGGTGAGGTGATTGCGGCAATGCTGGCAGAAGTTGACATTGAGGTGAAACTGGTGCCGGTTGAGTTCGCGCAATGGCTGGATCAGGTCTTTGCCCGCAGCGATTTCGACGCGACGATCATCGCTCATGTGGAAACCCGCGACCTCGATATTTATGCGCGGGATAAATACTACTTCAACTATAACAGTCCTGAATATAAGGCGATCTACAAGCAGTTCGCGGAAGCCGTTGATGACAAGCAGCAGCTTGAACTGCTCGGTCAGTTGCAGCGCAAACTCGCTGAAGACGAGCCGAATGTGTTTCTCTACGCCCTGCCGAAAATCGGTGTCTGGGACAAAAAGCTCAAAGGTATGTGGAAAAATCAGACCATTCCGGCCAATGACCTGACCAGTGTGTACTGGGCAGACTGATCCTGTTGATGCTGAAATGAATATTGAAGGAGGCCGCATTTGCTGCGTTATTTTACAGGGCGTCTGATCTCTCTGATCCTGACGACGCTGGTGGCCTCAGTCATTGTTTTCCTGCTGATGCAGGTGCTTCCGGGTGATCCGGCAGCGATTATGCTTGGTATTAATGCGCAGCCTGACACCTTGGCGGCTTTGCAAAAACAGCTCGGTCTAGATGCTCCGCTGATTGTGCGTTATTTCAATTGGATTACCGGTTTTCCGGTTGGTGATTTCGGCACCAGCTATACCTATTCTGTGCCGATCAGTGAGCTGATCGGGCCACGTTTACAGGTGACTTTACCGCTGGCGGTGCTGGCAATGATCCTCTCCGTGGTGATTGCCATTCCTCTTGGCGTGATTGCCGCTTCAAAGCGCGGCAGTGCCACGGATGTGGTGGGGATGGGCGTTGCACAGATTGGTGTGGCAATTCCGAATTTCTGGCTCGGTTTGTTGCTGATCCTGTTTTTCGCCCTTACGCTTGGCTGGTTTCCGGCTTCCGGCTTTGCCGGTTGGGAAAATGGTCTGTGGGCAGGCACCCGCTCGCTGATCCTGCCGGCTGTGGCTTTGGCCTTGCCGCTGGCTGCAATTCTGGCGCGTGTTACCCGTTCCGCAGTGTTGGAAACCCTGAGCGAAGATTTTGTGCGTACAGCCCGCGCCAAGGGTTTGAGCCGCAATGCAGCCTTGTGGAAACATGCGACTCCCAATGCCCTGATCCCTGTGGTGACGATCTTGGGTCTGCAATTCTCATTCCTGCTGGCGGGTACGATCATTATAGAAAACGTGTTCAATCTGCCGGGTCTTGGCCGTTTGATTTTCCAGTCAATTGCACAGCGCGATCTGGTCGCAGTGCAGTCGCTGGTGACCTTGCTGGCAGCCAGTGTGATTGCAGTAAATTTCTTAGTGGATATGGCCTATGGTTTTCTTGATCCGCGCCTGTCGACAGGAGTGCGGGCATGAGCATGGCAGAGAATTTCTCCCGTCGCAGCCGTATGGTCTTGCTGTCTTTCGGACTGAGCCGCAGTCTGTTGATTGGCGCGATTATTACCGGATTTCTGATCGGACTGGCCGTGCTGTCACTGGTCTGGACACCTTACAGCCCCACGGGCATGAATATTCTGCGCAAATTGCAGGGGCCGTCGATGCAGCATTGGCTGGGCACCGATGCGCTTGGCCGTGATGTGCTGTCGATGGTCATGGTCGGTGCGCGCAACTCTTTGTCAGTGGCTTTAATTGCCGTTGCGGTCGGTATGGGGCTTGGTGTGCCGCTCGGTGCCTATGCGGCTGCACGCGGTGGTATGATTGACGGTTTTGTCATGCGCATGACCGATCTGGCTTTTGCTTTTCCGGCATTGTTGACAGCTGTGATTATCACTGCCGTATTTGGCCCCGGTGCGGTTAATGCGATGATCGCTATTGGTATTTTCAATATTCCGGTTTTCGCACGTATTACCCGTGGTGCGTCGATGGGGCTGTGGAAGCGCGATTATGTGCTGGCCGCCCGCTGTGCGGGGCGCGGTGATGTGGCGATTACGCTGGATCACATTTTGCCGAATATCGGCCACGTGCTGATCGTGCAGGCAACCATTCAGTTTGCCTTGGCGATCGTGGCTGAAGCCGGATTGTCCTATGTCGGCCTTGGTACGCAGCCGCCGATGCCAAGCTGGGGCAAGATGCTCAATGATGCGCAGACCTATATTTATGATGCACCGCATCTGGCGATTTTTCCGGGGCTGGCCATTACTTTTGCGGTTCTCGGACTGAATATGCTGGGGGATGGTTTGCGTGATATACTCGACCCGCGTGTCAGGAGAGAGAGATGACTACACCGCTTCTCGAAATCCGTGATCTGGGCGTGCATTTGCAAGCCGGAGGCAGGCAGGCCGAAATTCTGTCCGGCATCACGCTGACATTGAACCGTGGTGAACGTCTGGGCATTGTCGGGGAATCCGGCTCAGGCAAATCAATCACTGCATTGGCGGTGATGGGTTTACTGCCGCATCGTATGACTTTGAGCGGAACCTTGCGCTTTGACGGGCAGGATCTGACGACGATTTCAGAGGCTGCCCATTGCACTATGCGCGGCCGGCAGATGGCGATGATATTTCAAGAGCCGATGACGGCACTGAACCCGATCAAAACCATCGGTGCGCAGATCAGTGAAGGCCGTCGCCTGCATCTGAGAGAAAACCGCGCCGATGCTGACAAAACCGCACGGCGTTTGCTGGATCGCGTCGGTCTTGCTGCCCCGCGTTTTGATCTGGAGCTTTATCCGCACCAATTATCCGGCGGTCAGCGCCAGCGCGTGATGATTGCTATGGCACTGGCCTGCGAGCCGGAATTGCTGATCGCTGACGAGCCGACCACGGCACTGGACGTGACCGTTCAGGCGCAAATTCTTGATCTGCTGGATGAGCTGATCGACGAGAGCGGCACAGCACTGCTGCTGATTACCCATGATCTCGGTGTAGTCTCGGAAATGACAGATCGCATTGCAGTGATGTATGCAGGACGCGTGGTTGAAACCGGCGATACGCAGGATGTTTTCCGCCATATGGCGCATCCCTATGCGCGCGGGCTTTTTGCAGCCTCTCCCCATAGTCTGACAATGCGGCCAAAGCCGGAAAACACGGATAAACGCCAGCGTCTGACCACGATTGCCGGTGTGGTGCCCGATCCGTTCAGTCGTTTGCCGCAATGCGGCTTTGCAGACCGCTGTCGTTTTGTGCAGGCGGATTGCCGTGCAACTGTCCCACCGTTAGGCAATACGGATTTTCTCGACGTGGCGCATCGGGTCGCCTGTTTTCATCCGCTAACAGATGAGGTGATGGTATGACCGCTCTTCTGGAAGTGCGTGATCTGGTGCGTGATTATACGCTGCCAAAACAATCCTTGCTTTCTAAACCACAAAATTTGCGGGTGCTGCATGGTGTCAGCCTCAGTCTGAAAGCGGGCGAAAGTCTCGGCATTGTCGGCGAGTCCGGTTCCGGCAAATCCACATTGGCACGTTCAGTGATGGGACTGGAAAAACCGCAATCCGGTAGTGTGACAATCAATGGTAAGGATATTTACAGTCTGGGGCGGGCGGAGCTGAAAGCCGCCCGCAAAGAGTTTCAGGCGATTTTTCAGGATCCTTACGGTTCGCTTGATCCGCGCCATTCTGTGCGCCGTATTCTGGCAGAGCCGGTTGTATCACTGGAGGGTGTCACAACGGCAGAAAGCCGCGAGGAGCGTATCTGTCAGGTACTGGAGGCGGTTGGCCTGTCCGCATCCGCTGCGGATAAATATCCGCATGAGTTTTCCGGTGGTCAGCGCCAGCGTATTGCGATTGCCCGCGCACTGATCACGCGCCCGAAATTGATTGTTGCCGATGAGCCGGTTTCGGCACTGGATGTTTCCATTCAGGCGCAGGTGCTCAACCTGATGATGGATTTGCAGGAGCAATTCGGACTGTCTTATTTGTTTATCAGCCACGATCTGGGCGTGATGCGGGTGATTACAGACCGTGTGGCGGTGATCCATCTGGGCAGAATTGTTGAGGAAGGGCCGACCAATGAAGTCTTTGACAATCCGCAGCATCCATACACACAAGCACTGGTGAATGCTGTGCCAAAACCGTTTTCAGGTCGCCGTAAAATGCGGGTGAAAACTTTGTAATGAAAAACTGAATGTCTGCCTGACCATCAAAGCCCGTTAAGAGGTTTGCGTCAGACAGGGAAATGGGAGCAAATATGTCCGAGCTTGCTGATTTAAGCGCTGTGGAAATGGTCGCCGGTTATAAGGCGGGTACGCTGTCGCCGGTGGAAGTGGCAGAATCCGTGATCGACCGGATTGAGCGCTGCGAGCCGCAGCTTCATGCGATGTGGGCTTTTGAGCCGGAGGCGGCACTGGCTGCGGCAACCTTGTCGGAAGGTCGCTGGAGGCGGAAAGAAGAACGCGGGCCGATTGACGGCGTGCCGCTGACAATCAAAGAAAATATCGCCACAAAAGGTCTGCCGGTGCCGCTCGGCTGCGCCGCAATAGCATTGAACCCCGCTGCAAAAGATGCGCTGCCTGCTGCCCGTTCCCGTGAGAGCGGCGGTATTATTTTAGGCAAAACGACCATGCCTGATCTCGGCATGTTGTCGTCCGGCCTGTCGAGTTTCCATGAGCTGGCACGCAATCCGTGGGATCTGGCTACCAATCCCGGCGGTTCAAGTGCAGGGGCAGGAACGGCTGCTGCTGCCGGTTATGGCCCTCTGCATATCGGTACAGATATTGGCGGTTCTATTCGCTTGCCTGCTGGTTGGTGCGGTGTAGTGGGGCTTAAACCCTCTTTCGGACGTATCCCGATTGATCCGCCTTTCATCGGGCGTGTTGCAGGGCCGATGACACGGACGGTTGCTGATGCCGCGTTCTATATGTCGGTTCTGTCCAAGCCGGATCGTCGCGATCCGATGAGCCTGCCTTACAGCCGCATTGACTGGATGAATCTTGAGCGCGATGTCAAGGATCTGCGTATCGGCCTGTGGCTGGATGCCGGTTTTGGCTCTGCCGTTGAACCTGAGGTCAAAGCGGCGGTAGAGGCCGCAGCAAAAGCCCTTGCCAATGCCGGTGCAATTGTAGAGGAAGTGCCGAGCTATCTCACCCGTGAGATGATTGACGGGCTGGATCATTTCTGGCGTGTGCGCTCATGGGGCGATATTTCCAAAATGACACCGCATAATCAGGCAAAAATCCTGCCGTATATTTATCAGTGGGCAGAAGGCGGCAAGGATTTGAACGGTGCGCAGGTCTATCAGGGGTTCGCGCAGATCGAGGCCATGCGCAATGCGGCTCTGGCGGCAATCAGTTCTTATGATTTTATTATTTCACCGACAGCGCCAATGCCGACTTATCCGGCAGAATGGGCATCGCCTCTGAATGATCCGCAACGCCCGTTTGAGCATATTGCCTTCACTGTTGCCATGAATATGTCGGAGCAACCGGCTGTCTCTGTCAATTGCGGTTATACGGAAAAAGGTTTGCCGATCGGCTTACAGATTATCGGTCAGCGTTTTGATGATCTGGGGGTGTTGCAGCTTGCCCATGCCTATGAACAGTTGCGTCCGCAGCAACGGCCTTGGCCGAAAATATAGGGAATAGCAGTTACGGGGACAAACGGAATACATTCTGCCGTTCAGGGGAGGGCGGCAGAAACAGCATGCAGTATCGGTTCCAGCCAATGGAGAAATGCAGCCATGTCTTATCCGCCACTCTCATTACATATACCCGGCACTTTGCGGGGAGAAAGTGCTCTGCCGCCTAATCCGCATTTACGCTTTGCGCGTGCGGGTGAAATGCGCCGTCCGTCGGTTGATGCTGACCCTTACGAAATGCATGATCTGGCCTATAATCTGGTACGTGTGCTGGATGACAATGGTGAAGCCAAAGGCGAATGGATACCGGATTTGACACCGGAGCAATTGCGCCATGGCTTGCGCTCTATGCTGAAAACCCGTGCCTATGACCGGCGCATGATGCGGATGCAGCGGCAGGGGCAAACCTCGTTCTATATGCAATGTACCGGTGAAGAAGCGATTGCCTGTGCATTCCAGATGGTGATGCAAAAAGGGGATATGAACTTCCCGACCTATCGCCAGCAGGGCTTGCTGATTGCGCAGGACTGGTCACTGACCGATATGATGTGTCAGGTGCTCTCCAATGAGAAAGATCATCTGAAAGGGCGGCAGCTGCCGATTTTCTATTCCGTGCCTGAGGCCGGATTTTTCTCTATCTCCGGCAATCTGGGAACACAATTTGTGCAGGCCGTTGGTTGGGCCATGGCTTCGGCTATGCGCGGTGATAATAAAATTGCTGCCGGATGGATCGGTGACGGTTCAACGGCCGAGAGCGATTTTCATGCGGCATTGGTTTTTGCCTCGGTCTATCGCCCGCCGGTGGTGCTGAACATCGTCAATAATCAATGGGCAATTTCATCACCGCAGAGTGTGGCGGGTGGTGAGAATATCAGTTTTGCCTCCCGCGCCCATGGCTTTGCTATTCCGGCTTTGCGAGTGGATGGCAATGATTATCTGGCGGTTTATGCGGCCTCCAATTGGGCGGCAGAACGTGCGCGGCGCAATCTCGGGCCGACGCTGATTGAATGGGTGACCTATCGTGTGGCACCCCATTCCACTTCGGATGATCCGAGTAAATATCGCGCCAAGGAGGAGGAGCATAGCTGGCCGCTGGGTGATCCGGTAGAGCGTTTGAAACAGCATCTGATCCGCATGGGAGAATGGAGCGAGGAGCGCAATGTCCAGCTTCTCGCCGGCATTGATGCGGAAATCAATGATGCCGCCCGTGAGGCCTTGAAATTTGGTACTTTGCACGAAGGGCCGAAAGCCAGTCCGGCAACAATGTTTGAGGATGTCTATAAAGATATGCCGCAACATTTGCGCGAACAGCGCCAGCAGATGGGGTATTGATCATGCCAAAACGGACAATGATTGAAGCCATTCGTGAAGCGATGGATGTGATGATGGAGCGCGACGACAAGGTGGTCGTGTTCGGTCAGGATGTCGGCTTTTTCGGCGGGGTGTTTCGTTGCACTGAAGGGCTGCAGCGTAAATATGGTGCGGCGCGTTGTTTTGATACGCCGATTTCGGAATCCGGCATTGTCGGGGTTGCTGTCGGTATGGGCGCTTATGGCTTGCGCCCTGTCGTGGAAATCCAGTTCGCAGATTATGTCTATCCGGCCTATGACCAGATTGTCTCGGAAGCTGCCCGTCTGCGGTTTCGTTCTGCCGGTGATTACACCGCGCCGATGGTAATCCGTATGCCCTGCGGCGGCGGTATTTTCGGTGCGCAGACCCATAGTCAGAGCCCTGAAGCGATTTTTACCCATGTGGCCGGTTTGCAGACGATTATTCCGTCCAATCCATATGATGCCAAAGGCCTGCTGATCTCAGCGATTGAGAATGATGACCCTGTGATCTTTCTGGAGCCGAAACGGCTCTATAACGGGCCTTTCAATGGTCACTATGATCAGCCGGTTGTGCCGTGGTCAAAACATGAGCTGAGTGAAACGCCGGAAGGCTATTATTCCATTCCGATCGGTAAGGCTGCAATCCGCAGGCAGGGTTCTGCTGTCACAGTACTGGCCTATGGTACGATGGTCTATGTGGCGGAGGCTGCGGTCGCAGAAACCGGCATTGATGCCGAAGTGATTGATCTGCGTTCACTGGTGCCGCTGGATATTGATACAATTACGGCGTCTGTAGCCAAAACCGGACGCTGTGTGATTGTCCATGAAGCCACCCGTCTTTCCGGTTTCGGTACGCAATTGGCGGCAGAGGTGCAGGAGCGTTGTTTCTATCATCTTGAAGCGCCGATCCTGCGGGTGACCGGCTGGGATACCCCTTATCCGCATGCTCATGAATGGGATTATTTCCCGGGGCCGGAACGGGTCGGACGGGCACTTTTGCAGGTAATGGAGGCATAAATGGTGAAAAAGATCATTAAAATGCCGGATATCGGCGAAGGCGTTGCCGAGGCTGAAATTGTCGAATGGCATGTCAAAGTTGGTGATGTCATCACGGAAGATCAGGTGCTGGCAGCTGTTATGACGGACAAGGCAACGGTGGAAGTGCCGTCGCCGGTGGCAGGCACAATTGTGCAGACAGGCCCCGAAGCCGGAACCGTGATGGCTGTTGGTGCGATGCTGGTTGAGATTGAGGTGGAAGGTACTGGTGCTGATGAGGCATTCCCGCATCAGGCCATGCAGACACCCGCCGCGCCTGAAAGGCCAATTCCAGCAAAAGCAGTTTCTCAAATGCCGGTTTCGGCACCGGTTCAGCAGATGCAGTCCGTTTCGTCAGTCATTCCCCATGACAAACCGCTTGCATCCCCTGCGGTCAGGGCATTGGCACGGGAGCTGGGAATTGATCTCTCCCATGTCAAAGGCAGTGGTCCCGCAGGACGCATTACCCGTGATGATCTTGACCATTTCACAGCCAGCGGCGGCAGTGCCCAGAATGCAACCTATCAGCGGCGTGATGGTACAGAGCAGATCAAAATCACCGGACTGCGCCGTAAAATAGCTGAGCGCATGGCCAGATCCTCCCGTGAAGTTGCACATTTTTCCTATGTGGAAGAGGTGGATGTCACTGATCTGGAAATTCTGCGCAGTACACTCAATGCAAGCCATGCGGAGCGGCGTGGCAAACTGACGGTCTTGCCGTTTATTCTCCGTGCGCTGGTCGTCGCATTGCGGGACTTTCCGCAGATGAATGCACTTTATGATGAGGAAGCACAGGTGCTGACCCGCCATCAGGCTGCCCATATCGGGATGGCAACACAAACGCCAACCGGATTGATGGTGCCGGTGCTGCATCATGCGGAAGTGATGGATCTCTGGGCAATGGCTGCAGAAATCACACGACTTGCTGTGGCCGCGCGCGAAGGCGTTGCGAAACGCGAAGAACTCTCCGGTTCCACGATCACTGTCACCAGCCTCGGAGAACTTGGCGGGCTGGTGACAACGCCGGTGATCAACCAGCCGGAAGTTGCGATTATCGGGGTGAACCGCATCGCGATACGACCGCAATGGCAGGATAATCAGTTTGTGCCGCGCAAGATGATGAACCTGTCATCCTCTTTCGATCACCGGATGGTCGATGGTTATGAGGCCGCCGCTTTTATCCGCCGCATCAGGCAATTGCTTGAAGTTCCCGCAACACTTTTCATTGAGGTGTGAGATGGAAGATATTGCAACACATGTGCTGATTATAGGTGGCGGGCCCGCCGGTTATGTCGCTGCCATCCGTGCCGGACAGCTTGGACTGCCGGTGATATTGGTTGAAAAAGAGCAACTGGGCGGCACCTGCCTGAATATCGGTTGTATTCCTTCCAAGGCACTGATTCATGCAGCAGATACATATCACCATGCACTGAACCAGCAATCCGGTTCTGTATTTGGTTTGCGCACCGGCGATGTATCGCTGGATTGGGGCAAGACGCTCAACTGGAAAGGTGCCATTGTGCGGCGGCTGACCGGTGGCGTTGAGGGTCTGTTGAAAAAGCAGAAGGTCACTGTGCTGAAAGGGGCGGCGGAGATCATCGACGGCAAAACTGTCGTGGTACATAGCAAAGCCGGCGTCACCCGTATCCGCACCAAACATCTGGTTCTGGCAACCGGTTCTCTGCCGATGCAGATCGGTGCCTTGCCTTTCGGCGGCAATGTTATTTCCTCAACAGATGCACTGGCGCTGGAACAGGTGCCGAAACGGCTGGCAGTCATTGGTGCCGGTTATATCGGATTGGAGCTGAGTACGGCATTTGCCAAACTTGGCTCGCAGGTGACAATTATTGAGGCGGCTGACCGTATTCTGCCGCTGTGGGATGCGGAGCTGACAATGCCGGTACGCAAGCGGCTGACGGCTCTGGGCGTTACGGTGATGACACGCTGTGAGGCGCGGGGTCTCAATGCAGACGGACAGTCACTGCTTGTTCATGAACACGGCAACGGTACGCCGGTGGTTGTCGAGGCCGATAAATTTCTGGTGGCCGTCGGGCGTCGCCCGAATATCAGCGGTTTCGGGTTGGAGCGGCTTGATCTGGCGATGAATGGTGCTTTTGTCCGCATTGATAAGCATTGCGCAACATCTATGCTCAATGTCTGGGCAATCGGTGATGTGACGGGGGAACCGATGCTGGCACATCGGGCGATGGCGCAAGGCACGATGCTGGCAGAACATCTCGCCGGACAGAAATCTGCTTTCGAAGAGCCGGTTATCCCATCGGTTTGTTTCAGTGATCCTGAGGTGGTGAGTGTCGGTCTGCTGCCGGATCAGGCCAAATTGCAGGGTTATGAGATTGTCACCGGCAGCTTTCCGTTTATGGCCAATGGTCGCGCCATGACCCAGCAGGATGAGACGGGTTTTGTTCGTATTACCGCGCGTGCGGATAATCATCTGGTGCTGGGCATTCAGGCGGTCGGCCATGATGTGTCTGAGCTGGTCAATGGTTTTGCACTGGCATTGGAAATGGGCGCAGTGCTGGAAGATGTGGCGCAGACCATTCACGCGCATCCGACACGCGGCGAGGCCTTTCAGGAGGCGGCTTTCACAGCGCTTGGCCGCAATCTGCATAGCTAGAGCACCGTGTGCCATACTTGGTACAAGGCGCTCTAACACTTTTAAATTATGCTCTTATTGCCGGTGGCTCTGTATTTCAGAGCCACCGTTTTTGTTTATTCCGGTTTAGGCAGTTTGGCGATGAAATATTCTTTCAGGCGGTCAATATCTGCCTGTGACCAGTTCACATTGGTTACTTCTACCCATGCGTCAATATAATGTTGCGGCGCATATACATGGCCATGCCCGATTGGCGTGGTGGTGGCCATCATCAGATCAATGGCCAGTTGCAGCATGCTGACAACCGGATACCATTTCAGCTGCGGAGACACATCAGGGCCACGCGGTGCCTTCATCCAGTCCGGCTCACGGTAGAAATCTTTCGGGTCAAAGAACACAATCGGATCACTGGCATATTGCAGATAGACAATCCGCATCGGGCCCCAATGACTGTTTGGCAGCTTCAAAGCATTATTCTGGTTGATAAAGCGCGCATAGGAACCATCACGAAACTCCGGTAGCCATTCCGGCGTACCTTCATTGCGGTTATTGGTGATGGAGCGCCACAAACGGCTGGTGAATGGCGGGCCGCTCCACAAAGCACCCTGATACGGATCGCCCAGAACCTGAAACAGCTCGGATGAAAGCTGCGAGTTCATCGCGCCAAGGCTCAAGCCGTATAGATAGAGCTTCGGACGCGTGTCTTTCGGCAGCTTTGTCCAATAATCGTAAACCTCATCAAACAACGCGGTGGCGGTTTCGCTGCCATAGCCCGGCTCGACGAGCAGGGAGAGCCAGCTTGCAAGGTAAGAATATTGTACGGCAACACTGGCAATATCGCCGTCATGGAGATATTCCACCGGGTCAATGCCCATCTCATCAACCCAGCCGGTGCCGGTCGGGATGGTCACCAGCAGTAATGAACGCTCGAATGCGCCAACGCGGATCATCTCCTGAAGCGCAAGTTTGGCGCGTTCTTTAGCGGTTTCAGCCGAGCGTAACCCCACATAGACACGCAATGGATTTTGTGCCGGACGGCCGGTGAACTTACTGATCTGCTGTGCATCAGGGCCGGAGCTGACATAGCTGCGCCCCATACGCCCGAGCTCATCCCATTTTACCAGTGAGGCAGCGCTGCCGCTTTTCAGCGGGTCTTGCGGTTGCGGTACTTCTGCTTCCATCAGCGCATCAATTTTGCGATAGGAAGAGTCCATGACATGCAGGCCAAAACGGAACAGCACGCCGTTAATTGCCATGCTGAAAATCACGGCGGCAATCAGAAAGCCGGTAAAGCGCGACAGGCGTGGCGGGATGTAGCGATCGAGCCAACGGCTGGAAATGCGGTAGATCAGCTGAAACAGGCGGGCAAGGGCGATCAGAATGATAAAAGTGATCAGTGCGATCAGGCCGGTTTTAAACGGGTGTGCGCTTTCAACCTTTTCCAGTTCCATCAGGGAGCGGATGGAGTTCTGCCCATCTGCTGCATGCCACAAGAACACCATAGCGGTGATGACTGTGACAGCCATTGCAGCAATTTTAACCGCATGAGATATACGACCTTTAAGCTTTGGCAGTTGCAGATAATTCCATAGCCAGAACAGAAAAACACCGATGCCATAGCCGATGGCGAAACACGCGCCGGACAATACGCCCTGTATCAGAAAAGGGCGCGGCACCAGCGAAGGCGTGAGCGAAGCTGCAAAGAATAAAGTGCCGAGCAGCATCCCGATCAGAGACAGGGAGTTCCAGAATTTTTCCAGCCAGAGGGGCTTCATCAGCTATTTTCCCTTATTTTTTAATGCAATGCACAGAGGCCGGTGCAGTCTTTATTTCCCATGGTGGCGATAAACTGATCTGCGGACTGGCGGGCAGTCTCACGTAAAACCGGTTTGGCGCCTTTTACAATATTGCTTAGCATTGTGCGATCTTGCAAGGAGATAGAAGCGGCAATGATCGTCGCATTATCAGCAAGTGCCTGCGCCAGTCTTTCCTGATTATGGGCATTGAGATCAGGATTGCTCAGCATCAGTGCGGAGCCATTGATAACTTGTTGAAGCCCAAGGCGTAATTTCAGAATTGCATCCGTTTGCGCTTTGCCGTTTTTGTCGGCTGGCGCAGAGGATGCGTAATCACCTGCTGCTTCGAGTGTCGCGCTGATAAAGCTGATCATTGCTGCAGTTGAACGGATGATTTCATCCTGAAAAGCGATACTGTTGCTCTTGGTGTCAGCCTGTTTCTGCGGGTCTGGTGAGAACTGCGTATAGGTCGTTGTGATCTGCGCTTGCTGCTGCATAATATCCATCAGAACCGGCAGATCTGTGGCTTTATAAGGCGCCTGTCCGATGATTGCAGGTACATTCCACAGGGCTTCGAGCACCTTTGCATCTTCCGTGTTGGAGAGGCGCGGCGGCAATTTTGTTTCTTTGGTTTTTTCCAACTGCACAATAAATCCCTGCAAGGCTTTGTTGAGATATTCTGTCCCGCCGGGCGGCACAGTGGCAGTTGCCGGATGCATGGCGATAACAGTGATGGCCAGTGCCAGTATAGGCAACGAAAAGCGTCTGAAATGTACCGGCATCATAGGTTCTCTCTTACGGTTCTGATCGGAACAGCCTGCATAATACAAAAATCCCGTCAACAGGTGCGGAAATCATGCGTCTGACAATTTTTTGATGGATGCGGCGCATTGTACGCTTAAATTATCGATAAAATTACTGATGAGTATGCACGTTGATTTAAAATTATAGATATTTTTATATGGACTTATAAATTTTGGCGCTCTAAGTGTGGTAAAAATTCAGAATCTCGTAAAATTATCTATAATTTATGCGAGTGATATGAGAGAGGAAAATTCATGTCTCTGTCCGCAACGCTATCCGGACTTCAGGAAAATGCCGCTGAACTACGGTGGACGGCTGAAGAAGCGCGCCGCATCTATGATCTGCCGTTTAATGATCTGATGTTTCAGGCACATGTCATCCATCGGCAGAACTTTGACCCGAACCGCCTGCAGATGAGCAAATTGCTGAGTATCAAAACCGGCGGCTGCCCTGAGGATTGCTTCTATTGCAATCAGTCTGCGCATAATCCGACCGGTCTGAAGGCGTCCAAATTGATGGAAGTGGAGCGTGTGCTGGCCGAGGCGCGGCAGGCAAAAGCTGCTGGCGCCACCCGTTATTGCATGGGGGCGGCATGGCGCAGCCCGAAAGAGCGCGACATGGATATGGTTGTCGCGATGGTTGAGGGCGTCAAAGCCATGGGCATGGAAACCTGCATGACGCTTGGCATGTTGTCACTGCCGCAGGCGCGGCGTCTTGGTGCGGCGGGGCTCGATTATTACAACCATAATATTGATACATCTGAGGAGTTTTACCCGCAGATTATCACCACTCGTACATTCGCAGACCGGCTGGATACGCTGGATAATGTGCGGATGGCCGGTATCAATGTCTGCTCCGGCGGTATTCTAGGTATGGGGGAGAGTGAGCAGGATCGCGTCAATATGCTGGTGACGCTGGCCAATCTTGAAGAAGTACCGCAAAGCGTGCCGATCAATATGCTGATCCCGATTGAAGGTTCTAAACTCGCTAATGCCAAGCCGGTGGATTCCATTGCTTTCATCCGCATTATTGCCTTGGCACGGATTATGATGCCGACGTCTCATGTGCGGCTCACCGCAGGGCGCAGCAATATGAGCGATGAAATGCAGGCGATGTGTTTTTTCGCCGGCGCCAATTCAATTTTCATCGGTGATGTTCTGCTGACTGCCGCCAATGCCGGTGATGACCGCGATGCGGATTTGTTGAAGCGTTTGGGCATACAGGCTGAGACTGTGGCCGAGGAAAGCTACGCATGCTGATGCAGCCTTATAATGCAATATTGCAACGGCTTGAAAGCAAAGGCCGGCTGCGCAGTCTCAACGTGGCGCAAGGTGCAGATTTCTCATCCAATGATTATCTGGCGTTGGCTGGCTCGGACTATTTGCGAAAGATTGCCTGTCAGGCACTGGAGCGTGGCGTGCCGGTTGGCTCCGGTGGCTCGCGTTTGTTGTGCGGCAATCATCATGAGCATGAAGCGCTGGAGGCGGAAGCGGCTGCTTTTTTCAAAGCACCGCAAGTTTTGTACTTCGCCAGCGGGTTCGATGCCAATCAGGCAGTGTTTGCAACGCTCCCCCAAGCTGGTGATCTGGTGCTTTATGATGCGTTGATCCATGCCAGTATTCATACAGGGTTACAGGCAGGCAAAGCGAAGGCTCAAAGCGTGCCGCATAATGATATTGCGGCATTTGAAGTGGCGATCCGGCAGTTTCGTGCGACTGAGAAAAGCGGCAATCTCTGGCTGGTGGTTGAAAGCCTCTATTCGATGGATGGTGATTTTGCGCCGCTCGCAGAACTGAGCGATTTGGCTGATCGTTATAACTGTTTTCTTTATATTGATGAGGCACATGCGACCGGTGTGTTCGGTGCTGACGGGCGGGGCTTGGCGGCGGATTTGGCAGGACGGGACAATGTGCTGATCCTGCATACTTGCGGCAAGGCACTTGGTGCTTCCGGTGCGCTGCTCTGCGCGGCAAAACCTTTGATTAATGTACTGGTTAATCGGGCAAGGGGCTTTATTTTCTCAACTGCGCCATCACCTTTGCAGGCAGCGATTGTGCGTGGCAGCCTGAAAATTTTGGCTGCAGAGCCGCAGCGGCGTGAGAAGTTACACGTACTTATTCGCCATGCAGAACGATATTTGCAGCCAAGTGGCTCGCAGATTATTCCCTATCTGATAGGAGATAATCAACGCGCCGTTGCAATGGCTGAGGCTATGCAAAATCATGGCTTTGATATTCGCGCCATTCGCCCGCCGACAGTGCCATTCGGTACTGCACGGCTGCGTATATCTATCACGTTAAATGTTGATGAGGCACAGATCACCCGTATGGCTGAGGTGCTGAAACAGATTGTAAATTTCTATGAATAATCCCGTATTTATTGTCAGCGGTACTGATACCGGTATCGGCAAAACCATTTTCAGCGCAGCGCTGACCCAAGCCCTGCAAGGCAGTTATTGGAAGCCGGTGCAATCCGGTCTTGAGGAAGAGACTGACAGTGAGACTGTGCGTCGTCTGGCACCGGATTGTCCTGTCCTGCCGGAGCAATGGCGTTTGCGGTTACCTGCTTCACCGCATCTCTCGGCTGAGCAGGAGGGGGTGGAAATCGATCCCGCAGTATTGAATATCCCGCATTGCGACCGGCCGCTGGTGGTGGAAGGTGCAGGCGGCTTAATGGTCCCTCTGACACGCACGCAAACTTATCTCGATATCTTCGCCCGCTGGCAGCAACCGGTTATTCTTTGCGCCCGTACACAGCTCGGCACAATCAATCATAGTCTGCTGTCTTTGGAAGCGTTACGCAGTCGCAATATTCCGGTGTTCGGCGTGGGTTTTATCGGCCATGCGCATGAGGACAGTGAAGGGATCATTTGCGAGCTTGGCAAAGTGCGCCGCCTTGGTCGTCTGCCGGTGCTGGATGATCTAAACCCGCAGACATTGAGGCAAGCGTTTACAGAGAATTTTAATTTGCATGATTTTATCGGAGCAGTGCAATGAGCCGTTATTCATCGCCGGTCTGGCATCCGTTTACCCAGCATTTGTTGGAGCCTGTTACGAAAAAGATTACCCGCACGGAAGGTGCGTATCTGATTGATGAAGACGGGCGCAAAATTCTGGATTTGATCTCGTCGTGGTGGGTGATTACGCATGGTCACCGCACTCCGCCGATCATGCAGGCAATTCGTGAAGCAACGGAACAATATGACCAGATTATTTTTGCGGAATATAGTCATGAACCGGCAGAGCAATTAGCGCAGGAGCTGATCCGTATTGTGCCGCATGGTCTCTCACATGTGTTCTATTCCGACAGTGGTTCGACTTGCGTGGAAGTGGCGCTGAAAATGGCGCTGGGTTATTTCCATAATCGCGGTGAGCCGCGTTCTAAAATTGCGGTAATGGCGGGCAGCTATCACGGTGACACAATCGGCACTATGTCTGCCGGTGAGCGCGGCGTGTTCAATGCCGCCTATGGTGCGCTGCTTTATGATGTGGCGACAATTCCGTTTCCTGCCGAGGGGCGCGAACAGCAAACGCTGGATGCGTTTGAACAGCTCTGCCGTGGCGGACAACTGGCTGCATTAATCGTCGAACCGCTGGTGCTTGGCGCAGGCGGCATGAAAATCTATCCGGCTTTTGTGCTGCAGCAGTTAAAAACCATTGCCGAGGCGCATGGCGTTTTGCTGATCTGCGATGAAGTGATGACCGGTTGGGGACGTACCGGCACTCTATTTGCCAGTGAGCAGGCTGGTATCACGCCGGATATTCTATGCCTTTCTAAGGGTATTACTGGCGGTGCACTGCCTTTGGCGGTGACACTTTGTGTACCTGAAATATTTGAAGCGCATCTTTCAACCGATCGCAGCTGCACTTTCTATCATTCGAGCTCCTATACGGCGAACCCGATTGCCTGTGCGGCAGGGCTTGCTAATTTGCAAATCTGGCGTGATGAGCCGGTTTTGCAAAGGGTGCAGAATTTGCAGGTGATGCAGAGCCGTGAACTGGCGCGTTTCAAAAATGATCCGCGTTTTGAGAATGTCCGGCAATGCGGAACCATCACAGCACTGGATGTTAAAGCGCAAAGCACAGGCTATCTCTCAGATATCGCTTTACGGCTGAAAGCATTTTTCCGTAGCCATAATGTGTTGCTGCGGCCGCTTGGCAATGTGCTTTATCTGATGCCGCCGTATTGCGTAACAGAACAGGAATTGCAGCGCAGTTACCAGCTGATTGATGAGGCGGCAGCCTTGCTGCAAAGCGGCAAATTATGAGCGGGTTTTATCCGTCATCCATCATCAGCTTTGGTCATGCCGTACCGAAGCGTCAGGTTTTCAACGCAGAGATTGAAGCCGAGCTTGGACTTGAGAGCGGTTGGATTGAACGCCGCACCGGCATCCGCAGTCGTTATTGGGTTGAGGATGGTGAGGCGCTGACGGATCTGGCGGCAGAGGCCGGACGCATGGCTTTGAGAAATGCAGGGATAGCTCAATCTGAAATCGGTATGGTGCTGCTGGCGACATCAACGCCGGATCATCTTTTGCCGCCTTCTGCACCTTTGCTGGCACATAAATTAGATCTCACAGGTGCAGGTGCTGTTGATCTTGCCGGTGCCTGTTCCGGTTTTCTCTATGCGCTGGTGATGGGGGATGCATTGGTGCGCATGCAGGGGCGGGCTGTGTTGATCGTTGCGGCGAATATTCTCTCACGCCGTATCAACCGGCAGGAGCGTGCATCGGCAGTGATGTTCGGCGATGCCGCTGGAGCCGTTGTTCTGGCACCATCCCAAAGCGGGTTTTGTAGTTTGGTCAGTTCCACACTTACCAGTGACGGCAGTCACTATGATCTGATCGGCATTCCGGCAGGCGAGACATTGATGACTATGCGCGATGGCCGCTCCATGTTTGCGCAAGCGGTGAAGACTATGGCCGAATGTGGCAAAACAGTTTTGCAGCAGGCAGAGATTGAACCCTCTGCGATTGGTCATTTTGTGCCGCATCAGGCCAATGCACGAATTTTCGATGCCGTGGCAGAGCAGTTGCAACTGAGTAATGCGGTGACTGCCCGCACGATTACTGATTATGGCAACTCATCGGCGGCAACCATTCCGCTCAGCCTGTCTCTGGAGCAGAGTGCCTATCGTAAAGGCGATCTGATCCTGCTGACAGCGGCAGGGGCGGGGCTTACTGGTGGCGCGGCACTGCTCAATTACACGGGATAATTCGGTAAATTTTATAGCCTGATTGCCGTATCACTATTTCACAAGGCGTAGCGCGGTTTCTTATTCTTGTCTCCGGTATGGAGGAATTGGAATGGTGAAGCAGCAGAAGCCTTTTTCGGGTATTACGGTGCTGGATTTTTCTCGCGTTTTGGCAGGGCCGTTTTGCTCTGCCATTCTGGCGGATCAGGGCGCGCAGATCATTAAAGTTGAGCCGCCGCAGGGCGACGATCAGCGTTATATGGGCGCGGTGCGTAACAATCAGAGTATCAATTTCCAGCTGTTTAACCGCAATAAGCGCAGCCTGAAACTCGATCTGCGCCAGCCGGAAGCTGTGAAGATCGCACAGGAACTGGCACTGAAAGCCGATGTGGTGCTGGAAAACTTCCGCCCGGGTGTGACAGATCGTTTGGGGATCGGTGCAGAACAGTTGCAGGCGCTGAAACCTGATCTGGTCTATTGCTCCGTCTCCGGCTTTGGCCAGCAGGGGCCGATGGCCGCGATGCCGAGCTATGATGTGGTAGCGCAGGCGTTGTCCGGCATGATGAGTGTGACCGGCGAGGCATCGGGTGCACCGACGCTCGTTGGCGACTCCATCGGTGATATTGTTTCCGGCATTTATGCCGCGCAGGCGATTTCTGCTGCACTTTACCGTCGCTCGGTCACCGGACAGGGTGCACGGATTGATGTGGCTATGTTTGATGCACTGTTCAGCCTGCTGCCGACGGTGCTCGCCGGATGGCAGGGCAGCGGCAACCGGCCTGCACGCTTCGGCAATCAGCATCCGCTGTCTGCGCCTTTTGGTGCTTTTGCTGCATCGGATGCGCCTTTCATTCTTGCTGTGGCCAACAAGGCGCTTTTTGCCCGTCTCGCAGAGGCGCTGGGCAAGCCGCATCTGGCGGAAGATCCGCGCTTTGCCTCCGACCAGTTGCGCAGTCAGAACCGTGATGCCTTGCAGGCAGAAATCGAAGACTGGTCACGGCACTACACTGCCGCCGAAGTGGTGAAGAAGCTCGGCAAAGCCGGCTTGCCCGTGTCAGAAATCTGGGCGGTGGATGAGGCCGCACAAAGCGCCCATGCGCAGCATCGCCAGTTACTGCATGAAGTTGAACATCCGCAATTGGGTAAGCTTTTGGTGCCGGAGCAGCCGGTACATTTTGACGGCTTGCCGCGCGGCGACATCCGTCAGGCACCGGAGCTTGGCGCTGACGGTGCGGATATTCTGCGGGAATTTCTGAATATGGATGAGACACAGATCAGTGCGCTGACAAGCGCAGGAATTGTCTGATCATTTGATGATTTAAGGGACGGAGTACAAGAATGGGACTACAGATTACGGATGCCGACCGCGCATTCGCAGCGGATGCACGCGCTTATTTGCGTGCCAATCTTCCGGAAGCGCTGGCCTATAAGGTGCGGCACAATATTCGCCTGACCAAGGAAGATCTGACCGGCTGGCAGGAAGTGCTGGCGGCACGCAACTGGTATGCAATCGGCTGGAGCAAAGAGATGGGTGGCGCCGGTCTGACACCAGTGCAACGCTATTTGTTTGAGCAGGAATATGGTGCGATTTGTGCACCGCATCCGTGTCAGTTCGGCATTGCTATGGCAGGGCCTGTCATTCACTCCTTTGGTAATGATGAACAGCGGGCACGCTTTCTGCCGGATATTCGCGAGAACCGGACATTCTGGTGTCAGGGCTATTCCGAACCGGGGGCAGGTTCCGATCTGGCTTCGCTGACAACTTCAGCTGTGCGGGCTGGTGATCATTATGTGGTCAATGGTCAGAAAATCTGGACGACATGGGCGCAGTGGGCTGACTGGATTTTCTGTCTGGTACGCACGCATAAAGGCGAACGTCCGCAGCAGGGTATTTCCTTCCTGCTGATTGATATGCGTACCCCCGGCATTACAGTGCGCCCGATCCGTACATTGGATGGTGAGGCCGAGTTTAACGAGGTGTTTTTCAATGATGTGCGTGTGCCGGTTGAAAACCTGATCGGTACTGAGGGCGAAGGCTGGGGCTATGGTAAATATCTGCTCGAATATGAGCGCTTTTCCATGTCCGGTGCTGCGCGTTCCAAGCGTATTCTCGGTGAATTGAAAGAAGATGCTGCACGCCTTGGTGTAGCGAATGATCCGCTGTTGCAGGATCACATGACGCGGATTGAAATCCAGCGTCTGGCGCTGGAGCATATGGAACTGAAACTCCTGTCGCAGAGTGAAGCGGGTGAAAATCCGGGCCCCGAAGCCTCGAAGCTTAAAATCCGCGGTACAGAAATTGCTCAGGCATTGGCGCAATTACGGCTGGATATTTTTGGTTCGCAGGTGCTGCCTTACAGCGAAGCATTCCTTGATGGTGAGGCAGATGCGGAAAATCCGGCTGCTGCCGGTGCCGCTGCTGCATGGCTCAATTTGCGTAAGCTGACCATTTGGGGCGGATCAAACGAAATTCAGCGCATGATCCTTGCCAAGCAGGTTCTGGGTTTAAGGTGAGGAGAGCGGATATGCAGAAAACATGTGAAGAAAAAGCAGATGAACTGCGGATGCTAACGGATTTTGTGAGCCGCTTTGCTGCCGATCACACACCGGAAAACGGATTGCCGCAGACAGATCTCGATCTGTGGCCGCAAATTGCGGAGATGGGGCTGATTGGCCTTGCGCTGCCGGAAGCATCAGGTGGTGCGGAACTGGGGGCAGAAGGTCTGGCGGCAGTTGCACAGGCTCTGGGAAGTGTTGCCTTGCCGGTGGATTTCGCCTGCGGTGCAGCACTGGCAGCAAGACTGTTATGTGAAGCACAAACAACCAATCCGGACGTTGCGCCATTGCTGGAAAGCTTTCTCACAGGCGAGATGCGCTTAGGCGTGGCCGGTCAATTGCTGACAGCGGCGCAAGGGATCAAGTCTTCTAACTTGCCGGAACTGACCGGCAATGGTCTGGCCTTCAATAAGCAACAGGTCTTTGGTGCGCGTGAGGCGGAAAAACTATTGTGTCTGGTGCAGCAAGGCAGCGGCGTTGCTCTGTGTCTGGTTTCTCCGGAAAAGACGCAGTTTCGTCAATTGTCAATGATTGACGGCCGGATGATGAGTGAAATCACGGCAGATATTGCACCAGCTGATATTCAGGTTCTACTCTCCGGCGCTGATGTACAACAGCGCATCGAAGCTTGTGCCGCAGATATTCTGATTGCCGTTGCCGCAGATAGTCTTGGCGCAATGGATAATCTTTATCGTCAGACACTGGATTATATGCGGATGCGCAAGCAATTTGGCAAAGCGCTTGGCTCTTTCCAAACCATTCAGTTCCGTCTTGTGGATATGTCTGTGGCATTGGATGAGGCAAAAGCTTTGGTTGAAGCAGCAGCGGAAGCGCAGGATAATGGTGCGGAAGATGCCCGCGCTCTGACCCTTGCCGCATGGGTACAGACTTTGTGGTCAGCCCGCCATATTGCACAGGAAGCTGTTCAGCTTCACGGCGGTATTGGCATGACCGAGGAATGTGCAATTTCTCCGCTGGTCAAGCGCCTGCTGGTAAATGAACACAGTTTTGGTCAGGCGGAAGCCTATATGGCAGCCTATCGTCAGTTGGCTGCCTGAAACGCCTTACGCAAACAAGCGAGCAAAATATGCTCCGGTTCATTGAGATTGCGGGTGCCGCTGGTGCCCGCAGTCAGATAAAAATGCGGCGCATCCGGCAAAGTATACTGTAACAAGGGTTTCGCGGAGCTGATATTGTCTGCCAGTGCCGCAGGGATAATTGTGCTATAGCCGTTGCCCGCGAGTGCCAGACATAATTGTAAAGACTGGGTTTCCAGCGCCGGTTGATACTCGGCTGCTTCCGGCATTTGCATCAAAGCGTTGCGGATACTGTCACCGGTAGCAGACAAAGCCAGCGGTGCGTCCTCTGCATCAATATCGGAAATATATTGCAGCGGCCCCAGATCGGTTAAGAACGCAGCATTTTCAGGGTGTATTGTGCTCTCAAACAGAGCAATGGAGCACTCTCCCTGCTTCAACCGTTCTTGCAGATTATGCGCTGGTGCCTCACTCACTTTCAAAAGCACATGCGGGCACAGGTGCTGCCATTCACGCATCGCATTGCTGATGGCAGTGGCGCTGATCGGACTGAGCAAGACCATCGGGCTGAGGCCGAAAGAAATCACCGGCTCGTCCATCACCGCAATTTGCTGCGCACCCTGACGGATCGCATCAGCCAGATTGAGCACGCTTTGCAGCAAAGGCGCTTTATGCACTGCAGTCGGCAGCGGATGCAGGCCTTTATAATGGCGGGCAAACAGAGCCGTACCCATCAGTTGCTCTGTCTTGCGCAATTGTGCAGACAGGGCAGGCTGAGTTTGATTGAGCCTGCGGGCAGCTTCGCTCATATTACGGCAATGATAGAGCGTTAGAATGCTCTGGATATCGCGCAGCGACACCGGCGGATTATAGAGCGTTACGGTCTGTCGGCTCAGTTCTTCGCGCACCAGCTTGATAAAGTCCTGTGCGATGACAGTCAGCTTTTCATCTTTCGTAGTGATTTTGGCTGTGACGGGGCTATGCAACGGGTTTTCCAATTGCAGCACGGCAAGATCATTGCGGCTGATGCCACTGGCAAGCAGGCTATGCGGTGCCAGCAGAAGTACCGGCTGTTTGGCCTGTTTCAGACGGGTGAAAATCCCTACATCTTCCGATGTCATCTCCGGTGCAGGCAGGTCATGCTGGCGGCAATAGGTGCGGATACGCGCTTCTTCAGCGGGCAATAACGGTGGCAGCCACAGGCTGTAATTGCGCAAATCTTCTGACCTGAGCGGAGCCTGATCTTCATCGGGCACAAGGCCGCCTGCAACGGCAATCCATTCATCGTCAAACAGAAATTGTTCCTGCTCGCTGCCATTTTGCGAAGCATAGCCCAACAGAATATCTGTATTCTCAGTGCTGCTGGTGTCGAAGGCGCTGATCAGTGGTGAGCGGAAATGCACTTGCGCATAATATTCAGGATGGGAAAGCCGGAAAGGACGCACGGCCGCTGTCGCCGCACGGGACAATTTGCCGAACATGAAATGCAGTGGTGAGCTGACTTTGAGGGCGGTTGAAATGGCTTTGCCGGAGAAGGCGGTTTCCACCGCCTGCAAGGTCGCAGTCGCCTGCTGAAACAGCCAGCGTCCTGCTTCGCTCGGTACAAGTCCCTTTGGACCGCGCACGAAAAGTTCCAGCCCTAACTCGGTCTCAAGCGCAGAAATTGCGGTGCTGAGTGTGGAGGGTGAAATCTGCTCGGCTTTGGCTGCTTCTGCATGATTATAATACTGGCAGGCCAGAACAAAATAGGCGAGGGAGCGAAGTTCCATGGTCTGTGCAGCTTTATGTTTTTAAAGGACAGTTTTCTATAGCTGTTCCTCAATACAAATGACCAGCTTAAAAACAAGACTGAAGCAGACAAAACAAAACCGGCTCTGCAAGGCAAGGCCGGTTTGTTATCAAGTGATATGGAGTGATCAGGTGCGGAATGTTGTTTCCGTATTCAGCGGATAGATCGGACGGCGCAGTTTTTTATAATCGCGGGCACTGAGATTGGCTGTGCTCAACCCATCGGCATCCACTTCTATAATCGCTGATGCGATAGGCCCGAAAGCAGCGCGGAAATGCTGCTGGGATTTCACCACAACAATATCATAGTCAGCAGGCTCAATACCGACGCTGCGGAACAGGTTTTTATCCAGCATTTGCTGGCGTTCCGATGAGATCAGCATATCGGTATTGCCGACACGGAAACAGACGCTTTTGCCGAGCGAAGCAGGCAGCCCCTGAAACATCGGGCCTTCGAAAGTAATATTGCCGTCTGAAAGGGCGATCACTTCACCGGTCAGAGTAATCGCGCCGCCACCGATCTTCGGGTCAATTTTCCCGCCAAGGCTGACCGTGCATTGTGTACCGATACCCGCCGCTGTCAGTTCCTCAACCGCCTGCGGGTCACAGAAAGCACCGAAGGCGCTGCGCCCGACATTGGTTTCCAATAAGCCCTTCAGCACAGTGGTTGCATCGCTATAGGCGCCGCAGCCCGGATTGTCGGAGAAATCGGCGATCACCAGCGGGCCTGGTTTGGTGTTACTGGCAAAATGTGCGCGAATTGCCTCTGGCATATCCGGAGCTTGCAGACGACTGTCTTCATCCGCGCGGCGGTTCCAGATTTCCTGACACAGTTGTTCGGCGTGGCTGACTGCCTGTGCTTCATTCACCTTATTGCGGTCATAGCAAACTACGGCAGAAGGGCCTGTGTTAAACACATCAGCATCATAAAAACCGGCATTGATCGAGGTAGCGAGAATACCGTCTTGCTCTGCAATCTGATCGGCGATCTCCAGAATTTCGGTCATGGCACAGGCATGGGTGGTGCGGCCATCATTGCAGCCATTGAGCATTGGTGGCTGACGCACGGCAATGGCAGGGCTGATCTGACCGCGCATCGCTTCTTCCAGCAATTTACCAGCCTTACGGCCGCATTCGGCCATATCTACATGCGGATAGGTACGGAAAGAAACCGCAATATCCAGTAGTGCGCTCATTTCCGGTGCGCTGTTGGCGTGCAGGTCGAATGTACCGGCAATGGCTATGTCGTGGCCAACGATACTGCGGATGAATTGCAGTAATTCGATCTGGGCATCATCCGCGCTTTCCGTACACATGGCACCATGAAAAACAATGAACACGCCGTCTGGTTTGTGTCCTTCAAGCGTTTCAGCCACATCGCGCTGAAAATGCTCAATCATAGACTTTTCAACCAGACCGCCGGGCTCGGCGCGGGCGGCAACCGTATAGACTGGCTGCCAGCCATAGGTCTCGCAACACTCGATAAAGCCGCCGATCTCGGAATTTGTGCCACGACAATGGGTTTCGATTTCCTGTCCTTTAAAATAGTGGCAGAGATGGAAGTCCTTCAAAGTGGTCTTCAGCTTGGAAAACGTATTGGTTTCCTGATTGAGTTCAAGAACGGCGACTTTGAAGCTCATAGGGGCATCTTTCATTTATACGGCAATGCGTTTGGTATGCGAACGGGTATTCTGTCCTGCCGTTTTTTTAGCAGGACAGAAGGATAGAGCCTGTAAACGGAACGTTGTTTCAGGCTTCGGGGGGAGGCGAGGATTATTTTAAATAGGCGCTGGCATTGACCGGACGCGCCATAATGTCGAAGTCAAAATATTGCTGGCGGATCTTGTCATAAGTGCCGTTTTTCATAATTGCATCAAGCGCTGTGTTCAGGCGATCCGCCAGATCGCCGCTGTCTAAGCGGACAGCCATGGCATTGCCCTGTGCCG
Source organism: Hyphomicrobiales bacterium (assembly GCA_900470735.1). Lineage (GTDB taxonomy): Bacteria > Pseudomonadota > Alphaproteobacteria > Rhizobiales > Rhizobiaceae > Pseudochrobactrum. Next base: position 721,394 of record UCCC01000001.1, on the reverse strand, counting down.
CATCGAGAATGAAAGGCTTGCCAACAAATTCGCAGCAATTGCCGCTGTCCTGTGCCAGCCAGTCGCTCAGCGCCATCTGGCTTTCCAGCACCATGTCGAGACGGCCGCTGTCCATATCGAGGAAAGCTTCGCTGAGAGAATTATAGAGTTTCACTTCATTATCAGGGAAATATTCTCTGAGGGTTTCAACTGCCACAGAGCCGGATTGTGTACCGATGATTTTGCCTTCCAGAGCCGCTTTAGAGACATCCTGAATGCCGAGGTCCTTGCGGGCGATGAAGTGCATCGCATTGAAATAATAAGGATGACTGAAGCCGACTTGCTTTTTGCGCTCGTCATTGATGGCCATGGAAGCAATCATGACATCAAATTTGCCGGATTGCAGGGCAGGGATAATCCCTGACCATTCATGGGTGCTCCATTCACACTCAATTTTCATTTCCGCGCAGACGGCCTGACCGATGTCATAGTCGAAACCTTTGATTTCACCGCTGCCGGATACATAGTTGAAAGGCTTGTAATCGCCTTCGGTGCCGATGCGCAATTTTTCCGCAGCCATTGATGGTGCCGTGAACAGGCCGAGCAGCAGGCAGCCTGCCGCTGTTACAGATAAAGCTTTCATGAGAGTTCCCCCGATTATATTCTTTTAATATCCGGAACGATTTTAAAGCTGAATGCGTCGTGCTTCCTCACACTGGTGCAATGCGCTTTTTATCAATTAAAATATTGATATTAATTGATAATTTTATTTTCATATTTTGTTTATGGTTGGAGCATGATGGATTTTATAACCGTATGCAATGTGAAAGAATTGACGTAAGGTATCGAAATAATTCATATCTGAGTATGAAACGGGGAAGAGATGCGCGATTTGCCGGGGCTGAAATCATTACGGGCATTTGAGGCGGCAGCGCGTGGCGGCAGTCTGACGGCGGCGGCTGATGAATTATGCGTCGGGCAGGGCGCAATCAGCCATCAGATCCGGTTGCTTGAGGATTATCTCGGCTTGCGGGTGTTTATCCGCAGGCAACATGGTGTGGAACTGACACAGGAAGGCACCCTGCTTTTTACCTCCTGTCAGCGGGCATTCGACGATCTGGCCGGAACTATCCGGCATATCAGCCCGCGCACTGCGCAGAAGATCTTGCGTGTTAAAGTCGGGCCGTTCTTTTCAATGAAAATCATCGCACCACGTATTTCCGAGTTTTTGGCGCAGCATCCGGGTTTGCAGCTGCATCTGTCCCATCTTGATACCAATGTTCCCGCATCGGGGCAGCCGGATATTGTGATTGATTATCGTCTGGGTGCGGTTACCGGAAAATTCTCCCGTCAATTGTTGCGTGAAAGGCTGGTGCCGGTCTGCGGTGCATCAATCCGCAATCAATATAACAGCGTGGCGGAATTGCTATGCAGCAACCGGCTGCATTATCGTTCTGTGTCTGAATGGCAGAGTTGGATCGCCACATCCGGCCTGATGCTCGGTCATAGTCAGCAGGATCTGATTTTTGATGACCAGCATATTATTCTGGAAGCAGTGAAGGAGGGGCAGGGTGTGGCACTGATTGATCAGGCGCTGGTCGAACAGGAATTACGCACCGGTCAGATGGTTTTGGTGTCAGAACATAGTTTTGAGCCGCAGGAAACCTACCAGTTTGTCTGTCAGGAAGATTTGTTCCGTTCAAAGCCGGTAACAAAAGACTTTCTCGATTGGTTGTTGCGGGAAGTGGCATTGCGGCGAAAACAACAGGATTCCGCCGCGCTTTGTCTCGATTAACTTGTCACTTATCGTGACAGTGCCTGACTTGGATAGCGCAATGTTGCGTCAAAGGGATTGAGCTTACTGGAAATCAGGGCTGCCTCTTTTTTGAGAAGATCGGCAATAGTGCGCTGACGTTGTTCTGTCAGACGTGAGGCCAGTGTGCCGATGCTGAGTGCCGCAACCGCCACTCCGTTCTGATCCAGTACCGGCACGCCCAATCCGGCCATGCCTTCAATCATCTCAAAATTCATATGGGCGGCGCCGGTTTCGCGCACGGCATCAATCATAATGCGCAAATCCACCTCATCAATGGCTGCGCGGTCGAGAATGCGCGGCATGTTGAAACGGATAATCGCCTCGCGCTCTTCTTCAGGTAGAAAGGCGAGAATGGCGATGCTGCCCTGACCGATGCCGAGCGGCACCTTGCCGCCAATATCGCCGGTGAAAGAGCGGATCGGAAATGGGCCTTCCACACGGTCGAGACATACCACATCAAAGCCGTGGCGTACCAGCAGAAACACCGTGTCATTGAAGGTTGCGGAGAGGCGCAACAGTGCCGGACGGGCATAATCCAGTATGCCGTCGCGCTGGCGGGTTTGTGCTGCCATGCAGAAAAAATCGAGCGACAAACGATAGGATTTTGTGTCGCTGATCTGCTCAACCAAACCTTCGCTGATCAGGCTTTTGAGCAGGCGGTGTGCTGAGGGCTGGCTGAGCTCCAGCTCGCGTGCCAGATCAATCAGCCGCATTCCGTCCCGTGAATTTTCTGCCAGACCTTTCAATATCTGGATCGCTTTAGTGAGGCTGGTATTCACAGGGGATTTCGTATTTTCACTCATTGCCCGACTCTTGAAATGCAATAATTCCGTATTATGAATTAAACTATATAAAATATTTCAAAATAGAAAATAAAATTTGTCTAATTCGCAAATTTTCTGTCAATTATCGGATGAATTCCGCTTTGAGTGAAATCTGTCTGCATGTCCTTGTCACAGGGCTGCCATGAAACAGGCCGGCTGAAAGAGCGGTGAACCGCCGGATTGCCCGCAATATTTACGCAGATGCGGGCACTGCGGTTCAACTTGGATAAACCCGCTCTAAGGGAGAGATGCATGAGCTTTTTAAACCTGAAACAGGTTTCCAAAATTTATGGAAAATTCACAGCCGTGAAAGATTTCGATCTGGCCGTGGAAAAAGGTGAGTTTATCTCTCTGCTCGGCCCTTCAGGTTGCGGCAAGACCACGACATTGCAGATGATTGCCGGTCTGGTAACGCCAAGCGCGGGTTCTGTGACACTGGATGGTCGCGATATTACCTATACAGCGCCTGCACAGCGCCAGCTTGGTGTGGTGTTCCAGAGCTATGCATTGTTTCCGCATATGACAGTTGCGCAGAATGTCAGTTTCGGTCTGGAAATGCGCAAAGTGCCGAAAGCCGAGCGTGACGAGCGTGTGAAAGAAACACTGGGTCTCGTGCATCTCTCCGCATTGGCAGACCGCTACCCACGTGAAATGTCCGGTGGTCAGCGTCAGCGTGTGGCGATTGCCCGTGCGCTGGTGATCAATCCGCCGGTGCTTCTGCTTGATGAACCGCTCTCCAATCTTGATGCGCAACTGCGTGAAGAAATGCAGTTTGAACTGCGCCGTATCCAGCGTGCGGTTGGTATCACCACGATCATGGTAACGCATGATCAGGCAGAAGCGCTGTCGATCAGTGACCGCATTGTCGTGATGGAAAAGGGCAATATCACTCAGGTGGATGCGCCTTATAAGCTCTATGAGCATCCGCGTAATGATTTCATTTCCAATTTTGTCGGTAAATCCAATTTCCTGAATGCGCAGGTTGAAGCCGGAAATGTTCTGGCAATTGAAAACACAACAGTGCGCTTTACACCGGAACAGCCTGTGAGCGGCAAGAAAGTCTCGCTGTTCATCCGTCCGGAAAAGCTGAACCTGACCAATGTCGGTGCCGGTCATGTTGATGGCACTGTAACGACCCGTTATTTCATGGGCAGTCAGTGGTTTGTGACTGTCACCACGCCAGCCGGACAATTGTCCGTGTCTCTGCCGAATGTCGGTACACCGCCACCGGCAGAGGGCGAAACCGTTGGTCTGATCTGGCAGCATGAAGATTGCCGGATGCTTGCAGGCGGAGCGGCCTGACCATGAGCGCAACCACTGCTGACACAAAAATCAAGGAAAAGCGCAGCCGCGCACCGCTGTTTCTGGCTGGGCCTGCGACACTGCTTTTCATCGGGCTGGTGCTGCTGCCGCTGGCACTGACAGTTATCCTGTCGTTCAACAGCTATAATTACGACACAGGTATCGAAAACACCTTCACGCTGCATAATTATATGCAGGTTCTGCAGGATGATTATTACCTGTCGATTTTCTGGCGCACTTTGCGTCTGGCCTTGCTGACCACGGTGATTGCTGTGGTGATCGGTGTGCCGGAAGCCTATATCCTCTCGAATATGCGTGCGCCGTGGCGCTCGATCTTCCTGCTGGTGATTATCGGGCCGCTGCTGGTTTCCGTTGTTGTGCGTACCTTCGGCTGGAGCATGATCCTTGGCCGCAACGGCTTCGTCAACGGCGCTCTTACGATGGTCGGGCTGGAGCCGGTGCAGCTGCTCTATACTGAAACCGCGATTGTCGTCGGTCTGGTGCATATTATGCTGCCGTTCATGGTTATTCCGGTCTGGACAGTGCTGCAGAAGCTTGATCCGACGGTTGAGGCCGCGGCACTGACCCTTGGTGCGTCCCGCTTTACAGCGCTGCGTCGTATCGTGTTTCCGCAGGCCATGCTCGGTATTCTCTCCGGCAGCCTGATTGTCTTCGCCTTGTCGGCCAGTTCCTTCGCGATCCCGGGTCTGCTTGGTGGTCGTCGTTTGAAAATGGCTGCAACCGTTGTCTATGACGAGTTCATGATTGAGCTGAACTGGCCGCTCGGCGCTGCCATCGCCATCATTGTTCTGGTCGCTAACCTTGTCATCATGATTGCTTATAACCGCATGATTGAGGGACAGGCCAAACGGAAGCTGGGTTAATATCATGCAGAAAAATGGTCCTGTTGCTCTGATTTTTCACAGCCTCGTTGTCATCTTCATGCTGGCGCCGATGGTGGTGGTCTGTCTCGTTGCTTTCACACCGGAAAACACACTGACAATGCCGTGGAATGGTCTGTCACTGCGTTGGTTCGAAGCGGTTTTCCAGCATAATGATTTCATGACCTCCTTCGGGAACAGTCTGAAGCTGGCTTTCCTTGCGGCGACGATTTCGACACTGCTGGCCGTGCCGTCCGCACTGGCAATCACCCGTTATGATTTCGCTGGGCGCGATGCACTGAACGCATTGTTCCTGTCGCCGCTGATCATTCCGCATCTGGTGCTCGGCGTTGCTTTCCTGCGTCTGTTCTCGCTGATGGGCATGAGCGGTTCATTCTTCTGGCTGGTGGCAACGCATGCGATTATCATCACGCCTTATGCACTGCGTCTGGTGCTGGCCTCATTAAGCAGCATGGATCGCAATGCGGAAAATGCTGCCCGCACACTGGGTGCCGGTGAATGGACTGTGTTCAAGCGTATCACCCTGCCATTGTTGTTGCCGGGGGTGAGCGGTGGCTGGTTGCTGGCTTTCATTAACAGCTTTGACGAGCTGACCATGTCGATCTTCGTGACATCGCCTTCAACAGTCACGCTGCCGGTACGTATGTATATGTATGCCAGTGAATCGATTGACCCGATGATGGCTGCGGTCTCCGCACTGATGATCCTTGTGGCGACAGTTGCGATGATCATTCTTGATCGCCTGTTTGGTCTGGATCGTATTCTGGTCGGAAAAGGCTGACCGAAGTGAGCGCGCAGATTTCAAACGCTTCCAGCGGCGGTCAGTTTCACCGCCGCTACCGTCAGGACGAAAAGCCGGTCGGCTTTTCGCTGAACGGCGTTGCTCAGACTGGCCGGCACGGCGATACGGTGCTGACTGCTATTATGGCGGTCAGCTCCCATGTTCGCTATGCGGAGTTTACCGGTGAGAACCGTGCCGGTTTCTGCCTGATCGGTGCCTGTCAGGATTGCTATGTCATGACAGAAGAGGGGCAGCGTATCCGTGCCTGCACCACGCCGTTGCAGGAAGGTATGCGCTTTGTAACAACCACGCTTGCAGAAGCCGGAGTGTGATGATGGCCAAAGCCGATTTACAGCCGGTGATTATCGGGGCGGGGCCTGCGGGTATCCGTGCAGCGGAAGTGCTGGTGAAGGCCGGTTTGCGTCCGCTCGTGCTGGATGAAGGTTTGCGGGCTGGCGGGCAGATTTATCGCCAGCCACTGATTGACGACGGTCGCTCCTATGCCAAGCGCTATGGTTCGGAAGCGTCAAAAGCCAAAGCGTTGCATGAAACCTTTGAAGCACTGCGACCGACGATTGATTATCATCCGGAAAGTCTGGTGTGGAATATTTCACCAAGCGGTGACACGCGGTTTCTCGATGTTATGTCGAATGGTAACTACCGCCGTATCGAATGCTCAGAGCTGATTGTTGCGAGCGGCGCAACCGATCGCGTTCTGCCCTTTGCAGGCTGGACAACGCCCGGTGTCTATACGCTTGGTGCATCACAGACAGCCTTGAAAGCACAAGGCGTGACCATCGGTAACAAGCTGGTTTTCATGGGTTCAGGGCCGCTGCTTTATCTGGTGGCATGGCAATATATGAAAGCCGGTGCCAAGGTTGTGGCGGTGTTGGATACTGCAGCCTTTAAAGCCAAACTGCATCTGGCGCAGCTGGCATTGCATGCACCACGCATCGTGGCATTGGGTATGTTCTATGCCATGCAACTGCGCCTTGCCGGTGTGAAAACCGTCTATAATGTGCGCCCTGATAATATTGTCGGGAAAGATCACGTTGAGGGCATCCGCTACCATATTCAGGGCAAATCCGGTGTCAAAACGCTGACCTGTGATGCACTGGCCTATGGATTTGCCTTGCGTCCGGAAACACAGTTGGCGGATCTCGCCGGTTGCGCCTTTGAATTCAACAGTCGCGACAGAGCATGGCTGCCGGTGTGTGATGCACAGGGGCAGAGCAGCGAACAGGGCATTTATCTTGCGGGTGACGGCAGTGGCATTGCCGGAGCTGACGCAGCGGAAATCTCCGGTGAGCTGGCTGCAATGGCCTTACTGGAAAAGCGCGGTCTGGCGACAGATAGCAAGCGGATTACGGCACTGCAAAAAGCCCACCAGAAGATCATCCTTGAGCGTGATCTGCTGGAAAAAGCCTTTCCGTTTCCGCGTGACTGGTTTGAGACTATCAGCCCTGATGTCACTTTGTGCCGCTGCGAGGAAGTTACGGTTGGTGAGGCACTCAATGCGATCAGTGGTGGCAGCATCCGCGAAATCAATCGCCTGAAAGCGCTGAGCCGTGTTGGTATGGGACGTTGTCAGGGGCGGATGTGTACTGCTGCCGCAACAGAACTTCTGTCATCGCAATTGCATATTGATGCGCTTGAGCTCGGACGGTTGCGCGCACAAGCGCCGGTAAAGCCGGTGCCGCTTGGCTTTGGCGCGATGCAGCAGGTTGATGAGCCCGCAGGCAAGGTGGTGTCATGACCAGACATTTGGATGCAGATGTTGCGATTATCGGCGGGGGTCTGGTCGGCAGTTCTGCGGCCTTGGCGATGCGCAAGGCCGGTCTGTCGGTTATCCTGCTGGATAAAGGTTTTTGCGGTGCGCAGGCCAGCGGTGTCAATTATGGCGGTGTGCGCCGTCAGGGGCGTGGTGTTGAACAATTGCCGCTGGCTGAACTGTCCCATGAAATCTGGAGGCGCTTGCCGGAGCTGATCGGCATTGATGGTGAATATCAGCGCAGTGGCCATCTGAAACTGGCACGCAGTGAAGAAGATTTTGCCAAACTCGAAGCCTATGCCGCCCGTGTGCGTCCGCATGGGCTTGAGCTGGAGCTGATCAGCGGCAAGGCTGTCAAAACGCGTTTTCCATGGCTGACCGGTGATGTAGCAGGGGCATCTCTTTGTCATGATGATGGCCATGCCAATCCGCGTCTGGTATCTCCGGCTTTTGCCCGTGCAGCCAAAGCGGCGGGAGCAACCGTGCTGGAACACATGCCGGTGCATGAAGCGGTTGCCACCGGAAATGGTTTCGCTTTGTTTGCGGGTGAGGATACGGAAATCCGTTGCCGCCAGCTGGTCAATACGGCGGGTGCCTGGTCAGATCAGTTTGCCACGCAATTTGGCGAGAGCGTTCCGCTCAAGAAAATCTACCCGTCGATGGTGGTGACCGAGCCGCTGCCATATCGTCTGCCGATGAGTATGGGCGAAGAGGGCGGCAGTTTTTATGGTCGTCAGGTGACGCGCGGTAATTATGTTATGGGCGGCGGGCGCGGTGTCGTGCTGGATAATCCGGATTATTCACGGCCTTCTGTGACCGCAGCTTCATCAGTGATGCAGCGGGCGATTGCACTGTTTCCGCATTTGCAGCACGCGCATGTTATCCGCTTCTGGTCCGGCACAGAGGCAGAGATGCCGGACGGTAATCCGGTGATCAGCGCCAGCTCTAAAGTGAACGGCCTGTTCCACGCTTTCGGTTTTTGCGGTGCCGGTTTCCAGACCGCACCAGCGGTGGGTTCAGTGCTGTGCGATCTGGTCACCCAAGGCCGCAGTTCAATTCCGGTTGAAGCTTTTAGCATCGACCGTTTCCATGATTTTCAGGCGCTTTGATTTGCCTGAAATTCAGTTCTTTGTCTTCATAATGGGAGTAGCATGAAAATGAATTTTCGACTGACTATGGTTTCCGCTCTGGCACTTGGTGCTGTGGCTGTTGCATCCGCTGCTGCGCAGGCAGAAACAAAAACGCTGTATATTGGCATGAATGGCGGTAATTTCGAACGCGCTTATACCGAGCATGTTCTGCCGCCTTTTGAAAAAGCCAATAATGTTAAAGTGGTTATCGTTCCTGGAACTTCGGCCGATATTCTGGCCAAAGCCACCGCTGCTAAAGACAATCCGCAGATGCATGTTATGCTGCTGGATGACGGTGTGATGGTCCGCGCTATCGGCGGCGGCCTGTGCCAGCCGATTTCTGACGATGCTGTGCTGAAAGAAATTCAGCCGGCAGCCCGTATGAAAGATGATATGGCAATCGGCGTTGATATGGGTATGACCGGTCTTGCCTATAACAAGAAGCTGTTTGATGAAAAAGGCTGGGCAGCACCAACCTCATGGATGGATATGGCTGATCCTAAATTTGCCAATGCGGTTGTCTTCCAGTCCGCTTCGGCTTCCAGCTTCGGTCTGCATGCTTTCCTGATGTTCAACCGTATTCAGGGCGGCGATGAAAACAATGTTGAGCCGGGTTTTGAGAAATTCTCCGACACAATCGGTAAGAATGTGATCGAGTTTATCCCAAGCTCCGCCAAGATTTCTGAAATGGTGCAAACCGGTGAAGCTGCAATCTTCCCGCTGACACCAACCGCAGTGAACAATCTGAAGGACAAGGGTATTCCGGTGGAATATGCTCAGCCTAAAGAAGGTTCTGTCGTGCTGGCTGTGACCCAGTGTGTGATCGCCAATAACAGTGAGCCGGAACTGAGCCAGAAGCTGGCACATTATCTGCTGTCTGCCGATGCACAGAGCCTCGCGCTGGATCATGGCAATATTATTCCGTCCAACGTCAATGCCAAAGCGGGCAATGAAGACGCCAATGCCAAGCTGACAGCTTTCCGTGGTTATATGGAAACTGCAAAAGTTCTGGACTGGGATGCGGTCAACAAAAACCGTCAGGCATGGAACAGCCGCTGGAACCGCACAATCGAGCGTTAAGCCGTTCTTGCCGCTATTAATGGCAGAAATGTCGCGAAAGCCCGTGATCTTTGATCACGGGCTTTTATTTTGACTATTTGATCTTTACAACGCACAAACAGACATTCAGACTTGAAATACAGAACAATCATGTCGACATTTCCCGGGAAATATTTAAACAGGCATGTGAAAATGTCCTGATGTATAATTGAGAGTTGAGATTAACGGAGCTTCCATGTCCAAAGCAGAAAATGCGCAGGCTACGCCGGCAAATCAGATATTTGACAGGATATGGCTCTCTATTGCCGAGCGGAAACTGAAGCCCGGCACCCGCCTCAAAGAAGAAGAACTGGCTGAGATTTTTGATGTCAGCCGCGCGCGTATCCGTCAGGCACTGGCGACACTGGAGCGCGAAGGGCTGGTGACAATTCAGGCCAATCGCGGCGCATTTGTCTCTGAACCTTCAGTGGAAGAAGCGCGGGATGTATTCTATGCCCGTCGTGCGATTGAACATCGTGTGGTTGAGCGTCTGTGTGAGCGTATCAATAAAGAGCATGTTGCGCGGCTCAATGCCCATGTGGAAGAAGAGCGTACAGCCGACCGTCAGGGCAATCGTACAGATATTATCCGCCTGTCCGGTGGTTTCCATTTGTTGCTGGCAGAGCTTGCCGGTTCTTCCTTCCTTTATGGTATTGTCAAAGACCTGATTTCACGCACATCACTGATTACTGCCGTTTACCGTTCGCGCCATTTGCATAATTGCGGGCCGGACGAGCATCAGGCGATTGTCGAACATATTGCCCGTGGTGATACGGAAGTGGCGATTAAAGCAGTGATCGAGCATCTCGACCGTGTGGAGTGCGAGCTGGAACTGGAGGACGATAAAGACCAGTCCTATAATCTGCGTGCTGCGCTGCTCTGATTATCATTTAGAATTAAAGTTTTAACTCCGGAAGCCCTGTGGTTTACCGGAGTTTTTTGTGCTCTTTATAATATTTGCTTACAAATATGTTGACAATTATGGCTACATAAAACATCGTTCTGATATGCAATTTACTTTGCCGCTCCAAGGATGGAGGGCGGCTGCATATGTCGGCGAGAGGGACGACCATGACTTCATTACTCAAAAAACTCTTATTCTGCACGGTTACGGCAATAGGTGCAGCTGGCATCAGCACTGCATCTTACGCGGAAACGCTGCGCTGGGGCGGCGCGCGGGATATTTTCTCGCTGGATCCGTATTCCTATGGCAGCACATCCAATCTGGCATTCCTGAACCATATTTACGAAGGTCTGGTGCGCTACACGCCTGAATTCGTTGTTGAGCCTGCACTGGCTACCAGCTGGGAGCTGATTGATAATAAAGTCTGGCGCTTCAAACTGCGCGAAGGCGTTAAGTTTCAGGACGGTTCCGACTTTACCTCGGCAGACGTTGTGGCTTCCATGAAGCGTGTCAGCCATCCGTCTTCACCGCTGCGCGGTAATATTCCGCTGTTTGTCGGTGCAACGGCTGTTGATGATTACACCGTTGATATTGAGGTCTCGTCGCCGAGCCCGCTGTTCCTCAATGACATGACCAATATTTTCATGTTCGATGCTGACTGGCTGGTGAAGAATAACTCCGAAATGCCAACGGATGTCGGCGGTCAGGTTGAGGGCTATACCACTTTCCATACCAATGGGACGGGGCCGTTCAAGCTCGAAAGCCGTGTGCCGGACAGCAAAACTATTCTGGTGAAACATGACGGCTGGTGGGATGATGCAAAGCACAATCTCGACCGTATTGAGTTTACGCCGATTGCCTCACCGGCAACGCGCGTGGCCGCATTGCTCTCCGGTGAGATTGATCTGGTGGATGGTGTGCCGCTGCAGGACGTAAAGCGTTTGGAAAGCACGCCGAATATTCGCGTTGAACAGCGCCCTGATCTGCGCACCATCAATCTGGTTTTCAACCGTAAGGAAAAGCTGAACGACGGACGCGATAATTTCTTCAATGATATTCGTGTGCGTCAGGCGATTGATCATGCAATCGACCGTGATCTGCTGGCAAAACGCGTGATGCGCGGCATGACCCATACTGCGGGTACAGTTGTTGCGCCGGAAATTCCGGGCTATACGAAAGAGCTGGATATTCCGACAAAATACGATCCGGAACTGTCCAAGAAATTGCTGGAAGAAGCCGGTGCCGTCGGAACTGAATTCACCTATCTCTGCATGAATGATGAGAGTGTGAATGAAGAAGATGTGTGCTCGGTTATCGTTACAATGTTGAGCCGTGTCGGGCTGAAACCGAAGCTGGATATCGCACCGCGTGCTGTGCAGGCACCAAAACGCTCCAGCGGTAAATCCGATATGTTTATGATCGGCTGGGCGAACGAGCCGACACTGGATGCTTATTCTATTCTTGTGCAGGTTCTCTCTACCCGTAAAGGTGCAGCCGGTGTCGCTAATTACGGCGGCTGGTCTTATCCTGAACTGGATGCGCTGACAGAAAAAGCGGCGCTGGAAATGGATCGTGATAAACGTCTGGCACTGGAATCGGAAGCATTGGGTATCGTTAAATCCGAAGTGATCATGGTGCCGCTCCATCAGCAGCCAATGGCATGGGCTATGACCGGTAAGGTAGAAGATGTCACCATTCGTGCGGACAATAAACCGCGTCATTGGTTGACACGTATTACCAAGTAACCACTCGTTTTGCTTGTAAAACAGACAGCGCCTGTATGCTCCGCATACAGGCGCTGTTTTTTGTTTTTCTTATAGAAATTCATGGTTGAGATCACAGAATGTATCTGCGATTAAAATTTTGCCGGTAATTATGTCGACAATTTAGTTGACAATTAAATCTGGATTCAACACACTCCCTCGCACGGACAAGCACCAATAAGAGTGAAGAGCCGGATATCGTTTTTGGGGAACTTAATCATGAAATTCAGAAAATCGATCCTTGCGGGTCTGATGGCTTTCGCATTGAGCCATACCGCCAATATTGCATCTGCTGAAACACTGCGCTGGGGAGCTGCGCATGATGTTTATTCGCTTGATCCGTATTCCTACGGTGACAGCTATACGATTGCGTTTCTCAATCACGTTTACGAAGGCCTTGTGCGTTATAATGCCGATCTGAAGATCGAGCCTGCGCTGGCCACCAGCTGGGAAGTTGTGGGTGACAACACATGGCGCTTTAACTTGCGCAAAGATGTGAAATTCCATAATGGCGCAGATTTCACGGCCAATGACGTATTGGCCTCGCTCACCCGCGTGAGCCATCCGACATCACCGTTGCGCGGTAACCTGCCAGCCTATAAGTCAGCGAAGATTGTTGACGATCATACCATCGATATCGAGCTGACCGGCCCTTATCCGTTGCTGCTCAATGACCTGACCAATATTTTCATTTTTGATGAGAAATGGCTGGTTGATAATGATTCTCTGCTGCCGACCGATGTGGGCGGGCAGAAAGAAGGCTATGCCACCTATAATACCAATGGCACCGGACCGTTTAAGCTGGAAAGCCGTGTACCGGACAGCAAAACTGTTTTGCTGAAATTTGACGGCTGGTGGGATAAGCCGCAGCATAATATCGACAAGATTGAATTTACCCCGATCATTTCTTCCGCAACCCGTGTCGCAGCCCTTCTCGGCGGTGATGTGGATTATACCGATTCCGCGCCGACACAGGATATGGCGCGTCTGGCAGCTGCACCGGGATTGCGCCTGTTGGAGCGTACGGATTTGCGTACTGTGTTTGTCGGCTTCCAGCGTCGTGAAAAACTGCACAATGGTGCGGAAAATCATTTCAATAAGCTGGGTGTCCGTCAGGCTGTTGCCCATGCACTGGATATGGACCTGATCAAAAAGCGCATCATGCGTGATAAGTCCCGCAATGCCGGTACGATTATTGCGCCGGAAATTCCGGGCTATACCAAAGAGCTGGATGAGCTCTACGGCTATGATCTGGACAAAGCCAAAGCGCTGTTGAAGGAAAATGGTGCCGAGGGCTTCCCGTTCACGCTGGTCTGTACCTATGAAAACTATCTGAATGAAGAAGAGCTCTGCAACGGCATGATCTCCATGCTGACCCGTGCCGGTTTCAAACCTTCGCTGGATATCGGGCCGACAGCCGTACAGGCACCAAAGCGTACAGCCGGTCAGGCTGATGCCTATGTGCTTGGCTGGGCGAATGAGCCGATGCTCGACAGCTATTCTATTCTGATGCAGGTCATTCAGACCAAGTCCGGTGTTGCAGGGGTGTTTAACTGGGGTGGCTGGTCCTATCCGGAACTCGATGAGCTGGTCACCAAAGCCGCTACGGAAATGGATCGCGAGAAGCGTCTGGCCTTGCAGACCAAAGCTCTGGAAATCGTGAAAAAAGAAATCATCCAGTTGCCGCTGCATCAGCAGCCGATTGCCTGGGTATTGACTGATAAGGTGGAAAGCGTGGTGCAGCAGGCTGATAACAAGCCGCGTCACTGGCTGACAGTCCTTAAAAAATAACAAGTTAGGCCGTGCCGCAAGGGAATAAGTTGCGGCACGGCCTGATGATGACTGAAGTAAAAGAGTGGTGAATAGGTGCGGTAACGTGCAGATTACCCTTGGGAGAGAAAACTGAATGCTTGTATTTATTATCAAGCGACTGGCAAATGCGGCAATGGTTATGCTTGCTGTGGCATTGCTGGCTTTCATGATTTTCCGTTTTGCGGGCGATCCTGTGGAACTGATGGCCAATGAGCAGATGAGCCAGATCGACCGCGATGCTTTGCGTGAACGGTTAGGTCTGAATGACGGCTTCATCACGCAATATGCGCGCTTTGTCAGCGACGCAGTGCAGGGCAATTTCGGTATTTCTTACCGTAACGGTCAGGAAGTGCTGGGGCTGATTGCCGAGAGCTTTCCTGCCACCATGGAACTGGTTATTGTTGCCACATTGCTGTCCCTGATCATCGGTATTCCGATGGGGGTTATTACCGCAATTCATCGCGGAAAATGGTATACTGAATTATTCCAGTTCACCTCAATTATCGGGGTGTCATTGCCAAGCTTTGTGGTTGGTATTCTGCTGATCCTGCTCTTCTCCGTCACGCTTGGCTGGTTGCCGGCATTCGGGCGTGGCGATGTGGTGCAGCTTGGCTGGTGGTCAACCGGATTTCTCACCCATTCCGGCCGCATGGCGCTGATCCTGCCATCCATTGCGCTGTCGCTTTATCAGATTACGCTGATCATGCGTCTGGTGCGTGCGGAAATGCTGGAAACGCTCCGTTCTGATTTCGTGAAATTTGCCCGTGCCCGTGGTATTCCGCGTTACCGGATTTACTTCCGCCATGCGTTGCGCAATTGCCTGATGCCGGTTGTTACCATGACTGCGATGAATATCGGTTCTCTGATTGCCTTTGCGCTGATCACCGAAACCGTGTTCCAGTGGCCAGGTATGGGGATGCTGTTTATTCAGGCGGTAACTTTCATCGATATTCCGGTGATGGCAGCCTATCTCTGCATCGTTTCTTTCATCTTTGTTGCGCTGAACACGCTGGTTGATATCACCTATGCTGTGATTGATCCGCGCCTGCGCGCCGCTACACGCTAAGGGGGCATCCATGACCGACAATATAAACGCCCCGCTTGCTAATCAAAAATCGCGCTGGCAGCGTATGAAAGACAGTGATTTGTGGTGGTCATTCACCCGTAATAAACCGGCAATGGTCTCAGCTGTTCTTTTGGCACTGATGATAGTGACCGCCTTTGCCGCGCCGCTGATCGCACCGCAAAATCCGTTTGATCCGGCACAGCTGGATTTGTGGAACTCGGAACTGCCGCCGATCTGGAATGCAGATGGTCAGTGGCCATATCTGCTGGGCACGGATACGCAGGGTCGCGATATTCTTTCGGCTATTCTTTATGGCTCGAGGATTTCCATTCTGATCGGTGTTGCCTCGGTATTCCTGTCGCTGGTGATCGGTCTGAGCTTTGGCCTGATCGCCGGTTATATGCAGGGTATTATCGACAATCTGCTGATGCGTATCGGTGATGTACTGCTTTCAATCCCGACCATTCTGATCGCTATTCTGGTCAGCGCTGTGGTGCGCCAGATGCTGCCTGCGGATTTCCGTGATTATGCTGCTGCCGGTGTTCTGGTGCTGGCCATCACTTTGTCGGGCTGGGTGCAATATGCGCGTACTGTGCGTGCACAGACGATTGTTGAGCGCTCCAAGGAATATGTGCAGGCTGCACGTCTTCTGAAAGTACCGTCTCGCCGCATTATGATGTACCATATTCTGCCGAATACGCTGACGCCGATCCTTGTGGCCGCAACGCTTAATTTCGGTATGGCTATTCTCACTGAAGCCACGCTTTCCTTCCTTGGTATCGGTATGCCGCCGAGCCAGCCGAGTCTTGGCACGCTGATCCGTCTTGGTAATCAGTTCCTGTTCTCCGGCCTATGGTGGATTACCGTTTTCCCTGTCTTGCAGCTTTGCCTGCTGGTTGTCGCCGTGAACGTGCTTGGTGACTGGTTGCGCGATGCTCTCAATCCTAAACTGAGGTAAAAATTATGTCTGATCTTTTGTTACGCAATGTGCGCCCTCATGCAGGTCAAGCCACAAATATTCTGATCCGTCAGGGTCGCATCGTTGAATATGGCACAAACCTCAGTGCGGATGGTGTTGCGGTTGAGGACGGTCAGGGACATATTGTTATCCCTGGTCTGATAGATGCCCATACCCATCTGGATAAAACCAATTGGGGTCTCGACTGGCATGTGAACGGCAAGCAGGCAAGTTTGCGCGAGCGTATTGATTTTGAACGTGAAAAGCGTCTTGAAATCGGCCTCGATCCCCATATCCAGTCGATGCGCCATGCGATCGGCCTGATTGCGCATGGTTCCAGCCATATCCGCAGCCATGTGGATATCGATACGACCCATGGTCTGAAAATTCTCGAAGGCGTGTTTGAAACCCGTGAGAAACTTAAAGACCTGATTGACATCGAAATCGTTGCTTTCCCGCAATCCGGTCTGATGGTGATGCCAGGTACACTGGAATTGCTGGATGAAGCGCTGCGTCAGGGCTGTGAAGTGCTGGGCGGTATCGACCCTTGCGGTATCGACCGTGATCCGAAAGGCCAGCTGGATGCGCTGTTTGCGCTTGCAGTGAAACATGGCAAGCCGATTGATATTCATCTGCACGAACTGGGTGAACTCGGCGCTTTCACTATGGAACTGATCTTTGAACGTATCCGCGCCAATGGCATGCAGGGTAAGGTCGCAATCAGCCACGCCTTCACACTCGGTGCCAATGATTATCTGCGTGTTTCGAGCCTGCTTGAGCAGCTTCGCGAGCTTGATGTGGCCATTCTCACCACCGGCGCGCCTTCTGTTCCGGTGCCGTCTGTGCTGCGCCTCAAAGAAGCGGGTATCCGCATGGGTGCCGGCTGTGACGGTATCCGCGACACATGGGGCCCGTGGGGACAGCCGGATATGATTGACCGTGCCAAAGTGATCGGCATGAAAAACGGCCTGCGCCGTGACGTTGATCTGGAACATGTGCTGTATATCTGTTCGCAGGGCGGTGCTGATGTTATGCAGCTGGAAGGCTATGGTCTGGATGTTGGTTGCAAAGCTGACATGACATTGCTCACCGGTCAGACACTGGCTCATGCCGTTGTTGATGTGGCACCACGTCCGCTGGTGATTAAAGGCGGTCGTGTTACTGCGCGTAACGGTACTGCTGTGGTGGAAATGCCATGACTGACAAGACACAATTCACTGCACTTGAAAGCCTGAAATTGGGGGCGCGTCCTGAGGGGCGCACACTGCTCACAGCACAATGGGTGCTGGGGCATATTGATGGCCAGCACCGCTTGTATAAAAACGGTGAACTGGTAATCGAAGACGGCACTGTGCTGTTCGTCGGTCATGATTTTTCCGGTGAGGTTGCACACCGCATTGATCTCGGCAACGCACTGATCAGTCCGGGTCTGATTGATCTTGATGCACTGTCTGATCTCGATACAACCATTCTCGGTATTGACCACCATCCGGGTTGGTCGAAAGGCCGTGTCTGGCCAAAATCCTATATCGACAGTGGCCCTTATGAAATGTACAGCCAGGATGAGCTGGCATTCCAGAAGCGCTTTGCTTTTGGCCAGCTTCTGCAAAACGGTATAACCACTGCAGCACCGATTGCCTCGTTATTTTACCGCGAATGGGGCGAAACCGTTGCGGAATTTGACGCGGCAGCGGATGCAGCCGGTGATCTCGGCCTGCGCGTTTACTTAAGCCCTGCTTACCGTTCCGGTGGCATGATGCTGGAAAAACCGGGCAAAATTGTACCGGTCTTTAACGAAGAGCGCGGCTTTGCCGGTCTCAAGGATGCTGCGGATTATATCACCCGCCAGAATGGCCGTCATGGTGATCTGGTGCGAGGCATGTTGGCGCCGGATCGCGTCGAAACCTGTACCGCTGATCTGTTGAAGCGCACGCAGGATGTGGCGCGTGAACTGGATTGTAAAATCCGTTTGCATATGGCGCAGGGTCAGATGGAAGTGGAAACAGTGCGTAGCCTTCACGGCACCACTGCGCCGGTCTGGCTCAACAGCCTTGGTGTGCTTAATGACCGTATTATTGCTCCTCATGCCACCAATGCTACAGATGAAGATCTGACACTATACGCGCAAAATAATGTGTCGATCATTCATTGTCCGCTGGTTTCATCCCGTGGCGGCAGCACGCTGAAGTCGTTCTCCAGTGTGAAAAAGCGCGGCATCAATATTGCTATGGGCACCGACACCACACCGCCCGATATGTTGATGAATCTGCTGATCGGGTTGATTACCTGCCGTATCAATGACGGTACACCGGAAAGCATCCGCTGTGCTGATCTGTTTGATGCAGCGACACTGGGCGGCGCTAAAGCACTGGGACGCGATGATCTTGGCCGTCTGCAGGCAGGTGCCAAGGCTGATATTGCCGTGTTCGGCCTTGATGATACATTCATGGCAC
Source organism: Hyphomicrobiales bacterium (assembly GCA_900470735.1). Taxonomy (GTDB): domain Bacteria; phylum Pseudomonadota; class Alphaproteobacteria; order Rhizobiales; family Rhizobiaceae; genus Pseudochrobactrum. Next base: position 702,835 of record UCCC01000001.1, on the reverse strand, counting down.
CAAGCATTGATCCGATCACCACGCTGGTCACCGGCGGTTCCGGCAAAGTCACTAAAGCTGTGTTTGTGGATGGCCGTCTGTCGATGCGCTTTGGTGAAGTTGCAGGCATTGATATGCAGGCAGCACGCGCACAGGCACAGGCACAATATGATGGCCTGATCGCTAAATATCCTGAGCGTTCCTACAATAATCCGCCGGTATCAGAGATTTTCCCGCCGAGCTATCCGCTGGCCGGAAAACACGGAGAGGAAGCATAATATGGCAGAAACCTCTTCTCAAAAGCCGACCCTTGAGGTCAAAAATCTGCAGGTTGATTTTCCGGGACGTCGCGGCACACTGACTGCATTGTCGGATGTCAGCCTGTCTATCATGCCGGGAGAAATTCTCGGTGTGGTTGGTGAATCCGGTGCGGGTAAATCCATGACCGGTCTGGCTGTGCAGGGCTTGCTTGAATCTCCGGGGCATATTGCCGGTGGTGAAGTTTTGCTCAATGGCCGCCGCATTGATAATCTCAGCGACAAGGAAATGCAGAAAATCCGTGGCCGTGAAATCGGCGCGATTTTTCAGGACCCGCTGACCTCACTCAATCCGCTTTTCACAATCGGATCGCAGCTGGTGGAAACCATCACTCAGCATCTGCCGCTGAACCGCAAACAGGCACAAGAACGTGCAATTTCGCTGTTGAAAGAAGTGGGCATTCCGGCACCGGAAGACCGCATCAATCATTATCCGCACCAGTTTTCCGGCGGTATGCGCCAGCGTGTTGTGATTGCACTGGCACTGGCCGCAGAACCAAAACTGATTATTGCGGATGAACCGACAACCGCGCTGGACGTGTCTATTCAGGCGCAGATTACTTCGCTGTTGCGTCGTCTGTGCAAAGAACATGGCACGGCGGTGATGCTGGTCACCCATGATATGGGCGTGATTGCCGAAACCGCTGACCGTGTGGCCGTGATGTATGCCGGACGTCTGGTGGAAAACGGGCCGGTTGAAACCGTACTGAAAAATCCGAGCCATATGTATACCCGCGGTTTGATGAGCTCCATTCCGGCACTGGGCAAGCGTGTGGAGCGGCTGAATCAGATTGACGGTTCTATGCCGCGTCTTGATGCCATTCCGTCCGGTTGTGCATTCAATCCGCGCTGCGTGAAAGCGTTTGACCGTTGCCGTAGCGAGCGTCCTGATCTGATGCCGGCAACGGATGGTATCGGTGTCAGCGCCTGCTGGCTCAATGCGGGAGCTGCCTGATGAGTGATATTGCTATGAAACAGACACCTGCTGCCCTTGAAGTCAAAGATCTGAGCATTTGCTTTGATGTTTCTGCTCCTTGGCTCAACCGTGTGATCGAGCGCAAACCGCGTCAGATGCTGCATGCGGTCAATGATATCAGTTTCAGCGTGCCGCAGGGCGGTTGCCTGAGCCTCGTTGGTGAGTCCGGTTGCGGTAAGTCCACTGTGGCGCGTCTGGTGACGGGTCTTTACCGTCCTAGCAATGGTGAAATCCGTTTTGCACCATCAAAAAGCGGCGCGCCATTGTCAGCCCATATGATCTTTCAGGATCCTTATGCGAGCCTTAATCCGCGCTGGCGGGTACACAGCATCATTGCTGAACCGCTGCGTGAATTGAAACTGCGTAAGACTGAAACCGAGATTAATGATCGTGTGGAAGAACTGCTGAAAATCGTTGGGCTTGCACCATCGGACGGTAAGAAGTTCCCGCATGAGTTTTCCGGCGGTCAGCGCCAGCGTATTTCAATTGCCCGTGCACTTGCCGGTGAACCGGAATTCTTGGTCTGCGATGAGCCGACCTCGGCTTTGGATGTTTCCGTGCAGGCGCAGATTCTGAACCTGATGCGCAGGCTGCAGGACGAACTTGGTCTGACCTTCCTGTTCATCAGCCATGATATGAGCGTTGTCCGTCACATGTCGGATCGCATTGCGGTGATGTATCTGGGACGGATTGTTGAGGAAGCGGATACGGAAACACTGTTTGCTGATCCGAAGCATCCTTATACGCGTCTGCTTTTGGAGACAATCCCGAACATTGCTGAACCGCATCGTGATCGTGTGGTTGGCGGCGGTGAAGTGCCAAGTCCGCTGAAACCACCTTCGGGTTGCACATTCCATCCGCGTTGTGCCTTTGCGGACAGCCGCTGCTCGGCAACAAAGCCGGAGATGAAAGCCTATGATGGCGGCAGCCGCGTTGCCTGCCATCGCATTGGTGAAATTTGAGGTTTAAATTTAGACGAACCCTCCGTGCCGAAGTGTAAAAAACTTTGGCACCCATCCGGCAAAAGGCGGCAGAGTTCTCTCTGTCGTCTTTTGTTTTTTAGAGCGCCGTGCGTCTTCTTGTGCGCACAAAACCCGCTCTGGTACTTATGCTGCTGGCAATAAAAAATCCTCCGGACATTGCTGGCCGGAGGCTTTTCAAAAGCTGTGTTGCGCGTGGTTATTTCACACGCGGATAATCATAGGCACCGGCTTTGGAGGTGCGATATCCGGCGCTGACATAAGCTTCTGCCAGTTTGACTGCAGCGGTTACGCCGTCGATCACCGGCAGACCGCAACGCTGTTCCAACCGTTCGCACAGTTCCGACATACCGGCACAGCCGAGGACAATCGCTTCTGCATGGTCTTCGCGTTTGGCGCGTTCGATTTCCTGCACCAGTGTATCTTCCGTATGACAGGCATTTTCTTCCAGTGCGAGCACCGGCATGTCGATGGAACGCACACGACGGCAATGGTGGGTAGCACCATATTCCTGCACCAGATCTTCAATAATCGGCACCGAGCGGGGCAGGGTGGTGACGATGGAGAAACGCTTGGAAATGATCATGGCAACCTGCACAGCAGCCTGACAAATACCGAAAACCGGACCACCGGCAACTTCACGGGCAGCATCCAGTCCCGGATCGTCAAAACAGGCGATGACATAGGCGTCAAAGCCTTTTGTCTCTCCCTCACGGATAAGCTGCAGCATTGACGGAACAGCCATTGCTTCGTCAGCATGGCCTTCAATACTGCGCGGTGTATCCGTCGGATTAATAGCTTCAATGACTGTGGTTGGCAGGGCTGCGCTGCGCGCACTGCGTTCTGCCTGATCGGTCATGGATTGGGTGGAGTTCGGATTGATAAGAAGAATGCGCAAGGGCTTAGCCTTTATTGGTCAGACGATCCTGAAATTATTTTTGGTTAACAGCAGTTGTCTTACGGAAAAGCGCTTCACGCTTTTCCTGAAACTGCTCCAGACCCGGCGATTTCAGTACAAACTGGTTATCGGAAGCGATGTAATTATCGGCATGCAGGCGGGCGATCGGCTGATAGACCTCTGGATTGACATAACGCCCTGCCTCATCCAGACAGTCGCGGCGCACATGCATATGTACCACCTCGCCAAGCACGATGACGCGGCGTTCATATTCAATCAGCCGTTCTACCCGACATTCCATGGAGCACGGCGATTGCGGCAGCCAGCGGGAGCAAACCTGCGTTCCGGCTTCTGAAGCCAGTCCGGCCATAGCAACTTCATCGACATCGGGTTCAAAGCCGATCCCGCAAACCAGCATGGCATCGGAAATTGCCATATCCACCATATTCACCGTAAATTCCTGTGTGCGGCGGATATTGAGAACTGTGTCTTTTTCCCGTCCGTCTGCTCTTGTCTGAATACCAAGAATGACAATTGCCGGATCATGGGAGAAGACGTTAAAAAAGCTCATAGGGGCAGCATTGTCCTGCCCGTTTTCCGCGCGGGTTGTAACCAGAGCAATCGGTCGCGGGCCGACAAAATTTGTCAGCAGCCGGTAACGGTCGAGCGGTTCCATTTGCGTGAAATCAAAATCCATTCATGTTCCCCCGTTATTGTTGTGGAGTCGCACCAATTTAGAAAAAATCCATATTATTGTCTACAAATATGTTGCCAATAATATTCATCATTGTTTGCAAAGAAAATTGCTCTGTTTTCTTAAAAATGACTGATATATGAGGATGTATCTGAAAAGAAACGGGAAGATCGTCCGATGATTGGTGGCTCTGATTATGCAACAGAACTGGCCTCTATCCGCCCTTGGGCAGATGTTGCACCGGCAATAACAATTGCTGAGCGACAGGCGCGGCTTGAGAAAGCCCGCAGCCTGATGGCAGCAAGCGGGGCTGGCGCGCTGATTGTTGGCGCGGGCACGAGCCTGAATTATTTTACCGGTATTGGCTGGGGCATGATTGAGCGGCTGGTGGCTATGGTGCTGCCGCTCAAAGGGGAGCCTTATCTGATCTGTCCGGCTTTTGAAGCCGGATCGCTGGAAGCTGTGCGCATTATGGATGCACGTATACGATTGTGGGAAGAGCATGAAAGCCCGTCCGATCTCGTTGCACAAATCCTGAAAGATGAGAATTGCTCTGTATTGGCCGTCGATCCGGCGCTGCCCTTTGGTATGGCAAGCGGTATCGGTAAAGCAGCCGGTAATGTGAAGCTGACAGATGCGACTGCAATTATCGACGGCTGCCGCAGCGTAAAATCACCGGCAGAAATCGCGATCATGAAACAGGCCATGCAGATGACACTGGAGGTGCATCGCCGTGCCGCCCGTATTCTGCATGTTGGTATCAAAGCCAGCACCGTTCGCAATTTCATCCATGAAGCGCATAAGGCAATCGGCAGCAATGGCAGCACATTCTCTGCCGTGCAATTTGGACGCTCGACTGCTTTTCCGCATGGATTACCGCAGGATGATGTGTTGGCTGAAAATGATGTGGTATTGGTCGATACCGGTTGTCTGGTACAGGGCTATAATTCTGATCTGACACGCACTTATATTTTCGGCACACCGACTGCTGAGCAGCAGCGCATCTGGGATATTGAAAAAGAGGCGCAGCTTGCAGCATTTGCAGCCGCTAAAATCGGTGTAACTTGCGGCTCAGTGGATGATGCCGCCCGTGCTGTACTGGAGCGTCATGGCTTGGGGCCGGACTACCAATTGCCGGGGCTGCCGCACCGTACCGGCCATGGTATCGGGATGACCATTCACGAGGCACCTTATCTGGTGCGTGGCAACAAGACTGTTTTGCAGACAGGCATGTGCGTTTCCAATGAGCCGATGATCGTAGTGCCGGAGCAATTTGGTATCCGGCTGGAAGATCATTTTTATATGACAGAACAGGGCGCGGAGTGGTTTACCGAGCCATCGTTGAGCATGACGCAGCCATTCGGTTGAAAACTGAGAAGCCGCTCAAGAACTGAGCGGCTTTTCTTTTGCTTAAAGCTTAGAGAGCTTTAATTGCATTAATGCGATCAATACCACCAACTACCGGTGCGAAATCGTCCCAGACGGTCTTTGCACCAGCCTGCCATTGGTCATAATCTTCCGGCTGCAGAACCTGTGCACCATGCTCTTTGGCCGTGGTGATCGCTGCGGCTTCATCATCAATGATCAACTGATTGAAATAGGCGGTGGCTTCTTGGGATGCTTCCTGCAGCACCTGTTGCTGTTCGGCATTCAGGCCATTCCAGAAACTCGCTGAAAAATAGACCACGCCCGACGCCCAGATATGGCTGGTCTCGGTGACAAACGGCACCACCTCATAGAGTTTGAAACTCGCATAGGCAGATTTTGTCAGATCCATCGCATCGGCAACGCCGGTTTCCAGTGCATTATAGGTTTCGGTGATCGGAATACCCACCGGCGTGGTGCCGAAATTGCTCCAGAGCTTGGTGTGCAGCGGGCTTTGAATAACGCGGATGCGTTTACCTTTGAGTTGTTCCGGTTTGGTCACAGCCTCTTTGGTCAGCAAATGCCGTGCGCCATAATTGATAAAGCCGGTAGCGATAAAGTTCTGCGCTTTGAGCTTTTCTTTCAGATCATTGCCGGTTTCTCCCTGCACCGTTTTCAGCACATGGTCAGCATCTTTGAACAGGAATGGCAGGTCGAGAATTTGCAGCTCAGGCACCCAGCCGGACAGTGCGGAAACGGTGGAGAGGCTGCCCTGAATTGAGCCGAGGCGGATGCCCTCAGCCACTTCCTTTTCACCGCCCAGAGCACTGTCTTTGACGATATTGAAGCGGAATTGTCCCGGCAGTTTTGCCTCGACGAGATCACGGATTTTCAGCCAGATTTTGGTTTCCGGCTTATCATCGCCGAACAGCGAGGCAATCGTGATGGCAGTTTTAGCCTGCGCCGTGCGGATGAGGGCTGGCATGGCAAGAGCGGTTGCTGTGCCGAGCGAGGCGGTGCGCAGAAAATGGCGACGGTTAAGCGTAATCATAGCGGGAGGATCCTTATGAGAGCAGGTTAGATGAGCAGAGCCCATGCGCCGAGAATGACGAGAGAAAACAGCAGAGCGATGAAATAGGGTGTCATGGCTCTGAAAAGAGCGGTGGCGGGCAGGCGGGTAACACCGCTGACCACAAAGACCAGCATGCCGACAGGTGGTGTCAGCCCTCCGATCATCAGATTGACTACGAGGATCACGCCGAACATGACCGGATCAATACCGGCGGCAACGGCAATCGGCAGAAAGATCGGACCGAAGAGCAGAATGGCAGCGCCGATATCCAGAACAAGACCGACAACCAGTAGCACGAGATTGATGATGATCAGGATGACAACCGGATTGGCACCGAAACCACTGACCAGATCGGAAATCGTGCCGGAAATATCATCGACTGCCAGCAGAAACGCGAAGGGACTGGCCGTGCCGATCAGCAGGCCGATAGCGGAAGCTTCTTTGCCGGATTGCCTGAAAATATCATAGAGCGAAGTGATGCCGACTTTACCGATCAAAGCCATGATCAGTGTGTAGATTGCGGCAATGGCGGCGGCCTCCGTAGTGGTGACAACACCCATGCGGATGCCGACCACAACGATAATGCCAAGGCCGAAAGCTGGTATGGCACCGATAGCTGCCTGTACGCGCTCCCGTCCGCTGGCACGCGGTTGTGCAACCTGCTCCTTCACTGTCAGATGAATGACCACGGCAAGACAGACGGCCATGACAGCACCGGCAAAAAAACCGCCGACCAGCAGAGCGCCGACGGAGAGATTGGTTGCCGCTGCGAGAATAAGAAAGGCAATCGACGGCGGGATGACATTATCCAACACGGAGGTGGCAGCTATAATCGCACCGGCCTGTGCAGGCGGATAACCACGCTTTACCAGTTCCGGCTGAAAGGTTGCCGAACTGAACGCAGCATTGGCAACAGAGGAGCCGGAGGCACCGGAAAACAGCACACTTGTCAGCAGTGTGGTTTGCGCTAGTCCTGCACGACGATGCCCAACGAGAGAAGAGGCACAATGCACGATTTTCTGGGCAATGCCTGCGGCGGTGAGCAGGCTTCCGGCCAGCAGAAAGAACGGGATCGCCAGCAACAGGAATTTGGAAACACCGGTGACAGTGGAGGAAACCACAGCCGGTTCCGGCAGGGTGCTGCCAAAGGCAATGGCTATATAGGCACCGGCGAGAAAAGCATGGGGCAGCGGTGCGGCAACCAGCAAACCGATCAGAGCGATCAGACCCAGTACAATACTCGGGCTCAAATCCGTATCAATATGGCTATGACTGACCGCAATATAGAGCACGGTTGCTATAATACCGGCGATCAGGACGTCAGCGGTTTTATTTTCGCTGATGCGCTGTAATCCCAGCACAATCACAATGAAGAACCCGCCAAGCCCGAAAAAGCCGAACCTGATCCATTCCGGCAGGCCGAGTGTCGGAGAAATGCCGCCAAGCAAACTGGCAATACGTGCACTGCCGAAACTTAAAATCAGCCCGCTCATCAGTGTGAAAACATCGGCAAAAACAGCCGTCACACGCTGAGCGGCAGGAGACAAACGCGAAGTCACCAGATCAAGCCGCATCGCCAATGCCGAATTGATGGCCAGCGGTGCGCCGAAGGCAATCAGAGCGACATAGAGCCATGTCGCCAGCTCTTCCGAGCCGAGAAGACCGGTATTGAAGCCGTAGCGCAGCACAACCGTTGTCAGCACAATCAGCAGCAGTGCAGCCAGCAATGTGGCGCAGATTGCCCCCAGCATGGCCTCAATACCTGCCAGTATTATTCTGGCAAGCGACTGAACCGGTGTGGTTGCAACTGCGGGATAGGTCTTCACTGTACTCATCATCAGGCCGTTTTGAGCTTGGAGAGGTCGCGGTCAAACAGAGTTGACCATGTATAATGCTTTGCTTGCGTTACTTCGGTCGAAACATCAAGGCGTGGCAGCACAGTTTCTCCGAAACGATAGGCTTCTTCCAAAAGCGGCATGCCGGAGAGGATGAATGTTTCTACACCCGCTTCACGATAGGCTTCCAGTGTACGGATAACCGTATCCGGTGAACCGACAATGGCAGTACCCGGACCCGGACGCACAAGGCCGATACCTGCCCATAGGTTCGGCGCAATTTCCAGATCACGCAGGTTCTCAGGTTTAACGCCGCCATGCAAAGCGCTCATCCGCTGCTGGCCAACGGAATCCGTATTGGAAACGAAACGCTGATTAGCGGCAATGGATGCGGTATCCATCTGGGCATAGAGATCATTGGCGGCCTCCCATGCTTTGGCATCGGTATCACGTACAATCACATAAAGGCGGATGCCATATTGCATGGTGCGGCCGAATTGTTTGGCGCGTTCTTTAACCTTGGCGATTTTCGCACCGATCTGCTCCGGTGTTTCGCCCCATGACAGGTAAGTGTCGGTATGTTTGGCGGAAACATCGAGGGCTTTATCGGAGGAGCCGCCAAACCAGAGCGGCGGTGGGGCAATCGTCTCCCCCACCGGCAGTGCCAGTTTGGCGCCCGTCGTGGAGAAATATTTGCCCTGATAATCCACGCTCTCACCGGCAAACAGCTTGTGCCAGATGGTCAGATATTCATCGGCCATGTCATAGCGTTCATCATGGGGGATGTTCATACCATAGGCACCGAGCATTTTAGCGTCACCCGATACCACATTAACCAGCAGGCGGCCTTTGGAAAACTCCTGAAAGCTCGCCGCCATTTTGGCAAGCAGGGTCGGGGCAATCAGACCCGGATGGATGGCAACGAGAAATTTCAGCCGCTCCGTATAAGGCAGCAATGAATTGGCCAGTCCCCATACATCATGGGCACCGGTGGCAAAGAGTGCGCCGGTATAACCCAGCTGATCATAGGCCATGGCAAGCTGCTTGTAGTAGCCGAGATCAACCTTGCGGGAACCTTCAGGTTTCCAAGGATAGGCACCGTCAGGTGCGCACATATACCAGAAAATATTCATATCAGTGTCCGTATTCTTATATTTCGATGATGGGTGCGATCAGGCAGCTTGCGGATAAATCTGCGCAAGACGGCCAAAGTGCCCGTGACGATGCAGAACCTCTGCTTCTGTCTGCTGTTCTGTGAGAATGGTGTCGTCAGCCGGAATGACGGTGAAATCACGTGAGGCAATTACCTTCTCCCAGCCTTGCAGGCTGGCTTCCGTTGCGCCGCTTTCCACCAGCCTGCGGGCAGCCTGATGCGGATCGGCTGTGATTTCGCGACCGATACGTGCCAGTTCCTGTGCAATTTTCAGGCGGGTCTCGGCATCAAGCCCGCTGTCTTCAAGCGTCCAGAACAGAGAGCGGTTAGGAATGGTTGAACCGCAGCGTGAGAGCAGACGGATATCATCGCGTTCAAGCGCATTTTCCAGACGTGGCGCCATGGCAATCCATGCATCAACACGACCGTCGAGCAGAGCTGGCAAGGCATCATTTACCTCCGGCTCGACACGTTCAATATCAGCGAGGTTGAGACCGGCTTCTTCGAGATTGCATGCCAGATAATAAGTCTGGAAGGAGCCGTCCACTAGCCCGACACGGCGGTGCTTCAGATCAGGTATGGTTTTGATCGGGCTGTCAGCGCGTACCAATATTGCGCCATTGGCAGGGCGCGGAGCAGAAGCGGCAATATATTGTACCTTCAACCCGTCCAGTGCGGCAGTAATCGGTGGCGTTGAGCCGGTGCCACCAAAATCAATCTTGCCTTCCGCAATCAGGCGGCCGGTGTCGCGCCCTTCGCGATAGCTGACAAACTCACCATCCAGTGCGGCAAAGGCATCAGGCCAGACCTGTGCGATACGCAGATGCAGATTGCTGGGATGAACACCGATTTTCATAAACTGCCCTTTCAGATGGCGGGCAGAAACCGGAATTCTCTGCCTGTGATGCTGAGATACAATTTACGTTTTTGTAAAATGAATGCCAAAGCGGGCTGTTCTAATTTTGAGCGGATTTGTAATGGATTATTCTAGTTTTTGGCGCGGGCGCAGGTCATAATTTTTAACGATTAAAATTATAAGCTATTGATTAATATTGGTTATCAATATATTTTTTTATATAATGTTTGCGCATTGGTTATAAAGAGAGGTTTAATGACCAAGCCGGTTGCAGCCCGTTTATGTCGTTCCGTCACCACAGCGAGTGACCTGCTCAAGCTGATTGCCAATGCAAACCGGCTGGCGCTGGTTTGCTATCTGATGGAGCAGGAAGCGCAGGTCGGTGAGCTGGAGGCCGAGCTGCGTATTCCGCAACCAAGCCTGTCGCAACAATTGAGTATTCTGCGTGAGGCGGGTGCCATTGCTTGCCGACGCGACGGTAAGACAATGATCTACAGCGTGGCTGATCCGCGTGTTGAGCAGATTGTGCTGCGGCTGCGGGAGATTTTTGACGGGCTGGAAGATGTGACCGGACGCAATGGGGGCAACCGCCCATCATCCGGTGCGATGCCTGATATAATGCCCGACCTGATGTTTGACTGATATGATTGATCTCTACACATGGATAACACCTAACGGCTTGAAGACCTCCATTGCGCTGGAAGAGTTTGGCTTGCCCTATCAGGCGCATGCAATTGATCTGACTAAAGGCGAGCAGTTCTCGGATAGCTTTCGAAAGATCAGTGTGGGTTCTAAAATTCCGGCGATTGTCGATCATTCAAACGGGCTGACATTGCTGGAATCCGGTGCCATTCTGACCTATCTCGCAGAGAAGACCGGCAGGTTTTTGCCAACCTCAGGCGCTGAGCGCTATGCGGTGCTGGAGTGGGTTTTCTGGCAGGTGGGAGGCTTAGGGCCGACACTTGGTCATGCGCATTACTTTCTGACCTATCATCCGGACGTTGCACCGGCAGCCTCCGCACTTTTCGCGCAGGAAACCAAGCGGCTTTATGAAAAGCTGGAGCTGCATCTCATAGGCAAAGACTATCTGGCAGGGGGCTATTCTATTGCCGATATGTCGGTCTGGCCATGGGTGTCACGTTTTGAACGCCATAAAATCAATCTCAATGATTATCCAGCTGTTCGGCGCTGGTATCTGAAGATTGCGCAGCGTGAAGCTGTGCAACGCGGTTACTGCGTGCCAATTTTTACGGGAGACATTCCTTTGCCTCCCCCGCTGACACATGACACATCTGAAAATTCCGAGGAAAGACTATGAATGCGCCCCGCATAACCGGATTTTCCGGCAACCTCACCAGCCCGTCAAAAACCCGCGGCTTTGTTGAACATATTGCCGGTCAGGCAGCTTTGTCACTCGGCGGTGTTTCATCCGTCTATGATATTGCCGATCTGGGAGCGTCGTTCCCTGCTGCACGCTGGCCGTCACAACTCGACAAGCAGGCTTCGGATATTGTTGATGAAATCGCTGCGGCTGATCTGCTGGTTGTCGGCACACCGACCTATAAGGGCAGCTATACAGGGCTGTTCAAACATTTCTTCGATCTGCTTGATCCGAAATTACTGCGTGGCAAGCCGGTTATTCTGGCGGCAACCGGCGGCGGTGACCGTCATTCGCTGATCGTCGAGCATCAGTTGCGCCCGCTGTTCGGTTTCTTTGAGGCTTTTGCCTTGCCGACAGCGATTTATGTTTCAGATCGCGATTTTATTGATGGCAAACTCAGCAATCCACTGATTGAGAGCCGTATTACACAAGCGGTTTCTGAAGCTGTGCGTGTGGTTTCCGGCCATCATTATCAGCAGCAGGCAGCTGAGTGAGTATTGCACTCAGCGCAACATAATTAGCGCCATTCCGGCGACGACCAGCAGCGCACCAAGCCACGCACCATTGGCGGGGCGCTCACCGGTGCGCAGCCATAGCAGCGGCAGAATGATCACCGGTGTTGTGGCTGAGATGGTGGAGACAATACCGACTTTGCCGCCGGAGAGCGCAAAGAGCAGCAATGTCATGCCAAGTGCCAGCGAGAGAAAGCCGGTCAAAGCGGTGAGGAAGGCAATCTTCAGCGTAAAAGGCTTTTTCGGTTTGAGTGCCGGAAACGGCAATTGTGTCAGCACAGTCAGACAACAGGCGGCAATACCCACACGCAGCAGGGAGGCCAGTGCCGGATCAATGCCGCTGGCCATTACAGGGCGCGCGATGATCGAGCCAATGGCCTGACCGGTCGCTGCTGCCAGCCCCAGCCCGACACCAATCCAGAGCGGGCCTTTAATGCTCTCCCATTCATGGATTTGTGCTCGGCGCTTGCCGAACAGAATGGCCAGCAAAACGCCGGAAATGGTGATGGCAATACCAAGCACACCCATAGGCGATAATGTTTCATCCAGCAGCAGCCAGCCAAGCACGGCGGCAATCGGCGCATTGAGGGCAAACAGAATACCGGAGCGGCGGGGGCCAAGACGGTTCAGAGCGGTGAAGAGCAGAGAGTCGCCGACGAAAATCCCGATCAGGCCGGAGAGCAGCAGCGGCACAGCACTATCCCAGCTGAGATCGCGCCATGTACCTGAAAGCAACACATAGACCAGCAATAATCCGGTGACGAAAACCTGTCTGCCACGGTTGAATGCCAGTGCGCCGACATGGCCTGCCGGAATAGCGGAAATAATACCTGTAAACGCCCAGCAAGTCGCGGCTCCGAGTGCGGCGAGTTCATATACAGGCATAGTCGTGATCCGGATGCAGGATGAGAAATGTTTGAATAACAAAGGCTTCTACAGATACAAAGCCTTGCCGTCCAATCATATTGCGCAGAGCGGATCATCAAAGTTTCAGATCAGATCATGTCTTTATGCAATGACCGGGTTTGAACATGGTCTTACTGCTTTTGCTCACGCATAAAAAATGTGGCCGCGAAAATCGCAGCCACATTCATGATTTCAAATTGTATCTGTAACTTATGGAGTTACGTCAAAACCGAACCATTTTTCGGACAGCTTTTTGATTGTGCCGTCTGCTTTTGCAGCTTCAATCGCTTCGCTGAACTTCTTCTGCAGTTCAGGTTCGTTCTTACGCAGACCTACAGCAACACCACGGCCCAATACGCCGCCTTTGAAGTAAGGACCGGTCAGAACCATATCTTCATTGCCTGGCTTTTTAGCAGCATCGGCCAGATAGGCCAGCGAAGCAACAACCAGATCAACGCGGCCGGACTTCAGATCCAGATCATGCTGTTCAGTGGTTTTATATTCGCGGATATCAGCGGAATCTTTGAAATAGGTGTTGAGCAGTGTCAGGCCGAGCGAAGCGGTCTGAACGCCAACGGTACGGCCTTCGATCGACGTTGCGAATTCGCTGATCAGCTTCTTGGTGGCTTCGTCGTCGTTTGCAAGAAACGCGGTTTCACCGGTATGTGGCAGTTTCGCATACGGGCTGTCTTTCAGCGTTGCGAAAGTCTGTGGTGTCAGGCCATAGGAAACCGAGAAATCAATGGTTTCTTCACGCTTGGCAGTGGCAGTCAGACCAGCCATGATTGCATCAAACTTACCGGCGTTCAGCGCAGGGATCATGCTGTCGAACGGTGTTGCAACGATCGTGCATTCCACTTTCATGTGGTCGCAGAGATATTTGCTCAGCTCGATTTCATAGCCGTCGAGTGTGCCGTCTGCTTTGGTGAAGTTGTACGGACGGTAAGCACCTTCAGTTGCGATGGTTACTTTGGTCCATTTCTTTTCTTCAGCCTGTGCAGTGACGCTGGCTGATACGGCGCCGAGCAGCATTGCAGAAGCAAGAAGCGATTTGGTGATGAGGCTGATTTTCATAGAAGCACCCTGTTTCATATCATTTTTATTCATTTAGAGCGGCTCCATTCAGGATTGAACTTTTTGAGCCGCTCTGTATCTTTGTTGTTACGCATTATCCTACACAAAACCGCTTCACGCTTTTGCTGGAAATGCTTTTAAGCCGCATTTTCGTGGCTGATGAATTTGCGGAAACGCTCTGATTTGGAATTGGTGAAGACTTCAGACGGCGCGCCGTCTTCTTCAACCTGACCCTGATGCACAAAGATAACGCGGTTGGACACGTCACGGGCAAAGCCCATTTCATGGGTCACAACCAGCATGGTACGGCCTTCTTCGGCAAGACCGCGCATCACGCGCAGAACTTCGCCGACCAGCTCCGGATCAAGCGCGGAAGTCGGTTCGTCAAACAGCATAACTTTTGGCTTCATCGCCAGCGCGCGGGCAATGGCTGCACGCTGCTGCTGACCGCCGGACATATGCGAAGGATAATAGTTGCGCTTGTCGGCAATACCAACTTTTGCCAGCAATGCTTCGGCCTCTTCAATGACTTCAGCGCGGTTGCGTCCTTGCACATAGATCGGCGCTTCGATCACATTTTCCAGAATGGTTTTATGTGACCAGAGATTGAAGCTCTGGAAGACCATGCCGAGTTCCGAACGAATGCGAGAGACCTGTTTTTTGTCGGTCGGGTAGCTTTCGCCCTTGGAATTCTGCGCCATTTTAATGGTTTCACCGGAAATGGTGACTTTACCGGAGGTCGGAATTTCCAGCAGGTTGATGCAGCGCAGCAGTGTGGATTTACCCGAACCGGAAGAACCGAGAATGGAAATCACTTCGCCTTCGCGGGCTTCGAGCGAAATACCTTTCAGTACTTCGACCTGACCGAAGTTTTTGCGCAGGTCTTCAACTTTCAGCGCGACCGGCTTGGATGCGGATACTGTGTTGCTCACGAGGATTTTCCTTCTGTAGGAACTTGGCCGCCAGAATTTGAAGTGCTGGCAGAGGCGCTAACAGGAACAGGCTGACGCAGATACGGGGTCAGACGATATTCAGCCAGCAGCAGAAGACGGGTCAGAATGAAGTTGATGGCAAGATAGATCGCACCGGCAACAATGAAGACTTCAATGGCGCGGTAGCTCTCGGCAATCAGCTTGGCTGCAATACCGGTTACTTCCATCAGTGTAATGATCGAGGCCAGCGATGTGGCTTTAACCATGGAGATCATTTCATTGCCGTAAGCAGGCAGCGCCTGACGGATAGCCAGCGGCATCACAATACGGCGGAACGTAGTGAAGCGTGACATGCCGGAAGCTTTGGCAGCTTCAATTTGGCCATGGGGCACGGACAGCAGACCGCCGCGAATGATCTCACCGGCATAGGCAGCAGTGTTCATGGTCAGGGCAATCACCGCACACCAGTAAGGCTCACGCAGGATCGGCCACAGGAAGGAATAACGTACTGCCGGAAACTGGCTGAGACCATAATAGATGATGAAGATCTGCACCAGCAGCGGCGTGCCGCGGAACACAAACACGTAAATGCGTGCAATCCAGTCCAGTACGATATTACCGGACAGACGCATCATCGCAATGATCAGCGCAAGACAGGCACCCAGCGCAATGGCAGTTGCTGCCAGTTTCAGGGTTAGCGGCAAACCTGCCAGCATCGCCATGAAAGATTCAGCGAAAAACTCAAAACTCATTGGGCTCTCCTCACACCGCGCGAGAAATAGCGCTCAGCAGATTGCAGAATGCCGCCGGAAATAGACGAAATCAGCAGATAGAGAGCACCGGCGATCAGGAAGAAGTTGAACGGCAGACCGGTTGAACCGGCACCGATCTGTGCCTGACGCAGCAGTTCCACAACACCGGTGACAGACACCAGGGCGGATTCTTTCAGAGAAACCTGCCACACATTGCCCAGACCCGGCAAAGCATGACGCAGTGACAGAGGCGCAATAATACGGCGGAACTTCATCCAGCGACCCATGCCGCAGGCTGTTGCTGCTTCCAGCTCGCCTTTGGCAACGGCTTTAAACGCACCACGGAAAACTTCCGTATGATGCGCGCCACACGAAATAGCGATGGCCAGCATACCGGCGAGGAAGCCCGGAAAGCCGAGGAAACCCTCAGCACCGAACAATTTGCCGATTGCGGTAATCGCGGCACTGCCGCCGAAATAAAACAGATAGATGATCAGCAGATCGGGAATGCCACGGATGACCGTTGTATAGCCGTCCGCAATGGTACGGGTTACACGTCCGCCGGAGATTTTAGCCCATGCGCCGAACACACCGATGACAGCGCCGAGCAAAAAGCCGGTCACAGCAAGGGCAACACTCATCAAGGCGCCGGTGAGCAGAACATGCCCCCAGCCGTCAGGCCCGAAGCTGAGGATTTCAAAAAAGCTGAGTTGCTTCATAATGTCCTTGGCCTGTTGGAGAATAAAAGAGAGAAAGTCATAGTCATATCCTGTAGCCAGCCTTTAATGCAGTTGACGGGGCAAGGCTGGCTGAGCATCGTCCGTTGCAGGACGGATGAAAATTGTTACGCCGGAGCGCTTGGTCTGACCGGCACGGGCAGCAGGCATATCAGCCCGCGCAACCATTTGTCCGGCCATTTTCCATGAAGGCAGTCGTGTATCCTGTACACAACAGGCACCGATGATGTCGCTGAAGTCAAAATAAGCAGGGCTTTTCTCTTCCACGATATCCCAGATATCAGAATGATTTTTCATTGCCTGCTCCGTTTGCCCCTGCGCTCCACAGGGTGTCTGCTATTATAGCGCTTTCGCGCGGATTTACCCGTCAGGCTGGGAACCTCAACCGGTAATACAACTTATTATTGCGTTCTGATAAAATTCCTTGGCTCCGCATACAAGTGCTGTTTTGCATAATATGCTCACATTCAACATAGTTTGATGTTGATAGTGTGTATGCAAAGACCTGTCAGGGGCAGGACATATCCTCCGTTGCAGACAACCTCCACTTTCTGCCGCGCAGATAACTACAGTGACGAAATGGCAGAGTACAGGCACAATAATGCTCAAAAAGGCATATCATTTTGCCAATTTGAGCTGATAATATGCCGTTTTGTGCATTTAAGTGTGGTTTTGCGGTAATAAATCTATGTTCTGGATACGACTTTCGGAGTCGTTCTCAGGACTTATACACAGGAGGTGTGCTCTTTCAGCGGCTGTTGACCAGCCCCAAGATCAATTGATGGACATTGCCGCCCTGTGACATTTCCAGGCGGTCAAAATCGCGGCCGCGCTGGCGTTGTTCCTGAAACAGTTCCGAGAGTACCTTGTTCAGTTCTGTTTTGAATTTTACGCATTTCGGGTCTTTGGCAACAGACATGCCGACGGTTGCCGCTTCAATCTTCTGCACCATCTCTTTGATGTAATCACCATGAATATGTTCATGTTTTTCAATGCCATCAAAGAAGGTTGACCAGAGTGCTGCGGTTTGCAGCGGCAGCTTCTGTGCCGGTTTCGGCAATGTATAAGTGATGGTCAGTTTGGGTTTGGCGGACACCAATGTGCAATTGCCGTCGTCAGTTTTATATTTGCGCGACCAGAGCAGCGTGAAATTGGTATGGGCAATGGTGCGGATATTCTTGCCGATCAGCGGACCTTTTTCGCCAATCGCAGCATAAAGCGCTGGGCCTGAGGTGCCGGAAATCGCATAAGTCTCAATTTTTTCAATGACCTCGGCCTGTGCGTGACCTGCCCAGAGCGTGCTGCCTGCGAGCAGCGTATAGAAAATGCTTTTCATTGACATCAATAATTTCCGGTTTGACCGACATTACACAGGATTGCCGGAACCGGCTGTCTGCAACACTTAAAGCATTTTAACCGGCAGGGGAATCACCAATCCGGCAGGTTTTTCAGACCTGCCGGATGATGCTGTTATGCTGAGATATTTGAATTATCGTACAGGGATCGCAACCGGACGCAGTGGTGCTGCATCACCCCCACGGATTTTCAGAGGCCCGCCGATAAAGGCAAACTCATAGACTTTGTCTTTTGAGAGTTCATCCAGAGCAATCAGCTCAATAATCGGTGCGCCCTGTTGTGCCAGCAGATAGGTATGCAGTGGCACATAATCATCCGCGACTTCTGACGGGAAGGTTTCGAAGCTGAGATTATCCGCCCCGACAATCATCGCGCCGCCTTCTTCAACCAGATAACGTGCTGCATCCAGACCCATTCCCGGAGGTGCAGCCATATAAGCTTTTGGGTCATTGAAGAGCTTCATGCGACCGGTACGGATCAGAACGATATCGCCTTCCTGAAGTGTGGTTTTCTGTTTGGCCAGCGCATCTTTGAGGTCTTGTGGTGTGATACGGTATTGATCCGGCAACATATCCACACCTTTGGCGGCAGCCACGTCAATCATCACGCCACGGGCAATCAGCGGCGGGAATTTTTCAATGCCGGTGCGGTTCCAGCCACGATCACCCAGATGTTCATCAGCTTTGAAACCGTTCCAGATTTTACCGTGAATACCGAAATGGTTGAGCGCATCAATATGTGTGCCAGTGTGGCTATACATGGAGAAAGCCGTGCCGGTATAGCTGCGGGTTGTGTTCATATCTTTGCCGACACCCATCGGGTCGTCAATCTCGGTACCGCGCGGCGTATGGGTCATCCAGAATTGATAATGCGGGTCACCGGCATCCTGCCAGCTCGGCATGCCCAGATAATAATCTGTTGCCAGATCATAGACTTTACTGCCGTCAATACGGGAGAGAATGGCCGCACGCGAAGCGGGGGTAATCAGATTGAGGCGGCCGATTTCATCTTCCGGCCCCCACGGGCTGATACCGACTTCCTGTCCGCTGGCAGCAACAGCCGGTTTGGCTGAGGTTTCAGCGAGAGCAGGGGAAAAATTTGCGGAGAAGCTGGCAGTGCCGAGCATCAGCAGGCCAAGCAAGCGGCCGGAGAAGTTTACAGACATGATTGTTCCTTTGGGAAAGATAGTGTTCGGGAGGGGCAGAAGTTTTCAGGCGGCTTGCATCATGTCCTGCAAACGGCTTTTCAGCAGTTCGGCAGGGGTGGTTTGCAAACGGATCGGGTCGGTTGTTTTGTCCGCAGAGCTGACAATCAGAGTGGGAATTGAGCGGATACCAAGCTGCATGGCCTGCATGCGGTCTGCTTGTACCCGTTGTGCAGCATCTTCACTGGTCATAGCGGTGGTGAAAGCGTCACGGTCGAAACCCAGAGAGGCAGCAATATCTGTGAGCACCACGGCATCACTGATATTGCGGTTTTCGGTGAGATGGGCACGCTGTACTGCGTCGAAATAATCCCAATGGGCTGTGTCTCCGCCAAGCATATGGGCAGCCTGACAGGCAAGTGCCGAAGCCAGTCCGTTCGGATATTCAAAGCTTTGGGCGCGCATGCCTTCAATATTGATGCGCTGTGCATCGTCCTGTGCGGCACAGGCCTTCCAGTGACCAAGAATTTCGCTCTTGGCACGTTCCATAGAGCCGAATACCTGCACCATCTGTTCGCGGGAATCCTGCAACACAAATGTATGGTGACGTACCTGAATACCGAGTTCACCAGCAACCTGACGCAGGCGTGGTGACATGACGTAGCACCAGCCGCATACAGCATCATGATAGAAATCAATGATCAGTGGCGAGGTGACATTGTTTGCTTGGAGTGTCATTGTGATGTCCTTTCGTTGAACATCACATTACCGGTCTCACCGCAGTGGAATAAGCACGTGGTGGTGCAGACAGTTTTTACTGCTGGTTAAGAATGCGTGCTCAGCCCACCTGTAGAGCCCGTGGCAGATGCTGGCTGAGAAAGTCGACAAAGGCTTTGACCTTGGGCTGCAAATGGCGGCTGGTCGGATAGACGGCATAAATATGACGCGGCTCATTCACCAGAGCAGGCAGGATGCGTTGTAATCTGCCATCGCGAATGGCGGGGTCTGCCAGGAAAGATGGTAAGGCACCGATCCCCAATCCGGCAATCAGCAGATCACGCAGCATCAGACTATTATTGACCTGACTATGATCACCATTAGGCGACAGAGC
Source organism: Hyphomicrobiales bacterium (assembly GCA_900470735.1). Lineage (GTDB taxonomy): Bacteria > Pseudomonadota > Alphaproteobacteria > Rhizobiales > Rhizobiaceae > Pseudochrobactrum. The sequence continues at coordinate 682,805 of UCCC01000001.1, read as the reverse complement.
ATTGCTGTCCAGCTCCTGCGCTTCGCTGTCATTGGTAACGCCTTGCGTATGTGCCAGACTGTAATTCAGTATTTTATGGCGATGGAGATCAGCGGCTGTTTCCGGTGTGCCGTATTTCTCAAGATAGACCGGCGCGGCACAGAGTTTCTGCTCGAGAGAAGCAAGGCGGCGGGCAATCAGTGTGGAATCTTCCAGCGTATTGCGAAGTCTTATGGAAACATCAAAACCATGGGCAACGGCGTCAACCAGCCGGTCTTCCATCACCAGATCCAGTTGCAAATCCGGATATTGTTTCAGAAATTCGGCCAGTAGCGGGGAGAGCGTACTCAGCGCAAAAGACAAGGGCGCATTAATACGCAATTTTCCGCTCACCCGCTGGGATTGTTGTTTGATTGAGCGCTCCAGCATTTCCAGCTCGTCCAATATCCGGCAGCAATCGGCATAATAGGTACGGCCGGTTTCTGTCAGGCTCATACTGCGTGTGGTGCGCTGAATGAGCACCGTATCGAGATGCGCTTCCAGTGCTCGTAATTGTTTGCTGAGACCCGCGGGAGAGATGCCCAAATCTTCTGCAGCCTTTGCCAGCCCGCCAAGCTCGACAATACGGCGAAAGGTGCGCATCGTGTTGAATGTATCCATGAGGGCGGGGCTCCGGTTTTGCTTCAGACAAATGAGTTCTGGCTGGTATCCCCGTTATTAATTGGGATCATTGTTGTTTCATATAAAATAATCAATGGAACTCAAACAGAGATCGTTCCACTATTACCATACGGAATCACCTGATCTGCTCAGGTGCCGGATGGAATTGGGGAATACCATATGAATATTTATACAAAGGCCCTTTCAGCCACTGCGCTTGCATTGGTGCTTGGCGGCCTGGCTTCGGCGCAAGCTTCAGCCAAAACACTGATCTATTGCTCGGAAGCAGCGCCGGACAATTTTGATGCGGCAACCACCACATCAGGTGCAACTTACGATGCTTCCGCGCGTAACGTGTCCAATGGTCTGATCAAGATCAAGCGCGGCTCGACAGAGCTGGAGCCGGGACTGGCGACAAGCTGGGAGATTTCGGAAGACGGTAAGGAATATACGTTTCATCTGCGTAAAGGCGTGAAGTTCCAGACAACCAGCTATTTCACACCGACCCGTGAATTCAATGCGGATGATGTGATTTTCAGTTTTGACCGTCAGGGCAATAAAGAAAATCCGTTTTACGGTAAGGGAACCTGGCCGCAATATGGTGCCTATTCTTTCCCGTCATTGATTAAAGAAATTCAGAAGATCGACGATCATACGGTTAAATTCGTGCTGAACCGTCCGGAAGCAACCATGATTGCTTCACTGTCGCTGACCTTTGCTGTCATCCAGTCCAAGGAATATGCAGACCAGCTGGTAGCGGAAGGTAAGGTTGATCAGCTGAGCCAGTTGCCGGTTGGTACCGGCCCGTATCAATATGTGGATTATCAGGCAAACAGCGCTGTGCGTTTTCAGGCCAATCCTGACTATTGGGGTGGCAAACAGAAGATCGACAATCTGATTTTCGCAATTACACCGGATGCATCGGTACGTTTTCAGAAGCTGAAAGCGGGTGAATGCCATATCATCGCTTATCCGAACCCTGCGGATATTGATGAGATGAAAGCCGATCCTTCGCTTGAAGTGCAGCGCAAAGAAGGTCTGAATATTGCTTTCATGGCCTATAATACTGTCGTTGCACCATTCGATGATGTGCGCGTGCGTAAAGCGCTGAATATGGCGATCAACAAACCTGCGATCATTGATGCCGTGTTTGGCTCAACCGGTATGGTTGCGGTCAACGCAATGCCTCCGGGCGTTTGGGGTTATAATAAAGACGTCAAAGACGACGCCTATGATATTGAAGCATCGCGCAAGCTTCTGGATGAAGCCGGTGTTAAAGATCTTTCCATGAAGATCTGGGCAATGCCGGTGCAACGTCCTTACATGCCGAATGCCCGCCGTGCAGCGGAATCGATGCAGGCTGATCTGGCAAAAGTCGGTGTTAAAGTTGAGATTGTCTCTTATGACTGGAGCGAATACCTCAAGCGCTCGCTCGAAAAAGACCATGACGGTGCGGTGATGCTTGGCTGGACCGGTGGTATGGCTGATCCGGATAACTTCCTTGCAGCGCTGCTGGGCTGTGAAGCTGTCGGCAGCAGTAACCGTGCCAACTGGTGTAATGCGGATTTCGAAAAGCTTATTCAGGCGGCCAAGCTGACAACTGATCAGGCAGAACGCACCAAGCTTTATGAGCAGGCTCAGGTGGTCTTTAAAGAACAGGCGCCTTGGCTGACGATTGCCCATCAGGTGATGGAACAGCCGGTCAGCAAGAAAGTCAAAGATTTCCGTGTTGATCCTTTCGGCGGTTATCTCTTTGAAGATGTTGACATCGAAGAATAAGCAACAACATCTTACCCGTTTTTGGTGAGCACTTGTTTCAAAATCAATGGCGCCGTCACCGGCGCCATTTCTGCAAGATGAAATGAAACTGTAAGCTGAGTTGAAAGAATCCGATGGATATTGTTGAACGCTTTCTGAACTATACCCGTATTAATACCACAGCCGTATCCGATGCGGAAAAACTCCCGTCCAGCAGCGGCCAGACCGAACTTGCCAATCTGTTGGCAGGAGAACTGCGTGATCTGGGGCTTGACGTGGAAATGAGAGATCATTCCATCGTGGTTGGTACATTGCCGTCCAATATCAAAGATGCCAGCCGTCAGGCGCCGGTGATCGCGTGGGTCGCCCATATGGATACCAGTGGTGAATATACCACGGATACCAAGGCGCATGTGGTGGAGTATCAGGGCGGGGATATCGTCCTCAATAAAGCGCTTGATATCGTGATGCGCGTTGAGGAATTTCCGGAGCTGAAAAAATATGAAGGTGACCGTATTATCGTCACTGACGGCACCAGCCTGCTGGGGGCGGATAATAAATCGGCGATTGCTGAAGTGATGCATGCCATGCAGGTGTTGCAGGATAATCCGCAGATTGAACATGGCGAGGTTAAAGTCGTGTTTGTACCGGATGAGGAAATTGGCCTACTTGGTGCGAAAGCACTGGACGTGCCGAGCCTCAATGCGGATTTTGCCTATACGCTGGATTGTTGTGCAGTGGGCGAAATCGTCTATGAAAACTGGAATGCCGGTGAGTTTCACATCACTTTCCGTGGTCAGCCAGCCCATCCGATGTCGGCCAAGGGCAAGTTGCGCAATGCCATTCTCTATGCCCAGCAATATGTTGGTATGCTGCCTGCCGGTGAGCGGCCGGAACATACGGAAAACCGCGAAGGCTATTACTGGGTCAAGGGCATTCAGGGTAGCGTGGCATCGGCCAAAATCGTAGTTGATATCCGCGATTTTACGGTAGAGGGCTATGATAAGCGCCGTAATTTCATTGACACACTCGCTGCAAGCTTTAACCAGTTGCATGGTGAGGGCACAGTCTCAGTTGAGTATCGTCCGATGTATCGCAATGCTGCCGAAGGGTTGAAGGGCGATAATTTCTATCCGGTTGAGCTGGCTCTGGAAGCGATGAAAGCTATTGGTGTCGAACCTTATGCCATCCCGATGCGTGGCGGCTATGATGGTGCAGTTCTGTCAGAAAAAGGTCTGCCTTGCCCGAACCTGTTCTGCGGTGCGCATAATTTCCATTCGATCTACGAGTTCCTGCCGGTTGGCTCCTTGAATAAGGCTTCGGAGATGGTGATTGAGATTCTCAAACGCGCAGCAGCTAAACGCTGATTAGACCCGCAAATACGGTTATGAATGGTGCAGGCGCGGATTATGTCCGCGCCTGTTTTTTATTCACTCAGCAATGTGTGAAAACCGGTAATACGCAGCAGATGCGCGCGCCATTCGGCAATGGCCTGATAATTGTTCACGTACCAACGCAAAGCTGAATAGACCTGATTGAAAGCGCCGACGGTCATCATCAGCCCGCCGAAATTCAGACCACCGGAAAAATAGATTGGTGCAGCTGCTAAGATCGGCACCACAATCGCCATCCAGCCAAAGCCGGATGAAATCCATGTGAGGTTGGTTTCTGTCAGAATGAGCTTTTTGACGCTGAGGTAGAGGCTCTGAAATTTCCCGCGCAGAAAGCTGATTTTTCGCTCACTGTCATCCACTGTCGGGTAATTGTGGTTCTCACTGACAATGGTGACCAGAGCCGTGCGGAATTCGGCTTCTTGCGCCTCACGCGCTGCATTGAGCCTGACCAGTCCGCGCCCGACCCACTTGCTCAGTGCTGAAGCGAGGCCGACATAGAGAAACGCTGCCCAGACCATATAACCCGGCAGAGAAAAATCATGGCCATTATAGTGAAACACAAAGCCTTCCGAGACGTTCCATAAAATGCCTACAAAGCTGAGCAGAAGTATCGTTGACTGAATAAAGCCGATTGTCAGGCCTGTGGTGGAATCTGCGAGCTGTCTGGTGTCCTGATGGATACGCTGATCCGGATTTTGCGCATAGAAATCAGTTTTATCGAGTTTGGACGCTTTGTTGCCGTGCAGCCAGCAATCAATGAGATTTTTGACGATGGCTTTGCGCATCATTACCGACAGGGTTTGCTGAAACCAGTTTTGCGCGACATTGAGGATCAGCAATCCGGCAGCGATAAAGACAAAAATCTGCAATTGGCGGATAAATTCCGGCACGTTGCGCTGCTCGATCGCATTGTAAAACGGGACATTCCACTGATTAAGCGTGACCTGCCCGTAAGCGGTTGCCAGCAGAATAAACAGTAAACCTGCGGATAATGCGGCAAGTTTCAGGAACTCATCAGAGGAGTTCAGCAATCTGCGCAGAATGCCGACCTGTTTTAAAAACGGGATTTCCGGCAGGTGAGGGTCTTGCTGAGGGTCATGAGGAGCAGGCACCGGAATGACCTCTTACAGCTGTTGATGTGTCGCTTTGTGAGCAACTTAAATCTAATGGAAATTTCGAAACTGTTCCAGAGGAGCATTGAAAATAGCAGTTACAAAAAATCCCCCGGACAGAAACTGTGCGGGGGATGAGAGCGCCGTGCGCCCTCTTGGGCGCACAAAGGTCGCTCTAACACTCCATATTTACAGTGTCATTCTTAGATTAGAAAACCTCAGTCTTCTTTGCCGTAAATGCCGGTATGGATCACGCCGTCTGCACCACACCATGCGCGATACATGCCAGGGCTGTTGAATGGCAGCTCGATATTGCCTTTGGCATCAACGGCGATCAGACCGCCGGAGCCGCCAAGTTCACCGAGTTCCTGCACCACATCGCCTGCAGCCTGTGCTAGGCTTTGGCCTGCCCAGCGCATACGCGCATCAATTTCGTGGCCGACTGCCCAGCGGATGAAATATTCGCCGTGACCAGTGGCGGAAATCGCTGCAGTTTTATCATCTGCCCATGTACCGGCACCGATCACAGGGCTGTCACCCACGCGACCCGGTGTTTTTGCAGTCATGCCGCCGGTGGAGGTGGCAGCAGCAATATGGCCGTGTTTGTCAAGCGCAACCGCGCCAACCGTACCGTGCTTGCGTGCCGGATCACCATCATCGGCAAGACCGAGACGGCGGCGTTCCATTTCCGCTTTCAGCGCATCAAGACGCTGCTGGGTGCCGAACCATTCCGGATCCATCATTTCCAGGCCGGCATTTTCGCAGAAGCGCTTGGCACCGTTACCGGCGAGAAACACATGCTCAGTCTGTTCCATCACCGCACGTGCTGCCAGCACCGGATGGCGCGGGCCGCAGATACCGGTGATCGCACCGCAGGCACGGGTTGCGCCGTCCATCACGGCAGCATCCATCTCATGGGTGGCATCCGTGGTATAAACCGCACCGCGACCGGCATTGAACAGCGGATTATCTTCGAGTGCCATAACCGCAGCGGTGGCGGCATCCAATGCGCTGCCGCCTTCGTTGAGAATTTTCAGACCGGCTTCGAGGCAAGCTTTGAGACCTGCATGATAGGCAGCTTCCCGTTCCGGTGTCATGTTGGATTTCAGGATCGTGCCTGCACCGCCGTGGAGTGCAATTACAGGAGTAGTTTCAGACATAATATTCCTCAGATATTGAAAGGCTGACATGAGAACGCCGTCTCAGTTGAGACGGCGTAACTTCATCAGTCAGAGCGCAGTTTCGGATCCAATGCGTCACGCAGACCATCACCAAACAGGTTGAAACCCAGAACGGTCACGAAAATCGCAATGCCGGGAAACAGGGTCAGGTGATCGGCAACGCCCATATAGGAGCGTCCGTCTGCCAGCATGGCACCCCATTCAGGGCTTGGCGGCTGTGCGCCCAGACCGATGAAGGAGAGGGAAGCAGCAGTCAGAATGGATGTCCCGATACGCATGGAGAAATAGACGATTACATTCGGCAAAGTGCCCGGCAGAATGTGGCGCAGCATGATCACGCGGTCTTTAACCCCGATAGCGCGGGATGCATCCACGTAAACTGTGCGCTTGAGCTGCAATGTTGTGCCGCGGGCAAGACGGGCAAAAACCGGAATCGAGAAGATCGCAACCGCATAGATCACGTTCGTGATGCCAGGTCCGAGAATAGCGATAACGGCAATCGCCAGCAGGATACCCGGAAAGGCCAGCAGCAGATCGCACAGACGCATCACGGCAGAGTCAATCCAGCGGCCATAATAGCCGGAGATAATACCGAGCGAAACACCGGCAAGCGCACCGAGTGTCACCGACAGGAAGCCGACGGACAGCGAAATCCGTGCTCCCCAGATGATACGGCTGAAAATATCGCGGCCATAGGTATCCGTGCCTGCCCAGTGGGCAGCACTCGGGCCTTGCAGTACGGCATTATAATCCGGAATGGTCGGATCATAAGGCGCAACAAACGGCGCGAAGACGGCCATCAGCACCAGTGTAATGATGAAGATAAGCGCAATCACAGCCACTTTTTGCTTTTTAAAGCGGCGCCAGAATTCAGCCAAAGGCTTGCGCATTTTTTCGGTGGGTTCCACCACAACAGTTGTCGCACTCATTTGTAGCGGATCTCCGGATTTGCGAAGGCATACAGCACATCAACCAGCATATTGATGAAAATGAACTGCAGCGAGAACAACAGGATCAGCGCCTGAATGACCGGATAGTCACGATAGGAAACTGAATCGACCAGCAGACGGCCGAGACCCGGCCATGAGAACACGCTCTCAACCACAATTGAACCGCCGAGCAGGAAGCCGAATTGCAGGCCGACCATGGTGATGATCGGGATCAGCGCATTGCGCAGCGAGTGTTTCCAGATCACGCGGCGTTCCGGTACACCTTTGGCGCGCGCAGTGCGGACATAATCTTCACGGGCAATTTCGATGAAGGAAGAGCGGGTGAAGCGCGCCATGATTGCCGCAACACCAAGACCCAGCGTAAAGGACGGCATGATGAAATGCTGCCAGGTGCCGTAGCCGCCGGTTGGGAACCAGCCGAGATGAACGGAAAACAGGTTGATAAGCAGAAGACCAAGCCAGAAAGGCGGAAAGGAAATCCCCGAAACCGCAATAATCATCCCCGCATAATCAGGCCACTTGCCACGTTTGACAGCGGAGATGACACCGATCAGCAGGCCGAGAGCCGTGGACCAGAGCATGGCGAATACGGTGAGCCATACGGTTGGCATCAGTCGGGAGCCGATTTCTTCGGCAACAGTACGGCGGGTTTTCAGCGAGATGCCGAAGTCGCCCTGTACTGCGCGGCTGAAATAAGTGACAAACTGCTCAGGCAGCGGCTTGTCGAGGCCAAGTGAGGAGCGTACGGCGGCAACGTCCTGCGGACTGGCGTCAGGACCTGCAACAAGACGGGCAGGATCGCCGGGCAACATATGCACAAAGGCAAAAACGCAGACCATCACCATCAAAATGACGGGGACAGTGGCCAATAGCCGTTTGATCAGATAGGCAAACATGGATTTCCTTTCTGAAAAACTGTGCTGACCGCATAAAGCGGTCAGCACTCGCTTTCAGATACGATTATTCAGAGAATGCAGCTTCTTCAAGCAGGAAGCCACGGTCAGGCAGCATGTAAACGCCTGAGAGGGTCTTGCTTTTAGCTGAAATATTCTGGTTTTCACCGAGGAAGATCCAAGGTGCGCCAGCCCATGCAACTTTCTGTGCTTCCGCATAGAATTCTGCACGTTTCGCAGGATCTGCCGTGCTGATCGCGCCCTCGATTGCAGCGTCAACTTTTGCATCTTTATAATATGCGACGTTGAACATTGCAGGCGGGAAGCTCTGACCGTAAAGCAGAGGGCGAATACCCCAGTCAGCATCACCGGTCGAAGCCGACCAACCACCGTAATACATCTGCACGGTTGCATCTTCTGGCTTTTCTACAGACCAGATTTTCTGCGCTGCAACACCGGCTTCAAGCGGCATTACATTGACCTTAACATTGATCTGCGCCAGCTGCTGCTGGATGAACTGAACAGCGCGGATGGCTTCTGTATTGGAGCCGGACCAGATTTCAGTTTCAAAACCGGCTTCAAGGCCAGCCTCTTTCATCAGCTCTTTGGCTTTGTCGAGGTTAAAGTCGTAATTGCCGGCTGTAACGTGGAAAGCCAGATTTTTCGGAATGATAGAGTCTGACGGCTCGCACAGATCATTGTAAACGATTTTACAATAGGTCTTCTTGTCGACAGCATAGTTCAATGCCTGACGAACGCGCACATCATCAAAAGGTTTTTTGGTGGTGTTGAGCGCAACGTAATATTCTACGATCGAAGGGCTGGCGGTTACTTCTACATTCGGGTTCTTTTCCGCAACAACCATCAGTTCCGGCGGGAAGGAAGGAATGAACTGGGCTTCGCCGGTCTGCAACATCGCAAAGCGGGCACCGGATTCCGGTACGGAGCGAATGGTCACGCCGTCAACTTTCGGCAGGCCTTCTTTCCAGTAGGTGTCATTTTTCACGACTTCCAGTGTGTCCGCACCCCAATGTTTAAACTTGAACGGACCGGTGCCGACAGGATTACGGTCAATGTCTTTGCCGAATTTTTCCAGAGCGGCAGGCGAAATCATCATCGCACCCGGATGGGCAAGAGACGGGATCATGGCGCCGAAAGGCTCTTTGAGGATCAGCTTAACAGTTGTTGCGTCAACGGCCTGTACTTCCTTGACCATGGATACAAGGCTGCGACGGGACAGTTTGTTGTCCGGATTGGCAAGACGGTCAATATTGGTTTTAACCGCTGCTGCGTTGAAGTCAGTACCATCGTGGAACTTTACACCTTCACGCAATTTGATGGTGAATTCGGTAGCATTGTCATTGGCTTCATAGCTTTCAGCGAGAAGCGGAACAAGTTTCATATCCTTATCAAAGCCGAACAGACCCTGATAGATCAGGCGGATCGAAGTCTGCGACAAGGTATCATTGATATTTGTCGGATCCAGACCGGTCAGGTTGTTCGGAATAGCAACGGTGAGGGACTTTGCCCAGACAGTGCCAGGCAGCATGACAGCAGCAGCGAGTGCGGTTGACAGCAGAATTGACTTCAGTTTCATATGTCTCTCCTTACACATATTACTTAAAATCGCCGATCGGGTGGCGGGCTACAAAATGGCCGGGTTCCACCTCAACCAATGGTTTGACAACAGGCATATCATCGGGCTTGCGCACCGGACTTGGGATTTCGCCTTCAATCAGCGGTCTGTTGCGGTCGCGTCGTGCCGGATCGGCAATCGGTACCGCAGAGAGCAGACGGCGGGTATATGCATGTTGTGGATTTTCAAAAATCTGGCGGCGCTGACCGATTTCAACGATCTGTCCGAGATACATCACGGCAACGCGGTGCGAGACGCGCTCAACCACGGCCATATCATGGCTGATGAAAATATAAGACAGGCCGCGTTTTTCCTGCAATTCCATCATCAGATTGATGACTTGCGCCTGAATGGAAACGTCAAGCGCTGCCACAGCCTCATCCGTAATCAGAATATCCGGATCACCAGCCAGAGCGCGGGCAATACAGATACGCTGACGCTGGCCGCCGGAGAACTGGTGCGGATAACGGCGTGCATGTTCCGGCTGCATGCCTACGTCGCGCAGCAATTGCATCACACGGGCTTCAATCTCATCACCTTTGGCAAGGCCATGGGTAATCAGCGGTTCAGCAATGGAAAAGCCAACGGTCAGGCGTGGATCGAGTGAGGCAAACGGATCCTGAAACACATATTGAATTTTACGGCGAACGGCGAGCTTCTCAGCGCCACTCAGCTTGAAGATATCTTTTCCGCGATATTGTACGGAGCCGGAAGTCGCTTCCTGCAACATCATCAGAGTGCGGCCGGTCGTGGATTTACCGCAACCGGATTCACCCACCAGTGCCAGTGTTTCGCCCTGACGCAGATCAAAATTGACCTGCTCTACAGCATGAACACGACCGGTCAGTTTGGAGAAGAAGCCACGGCGGATATCAAAGCGGGTGACAAGATCGCGTACTTTCAGCACCGGCTCATCGGATTTAATAGTGTCCTGCGGCGGTGAGATTTCAAATTCAGCAGGCTTGCCGTCGGCATGATCGGCCTTGAGCATCGGGAAACGACGCGGCAGATCTTCACCATTGAGTGCGCCAAGGCGCGGCACAGCTGCCTGCAAAGCACGGGTATAAGGATGCTGCGGTGATGTGAAGACAGCTTCAACAGTGCCTTCTTCGACTTTTTCACCGTGGCGCATGACGAGAACGCGGTCGGCCACTTCTGCTACAACCCCCATATCATGGGTGATGAACAGCACGGCCATGCCCATCTCTTCCTGCAGCAGGCGGATGAGGCGCAAAATCTGTGCCTGAATGGTTACGTCAAGCGCGGTGGTCGGCTCATCGGCTATCAGCAGTTTCGGTTTACAGGACAGCGCCATCGCAATCATAACACGCTGGCGCATACCACCGGAAAGCTGATGCGGGTGGCGGTCGAGCAGGCGGGCGGCATCCGGAATACGCACTTTTTCCAGCATACGCAGCGCTTCAGCACGGGCTTCTGCGGCGGAGCAATTCTGGTGCAAACGCACGGCTTCGGCAATCTGTTCGCCAACGGTGAAGACCGGATTGAGCGAGGTCATCGGCTCCTGAAAGATCATGGCAATATCATTGCCGCGGATCTTTTCCATCGCCTTTAGTGAGTATTTGGTCAGATCGGTAGTCACACCGTCATTGCCGGTAAAATGAATACCGCCTTCTGCGATTTTACCGCCGCCGCTTTCTACCAGGCGCATAATGGCCAGCGAGGTGACGGACTTACCCGAGCCGGATTCACCGACCACAGCCAGCGTTTCTCCGGCCTTGATCTCGAAAGACAGGTTCTTAACCGCACGGAATGTGCTTTCGTCACCTTTGAAATCAACGCTGACATTATCAACGCGGATAACCGGTTCTGCTTGCGGGTTACTCGGCTTCACTGACATCCGTGGTCCTCGTCTTGGACTGCGGATGAGTTTTATCATCCGCATAAAAATAGGGCATGAGAAAGCGTGTCCGTGCGACAGCATCGGATACGCTTTGATGATGAGCCGCCAGAATGGCGAGAATGGTTTCAAAAGCGGCAATTGCCGCAATGCCGGAACTGTGCAGAACCGGATGTTCTGCCGGAATGAAAATCTGCTCATGACTGAGCGCGCATAGCGGCGAGTGAGGGCCGTCGGTGATCGCGATGCAATAGGTGCCGCGACCGCGCACCATTTTCATAAAATCAACAGTGGCCTGCGAGTAGCGAGGCAGCGCCATTGCAATCAGCAGGTCTTCAGGGCCGAGACCGGCGATTTTCAGTGCCACACGTTCCATGCCGCAATCGCCGGTGAGCATGACCTGCGCACGGCTGAAAGGCAGCAGCCTGTCGGCAAAAAGCTGGAGCAGATTGCCGCTGACACCAAAGCCTAAAAACGCAATCCGCTGTGCATTGAGAATGCGCATGGCAGCGCTTTCCCAGACCGGATTATCAGCCTGTTGCGCGACGTTTTTGAGTAATTCAAGCGCATTGGCAAAGGCGTCTTCGACAACACGCTTAGGTGGATTGTGACGCGCGCGGTCGACATTTTCGACCGGCTTCAGCAGAGCCTGATAGCCTTGTACAGCATGGTTGCGGAATTCGGTATAGCCGTTAAGACCAAGTGCTTTAACAAAACGGGTAATCGTTGCCGTTGAGGTTTCGGTTGCGGAAGCCAGCTCTTCAATACCCATTGTGGCAACGGGAAAAGGATTGGTCAGCACAAAATCAGCAATCCTTTGCTGATTCATTGTCAGACGTGTCCACTGTGCTTCAATCAGCGCCGGCAGGTTCAACGATTCTTTCCCCCTCAAATCTCTCCCGAAAAAATTCTTATCAAAAATGATTCCATATGAAAATCTTTTTCATATCGTGTGACAAAATATCTTTTCTCTCTCAAATAATAAAATAAGCCGCTGTTCCGGCTCAGGAAACAGCGGCTTTCGATTTAATCAGAGATCAAAAATCTTTAGAAATTCAAGGCTTTGAACGGGCGAGAATTTGAACTGCCCGTGCAATTTCGGCTTCTGTCAGACTGGCAAAACCAAGGCGGAACGCCGCAGGAGCATTGCTTTTATCCAGTTCAAAATGCGTGCCGGGTAAAACTGACAGGCCGCAACGGGCTGCATTTTCAGCCCATTGCTGCGCATCCAGTCCGTGATTAAGCCGGAACCAGATAGCCAGACCACCGGCGGGTAATGTAAACTGACCATCATGGCCGAGCACATTTTGCAATTGCTCTGCGAGAAAATCCCGCCTTGCATGATAAATCCGGCGGGCTTTGCGGGCGTGGCGTTTAATCGTACCGTCAGCCAGCAGATCACTCAGAGCCAGCTCCAGTGGCAGATCTCCTTGCCGGTCAATGGCCTCGCGATGGCGGATCATACGCTGCAATATATCTGCCGGCGCAACAGCATAGCCGACACGGATGCCGGGAGTGAGGACTTTGGACAGGGAGCCGAGATAAATCACCGGCTGATCTTTGCTGGTGCGGGCAATCAGCGGCAGAACCGGACGGCCGTCATAGCGATATTCATTGTCATAATCATCTTCAATGATCACAAGACCGTAACGTCTGGCGATATCGAACAGCCGCAACCGGCGGGCAGCACCAAGCGTAACGGTGGTCGGATATTGGTGATGCGGGGTCAGATAAACTGCTTTGAGCCACGGATCGCGCTTTGCGTGCTCTTCCAGCGCATCAACGTCCAGCCCGCCTTCATCGACCGGAATGCCGAGAATTTCTGCACCGGCGGCGCGGAAAGCTGACCATGCCAGCGGATATCCGGTGCGCTCGACCGCGATTTTGGTGCCGGGCATGGTGATGGCTTTGGCCGCCAGAAACAAAGCCATCTGGCTGCCTCTGGTGATCATAATGTCGTTTTCTGTGGCCACCAGTCCGCGTTCAACATTGAGATAGGATGAAAGCGTTTCCCGTAATGACCGGCTGCCGGACGGATCGCTATAGGAGCTGCCATAGGTGAAATTGGCGCTGTTCAGCGCCCGCCGGAAAGCTTGGGCAAATGCAGTGGTCGGCAGCAGGCGTGCATCCGGTGCGCCGTCTGAAAACTTAAGCGCAATCAGCGGCTTGTTACTGTTGACGGGTATTTGTTTGTGCGCAGCATTGTTCTTCTTGTCCGGTGATGAAACATCCGGCAGGTCATGAGCCACAAAAGTGCCGCGCGATGGTTCTGCTGCAAGCCAGCCCTGCATGGTCAGCTCATGATAGGCCGCATCCACCGTATTACGGTTGAGTTTAAGCGTTTGCGCGAGCGAACGCGTTCCGGGCAGAGGGGAGCCGGGTTTCAGGCGGCCACGTTCAATCTCACCGATAATGGAGCGGGCGAGTGCCAGAAAAATCGGCTCCCGATCTCTGGCAGAAACTTCCAGGGCAAGTGCGGTGCTTTTTCTCATCACAGACCTGACTTCAACAATAACTGAGTTTAGTGCAAAAAGGGTGATTTGTAGAGTGGTCAGCCTTGCAGGCGGCGCGACCAGTCTTCGACCTTGCGCGAAGCAAGACGTTTGATTGCGTAATCCCGCCAGTTTTGCGCCAGATGTTCGAGCTCTGCCATCACAGCCAATTCAGCAAGGTTCATCGTATCAACATAGAGCAGATGCCAAGCTTTGCGAATTGTCCATTCAGGCGAGGGACGCTCAATCCGTTGTAATGTATCACCGGCTTGGACATTGCCTTCTTGCAAAACGCGGTAATACCAGCCGGTGCGACCGCTGCGTTGTACGCGCAAAGCCATGTCGCCGGTGTCAAAGCGGATATTCAGTTTCCAGCACGGCTGGCGTCCCTGACTGACCTGAATGACAGCGTCACCGGCCTGAAAAACATCGCCAATTGCCACCGTTTCTTCAGTCAGTCCGGTGGTGGAAAGATTTTCGCCGAATGCACCGGCATGGTTCAGAATAATGCGTTCACCGATTTCCTGCTTCCAGCCGTCGTAATGGTCATAGGCATAATGATGAACAGCTTTTTCCGGCCCGCCGTGATTTTTGCGGTCGCCTTGCGCGTCTTTGATAAAGCCTTCACTTCCGAGCCAGTTTTTGCCGGTGGATGGCAGCTTGTTAATGGCGCTGGGCGCAGCACGCGGCCCAAGAGGGGCGATGGAACCGGTTAGTATTGTATCAATGACTGTCATGAGCTGAATTCTCTGAAATACAATATAAACCCATCTCTGACCAATACATTCCGGTATTGGTCAGAGATGGAGGCCGACCTTGGATTTGAACCAAGCTGTACGGATTTGCAATCCGCTGCGTAACCGCTCCGCCATTCGGCCTGATCTGAAGAGTATCATTAAGGTTGCAAAATCCGGGAGGATGTTTGTTGAAACCGTCTCCTGAATAGGTCTGAACCGGATCAAATGAATGATCCGGTTTGTATAATTTTACTAGGCCGGTATGAGGTGCAAATTCAGTGATAAGTGCGTTCTTCCAGCGATGTGTTGCGCAACATTTCGCTCATCATACGGATAAACGCTGCCTCTGCCGGATTGAGACTGCGACGCGGATTATAGACAAAATGAATATCAATCGCGGGCAGATCATCCTGCGGTGGCAGAGCCCAGAGCAGACCTGCATCCACCTCACGGCTGGCAATATGTACCGGCAGAGCACCAATACCCAGTCCCTGAATAATCATCCGGCTGACTTCCGGCAGGTTGGCGGAAACACCGCGTGGTTCGGAGTGTAGATGCACCCGTTCACGCAATTGCCGCACTAGAAACAGCGGGCCGTTTTCGATTTCCGTCTGGAAGGAAACTGACTGTTTGCCGGAGAGGTCTTCTGGCTTGATATTTGTACGGCCGAACAGCTCATGACTGATACCGCAGAACAGGCCGAAAAACTCACGATAGAGGATGCTTGCCTCCAGTGAAGGATCCTCCTCCCGCATCAGGCACACACCGAAAGTGGCCTGATTTTGCCGGATACGGCTCAGAACATCGGCACTTTCGGTTACGGCAATCGAATAGGTTGCTTCGGGGTAAGTCCGGCTGAACTGCTGCAGGATCGCATCAAAATGCGGACAGGTGACATGGCTGGTCATAGCAATGGAAATATGGCCGGTGACCAGACTTTCTGCGGCAGCCATCAGGCTCGGAATGCGCGAAATAGAGCCGAAGAGCAGGTGGCTTTCGCGATAGAGCGTTTCGCCCGCTGTGGTCAAAGCAAAATGGCCGGGTCTGCGGTCAAGCAACCGTTTTTCAACCGTGTCCTCAAGGCGTTTGAGCGCACTGCTGACGGTGGGCTGGCTCAGGTTCAGAAATTCTGCCGCACGGGTGATGCCGCCCTGTTCCACAACGATGGTGAAAGTGCGCAACAGGTTCCAGTCCAGCCGCCATAAAAAGCGTTCTTCATAGGTGCGCATCATTAATCCTATCAATGATGATGATTATGTTTATCTGTTTGCGCTATGGTTGCCGCAGTGTCAAGATTTGTCAAGAAAGCCGTTTTGAAGCTTTTGAGCGAGGGGCAAAGGTGCGTTTGCGCGCCTTTGTAGCAATAACTGGATGGTCTGAATGACACTACCCGACAAAATCGGTCTGATGGAGGACGCGATCTCTGAAATCAGGGATGGCGCTGTGGTGATGCTGGGTGGTTTCGGCGTGCCCGGAACACCGTTTTGCCTGATTAAAGAGCTGGTGCGACAGGGTGCACGCGGTCTGACAATCATCAAAAATGATGCCAATGAAGCCGGTATGGGGGTCGATTGGCTGCTCGAAAACGGGCAGGTGGAAAAGCTCATTGCCAGCCATATCGGGCTGAACCCAACCGCCGTGCGGCTGATGAATGAAGGCCTTATCAAAGTTGAGTTTGTACCGCAGGGTATTCTTGCCGAACGTATCCGTGTGGCCGGTGCCGGTCTGATGGGGTTTGTAACGGATATCGGTATCGGTACGCCTTTGGCCGAAGGCAAACCGCAGGTGACAATCGGCGGTGAAACAGGAGTGCTGGAAACGGCGCTGAAGGCGGATTTCGCACTGCTCCACGCTGAAAAATCTGACCCGTTCGGCAATCTGCTCTTTGCTGCAACAGCACGCAATTTCAATCCGCTGATGGCTATGGCCGCTGACAAAACTATTGTTGAAGCAGAACAGGTTGTGCCGTTCGGGCAGATTGCACCGGACGCAGTGCACCTGTCCGGTGCCTTTGTGGATCATGTGGCGGAACTGGGTGCATTGCCGGAGGTCTATGATGTCATCAGACGCTAAAGAACGGATGCTGCGCCGTGCAGCCAAAGATATCTTGTCAGGTATGACTGTCAATTTAGGCATCGGCCTGCCGACAGAAGTATTGCAATATGTGGCGCCGGATATGCCGGTTTGTCTGCATTCGGAAAACGGCATCGCCGGTGTGGGGCCAAGCCGCTCCTATGACGAGGCCGACCGTAATCTGATTGATGCCGGTGGTGCTTATGTTTCCAGAGTGGCGGGCACGGCATTTTTTGACAGTGCGGTGAGCTTTTCCATTGTCCGTTCAGGGCGGTTGGATCTGACCATGCTCGGCGCTTTTGAAGTAGCTGCGAATGGTGATCTTGCCAACTGGATCATTCCGGGAAAATTCTCTCCCGGCATGGGCGGCGCTATTGAACTGGCGCAAAAAGCCCGTCAGGTTGCCGTTGTGATGATGCATACTGACCGCAAAGGTAATCCGAAAATCCTGCCGCAATGCACTTTGCCGCTGACCGCTAAAGGACGGGTAAACCGGATTTACACGGATATGGCATTGTTTGATGTGCGTGACGGCACATTGCATCTGGTTGAAATTGCGGATGGTGTCAGTCTCGATGAACTCAAAGCTGCAACGGCGGCGGATTTCACCATTCCTGATCACGATCTACCGGTATTTTGAGGCACACCATGAGCGTGAATGAAACATCTGTCCTCCATGCTGTTGATACGGTTTTTGACCGTGAAATTGATTTTCTGGCAGAGCTGGTGCGTCATCCTTCTGTACGGGGTGAAGAACAGTCGGCACAGGATTTTATGGCACGGGAACTGACTGCCAGCGGCTATGAAGTGGATCGCTGGGAAATTGATGTCAATGATATTGCCGGTATGCCGGGCTTTTCACCGGTAATCGGCAATTATGATAATGCGGTCAATGTTGTCGGCACATTGCGCAGCCGTACCAAACGCGGCCGCAGTCTCATTCTTAATGGTCATATTGATGTGGTGCCGGTCGGGCCGCTGGATATGTGGAAGCGCCCGCCTTTTGATGTCTATGTCGAAGATGGCTGGATGTATGGCCGTGGCGCAGGGGATATGAAGGCCGGTCTGGCTTCTAACCTGTTTGCCATTGAGGCACTGAAACATCTCGGCTTGAAACCTGCTGCCGATGTGTTTTTCCAATCGGTTGTGGAAGAAGAATGCACAGGCAATGGTGCGCTCGCTTGTTTGCAGCGTGGCTACCGCGCTGATGCAGCATTGATCCCTGAACCGTTTGCCGAGAAGATTGTCTCATCACAGGTCGGCGTTTTGTGGTTTCAGATCCGTCTTAAAGGCCTGCCGACCCATGTGGCCTATGCGGGTAGTGGTGCCAATGCGATTGAAGCGGCAATTCCGCTGTTTGCAGCGCTGCATGATCTGGAAAAACAGATGAATGCACCGCAGTGCCGTCATTATGATTTTGCCTGCCACGACCATGCGCTGAATCTCAATATCGGTAAAATCGTGGGTGGTGACTGGGCAAGCTCGGTTCCTGCATGGTGTGTGTTTGATGTGCGCATGGGCCTGTTTCCGGGGCAAAGCATTGATGAACTGAAACAGCGCATTGAACAGGCTATTGCGGAAGCCGCAAAAAGCCATGCCTTTCTGGCACAAAACCCGCCGGAGATTGTCTATAACGGCTTTGCGGCGGAAGGTTATTCGCTGGATGAGGACAAGCGGCCTGTGGCACGTGAGGCGCTGGATGCCCTTGGCCGTGCCCACAAATTTGTCTCCGGTCAGGAGCTGGAAAAAGAAGCGATCACCGCCACGACGGATGCGCGTTTCTTCGGTCTTTATGCGGATACGCCTGCGCTGGTCTACGGACCTAAGGCAGAAGCCATTCACGGATTTAATGAGCGGGTCGATCTGGAATCCGTTCGCAGAATAACACAGTCCACGGCATTGTTCATTGCCGATTGGTGCGGTGTTGAGGAGCTTTGATTGACTATGCGTGATGCTGTAATTGTTTCCACTGCCCGTACCCCGATCGGCAAGGCCTATCGCGGCGGTTTCAATGCCACACAAGGGCCGGTTCTCGCCGCCCATGCGGTCAAAGCCGCGATTGAACGTGCCGGTCTTGAAGGCGGTGAAATACAGGATTTCACCCTTGGCTGCGCATTGACCCAAGGCACAAGCGCGGTCAATGCGGGGCGGCATGTGATTTTTGCAGCGGGGTTGCCGGATCATGTGCCTGCGGCGACGATTGACCGCCAATGTGCTTCCGGCCTGTCTGCCATTGCTGTTGCGGCAGGGCAAATCCGGCAGGGCGATTATGATGTGACGATGGCGGCAGGTATGGACAGTATCTCGCTGGTGCAGAATGACAAATGGAACGGCTCGCATTATCGCATCGCGGCGATCCGTGACGGTTATTACATGCCGATGATCACCACGGCTGATCTGGTGGCACGGCGCTATAATATCTCGCGTGATGCTCAGGATGCTTATGCGTTAAGCAGTCAGCAGCGCACTGCCGCAGCGCAAAAATCAGGACTGTTTGCCGATGAGATTGTGTCGGTTCAGGCTGAGAAATTGCAGAAAGATGCGGTGAGCGGAGAAGAGAGTAAAGTCAGCGTTACTCTGCAACAGGATGAGTGCAACCGGCCTGAAACCAGCCTTGACCGCTTAGCAACACTGGCGCCGGTGCTGAGTGAGGATTCCACAATCACCGCCGGTAATTCGTCACAATTATCCGATGGGGCATCGGCCTGTGTGCTGATGTCGGCGCAAGCTGCTACCGCTCGGGGACTGACGCCGCTGGGCATTTTTCGTGGCATGCAGACAATCGGCTGTGCTCCGGAAGAAATGGGTATCGGCCCTGCACTGGCTATACCGCAACTGCTGAAACATCACGGTCTGACCATGGATGATATTGATCTGTGGGAGATTAATGAAGCCTTTGCCTCCCAGCTTGTCTATTGTCGTGATCGTCTGGGGATTGATCCTGAGAAGCTCAATGTGAATGGCGGGGCGATTTCTATCGGCCATCCTTATGGTATGAGCGGTGCCCGTATGGTAGGCCATGCCCTGCTTGAAGGCAGAAGACGTGGTGCCCGTTATGCAGTGGTCAGCATGTGTGTCGGCTGGGGCATGGGCGCTGCCGCCTTGCTGGAAATTGCCTGATAAAGCGCTGTAGAAACGGGAGGAAATATGGCTGAGACAGAAAAGAGTGAGTTATCATTCCGTCTTGCAGTGCGTGAGGATTGCCCTGCAATTCTGGCTGCGCTGAAGCTATTGGCACAGTCCATCGGTGTCAGCGAGCGCTGTGAAAGCACATTGCAGGATCTGGAAATGCATGGCTTTGGTGATAAGCCGCAATTTACGGTCATGCTGGCAGAGACAGGCGGCAACATGGCCGGTATGTGTCTGTATTTCCCGATGTTCTCGACATGGCTCGGCAAACCCGGCTTGTATATTCAGGATATTTATGTCCACGAAGCTTATCGTAATGCGAAGATCGGCGAGAAATTACTGCGCCATGTCAGCCGTATCGGACGCGAAGAGGGCTATGCCTATCTGCGGCTGACTGTGGATGAAGGCAATGAGGGCGGGGCGCGTTTCTACAGCAATCACGGGTTTATCCGGTCTGATGACGAATATATCTATAAGTTGATCGGTCCGGCTTTTGATGCTTTCTGCGATGCCTGATTAGGCATCATCTTTGAAGGACATGACGTCGAGCAGAAACTGGCAGGCACCTTGGATTTCGTCTGTCAGAAAAGCCTGTGCGACATCAATATCGCCGCCTTGCAGCGCATGAATGATTTCACTGTGCCGATGGGGGGCACGGCTGGTGCTGGCACTGAGCAAAGCCCAGCGGGCTTCCCAGAAAAACGGACTGCGGCGCAGCCAGAGGCTTTCGATAAAGCTCAAAAGCAGTTGTGAGCGTGATGCACGGTATAGTGCCAGCATAAAATCCGTATCTGCCTGACGTACACCCGCCGGATCACCGGCAATGCGTGCAGCCTCATGCGAGGTAACAAGCGCATTAAGCTTTGTATAATCAGATGCCGTCAGATGCGGGGCTGCCAGCCGGAGTGCCAGCGGCTCCAGCTGTAACCGCATTTGCGTGAGTTCCTGAAATTCTTGACGGGTGAGGCGCGGCACCAGTGCTGTGCCTGAAGCCGTGGCATCAAGCGCACGCTCATTGATGAGGCGGCGCAATGCTGCCCGCACCGGCATCGGGCTTAGCGATAAAGTTGCACAGACCCCGCGAATGGATAATTTATCAGCTGGCGAAAAAGAACCGTCAATAATTGCGTGTTTGATGCGCTGATAGGCTTCTTCTTCCAGCAGGCCGGAGGCAGGTTGAGACGTCTTGTTCTTATCAGGCATGATTATCATCCGTTTCAGGCTGCGGGATGTCTCCCGCAGCAATCTGGGTATGTTTAGTGCATCAGAGCCGCTCTGGATGCAACAAACTCTTCCACCGCGCCAGTAAAGCGTACCAGATCCTGATCTGTCACCGGCAGGCTCAGAGCTGTCATGCCCCGACGGGCAATATAGATGCCGGCATCGAGCATATCAAAGAAGAACAATTCTTTCAGTGCTTCTTCCTGCGCATCTGAGGGATAGGGGGCGGTTATATCCCCTGTACGGAAATGCGGTGTTGCCAGTGATCCCAGCCCTGCAAACTGCAACGGTACAGCTGCCTTCTGACAAATCTGATTGAGCGTCTGGCGCAGGTTGTCGCCTTTTCTATAGAGCGCATCAGCGGCTTCTGCCGTGAAAATATCCCGCATTGCGGTGATGCCTGCGGCCATGGTCATGACATTATTGTTGAACGTTCCCGCATGAGAGACCTTGGAGGCAAACAGATCCATGATTTCCCGTGTCCCGCCAAAGGCACCGAAGCTCATGCCGCCGCCGATATATTTGCCGAGAGTGGTCAGATCAGGCCGGATATCCAGCCGCTGTTGCATACCGCCGCCGCTCATGCGTGAGGTCATCACCTCATCGAAAATCAACAAGGCACCGGTTTCCCGTGCAGCTTTGGCAATGGCAGTGAGAAACTCTTTTTGCGCCGGAATACAGCCGCCGCTGCCCAGCATTGGTTCCACAATAACGGCGGCTAGTTTGTCACCCGTTGCATGGATTGCGGCAACCGTTCCTTCCGTATCATTGTAATCGCACAGGCGAACGGGAAAAGGTGCAGTAATCAGGCTGCTGCCAGTGACCGGAAAATAGAGCAGGCTGCCGTGATAACCGCCGCGAAAGGCGATAATATCGGTGCGACCGGTGGCAACACGGGCAATACTCAGTGCAATCAGATTGGCCTCGGTGCCGCTATTGGTAAAACGGATTTTATCAACAGACGGAAAGCGGGCACATAAAATCTGTGCCAGTTCCTGTTCTGCCTCACCCACTGCCGCCAGACTGATGCCCCGTGCCATAGCCAGATGTAGCGCCTGATGAATGCGCTGTTCTGTATGGCCGAAAAGACCGGCCGTATATTCACCGCACAGATCGAGATAATCGTGGCCGTCAACATCACGCAAATAGGCACCTTCACCGCTGGTCATAGCGGTAGGGAAAGGCGCATAGGACAGCACTGTGCGGGTATTTCCGCCGGGCAAAACCTCCAGAGCCTGTTGGTGCAGTTGCTGACTGCGCGGCCGTTTTTGCGTATATTTTTCCCGTGCCTCGTCAAGCGCAGTTGCCAGAGAACTATTATGGCCGGTAGGTGTGATTGTCATTTTATGATCCCATTAATATAATTTTTGTGATCACATTTTATGTATTTTGAGATGTTGTCAAGAGCAGTACATTTGAGAAGTCGTCTGCGCGCTGCACATTTGCGACGGTAATTCCTGCCATTGACGTTATTTATTTCCATAAAACGCGGCATTATGTTTTGCTATAAATGTTCCTGAGGCCGGACAAAGTCTGTCTCACGATCCGGTTGAGGAGCCGGATTAACGGAACATGATAATAAAAAGATACGGTTCTGTGTCTGATACCGGAGCCGGAACGGGGCAATTATATTCGCCTGACAGCCAATGATTTCTTTGAAATCCGCGATGAGTATTCTGCGGA
Organism: Hyphomicrobiales bacterium; assembly: GCA_900470735.1. GTDB lineage: Bacteria > Pseudomonadota > Alphaproteobacteria > Rhizobiales > Rhizobiaceae > Pseudochrobactrum. The sequence goes on along the minus strand of UCCC01000001.1, from coordinate 660,049 downwards.
AATAATGTCTGTGAGCCTAAGCTACGCAGCAGCAATCTTGCTGTGCCTTTTTCAAAGGAAAATCATGTCTGCAGGTACAGGCAACGACCGGATAAGAGAGGTGGAACATGAAATTGAAACTGATCACTTTGCTGGCGGCGGGAACCGCTTTGTTCGCCGGTCAGGCTCTGGCTGAAAAGATCAATATTGCGGTCGAGGGGGCTTATCCGCCGTTCAGCTATGTTGATAATGCAGGTAAGCCGGTAGGCTTCGATGTCGATATTGCCGAGGCGCTGTGTACGCAAGCGAAACTCGATTGCAATATTGTGACGCAGGAATGGGACGGGCTTATTCCGGGGCTGAATGCGAAGAAATATTCGGCCATTGTCGCATCGATGACAATTACTGATGAGCGTCGTCAGGTCGTGGATTTCACCGACAGCTATTACCGTTCACCGGTGCGTTTTATGGCGGCTAAAGGTGCTGAATTCGACTTCACCAAAGGCGGACTGCGCGGCAAAACTATCGGCGTGCAGAGCGGTACAGTTTATGATAAATGGCTGGCGGAAACCTATCCCGATGCCGAGGTTCGCAGCTATCCCTCCACAGAAGAGCATAATGCCGATCTGATGTCCGGCCGCGTTGATCTGGTTGTAACCGATGCTCTGGCATTGCTCGGTGGTTTTCTGCAAACCCCTGAGGGGAAAAATTATGATCTGACAGGGCCTGATCTGACCGATCGCAGATTGATTGGTGATGGTGTGGGGATCGCAGTGCGGAAGGGTGATAATACTCTGCGCGAGACGCTCAATAAAGCGATTACGGCCATTCGTGCTGATGGTACCTATGATAAGATCAACAAGAAATATTTTCCGATCGACATTTTCGGGCGTTAATTAGTTGAGTTGAAGAGGCAGGGCGGTGCAGGGAGCCTGAATTGGTATCCATGCACTGCTTTTGTCGTTTTTGGCCTGTGATAACGGTTAAATTGTATCGCCGTAGAATGCTTTTTCACATTGAGGAAATTTATATTTAATATTCTAACTATCTATTTGAATAATGATGCCATCTGCGCGACCATAATATCAAGAAGAAGAATTCTCAAGAATTCAGGGAAAATGGGAGCGGGGTTTCATGTTTCATACTATCTCACGCGCAGCATTGCGTACTGCATTTGTTGCGGGACTTTTCTGTGGTGCCGCATCGCCGGTTCTGGCAGATGATCTAGCCACGATTAAAGAAAACGGCACTTTCAGCGCCGCTATGTCCGGCCAGTATCCGCCTTTCAGCATGGTGGATGAAAAGAACGAAGTGATCGGCTTTGACGTCGACATCACCAAAGAGATCGCCCGTCGTCTCGGCGTGAACGGTAATGCCGTTACAACAACATGGGACGGTATTATTCCGGGTCTTCTGACCAAGAAGTATGATGCGATTATCGGTTCTATGGCGATCACGGAAGACCGTCTGAAAGCTGTTGATTTTGTCGGCCCTTACTATCACGATGGTCGTGGTATTTTCGTTCTCGATAAATCTGAGGCCAAAGGGCTGGATGATCTGAAGGACAAAGTGATCGGGGTTACCCTTGGTGAAACCCATGAAAAATGGGCGCGCGAGCAGGGAGGCTGGACAATCCGCACTTATAAAGGCTTGCCGGAGCTGATCATGGAGCTGAAGGCCGGTCGTGTTGATGCAGTGGTCGTCGACTATATCGCACTCCTGACGGTGATCAAACAGACATCCGATCCGATCCGTATGCTGGATATCGCCAATATTGAAGGCGCAAAGATCGGCATCGGTATTGCCATTCGCAAGAACAACCCGGAGCTGAAAGCTGCTATGCAGAAGGCACTGGATGACATGATGACTGACGGCACCTATGAGACGATTTCCACCAAGTGGATCGGTCGGGATATTCGTTGATATCGGCCATTACAGCGGTTCCAGTTAAGACTGAATCATTGGGCCGACGTAACTATTTGTTTTTACGCATTATCCGACGCAAAACCGCTTCACACTTTTGCTGGAAATGCTCTAAAATCTGCCACTAAAACCTGCTTGCCTGACCTGAAATATGGTCAGGCCGTATGCCGGAGGTGACGATGGATATCGCACTGATCCAAAAAACTTTCCCGTATTTTGCACAAGCCGCATGGGTGACAATTCTGGTCTCATTGCTGGCGCTGGTGCTGGGGCTTGTACTGGCCAGCCTGCTGACAATGATGCGGCTTTCACGGAGCGCCATGCTGCGCTTTCCTGCTATTGCCTATATCAGCCTCTTTCGCGGTACGCCCTGCCTTGTACAGCTGTTTCTGCTCTATTTTGGTGGTGCTCAGATCGGGATTAATCTCTCGCCTTTTACCGCCGGTTGGATCGGGTTGGGATTGAATATTGCCGCCTATATGTCGGAATCCATGCGCGGTGCCATTGTCGCGGTTGACCGCAGTCAGACCGAGGCTGCACGCAGTATCGGGTTTGGCCGTGCCAGAACAATGGTGCTGATTATTCTGCCGCAGGCCGCGCGTCTGATGATCCGCCCGTTAGGTGTGAATATCGTAGCACTGATCAAAGGCTCAGCGCTGGTCTCGGCTATCTCGGTAATCGACCTGACCTATACGGCACAGCGCTATATCAGTGCGACCTACAAGCCGTTTGAAATCTTCACGGTGGCTGCATTCTTCTACATGGTCATCATTATCACTGTCACCATTGTACTGCGTTGGCTCGACCGGCGTTTTGTCATCGCTTAAAGGGGGAGAGAGATGGAAGGTTTGGATTTCTCAGTCCTCATCCCCTATATGCCGTTGCTGTTGCAAGGCGCCTGGTGGACGGTTGTTATCACAGTGCTGGCTGGTCTTCTGAGTTTTGGCGGTGGTGTGGTTTTCGCAGTGCTGCTGCTCTATGCACCATGGTTTGTCAAAGTGCCGGTTGCCGGTTTCATGTGGCTGTTTATGGGTACGCCACTGCTGTTGCAGCTGTTTCTGATCTATTTCGGGCTGGTACAGATCGGGATTGATATTCCGGCATTATGGGCAGGTATCATCGGTCTGGGGTTGCATTATGCAGTTTATAATGCCGATATTCTGCGTGCCGGTATTGCCAGTATCGACAAAGGCCAGTCTGAAGGTTCGCGCAGCATCGGTTTCGGGCGTTTTCAGACCCTGCGCTATATTGTGGTGCCGCAGGCCGTGCGTGTAACCCTGCCGCCAATTGCCAGCAATATGATTGCACTGCTGAAGGAATCTTCACTGGTCTCGATCATTGGTATTGCTGAACTGGTCAATGCAGCGCAGCTTGGCATTTCCTCCACCTTCCGCCCGTTCGAATTCTATATTGCCGTGGCGGTTCTCTATTATCTGCTAAATCTTGTGCTTGAAGGTGCTATTGCACTTGTCGAGCGGCGTGTGGAGACGACACGATGATAAAATCGGGGATACAACAATCCGGCCAAGCGCCGATGGTGCGTGTGGTCAATGCGCATAAATCCTACGGAGCGCTGGAAGTTCTCAAAGGCATTGATCTCTCTGTTGATAAAGGCAAAATCTTCGCGCTGATCGGGCCATCCGGCTCCGGTAAAAGCACCTTGCTACGCTCGATCAATCAGCTGGAAACGCTCAATCAGGGTGAGGTCTGGCTGGAGAATGAGCGGGTGAACCGCGATATTCAGGGGCTGGCCTATGAGCGGCATATCAATCATATCCGTCAGCAGATGGGCATGGTGTTCCAGCATTTTAACCTGTTTCCGCATTTGAGCGTGCTGGGCAATATTACGCTGGGACCGATCAAGCTCAAAGGTATGAGCAAGGCGGAAGCCCGCGATCTGGCAATGGACTTGCTGGCAAAAGTCGGCCTTGCAGACAAAGCCGATGTTTTTCCGTCGCGTCTTTCCGGTGGTCAGAAACAGCGTGTTGCCATTGCCCGTGCGCTGGCGATGAAGCCGAAAGTGATGCTCTTTGACGAAGCCACATCCGCGCTCGATCCGGAACTGGTGGATGAAGTGAATGCGGTGATGAAGCAGCTTGCAGCAGAACATATGACCATGCTGATTGTGACACATGAAATGCGCTTTGCCGATGAGGTTGCGGATTTTGTGCTCTTCATGGATGGCGGGCGTGTTGTGGAGCAGGGGCCGCCGTCGCAGCTTTTCCGTAATCCGGAGCAGGAACGTACCCGCCAGTTTTTACGCAAACATCTTGCTGCCTGAAACAGTCAGCCTATTCGGTAATTATTTGAAAGATCAGATCATGATGCCAGACAAAAGCGAAGCCGTTAAGCCTTCCCACCTGTTCTACCAGTCACGCACAAGACGCCCTTTGGCGACCCATGCGGAGGGGATTTATATCTGGGATGAATCCGGCCGTCGTGTGATTGACGGTTCCAGCGGTGCAATGGTGGTTAATATCGGTCACTCCAACCCGAATGTGCTGGCTGCGATGAAAGCACAGATGGATAAGGCGACTTTTATCTATCGTCTGCATTTTGAGAATGAACCGGCGGAAGAACTGGCACGTCAGCTGGTACGCCGTATGCCGGAAGGCATGGACAAAGTGTTCTTCGTTTCCGGCGGTTCGGAAGCGGTTGAATCTGCAATCAAGCTCGCACGGCAATGGGCGGTGGCAACCAAACAGGCCGGCCGCTGGAAAGTGATTTCACGTTTTCCTTCCTATCATGGCGCGACTTTCGGTGCGCTTTCGGTAACCGGTTATGATGCACTGACAGCGCCTTTCACACCGATGGTGCCGGATATGCCGAAAATTGGCGCACCGACCGCCTATCTCGACCGCGATAATCTGACCTATGAAGACCGTGGTCTGAAATATGCAGATCAGCTGGAGGAGAAAATTCTGGCGGAGGGTGCAGATTCTGTTCTGGCCTTTATCATGGAGCCGATTGGTGGCGCTTCAACCGGTGCGCTGGTTGCCCCTGACAGCTATTACGGACGTATCCGTGAGATTTGCGACAAATACGGTATTCTGCTCATTCATGATGAAGTGATGAGCGGTGCAGGACGCACAGGCAAATATCTCGGCGGCGATCACTGGAATTGCCGTCCGGATATTATCGCGATGTCCAAAGGGCTGGGCGCAGGTTATGTGCCGCTCGGTGCAATGATTGCATCAGACCGTATTGTGCAGCCTGTGCTGAGCGCCGGTGGTTTTGCTCACGGCTATACCTATGCCGGTAATCCGCTGGCCTGTGCGGCAGGTCTGGCAGTGCTGGAAGAGATTGACCGGCTTGATCTTCTGACCAATGCCACGGTGATGGGCGAGCGGCTGAAGCAGGGGCTGCTTGATCTGGCGGAAATCTTTCCGTTTATCGGTGATGTGCGCGGTAAAGGCCTGCTGCTGGCTGCGGAATTTGTTGCCGATAAGAACACAATGGCACCGCTGCCTGCCAGTCTCAACGCCTATCAGCATATTGTCGAGATTGCCTATAAACGCGGCTTGATCATTTATTCCCGTCGTTCACGCGGCGGTGTTGAGGGGGATCATTTCCTGATCTGCCCGCCGATGATTATCACGGCTGAAGAAGTTGATCTGATCCTGTCGATTATCAAAGACAGTCTGGAAGAGCTGGCACAGATGCTGGATTTACCGGTTAATCGGTAACTTAAAATGCGGACACATAAAAACGGGGCGGTTTTTCCGCCCCGTTTTCGTTTATTCTCAGAGACCGCCAAGGCTCAGATATTTCATATTCAGATAATCATCGAGGCCGTGGACGGAGCCTTCACGCCCCATACCGCTTTCTTTGATGCCACCGAATGGCGCGACTTCTGTGGTGATGATGCCTTCATTAATGCCGACCATGCCATATTCCAGTGCGGAAGAAACACGGAATGAGCGTGCCAGATCGCGGGTGTAAATATAGGCAGCAAGACCGAATTCTGTGGCATTAGCAGCGGTGATGGCTTCTTGCTCTTCTTTAAAGCGGAAGAGTACGGAGAGCGGGCCGAAGGTTTCTTCCCGTGCAACCAGCATATCCGCAGTGGCATCTGCAAGAACGGTCGGCTCATAGAAGGTGAAACCCAGTGCATGACGCTGACCGCCGGTTAATGTGCGCGCGCCTTTGGCGAGGGCATCACTGACATGGTGTTCAACCTTTTCAACAGCCGCTTCATTAATCAGCGGCCCCTGTTCGGAACCGGCATCGAAACCATTGCCGACTTTCAGGGTTTTTACCCGTGCGGCATATTTTTCGGCGAAAGCCTCATAAATACCGTCCTGAATGTAGAAACGGTTGGTGCAAACGCAGGTCTGGCCGGAATTGCGATATTTGGCAGCCAGTGCACCTTCCACCGCGCGGTCAAGATCAGCATCATCAAAGACGATGAAAGGCGCATTGCCGCCGAGTTCCATCGACAGGCGTTTCATCGTGTCGGAGGACTGGTTATAGAGCAGCTTGCCGACACGGGTGGAACCGGTGAAGGTGATCTTTTTGACCACCGGGCTGGCTGTCAGCTCGCCGCCGATTTCTGCGGCATTACCGGTGAGAATATTGACTACGCCGGCCGGAATACCGGCTTTTTCTGCGAGCAGCCCCCATACAAGACCGCAATAAGGGGTAAACTCGGCAGGCTTGATAACGATTGTACAACCGGCAGCCAGTGCAGCGCCGAGTTTACGGGCAATCATTGACAGCGGGAAATTCCACGGGGTGATAGCACCAACCACGCCAATCGGCTCACGGGTGACAAGAAGACGGCGGTCTTTCCACGGGGAAGGGATGATTTCACCGTTCACACGGCGTGCTTCTTCCGCAAACCACTGAATATAGGCGGCACTGATCGCGACTTCGCCCTTGGCCTCAGCCTGTGGCTTTCCCTGTTCAAGGGTGAGCATCTGCGCCAGCGGTTCAGCATTTTCACGGATGATACGGGCAAGCTCCAGTAGCAAGGTTGAACGCTCGGCAGCAGTTTTGCCGGACCAGTCAGGAAATGCAGAAGATGCGGCAGCAATGGCACGGGCAGTCTCTGCTTTACCGGCAAACGGAATGGTGCCGATAGTCTTTCCGGTGGCCGGATCGGTCACATCCAGTGTTTTGCCGCTGTCAGCCTGCACCCATTCGCCGCCGATCAGGTTGGCTTCACACAGCCAGCCGGATTTCCTGATAATTTCCAACATTCTTGTCTTCCCATCTTTCATTATTATTCGTTCAGTATATTGAACGATGTTCGGTATACTGTATAATATTGGTGATAATGATCAACGTCAAGAAAAAGGCTGCCTCCTCATGACCAAAGAAGCTGTGCCCGCAAATAAGCCTGCAGCACCTGCTGTACAACGGGCCGCGCAGCTTCTGGATATACTTGCTGTGAGCGATGAACCCTTGACTGTCAGCGGCCTTGCCCGTGTATTGGGTTTGGCCAAAAGCTCGGTGCATGGTCTCTGCAACACGCTGGCCGATCTTGGTATTCTCGACCGTCGTAATAGTGGCTTTGTCATGGGCGGTCATGTGATGTTGTGGGCGAACGCCTTCGTCAATAAGTCGGATATGGTGGCTGAGTTTTTCCGGCTCTGGCAGGGGCAGCATGATCTGAAAAACGAGACGGCAACGCTGACAATTCTCGACGAACAGGATGTGGTTTATATTGCGTCCCAGCATGGCTCGGTGCCGCTTGGCATCACTTTCCGCATCGGTATGCGTCTGCCTGCTGCTTTTACGGCAACCGGCAAAGCCATTCTCAGCACTATGCCGCAAGAAGCCGTGGAGCATATTTATGCCAACGGCCTGCCGGAGGCACTAACTGATCATACAGTTCAGACTATGCCGGATTTATTGCATGAGCTGGAAGACATCCGCGAGCGCGGCTATTCACTGGATAACCAGCAGGTGCGTGAAGGGATGTTTTGTTTCGGCGCGCCGGTTTATGATTTCAGCGGCAATCGTGCCGTTGGCGGTATTGCCTTCAGCATCAATGCTTTGCAGATGGACAAAGTGAGAGAGCAGGAACTCGGTGCAGCAGTCATTCGCTATGCGCGGGCATTATCGCATAATCTTGGTTCGAACAGTCTGAGCTGATTGCTACGCATCGGGAAAAATACGTAGCAATCATGAAGCTTAGCGATAAATATCCATATTCGCTGCCGGTGCGCTCAGAAGTTCACGGGCATAGCTGTGGCCTGCATGATTGGCCGCAGCAATAATGCCTGGTGCAAGGCAGTCACCGATACGCTGCACCGTTTCAATGCCATGATCTGCCCATTGATCTTTGACTGCAATCAGCTGATGCCAGAGTGTATCTGTCGCAATACGGGAAGTGACAGGCACCAGAGTTAAACATTCGATCACACGTGTGCTGCCGGAATAGACACATTCAATGGTCAGCGTATCCGCTGTACGCGCTGCCAGCTGATGCAGAGGAATGATGTCCACACCGAGATCAATCAGACGTTTCTGAATACGTCTCTGTTCCAGCGTATGCTCCGTCCATGGTGCAACAATCGGGGTCGGGGTGACAAAGACCACCTTATGACCGGCATTGGCGACCAGTTCTGCTAAAACACTGCCCATATAATAACGGTCATCATCAAAAACCACGACAGGCCCTTGTGCGGTGATCGCGGTCGCGCCGGAGGAGAGCAGAGCTTCCACGCCAACAGTTGCGCCTTGGGTGAGGAATTCCAGCGGTTTGCGGTGAACACGACCGACACCATCATCACGCCATTTCGAACCGGTGGCAACCGCGATATGCGGAATACCGTAAGAGAGAATATCCTCGGCCGTCAGCGGGCTGTCCAGATACATCTGGGCATTCGGCATTTGCTGTAATTGCCCCACACGCCAGTCACGCACACGGCCGTAGGTGGCCAGTCCTGGCAGACGGCATTCGCGGGCAACACGGCCGCCCCATTCTTGTCCTGCTTCGGCAAGCATCACATCCGCGCCGCGTTTGGCAAGACCACGCGCTGCTTCCAGACCAGCTGGGCCGCCACCGACAACCAGCACAGACGGTGCGTTGTCAAAGGCAGGCATTTTCTCCGGATGCCAGCCTTTACGCCATTCTTCACCGGTAGTCGGGTTCTGTGTGCAGCGCAGCGGCGCAACGATATTATCGCTCGCGGTACAGATATTGCAGCCGATACACTCACGAATATCGTCGATGCGGCCTTCTTTGATTTTCTGCGGCAGAAAAGGATCGGCAATTGACGGGCGCGCTGCACCGATCAGGTCGAAGATACCTTTCTTCACCACGCGCACCATGGCATCCGGCGAAGTATAGCGTCCCACGCCGACGACTGGTTTGGTGGTTAGCGGTTTAACGAAGGATACGAAATCTTCCTGAAACCCTTCTTGCGAGAAACGTGCCGTCTGGCTGTCATTCGACCAGTTGGAGAGATTAACATCCCACAGATCCGGCTCATCGGCGAGCGCTGCCACCACGTCGCGACCTTCACCGTCATGCTGCAACCCGTCTTTGCCGAGGAATTCCTCAACGGCAAAGCGAATGGCAATCGCACAGGTATCACCCACGGCATCGCGTGTATCGGCCAGCACCTCACGGAACAGCCGCAGGCGGTTTTCAAAACTGCCGCCATATTCATCGGTGCGGGTATTATAGCGCTGCAGCATGAAGTGCTGCAGCAGGGTCATATCATGACCGGCATAGACATAGATAATATTGAACCCTGCGCGTTTGGCGCGCAGTGCCGCATCACGGTGCCATTTGCGGAACTCGGCAATATCCGCTTTGTCCATACCGCGTGCCTGCACCGGATCTTCGACATCAACCATCGCATCCGACGGTGCATAAGGAGCAATACGGCTCAGGCGATTGGCGGTGTGAATACCATTATGCGCCAGTTGAATTGCAGCTAAGCTGCCATGCGACTGGATTTTCTCGGTCAGAACCTGCAAGCGCGGAATGTCTTTATCATCCCAAATACGCCCTTGATTGGAGGGTGAAATATCGGAAGACGGATGAATTTCCGTTTCCTGTGTCGAGACCACACCCCAGCCGCCTTCTGCTTTCATGGCGCGCATATGGATGTCAGCATCGGGGTAGCGATGTCCCATACCGCTGCAATGCGGTACCTGATAGAAGCGGTTTGGTGTGGTGACAGGGCCGATTTTGACCGGCTCAAAGAGAATATCGTAACGGGGATCACGCATTATATTTATCCATGGTTCAGGCATAGTCCGGCTGTGCGCAGCTTTGGGGAGCTTCGCCGGTATGGAGTGCAATTCATAAGTTAGCAGGGCAGTCAGGTGAAAATGATCTGGTTGTCGGGTCACACACCTTTCACAGGAATGCGCCTTTCAAGGAAACGCAGTCCGGTAACCAGTATGAAGGTCAGAAGCAGATAAACGCTTGCGAGCAGGAGCAACGGCTCATAGGTCAGCAATGTCTCCTGCCGCACTTTGGTAATCACGCCGTAGACGTCAATCACCGTGATGGTCGCAACCAGTGGCGTGGCTTTGAGATGCAGAACAGTTTCACCGGTCAGGGTTGGCAAAGCGCGGTAGAAAGCGCGCGGGAACCAGACGCGGCGGAACATTTTCCAGCGCCCCATGCCGAAGGCACGGGCGGCCTGTAGTTCGCCCGATGGTACACCGGCAAAGGCGCCGCGCATCACTTCGCCCTCATAGGCCGCGAAAGAGACGGTCAGTGCGAAGACACCATAAGGCCATGCTTCACGCAGATATGGCCAGAGAAACGACGAGCGGATGCCCGGTATCATCGGAAACAGCGAACCCAGACCATAATAGAGCAGCCACAATTGCAGCAGCAGCGGCGTACCGCGGAAGATCGTGCAGAAGGTTGCGGCAGGGGCTTTCAACCACCACGGACCGGTCACTTGCACAATGCCAAGCGGCAGTGCCAGCATGAAACCGATAATGACACTGCTGAACAGCATAGCCAGCGTGACACCGACACCGGATGCGAGGCGTGGCAGATAGCGCGGCACCCAGTCCCATTCGCCAAAGACCAAAGCTGCAATGATCATGACAGCAAAAATCAACAGCAGGATAATGCGGTGCGGTTTGAACCAGCTATCCGCTGCGGTGCCGGACAAGGACGGGGCTGTTAAACTGTTTTCCATGTCACACAGCCTCCGGCAGACCGCGACGGGCACGTTTTTCGATGAGGCGAATAACGATGGTCGAGAGCAGGGTAATGGCGAGATAGAGCGCACCGGCAGTCAGGAAAAACAGCATATAGGCTTTGGTTGCACCAGCCGCCTGTCTGGTTGCCAGTGTCAGTTCCGTAAAGCCGACAACTGCGAGCAGGGCCGTGTCTTTGGTTGCAATCAGCCAGAGATTGGCCAGGCCGGGAATGGCAAAAGGCAGCATGGCCGGCAAAGTGATACGGCGCAGAATTTTCAGCGGTGGCATACCAAAAGAACGCGCGGCTTCAATCTGACCCGGCGCGATAGACTGGATAGCCCCGCGAATGACTTCCGTTGAATAGGCGCCTTGTACCAGTCCGATGACGATGATGCCTGCCACAAGTCCGCTGATATCAACGGAGCCATAGCCCATGGTCGCCAGCATAGTGTTGAGAAATTCCGTGCCTGCATAATAGAGGATCAGGATGAGAACCAGCTCGGGGACACCACGGATAACCGTTGTATAAACTTCCAGAAGATCACGGAGTACCGGCCCGCCATAGAGCTTTCCCATCGCACCGAAAATGCCGAGAAACAAACCCAGCGCATAACCGCCGACAGCGATCTGCAATGTATTGGCAAGCCCTGCCAGCAACACACCGCCCCAGCCGGGTGGTGAATAGGCAAGCAGATCCCAATTGATCAGCGAAGGGACGGTGATATCCATGTTTCAGACCTTTAGAAATAGTTCACTCTGGGACTGTGACCGGAGCGGCGCGGGCTGTTGCGCAATGCAGCCGCTCCGGTTTTCAATCTCAGTCGCCGAAGACGTCGTAGGTGAAATATTTCTTGGCGAGGGCTTCATATTCGCCGTTTTCACGAATGGTTTTGATCGCGGTATTCATCTTTTCGCGCAGGGCATCATCACCTTTTCGCAGGCCGATACCGACACCTGGTCCCAGAATTTCAATATCCGGCGCAGGGTTGCCTTTTGCATCGCAGCAGGACTGACCAATATCTGTTTTGAGGAAGTCCGCCATTGCACCTGCATCGGCCATAACCGCATCCAGACGACCGGCCGCCAGATCATTATTGGCTTCGTCCTGTGTCTGATATTCTTTCAAAGTTGCACCTTTAGGCACAAAATGCTTTTCAACATAGCTCTGATGAATGGTCGAAACCTGTACGCCGACAGTTTTGTCAGCCAAACCCTCGGCATTCGGCTCAAACTTGATATCTTTGGTGCCGATGATCATTGGCGGGATACTGTAATATTTGTCGGAGAAGTCGATCTTTTTCTGGCGTTCCGCAGTGATCGACATGGAACCCATAATCATATCAATCTTGCCGCTGGTCAGTGCCGGAATAATACCGTCCCATGCGATTGGTGTGGTTTCGCATTCAAGCTTGGCGGTTTTGCACAGAAGACCTGCCAGATCGACCTCAAAACCATGCCACTGGCCGGACGCATCCGGATAATACATTGGCGGATAAGGTTCGGCACCGACGGCCACTTTCAGCGTCTGTGCCTGCGACGGCAGAGATGCGGCCAGTGTGATGGCCAGACCGGTGAAAACGGCGGTGGTGATTTTTTTGTTAAAGCTTTTCATTGGTTCCCTCTTTTATTGTTTATGCAATTATCTTTGTAATCAGGCATCAACAGTGCTGATGAACTTCTGCAGGCGTTCCGATTTCGGGTTGCCGAACACCTCTTCCGGTGTGCCTTGTTCTTCAATCAGCCCGCCATGGACAAACACCACTTTGGATGCGACTTTGCGGGCAAATTTCATCTCGTGGGTGACAAGGATCATCGTACGGTTTTCGCGGGCGAGATCAGTGATCACGGCCAGTACTTCGCCCACCAGTTCCGGATCCAAAGCTGAGGTTGGTTCGTCAAACAGCATGGCCAGCGGCTGAATAGCCACGGCGCGGGCAATGGCTGCACGCTGCTGCTGTCCGCCGGACATAAAACCCGGATAAGTATGGCGCTTTTCATAAAGACCGACGCGGCGCAGGATGGTTTCGGCCTCTGTAATCGCCTGATCTTTGGCGATACCGAGGACATGCACAGGCGCTTCGATCACATTTTCCAGCACAGTCATATGCTGCCAGAGATTGAAACTCTGAAACACCATGCCAAGACGGGAGCGAATACGCTGCACTTGCTTACGATTGGCCGGAACTTGTCCCTGTGCACTATGACGCATTTTGATGGTTTCGCCATGAATGGCGATATCGCCTGAGGTCGGGATTTCCAGCATGTTGATACAGCGCAGCAGCGTGGATTTGCCCGAGCCGCTGCCGCCGATAATGGCAACCACATCACCGGTTTGCGCTTCCAGCGACACACCTTTCAGCACTTCCAGCGCGCCGTATTTCTTATGCAGATTGCTGATGGATATGGCGCTTTGTGTCTGGGACATCTCCCGTCCGTCCTTGTCTTTATGAGGTCTTCGATGAGTAAAAATCAGCATTTACGCATTGCCGTCAGGCAAAGCATATGAAAACGGTACAAAAGACCGGTCTTGTGAGGTGTAATCGCTGATTATCGTCAGAGTGAGTGGTTGGTCAGAAGTTCCTCATTGTTCCCCGTTGCCACCGTCCTGTTGTCTTTTTATTGCGGAGGGTGATCTTTGCTTATTTTTTAAGGCTATACATTTGCATAGTGCTATGCAAGTGCATAGCTTGTGAAAAATAGCTGGTAAAGTGTCGTGTTTTGTCACACCTATGCAGCGGATGCAGCAAGCAAGGAGTATCAGGAGACAATGTCGGGTTTATACAGGCATGCACCGGAGGGAGACCGCCGGCAGGAGCTGATTGAGGCAACGCTGGAATGTATTGCTGAGCTGGGCATTCAGTCGACGACGGTTCGTGCCGTGGCTGCCAAAGCAGGGGTGAGTAACGGCCTGATCCGGCATCACTTTGAGAATAAAGCGAATCTGATTGTTGCAGCCTATCGCAGAACGATGGAACTGATTACCGCGGCGGCATTTGAAGTTCTGGCCTCAAAAGAGGGAACACCGCATCAGCGTCTCAACCGGTTTGTACGTGTGGCACTGGGCGGGCAGGCTTCGGAATACCGGATGATTTCACTCTGGGCGACATTTATCAGTCAGATCGGGGTTAATCCGGTTATTGCATCCCTGCGCAGTGAAGAATATCTCAGCCTTCGCCGCGCTACAGAAGCCCTGATTGCCGAAGTCTTTGAAGCAGAAGGACGCAACCCTTCAAAAGAAGAAGTTGAACAAATGGCTATCGTTGCCAATGCGGTGCTGGACGGTTTGTGGATTGAAGCCTGTCTGGATGAAAGCGGTAAAACCGTAGAGCAGATGATCGATCTCGGCATCAATTCATTTGAAACATTGATGAATGTGAAGCTTACTTGAGTTTTGGCCTGATGATTGCTCTGCTTGTGTGATCAGGGCGCAATCAGACTCGCGGGCAGCTTAGGCGGATAGTCCATTTCGATTTCATCGGCGCTGAAGACCGGTGCTGTAAGCGAGTTACTGGTTAGTACAGGGCGGATTTTATATCTGCCTTCCACCAGCCCTTTGGGGAAAAACGGCAGATAGGTCTCATCACCGGCAGTCTCATGATAGATCACATAATTGCCTGAACGCTGCTCAACCGGATTATCATCGAGCATGTGCTTTTCGTCTGGTTCGAGTGTCGTGTTGTAAATATCATAGAGCTTGTACAGTGTCTGTTTGCCGTCCGTTGCTGTAAACAGCAAATGCACTTCACTGTAATTCAGCTGAATATTCTCCGAACCATTATTGCGCAATACCAGCGTCATAAGATGCTTGTAGTAATCAGGATCGGTCTCAGCCTGACTATAATCAAAGAGGCTGAGCTGCATTGGCTGGGACTTTGTGTTGTTTTCCGCGAGCCATGTTCGCAGATCATAGGCCTCTTTCAGCGAGACCCAATATTCTTGTTGCGCACCTGTGGCAGGCAGTGCAATTTTCATCCAGTCATTACCGGCAAAAGCCAGTTTTTTGACTTGATCACCGTGCTTCAGAAACTGCTGTGCTGCATTTTTCGTGTCCGGTTGGTTGTAGAGCGCGAGCCGGTTGACCGGAATCTCCCACATCTCTTCCATCTCAAATCCCGGCAGTGGTGTTTCAAGCAGGATATTGCCCTGAAGATCATAGCGCACCATACGCATCGGTTTGATCAGATACGGCCAGCCGGACATATCTTCTTCAGGTCGGGACTGTTCTTCCAGCCACAGGTTTTTATGCGAGTCGAGCATCAATATATCGGTGCGGCTATAATGGCCGTCGAGGCTGCAACTGCTTTTGATCGCCTTGCGCTGCGGCAGCCGCTCAATATTCCAGAGCTCACCGCAATTGAGCTTACCCGCGAGCGCATCTTCAATAATCAGCGGGCTGTAAATTTTCTCTTGAGGATCATAGAGAAATACCGCCGAACCAATATCAAGGCTGCCCGCCTCGCGCACGCCAAGCGCTAAATCCGTATAGCCGTCATAATCATAGTCTTCGGTTTTCAGACTGATATCGACATCCGGCATTGTCATAAAATCAGCCGTCAGAATGCTCAGTTTAGAGCCATCCGGTTGCATGAGCACATAGCCCTCACTGCTTTTTTCAATATGTGCTGAGATGCCGGTTTCAGGCGTGAGTTGCTGAATGATTTCTCCGGCCGCAGACGGTTGCGGCAGGCTCATCAACAAGCCGAGAGACAGCGTAATATTGAAAACAGAGGGGAAGCAAAATTGTTTCATCGCAGACGTGCCCTGACAAAGAGAGCTTTCTGCTTATACAAAACCGGAGCATCTGACAAAGAGGATGCTCCGGTTTTGATAAATTATCCGGCGATTGTCCAGCCGCCGTTGTCACCATGCGTCAGCATCGGTGTGGTGAAGCAACCGCGTGTCATCTCAGCAAATTCTGTGCCGAGTTGCTCAAGCGGTGCACGCCAGCGCTGGGTTTGCAGCATTGCCGCACCGATAACGACTGGCTTGAGTGCACGGGAATTTAGCAGATTGAGCGCAGCCACAATCGATGTGCCGCTGGAGATCACATCGTCAACCAGAGCAATACGGCGGCCATCGAGCAGCGGCAGCATACGCGGGTCAATATAGAGCCGTTTAATCTGATCCGGTGTGGTGATGGAAGACAGCGGTACTGAGAGTTCTTCCTCATACCAGAATTTGCGCGAAGTCCCCAAAGGCACATAGCGGCTGTGGCCGAGTTTACGCGCCACTTCGCTGGCAAGGGTCAGACCCAGTGTCGGCAGGCCGACGATCACATCCGGCTCAAAGGCTTTGAGTTTAGTGGCCAGATCATCAGATAAAGCATCGACTACATCAAAGGCTGCCTGATTGACGATCAGAGATGCCAGCGCGTGTTGTTTATCCGAGAGAGGACGGATCGGCAGTTGCAACTGACGGCCGTCATCCAGCGTGGCCGGAAAGAAAGTCTCATGCACGCCCCGCACATCAAATGTTTCAGGTGCATAGAGCTTTTGCCAGAATTCATGCGGTTGCATCATGGTCTCCTGACAATTCCTGTTCGACAAGGCGTGTCCAGAAACGCACGCCGTGTTCAATGGCATCGTCATTGAAGTCATAGGCAGTATTGTGATGCAGAGCACCGTCTACAGCAGGGCCGTTGCCGAGCCATACATAGCAACCCGGTGCCTCACCGGCGAAGAAGGCGAAATCATCACCCGCAGTCGAAGGCGGGAAACTGGTGCGCACTTTGCTGCCAAACACATCCTGTGCTGCACGTAATGCACGGGCTGTGGCGTCGGCATTGTTGACGACCGGCGGGATGCGGCGGATAAACTCATATTCGGCAACAATGCCATACATCATCGCAGTACCCTGCGCGAGACGGCCGATTTCCGTTTCAAGCTGATCACGGACATGCGGGGTATAAGCACGGGCCGTACCGCCGATTTCTACAATATCCGGAATAACATTAAGCGCCTTCGGATCACCCGCCTGCAAAGAGCAAGCGCTGACGACAGCCGGTTGCAACGGATCGACCACGCGGCCGATAATTGTCTGCAATGAGGTGATGAAAGTTGCGGCTGCCGTGACCGGATCTTTGCCGAGATGCGGTTTTGCACCATGGGTGCCAGTACCGCGGAAAGTCACACGCCAGCTGTCGGAAGAGGCAAGTTGCGGGCCTTCAACGACAGCGATTTCATCAGGATCAAGACCCGGCATATTATGCAGGCCATAAACCGCATCGCACGGAAACAGGTTGAACAGTCCTTCTTCAACCATGCGCTTGGCGCCACCACGCCCTTCTTCCGCAGGCTGGAAGATGAAATGCACAGTACCCGAGAAATTACGACTTTTGGCCAACGCGCGGGCTGCACCCAGCAAAAGTGTGGTGTGACCGTCATGGCCGCAGGCATGCATTTTACCGGCGAATTTTGATTTATAAGGGCGATCCGCCATTTCCGGCATTGCCAGTGCATCCATATCTGCGCGCAGACCAATGGTACGGGTGCCGTTACCGATCTGCAAAGTGCCGACCACACCTGTACCGCCAAGACCGCGATGAATGGTGATACCTGCTTCTTCCAGAAGTTTGGCAACAATATCCGAGGTGCGCTCTTCTTCAAAACCGAGTTCAGGATGCGCATGCAGATCGCGGCGCAGCTCGGTCAGAAAAGCAATATCGTCGAGGATAGGGTCAGTCATGGGTATCACTCTGTCACTTGCAAAATAGGGGAGGCCAGCACTTGTCCGGTTTTAACATCGGCAATGCCCTGATCAGTTTGGTGCGGGCCGGCATTGCAGGCCAGTGTTGCACCAAAACAGGCTTTGAAAATGAGATAAGGCGGCTGCCAGTCAACCACATCATCCATCGCTGTGCGCAAAGCTGCAAACTGTGCGGCAACATCAGCCAGCGATGCCTCAGACACCAGACCGGAAACCGGCAGCGGCAGCAGGGCGGTGACTTTGCCATTCAGCGCAACAGCCATGCCGCCACCGGCAGCGGTCACCGCATTGGCTGCCAGTGCCATATCTTCCTCATTGCCGCCGAAGACTGTGAGATTATGGCTGTCGTGGGAAACGGTGGTGGCGAAAGCACCACGCCAGCTGCCCCATTCACGCAGGAAACCAACACGCGGTTTCGCCTCTGCACGACCGTGGCGATGGGCAACGGCAATCATGGTTGCACCTTGCGGCGGCACTACAAAGCCATTGGTGACTTCTGTCTCCGCTTGTCCCCATTGGGTAAAGCGCGGGCGGTCAATGGTTGCCACCACAACGCGCTTGGCATCGCTGCGAATACGGAAATCATCGGCGCTTAAAGCAGCGATCTTCATAGATTGCAGGAACTCACCGGCACTGGTGCTGGTGAGGGAATGCGCGAGAATGCAATTTTCAGCAGCTACAGTACCATTGGTTAGCACTGTCTGTGCAGTGAAGTCGGACAAGTTGTCGAAGATCACAATATCCGCACGGCGGCCTGCTGCAATCAGACCAAGGTCATCACGGCCAAAGCGGCGTGCTGCATTGAGTGTTGCTGCCTGCAATGCCCATTCCGGTTTCATGCCGTAGCGCACGAGGCGGCGCACCACATCATCCAGACCACCGGCATTGAGCAGATCGTCGGGGAACACATCATCCGTGCAGAGTGTCACTGTTTGCGGCAGATGGCCGAGGCGGTTTAGTTCCTGCACAAATTCAGGCAGCAGATGGTCGTGAGAGCCGCGCATCTCAATAGTCAGACCGGCACGCAGTTTTTCCATCAGATCTTGGCCGGAAACCAGTTCATGATCGGAAGTCACACCCGCTGCCATAAAGGCCGCGAGATCAGAGCCGGTGAGGCTGCGTGCATGGCCGCAAACCGGCTTGCCCGCTGCCAGCCCCGCATGGACAATGGCACTCATGCGCGGTTCGCCGTCAATTACATTGCGCATGGTCATGACCTCGGCAATGCCGCCGATTTCAGGCCGCGCCAGCAGGTTATTCAGCACGTCAGCATCAAAATCTGCACCGGCCAGTTCCAGTCCCGGTGCGGAGGGCACACAGGAAGGTGCCAGCATAATGGTACGCAACGGCAGATCACGGGTTGCCGCAATTGCCCAGTCAACACCGGCTACGCCATGCACATTACCGAATTCATGCGGATCCCAGACAATGGTTGTTACGCCACGCGGGACTACAGCATTGGCATAGGTGGCAGGGGTGATCATCGAGCTTTCAATATGCATATGCGTATCGATCAGAGCCGGTGTGATATAACCGCCTTTGGCATCAATGATTTTTGCCGCATCTTTGCGGCTGTCCGGAGCATGAACAGAGGCAATCAGAGCGCCGGTGATGCCGATATCGGCGCGGCGATGTTCGCCGGTCACCATATCAATGACGGTGCCGTTGATAATCAGACAATCAAAAGCTTCTGCACCGCGTGCCGCCGCGGCTGCCCGCAGGCGCAGTTCAGGAGAACTCAGATCAAAAGGTTCTGCACGTGTCATGATTTGGCTGCCTCTGTCCTGAGGGTATCGAGGATAATGCCGAGAATGGCTTCCGCATCGCCGTCAGCAGCATAGGCCGCGTTAAATGTGGCATGGCTGGAGCGTGTTTCCACCACGGTGCGGCCGCGTGTCAGCGAGCCGCACAGTTCCGCACCAATGAAAGCCCTGTCAAAACGCACCAGATCAGGACGGGCGAAGGCTACAGCGGCTGCCGGATCATAAAGCGCCATGGCCGTGCGACCGCGCGAGATCGCAATATTAATAAAGCCGCCGGTCATATCGGCAATCAAAGCGGCATTGGCACCACCGGCTGCGCGGATCGGATGCACATCATCCGGTGTGGCGAGAATTTTACGGCAGAAATCAAGCTCTACCATTTTCAGTGGCAGCTCATGGGCAAGCACAATTGCCAGTGCTTCCGGATCGGCGAGAGCATTAAACTCGGCAGAAGCTGTGTGATTGCCTTTACCAACGCCGCCACCCATCCAGACCAGCTCGTCAATCCGAGCAGCGAGATCGGGGCGTGCCAGTGCCAGCGCGGCGATATTGGTGAGGGGGCCAAGTGCAAGAACGCGTTTGGTACCGCAGGTATTTTCCAGCCAGTTGCACAGGGCGGTGAAGGCACAGCCCTGTGTATTATCTTCACAGACGGGTAAGTTCAGGCCGAGTGTCGGAATGCCGGTTTCGCCGAGAATTCCGGCGGCAGTTTCAATCTCCGCCAGAACCGGTTTGTGCCGCCCGCGATAGATCGGAAAATCCCAGCCGAAAACCTGTGTAGCACCAGCCGCATTGCGGCAGACCTGACCAAGCTCCGTATTTCCGAAAACCAGAGACACACCGTCGATTTCAAGGCCCAGATGTTTCACCACCAAAATGGCGGCAATATCATCGAAGCCCATATCCGTATCAATCCAGACACCCATGCTGCAATTTACTCCCGTTCCAGAATTGCCGCCTGATCAATTGGCAGATCAAAGGCAACCTCATCGCCCAGTGCATAAGCAGGCAATGTGGCATCAACATCCGCTTTGACAGAGCCGAATGGTGTTTCCAGCACATATTCGCGGGTATTACCGGCAAATGCGGCGCCGCGCACAATACCTTTGAGCGGGCCGGAGCCCAGTGTGACGATCTTCGGGCGGAACGCCAGACCGGCAGCTTTCGGCAGCACTGCATTGAGCGGGACTTCAGCAGTCTCGGAATAGAGCTTGCCATCGCGGATCGCATAGACATTCTCGAAGCCGACAAAGTCAGCCACAAAGCGTGATGCCGGATGATTGTAGATCTCTTCCGGTGTGCCGATCTGTTCAATCGCACCGGCACGCATCACCACGATACGGTCGGCCAGCGCCAGCGCTTCTGCCTGATCATGGGTCACGAAGATCATGGTGACGCCGGTTTCCTGCTGCACGCGCTGCAATTCAGTGCGCATATCAAGACGCAGACGCGCATCCAGATTGGACAGCGGCTCATCGAGCAGCAGCACTTTTGGCTCCATCACCATCGAGCGGGCAAGGGCAACACGCTGCTGCTGACCACCGGACAATTCCGGCGGCTTACGGTCAGCAAATTTGGCCAGACCAACGGATTTCAAACCGCTTTCAACTTTCTGGCGCAATTCATCACCCTTGATGCCTTTGAGTTTGAGACCAAAAGCAACATTGTCGAACACGGTCAGATGCGGGAACAGCGCATAGGACTGAAACACCAGCCCGATTTCGCGTTTATTGGCGGCAACGCGGGTAATGTCTTTGTCGTCAAGACGGATAGTACCGCCTGCCACATCCATCAGGCCTGCAATCGCACGCATGGTGGTGGTTTTACCGCAGCCCGAAGGGCCGAGCAGCGCCAGCAACTCACCTTTGTTGATTGTGAGATTGAGCTTATCCACGGCTGTGGTGTTGCCGTAACGCAGTGTCAGCTGGTCGAGAGTAAGAAAGGCTTGATCAGACATAGCGGGAGAATCCTAGGAAACGTTCTGCGAGAAGGACAATGCCCATGGACAGAAAAGCAAGCAGAGAGGAGAGGGCAGCGATGGAAGGGTCAAAAACGATTTCCATGTAGCCCAGCATATCGATTGGCAGGGTGCGCACACCGGGACCGGAGAGGAACAGTGACACCGGTACCTGATTGAAGCTGGTGACAAAACCGAGAATGAAAGCGGAAAGAATACCGCCTTTGATATTCGGCATCACCACGCGGAAGAACGCACCGGCGCGCGAGCAGCCGAGCAGCACAGCCGCTTCTTCCATGTCAGAGCGCAGATTGTTGAGGCTGGCAGACACCACACGCACCGCATAAGGCAGCACCAGTGCCGTATGCGCCAAAAACAGCGCCAGTGTGATGGACATACCAACCGGCACCACGAAATAACGCAGCAGTGCTAAGCCGACGATGATGCCCGGCACAATGATCGGCGAAGAGACAATCGTGCGCACAGTTTCGGAAAACGGCATGTCATAGCGCGCCATCGCATAGGCTGCCGGTACGCCGAGTGCCAGTGCCACCAGAGTGCCGCCGACTGCCAGAACCATGGAGGTGACGAAGCTCTGCTGGAAACTCTCGATGGTAAAGACCTTATAGACCCATTTCAGCGAGAAACCCTGCGGCGGGAATGCCAGTGTGTCACCGGCCGAGAAAGAAGCGGCAACGATGATGAGGAACGGGCCGATCAGAAAGACAATGACGAGCCAGAGAACCAGATTGGCCGGATTAATCAGCCGTGAAAGCAAATTCGAGTTCATTTTTTGCCCTTCACTGTCGCAATACGCTTCAGAAGAATATTAGCGGCGAAACTCATCACCACGAGAATGAGTGCGATAACGCTGGCCGCAGCAAAATTATTGGATACGGTTACATGCTGATAGAGCAGTGTTTCCAGCATCAGAACCTTGGAGCCACCAAGAATGGCCGGTGTGATATAGGCGGTGAGCGAACCGGTGAAGACCAGTGTGCCGCCAACAACCAGACCTTCTTTGGTCAGCGGCAGAATGATTTTCCAGAAAACGGTAAACCAGCTTGCACCGAGCACGCGGGCTGCAGGCACTACATCTTTCGGCAGGTTTTCCAGCGCACTGATCAGCGAGATTACCATCAGCGGCAGAAACAGCTGCAACAGACCGATGAAAATTGCGGTTTCGGTGAACAGAATACGCAGCGGCGCATCGCTTAAGCCCACAGCCTGCAAGGCCTGATTGATAATACCGGTGCGGCCGAGAATAACGATCCACGCATAGGTACGGGCAACCGGCGAGATCATCATCGGCAGCATGATCAAGCCGATCATCCGGCCTTTGGAATTGGCAGGCAGACCGACAATCGCCCATGCGGTGGCATAGCCGATAATCGCGGCGACAACGGTTACTTCCAGTCCCAGCCGCAGGGTGCGCCAGAACACGGTGCGGTTCATCGGCTCGGAGAAGAAATCAATCCATGGGGCAATTGTCCATCCTTCTGTCGATCTGAAACCTTCAGACAGCAGAAGAATAACAGGGACGAGGAAGACAAGTGCCGCGAAAAGCGCTGCCGGCAAGGCCAGCCACATGGCTTCGGTGCGGTTGTTGAACATAAGCTTTCCTATAAGACAGGTGGCCTGACCGGAGGCGGGATAATGCATCAAAAAAAGAAAGCTGCCCGTGAACCGGAAATGTTACGGGCAGCTGCTGTTATTTGGGCCGGATTACTGGCCGATTTTGGCGTTCCATTCTTTCAGCCATGTGTCGCGGTTGTCGAGAACGACATCGGACGGAATGAGCTGAAGGCTTTTAGCGGTTTCTTCGCCATAGGTAATGTTATCAGCAACTTCGTCAGAAACCTTAACTTCCTTATTGGCAGGGCTGTCGACCAGCTTTTCAGCAATTTTGGTCTGAATTTCTGTAGAGAGCCAGAAGTCCATGAATTCCAGAGCCAGATCACGGTTCTTGGAATCCTTGGCAACGACCATCACATTCATGCCGCCGGTCTGGCCTTCTTTCGGTGTTGCCCAGCCGAGCGGCAGGTCAAGCTTGGTGAAAGGCGCCCAGGAGAAACGGCCGATTGGTGCTGCCCAGATTTCTTCCTGCTGCATCAGCTGCACGAGCTGCGAGGATTTGACGTAGAAAGTCACGATATCGTTGGACTTTTCGCCAACGGCAGCAATGGCGTTTTTCAGATCAGCTTCATCATGACCGAGGGATTTTTCCAGCATGTAAAGTGCTGTCGGGCCCTGATTGGTGGTCACATTCGGGAAAGCAATATGCGGTGCATATTCAGGCTTCAGCAGATCGGCCCAGGACTCGATTTTCATCTTGTCAGTACGGTAGACGATGGATGTTGCATAGAATGTGTAACCAACGCTCATGCCGTCTTTGTTCGGGTCTTTGGCAATGTCGTAGAGTTTGTCGAAGTTGGAAAGCTTGGATGTGTCGATTTTTTCGATCAGACCGGCACGCGATGCCTGCAGCGCATCTGCCATGGATACAACAGCCATATCCACAACCGGATTGGCTTTGTTGGCTTCCATTTTAGCAAGACGCTCTACGCTGTTGCCGGTTTCAACAACCAGTTTACAGCCGCATTTTTCTTCAAAAGGCTTGTAGAGGATTTCTTTGAAATCATCCTGCGCAAAAGCGTAAACCGAGATGGTCAGGGTCTTGTCAGCGGCGTAAGACGCTGTGGTCAGAAGCGCCAGTGTGGATGCGGCGATGAGTTTCTTCAGCACTTTTAAAGTCCTTTTGCGGAAGTGGATGAGGATAGAATAGAACGGCATGTTTGGCGGGCAATCAGCGTCATTGGTACACGGGATGTGCCGAATGTCGGCACCGGCCCTTTGCGGCTTTCACTTTTGCCTTCAATAGCTTGCACCAGTGAGGCAATGGCAATTTCACCGATACGCGGCAAATCCATGCGCACGGTGGAAAGAGCAGGCGTAATGCCCGACGCCCAGAACAGGTCATCAAAACCAATAACACTGACATCATCCGGCACACGGTAACCGCTGTGATAAAGCTCGGTCATCGCACGCAGGGCATGCACATCAGACACGGCGGCAATGGCCGTTGTACCGGATGCAATTTTCTCATTCAGGCCGAGATGGGCGCCTTTGCCGAATTCAGCCTCGTGATGTTCGATCCACAGAACATCAATTTCTGTTTGTTTGCCTAATCCTGCACGAATACCGCCCAAGCGGTCATTCTGCACGATAGAGGCCGGATTTTTACCGATCAGCAGCACTTTACGGTGTCCGCCGGACACCAGATGCTGGCCAACCAGTTCGCCGCCCTGCCAGTGATCCGCCGCAACCGTATTGCCGGGCGTTGAAGGGCTGTCGATCACCGCAACAGGAATATCCAGATCCGCAATGCGGGTGCCAAGGCGCGGTACGATCACCAGACCATCGACACCATATTCAATCAGACGATTAATCGCCTCAGTCTGAAGACTGACATTTCCGCGGGAATCCGCAATCAGAATACCATATCCGGCTGCCGCTGCCGCTGCTTCAATCGCCTGTGCGATTTGCGGAAACAGGGGATTGGCGATATCCGGCAAAACCAGACCCAACACACTGTTGCGTCCTGTGCGCAATGCCCGCCCTGTATGGCTCGGGACATAGCCCATGCGGGCGGCTTGTTCTTTCACGCGGGAAATAAGACTGGCAGAAACCCGTCCTTTTCCGGACAGGGCATTGGACACGGTTGCAACCGACACACCTAGGGCTTTAGCGACATCGCTCAGATTAGGTGTCTGTTTAGGTTGCAAGGTGTCGGACATCGAAACCATCTTGATTAAACGATTAATCAACTCCCGATACGGATTCTCGGGCGGAGAGTCAATCAGGATAATCACCTTGTCATGATTCAGACACAGTTTATGCAATCAGAACTTGTCGCTGATTTTTGCGGGATAGTGCGGGAGGTCTATATGAGCGATGTGGCCAGCAATTTGTTTTGACTGGTAATTTTGCTGGCAGATAAGTGGTGTAACCGAAGAAAGGTGTGCTTTTGACGGAAAAAACGTCGTGCAGAAAAAACAATGAAACCGGATGATTAAAAAGTCCGGAGCAGGTGTTCGGGGGGGGGGGATTAAACGTCACCTGCTCCGGAGAAAAAGCAAACGCACAGAAATGTGGTGCTGTGAGTCTGCGGCTGTTTTGAGCAGATTACTCCGGCATCAGCTGTCCCTGATGGAAGAAGGCGCGCAGTTTTTGCAGCTGCGGTTCAATGTCAAAACCGTTGTCTTTAATCCAATTGTCATTGAGATATGTGGAACGGTAACGATCACCATGGTCGCAGAGCAGGGTCACAACCGAACCGGTTTCTCCTCGGCGGATCATATCGGAAATCAGATGTGCACAGGCCCAGATATTGGTGCCGGTAGAGCCGCCGCAGGTGCGGCCAAGAATTTCACCAATGACGCGCTGGGCAGCGAGGCTGGCTGCATCAGGCACGGCGACCATGCAATCCACGACTTCCGGTATGAAAGATGGCTCAACGCGCGGGCGGCCAATGCCTTCGATCATCGAAGTGCAGCAAGGAATTTCCGTAACAGAACGATCCATGAAGTGCTGATGGAAGATAGAGCCGGAAGGATCGGCCACACACAGGCGTGTATCCAAAGCACGGTAGCGGATATAGCGACCGAGCGTCGCGGAGGTGCCGCCGGTGCCTGCACCGGTCACAATCCAGCGCGGGTTAGGATGTTCTTCGCGCTGCATCTGG
The DNA here is from genome assembly GCA_900470735.1 of Hyphomicrobiales bacterium. Taxonomy (GTDB): domain Bacteria; phylum Pseudomonadota; class Alphaproteobacteria; order Rhizobiales; family Rhizobiaceae; genus Pseudochrobactrum. The sequence continues at coordinate 633,852 of UCCC01000001.1, read as the reverse complement.
CTGAAAATGGAGTCGGCAATATTGTTGTTGCCACGCCAGTCCGTTGCGCGTTCCGCATAGGTGAATTGGTCCATATAATAGCCGCCGGTATCTTCTGCGACCTGACGGGCGGCATCATAAACGCTTTTTGGATCATCAACGAGATGCGGGCGTCCGCCGTAAAATTCAATCGCCGCAATCTTCTCCGGCGAGGTGGTACGGGGCATCACCGCCACAAACGGCAAGTTGAGCATACGGGCGAAATAGGCTTCGGAAACAGCGGTGGAACCGCTGGAAGCCTCAACGATGGTGGTATGCGGGCCGACCTTGCCGTTACAAATGGCGAAGAGAAACAGCGAGCGGGCAAGACGGTGTTTCAGGCTGCCGGTCGGGTGGCTGGATTCATCTTTAAGATAGAGCGTAATGCCGTTGAATTTCGGCAGATCAACGCGGATAAGATGCGTATCGGCAGAGCGGTTGAAATCCGCTTCAATGATTGCAATAGCACGGTGGCGCCAGTCCATGTGACATTCTTCGGTATGGCCGCACTGAATAATCTGACTCATATATTCCCCTCTGTCTTAAACAGACCAACTGAATCGACTGCCGTATATTTTTGCACATTCTTGTGTGCTTTTAAAAAAATCTTTTATTCCTGGCGCCGGATTTGGATTGTTTTACCCTTCGTCCTGCTCCCCGCTGGGGTAAACTCTGTAAAACTAAAGCACTGTTTATCTTGCGCAAAGTGAAAACCCGCAAAGCAGTGCAGTTTCCCCCAGCCGCATATGTGCCTCGAGGAATTTATGAAATGAGCTGTTTTCCATTTTGGTGGTTGACAGCCTTAACTGACGGTGACAGGTTATTTGAAAAATGAATAAACGGCAATACTTCATCCGTAAAGTAACTATATCTCGCCGGACAGTGTGATCTGTCTGTTACCTGATTGAAATGCTTGTGCTGAAGCAATGTCTGGGGAACGTAATGAAACAATCTGCTTTGGAAGCCGTGAGCCTTTGGCTCGCCGGTAATGTTGAAGATGTGCCGCCTTTTGAGGCGCTCGCTGCCCGTCAGGATGTGTTTGTCATGACACGTCAGGCGCAGGATGCGGTGCTGACGCCTGCGGATGCCGGTGCGTGGCCGCATGCATTGCGTGCAGCTTTTGCCGCCCGTATCGCGGCAGCAAATGATAATCCTTACCTCGGCGCGCTTTATGGTCAGGCTGCTGCCGGTTCAGACTATGCTGATCTCGTGCAAGGCGACTTTGTGCCTGCCGATGCTGTGCAGCAAAAAGTCGTGGCCTTCATGGATAAGGTTGCCAATAACACCAAAGATGTCAGTGCAGATGATATCGCGGTTTTGCATCAGGCCGGCGTAGCCGATGCTGATATTGTGCGCCTGTGCGAACTGAATGCTTTTCTTGCCTATCAAATCCGCGTGGCGTCCGGCCTCGCATCTTTGGTTGAAGCTGACGGGGAGCAGAACTGATGAGCGAGATCATTCACAAATTCACAAAAACTGTTCCTGAATGGCAACCGCGTGTGAAGCCGGTTGTGCTGGCGGAAGCCACACCGGAACAGCTGGATGCACTGAAAGTGACACCATCCAACACCAAAGTATCCGATTATGTGCTGGTACTGGCGCATGATCCGGAAAGCCTGAATGTGCGCTCGCCGCTGTTCAATACGGTGATGTATGGCAAAGGCGGTCTGGGGCGTGCAGAACGTGAGCTCGGTGCATTGGGCGCATCGGTGGTCAATCGCTGTATCTATTGTGCAGCCGTGCATGCCCAGCGCCATGCGCAGCTCAGCCGTGATGAGAGCGTAACCGACAAGCTGTTTCTGGATGGCGAGAAGGCGAAACTTGATCCTAAAAATCAGGCGATTTTTGATTTTGCAATGAAGCTGTCGCAGTTTCCGCCGCAGACAAATGCAGAAGATGCTCGCCGGTTGCAGGAGCAGGGGCTGAATAAGGAAGAGGCCGTTGATCTGGTGCTGTCTACTGCCATGTTCGGCTGGGCAAACCGCCTGATGCATGTGCTGGGCGATCCTGTCAAATAACTGAATTCACTATCGTAGAACCTGACCACTATTGCTGCCTGAACAGGCTGGCAGGGAGAAACTATGCGCAATTTAAAGGCGCTGGAAGCCTATCTGGAAGTTGCAACTTTAGGCAGCGTCACCGCCGCTGCTAAACGGCTGCAATTGTCCCAGCCTTCCGTCAGCCGGATTATTCAGGATCTGGAACGCGATCTCGGCCAGAAGCTCTTTGTACGTGTCGGGCAGCGTCTGGCGCTGACCCAGCAGGGCATGTTGTTGCGCGATGATGTGGAGCGAGCATTGGCCGGTGTCGCTGAGGTTTGGGAGCGCGCGCAGGAAGTGGCTAACTTAAGGACACGGCCGGTGCGCATTGCCTGTATCTCGGCGCTGGCTTTTGGTCTTGTGCCGCATGCATGGGCATCGCTCAGCCATTCCGTTGGAGCGGAAGGTGCAAGACGTATTGCTATTCAGACGGATACGCCGGAACGGGTACGCAGTTCAGTTCTGTCGAACGATGCAGACATCGGCGCGACAAGCCTGCCATTGCAGCATCGCGATCAGACAACCCACTGGTTCGGCAGTGCGCCCTGCGTTCTGGCTGTGCGGGCTGATGATCCGCTGGCGAAAGAGCAGGGGCCAATTCCGCTCTCGGCAATCAAAAGCCGCACATTGGTGGAAATGTCCAATCGCCGCGGTCTGCCTGCCCGTATCCGCCAGACCTTGAAAAACAATCATATTGAGACCGGCGGGCTTATCCGCACAAACTCGACGATGAATGCGCTGGCACTGATCCGTGCCGGTGCAGGTGGTCCTGCGGGAACCGTCGGCGTGGTTGAGCCTGTCACCTCTGCCGGTACGCCGCTGGACGGCATCGTTACTTTGCCGCTGGAGCTGGATATTCCTTATAGTTTCGGTGTGATCAGTCACAATGCCACGCAGCTAAGCGAGACAGCAGCAGAACTGATCACCGCTCTGGAACAGGCTGCCCATCTCCTGGTGCCGGGTTTCAAACTTCACACGCCTGATGAACATCAATCGCTGATTACCCAGCTTGCATTGCTGGAGGACTGACCATGACAACATTTCCCTCATCGCTTGAAGAACTCAACAGCCTTGTTGCCCGTGATCTGGATTATCTGACATTACCGGCCAAAGAATGGGTGCCGCTGAAACAGATCGGTGGCGAAACACTGCTGGATGTGGCCATTATCGGTGGCGGCATGGCAGGCTTGTCGGCTGCGGCATCGTTGAAACATCTTGGTATCCGCACGGTCATTTTTGATGCGCGCCCTCATGGTTTTGAAGGCCCTTGGGCAACAACAGCGCGCATGGAAACCCTGCGCTCGCCAAAGAGTCTGACAGGGCCGGCGATTGGCATTCCGTCGCTGACATTCCGTGCATGGTTCACCGCACAATTCGGTGAGGCCGATTGGGATGCGCTCGATAAAATTCCGCGCCTGCAATGGATGGATTATCTGCGTTGGTATCGCGATGTTCTCAATATTGAGTTGCGCAATGATCATCGCATCACACTGATCAAGCCGGAAGCTGATCACACCGTGCTGGAGCTGGAAACCCCGCAAGGCAGCCAGACTGTCCGTGCCCGTCACGTGGTACTGGCAACCGGACGTGATGGTCTCGGCGGGCCTTATGTGCCGGAGATTATCCGCACTCTGCCAAAGCAGTTCTGGGCACATTCGTCGGATGAAAATGACTATAGCGTGCTGAAGGGTAAATCGGTTGCCGTCATCGGTGCCGGTGCATCGGCGATGGATAGTGCGGCAACGGCTCTGGAAGCGGGTGCGGCGCGTGTTGATCTGTTGATCCGCCGCAAGGATATTCCGCGAATTAACCGCGGTAAGGGCATGGGCAATCCGGGCTCAGTCTATGGCATGCAAAATCTCGATGGTCGCACCAAACTGGCAATCTACAGCTATATCGGTGCGGAGCAGGTGCCGCCGCCACGTGCCAGCGTGCTGCGCGTCAGCCGCCATAACAATGCATTCTTTCAGCTGGGCGCTTCCCTTGAGAGCATCGTGGTGAAGGGTGACAAGATCGAGATCACCACGCCACAGGGGCGCAGACAATTCGACTTCCTGATCGCTTCCACCGGTTTTCAGATTGACTGGCGCCAGAAAGCCTTCCTGTCGGAAATCGCCAGCAAAGCCCGCACATGGGAAGAACGTCTGGCACCGCTGACCGGCAATGAGGATCGCTCATTGACTGAGGCACCGGATCTCGGACCCTCTTTTGAATTCCTGCCAAAAGCAGGCGTGGAGGCAGAGGGTCTGTCCCGCATTCATTGCTTTTGCTATCCGGCCATGATGTCTCATGGCGGTGTATCCGGTGATATTCCGTCGATCAGTGAGGGCGCAGCCCGTCTGTCAACGGGCATTGCTGCCACGCTGTATCATGAAGATATCGACCAGCATTTTGCCAATGCCAAAAGCTATTCAGAGCCGGAAGTTTTCGGCGATGAATGGGTTGAAGCAGATAATTATGACCAGACTGATCTTGAGGCGCTGGTATGAATTTCACTGTCTGGCTCATCAAACGATTAGCTCAGGCGGCGGTCGTTCTGCTGATTATGTCGGTCATCGTGTTTCTCGGCCTGCATATGATCGGCAATCCGGCAGATATTCTGCTGGCTCCCGATGCAACGCAGGTAGATCGCGCAGAGCTGATTGAACGCCTCGGCCTCGATCTGCCAGTCTGGCAGCAATATTGGTTGTTTTTGAAAAGCGCTTTGCAGGGCGATCTGGGCAATAGCTTTGTCTATAATACACCTGCGGTGACGCTGATCCTGCAACGCCTGCCAGCGACACTGGAACTGGCCGTACTGGCGATGATTTTTGCGGTGTTTATCGGTATTCCGCTCGGCCTTTTTGCTGGGCTTAAACCGGAAAATCCGTTTGCTAAGCTGATCACCACCGGCAGTATTCTGGGCTTTTCCCTGCCAACTTTCTGGGTTGGCTTGCTGCTGATTATGACTTTCAGCGTGTCACTCGGGCTGTTGCCTGCCAGCGGGCGCGGCACAACCGTGCGTCTCTTCGGTGTGGAATGGTCATTCCTGACCCTTGATGGTCTGCGTCATATGCTGCTGCCTGCAATCAATCTGGCGATGTTTAAAGTCTCGCTGGTTGTGCGTCTTACCAATGCCGGTGTGCGTGAGGTGAAATCGCTGGATTATGTGCGCTTTGCCCGCGCCAAAGGCCTGTCGCCTTTGCGTGTTGTGCGCCGCCATATCCTGCGCAATGTCATGATCCCGCTGGTCACTGTGCTTGGTATCGAATTCGGTTCGACTGTCGCTTTCGCAGTGGTAACCGAGAATATTTTCTCATGGCCGGGTGCCGGTAAGCTTATCCTCGACAGTATCAATGCGCTCGACCGCCCTGTGGTTGTTGCCTATCTGATGGTGGTTGTGACGCTGTTTGTGACGATCAATCTTATCGTGGATATTCTGTATCGTGTGCTTGATCCGCGTGTCAGAACGGAGGCGGCCGCATGACCATGTCTCTCACCAAACCACCACGCTCACCAATCGCGGAAAATATCCGCATGTTCCTGCGCTCGCCGCTTGCCATTTTCGGGCTGGTTTTGTGTGTGCTGATTGCCGCCGCTGCTATTTTCGCGCCGCTGATCGCACCGCAGAACCCTTACGACATGATGGCGATTGACGTGATGGACGCACGTCTCGCACCGGGTGAAACCAATATGACGGATGGTTATACCTATCTGCTCGGAACTGACGGGCAGGGGCGAGATCTGTTCTCGGCTATTCTCTACGGCCTGCGCACCAGTCTGGTTGTCGGCATTGGTTCCGCTACTATTGCCGGTGTGATCGGCATCGTGCTCGGACTGGTTGCGGCCTATGCAGGCGGCAAAACCGATGCACTGCTGATGCGTCTGGTCGATCTGGTGATGTCGCTGCCGTCTATTCTTGTTGCACTCTTGATGCTGGCTTTCTTCGGTCGCGGTGTCGGCAATGTGGTGATCACTCTGGTGCTGCTGGAATGGGCCTATTATGCCCGTACTGCCCGAGGTCAGGCACTGGTGGAAAGCCGTCGTGACTATGTGGAATCCGCCCGCGGGCTTGGCCTGTCGCCGCTCAGAATTCTGCTTGGCCATATTTTACCAAACTGCATGCCGCCGCTGATCGTCATCGGCACATTACAGATCGCCCGCGCGATCACGCTGGAAGCTACGCTGAGTTTTCTCGGCCTTGGTGTGCCGGTGACAGAGCCTTCGCTCGGTCTGCTGGTCTCCAATGGTTTCCAGTATATGTTGTCGGGTGATTACTGGATCAGTTTCTTTCCGGGTCTGGCTTTGCTGATTTCGATCGTGGCAATCAACCTCGTGGCCGACCGCCTGCGTGATGTGTTTAATCCGAGGGCTTTATCATGAGTGAATTGCTGCTGGATGTCCGTAATCTCTGCACGAGATTTTATACCGATGCCGGTGTGCTTCATGCGGTTGAGGATGTGTCTTTCACATTGCGTGCTGGGCAGACTATGGGGTTGGTTGGTGAATCCGGCTCCGGTAAATCGGTGACAGGTTTTTCGATTTTGGGGCTGATCGACCGGCCGGGTCGGATTGTGTCCGGTGAGGTGCTGTTCAAAGGACAGGATATTACCAAACTGTCCAAGAAACAGCTGCGCCATTTGCAGGGCAACCGTATTGCAATGGTGTTTCAGGACCCGATGATGACGCTCAATCCGGTGCTGCGTATCTCCGAGCAGATGATTGAAGCACTGCAGGCGCATGAGAAAATCTCCTATGCCGATGCCCGTCAGCGTGCCCGTGATGTGCTGGGCGCAACCGGCGTGCCAAGCCCTGAAAGTCGTCTGGATGCCTATCCGCATCAATTGTCGGGTGGTATGCGTCAGCGTGTGGCACTGGCAATCGCCATGCTCAATAAGCCGGATCTGATTATTGCTGATGAGCCGACAACGGCATTGGATGTGTCGATCCAGTCGCAAATTCTGGCGGAAGTGCAGGGGCTGGTCAAAGCCACAAATATGGCGCTGATCTGGATTACTCATGACCTGTCAGTGGTGGCCGGTATCGCCGACACATTATCGGTGATGTATGCCGGACGTATTGTTGAAATCGGTCATGTCGGTGCGGTGCTTGATCAGCCACGCCATCCATATACCGCAGGATTGATCGGCAGCCTGCCCGGCAATGCGGAACCGGGCACCCGTTTGCAGCAAATTCCGGGACTGGCACCGAATATGTTCCATCCGCCGAAAGGCTGTGCTTTTGCCGCTCGTTGCGGTTCGGCTACAGATGCCTGTCAGATACAGCCGGAATTTACCGGAGCAGAGGATCATCGCTATCGCTGCTTCCATCCGGTTACGCTGAATAGCAATATGCAGGAGCTGCGGCCATGACCAGTAAAAATCATGATATTACTGCTCAGCAACCAATTGTTCTGCAAATGCAGAATATTGAAAAACGTTTTGGTGGCGGCGGTTCTGCCTTAACTGAGCGTATGGGGTTGTCACGCCCGCGCCCTGTTGTGCACGCGCTGGATGGTGTGAACCTGACCATCCGCGCCGGTGAATTTGTTGGTCTGGTCGGTGAATCCGGTTCCGGCAAGTCCACCCTCGGTCGTATTGCAGCCGGTTTGATGGCACCAAGCAGCGGCGAGGTTAAGGTTTATGATAAAGTTCCGTCACGCGAGAATAAAACGCATCTTGATGTGCAGATGATCTTTCAGGATCCGCAAGCCAGCCTCAATCCGCGCAAGCGTATTGATAAGGCCGTTGGCGAGGCCCCGCTGATCCATGGCCTGACAAACCGCGCAGGCCTGGATGACTATGTCAGTGCACAGCTGCGCCGTGTCGGACTTGATCCGGCAATCCGCACCCGTTTTCCGCACCAGTTTTCGGGCGGTCAGCGGCAGCGCATCAGTATTGCCCGTGCTCTGGCACTTAATCCGCGTTTTCTGGTCTGTGATGAATCCATTGCGGCACTGGACGTTTCTATTCAGGCGCAAATCCTCAACCTGTTTATGGATCTGCGTGAAGAGCTTGATCTGACCTATCTGTTTATCAGCCATGATTTGCGGGCGGTGCGCCATGTCTGCGACCGCGTGCTGATCATGTATCTGGGCAGAGTGGTGGAGGATGCACCGGCGAAGGAATTCTTTGCCCGTCCGAACCATCCTTATACGAAAATGCTGCTGTCCGAAGTGCCGGATCTCTCGCAGCGTGGCAAAGCCTATTCAGCGATTAAAGGGGAAATTCCAAGCCCGATTAATCCGCCGAAGGGTTGTCATTTTCATCCGCGTTGTCCGCTTGCTTTCGACAAATGCCGCCTTGAACGCCCTGTATTGAAGCAGGTTAGTGAGCAGCATTTAAGCGCGTGTCACCTCAACGATAACCCTTCATTCATTGATAAAGCCGCCCCATTGGAGTTAACCGCATGAAAAATTTACTTGCTGCCCTTGTTATGACCACCAGCCTGTTTTCTGCCAGTGCCATGGCAGAAGAACTGCGTATCGGTTTTGCGGATCCGTTGTCATCCATTGATCCGCAACTGAACAACCATGCCGGTGACCATTCTGTCGCTCAGCATTTCTGGAGCGGCCTGACCGGCAAAGACGCCATTAATATGCAGCCGGGTGTTGCCAAGACATGGCGCAATATTGACCCGCTGACATGGGAATTTACCCTTTTTGACAATGCGGTCTGGTCAGACGGTCAGCCGGTGACTGCTGCTGATGTGGCTTTCTCCTATGACCGTGCCCGTGATGTGCCAGGCAGTGTTGCCAGCGTCAAAGGTTTTATCCGCACGGTTGATAAGGTAGAGATCAAAGATGACCATCATCTGCTGGTCAAAACCACTGTGCCTGATCCGCTGCTGCCGGTCAGCCTTTCCAGCCTTTATATTGTCAGCAAGCATGTCGGTGAGAAATCAACCACGGAAGATTACAACAGCGGCAAAGCCATGGTTACCAACGGTGCTTATAGCTATGTGGGTTACACACCGGGTGACCGCGTGCTGATGAAGCGCAACGAAACCTATACCGGCGATAAGCCTGAATGGGATACGGTTACCTATCGATATATTGCCAATCCGGCAGCGCGTACTGCTGCCTTGCTGGCCAAAGATGTGGATGTGATCGACAAAGTATCGGTTGCCGATATTTCCAAGCTGGAAAAGTCGGAAGGCGTTAAAGTTTATGCCTATCCGGGGCTGCGTGCGCTGATTATGCAGCCAAGCTTTAGCGCGCAGCCGTCCAAATATCTGACTGACAAAGCCGGAAATCCGCTGAAGGAAAATCCGTTGCTGAACCAGAAAGTGCGTGAAGCGCTGACACTGGCGATCAACCGTGAAGCACTGGTGAGCCGCATTATGCAGGGTGGCGCAACTGTTGCGAACCAGTGGATGCCTGAAGGTACATTCGGTTATGACACGGATACGAAAGATATTCCGTTCGATGCCAAAAAAGCCAAGGAATTGCTGACAGAAGCAGGCTATCCGGATGGTTTCAAAATGACGATCCATGCGCCAAGCGACCGTTACCCGCAGGGCCCTGAAACTGCGCAGGCTCTGGCTCAGTTCTGGACACGGATCGGCGTGGAAACTCAGGTGGAAGTCGTACCTTTCTCGGTTTATTCCGGCAGCGCTAACAAAAACGAATATGCCATGACCATGATCGGTTGGGGCAATGGTACCGGCGAGGGCACCTATGCCATGACCTCTATTCTGGCGACGCCGAATAAGGAAAAAGGCGTTGGTGCATCCAACTGGGGTCACTACAGCAGTGCTGATCTCGACAAGGCTCTGGCTGAGGCAACGTCAGAATTCGACAATGCGAAGCGTGAAGAGATTATCCGTGGTGCGGTGAAAACCGTGATGGGTGATGTCGGTATTATGCCGCTGTTCCACTATAAAAACATCTGGGCATCGCGCGATGACCTGAAAGTTGTGCCGTGGAACAGTGACCGTACCGTTGCGATGCAGGTCAGCAAAATCAAAGCTGACTGAGGAACTGGCTGATGTTGCAAATCTCTGTTGAACCAGCCGTAGCGCTGATTGATGTGGAGCGCCGGATTACGATATCCGGCGCTAAGCCACAGGCCAAAGTCTCGGTCAAAACACTGACAAAGCGTGCCGGTCATGACTGGACGAGTGAGGCAGTTTTTGAGGCCGATGCACAAGGTGTGATTGACCTGACCCGCGATGCACCTGTGTCCGGTACCTATCAGGGCGTTTCAGCTATGGGGCTGATCTGGTCGCAAAATCATGGCGGGCAGGGCATGTTGCCGCTGTTCCATCAGGATTTGTTACAGGCGCTGGAAACAACAATCACAGTAAGCTCCGGTGATGACAGCAGTGATACATTGCTGGTGCAAACGCTGATGGCAGAAGGTGTGACCCGTGAAGAAGTGCGGGTGAACGGTCTTGTCGGCACGCTTTATCGCGCGGCAGGCAGTGAAGCACGACCGGCTGTGATGATCATGAATGGCTCAGGCGGTGGTGTGAATGAGCCGCGCGCGGCGCTCTATGCGTCCCGTGGTTATCATGCGCTGGCACTTGGTTATTTCGGTGCGGAAGGTCTGCCAAAATATATTTCCAACACAGCGCTGGAATATTTTGAAAAAGGGCTGGACTGGCTGCGCGAAGCCGTGAATCCGAAAGGTGATTTCGTAGCGGTCAGCGGTCAGTCCCGTGGCGGAGAGTTGGTGCTGTTATTGGGTGCTACTTATCCGCAGAAAGTCTCTGCGGTGATCGGCTATGTGCCGAGTGCATTTGTGCATGGCGGGCAGGCGGCTGCCGATCCTGCCTTGGGTCGTGACGGGCCTTGCTGGCTGTATCAGGGCAAGCCGCTCACCCATATCTGGGATAATAACCGCTTTGCGAGCTGGAAACCTTATGATGACGGGCCGCAGCCACGCCGCAACAGCGCTGCGATGCGCACCGCCCTTGCCGATCCTGCAGCCATGCGCAAAGCGCGTATTCCGGTGGAAAAAATTGCAGGGCCGGTGATGCTGATCTCCGGCGGTGATGATGGTGCATGGCCGTCGGATTATTATTCACTGCTGGTGCAGTCGAGCCTGCTGGCCGCCAATCATGCTTTTCCGGTGGCGTGGTATAATCATCCGCAAGCGGGACATTCCATCCTGTTTCCATATGTACCGGCCACGCAAATTGTCCATGCGCATCCGGTCAATGGCAATCTCACGACAATGGGCGGCGAAGCTGATGTGAATGCTGAGGCCAATGCCGCATCATGGCAGGCTGTGTTGCAATTTTTGAAACAGGCAACGGCTTAAAACGCCGATTAAAACAGAAAAGGCGCAGTGTCGGATAACACTGCGCCTTTTTGTTTTTACTTAAACAGCGGGGTGATGATCTCTTCGAGAACCTCAAGTGCTGCATTATTTGCAGCAGCATCATCGCCTGCTTCAAATTCAGCCAGTTCGATACCGGCAATCTTGTCCTTCGACAGGGCGGCGAACACATCACGCAGCTGCTGCGGCATCAGACCATCTGCCACTTTATAGGCTGCCGGAATGAAATCAGGCTCCATCACATCCCAGTCCACATGAACCCAGACCGGTGCATCGCCGATGGCCTGCAAGATTGTTTCAGGAGTGGTTTGTGCTGGAGCGATAATCCGGACACCGGCTTTTGCCAGCATCGCAGCTTCTTCTTCATCAATATCGCGGCCGCCGATGATGATAACCTGTTCAGGGCGCAAACCGGCACCATGGCCACTATCCCACAAGCCGCTGGCGGCAGCGACAACCATGCCGCCGAGATAGCCGGAGCCGGTGGTCTCTGGCGTGTTGAAATCGCCGTGCGCATCAATCCAGAGCAGAACACTGTCCGGACGTTCACGCGCAACTACCGGCAGGCTTGCCAGACTTGCAGAACAGGTATTGGCAACGAGCACCGGTATCTGATTGTTTTTGAGCGTGGCGTCCAGAGCGTCGCTGATGCCGTTTAATGTGTCACGCGCTTGTGGCAGGCTGACAGACCAGTCATCCGTGACAACAGGGGATGGTGCGCCGATTGTTGTTACAGGGGCAGAGGTGAGTTTCTCTACGAGTGTCGCGGTCAATGCCGCACCCGGAATTGCACCTGCTGTGCGATCGGCAATGCGACCCTGTGAGAGAATAATATTATAGGCCATAGCAACTCCCGCCTTCAATGCTTGTTTGATTTGACCGATAGCTGTTTTTTGAAGCGGGATAAATATTTATTATTGCAGAGTGTTTTAAGAGCAACCGGCTTGAGCGCCGGTTGCTTATTTACGGGCGGATTAACGCCACTCGTCTCCCCATTGCTGGACAAAGTGATCAGCACCCACTTCCAGCATTTGACGGACAGGTGGCTGATAATCCATAGCGCGGACAGGGCTTTTCAACTCACTGACTTTGAGCTTCGGCTTGGAGCCACGTGTTGCAGGGTCAGGCACGGGCACCGCTGACAGCAGGCGCTTGGTATAAGGGTGCTGCGGGTTGCTGAAAATGCTTTCCCGTGCGCCGATTTCGACAATTTCACCCAGATACATCACTGCCACGCGATGGCTGATCCGCTCCACAACAGCCATATCATGGGAGATGAAGAGGAAGGCCAGATCCAGCTTGTCCTGCAGTTCCAGCATCAGGTTGACAACCTGTGCCTTGATGGAAACGTCGAGCGCAGACACTGCCTCGTCAGCAATAATGATCTGCGGATCAAGTGCCAGTGTGCGTGCAATACAGATACGCTGACGCTGCCCGCCGGAGAACTCATGCGGATAGCGGTCAGACATCGCCGGATTAAGCCCGACCTGATCCAGTAATTCTCTGGCTCGTTCCCGTGCCTGTGAAGCACTGGCCAAACCATGCACGATCATGGGCTCGGCAACAGCTTCGCCAATTTTCATACGTGGGTTGAGGCTGGCAAAAGGATCCTGAAAGATCAGCTGCATCTGACGGCGTTTGTCGCGAAACTGCGTCTGGCTGATGCCAAGAATATTCTCGTCATTGAGCAGAATTTCACCGGATGTCGGTTCATTCAGCCGGATGATCGAGCGGCCGGTGGTGGATTTACCACAACCGGATTCTCCGACGAGCGACAGGGTTTCACCTGCTTTAATCGAGAACGAAACATTCTCAACGGCGTGAACCCGTCCTGCCGGCTGACTGAACAGGCTCTTTGGCAGATCGAAATATTTACGCAGATTACGAACTTCGAGAACGGTTCTTGGTGCTGCGGCACTGGTTTCCTGTTTGGCAGAAGAATGATCTTCTTCTGTAGCTTCGACCGGAAAACCGGTTGTGCGGTCAATCTCAGGGAATTTCAGCGGAGCGCTTTCCCCTTTCATGGAGCCGAGTTTCGGTACCGCAGACAACAAAGCGCGGGTATATGGATGTTCCGGTGCCGCAAAGATGTCGGCTGTGTCACCGGTTTCAACAATATTACCGTGCAGCATTACGATAGTACGGTCAGCGATTTCTGCCACCACACCCATGTCATGGGTGATGAAGAGCACAGCCATGCCTTCTTCTTTTTGCAGCTCTTTGATGAGGTCAAGAATCTGCGCCTGAATGGTCACATCCAGTGCCGTGGTCGGTTCATCGGCAATCAGCAGTTTTGGTTTGCAGGCCAGCGCCATGGCAATCATCACGCGCTGACGCATCCCGCCGGACAGCCGGTGCGGATAATCTTTGACACGTGTTGCGGCTGACGGAATCCGCACCCGCTCCATCAGATGAACCGCTTCGGCCTCGGCTTTTTCGCGTGACATACCGCGGTGGGTCATCAGCACTTCCGCAAGCTGGAAACCAATGGTCAGGCTCGGATTGAGCGAAGTCATCGGCTCCTGAAAAATCATAGCGATTTCATTGCCGCGGATATGACGCATGGCGCCGTCATCAATCTGCGTAAGCGATGCACCGTTGAAGACTGCATCGCCTTCAATTTTGCTGTTGAGCGGCGGCAGCAAACGCATCAGCGAGAGTGCTGTAACACTCTTGCCGGAACCAGATTCTCCGACAATCGCGACGGTTTCACCGGCCTTGATGTCAAAAGAAATGCCATGAACAACCGGCGACCACTGATTGCCGGTGCGGAAGGAAACCTTTAGATCTTTGACGGACAGAAGAGTTTCTTGCATGTTTAAACCTTTCTATCAATAAAAGACGCTGACCAGAAAACGCAGACAGATCAGCAGCAGAAAGATACCGAAAGAAACTTCAAGTTTACGTTTCGACAGGCTGTGCGCCAGTTTCACACCGATCGGGGCGGCGAAAATACTGGTCGGAATAACCAGCAAAAAACCGAGCAGCGAAACATAGCCGAGCGCCAGCGGTGGCTGGAGGGCAGCAATTTCCGGAAACTCGGCGGCACGCGGCCAGCCTGCATAAATATAACCCAGCGCACCCGGTACGGAGATCAGGATGCCCAAGCCCGATGAGGTGGCAACCGCCTGATGGATCGGCCGGTTGTAGAAGGTCATGAACAGGTTGGAAAGCTGTCCGCCGCCGATACCCATCAGCGATGACAGGACACCAATAACCAGTCCAATGAAACGGATGACCATTTTGCCTGGCAGCTGATCAGCAATTTTCCAGCTGTCTTTGCCAAACAACAGGCGAATTGCGGAAACACCGGCCACCAGAATGAAGATGAACTTGAACACTTCTGCCGGAGCAAAGCGTGCAATTACACTGCCTGCCACAACACCGAGAACCACCGGCACCGCCCAGAGTTTCAGCAGGCTGGTATCAACCATGCCACGGGCACGATGCGCACTATAGGAGCGGATCGAGGTCGGAATGATGATCGCGAGAGAGGTGCCGATGCTCAGCGGCATCAGCACATCATAAGGAACGCCCATAATCCGGAACAGCTCATAGAGCACCGGAACCGCGACGGTGCCGCCGCCGACGCCAAACAGGCCTGCGAGCAGGCCGGTGATCCCACCGGCTGCCAGCATCGCCAGAGCAAGCCAAAGCAGCTGCTGTATTTCAATACCCATTATCACTGTGAAGCTTCCCCGAGTTAGCGACCGATCGCATAGGCTTGCATCAGGCGCGGCGTTGCAGCTGCACGCAGCAATCCGTTATCTTCGCGCTCTGCGGCTGTCAGACGACCGACAGTCCATGCATCAACGATTTCGACATCATGGCCGCGTGTTTTCAGCTCATTGATGACAGTTTCGCCAATGGTTTTTTCAATCACAAGACGACCCGGAATAGCTTCACGCGGATAGAATGATGACGGGAAATGCATGGTGTGGAACAGCGGAAGATCAATGCCTTCCTGCAGGTTCAGGCCATGATGGACACGGCGCAGGAACAGCAATAACTGCCACTGATCCTGCTGGTCACCGCCCGGTGTACCGAAGACAAGACGCGGCTTGCCCTGATAGCTGGCGAGCGACGGGGTAAGCGTGGTGCGCGGACGTTTGCGCGGTGCAAGGCTGGTTGGCAGATCAGGCTCGAGCCAGAACATCTGCGCACGGGTATTGAGCTGGAAGCCGAGCTCCGGAATAACCGGAGAGGACTGTAACCAACCGCCGGACGGCGTTGCAGAAACCATATTGCCCCAACGGTCGATCACATCGACATGCACGGTATCGCCGCGCTTTTCTGTACGCAGATGCGCCATGGTCGGCTCACCGGCACCCGGTGCCAGATCGGCGTTGGTATCAGCATAACGGAACTGGGCGACACCACGGGCATGCTGGGATTCATAACCCGCAACGAGTCCCGGACGCAGCTCATGGGAGGCTGTGGTGCCGATCATGCCGCGGCGCTGCGCATTATACTCTTCCGACAGCAGATGCTCCATCGGCACCTCGACAAAATTCGGATCGCCATAATAGATTTCACGATCTGCATAGGCCAATTTCATGGCTTCAATAGTGGTGTGGACAAATTCCGCACTATCCGGTCCCATCGCCGCAATATCAGTATTTTTCAGCAAAGCGAGGGTTTGCAGGAACGCAGGGCCCTGACCCCACGGGCCGGTCTTGGAAACTGTCCAGCCATGGTAATCATAGGTGAGTGGTTCTTCGTAAGTGGCACTCCAGCGCGCCATGTCATCCGCTGTCAGAATGCCTTTATGGCGTTTGCCGCTGGTATCCATTGCCTCTGTGTTGCGGCAGAAATCCTCAATCGCCTGTGCTACAAAACCACGGTAGAAGCCGTCACGTGCATGGTCGATAATGTCTTCACGGCTGCCGCCTTTGGCTTCAGCTTCATCGACCAGACGCTGATAAGTATTAGCCAGCGCTTCATTGACGAACAGTTCATGCGCCTGCGGCAGGTTGCCGTTGCGCGCCCATGTGGCATAGGATGTCGGCCATTCTTTTTTAAAGAACTCAGCCTGATCGCGGATGGTATTGGCAACGCGCGGCAGCATCGGATGGCCGGTACGGGCATAATAGATTGCCGGTTCGAGTGCATCACGCAGGCTCATGCTGCCGTGATCGCGCAGCATCAGCATCCATGCATCAAACGCGCCCGGAACCACGGTTGCGAGCAGGCCCGAACCCGGAACCATATCCAGCCCTTCCTGACGATAGCGCTCGATTGTTGCGGCATCCGGCGTTACGCCCTGACCGCAAACCACTTCGGTTTTGCCGGTTTTGGCGGAGTGAAAAATAATCGGCACTTCACCGGCAGGGCCGACCAGATGCGGCTCGACAATCTGCAGCACAAAGCCTGCCGCGACTGCCGCGTCAAAGGCATTGCCGCCGCGCTCAAGCAGCGCCATACCGGCAGAAGAGGCCAGCCAGTGGGTGGAAGTCACGACACCGAAAGTGCCGAGAATTTCAGGACGGGTTGTAAACATACTCATCGGAATTTCCTCAAAATTATTAATATTCGCGCGGATCAATAGCGTCGCGCAGACCATCGCCAAGCAGATTGAAACCCAGAACCACGAGGAAGATTGCGGCTCCCGGCCATACGGACATCCATGGCGCTTGTGAGATGAAGTTTTTCGCTGTGTTCAGCATGGAACCCCATGACGGGTTCGGCGGCTGCTGGCCTAGACCGAGAAAGGACAGACTGGCTTCGGCAATAATTGCCGCTGCAATGGTCAGTGTAGCCTGAACGATAATCGGTGACATGGCGTTTGGCAGAATATAGCGCAGGATAATGCGCGGATGACGCAGGCCCAGAACCTGAGCGGCCTCGATATATTCCTCATTACGGATGGAGAGTACCTGACCGCGGGTAAGGCGGGCAAAGACCGGTGCGGCAGACAAGCCGATAGCGATCATCGCATTGGTGAGGCTAGCACCGAGAAAAGCGGCCAGTGCAATCGCCATAATCAGAAACGGAATTGCAAGCATGGCATCAATCAGACGTGAGATAATGCTGTCTGCCCAGCCGCCGAAATAACCTGCGATAATACCGAAAGGCACACCGACCAGCATGGCGATAAAGACAGAGACAACACCCGCCATCAGCGATGTGCGTGCACCGTAGGCCATGCGGGAGAACAGGTCGCGTCCCAACTCATCTGTACCGAGCCAATGCAGAGCCGAAGGCGGTTTGCGGATCGCTGTAAAGCTGGTCTGCAACGGATCGTAACCGGCAATGAGCGGCGCCAGAATAGCGAGAAGAGCAAAGAAACCAACCAGAATGGCGCCCAGAACAGCAGCTCTATTCGAAAGGAACTTCTGTAATGTGCGGTTGGGTTGTTTTTTAGCCGGAATTGCGAGCGCACTCATGTTGCATCCCTCAGTCTCGGATTGACGATAATATAGAGAATGTCGGCGAGGAGATTCATCAGGATGAAGCCCACGGCAGTACACAACACCACGCCCTGCACAACAGCATAGTCACGGGTGAAGACCGCATCGACGATAAGTTTACCAAAGCCCGGAATGGTGAAAATCTGTTCGGTCAGAACCGCACCGGCGAGCAATTCACCAAACAGTAAAGTGGTCAGTGTGATGATCGGGACGAGGGCGTTACGCAGCGCGTGGCGCAGGATAACCGTCTTTTCATTGAGGCCTTTGGCGCGCGCCGTGCGCACATAGTCGGAGCGTAGCACGCCAAGCATCGCAGAACGGGTATGGCGCATCAGCACACCGGCAAGACCGGTACCCAGCACAAAGGCCGGCATAATCATGGTGCGGATATTCTGTCCCAGATCTTCAAGCGGTGATGTGTAGCCGGACGAAGGCAGTAACTGCCATTGAACGGACACCACCAGAATAAGCAGAATACCAAGCCAGAAATTCGGAATAGACAGGCCGGAGAGCGCGGCAACATTGATCGAATAATCGGTCAGTGTACCTTTGCGCACGGCAGATATGATCCCCGCGGGCACCCCGATCAGCAGGGCAACGATCATAGCAAAGGCCGCAAGCTGCAAGGTAACCGGCAGTTTCTGTACGATCAAATCCAGTACAGGCTTTTCGGTACGGATCGAGACGCCGAAGTCACCGGTGAGAATACGCCCGAGCCAGCTCGTATATTGCGTAACAATCGGGTCGTTGAGCCGGTATTTTTCCTGAAGATAGGCAATGGTTTGCGGATCGCGGTCTTCACCGGCCAGCGCCAGAACCGGATCGCCCGGCAGCAGTTTCTGCATGCCAAAAACGATGACCGAGACCAGAAACAGGGTCGGGATCACCACCAGGCAACGCCGGATAATTAATTCGAACATAGAGTGAGTTCCATCATCTTGAAAACAGAACAGCGGGCATCAGACATCAAGCAGCAAGCTTTGCAGTCTGTGTTTTCCAGCCGGCCCTTCGGGCAGTTTCAATTTGGCTGAGGCTGCGTTTCAACAAGGTGCCCGACGACTATGCCGGCTGGCATAATCGTCGGGTAACGCGCTGTTATTGTTCCAGAGTCACGCCTTTCAGGCGGATCATACCATCCGGATGCGCCGAGAAACCTTTCAGGTTTGCACGGGTCGCAAAGATCCATGGTTGGTAGTACAGATAGATGATCGGCAGTTCATCCTGCAGGATTTCCTGAGCCTGATCATACAGTGCTTTACGTTGAGCCTGATCCTGAAGGCCACGGGCTTCTTCCAGCAATGCATCTATTTTTTCATTGCAGAAACCGGCATCATTGAGGCTGCCTTTGCAGGTGTCAAACTGATGGATGTTGCCATCCGGATCGGCACGACCTGACCAGCCGCTCTGACCGACTTCATAGCTTTTTTCTTTCAGCGTGCTCTGCAATGCCGCAAATTCGGTCGGACGCAGGGAAATGTCGAAACCGGCTTCGGAAGACATTGCCTGAATAAGCTCATAGACCTGCTGGGAAGTGGTGGAATTGCCGAAGGCCAGCTCAAAGCTGATGCGCTCATGACCGGCCTCTTTCATCAGCTGCTTGGCCTTTTCAACATCACGCGTTACCGCATCATATTTCGGATTATAAGCAAAGCTTGATGGCGGGAAAGGCTGATGTGCAGGCTGGAATACGCCCTGTCCAACAACTTCATTGATGGCATTGCGGTCAAGCGAAAGCTCAAAAGCCTGACGGATACGCTTGTCATGACCAATCGGGAAGCTGTCTTTGTCACCCTTTGTCAGGTTGAAAGTCAGCGCCTGATAACCGATACTGGTTACCGGCAGATAGGTCAGGTTCTTATCGCCTTTTGCGGCTTCAATATCAGAAGAAGCAAGACGCTCGATCAGGTCGAAATCGCCGGAGCGCAGATTGGCGAAACGGACTGTTGAATCCTGAATTGGCAGATAGGTCACTTTATCAAAGTGATAATTGGCTGCATCCCAGTAGTCCGCAAATTTTTCCAGAATGATACGGTCGTTCTGAACACGGCTTGTAAATTTATAAGGGCCGGAACAAACCGGATTTTGTGTGAATTCACCGTCAGTAAAGGCTTTAGGGGAGAGGATCATACCGGCGCGGTCTGACAACTGGGTGAGCAGCGCGGCGTCATGCTTGGTCACGTGGATATCAAGAGAGGTGTCATCAAGCACCTCGATCTTATCGATAGCAGCGATTTCACTTTTGCGCAGGGATTCCGGCAGGGTCTTGGCACGTTCCAGATTGGCCTTAACATCGGCAGCAGTAATTGTTGCGCCGTCATGGAATTTGCCGTCTTCACGCAGTTTGACATGAAGGGTTTTGCCGTCTTCTGACCATTTCCACTCTTTAGCGAGCTGAGGCTGAATTTCCAGCTTGTCATTGATGTCAAACAGCTTGTCGCACATGGATGTCAGCACAATACGGCCGACAAAGGTACGGGCGCGGTGCGGATCCAGAACATCCGGATCGTCCTGCAAACCGATGCGCAGATCAGCGGCCAGTGCCGGTACAGTCAAAGCAATTGCTGCGGCTGATAATGTCGCGCCTTTCAGCGCAATCTTGTAGATTGATTTCATCTCCACCCCTTATTTTGTTCTGCTGAACAATCAGATAATGCGTTGGTTTTCATAAAGTTCGGACAGAACGGGTTTTCTCCTCCGGTAGAAAATCTGCTCTGCTTTTGATCCGCATGGATTAATGCGGATCGGAATTCTCATTCTGTTATGCTGGTCTGGCGTGACTGCGCCCTTGCAACGCCGCCGATTTCTTCGATAACTGCCTCGCGCAACGAGATCAGGTGTGTGCGCATCGCTTCCTCTGCATCAAGCGGGTGAAACCGCCGGATAGCATCGAGAATGGCATTGTGCTGGGTGACTGAGAGCGAGTTTCTGCCTGTGGAGCGCACACGCGTACGAAACTGCTGCCATGCATTATTACGGCGGATTTCATCAATAATGCTCATAATAGCGATGAAAAGCTGATTGCCGGAAGCATCGGCGATCTTGCTGTGAAATGCTGAATCCCATTTCTCCCATGACGCAACATCGTCGGACTGCTCGGCTTTTTGTGCCAGTTTCTCCAGCTGTTCAATCAGAGCCGGTGTTGCACGCGCTGCTGCCATGCGCGCCAGTGCCGGTTCGATTTCGATACGCACATCCATCACTTCGATCGGATTAGTAAAGGTGGCAATCTGGTTGACAGGCATATTGCCGGTCGGGCGACGTTCACCGCTGAAAGTGCCTTGTCCCTGTCGCCGCCAGATCTGCCCTTCATTCTCCAGAATGTCGAGTGCAGCACGTAAAGCACGGCGGCTGACATTAAAACGTGCAGCCAGCTCCCGTTCAGACGGCAGACGGTGCTCCTGATCTGATGTCTGATCAGCCAGCAGGGCCCGTAATTGTTCTAAAGCGAAGTCAGAATTCTGGCTGAGGTCATTCATTCTATTTAACAGTGCGGATCATTTGAACCAGTTTCAATATTGGTAACATGATTCTGCGGGAAGTGAATGACTTTGTGCATTTTATGTCGATTAATTTAAAATTTATGCGCTTTAAGCGAAGTTGATGTCGCAAATAAAGTAATTTTATTAAAAACCACCGCGAACCATTTATAAAATTGGTTCGTGATGGTTTTGTGTGTTGCGCCGAAATTTCATAAGACCCATAAATGGCTGATCTTATTATCCGCAGGTTTATTGTCATGCCCCAGTTTTCTGATCCGCAACGCCTTCAAGTTCTGATTGACGGGCTGAACCAGTTCAATGCCACGCCCGACAAAGGCACAACCCGTCTGACCTATAGTCCGGAGTTCCGGCAGGCGAGCGATTATCTGCGCGGGCAGATGAAAGCGGCAGGGCTGACTGTACGTGAGGATGCGGTGGGTAATCTGATCGGGCGACTGGAAGGGCGTCAGCGGGATCTTGCGCCGGTGCTGATCGGTTCGCATTTTGACTCTGTGCCGAATGGCGGCAAGTTTGACGGTCAGGCCGGTGTGATTGCCGGTATCGAAATTGCGTTTCAGCTGAAAGAGCGTGGGCTGACAGCGG
Source organism: Hyphomicrobiales bacterium (assembly GCA_900470735.1). Lineage (GTDB taxonomy): Bacteria > Pseudomonadota > Alphaproteobacteria > Rhizobiales > Rhizobiaceae > Pseudochrobactrum. The sequence goes on along the minus strand of UCCC01000001.1, from coordinate 612,040 downwards.
AACGGCCGGTTGAGTTCATTGCAATGATTGAGGAAGAGGGGACGCGCTTTGGCGGCGGTCTGCTGGCTTCACGTATTATGACCGGCAAAGTGGATATGGCTGCGCTGCTGGATTATGCCGATGATGACGGCATCCTGTTCCGTGATGCGATGCAGGACTATGGTCTTGAACCTGCCAAAGCGCGTGAAGCTGTCCGTCAAGCCGGTTCTGTTCACGCGTTTCTGGAATTGCATATTGAGCAGGGGCCGGTGCTGGAGGCGAGCGGTGACGATGTTGCTATTGTTGACCGGATCGTCGGGCTTGGCCAGCTTAAAGTAACATTTCACGGGCAGGCGGGACATGCGGGTACAACGCCGATGAATGCACGTCGGGATGCGTTGGTTGGTGCTGTAACGGCGCTGGCGCAATTGCCTGATCTGGCGCGGACAATCGGCGAAGATGCTGTTTTGACAGTGGGCAAAATGGAAGTCCATCCGGGCGGTGCCAATGTCATTCCTGATCGTGTGATTTTTACTGCGGATATCCGTGCGCCAAAAGAAAATGTCGTGCGTGCGCTGATGGATCAGGCGCGTGATGTTATTGAGCGCGTAGGCGGCAATGACTTGTCGGTTGATGTGGAGCAGCAAATCTTTATTTCGCCGGTGCCGCTCTCCGCGCAAATGCACGAGCGTCTGCAGTTCCATGCCAACAAACTAGGTTTGAAAAGCCGGACTATGGTCAGCGGTGCAGGGCATGATGCCATGGTGATGGCAGACTTCGCACCGACCGGACTTGTCTTCGTACCGAGCCGTCACGGTATCTCCCATGCGCCGGAAGAATGGACGGATTATGATCAGCTGGCCAAGGGTGTTGATGTACTGTTCCTGATGCTGTGCGAATTAACTGAGATCAACCTGACACAGTGAGCGTACTCATTTTACAATCTTATTTCCGGCGGCTGGTGCATGCTTCATAACCGCCGGAGAATAACCGTCCGGGTTTAACGCCGATCCTCAATGCTGCATCTGCAAGTGCCGGAACGCGCAAAGACTGTTTCATCGCAATTGTCGCCTGAGCACAGATTGCAGCATCTTCAGCTGCATTATGATGCCGGAAGTTCAGGCCAAGATAGTCAGCCAGAATATTCAATTTGTGGGAAGGCAGTTGCGGCCAGACCTTTTGTGCCATTTTGACGGAGCAAAGATACTGAAATTCAGGGTAATGCTGCCGGTACAAATCCAGAGAGGCGCGCCAGACGCTGAAATCAAAGGCGGCATTATGGGCAATCATCATAGCGCCAGAAAAATCATCGGCAAATTCATCCATCACCTCCGGAAATTCTCCGGCATCTTCGACATGCTCAGGCCGGATACCGTGAATGGCAATATTAAAAGAAGAGAACCGCATGTCTTTTGGCCGGATGAAACGTTCTTCAACCCGCACAACCTGATCATTCTCAATCCATGCCAGTCCGACTGAACAGGCACTGGCGCGTTGTTCATTGGCGGTTTCAAAATCGACAGCGATGATTTTCAAGAGATGCTCCGGTGATATTATAGCATTTCCAGCAAAAGTGCGAAGCGGTTTTGCGTCGGATAATGGGTAAAAACAAACAGTTACAGTGGTTCCATCGCTGCGGTCTTACATGGAACCGCTGTAATATGTTTGACTACTGGAGAAAAACGCAGGCAGCGTCAAGAACAAGGGCAGCTTCAGCGGTTTTACCCTTTAGATAGTGCTCCATTCCGCCATTCTTTCACGAATAAGGTGCCGCAAAATAGAAAACATCGGCGGCTGGGAGCGTCCTGACAGGCGGATAATCGCAAATTGCGACGTATCCGAGACAGGGCGCACAGGGACCTCGACCAGTTGCCCTGAGGTGATCAGGTCATGGGCGGGAGCGATAACACCGTAATAGACTGTCTGGCTGCTGAGTGTCGTTTGCAACAAGCCGTCAATCGCATCGGAATGAAAGGTTACGCTTTCATCGGGGTGAGCTTCCGGCCCGTAGATTGCAATCATATTACGGATTTGCTCCGGTGCCAGAATGGTTGTGGCCAGCGGCCATGGGCGCAGATCAGAGAATTTGACCTGCTGTTGCTGCAATAAAGGGTGACCCTGACTGACAAGAAAGCCTGTGCGCAGTGCCGGTAACATTTCAATATGAAGGTCTGCTGTCACCGATACACCTCTGATTTCAACCACCAGCATATCCAGTGTTCTGTCGCGAAGAGCCTGCACTTGCAGGGGAATAGAGCCACGCATCAGCAAAATATGCAGAGACGGATTGGTAGTTGAAAAACGGCTGAGCAATGGTGCCGTAAGCAGGGCGCTCGGTGTGGAGCCAAGGCCAATTCTGATCCGTCCGGCACTGCCTTCATGCTGCTGTTTGACGACGCGGTAGAGCTCTTCTGTTTCAAACAGAACTCTGCGCGCATGATCAAGAACCACATTTCCGAAGGCGGTCACTTCGCACCGTTTTCCGATACGATCGACGAGCTTCATTCCCAGTTCTGATTCCAGTTGCGCAATACTGCGCGATAAAGCCGGTTGCGTCAGGTTTGCGTGTTCCGCAGCGCGAGTGAATGAACCTTTCTCAGCAAGCGCAATAAAATGTCGTAATTGCTGGATGTTCATGAAATTTTCCTAAATTGGTATGCGCTCTATGCATGATTATCAAATTTACTATGCATTGGACAAATGAAAATGCAACCCGTAGCTAACATCAGAAATGGTTTTGAAATCTAGGAGGGTGCAATCATGAACGACATCAGAGCACTGATAGAACGTGATGTTGAGGAATTTACGGCGCTTCGACGCGACCTGCACCAGCACCCGGAACTGGCATTTAAAGAAATCAGAACCGGCGGCATTGTCGCTGATCTTTTAGAAAAATGGGGCTACACGGTTGAGCGCAATATCGGCACAACCGGCATCGTCGGACAATTACGCAATGGTGAAGGCTCAGCAGCCATTGGTCTGCGCGCCGATATGGATGCGCTGCCGATTTTGGAAGCAACAGGTCTGCCTTATGCCAGCGCCAATACCGGCGTGATGCATGCCTGCGGCCATGATGGCCACACAACAATGTTGCTCGCCGCTGCAAAGGCACTGGCTGAGCGCCGCAATTTCAATGGCACCGTTAATCTGATTTTCCAGCCTGCCGAAGAATATGGCCGTCCGGACAGCGGTGCAGCCCGTATGGTTTCCGACGGCTTGTTTGAAAAATTCCCGTGCGATGCCGTCTTTGGTATCCACAATATGCCGGGGTCTCCGCAAGGCCAGTTGCAGTTCTACGATGGTGCGATGATGGCATCGTCCGACAGTGTTTCGATCAAGATCACCGGTCGTGGCGGTCATGGTGCGCAGCCGCATACAACAGCCGATCCGATTGTTGCAACGGCCGCTATCGTGATGGCATTGCAGACGGTTGTTGCCCGTAATGTTAATCCGCTGGATGCTGCCGTGGTGACTGTCGGTGTGATGCAGGCCGGTATTGCAAATAATGTGATCCCTGAAAATGCACGCATTGAACTGACCGTTCGCTGCTTCAAGCCGGAAGTTCGTGATCTTCTTGAAGACAGAATTCGTGATTTGGTTGCGACGCAGGCGCAGAGTCTTGGCGTTACGGCCGAGATTGATTATTGCCGCGGCTATCCTGCCTTGCAGAATTCGTCTGAGGAAACAGCATTTGCCCGACAGGTTGGCAAGAAGTTTGCCGCGGAGGGTAACTATGTTGCCCAGACGACGCCGATGACCGGCAGTGAAGACTTCGCATTCATGCTCGAAAAATGCGCCGGTTCTTACATTTTCCTCGGCAATGGTGATCAGCCGGGGCCTGTCAGCCGTGCACTGCATAATGACGGTTTTGATTTTAATGACGCAAATATCGTTGAGGGAGCCGCCTATTGGGTTGCCCTGACGGAAGAGTACCTGAACGGCAAATCAGGCCGTAAAGACTAAAAATTATTATATCTGTTGGAGGATAACCATGAGCGCCAGTGCAATGCATGCGCCGCATACGGCTTCGGGCAATGTGCCTGAAAAGTCGGAAAAACCACCGGTTAAGGCCATTGCCGCGGCTGTTGCCGGTAATGCCCTCGAATTCTACGATTTTATCGTTTATTCGTTTTTTGCGGTCTATATCGGGCAAACCTTCTTCCCGCTGGGTAGCGAAACTGCAAGCCTGCTGGCGTCTGTTGCTGTTTTCGGCGTGGGCTTTTTCACCCGTCCGCTTGGCGGCGTTCTGATTGGTGCCTTTGCGGATAAAGCAGGCCGTCGTGCTGCGATGATCCTGACTGTGACACTGATTACTGTCGGTACCTTGGGTCTGGCTGCAACGCCAAGTTATGAAACAATCGGTATTGCTGCGCCGATTATCGTTCTGATGTGCCGTTTGTTGCAGGGTCTGGCACTCGGCGGCGAAGTCGGACCGGCATCGGCTATGCTGATTGAAGCGGCTCCACGCGACAAGCGTGGTCTCTATGCCAGCTGGCAGATCGCCAGTCAGGGTATTGCTGTTGTGGCCGGTGGTCTGATGGGCGTGCTGGTTTCCTGGTATCTGCCGCATGAAGATCTGGTGTCATGGGGCTGGCGTATTCCGTTCCTCGTATCGCTGGCGCTTATTCCGATTGCGCTTTATATTCGCCGCGCATTGCCGGAAACACTAGAAACGCCGAGCGATAAAACCGGTACACAGATCGTGACTTCAGTTTTCACCAACCATACCCGTTATCTGGTGCTTGGTATTCTGGTGATGATCGCGACCACAGTGTCGACGCAGGTTGGTAATTATATGACCACCTATGCTATTCAGACATTGAAGCTGCCTGCAATTCTTGCACAGGCAGGAACTGTGCTTGGCGGTACAATGACCTTCATCTTCGCTCTGGTTGCCGGCTATCTTGCGGATAAATATGGCCGTAAGGGTGTGATGATCTGGCCGCGTATCGTTCTGATGATCGTGATTATTCCGCTGTTCTTCTGGCTGGCGGAATCCAAAGATCCGGCTGTATTGCTGCTGGTAACTGCCGCAATTACTTTGCTCACTTCCATGACCGGTGCTGCAAGCCTTGTTGCTATTCCGGAAATGATGCCGATTGCTCTGCGTGCTACCGGCGTTTCCCTGATCTATGCGATCGGCGCGACGCTGTTCGGTGGTACAACACAGTTTGTCATCACATGGTTGATTGACATTTTTGGTGCGGTTGCACCGGCCTATTATGTGGTTGCAACCAGTATCATCTCGCTTATTGCGATGTTTATGATGCCGGAAACCCGCAATTTTGACGTTAAACGTTAAAAGATCGCGCATTTGAGAATAGACAGAATGGTTGGCATTGTTTAGCCATTCTATCGAACAGGCAGGGGTGGGCGTAAAAACGCTCACTTTTTGCTTTTATTATATTGATACGCAGTTGCGGCATTCCGAAGGTGCAGATTTGAAACAGCGTTTACGCGCCGTGCTCAATGAAATTGAGGTTGAACTTAAAAACGCAACAACACGCGGAAAAGTAGCTGACTATATTCCGCCGCTTGCGCAGGTCGATCCTGCAAAATTCGGCATCGCAGTGATGCTGCATGACGGCACGCTGATTTCTGCCGGCGATGCAAAAGAAAAATTCTCTATTCAAAGTATTTCCAAAGTGTTTGCTCTGACACTGGCTCTGGGCAAAAGAGGTGATGCAATCTGGCATCGTGTCGGCCGTGAACCATCGGGAGATCCTTTTAACTCGAGCATTTTGCTGGAACTGGAAAAAGGGCTGCCACGCAATCCGTTCATCAATGCCGGTGCAATTGTGATTTCAGATATTCTGCTGAGCTCACATCAACCGCGTGAGACGATCGGTGAGATTGTGCGCTTTGTGCAGTCGATTGCCGAAGACGATGATATCTATATTGATGAAGTGGTGGCAAAAGCCGAAGACCGCACCGGTTTCAATAATGCGGCGCTGGCTAATCTGCTGAAAGCCAACAAAAACCTCGACAATCTGCCGCCGCATGTTTTGGGCGTGTATCACCACCAATGTGCCTTGGCGATGTCCTGCGAGCAGCTTGCCCGTGCAGGGCTGTTCCTCTCTGCCTCCGGTCACAATCCGGTCAGCAACCACCGTATCGTTAGTGTAGAGCGGGCATTGCGTATTAATGCGCTGATGATGACCTGTGGTCATTACGATGGTTCAGGCGATTTTGCATTTCGTGTTGGTGTACCTGCAAAAAGTGGTGTTGGCGGCGGAATTCTCGCAACAGTGCCGGGTATTGCCTCCATTGCGGTCTGGTCACCGGGGCTGAACCAGCATGGTAACTCATTGCTTGGCACCCGCGCTCTGGAACTCCTGTGCCGTCGTATGGGCTGGTCGGTTTTCGGGCGCTGATATTTCAGAAAAGCAATTACTTGTTGTTTTTGGTTGCCTACGTAGCGTAATGAAGTATCTCATTTTTACTGACCTGTAACAGATCACACGTCACTCGATGGCAGTTACAGGTAAAGTGCCAAGAGGGAAATATGCGTCATATGAAATATCGCCTTGCTTTATGCGCCGCCCTGGGAATTTACGCATTCTCTCCTGCTCAAGCATTAGCGCAGGCAGGTTTTGATTGCGCGAAAGCTTCGACAGAAACGGAAAAGGCGATCTGTGCTTCGCCTGAAATTTCTGAGGCAGATCGGGCCATGTCACTTGCCTATGCAGCGCTTGTTGAAAGAGCTGACACTGCATTAAAGCAGGCACTTAAGACCGATCAGGCGGACTTTATTAAACTGCGTGCTCAAGCCTTTGAAAGCCATCTGTCCAATGCGGCAATGAAGCAGGAGAACCTGCTGGACTGGACAGAAACGCGTGCGGAATTTCTCAACTGGATATCGGTTACAGACAGTCCTTCTCTTGAGGGAAACTGGAGAAATGTCTGGGGTCTCGTTAAAGTGGAAAAAAATACTGCAGGCAAGCTTGCTGTGAGCATTAACGTTGCGGATCAGGCGAACGGTAGCTGGCTGTGCAGTTTTGAGGGTGAGCTTGAACAAAAATCTGCAACTGAGGCAGAATTTAAAGGCAAGGGCGGCCCTTTGACCCTGAAACTACAGGGCGCACTCCTTAATATTCCGACGCCTTTTTGTGATGAATCCACATCCGGTGGTTACGGCACCGCCGCCGGTAACTATTTCCGCGTTGGTCAATAACTGAAAATATGTGAGAGGCAGATTACGCATTTTGTGCGGGGGCTGAAATGCGCTAGTCTCAAAATTCAGGCCGTCAGCACGTTTGGGCTGACGGCCTGAATTGTTTTAAACTTCGGACAGATTTTCAGAGTGGTCAAAGTCCGGAGGGATTACGGACAAGAAACCTGCCCGCAATCGTTATCGTTTTGTTTAGCTCAGAACTTACCAATAAAGTTCAGGAACATACCACGGTCATCAAGGCTCAGATCGCGCAAATCATCAGAGAAACGTCCGAAATTATAACCGGCACCAACTTTGAAGTTATCGCCTACATGGTAGTAAACCGCAGTTAATGCACCAAGGTCAGTAGTATCAGCTTCCGGCATATACATTACGCGACCTTCGAGCAGCAGATCCCACTTTTTAACGACATGAAGATCGGCGCGTATAATACCCAAATGCGCTGATGAACGCTGCCAGTCTTTGGCAAACTTATGATCGTTTTCTGCCGGACGATATTTTACCTCACCAATACGGAAACCGTATTTGGCACCGACCGAGAGCCAAGGCACCAGATCATAGGTGAAGTCTGCCGACAGGATATGGCTGCGTTGTGCAGGTGCATATTTATAATTGGAAACACCACTGCCTAACTGACCATTGCCCGGCATGTCATAGAGCCAGCTATATTTGAACAAGGCATTCAGACGGTCATTTTCTACCGGACGATAGGCATACCCAATTGAGGTCTCGACATAATCGGTGTCCTGAAATGAAGTGACATCTGACTGTGTATCAGAGAGCACCGCATCCAGACTGACCATGGCACGCCAGTTCGGATTGGTTTTCCATGTATAGCCACCGGCCAACAGGTAGGTGTTTTGATCGCGGGTATGATCGTCAGAGCGCTCTACACGTACTTCACCGCGCAAACGACCGGTAATGCCACGCTCTTCATCTTTATAACCGATGGCGAGCGACGGCGCATAACGATCAAAATCAGAATATTCGATGCCGGATGAATTTGTGGTGTTGTCGCGAACACGGCCACCTTCAAAACCACCGTCGAAAGTCCAGACATTGTCCGGTGTATACATCACGCCATAAGTATGGGTCAGCGCGCGACGAACACCGAACAGGTCATAGTTGTTTTCCGAATAAGCCGAGAGCGTATCATTGATACGGCGTTTTACACCGCCAACGATCGCACCTTTGTCACGGCCGATCAGGTCATAACTACGGTTGAGATCAAAGGCGCGATCCGGATCAAGGCGATAGCCGATATAGTAATGATCATCCGCATTCGGATCATAGGTCAGCGCGGCAAGACCACCCACGCCATTTGTCCCATAGGATATTTCCGCCTGCGTGCCGATTGTATCGGTCAGTTTCACTTCGGTACCAACGCCTATACGGTCATTGCGTTTGATGTCACCGGAACGGCCAGCTGTTACCTGTCCGAAAACGTAGTAAAGGTGATCGTCGTCCTGACGGTAATCAACACGCATACCGGTGTCCACACGAGAACCGTCATAGCCGGTTTTACCGGAACGAATTGCATTGGGTGACATCAGTTCGGTGTAAGTCACACCAAAAGACACTTTCCAATATTCATCAATTTCGTGGCTGACCGAGCCTTTGCCTTCGCGTTTGATCTGACCGTCGGCATCCCAGAAGTCATCATAGATAAGCTTCAGGCGGGTTTTATCGGTCACATCCAGATCAGCATGTGCACCCCACAGGCGTTTATCCACGCTCACATTATCAAAGAGACTGGAGAAGCCTGCTTCTTTTTCTTCGTAATAACCGCCGATTTTGCCTTGAATGCCGTCTGCCTGAATGTCAGCCAGATCCACCTGACCTTTCATGCGCCAGGCTAGTGCAGTGCGACCTTTTTGGCCTACAGCCACTGTATTGCCATTTGTCAGGCCACCATCGGTCGAACGGGTAAAGCCAAAGCCCTGACCGTCAGAAGCAGCGACTTCACCGTCGATGAAAGTCGTTTCCGAGTGACGTACGCGAACATCAACACCGCCGGCCTTCTGATCGGCTGTGCCTGTGGTTTCCTGATAACCGGTTACACCCACGCGCACATTTTCGCTCAGCCATTGCTGGCCACGACCGCCAAGGCTGTAGCCATCCAGATCGCTGGCAATTGGCTCAAACTCATATTGTGCAAGCACATAGGCTTTATTACCGCCCAGTGCACCATCACGCACCGGATCAGAGGTGCCGGCAGAGGATGACAGTGGACGATTGAGGATCAGCACGCCTTGCATATAATCAAAGCGATAGTCCTCACCGGCTCTGAGCGTACGACGCTCAATAACGCGACCGGTTACAGCATCGCGGAACTCAACATTGATAGTTTCAGAGCCTTCGACAATGTTCTGGCGACGCATGAAATAGGCAGACCCGCCGGTTGCCAGATATTCATCATATTGCGGCAAGGTATCCGGCTGGGCAGCGTATAAATCAACTTCGGTTTTGCGTTCGCCAAAGCTTGTTGTCTCTTCCGAGCGGTAGACAGCCTGACCACCATAAAGCGCACGGTCAGAGCGCATGAACTCTGTTCCTGTGATGCGGGTTTTGAAATTACCCCACATAACACGGCTGTCGCCACGCTCTAAACGAACGTAGAATTTACCATTGGTCGGTGCATCCTCCAGCATGGTGGAGTCGTCACCATAGACCGGATAGTAATCATCCGGATCAAGCGTGCGCAGCAGATGGCGCGGATTCTGCTTGCCGAAATTACGGAACATCTTGTCGAGTTCGTCATCGGTTGTATCAGCAGCAGCCGTCAGCAAATACTCGCCTTTGACCTTACCTTTCAGATAAAAGGCCAGACGACCATTCGTTGTCGTGCTGTCATATTCACCCGGGCGCACAGCTTCAATGCCATTGTCACCATTGCGCTTACGCAGCGTGATATCGGCCAAACCAACATAAAACCAGTCATTGTCCGGAATATTGATGTCACGATTGAAAGCCAGTCCATCGCCTTTCAGGCCGTCATTAATGGCCACATCAATATCGTGGTCGCCAGGACGTAAAATGCGCTGAACCACAAATTTCTGCTGCGGATCAATAGGAACAGTTTCGCCGAAAGCTTTGACTTTATAACCATCCGGTACATTGGTGCCGTGAACGGTTACAGCGCCGCCATACACACGAATGTTGCGAATAGCAGTTCTGTCGTCACCCATGCCCGGTGCAACAGCTTCTGCACGATCACCCAGAATATCTTTCTTTTCGCTACGGCGTAAAGTCAGAGCTTCTGTTTCGTCAAAACGGCCTTTTTCATCGTAAACGCGTAGCACATATGCATATTCGCGCTCATCAGTCTGTGCCGGCATAACCCATTGCGCTTTAGCATTGGTTTTTACCGGAACAACAGCCACAGGTTTATCGACAGATTTACCATCACCGATGGCGAAAATACGGATTTCCGAGCGCTCAATAAAATCCGGATAGTTCGTGGTGGCCAAAAACTCGACAGTTTCATTGGCACTGTAGCTGCGACGCACCGGCATAGTGGAAACGTTGAGGATCGGTGACGCATCCAGACCATCAAATTTGATCTGAATATCAACGCTGCTCAAGTCCACATCGGTTTTACGCTCACGATCAATCTGACGTGGTGATTGCGCCGTTGGTTTCGAGGTGCTGGTCTCAACCGTGTCACCGTCAACACTGATCATGAACGGAATATTGCCCGTATCAGTGGCAATACCTTTTTCGGTGTTTTCACCAATGGTCAGATGGCGCAGTGAGCTGTCATCGGACATTTTACCGCGCAGGTCTGAACCTTCGGTGGTTTCAGTCTTGGTTTGCGCCAAGACTGAAACGGTTGAGAATTGGCCTGCTACCAATGCAGAGCTCGCCAAAAGAGCAAGACGGGAGAAAGAACCGAGTTTGAACTGAGACATTTTCATAACCTTAAATTGCGTGGCGGATTTCAGGGAGCGGCTCATTTGCTCACCTCCACGCGTGTCTCGATTTCAAGCGGGTAGTTATCTCCTTTGCGCTTCCACAGATCACCGATCTGCTTGCGAACATGTTTCATGCGCTGCTTGGCCAATGACTGCTCGTTGCCTGTCATTTTGTAGCTCAGACGCAGAACCGAGATTTCCTGTTTCAGGATTTCCACGAGCTGCGGCAGGTTATCAGCCCACTGCTTTTTCAACTCAACGCGGTTTGCTTCAAAAGCTGCATCCTGAAGGTCAAGACGAACAACACGGCTGATCGATGCACCAAAGTTCAGCTTGGTCATTTTACCGGCAGTCAGACGGACAACACGCGGGTTTTCAGTCGTCAAACGGTAACCTGTCGGCAGAGTGCGGGTATCAAGCTTCATGATGAAGTTGGAACCGATGCGCTGATCCGGCAGAGCCGCACAAGGCACATGGAAACGACCATATTCGTCCGTGGTGATCAGCCAGCCTTTAACGGTTGCAACACGTACACCCGGCAGACCTTTTTCGCCTTCGTCCTGATAGCCATTGCGGTTCTTGTCATCAAAGACAGTGCCGATGATTTCACCACAATCGAACACAGGCTCGGACATGATCTCGACAAGCGCCTGTGCATCAGGTGCAACCGGCTTGCCGTCCTTGTCTGTAACCGTGGCAATATTGATATGCTTGCCAGGACCTGCTGAACTCAGAACCAGCAGCTCAAGACGGATCTCGATGACGCCTTTTGCCCCCATAGGCTGCCTATCAAAGCGGAGGCGTCGTCCACTGATTGTCGGTTCAGTTTTTTCACCATTTACAGTAGCCGTTCCTTCAACATAGCGGAAACCGGCCGGCATTGTATCGATGATATTCAGCAAACCTACATTGCTCGACGAGGCGTTCTCGACCCTGATGATATAAGGTACGCGGTCACCACGACGAACCTGATGCAACATTGCCTGTTTGGTGATTTTTACCAATGACGGCTCTGTGGCAGGAAGAGGGAGCGGCTTCGTGCTTTCCTTAGATTCATATGGCTTACCGTTCCGCTGATCACCTTTGGCAAAAGCGGTATTAATCACCATACCTATACCAGCAGCAGCATCAATATCTGCCTGTGACAGCACATAAGTGGCCGTAAAAGTCTGGTGATCACCTGGCTTCAAGGTCACTGATTCCGGCGTAATGGCAGACAGCTTATTGGTGCCGCGCTGACCTGCAAAAAGCGGGCCTTCATCCTGCACTGTTACATTATTGAGCAGCGCATTACCGTCATTCTTTACTTTGAAACTATATTCAATGGTTTCGCCAACTTCCGGATAGCCATTACCATTGGTATCATTCCAATAGCCGCTTTTCTCGATCGTCAGTTCAGGCAGCGGAGGCATAACCGGCACAATGGTCGGCTCGTCTGTATCCACTGTCGGACCTGAAGGATCTTCGATGTCTTTCGGTGTGGTCGGATCACCATAGGTGCCCTTTACCGTTGCCTGATTGACAACCTTTTCGGCATCAATATCATCTTCAGTAATAGCGTAGGTTGCGGTGAAGCTCTGCTGTTCACCCGGCTGCATTGTGCCAACATTAAAGCTGTTTGGCGTAATGCCTGCCAATGGGTCATTCAGAACCACATCATTCAGCACCATGTTACCGGTATTATGGACAGTAAATGTATATTCAATTTCCTGTCCGACTTCCGCCGGTTCAGTCAGCTTGGAATTTGCTTCCTTGACGACAGCAATGCCCGGTTTCTGATTCAGAGGAACAATGATTTCTTCCGAAACACCTGGTGTCACCGGCTTGGTGGTTTTGTCCGTCGGGTCAACATAGTCACCGGTAACGGTGGCCTGATTGACAACTTTACCGTTTTCAATGTCGGCTTGTGTGACTTTATAAGTCGCTGTCAGCGTCACTGCGTTCGCATCACCCGGCAACAGCGTGGTAATGGTGATCGGCATAGCCGGTTCCAAACCAATAAGCGGATCTTTCACAATGACATTGGTCAGTGTCAGATTGCCTGTATTGGTCACAAGGAACGAATAGGTAATGACATCATCCACTTGGGATGGATCGGAGAATGTATGGGTTTCCGATTTGACGATCGTAATCGATGCCGAGGTTTCCAGCTCAACAACTGTTTTATCGTCATTGGTCAGATCAGTACCGGAAATATCCGTTACATCATCCGGCGTACCATTGACGCTTGAACCATATGCCTCTGCCGTGTTGGCAAAGCTACCCGCATCAATGTCAGACTGTTTCAATGCATAAGTTGCAGTAAACGCAACTTCATTGACCTCACCCGGTTCTAATGGACCAGTCCAGTTGGACTGATTGATGACCTGTACATCGGTAACCCGATCTTCAATGCGGATTTTTTCAAGTGTCACGTTGCCGGTATTGTGGACGGCAAAGTTGAACTTGATAACGTCACCGGCCTTAGCAGGCTTTGGCAAAGAAGATGCTTCCAGTGTTTTGACAAGTTTGATCGAAGGGTTGCGTTTCAGCGATTCAACAACGCTATCTTCATCTGTAACCGGTGTTTCATCGCCAAACACAGGGATGCCCTTAACGTCGGCGGTGTTTTCAACCTTCCCGGCATTAATATCGGCAATCTTGAGCTTATAGCTGCCTTTAACAACAAACTGAGTTTCAGCTTCATTAGCTTTCGCCACATTAACTGGCTGTAAGATCAATGTTTCGAGATGTTTCTTATCGGCTGTATCAAAAATTACATCAGGAAGCTGATCATTTAATTCCAAACCTTTAAGGGGAACGTTACCTGTGTTGCGAATGGTAAATTTATAAAGAACTTCATCTCCAGTTTGTGCAGGTTCTTTTACATTCGAAATATCTGCTGTTTTCACCAGCTCAATCGAAGGCTTATGTGCAAGCGGTGTCACAACTTCATTGGAATCCACCGGCGGCTGCGAGCCTGTCGGGTCTTTAAACTCAGCTTTAGCTTTATTAACAACCTTACCAACGTTCAGATGTTCCTGCTGGATTGGCGCTTTAACTGTAAATATACCGCTTTTACCCGGCTCGAGCGAAGCAAGAGATGCCGGTGTAATAACCGCATCCACCAAAGGATCGCTTACTTTAACATCAAAGAGAGTGACATTACCTTCGTTGGTTGCCGTTACAGTCCATTCCAGCATGTCACCAGCATAAGCAGGTTCCGGCACGGTCGAGCTCAAAGCCTTGACAAGCGTCAGCTTCGGATCACGATGGAGCCGAACAGGTACTTCTGAAGGTGGCGTAATGATCTTATCGCTTGACGGAGGGGTGCCAGTGGCCGAGGCTTTATTGATGACTTCACCGGCGTTAATGTCCTGCAATTTCAGCTGATAATAAGCTTCGACAGTCTTGGTTTTTGTCGGTTCGAGAGTACCAATTTTAAAGGCACCAGCATCCACCACATCAGCCAATTCATCAGTAATTACAACGTCAGTAAGTGTCGTGTTACCGGTGTTGGTGACGATGAACTCATAGGTGATTTTATCACCGACCTTCGACGGTTTAGTGTCGTCGAACGCTTTCAGTTTTTTCTCGAAAGTCAGAGCTGGTGTTCCAAGTGGAAATTCAACTGTAGAAATATCCGAAACCACTTGATGTTTATCATCAAACTCACCCCATCGACCTTCGGTCTTAGCAGTGTTTTTCAGCGTACCTTTGTCGATATCCGACTGCGTGAGCACGTATTTGGCACTAAATGTAGTGCTGTCGCTCTCGCCAATGTCAAGTTTAGCAATTTTGACATTTGTGCCGGCTACAACATTCCCTTTAAGTCCGACCATCGGATCTGTGATCACAACGTCAAATAATGGTGTCGAGCCAGTATTGGTGACAGTAAATGAATAGACAATCTCGTCACCCGCAACCATATTCTTGGTTCCGTCAACGCGATCACTCGTTTTTACCAGCTTAATCTTAGCGTCTGGCTCGATCTCAACAATCGTTGGTTTATCGTCTGCAGGACGATTTTCACCGCCAACGCTGCTGTCTGACTTATCGGTGATATTGGTCTCACCTGAATATTCGCCAACAGCCGTTACAGTTGCTTGGTTTTCGAGGAAGAGTTTTGCGGTTTTCCATGGTTTTACAGGATTAACGCGAACGACTACCTCCGCAACGAATGTTGCATTTGGCTGCAAGACTGCATTGTCCAGGATCAGCGTGTACGTCGCACCGTTAAATGTCGACGACACCATACCACCATTCGATTTGACGGGTTGGACAAAATAAAATCCTGGCAACGGCACTGCGTCTGTTGAAGGTGAGCCGAAATTCTGTGAGCTACCATTCAAAGCGTCTGTCAGGTTGATGTCTTTTAACGGTTCCTGACTGAGGTTTTTCGCCGTGAATTTATATGTGACAGTATAAGTACCATCATGGTTGTTAGTAGGATTGCTAGCAACCTTGCTCAGCCCAATCGATGGAATTGGATGAAGAGTGAAATTGTTGTTTTCACTTTTACTGTCTTCTGTTGCGCCGACTGCGCTTTTAATTTCAATTCCATTGATAGTCTGGTTGCCTGACGCCACGCCTGTTGTTGTTGTTTTGTCTGGATAAGCGTTGCCAACATTATATTTCTTACCGTCAGGTGCAATATAAGTTACTTCATAGATACCCGGTGCCAGGTCAGGGAACACATAAGTTCCATCAGTCCCAGTTTGAACAGTGATAGGCTTAATGATTGTACCATCGCGAGCGGTACCGTTCAGAGTTACAGACAGGCCACCTACACCGGCATCAATATTCTGATTAAAATCACCCTGTTTGTTAAAATCATTGAAGATTTTACCACTGATGGAGCCGCCCAGTACTGTTTCAACAGCGCTGGATGATACATTATTTGTCGTATCTTTATCGAAGGTTTTCGTTGTTGCAGTTACAGTGTTTTTCGCACTTTTGGCATCTTTACTGGTAATTTTTGTATAAACGCGGACATGTGTTTTTGTATCCGGTGCCATATCACCAAGAAAACACTCAAAAGCAGTCTCGTCCTTAACACCAGTACATCTGGCCAATGGATTTTTAGGCTTAATGATTTCAGGTGCACGGGTCAGCACCATACCTGCTGGAAGCTTGTCCTGTATTCTTACATCTTCTGCGACATCATATGCAGGACCATCCTTAGGGAGATGACTGGTGACATGAATATCCCAGTAAAACTCCTCGCGCAGGTCAACAACACCCTTCTCTGGGGTTTTTACAACACCAACATCTGAGCGACCGCGAACTGTTGTCTTCTCACTTGCCGTATTATTTTTAGTGGATGTTTCGTACTGATATTCATCAGATTTAATTTCGACATTATTGGTGAAAGTACCAAGCTGAAATGATTCCAGTTCAACTTTGAACTGCAAGATTTCACCGGCCTTCATTTCTGACGCTTTACATATAATTGTGCCGCCGGAGTGCCCCTCTGCGGCTGGTGTAATAACACAGTTTAGTGCTTCCGGTTTTTCTATTACAGTTGGCAAACGGAAACCACCGGCCGGCAAAGTATCTGTGATGACGATATTATGAGCATCAGACGGGCCGGCATTAGTGGCCGTAATTGTATAAATAACGTTCTGTGTCTTCTCGACAGGGTCATATTTTGAAGCATCGCCACCCTGATTGTCGGTCTTTTCGATAATCAGGTCGAGCACCGGCGGAGCAACAGTGACTGTTACTTCATCAGCATTGTTTTCAGTATTTGTTTCTTTGGTTGAAGTCGCGACACTGACTTTATTTGTAAGTTGCTTATCAATCTGCGCGTTTGTTGGCTTAACAATAACCTCAACAACGCGTTGAGAACCATTCTCAATACGGCCAAGTTCGCAAATCAGCTTGTCATTTTTATCATCAATTAAAGTAGAAGGCGCAGGTACATTTAAGCATCTGCCTACTCTAGGTTTCGCACTAATAAAGCGTGTACCATGTGGCAAGACATCAGTAATTGTCACCTTTTCAGCCGCGCTTAGACCGGTATTCGGCACCTCAGCAGTGATGATATAAACCAGATTTTGCCCGGCACGCGCATTTTTATCATCTACTGTCTTTTTAACAGTCACATCAGTCAGAGGGGCGACATTATATTCAACCTGCGACTGATCATTGTGTGGCTTATTATCCGGGATTTTTGTCGAATGAATTTTTGCCGTATTAATACGTTTGCCTTCAGCACCTTGGCGAACTTTAACGCTTATAGTACCGCAGGTGTCTCCCGTGTCTTCGCAGACCTCAAGCTCAGGAATTTCACATGTGAGATCAGCATAATAGCCACTGCCAGTGATTGTACACTTGGCGCCAGGAATCTGTGTTACCGGCGTAATATTAGCAAAACTGCCGCCTTCTTTAGAGCCAACGATATTTTCCAAACGATCACTAACAACGACGCCTGTCGCCTTTGCTGGGCCGTTATTGTAAACTTTAATTTGAAATTCAACTTCATCCCCAGCAGTAATCACATCACTTGCTATAATGGATTTTTTAACAGCTAAATCTGCGATCGATGGTACATTGGTGCTAGGTTCGCCTGCTGTGCCGCCAAACGTATCAGTGTTGTTTTCTTGACGATCCTTTGGTTCAATATCCCTCCAATTCGGAAAGGACACTTCCATCGTATTCGCCATCTCTCCGGCAACTGTAGAGGCCTTTTCCGTTATTTCTACAGTGAGCTTAAGTTTAGACGTAGAAGTACCCTTTGCTAAGGGGGAGCTATTTGTACATATAAGAGCGTCGGGACCTTCAACAGGCAAAACAGGGCAACTCCAGCCCGTGCCATTAGCTTTCGTCACCCGCATACCCACAGGTAAGAAATCAGTGATCGTAATCACATCAGAGAATGTAGCATTGCCCTCATTGCTGGCAAACAAGTCATACTCGTAAGTTTTACCAACCACCAGCAAGCCATTCGGCGGCCCGGATTTATGCGCTTTGAGATCCGTGATAGGATCAACAATATCAGCACCGCCATCTGTGGCGGTATTGTTATGATGATTGGTATCCAATTCGTCAGGCGACGAAATGGTGGCCTCATTGATAACACGTTGATTGCCTGAGACTTGAGCGGCTTTAGCTTTAATGACAATCGGAGTTTCATACTTGCTGCCGTCAACTGCCGCATAGTCACATGTTACTTTTCGACCATCGACATTACATTTCCAGCCAGATGCCGCCGGAATAACGGAGCTCAAACTCACATTGTCATAATTGACCGGCAACTCATCAACAATCTGCGCGCTGGTCGGCTCGTAACCCGCGAGTTGCGGGGTCAAAGTAAATTCAACATCCTGACCAGCTAAAAGAGGACTGCTCGGTGAGAGGTCTTTGCGTAGGCTGACATCCGTTCCTTTAATAATGTTTATGATTGCGGTTGCTTGATTGTTTGTTTCATCAGGGTCCAAAGGATTGGAACCTGTAATTTTTGGAGCAATAGCGATGTCTGATTTATTGCCGGTCGTTACCTGTGCGGTAAATTCTAACGGTATAGTTTGTGATACACCAATCTCAGCAACATGGCATTTTACTTCATTGCCCTGTGTAATTTCGCAGCCATTTGGCAACTTGCTAAATTTCAGCCCTTCAGGGACAGCAAAGGTAAGGACCGACTCTTTCGAAGAATGCGGGCCTTTGTTAGTAATTTCAGCAGTAAATTTCGTTGTGCTACCAGCGCTGACAGTTGTTTCAGCTAGCTTGAGATCCAAGGCAAGGTCTGCACCTTCTACAACTGTAATTGTTATAGCTTCGTCAAAACCATTACCTTTAACGATACCAGCAAAATCAACCACGCCATTTTCTTGTGGCTTAATTTGAATGGTTCCGCTTGTCTCAGCATATGGCAATAATTCAGGCACATCACAAATAACCGTAAGGTCTTCGGCTAATGGTGCTTCGGATGCGGAATTTGGTGTGCAACGGTCAAAACCAGTTGTACCAACAAAAACATTCGATTTAGGGATGATAAATTCAACCGTGGTTTTAGGTAGTTTATTATTGCTGCTATTATCAATTTTAGCGGCAATACTAACTAAAGTGCCTGCTGTAACAGGGTTTGGCTTGTTCGCATCAATGTTAAGCGTCCAGCCTGTCGTGCTTTGTGCATGAGCGCCCGACAGAGAGGTAAACATGGCGAAAAATGCCATGAAAAACACTGTAAATAACCGTTTCATTTCGTCCCTAAACCTATGCTTTTGCACATCAGTCGGGACGTAAACGAACGCTCCGCCCGCCCGTGTTTCGAAAAACACAAGCGCGCAGAATCAATTACCCGCGGACGCAAATCCGCGGGTAATTAAAACATATTCGATTAGGCCCCCACCTGTTGTGGGGGGACTACATGATTCGAATTGATTAACCAATGATTAACTAATTATTTTTTTATATTAGTGTTTTTTTGTGTGATTTAAGGACGTATAGGTGCCGATAATCATTGTTTAGCATGTAGTTATATATGAGTAATTCAAGGAAGCCGTCTTTTGTGAATGGACGTGCACCATTGTGAAGGGCACTTTTCTGTTGAATTGCCCGCGTGCGAATACTTGCTTTTGTAATACTTCGACTGAATATTTCGTCACTTGCTTATAGAAGAAACTTGGAATCTTGAGAGAGAGCGGCATCAAAAGCTTTTTGCCGTACCGAGGTGTAACGGTTTCTTCTGAAATGCACAGTTCTTGCTGGGCATCAGCCACTTATCAGAAGGCGTGTTGGTTCAACAGGCAGAGCGTTGGTCTTGCAGTGACCGGAAATCACTTATCTAAGGTCGCATAGACGAGATAACGCAGCGGACCTTGCGTAACTGCATCAAAGGGGTAGCAGGTCGCCAGCACCAGATGAGAGCCTGCTGCGTGAACATCAATTTGCGCCTCATCCCAACGCGCGATGGTCATTTTAGTGGCGCGATAGGTGTATGTTTTTCCGTCGTCGCGGGTAACCCGAATAAGGTCGTCTTGTCTGACATCTTTGAGAAAAGCAAAATGCGTATCGCGATGAGCTGCATAAACCGCCGTTCCTGCTTCACCGGCTTTGGGTGTGTTCTGCAAATGGCCGGGGCCAAAAGCCAATGCCTGTCCGCTTACGCCATTCAGCGCAATTGCTGACGCCGCCAGACGCGGTGCTTCAATCTGCGCTACCGGCCAGATATCGGCCCATGCCCACGGTTTAACCTGTTCGCCTGTGGTAATACTCTGGGTAAAAGCGCGCTCAAGCAGGATTTGAGCCGCAAAGGCTTTGGCATGAATCAATAGCCCTTGGCCGAAAAGAACAAGGCCGCAGGCTATCACCGCAATCGATAAAAGGGGGAGTGGGGAGCGCAACCATGTGCGCTCCTTTGCCTTGGTATTTTGGATGATAAGGATACCCATCATACATTTTCCTTGCGACGAGCCAACCAGAAGATGAGAAACCCGATGAACATGACGCTTAATCCCTGAAGCATATTCAGCATTGACGGAGTTGCGGTTTGTGGCAGCGGCATGGTGGCTGCCGGAGTGACAGGTGAGGCGGGGCGGTTTTTGCTTCGAACCACGATCTGCTCTTTGCCTGCATCAGCATGATCAAGCACACTGCGATCTGCACGAATACCGAACAATGTCTCAAAATCCCATCCGGCCGGAAGTTGCAAAGGAATATCTGCGCGGGTGAGCGGGACGTTTGCAGGGCGGCTTGGTGTTTGGTCGACGGCAACCAGGCTCGTCAGACGTGTTACCAGATGATGTTCCAGTGCGAGGCTGAGGATACGCGTATCGGCTGCCAGTGCTGTAATCTTGCCGAGTTTCATGTCCACTTCAGCATCGTCGATCTTGCGGCGAGCCCAAATTTTGGAAATGCCTTCCGCCGGACTGGCTGCATCGAGCGGCAGGGTTACTGTCCATGGGCGGTTTCCGAATGTGCCTTCAATCGTCATCGTACCGCTTACCTGTTTTGTGCGTGCAGCGAGCACCAGTGGTTCACCCTGATAAAGATCCGGAAGCAGCCCCGGTGTAAGGCTGATACCTTCTTGCGAGAAGCTGGCTTTTACATTGGTGACAATCGGGCTTTCGAGCTTTTCGAACAGTTCGCGCATGCGTTCATTAACTTCTTCCACCGCGCCGATATGGGTGAAGGTGCCACGGCCAAGTTCAGATGCTTTGTTCATCAGATAGGTATTAGGAGCCGAGCCGATACCAACCATGAAGAGGCGAGAGCGGTCACGGCGTGATGCAATCACATCAAGCATTTGCCGTTCACTGCTGATCTCGCCATCGGTCAGAAACACGATCTGGCGCAAACCATCTTTTTGGTGGCTGTCATCAAGCGCTGCGTGCAATGCCGGCAGCATTTCTGTTCCGCCGACCGCTTCCAGTGTGGCGACATAGTCGCGGGCATTGGTAATGTTGAGTGCTGTGGCGGGAACAGAGTCATCAAAAAACTTGGTCAGCGTGTCATCAAAACGAATGACATTGAAGCGGTCTGTAGGTTTCAGACGAGAGAGAGCATAATCAAGGCTGGCTTTGGCCTGTCTCATCGAGGTTCCGCCCATCGAGCCGGAATTATCGATAACAAATACGATCTCTCGCGACGCATTTGCAGAGCTTTTGACAAGCGGCGGAGTCACATAAGCCAGCAGATAATCATCATTGCCAACGCGTTCACGGAACAGGCCGACAGTGGGCATTTCGGATTCAGCCGCTTGCCATTCAAGGACGAAGTCACGATCTGCCGCAGCCTCACCAGCCAGAGTGATCTTTGATGTCTGCTCATTCTGCTGATCGATCCGGACAGGATGATACAGGCTTTTAATATCGGTAGCAGGAAAACCGGCTTTGAGATTGACGGTAATAGTCACCGGATTGATACGATCTTCGCCCGGCATCACGAGGGGCGTTTCAATGGCACCATTGTCCGAGCCCTGTGTCGATTTTGGTTTCTGCTGTCCCCAGCCGCCCCGCATATCTGCTGTTTCAACAATCGGCTCAATGTTTTCAGGGGTATAGCGCGGTGCAACAACGAGCGGCACACGCAGAGAAAAGCGATTATCGCTCAGACGAACTGCCTGCTGATATTCAATCTGGATGATGACTTTTTCATTCGGACCAAGATTTGCAACCGCATTGGTAAAAATGTTCGGCCGTTGTTGTTCAATGAGGGCTGCCTTTTTGCCTTCGCTCTTGGCTTTCTCATAGATTTCACGTGCGGCCTTTTTTTCCTTGATGTCTGCAACGATTACGCGATCACCGACAATCATTTTCAGGGAATAGACCGCACTATCGTCAGGCAGCGGAAAGACATAGAGCCCTTCGACCCAATTGTTGGTCGGGTTTTCAAAAACCTGACTGAGGCGGGCGCGGGCGGTAGGGCCGCTGACATCAATGTTGAAATCACTGGCAAGGCGTGGCGCTTCCACATATTGACCGGCTGCACCGCTTTGCAGCAACAGGCTGCCGCTTTGTACAGCATTGGGTGTCATATAGGCCGGTGTTTCAGCGCGGGCTGAAGCCATATTGAGCAGTGAAAGAGCGACGGCCAAAATTGGCAGGATCAGCATATTCACAAACCAGATGAGTTTGCAGAATTGCGAGAGACTGACTGCACGTACGTTGTTACGGGAATGTCTGATGGCGGGCGACATGATGTTGCTCCTGTATCTGTCGGATAATTGGAGACAATTTCGCCGGAATGCTGGTTTGCTGCCAGCGTAAGCTTTGCCAAGTTTTGTCCGTAGTTTGCCGCAAGCCCCCTTGCAGGCTCCGCTTATGTGTGGAATTGTGAAAGAAAGTACGGATTCAGGAAATTTACATGTCTCAACACGATGCGGTTTTGTCCGATCAACTCAATCTCCGTGTCGCTGAACGTGTGCGTGAAGAGATTGCGCGCCGCAGAATTTCCCGTCAGCATCTGGCGGATGAGGCGCGTATCAGCCTGTCGACACTTGAAAAGGCACTGTCAGGGCATCGCCCTTTTACACTCGCTACTATCATCCGGCTTGAGCAGGCTATGGGGTTTGAACTGCGCGATCAGACGGAGACAGAAAAGCCGAAACCTGTCGCTTCCAACGGACATGCAGCAGAAGAGCTTGGATCTTATTCGCGAGCTGCCGTTTCATGGTTAGAGGGGACATTCCTCACGCTTCGCCCTTCTTTCGGTAATCATGGCGATATTTTTGCTTACTGCACGGATATTGTCTGGGACTCTGAGAACGCGCATCTCAAATTCGAAGAACGTGAGCGTACCGATGTATCATTTTCACAGCGCGGCTGTGTTTCTGTCCCGCATCTTTCTGGACATGTTTATCTTGTGACCAATACGTCCGGCCAGTACCGGATGGCTGTTCTTTCGCGTCCAAGCATTGCTGGTGAAATGTATGGTATTCTGACGACCTTGCGTGCAGGGCAGGGGGCGCAATTGACACCGGTATCCGTGCCTTTGGTGCTTGTTCCGATGAAGGTTTTTGAAGCACCGGTTTTTGGACGTATCACACCCGCAGATCAGGCCTATGATCAGTATTCGCGCTTTCTCAACAAAACGATCGGCGACGGCTATGCGAGTTTTGTGACGTCATAATCGTAGTTGAGGTGATGCCGCGTTTTATGGTGCCGCTTACGTGACTCGAACACGTGACCCCATCATTACGAATGATGTGCTCTACCAACTGAGCTAAAGCGGCAGGGACATTTATTCCCTCAGGTCAGAGCTTTAATAAAGCAATCTGTCCGGGCGCGTGATAACGAAATCCCGACTTGTTTGCAAGGCGCAAAAATAGAAAGGCGTGCTTTCTGACCTGTTCTGCAATTTATTATTCTTTCCCTGAAAGAACAAGTATATGAACTATATTCTCTCAGATAAGTGAATATATTAATTGCATCTGATCTGTAAATTCAGGATGCGCAAAGCGTTGATTTCGCAGCTTTGTACTGCTCAATCCAGCGTTCAGCCAGCTGTCCGGCAGACAAAATTTCTTTAACCGCTCCGATCCCCTGACCACAACCCCAGATGTCCTTCCATGCCTTTGCGCCGGTTGTGGCTTTTTGGAAATCCATCTTGCTCGGATCTGCTTCCGGCAGATGATCGGGATCCATTCCCGTTGCTTCAATCGACTGGCGCAGATAATTGCCGTGAATACCCGTAAAGTAGTTGGAGTAGACGATGTCCTTGGCGCTGGAGTGCACAATCATCTCTTTGTAAGCATCTACAGCATTGGCTTCTTTGGTCGCGATAAAAGGCGAGCCGATATAAGCAAGGTCTGCACCCATTGCCTGCGCTGCCAGAATGGCGCTGCCACTGGAAATAGCGCCGGAAAGGGCGACCGGGCCGTCAAACCATTCGCGAATTTCGGCCATTAAAGCAAAAGGTGACAGCGTGCCTGCATGGCCACCGGCACCGGCTGCTACGGCGATCAATCCGTCTGCGCCTTTGCGGATCGCGGAATTGGCGTGGCGGTTGTTGATCACATCGTGAAGCACAATACCGCCATAGGAATGGATGGCTGCATTTACCTCGGGCACAGCGCCAAGCGATGAAATAACGACCGGCACTTTATATTTGATGCAGAGTTCCAGATCTTGCTGCAGGCGTAAATTGGAGCGGTGGACTATCTGATTGACGGCAAAAGGTGCGGCTGGCCGGGTAGGATGCTGCTGATTATAGTTTTGCAGTTCCTCTGTAATTTGAGCCAGCCATTCGTCCAGTTGCTCAGGCGTACGGGCATTGAGAGCAGGAAAAGCACCGATAATGCCGCTTTTACATTGTTCGATCACCAGAGCCGGATTGGCAATGATAAATAGTGGTGCACCGATTGCTGGCAAGCGCAGGTGGTTTTTGAGGATATCCGGTAGAGCCATTTCACAGTCCCGTAAATTGACGTTAACGTAAAATGTATATTGGTGGTAAAGGTGGTGCGCTGTCAAAGATAAAATGTCGGTACAATGAATTTAAGGATGAGAACTTTGCGGCTTGACTCATATGCGATATTTATTGTGGGATACTTAAAGTGCAGATTTTATGCATTTTGAGGGGGGCAAGAGCCATAAAATAACCGACATAGACTGTAAAATGGTATTTTTATGAAAATAGTCTTTGTGGAACAATATGTTAAGATCGTATACAATCTTTTTAGCGCTACAGCGACAGATGGGATTTTATAAGCTTTAAAAATCAGTTAATGCGTATATCTGCTATTTTATGCATAAATACTGGCGCAGGGACATGCGAGGGTGACAGGAAGGGACAATTTTGCAGGGCATCGAAAGTGCAATTCGCAACGCTTTGACCAAAGCGGATTCATCTGATCCGGCAATGCGCCAGCGGATTTATGAATCCGTTTGGAGTGCGCATGAGCGCGCTATGGCTGCGAATACTCAGCTTTCTGATCAGCAACGCGCGGAACGTCGCGAAAAGCTGAAAGCTGCAATCTCACAGATTGAGCAGGAAATGCGTCAACCTGTGAGCCCTGTCCCCGCAGAACAACCTGTTTCCGCGCCGCATTATGATGGCGGTCTCGGCGCTCCTGAACTGGATCGCACAGAAATGCGGGCGCAGCCCGATGCTCCGCGCAAGCGTCGCGGCAAAGCAAAGGCAGAACCTGATCTTGGCTATGAGCCGGATATTGCGCAGCCTGTTGCACGCAAAAAACGTAAAAAATCCCGCCTCATTTCTCTCGGGCTACCTTTGGCATTTTTGCTGACTGCAGGTTTGATAGGCTGGTCAGTTTATAATAGTTTTGTAACTGTTGGCCCCGTGAGCAATAATAGTCATTCTCTGCCTGGTAATATCGCGCCGGTAATGCAGGGCAATGAAGCGGACAGCAAAGACTGGATAACAATCTTTACACCTGAACAGCCAAACCGGATGTCGGTTCAGGGGCAGGCAACTGCGGAAATTGCCGGTTCAGGTATGTCCCGTTATGTGCGGGTTAAATCACCGACTGCTCATGATACAGCCAGTTTCGACATCGGGCAGGGTGTGCTGGATCAGATCGAGGGTAAACAGGCTACTTTTGAAGTCATGGTCCGTAGCGACGACGGTGGCACAGTACAGATGTCCGTGAGCTGTGACTTGGGAACATTGGGCGATTGCGGCCGTAAACGATATGATGTGACCGATCAGCAAAGCAGCTTGCTGTTTGATCTCGAGGTTCCGGAAGTGTCATCTGCCAATAGTGCAGGACGCATCATTGTTGCCAGCGACATTAATGGTTCCGGTAAAAGCGTCGATATTTACGCGATCCGCGTTAAGGTCGTACAATAGACCGGCCATGCAGACATTTTATCCGGATAAAATCGGCATAAAATGTGTATCAAAATGCTGATCTGTTAAAAAATATCTTGTCAAATTCCGCGCATCACTGCATATCGCGTGCTCTGCAACAAATGCGGTAAGAATGGCGCGGGCATTTTTTTCATCTGGTGATCTGATCGCGGATCGCCGAGCTCACTATGCGGTCATGATGTCTGAGGCGGGAGATCACTCCGCAGCAGCTGACCTGATGCGCCAATCGCTTGATTATCTGAAGTCTCAGTTTTTACAGTGGCCCGCCGGCATGTTTATGCTGAGCGAAATGCATGAAAATGCCGGTGAGCTTGCAGAAGCGGTTACGCTGTGGCGACAATTGCTTAAGCTGGATCCTGAAGATCGCTTTGGTGTTGCATTGAAGCTTGCACAATGCGGTTTGGCAGAGACACCGGATGCTGCGCCGCCTGCTTATATCGAAGCCCTGTTTGATGCCTATGCGCCGAATTTTGAAGAGTCGCTGGTTGATAAGCTGCATTATTGCGGGCCGCAAAAACTGGCAGAACTGATTACCAGACACTTTCCGGAACGCACTTATCAGCACGTGCTGGATCTGGGCTGCGGCACTGGTTTGATGGGTGATGAAATTCATCAGCGCAGTGGTCTGCTGAGCGGCGCAGATCTGTCAGAAGCGATGCTGAAAAAGGCAGAGGAAAAACAGATTTACACGCGCCTGATTAAGGCTGATGTCAATCTGTGCAGCAAGGCGATATTGGTGGACGATGCGCTGCCGCAACCGGATATGATCCTTGCCGCCGATGTGTTCATTTATATCGGGCAACTGGAACGGGCGTTTGCTCTGGCTGCAGAATGTTTGCGGAGAGGAGGGGTGTTTGCCTTCTCGGTGGAAACGCATGACCGTCCTGATATGCAGGATTCAGACGGTTCATGTGAAGATATGATTTTACAACCTTCCTTACGTTTCACGCATTCTGCCCGATATATTCAAAATCTTTTACAGGTCAGCCGTTTCAATGTGCTGGATTATCAGCATATTCCCTTGCGTCTTGATCGCGGTGAATATCTTGATGGCTATGTTTTTATTGCACAAAAGCTTTGATTGCTTTTAGTCCTTGCGGAACAGTAACTGTCCGATCCAACCTGTCAGGCCTGCAAGAAATACAGCGAATAAACCATAGGCCAGACTATACTGATGCGCAGCCTCGTAGACTTGTTGCTCCAGACCGGCTTTCACAATGTTCAAGTGGCTGTTGGCTTCACCGATAAACACGCCGTGGCGGAATAAGAGCGCGCGGGCTTTATGCCGGCCAACCGGCACATTCGCGGATAATGCCAGTGTCGCACGAAAAAGGGTCTGTGAAACAAACTCCACAGAACCGACATTTTGCGTGTAAATTCCCTGATGACTTTTCAGATTGCGCAATTCCTGAGCAAAGCGAATAGTGTTCGGATCGGTTAAGGTGCCGTATTCCGGTGTCATGGAAAAATAATTGACGCCGAGAGATAGCTGGCGATAGGTGCGTTCGTCTGTAATGTCCTGCAATGGTCGCGTGGATGCCAGTGAGTAAGAGAGCGGCACCGACTGGAATGTCTCGGAATCGGCGTTCACCCATACACCCAGATAGCGGGACTTTTCACGGATCACCAGATTGCGCTGCGGGCCTTCCAGAACCACAATAATATCATAACGTGCCTGTCTGCGGATCAGCGGATCAGCATTGTCCAGCGCGCCAAAAATGGTCAGATTAGTCCCGTTGAAATTCGAGGCAATCGCGATTGTTTCTGTCGAAAGGCCAATCTCGATGGTTTCCGGCAGTTGTTGCGGTTCCTGAAGCGCATTGACCGCCGGTATTTCCTGTCCGCGGTCTTTTTTGCGCGGAGCAGTGTCGCCGCTCTGCAAAGGGAAGAATGCAGAGAGCAGGAGAGTTGCAAACAGGGTTTTCGCGAAATGTGTCTTCATCTTACTCATCCGCGAAGCCGATTGAGAAAAGATTATCCGGCTGGATGAACAGACCGAAAGCCAGACGCAGAGCAACAGCCAGCACCAGCAGTGCCAACAGCATACGTAATTGTTCGCCGCGCAATTTGCGCCCTGCACGTGCGCCATATTGAGCACCGATCACGCCGCCGACCATCAGCAAAAAGGCGAGCACAATATCAACCGTGTGGTTGTTGGTTGCCTGCATTACGGTCGTGAAAGCAGTTACGAAAGTGATCTGAAACAGTGAGGTGCCAACAACGACATTGGTCGGTACGCGCAGCAGATAAATCAGCGCAGGTACCATAATGAAGCCGCCGCCAACACCCATGACCGATGAGAGAATGCCGATGACAAACCCAATGCCCAACACCGGAATGATACTGACATAGATCATCGAAGCGCGGAAACGCGCTTTAAACGGCATGCGGTGAATCCAGTTATGCTGACCGGGGCGACGTACCTCCGGAACTGCATTGCCCTTGCTGCGGCGTAATGTGCGCCAGCTTTCAACGGCCATCAGACCGCCCACTGAACCGAGCAACACAACATACAGCAGGGAAATGATCAGATCGAGCTGACCAAGATCGCGCAACAGGGAAAACAGATAAATACCAATCAGCGAGCCTGCCAGACCGCCGATCACCAGCAATATGCCGAGTTTAATATCCAGTGTGCGTCGTTTGAAATGCGACAGAGCGCCGGATACGGATGAGGCAATAACCTGATTGGCACCGGTCGCAACAGCAATAGCAGGCGGGATATTGTAGAAGATCAACAGAGGCGTAATCAGAAAGCCACCACCAACACCGAACAGACCGGATAAAAAGCCAACAGCCGCCCCCATGCCGAGAAGAACCAGCATGTTGACTGAAATTTCCGCTATTGGCAGATAAATACCCACGTTCCGTTACCGCTACTATAATACTGCAGGTACACAAAATTCTTTAAACCAGACTTATGGTTTTTAGCATTGATCCCGCAGAATGCTCCCGAATTTCCTTGCCTGAGCCTATCAGCAGACTTTGCAGCTTTTCGATGGCACAAGACAGTTATTATAAGTGAGCTGACAGAATTATGTGTCTGAACATCATTCGCGACGCCAAACCTGAAAATTATCCCATTCTCAGAGGATGTCGCATTCAGATTGAACTTGTCTGAAAACCAGACGATGCGCCTGTTCAAAAGGTTGAAAATAAGCGCTGTGATCGGATCTGAACGTTAATCGCTCTGATGACGCTTTTGCATACAACAGATCAATTGTTGCAAAAAACTGTTAATTTTCTGCGCCTTTAGCGTAATGAAGTCAAATCATCGCTATGCATAATATGATGCGAAAGTCGCAGGCCGATGCGCACTGATGAATTGTATCGCCAACTGTTGCAGTTAGGTCGCAATTTTGGCTGTATTGTCAAACAAAAATGCCCTGCCGCATAATATGCGACAGGGCATTGGACTATTACTTGTTAAGTAAATCAGCTGTTACGGGCAAGCAATGCTTCGACGAGCGGCTGGTCAACTTCACCGGTTGGTTTCATACCGTTAGATTTTTGGAAAGCTGCAATTGCCTGACGGGTTTTTGAACCCATCACACCATCGGCACTACCTGCATCATAACCATTTTTCTGCAAGATCAGCTGGATATTGCGGATGGCTTTTTTCATATCCACGGACGCGGTTGGCATAGTTTTCTCATCTGTCCATGCATCCGGAATATGAACAGAGTTGGCATCTTCGATCATATCTTTTGGCTTCCAGAGCTTGGTCAGATTGACGGCACGCTCCAGCTGCTCAGGCTTGAGTGATTTCGCAACCTGATCACGCTTTTCTGCTGCATCTGCGTCACCGGCTTCAGCGGCCAGTGCAAACCATTTGTAGCTTTCTTCAAGACTCTGTGTACGGCCCAAGCCTTTGGCTGTCAGAATGCCAAGATTATACTGGCTGTCTTTCACACCTAGCTCTGCAGCTTTAAAGAACCATTTCGCAGCACTGTCATTATTGACTTGTCCGGCAGGGCCCATCGCATAGAGAACTGCAAGATTATGCATAGCGCTGGCATTGCCCTGTGCAGCGGCCTGCTCATAGAATTTTGTTGCCTTGGCTGCATCACGTGGCATGCCGAGGCCTTTTTCATTGAAGTTACCGAGGCGGTATTGGGCCGGAGCAAAACCCCGCTCTGCCGAAAGCGCGTACCATTTGGCAGCTTCCGTGTAATCGCTGGTTACGCCTGAGCCATCTGTATAACGCAAGCCGATTTCATATAATGCGCGTGCATCACCGGCTTCAGCAGCATTGCGCAAAGCAATCGGACCGACTTCTGTAGCAATAGCAGGAATGGCAGACAGCTTGTCAGGGGCGTCTGCTTTAACCGGATTTGCTTGTGCAGGCGTGCTGTCCAGTGCTTCAGGCATTGGCTGTATTGCCGGAGCAACGGATGGCTGGTTGATTGTTACCGGCTTAATAATGGCCTGTGTGCTGCCGGCCAAAGGATTGGCGGATGACAAAGGCTGTGTCGGGAATTCACGGGCACCAAGTGGCTGTGCATCCGCCGGCGCGGTTCCCTGGTTCAGAGTGGTGATCTGAACGGAAGGGGTAATCTGTTCTGAAGGATAGCCTGCATTGTCCAGCGTGCTGACAGTTGGCAGTGCGGCTTTGACTTCTTCTTCTGTTGCCGGCTTTGTGCTGATTGCTGCGGTTTTGATGTTGGAAGCATCCGCAGCCTGTGGCGCAGCGGTTTCTTTATTATCATTCAGATAGGTATTACCGAGCTGCAGGCCGGTTGCTGCAATGATAACAGCACCTAAAGCCAGCAAAAGCGGCTTACGCAGCGAGCGTTTTGGTTTATCCGCTGCTGCGACGCGATTTTCATCGGAAGTGATATCTTCGTTCAGGTCACCTTCGGTTTGTTCCTGATCACGAATGCGGCCGGTTTCGTCCGCAGCTGCTTGAGCAGCGCGGCGGGCAGCGCTGATCAGGTCGGATTTTCCGGTGCTCGGCGATTGATCCGAACCACGGTTCCGCTGTTCATCACGCACGCGGCGGATAATCGCATTGAGATCCGGCATAGCTGCAAGCGTTTGATCAACACGGATTTCTTCGTTTTTCACTTCCGGCTGTGTTGCTGCTGCCTGTGTGTCAAGTTCCAGCAGATCACTGGCTTCGATCTTAAAATCATCCGTGGCAGCAGGTGTCTGAGTGTCCGGTTTTGAGCGACGAACAGCTTGTGCAAGGCCGCCCAGCAGTGATTTGCGTGCACCACTCTCAGGCGCGGCAATGCTTTCCTCCGACAGCGCTTTCTCGGCGACAGGATTAGCCGCAGATTTTACGGCTGCACGTGCGGCTTCAATAGCTGCATCAGCAGGAGACAAAGTTGCTGAGAAAGTGCGATCTTTCGTGCCGGTTGTCTGTGGCGCATCTGCACCCCATTCCGGAATGGAGAACTGGTTGCTGTAGCGACCCGTATTGCTTTGCTGAGGCTGTACGGCCGGACGGGAAACCTCTGCATGCGGTGGTTTCTGCAGGCTGTCCTGCTCGATTTGTCCGAGACGCTCTGCAATTTTCAGCAGCGTATCATGGACGCGGTTGAAAGTGCGGTTGTTACGCTCATCGGTTTCGCGGGTCAGCGCTTCCAGCGCCTTAAGATCATCCGCAAGCTGACGGGCAAAGCCGGTATCACGGGCGGAGCCTTTATCAACGACCTGACGAATGGCTTCCTCGGCGGCTTCACGGGCAGCGCTGAGGACGGTATCGCGGTTAATATCAATAGCGCGCTCAATGACATCGAGGCGCGGTTTGATTTCTGCCAGTTCTGGCACCAGAGATTCAGGCTTGCTCAGCTGTTCGGTAATGAAGTTCAGCTGTTTTTCAAGATTGCGCATCAGCTGCTGGTCGGCCTGAGGGGCAGCAACCGGAACGGCCTGTAAAGCCGCAGTCTGTTCTGTAACCTGACGGGTAATGTGATCCAGACGGCTTTCAAGCGCCTGAATAAAACGGTCGTCATTCAGCGCGGTTTTGTGCGCACTGGTGCGATACTGTTCATCCAGGTGGTTGGTCAGATCAGCAAAGCGGCGGTCAAGCTCTTCAAAAACGGCGTTTTCCTGCTCAGGTTGCTGACGACTGTAACTGGTTGCGAGAATAGCGCGGCTGATTTCATCCAGACGTTCGTCCAGCTGGCGCAGAGAACGGCTCTGATTATCCGGTAATTGCTCTACGGCATGGCGCAGGTCATCAAGACGTGCACTGATGGTTTCCAATGCAGGATCAAGATTAGCAGGCTGGGTGGCCGTTAATTTTTGAAACTGCTGTTGTTCAAAATTGTCAAAACGCTCATCCAGTGCATCCCAGCGATGGCTCATGCGACGCAGGGATTCTTCACGCGCCAGTGTTTCAACAGTCCGCTTCAGCTCATCAAAATCCCTGCGCATAATTGCATCGGTATTCGGGCTTTGCTGAGGATGGGATGTAAAATTGCTGGTGCCGGCAATAAAGCGATCAGCAGCAGAAACTCGCGCTGTTACATTCTGACGTGGAGCATCAGCCATATGCATTTTTTCATTGATTGAGGCAGCATGTC
This sequence comes from Hyphomicrobiales bacterium, assembly GCA_900470735.1. Classification (GTDB taxonomy): domain Bacteria; phylum Pseudomonadota; class Alphaproteobacteria; order Rhizobiales; family Rhizobiaceae; genus Pseudochrobactrum. The sequence continues at coordinate 579,182 of UCCC01000001.1, read as the reverse complement.
TTAGTTCAGTGCGGGCACGCAGGCGCTGCAATTCATCGGCAATAGCGGACAGCGCTTCTTTATGCGGATGGTCGTCCGCAACGGGTTGCTGCTGGCGTGGTTGTTGCTGAACCGGCGTTTCTTGACGCAGAAATTCCAACGCATCGGCTGTAGCGGTCTCTGAAAGCTCTGAACGGGAATGCTGATGGTTTTCCGGTTCTTGTCTTTTACGCAGGTGATCTTCAAGCGCTGACAAGGTGCGGTTTAACTCATCAAGCGATGCAAGCGGGCGGCGTTCACGACGCAGATTGAGATTATCGAGAGGAGACCGCTGGTTATTCATCGCCGTTTTCACCTTCAAACTGTGCCGCCATGGGAGTGGAGGCCGGTCAGATCATTCATTTTGCTTTCCGCCGGCAGATGATGCAGGCGCTGAAGCAAAACTTTTTTGTTTGGGTGACGTTGAGAAATCACACGAAACACAGATTTTGCCGTGATCACAATTTTGTCGAAACGTGGTAAATAAGCGGTTAACTTTAGAGTTAATTATTAATTTTATATTGGATGAACATGAAATCGAGCCTCTTTTTAAGAAGAGGTGTGCAGCGAAAAGTAGATTTAATACGCTTGTTTTCTAAGTCTGCATGACATCTTTATAATTTTTCAGCGATATTGAGAAAAATGCAAATAAAGAAAAAACCCTGCCTTGAGACAAGACAGGGTTTCCGATCCGTATCGTAATCTTTAACAGATCAAGCGATTAGAACTTGTAGTTTACGCCGATGCGAACTTCGTTAACCGATGTTTTGAAGTTACGGTCATTCTTCCATTCTTTTGGAGTACCAACAATGTTCGGGTCGATTACATTGACGCGGTTCTTACCAAAGTTTTTGTGAAGGTATTCAGTCTTAATTGTCCAGTTGTCTGTTACTGCGTATTCAAGGCCAGCACCGGCAGTCCAGCCAACAACGGTTTTCTTTTCAGATGTTTCAAATGCAGGCTTGGACCAGCAATTACCAATAGTGGCACTTACGCGGGCGCTATCACAGCCAAGTGAGTATTTAGTTTGACCCCATGCCAGACCACCAGTGATGAATGGCAAAAAGCGGTCTGCTGCATAGCCAAGACGTGCACGAACTGTACCATTGGTGCTGAGTTTATCAGAACCATAATAAGGGTCATTTACGTTGGCACCACCCCAGTTCTTTTTGACCGAACCGAAAGAAACGTCAGCTTCAGCACCGAGAACGACATTGTTGTCGAACTGCCAGTTGTAACCAGCCTGCAGACCACCGAAACCACCTTTGGTCTTCTGTTCTTTTGCATCTGGATTGTTTACGTCGTGCGAACGACCCCAGCCATAACCGGCATGCGCACCGATATAAGCGCCAGACCAGTTAAAAGTAGCAATATCCTGAACCGGTGCTGGTTCTGGAGCAGAAACGATTGCGTCTGCGGCGAAAGCCTGACCGGACAGTACGGTCATTGCGAGAAGAGCTGCGATTTTCTTCATATCTAGTATCCGTGAGTTAGAAATTTGAACTGACAATAGCGTGATAAAAATTAATGACCAGCTATAAAACTAAGTTTAGAATTGGTTAATCTTTATTTGCGGATTTGCTAAAATATCTTTGTTTTTCAGAATCTTAATCGAGTTAACATTTTGAAACTGAATTATTAAAGGAAAATCAAAATGTTAAATTATTCACTCATTGAGTAAAGTGAAAACGAGAAAAAATCTTTAGTCATAGCCGACCAACAAGTTCCTCGGTTTCAAGGGTTCGGTTGTTGCATAAATACATCATTTTTTAAGCCCGACTGTCCTTTTACCTGCATGAGTTGTGCATGCTTACCGGCGGAATGACTGCAGATTGGGAATCGTTTCCTGTCGAAGAGCGGGGCGAGCCTGTAAATCTGCATTTTTTGAAGTGCAGCCGTTTATTCCTCAAGTTCAAAATACTTTTCAGTAAAATTTAGGTGCATTGATTGATTTTGACGTTTACGCAAACGTCAAAATTTACTAGGCTGTATGATAAAGGTACCGGATTTTCATCTGAGGTGTCATATTAAGGTCCGTTCTTGCGGAAATACGCATAATATAGCCACATAAGGTGATAGGTTGTATTTTGATAAGCAGGAGCAGTGTGCGGCCAGCTGGAGAGGGGATGGTCAGCAGTAGCAGGCTTTTTATGACAGAGAAGAGAACGGCACCACAGAATACGGCTCAGTCTGTGTTCTGAATGTTTGAATGAGGCAACATGCGGATAAGTGCGCCTGATGTTTCAGACGCCTTCATCCGATACCGGCAGAGCAGTGTTCTGCCGTCGTCAAACTTGGAGGAAGTGCATGCCAGTCTATCGCGCGCCGGTTCGGGATACGCAATTTATTCTCAATGACGTCTTGGGCGTACAGAGCCGCAATGATTTGCCGTCCTATGCGGAAATGAGCAGCGACACTGTTGAGGCTATTTTGCAGGAAGGCGCAAAGCTCGCCGAGCAAACTCTGTTCCCTGTCAATTATAGCGGTGACCGTGAAGGTTGCGAGCGCCTGCCGGATGCTTCCGTTAAGGTGCCACAGGGTTTTAAGGAAGCCTATGATCAATATTGTGCCGGTGGCTGGGTTGGTCTTGCCGCACCGGAAGAATTCGGCGGGCAGGGACTGCCATATCTGCTACATGCCGCGGTAGGGGAATATATGTCATCCGCCAATATGGCACTGATGATGTATCCGGGGCTGACTCAGGGCGCGATTGCCGCGATTATCACCCATGGTACAGACGAGCAGAAACAGACTTATCTGCCGAAGATGATCGAAGGTCGCTGGTCCGGCACCATGAATCTCACCGAGCCGCATTGCGGTACGGATTTAGGTTTGCTGCGCACTAAGGCTGTGCTGCAGGCGGATGGCTCCTACAAAATTTCCGGTTCGAAGATTTTTATCTCTGCCGGTGAGCATGGCATGACCGATAATATTATCCATCTGGTGCTGGCACGTATTGAAGGCGCACCGGAAGGTAATAAAGGTATTTCGCTGTTTATCGTGCCGAAATTCAATCTTGATGCTAATGGCGAGGCGGGCACACGCAATGGCGTGGCTTGCGGCTCTATTGAAGAAAAGATGGGCATTCACGGCAACTCAACCTGCGTGATGAATTATGATGAGGCAACCGGCTTTCTGATCGGTGGTGAAAACAAAGGCTTGCGTGCCATGTTCACCATGATGAATGAAGCGCGTCTTGGCGTGGCATTGCAGGGTCTGTCGATTGCCGAAACTGCCTATCAGAATGCCGCTGACTATGCCCGCGAGCGTTTGCAGGGACGTGCGCTGACTGGTGCCGCCTATCCGGATAAAAAGGCTGATCCTATCATCGTGCATCCGGATATCCGCCGTTCGCTTCTGACCATCCGTGCGTTTAATGAAGCAGGCCGTGCGCTGTTACTGTCTACCGCTTTGCAGTCTGATATTGCCCATTACAGTGGTGATGAAGCTGTCCGCGAATTAGCCGATGATCATGTTGGTCTGCTGACGCCGGTGCTGAAAGGTGTGCTGACCGATAAGGGCTTTGATCATGCTGTGATGGCGCAGCAGGTGTTTGGCGGTCACGGCTATATTGAAGAAAACGGTATGAGCCAATATGTGCGCGACGCCCGTATCACTATGATCTATGAGGGTGCTAATGGTATTCAGGCGCTGGATCTGGTGGGGCGCAAACTGCCTGCCAATGGCGGCCGTGCATTGATGGCCTATTTCAAAGAAATCGGTGATTTCTGTGAAGAAAACCGCGCAGATGAAGCGCTGTCTTTTTACACAAAACATCTGAAAAAAGGCCTGAATGATTTGCAGGGCGCATCCATGTGGCTGATGCAAAACGCGATGGCCAACCCTGATAATGCCGGTGCTGCCTCGACAGACTACATGCATCTCTTTGGTCTGGTCGCCTTTGGCTATATGTGGGCGAAAATGGTCAAGGCCGCACAGGCGAAGCTGAATGCCGGTGATGGTGACAAAGCCTATTATGAAACGAAGCTTGTCACAGCCCGTTTCTATATGGAGCGTATTATGCCGGAAACGCAGGTGCGTTTAGCGCGCATTCAGACCGGTGCCGACACACTGATGACACTGCCGGAAGATGCCTTCTAAGAACCGCTCAACAGCGTGTTTTTAAAGGCTTATAAAGTTTGGGAGTTAAATGAACTATGACAGACGCTTTTATTTATGATCATGTGCGCACTCCGCGCGGTCGCGGTAAGAAAGACGGGAGTCTTCACGAAGTGCCTGCGGTGCGCCTTGGTGCCAAAGTGCTGGAAGCTCTGCGTGATCGCAACGGTATTGATACTGCCAAAGTCGATGACATTATCTTCGGCTGTGTTGACCCTGTCGGTGAAGCTGGTGCTGTTATTCCGCGGTCAAGCGCTTTTGAAGCCGGATATGATTTTAAAGCACCCGGCATGCAGATTTCGCGTTTCTGCGCCTCCGGTCTGGATGCGGTTAACCTCGCTGCGGCCAAGATTGCCGGTGGTACTGATGAGCTGGTGATTGCCGGTGGTGTGGAAAGCATGTCCCGTGTCGGTATGGGGATGTCCGGTGGCGCTTGGTATATGGACCCGTCGGTGGGGTTTCCGGGTTGGTTCATGCCGCAGGGCGTATCCGCTGATCTGATCGCCACCAAATATGGCTTCTCCCGTGAGGATGTGGATGCTTATGCGGTGGAAAGCCAGCGCCGTGCGGGTGAGAGCTGGAAAAATGGCTACTTCAAAAACTCGGTCATTTCTATCAAGGATATCAATGGCCTGACCATTCTTGACCATGACGAGCATATGCGCCCGACCACCGATCTGGCGGCGCTTTCCGGCCTTAATCCGTCTTTCGTGATGCCGGGAGAAATGGGCGGCTTTAATGCTGTCGGTATTCAGGCGCATCCTGAAGTTGAAACCATTAATCACGTGCATCATGCCGGTAACTCCTCAGGGATTGTCGACGGTGCTGCAGGGGTGCTGGTCGGCTCCAAGCGCGCAGGTAAAATGCTCGACATTAAACCACGCGCCCGCATCCGTGCCTTCACCAATATCGGCTCTGAGCCGGCATTGATGCTGACCGGCCCTGTGGATGTGACAGAGAAACTGCTGGATCGCGCCAAGATGAAGCTCTCGGATATTGATCTGTTCGAGCTGAATGAAGCTTTCGCGGCTGTGGTGCTGCGCTATATGCAGGCTTTCAATATTCCTCACAACAAAATCAATGTAAATGGCGGCGCGATTGCCATGGGGCATCCTCTGGGCGCAACCGGTGCAATCATTCTCGGCACTGTGCTTGATGAGCTGGAGCGGCGTGATCTCAATACAGCACTGGTTACCCTGTGTATCGGTGCGGGTATGGGCACGGCAACCATCATTGAGCGTGTGTGAGGGAGGGTAGTCCAATGACAAATTACAAGAATTTCAAAGTTGAAACCGGTGCAGACGGTATTGCAGTTGTCACATGGAATATGCCTGACAAAAGCATGAACGTGCTGACCGAAGAGGTGCTGACCGAACTCGACAAGATTATCGATCAGGTTGTGGCAGATGGCACGATTAAAGGCGCGGTGATTACGTCCGGCAAGGATACATTCTCTGGTGGTGCCGACCTCACCATGATGCAGGAAATGCTGGCGCGTTTCAAAAAAGAGCAGAAGCAGGATGCTGACAAAGCTGTCCAGAACCTGTTTGACAATGTCGGTCGAATGACCGGCCTGTATCGTAAGCTGGAAACCTGCGGCAAACCTTGGGTCTCAGCAATCAACGGTACCTGCATGGGCGGTGCGCTGGAACTGTCGCTGGCTTGTCATGGCCGTGTGGTTTCCGATGCGGAAGGCGTGAAACTGGCGCTGCCGGAAGTTAAAGTTGGCCTGTTCCCCGGTGCCGGTGGTACGCAGCGCGTGCCGCGTCTGGTCAACCAGCAGGATGCCCTGCAGATGATGACCACCGGTTCTAGCCTGACTGCTGCCCGCGCCAAAGGCATGGGGCTGGTGCATGAGGTGGCTCCGGCGAAGAAGCTGGTGGAAACCGCCAAGAAAATGATCCGTAACGGGCTGAAACCGGTGCAGCCTTGGGATGAGAAGGGCTTTAAACTGCCGGGTGGTGCGATTTATTCCGCAGCCGGTGCCAATCTCTGGCCTGCGGCAACGGCTATTCTGCGTCGCGAAACTTCCGGCAATTATCCGGCAGCACTGACCATTCTCAAATGCGTTTATGAAGGTCTGCTGGTGCCGTTCGATACCGGCCTGAAGATTGAACAGCGCTATTTCACGCATATTCTGCAGACCACAGAAGCGCAGTCGATGATCCGCTCGCTTTTCGTATCTTTGCAGGAGCTGAATAAGGGCGCACGTCGTCCGGAAGGTATCAAGCCAACCAAATTTAAGAAAATCGGCGTGATCGGTGCCGGTTTTATGGGCGCAGGTATCGCTTATGTCACCGCCAAAGCCGGTATTCCGGTTGTGCTGATCGACCGTAATCTGGAAGCAGCGGAAAAAGGCAAAGCCCATTCTGCCGATCTGATTGCTAAAGAGATGCAGAAAGGCCGGATGACAGCAGAAGATAAAGACAAGCTGCTGGCATTGATTACGCCATCTGCCGATTATGCGGCGCTGGATGGTGCCGATCTGGTGATTGAAGCTGTTTTTGAAGATCGCGGTGTCAAGCAGGCGGCAACCGAACAGGCAGAAGCTGTGCTGGGGCAGAATGCAATTTTTGCATCCAATACTTCAACCCTGCCGATTACCGGTCTTGCCAAGGTCTCGCAGCGTCCGAAAAACTTCATCGGTCTGCACTTCTTCTCACCTGTTGATAAGATGATGCTGGTTGAAGTGATTATGGGCAAAAAGACGGGCGAAAAGGCGCTGGCAACGGCACTGGATTATGTGCGTGCCATCAAGAAAACGCCGATTGTCGTCAATGACACCCGCGGTTTCTACGTCAATCGTTGTGTACTGCGTTATATGTCTGAAGCCTATAATATGCTGGTGGAAGGCGTGCCGCCAGTAATGATCGAAAATGCCGCTAAAATGGCCGGTATGCCGGTCGGGCCGCTGGCACTCAATGATGAGACAGCGATTGATCTGTCGCAGAAAATTCTCAAGGCAACGCTGGCTGATCTGGGTGACAAGGCCGTTGATCCGCGCCATGTCGAACTGGTCAATACGCTGGTGGATAAATATGACCGCCTCGGCCGCAAGAACGGCAAAGGCTTCTATGATTATCCGGCGAGGCCTGCCAAGAAACATCTGTGGCCGGAACTTGCCACGCTCTATCCGCAGCAGGATGCGGACAAGGTGAATGTGGAAACCCTCAAGCAGCGTTTCCTCGTCACAATAGCCTTGGAAGCTGCCCGTGTGATGGAAGAGGGCATCGTGACTGATCCGCGTGAGGCCGATGTCGGCTCCATTCTTGCCTTCGGTTTTGCACCTTATAGCGGTGGTACCTTGTCTTACATTGACGGCATGGGTGCCAAGGCATTTGTCAAACTGGCGAAGAAACTGCAGAAGGACTACGGCGCACAATTCAAGGCACCGAAACTTCTGACAGATATGGCTGAAAGCGGTGAAACTTTCTATCAGCGTTTCAATCCGTATAAGCCTGCTGATAAGGCTGCCTGATCATTCATTTTTATCAACAGTCATATAATGGCGCGGACATATCCGCGCCATTTTCGTTTTTATTGATATTCTGATATAGGGAGAGGCTACGAAAGTAAGGATTTTATTCCTTGGGATGGGCTGATGTTTACCCATGAAGAACTCTGGTCAGCCATTGATATGGTGGCAAAGCGGGCGCAACTGACGCCATCCGGTCTGGCACGTCGTGCCGGTCTTGACCCGACGACATTTAATAAATCCAAACGTTTTTCCTCAGATGGCAGACCACGCTGGCCATCCACAGAGTCTCTGGCGAAGATTCTTGAGGTAACAGAGATCGATGTTATGACATTCGCGCAATTGCTGGGTGGCGAAAAATACTCTGAGCGCATTCCCAAAAATGTGAAGTATTTACCGGACTAAATTGAGCAAAAAACATAGAATGGTTTCAACGTTTCACTATTACAGCGGTTCCAGTTAAGACTGAATCGTTGGAACCGCTGTAACTGTTTGTTTTTACGCATTATCCGACGCAAAACCGCTTCGCACTTTTGGCTCGCAAATGCTATAACTGAAGGTGTTCTATAACGCGCAGCACATAAAGCAGGACGATAAACAGGAGTAAGTATGCGTAAACCGGCGACCCTTCGTACAATTTTGCCGCCGATCCTCGCCTTTGGTGTTGGAGCAACCCTGTTCGCTGCCTATGTTGCACCATTTTATGGCGCACTTGATCATGATGCCGGTAATAGCGATACAGCTATTGTTGTTGAGAATTTTGATCTGCCGGAAGATATGCCTCCGGAAAGACTGTCGTCCGGCACACTCGCGAATGAAGAGCCGCACACGGATAATCCTTTGCCGGATGCATCGGGCGCATTGCAGGATCAGCCGCTGGAGCGTGTGGAACCACGCCCGCCATTGAGTGAGTTGGGTCTGGCATCGCCGGTGCAGGAAAAGCCTGAACCCGCACCTGCCCCTGAAGATAAGGCCGCAGAAGGCGGCTTGTTTTACCGCCCTGTGGCTTTGGCCGCAGGCAGGCTTGCTGTCGGTAACCGCACGATTGAGCTGAACGGTATTGATATTGTTGAGCCGGATGCCGCTTGTGCCGATATTAACGGCGATGTCTGGCAATGCGGTATGCAGGCACGCACTGCATTCCGCTCATGGTTGCGCGGGCGTGCGATCAGTTGTGATCTGCAAGGCACTGATCCGCAAGAGGAACTGATCCGTACCAGCTGTACCTTGGCCGGAACTGACGTTGCCCGCTGGCTTGTTGAAAATGGCTGGGCGAGAGCGACATTTGGCGGTCAATATGCTGACAGTCAGACACAGGCTGAGAAAATGTTGCTCGGTGTTTTTGGTCGCAAACCTGTGACTGCAATGCCTGAGCCTTCCGGTACTGCGCCGGAGACAATGACACCACTGTTCCCGCAGGATAATGCTGCACCTGAACAGGCGGTGCCAGCACAACCGGCCGCACCGGATTTGCCGTTTCCACCGGCACCACAACAATAAATACAAAAAAAGCCGCGTTTCTGAGAAACGCGGCTTTTTCTTTTTTATTTGAAGTCTCAGGCGCGCTTGAGCGCTTCCGCAATCAGGCCGCGTGTTTCATCAATGCCGTAAAGTGCGACGAATGAACCGAAGCGCGGGCCGCGTTCCTGTCCGATCAGCACTTCATAGAGCATCTGGAAGAACGAGACCGAAACACCAGGGCCACCGTCAGGGCTCTTCTTATTGTGATCCTGATAGCGTTCGATAACGCGTGCAACATCCAGAATAGCATTCTGGATTGTGGTGCCGTCTGCACCGGTTTCCAGGGCAGTGAGAGCCTGATCAAGATGGCGCAGAGCCTGCTGCTCAACTTCATCCGGTGCGCGGAATTTCTTGCTCGGCTTCACGAAATCATTGAAGTAGCGAATGGCATATTCCACCAGAGCATTGAGTTCCGGATGGGTTGCCGGAGACGCACCCGGTGCATAGCGGGAAATGAAGCCCCACAAGGTGCTGGCATTTTCCGCATTGGATGCACTGACAAGGTTCAGCAACATGGCAAACGGCACCGGTAGGTCAACCTTTGGCGGATTGCCGTAATGTTGATGCCAGACCGGATTGTTCAGACGTGCTGCCCAATCTTGCTTCTCATAGGCTGCCAGATAGGTGAAATATTCATCCACGGCTTTCGGGATCACGTCGAAATACAGTTTTTTCGCTGTTCTCGGCTTCTGGAACATGTACAGGCCGAGGCTTTCGGTCGGTGCATAGGTCAGCCATTCATCAATGCTGATACCATTGCCTTTTGACTTGGAAATCTTCTGACCAAGATCGTCGAGGAACAGCTCATAAACGAAATGTTCAGGCGCGCGGCCGCCAAGAATTTCACAAATCTTGTCATAGATTGTCTGGTTGGTCTGGTGGTCTTTACCAAACATTTCAAAGTCAACGCCAAGGGCTGCCCAGCGCATACCGAAATCCGGCTTCCACTGTAGCTTCACATTGCCACCGGTGACCGGCAGTGTTGTTTCCACGCCGTTTTCATCGTCAAATGTGATGGTGCCGGCTTTCGCGTCAACCTTTTTCATCGGTACGTAAAGGACCCGACCGGTGGACGGGGAGATTGGCAGGAACGGGCTGTAAGTAGCGCGGCGCTCTTCACCCAGTGTCGGCAGCATGACGGCCATAATGTCGTCGTAACGCTCTACGGCACGCAACAGCACTTCGTCAAAACGGCCGGACTTGTAATAGTCAGTCGCACTGGCAAATTCATAGTCAAAGCCGAAAGTGTCGAGGAAGCGGCACAACATAGTGTTGTTGTGGTCGGCAAAGCTCTTGAAGTCACCGCCAAACGGGTTCGGCACTGCTGACAAAGGCAGCTGCAGCGATGGCTCAAGGACTGCACGATCCGGCACATTGTCCGGAATTTTGCGCATGCCATCGAGGTCATCCGAGAAACAAATGAGCTTGGTTTTGACTTTGTCTTCTGTCAGCACACGGAATGCATGGCGTACCATGGATGTACGTGCAACTTCACCGAAAGTACCGATATGCGGCAGGCCGGACGGGCCATAGCCGGTTTCGAAAATCACGACTTCAGGAAAGCCGGTTTTCTCGTACCGTTTTATGATTTTCCGCGCCTCTTCAAAGGGCCACGCTTTCGCCTGTGCTGCTGCCGCAATCAGGTCGGGCGCAAGGTCGATGTGGTTTGAGCGGTCGGTTGTCATAATATCTTTCCTGATAGGAGGTGTTGATTAAAATATCCGCACTTTTTACCGGTACGGATGGACAGGTCTATGGTGAGATGCGGGTTTCGTCAATGCGGCGTAACGCTTTCTTTTCCGCCGCTGGGGGATATCATGTGCTTTCTGTGAAAGCCAAGGTGATATGACGCGCTTTCTGTGAAAGCGGGGGGAGCGTAATACAAAAATGATGGGGGTTGCGGGCATTATCCATAGGCTTAAACACAATTGAACACTTGTTAAGCCCTATAGAATAGTTTCAATCTTATATTTCAGACCATGCAGGAGTTCTTGGAAATGAAAATCACGCCGCAGGATGCGCTGATCTATATTATGGTAACGGTTTCAGCTGCGGATACGCGGATGACAGATGCAGAATTGTCTTCCATCGGCAATCTGGTACGCCGTCTGCCGGTTTTTACCGGTTTTGATGTGGATACTGTGCCGGAAATTGCAGAACGTTGCTATGAACTGCTGACCAAAGATGATGGTCTGGATCGCATTCTGGATATTGCACATCAGGCATTGCCGGAAAGACTCTATGAGACAGCCTATGCGCTTGCAGTTGAAGTGGCAGCAGCCGATCTGCATGTTGAGCAGGAAGAGCTGGAGTTTTTACAGCTGATGCGTGATTTGTGGAATCTGGACGAGTTGAGTGTTGCTGCGATTGAGCGCAGCGCCCGTGTGCGTTTCCGCAAACTTTGATGCATTATCTGGCGCGTCTGGTGATAGACGCGCCCTTTTTAATGAAATCCGGCTTAATAAAATCCGACCGGAAAATAGCGCAGATATAAATCATCAAGTACGCCTTTGCGCTCCAGTGCAGTGAGGGCGTTATTGAAAGCAAGGCGCAGATCTGTATCCTGCTTACGCAAGGCGATTGCCATGCCTTGCCCTAAAAACTCTGGTGCCGGATAAGCCCCGCCGACAAAGTGGCAGCATGCGCCGTTAGAATTACCTGAAGCGTTTGCTGGGTTCATGCGGAGCGACAGGCTCATCGCATCTCCGAAAATCAGCTGAACTTTACCATCCTGTAACCCCTTATAGAGCAGGTCGCTGTTGTTGTAGGGCGTGATTTTGGCTTTTGGGAAATAGGTTTTTAACAGGGCTTCATGAGCGGTATCTGCAAGAACACCGACATTTTTGCCGTCCGGTGAGAATGGGATGATATTGGTCTGCTCCGTTTTAACGGCGACAAAGCGGGCGGGTAAGCTGAAATAAGCGCGGGTGAAACTCAGATTGACCCGTTTCTCCCGATCCGGCATCAGTCCGGCAACCAATGCATCTGTTTCATTGTTGCGCAGTGCTGGCAGTAATTCATCCCATGGCCGTGCTTCGATCTGGCAGCGGCTGGTAATTGATAGTTCCTGACAAATGGCGCGGATCAGATCAATATTATAACCGCTGAGCCGCCCTTGTGGTGTGAGGCTGTTAAACGGTGCAAAATCCGTGCCGGTCAGAAAGCGGATCTGGCTTCTTTGTGAAATATCCGGCTTGGCCGGTTTCTGATCATCGCCAGCAAGGTAGGGGGAAGCGCTCTGGGCTGAAGCCATGCCACTTACCAGCAAAAACATACCTGCAAAGATTGTTGTTGAGGCAGATTTTAGCATTTGACGAAATGAGGTGCGGACGGATGAATTGCGCATGAGGATCCAGTATCTCGTCTGATTATCTTATGAAATATGCAGAGTATAAAACAATCTGAAACGCATGGAAGGGGTCTGTAATTTATTTATTATATTTTCCTTTAGAGTATTAAAAATTTAAATATTAATTGGATTTGAAATTTTGGATAAGATATTTTTTACAGTTGTTATTTTTGCGTGATAGACATTATTGTTAAAAATGCGTTTATTTTGAATGCATAAATTTTTGTAATGTAGAATTTATTGAAATTTATCTTTGTTATTTCTTGGTGGTGAAATGACGATGCATTTATTTATTTCGCAGAGCTTCATTGGGCTATGTGCTGCATTCTCTGTACGTCTGGTGGAGGCCGGGCTTGGCAAGGGAGAGATTATTGCAGCCTTTGCCGGTGCTGCGCGCCATAATACATCATTTAATGATGAACTTGTGCATCGGGGGGCTATTTCGGAAAGCGCCCTTTACCGGCTTTGGGCGGAAGAGACAGGGCTGATTTACGATGATACGCCAATTGTCAGCGATGTCTTGCTGCGTCCCTTTGATGGTATTGCTCGTTTGAGTAATATTCGTCATGTGTTGGTTGCGGGGCGAAATGGCCAGAGTCTGCTCTATATGGCGCCCGATCTCAAAGAATTGGCGATGCTGAAGTATTATCTGCGGGAATATCCGGAGATGCAGGCACGGTTGCGTTTATGTCCGCCGACAGTGTTGATCGCATTACTGCATGATCGTTATGGTAAAGCTGCCGCGGGACGCGCGCAGCGGATGACGCCGTTGCATTTATCTGCCCGCTTCGTGATGAATGGCTGGCAGGGCTTTAGTTTAGGTGCGCTTCTGCTCGGGCTGATGTGGCTGTTTCTTGTTAATGGCGGCGGTTACTTGTCATTGCTCTATTGGGGAATGACATTGTTCTTTTTTGCGTGTGTGATCATACGCCTGTTGGCTGCATGGAACGCCCGCCCGTTGCACATACGCCCGTTATCCGCGTACAGAGCCTATAGTCTGCCGGTTTATACAGTGTTGGTGCCACTTTATAAGGAGGCAAATGTCGTTGATCAGCTCGTTTTTGCGTTGGATGGTCTGAACTGGCCGACAACAAAGCTTGATATTAAATTGATTTGTGAAGCGGATGATACTGAGACGGTATCAGCTTTAGTACAATGTAATTTGCCGGCATATTTTGAAATTTTACGGGTGCCTGATATCGGGCCGCGTACTAAGCCTAAGGCTTTGAATTATGCGTTGCAATTTGCCCGTGGTGAATTTGTCGTTGTTTATGATGCGGAAGACAGGCCGCATCGCGATCAGCTACTGGAAGCTTGGCAGACATTCCGGCGTGGAGATGAGAAGCTGGCGTGTCTGCAGGCCCCGCTGGTGATCAGTAATTTCAAACATAATTACCTTACGCGTTATTTTTCATTCGAATATGCGGGGTTATTTCGCGGGTTGCTGCCATGGCTAAGCCGGAGAGGAGCCGTTATGCCTTTGGGCGGAACCTCAAATCACCTGAAGCGAAAAGTTTTGCAGGAGGTCGGTGGCTGGGACAGTTATAATGTGACGGAAGATGCAGATTTAGGCATGCGCTTAGCGCGTTTTGGCTATTCTGTGGATGTGATCAACCGACCAACGACTGAAGACGCGCCGGAAAATTATAAGGACTGGAAAACGCAAAGAACACGTTGGTTCAAAGGCTGGATGCAGACATGGCTGGTGCATATGCGCTCACCGGTGCAAACTTGTCGTCAGTTAGGGGGCGGGCGTTTTACGCTCTATCTGCTTTATACAACGGGCTTATTACTGTCGGCTTTGTTGCATCCTCTTATGCTGATGAGCCTGGGGTGGGGAATTGCGCAAAGCATTGCCGGTTATCATGATCAGACTGTAATGGCGGCAGTGATATTCAATGGAATAAATCTGCTGACTGCCTATCTGAGTTTTCATCTTCTATGTAACAAGACGCTGCGCTTTGAGGAGCGGCGTCGCTATTCTTATCTCTGGGGGGTGCCGTTCTATTGGATACTATTATCGATCGCCGCATGGCGAGCTTTTTTTCAGATGTTTACGGCACCGCACCACTGGGAAAAAACGCCGCATTTTCCAAGCCGGAATGAAGAGGAGGAGGCAGAGGCGACAAAGCTATCTATGCCACCATATGGATTATCTGTTCACAGCCAGAAGAAGTCATCTGCAACGAAACCGTTTGTCACAAATTTGTAATGTAAATCATAAATAGTCCGGTCATCTTATTTGAACGGAAGATGTTTTCCCGAACTGGCATGTGATATATCGGCAAAGACAGATATTATGCCTTTGTATTCAATCGCTTTCACAATGGTTACATAAGTATCTGTTGAAATAAGAGGGAATGAAGACGGATATAAAGGCGGCATACAGACATATGATAACTGATCACAGTCAGAAAAATGATGTTTCTGTTGCAGTGGCTACGGAGACAGAGATGGTGAATGATCCGGAACGGAATATGTCGCGCTGGTTGTATTCAACCCGTAAGGCTTTACCTGCTTTGATCGTCTTACTGCCGCTTTTTTTGCTGCTGCATTCCTGGAATATTTCAGCCCTATGGGCCGCTATAGCCTGTGCATTGCTGTTTGTTCTGGCTGTGCTCCTGACTGCATTTTCTGCACCTAAACCGGTCGCAGAGGTCGCCAGAACAGGTAAACGTGAAGGGCCACTCTCACGCCTTTCCGGTGAAATTTTGGCTGATTTTTTGCCTGACCCGCTGGTGTTGTTTGATGCGGATGGCACTATTCTTTATATCAACTATGCAGCACGCGAAGCGTTTCCGCCTCTGGCACGCGATACCTCGCTTTATTTATGTTTTCGTTCACCGGAAATGCACGCGCTAATTCAGGGAATTAGTGCTGATGGTCAGGCGCGTTCAACGGATTATCTTGAGCGTCTGCCGCTGGAGCGCTGGTATCGTGCTTCTGTCATGACATTTGAAACGGCAAAAGGTGAGGCCGACTGTTTCATTCTGATTTTCCGTGATCAGACGGAATTGCGCCGGATCGACCGCATGCGCTCAGACTTTATCGCCAATGCCAGTCATGAGTTGCGTACACCTTTGGCTTCACTGCGCGGTTTTATTGAAACTCTGCAAGGTCCAGCGCGGGATGATCCGGCGGCACGGGATCGTTTTCTGAATATTATGCAGACACAAGCAGACCGCATGTCCCGTTTGATTGATGATCTTTTATCTCTCTCCCGACTGGAAATGAAAGCCGCAATACCACTCAAAGATCGCATTGATGTCGGACAGATACTAAGTCATGTCGTAGAAACATTGGCGCCAATGGCTTCCGGTGTCGGGGTGACGATTGACTGGGTTAAGCCTGATCATCCTGTATGGTTGCCGGGTGATAAGGATGAGCTCATTCAGGTCTTTCAGAACCTGATCGAGAATGCCTGTAAATACGGGCAGGCAGGCAAACGTGTGGTGGTTACCATTGATGATCAGGGAGCGGAAAATAGCCCATCGGATGGTTTGCGTGGCTTCTCTGTGAGTGTCGAAGATTTTGGTCCCGGCATTCCGGCAGAACACTTACCACGTTTGACGGAGCGCTTTTATCGTGTCGATGTGGATAGCAGCCGTACACATAAGGGTACAGGGCTTGGTCTGGCTATTGTGAAGCATATTCTGACACGTCATCGTGGACGACTAACTGTTCGTTCGCAACTTGGTAAGGGCTCTGTTTTTACTGTGGTGTTTGCCGGTTCATAAGCATGGAGAGGGCATCGAAGCGCCTGTTAACGCTGCAATGCCCGAAGGAAACGCCATTTTAGTGGGCGCAGTGCTTGCCAGAAGGATGTGGAGCGCAGATATGTGATCGCCGTCTTCTGGTATAGGTATAATTTGCCGCGCATTGTCGCTGTTATCGTTATGCATCTGAGCGGAATGACAAGATCGCAATTTTGCACCTTCCACTCCTCATCGCCGACGCCGAGATCAAGGCAATCATAGCCTTCATCTTTGAGATGCTGCAGCAGTAAATAATGCAGTATATGGCCAGGAGAGTATTTAGCCCATTTTTTCAAATTAGACGCAATCATAATGCCGTAGTAATGGGGGCCGCTGACAAGCCCCCACATACAGGCGAGGGACTCGCCATTGAGTTTCAGAGCAGAAATATGCAATGTGCCAGTGGTTTGAAAAGCTTTTGTCGCCTCGTTGAAGTAGTGAACTTTTTCCGGATATTGATCAAATCCCGGTACATGGGTCTCGATAAAACGTTGCTGTTTTTCGTGAAGCATGAATTCCAGAAGCTGTTGTTGCTCCTGGAATGTGTTGGCGATGAAAAATTCGCAATTACCTAATTCGTGAAGATGGCGAAGTTTGCGGCGGATCGCCTTGGGGCGGACGAGGCTTTGCTGGATTTCATCCCAGCTACGGGTTAGGATATTAGCATGGCTGTTCGCCTGATTTTCAGTATTGGCCAGTAAAAAGAGCGGGTTGATCAGATTCCCAATTTTCTCCGGCATATTGCTGAGTTCAGCAAAATCAAAAGCCGGCAGGACTGCCAAAATTTGCTGCCATAAATTTTCAACCTGTGTTCGGTTCCACTCTATACCGCAATCAAACAAGACTGGCGCACTATAATCGGCAACGCCCTGATCTGTAAAAGACAGAATGCGTGTCCGTTTACAGGGAAAAACAGTAAAAGGCAAAAAAATAACCGGACTGCCGTTTTTCATCCGGACTTCAATAAGGCATAACTCCGCTTTCAAAGCAGGAGCGTAGGTTTTCTCCCATGTTTTCAGAAAAGTAGTGGTCTGAAAAATATGATAATTCGGAGTAGTATCGCTCTTTAATTTGCTTGGCGCGTCCTTGCTTGCAACCGGCCAGTCTGAGGAGACATCTGCAACAGTGTGAAAACAACGAATATCATAATTGATTGTGCAAGAAATGCGGGAATCCGTTTGTGTTTTTCTCAATGGACTGTTGGATGTAAGGGCAGGCTCAATGAAGCTCAAGCCCGTATCCTGACGGGAAAGCCGTATCGAACTGAATAATGCCATGCCACTTTATCCTGTCTTATTTTGAAGTCGTCAGGCTGAGTATAGGTGTTATGAACAGTCTGGCAGAATTGAGTAAATAATATCCTATGGTAAGAGCCAATATTACGGTGTCCAGAGACTAAGCCATAGAAACACATTGATGTGGTAAATAATTGCTTTTAAAGATGTTTTTATAATTAATATAAGAATATTATAAAGTTCAAATTTGGCTTTTCAAGCAGGTGAATAGTCCGCGTTAATTGCATTTTAGGCGTCTTGTGCCTATATGCGCCTAACAAAGTGGGTGCTCAGGCAGGATGTCAGATGGCGGTCTCAATCATTATTAAGGCATTGAATGAAGAGCGACGGATTGCTGCTGCGATTGAGAGCGCCCTTGCAGCTTTACCGAACGGGCAGGGTGAGGTTATTCTGGCGGACAGTGGCTCTACTGATCGAACAATTGAAATCGCTAAACAGTATCC
This sequence comes from Hyphomicrobiales bacterium, assembly GCA_900470735.1. GTDB lineage: Bacteria > Pseudomonadota > Alphaproteobacteria > Rhizobiales > Rhizobiaceae > Pseudochrobactrum. The sequence goes on along the minus strand of UCCC01000001.1, from coordinate 561,207 downwards.
GATTGTCATTGCGCAGATTGAAGCCCCCGCTAAGCCAAGTTGCGGGCTGGGTCCGCAATTAGGATATCAATATAGCCGGTATCCTTATATCTGTCTGATGGATGGTGATACAGAACTCGCGCCGGATTTTATCGCGGAAGCGATAGATTATTTGCAAGGAAATTCGCGCGTAGCTGGCGTGACAGGACACGTCATGGAACGTAATCACGAAAATTTGGAATATGTGCGCCGAGGCTTGCGTAAAACACCTTATAAGGCTGTGGGTGTGATCGACCGGATTAATTGCGGAGGCCTTTACCGACGACGGGCGATTGAAGAAATCGGTTATTTGTCCGACCGCAATCTGCACAGCTATGAAGAATATGATTTGGGCGTGAGGCTTCGTGAGAAGGGCTGGACATTATTCCGGCTTGACCGGCGTTTCGTCTATCATACAGGCCATAATGTTAACGCCTACAAGCTTCTCATCAGACGCTGGCAAACAAAATATATTCGCGGGATTGGCGAGCTGTTGCGTTCGGCGATAGGTAAGCCGCATTTCAAAATGCTCTTTAATGAGTTGCCGGAGTTGCGGCTTTGGATGGCTGTCTATGGCTGGATGATTGTCATGTTACTGGTGCTGGCAGTGGTGCCTCATGCAGGGCTTGCTCTGTTGATTGATCTGGCGATGATTGCAGCAGTGATTGCCTTGATGGGTGTTAAGCATCGCAGCCTGTCTATTGGTCTTTATTCCGTGGCTGCCTGGTTTTTTCATGCGGCCGCCTTACCTCTCGGCTTTTTCGCACCTCGTAAAAATCCGGAGGCTTTTGTTGAAAGTAAAATCCTCTCTGAGGCATAATCCGTGTTGGATTTAGGCTGTATCTTGTGCTGAGCGGTGGATAAGCTTCAGCAGGACAAGCCAGGCGCAAAGTGCAATAGCGGCTTCGATCAGATAGATTGAAATGAAGGTACCTGTCGGAGGCATCAACCAGGTAGCCACGGCCAGAACCGGAGCGCCGAGAATATTGCCTGTGTTGAGGATGGTGGCGCGATAGCTATGTTGGCCTGCTGCTCCCATGACCTCTACCGCAACGGACCACAGTGCATAAAAAATGATCACCCAGCACAGGATCTGCGTAAAATAGACCATGGACTGATATTCTTGTCCGAAAATGATTGGCAGATAAGGCGCTAAAACATAGACAGTGACAGCGGTAAATGTAGCAATGCCTAGTGCCATGGCTGTGGCTTTTTGAGCCAGAGGCCATGCCTTGTCGATGCCGTCTGCACTCATTTTGGCAAAGCGCGGATAGAGCAGGCGGCTCATTGCATCAATATTGAGATAACTGCTGTCCACAATCCGTCGTGCAACACCATAGCTGCCGATAACAGCAGGTGACAGTAATAAGCCTAGTAATAGCAAGTCGATATTTTGACGGAACGCACGGAAAATAAATGGGGTGGCAAAGTAGACGCCGAGCTTGAGCTCTTCGCGAACCAGTCGGAATTGTGGTTTGCCGAGACGCATCAGCCAAAGCCAGTAAAGCACTGCAACGAGAATGTGGCACAGGAATTGCCACCATGCCCAGCCACTGATGGTATTAACGCCGAACGCCACACAGGCCAGAATAGCTGCAAACGTGCGGGCAAATGCAAACCCGACCACCGATAGATTGGCAGCTTTGAAATTGTTATGTCCGATATAGATGGCCTCCGCCAGCAGGATCAGACGCAATAAGATTACATTGGTGGCAAGAAACAGAAACAAGCTGATTTGATTTGTCAGCGGATCAGGGGAAAAACTGATCCAATAGGGCAGAATTATCATGCCGGTGACCACCAGCAGGATGCCGCTGAGGCTGATTAAGATCAGGTTGTGACCCAGCATTGTTGTATAAATCGCTTTATCCTGAGCGACACGGCGCAACAGGCATTCTGCACCGCCTAAACCGCAAAGATGTACAGCAATACTGGTAATAGCCATGATCGTTATAAACACGCCAAAATCGCTGGCGCCGAGAAAACGGGCAAGAATAGCAAAAGTGACCAGCTGAGCGGCACTTGCCATAATCAGGCTGCCGCTTGAGGCCATATAAGAGAGCAGCGATGGCAAATATCGCCTGATACGCGCAGATAACCGGTTGTCCGGTAACTCCGTTTCACTCATGCTTTGGTTTCCTTTGATGGCGTGTCTGTAAAGCATTTTTGTGAAAAAAGAAACGTCTAAGAATATCGGTTACAGGAAACCATGCCGTCTATCTAATTAAAATCACTAATGTTTAATGTTTTGTTTTTTATTAGTTTTAATAATTCAGCACGGTCTGGCAGAGTTTGTTAACCTTTTTTTTTAATGTCTCTGTTAATGCATATACAAGACTAAGCGTATCATGCTGCCCTGAATTTTGACCAAAGTAGTAGAGATCTCTGATGTATACTCTGCAAGAACTAGCCCAAAAAGCCAAGACCCCGCCTGTCGTAACGCGCGGGGATGAAAGCCTTTTGCAGGGTGGCTCAGAGGTGCAGCCGGCAGTGTCAACGGCTTCATACGAAACTGTTCCGGTTGCAGTATCACAGAACGGGTGGGTATTCCCGTCTATAGGGCTGTCTGATATTGTCAACTGGCTACTGCGTTATTGGCTTTTGATTATTCTTATGGCCTCCTTAGGGGGCGCAGCAGGTATCGTATTCGGTAAAACTGCCAAGCCGCGTTTTACAGCCGGTACAGATATTCTGGTTTCTCCGTCTAATTTGCAACTGGTGCCGAACGATGTGTATGCCACCAGCATGCAGGCTGAAAGCCAGCTGATGGATATTGAAAGTAAATTACGGGTTTTGACGTCAGGTAATGTACTGCAGCGTGTGGTCGATGAGATGAAATTGCAGGATGATCCGGAGTTTAACGGCACAGAAACAGGGCTGCTTTCCGGTGTCCTAGGTAGTACCAAAAAAGATGCTGATGGCATGGATCCTGCTAAGGCCAAAAATATTGCTGCTTTGCGTGAACTGTCTTCCCGTATTGATGCCCGCCGCCCTGAGCGTTCTTATTTGATTAATTTGTCCGTCTGGGCAATGGACCCGGAGAAAGCGGTTTTGCTCGCGAATGCGACTGCGAAAGCTTTTCAGGAGGAAGTGGCTCAGAATGAACAGGATGGAGCAGCCCGTGCAGCCCGCGCCCTCACAGAGCCTCTGAATGAACTGAAACAGGCCGCCACTGAGGCAGAAATGAAGGTCGCTCAGTTTCGTAATGCACAAGGATTGCAGACCGGCAATACCGGCGGACTGGTCAGTGCACAGTCTTTAACTGAGACGAATACGCAGCTTGTCGGCGCTTTGAGCCGTCAGGCGGAAGCCAAATCGCGTTATGATGAATTGACCAGTGCTAAAAATCAGGCTCTGGATCCGTCTGCGACTTTGCAGTCACCGACACTGACAGCATTGCGCACTCAATATGCAACCTTGAAACAGCGTGTGGATGCGATGGCGATGACCTATGGTCCGCGTTATCCTGAACTGGTGAGTGCGCAGTCGCAGTTGTCAGGTTTGCAGGCACAAATTTCGCAGGAAACCTCACGGATTCTGCGGGCTGCGAAGCTTGATCTCGAGCAGGCTAATTCAGTTGTTGAAACATTGCGCATACAAACAGAAACCGCGCGTTCCGCTGTATCGCTTGATACGGACGCGCAGGTGACGTTGAATGATTTGGAACGTGATCGTCTGGCTAAAACAACTCTGTATCAGACATATCTGACACGCGCTCAGGAAATTGCGCAGCGTCAGCAGATTGACACGACAAATATCCGTATTGTCTCTACTGCTTTGCCGCCAAAGAGCCGTTCGTGGCCTCCGGGGACAGCTTTACTCGCTATCGCCGGTGCCATTGTTGGCGGCGGTATGGGTGGTGGACTGGCTTTGTTATTTGGTTTCGTAGGTGCCATGCGCGGACAACGCCGCAGTGTCTGAATTGTAACCTCTGGCAGATAACTGAAAAGACATTGAGCATATGCGTGTAGGTACGAACGCGAATTCGATCGATATCAAAAATATGCTGTCTGTAACTTTGTTTATGGTGCAGTTTCTGTATTTGTGGATATCAGTCGATCCCTATGCTGACATCGCCACGAGTGGTACTGAAAACACATCAAGCCTGATTAACCAGCTTTCCATATTGCTGATCTTTGTCAGTGTTCTTTGCTATATAAGTCTTAGCCAGTTAAAGAGTTTCATATTGCAGCCAAGAGTGCTGTTGGTGTTGTTGATATTGTGGATGGTCTTGGCGGCTCTGTTTTCCACGGAGCGTGTTGAGTCACTTAAGCAAGTCATTCTCTCCGTGATTTTGCTGGTTAATGCCTCAGTATTTTTACTCCTGCCACGTTCAGAAGCGCAGTTCGCTAAAATGGTGATGGTTGGATTGCTGATTATGCTGGGTTTTGCCTATTTCGGCATATTGTTTAAGCCATTACAAGCGATACATCAGTTCAGTACAGAGTTAGGGGATGAGCAAGAAGGGAATTGGCGCGGCCATTTTGTCCATAAAAATATTGCTGCGGCAGCTATGTTGATCAGCTCGTGCTACGCACTTTATTTGAAGGATCAGGGGCTTCGTCTTGCGGGCTGGCTGATTTTAATTCTGTCTGTTTTCTTTTTGACCCATACTGGCGGGAAAACATCTACGGCGATGCTGCCGCTTATTTTACTGATTTCTTTTGTATTTGAAAAAATAAAGTGGTCACGCTGGCTGATTGTTGTAGGCGGCGTATTGCTGATAAATTTTCTGGCAGTAGGTGCAGCACTTATACCGTCAGTTTATGCTTTTCTTGAATCTTTAGGAATAGATGCCAGTTTTACCAACCGTGCTGATATCTGGCGGTTTTCTGTCGGGGCAATCACTGACAGGCCGGTTCTTGGTCATGGGCTTCATGGTTATTGGCAAACAGAAAGGCTAATCAATAATGATACGGTTGAAAACTGGTCGCCAAGGGCATTTAATGGGCATAATGCTTGGGTGGATGCCCTTATTAATCTCGGAGGTGTTGGTTTTGTCTTGATTGTTATCTGGGTGATCTTTCTGCCTTTGATTTATATCGGACAAATATCGAAGCGAAGTTTATATTCCCCGCTTGTGCGCCTTTACGTTCGAATCTGGCTTTTCGCTGTGTTTTCGAGTGCGATGGAAAGTGCATTTTTTGAGACTGGCAGTTTGTTATGGTTTAGTTGCATGATGGCTATATTCGGGTTGCGTTTGCAGGCGTTTGCTCTTCCGCTATCAGGCAAATCTGCAATGGTTAATATTGAAAAATGAAGCGGCTGACCTTTGCAGAGGCGGCATAGGAGTGAAGCAGTGAAGCATAAAATCCAATACTGGATTGGACGCATACAAGCGCATTTAATGCGCCGCTTTGCTCCTAAAACACTGCGTGTGACAACGGCTCGTCCGGTGATTTCTTTTACCTTTGATGATGTTCCCGATAGCACTCTGTTTTATGGCGCAACCATTCTAGAAAAATACGGGTTGCGTGGCACCTTCTATATTGCCGGACGTCTTGCCGGTACTTTGGAGACAACGCGGCAGCTCATCAATGAAAACGGTATAGCGGAACTTGCAGAGCGCGGCCATGAAATCGGCTGCCATACTTATTCGCATCCAAATATTGCGCGCTTGAACGGCACACAGCTGCAAAGTGAAATTGATCAGAACCGTTCTTTTCTCAGTCGGATATTAGGCAAGCGCTGGAGTGCAACCGGTTCACAATTGAATTTTGCCTATCCGTATAATGCGGTTTCATATTTCGCGTACCGGCGCATGGCTAAAAATTACCGCAGTTGTCGTGCCGGAGAAAACCGGATTAATCGCGGCGCGACTTGCTTGCAAATGTTGTTTGGCATGGAGATCGGCCGGCCGGACGAAGATGTCGTGCAGTTGAAGGCTGAGATTGATGCGGTGAAAGCGCAGCCCGGCTGGCTGATCTTTTTCACCCATGATATTTCAGAAACACCGACACCTTATGGTTGCACACCTGCGGCCTTTGAAAAGCTGGTGCAATATGCAGTGCAAAGCGGCTGTGAGATTTTAACGGTTAATGAAGCGCTGGATCACTATATATCAGCTGATGCAGCCTGATCGCTGACGCTTGAAATATGATATGGTTCTGCCTGTTCGAGGAAGCCTGATGAGCTCTGATATGACGCAACTGCGTTTGCTTGCCATAAATAATTATTTTTACCGGCGTGGCGGTGCAGAAGCGATTTTTCTGGATCATATGAGCCTGTTCGAGGATATCGGCTGGCAGGCCATTCCCTTTGCCATGCAGCATCCGGAAAATCTGCCGTCTGACTGGTCGCGCTATTTTGTTTCAGAAATTGAGTATGGCCGTGAGAGCTCGGCGCTGACAAAAGTGAAACAGGCGGCAAAAGTCATCTATTCCCGTGAGGCACAGCAAAATCTGAGCCGGTTGCTGGAAGCTGCAAAGCCCGATATCGCTCATGCCCATAATGTTTATCACCATCTGTCGCCGTCGATTTTTGCGACGCTGAAACAGCATAATATTCCGGTGGTGATGACGGTGCATGATCTGAAGCTGGCCTGTCCCGCCTATAAAATGCTGGTTGACGGCCATGTCTGCGAGCAATGCAAAGGCGGGCGGATCTATAATGTGGTCGCCAATCGCTGCATCAAAGGCTCCTTGTCGCTGAGCGGGCTGGTGTTTGTGGAAACCGCGATCCACCGTATGCTCGGGCTTTATCGCAACAAGGTGGATCGTTTCGTGGTGCCAAGCCGCTTCTATCGCGAGAAGCTGATTGAATGGGGCTGGCCGCAGGAACAACTGATCTATATCCCGAATTTTGTGGAAACAGACCATCTGAAACCGGTCTATGAGGCACAGGATTATCTGCTTTTCGCCGGTCGCCTCGCGCCGGAAAAGGGTTTAAAGACACTGATTACAGCGGCCGCAAAATCCGGCGTGAAGCTGGTTATTGCCGGTACCGGCCCTGATGAGGCTGAGCTGAAGGCGCTGGTAGCTGAACTCAATGCGCCGGTAATTTTCGCCGGTTATGTGACGGGCGAAAAACTGCACCGGCTGATCGGTGAGGCGAGGGCGCTGGTGCTGCCGTCTGAATGGTATGAAAATGCCCCCGTCAGTATTCTGGAAGCCTATGCACTGGGTACGCCGGTGATTGGTGCACGGATCGGCGGTATTCCTGAAATGATCCGTGACGGTGAAACAGGTTTGACTGCTGAGGCCGGTAATGCGGAAGATTTGGCAAAACAGTTAAGTCATATGGCGGCTTTGCCTGTTGCAGAGCGCAATGCCATGGGGCTTGCTGGACGCGAATGGATTTTGAATGAGTTTTCCGCGGATGCTTACCGTAATCGTATGCTGGAACTCTATGGCACACTCGGAGTAAGCGCATGAGTAAGCGTCCCAAAGTGATGATGCTCGGCCTGCGTGGTGTACCGCAGGTGCAGGGTGGCGTGGAGAAGCATGTGGAAGAGCTTGCCCGTGTGTTTGTTGAAAAGGGCTGGGATGTCGAAGTGCTCGGGCGTAAGCCTTACCTGAAACAGAAGCAAGCTTATCAGTGGGAAGGCGTGCAGGTCACGCCGCTTTGGGCGCCGGTTTCCACGAAATTTGAAGCCATTGCCCATACATTTCTCGGTGTATTGGTTGCAGCTGTCAGGCGCCCGGATATTTTGCATATTCATGCCATCGGCCCCGCTTTACTGACACCCTTGGCGCGATTGTTCGGGTTGAAGACAGTCGTTACCCATCATGGCTTTGACTATAATCGGGACAAATGGGGCGGGCTTGCCCGTAAAATGCTCAAAACTGGTGAATGGGCAGGTATGCGCTTTGCCAGTCAGCGGATTGCCGTTTCGCGCCATATCGTGGAGACAATGGCGGAGCGCTATCATGTATCGGCGCAGTTTATTCCCAATGGGGTAACCTTGCGTGAAAGCGCCGGTACGAGCGATGTCCTGCAGCGGTTTGGATTGGTTGAGAAACAATATGTAGTGATGGTTGCTCGCATTGTTCCGGAAAAAAACCAGCATGATCTGATTGCGGCTTTTGCTGCGATGCAGGCAGCCGGTTATCACACGGACAAAAAGCTGGCGATTGTCGGTGCAGCGGATCATCAATCGCCCTATGTGGATCAGGTGAAAGCTCTTGCCGCCCAAACGCCCAATGTTGTGCTGACTGGGATGCAACGCGGTGATGATTTGGCAGCGCTTTATAGCAATGCGGCACTGTTTGTTTTGCCGTCCAGCCATGAAGGCATGCCGATCGCGATGATGGAGGCGATGGGCTATGGCCTGCCGGTACTGGCAAGCAATATTACCGCAAATCTGGAAGTTGGTTTGCCGGAGGGGGATTATTTCCCGCTTGGCAATACGAAGGCCTTAGCAAAGCAGATGGCTGCGAAACTTGATCAGCCTTTGAGTAGCAAACAGGCAGAAGCGCAGAGTGCGGAAGTGGCCGCAACCTATGGCTGGTCAGGAATCGCCGAACAGACTTTGGCGGTTTATCAGCGTTTGATTTAAGCTTCGCTTGTAGATCGGGCAGAAAGCAGTGAATTTCGGGTTTTGCCTTTGCATTATCTCAAGATGAATTAATGCGGGATACGCATGAAGCGCTCAAAATCATGGCAATAAAAAAGGCGCTGAAAAGCGCCTTTTTTCTTTGATGCGTTTTTCGTTTAGCGAGCGCGACGGCGCTCTGCTGTCGGCTGGAAAGCCAGCTTGGAATGATAGCTGCAATACGGGCTGGATTCACCGGATTCATGGCCGCAGAAGTGGAAGTCTTCATGCAGCGGATCACCAACTGGCCATTTGCAGGTGCGCTCTGTCAGCTGCAACAGTGTCAGGTGACGGGAGATCGGCACCACAACATTCTCGTTAGAGCGAATGATTGGTTCTGCAACGGCATCCGCCAGAATATCCGCCTGCAGCGCGGCGCTGCCGGAAGATTTCATCACGGTTGCACGTGGTGCAGCCGGGCTGGCGCTGACACTGGCAGCAGACATGCTGCTGACATTAGAGGTCGTTGCTGACCGTGGTGTTGCCACCGGTGCAGGTGCCGGTTTTTTGCTGCGTGGCGCGGCAGTTGTGGTTTTGCCGCGTCCGGAGAGTTTAAGGCGGTGCACTTTTCCGATCACCGCATTACGGCTTACGCCACCCAGCTGGGCTGCGATCTGACTTGCACTCAGACCTTCACTCCACAACTTCTTGAGAAGCTCGACGCGTTCATCTGTCCAGTTCATTGTGGCTCAGGCTCCGTTCTTTATAATCTTTATAGCGTCCGGCGTTCGTTTTTGCGGGCCCGTTCAAGCAGGCACCATATGTACCGGACAGCTGGCGCTGTCGCACTAAATCTAGTCTTACTTTAATATGAAACTACCTTAAGCAGGGACGCCGTGACAAGCGCAGCGCCCTTTGCAGCATTGGTTTTCCCCAACCTTGGAGATCAGCGGGCATTTAATAGACCGGTTTTTTTTAAATACAAGGTTTTCGTGCAACACATGAGCGTTTATTTCATGGCAGCAGCGGCTGAAAATGATTATTCAGCCATAAAAATGGTTTTAGCACAGTGGTTCCGCAGTTTCAGCCTCTTCTGTAAAATTGTCTGTCAGCGACATTTTTGCGCATTTTGAAGAGGCGATTTTCCTGACCTGACACCGGCGTCTTTGATTGACATTTAAATATTGCCGAACAATAGTGCATTGTCGAGCCGCCCTGAGGGCGGCTTTTTGATTTCATCTGCGCGCAACACCCGCTTCACCGGAGGGGAGTTTGAGAGAACTCACGGAGACCGGCGAAGTCCGAGATGCTGCCCGCTTCAATTTAAAGGCTTTGGAGGCCTTATTGGCATGACGACTGCAAATGTGCACCCGCTTTACGACACCTATAATCGTGCAGCGTTGCGCTTTGAGCGAGGGGAAGGCGTTTGGCTGATTACAGAAGACGGCGAACGTTATCTTGATTTCGCAGCCGGTATCGCTGTGAATGCACTCGGCCACAGCCATCCTCATCTGGTGAAAACACTTCAGGATCAGGCCGCCAAATTGTGGCACCTGTCCAATGTTTATGAAGTGCCGGGTCAGGAACGCCTTGGTCAGCGCCTTGTCGATAATACATTTGCCGATAAAGTTTTCTTCACCAACTCCGGTGCTGAGGCACTCGAATGCGCGATTAAAACCGCGCGTCGTTATCATTTTGTCAATGGCCAGCCTGAGCGCTACCGCGTTGTCACTTTTGAAGGTGCTTTCCACGGCCGCACACTGGCAACGATTGCTGCAACCGGTCAGGCGAAATATCTTGAAGGTTTCGGCCCTAAGGTTGACGGTTTTGATCAGGTGCCGTTTGGCGATGAAGCTGCCTTGCGCGCTGCCATCACGCCTGAAACCGCTGCCGTTCTGCTTGAGCCTGTGCAAGGTGAGGGTGGTCTGCGCTCTTTCTCAACCGAGTTCCTGCGTCTCATCCGTCAGATCTGCGATGAAAACGGTTTGCTGCTGATTTTGGATGAAGTGCAAACCGGCGTTGGCCGTACCGGCAAATTCTATGCACATGAATGGGCCGGCGTTACCCCTGACCTGATGGCAACTGCCAAAGGTATCGGCGGCGGCTTCCCGATGGGCGCCTGTCTGGCAACAGCAGAAGCAGCCAAAGGCATGGTCGCAGGCGTACATGGCACCACCTATGGCGGTAACCCGCTGGCAATGGCTGTTGGCGAAGCTGTGCTGGATGTGATGCTGGCCGATGGTTTCTTTGATCATGTCAATGAAATGGCATCGCAGTTCCGTCAGGGCATGGCGTCGATTATTGATCGCTATCCGGATGTTTTCACAGAAGTGCGTGGCAAGGGCCTGATGATCGGTCTGAAATGCGCCGTTCCGAATGGCGATGTCATTACCGGTCTGCGTGCAGAGAAAATGCTCAGCGTTGGTGCGGGTGATAATGTTGTGCGTCTGCTGCCGCCGCTGACAGTAACGGCAGATGATATGCGTGAAGCCCTGAACCGGATTGAAAAGGTTGCAGCGAAGCTTTCCAAAGCTCCTGCATAAACGGTGACTAATAATGGCAAATGATAAGACTTTAAGGCATTTTACCGATCTCTCAGCAGTTAGCCCGCAGGACCTGCGCTTCATCATGGATGAAGCGCGCGCCCGCAAAGAACGATTAAAAGCCGGTAAGCGCGATAAGCCGCTTGAAGGCAAAGTTCTGGCAATGATTTTTGAAAAGCCGTCAACGCGAACCCGCGTCTCTTTTGATGTGGGTATGCGCCAGCTCGGTGGTGAAACCATCATGCTGACCGGTTCGGAAATGCAGCTTGGCCGCAGTGAAACCATTGCGGATACGGCTAAAGTTCTGTCACGCTTTGTCGATGCCATTATGATCCGTACCACCTCCCATGAGCGCATGCTCGAACTGGCTGAGCATGCGACCGTGCCGGTGATCAATGCTCTGACCGATGATACTCATCCGTGCCAGATTATGGCTGATATTCTGACTTTTGAAGAACATCGCGGTCCGATCAAAGGCCGTACAGTCACATGGAGCGGTGACGGTAATAATGTGCTGCATTCCTTTATCGAGGCATCAGCACAGTTTGATTTCCGTCTGAATATTGCGACACCTTCGGGCAGTGAGCCGCTGCCGCGTTTCCTCGACTGGGCAAATGCAAATGGTGCAAAAATCTTCTCAACCACCAGTGCGGAAAAGGCTGTGGCCGGTTCTGATTGTATCGTCACCGATACCTGGGTCTCGATGGGGCAGGAAGATAATGCACGCGGCAATAATGTATTTATGCCCTATCAGGTGAATGCGGATCTGATGGCGAAAGCCAATAAAGATGCGTTGTTCATGCACTGTCTGCCGGCGCATCGCGGTGAAGAAGTAACGGATGAAGTGATCGACGGCCCGCAATCGGTGGTTTTTGATGAAGCCGAAAACCGTATGCATGCACAGAAGGCGATTTTGACCTGGTGCCTTGAAGGACGCTGATCGCTTCTTATTTATATACTAACTTCAGGCTTGGCACATTGTCAGGCTTGTCCTAAATAAACATTTACGGCTTGCAGGTTTGTAAACAGCTTGCAGGCCGTATCTGATTTGTGGCGCAAGTTTTGCAGCCCGTGAAAGAGATATATTATGAATAATCAGACCAGTACCGACCAGATGATGACCAATAGCCCGATGCCGGATCATATTCCTTTGTCCGGTGATGATGTTGTTGTGCCGTTTCAGGTTGAGGGTCTGGATGTGCGCGGCCGTACAGTGCAGCTTGGCGCGGCGCTTGATGCTATTTTGAAACGCCATAATTATCCGGAAGCCGTTTCGCGGCTGCTGGGTGAAGCTGCAGTGCTGACCGTACTGCTTGGCACATCCCTGAAATTTGACGGCAAGTTTATTTTTCAGACCAAATCTGACGGACCGGTGGATATGCTGGTGGTGGATTTCCGCACGCCGGATGCAATCCGCGCCTATGCACGTTTTGATGAAGAGCGTGTGGCAGAGTTTGTGGCTGCCGGTAAAACCAAGCCGGAAGAACTGCTGGGGCAGGGTACGCTGGCACTGACCGTCGATCAGGGTGAATTTACCCAACGCTATCAGGGTATTGTCGCGCTGGACGGTTCTTCGCTGGAAGATATTGCGCGTAACTACTTCATGCAGTCTGAACAGATTGCGACTGAAGTGCAGCTCGCAGTTGCCCGCCTTTTTGAGCGCGGCGCCGATGGCAAACCAACCGAACAATGGCGTGCCGGTGGTCTGATGGTGCAGTTTCTGCCGCAGTCTGAACTACGCGCGCGCCATCGCGATCTGCACGGGGGTGATAATCCGAATGGCACTGAGGCCGAACAGGCTCCGGTTGAGGATGAATGGCAGGAAGCCCGTTCATTGGTTGCGACCATTGACGATTCCGAACTGACCGATCCGCAGGTGCCGTCTGAGCGCCTGCTGTACCGTCTGTTCCATGAACGCGGCGTCCGCGTTTATGAAGGCACCAAAGTGGTTGATCATTGCGCCTGTTCACGCGAGAAAATTTTTGGCGTGCTGAAAGGTTTCTCGGCTGAGGAACTCGAACACAGCACTGAAAACGGCAAAATCTCCGTGACCTGTGAGTTCTGCTCAAGCCATTATGATTTCGAACCTGCTGAAATCGCTGCCGCACAATGATGGCTGAAACCGATAAAAGTGCCTGCCTGATCCGGCGGGTACAGATCGCTGATACGGAATTTTTGCCGGAGATCGAACGCTCAGCAGTGCAGACTTTTGCGGCTGATCCGTCCTTGCATTTTATTCTGGATATGCCGGTGATGTCTGCCGAGCAGCATCGTGACTTTATGCAAAAAGGTCATGTGCTGGTGGCAGAGTGCAATGGTGTGTTAGGTGGATTTCTGGTGGCAGAAGCCATGCCGGATGAAAACCGTCTGCATGTATGGGAACTGTCAGTCCATCAGAATTTCCAGCGGCGCGGGCTTGGCCGCAAATTGCTGGATGCGGCAGCTAATATTGCCAGAGCGCAGGGCTACGCAAGCCTCAGTCTGACAACATTTGGCGACGTTCCATGGAACCGGCCGTTTTATGAAAGCTGTGGTTATCAGGTGCTACCGGTATCGGAATATAATGCACGCTTCCGCTCGATTGCCGAGCTGGAAGAGTCTATCGGTTTGCCGATTGAGCGCCGTGTGGCGATGATCAGAACTCTATAATATTAGTTTAGCACCGGTCTGTGCCCCGGTATATCGAGCGAGAATGCCGGTATGGTGATGGAAAATAGTTTGCCCTCATCAGGGCTGCCGCTTTCATGATTTTGCATCATATAGCTGCCGGACATCATGCCCGATGAAGTCGTCAGCGGGCAGCCGGACGAATATTGATAACTGTCACCCGGTTTCAGAAACGGCTCTTCACCCACGACACCGGGGCCACGTACTTCTTCTGTGCGCCCATGCGCATCGGTGATTTTCCATGTACGTGAGCGCAACTGCACCGGAATATCCGAGTGATTGATTATCGTTACGCGATAGGCCCAGACATAGCGGGATTCATCAGGAGCGGATTGCTCTTCCAGATAAAACGGCTCAACGGTGACTTCGATATTCTCGGTAATTGCACGATACATAGAGACTACTCTGGAAAGCCATGGGAGCTGGCAGGATATGACGGCTGCTGGCAAATCAGCAGCCGTCTGATACCAGTTTAGCCCTGAGCGGCTTTCAGTGCAAAGCCAATATCATCGATCAGATCATCGGCATCTTCCAGTCCGATGGAAAGACGCAGCAAGCCGTCACTAATACCGAGTTCCGCTTTGGCTTCATCGCTGAGATTTTTATGCGTTGAGGTGGCCGGATGGGTGATCAGGCTTTTTGCATCGCCGAGATTGTTGGAAATGCTGATGACTTCCAGCGCATTTTCAAATGCAAACGCTGCTTTCTTACCGCCTTTAAGTTCAAGCGCGATCATGGTGGAACCGCCGGTCATCTGCTTGGCGATGATATCGGCCTGAGGGTGATCTTTGCGACCCGGATAAATCACACGGGCAATGGCATTCTGCTCGGCCAGAAAATCGGCAATCTTGGCGGCAGAACGGGTCTGTGCCTCTACACGCACGGCCAGTGTTTCCAGACCTTTGAGCATTGTCCATGCATTGAACGGGCTGAGACCCGGACCGGTATGGCGGAAATAATCCTGCAGAACTTCTGTAATCCACTCGCGATCAGACAGAACAACGCCGCCGAGGCAACGTCCCTGTCCGTCAATATGTTTGGTGGCGGAATAGACAACAATATGGGCGCCGAGTTCTAGTGGGCGCTGATAGAGCGGGGTGGCAAATACGTTATCGACGATCAGCTTGGCACCGATACTATTGGCAAGACCTGCAATTCTGGCGATATCCATTACTTCCAGTGTCGGATTGGTCGGGCTTTCCAGAAACATGACTTTGGTGTTCGGGCGAACAGCATTTTCCCAGTTTTCAAAATTCACGCCGTCAATCAGGGTAAATTCAACGCCGTATTTCGGCAGCAACGTTTCAATGATGTAGCGACACGAGCCAAACATCGCTTTAGCCGCCAGCACATGGTCACCGGTACGCACCTGACAGAGGATCGCGGCGGCAACCGCAGCCATGCCGGAGGCGGTGGCGCGGGCTTCTTCTGCACCTTCAATCGCGCACATGCGCTTTTCAAACATATCCGTCGTCGGGTTGGCATAACGGGAGTAAATGAAACCCGGATCTTCGCCGGTAAAGCGTGCTTCGCAAGCTTCCGCAGTGTCATAAACAAAGCCCTGTGTCAGAAACAGCGCTTCGGATGTTTCACCATAAGGCGTGCGGGTTGTGCCGCTATGCACAAGCTGCGTTGCAGGGCGAAGGGTACGGATATGTGTCTTTGTCATCGGTCCAGCCTATATTAAAGGATGGTCGGCAGGGTTCGGGCCACACCGGCCAATAAAAAACCGGCCTATGCATGAAGACGCAAAAAGGCCGGTTCGGAACCGCGGCCATATTTAGCAACTTCTTTAACGTGGCTGCAAGCCGGCCGGCAAATCACCACGCCGATTTTGTAGGACTGTTATGCTTGTTATGTCAAGAGTGCTGTGTGCAATGTGTTCAGGTCATTGCAGTCTCGTGGTTTTACCTGTTAAAGGCTAAAGCATTTCACATTCAAGTTGGATCAACTTGAATGGCATGATAATGCGATAAACAAAAGAATCTAGAGCGAGGGCTATGATCCAATCTGGACGTCAACCGCTCTAGATGCAGTAAAATAGTATCTTATGACTGGACAGATGATGACCCGAGATAGCGGAATTTTGGCAGACAGCGATATTGCAGCTCTGTTTGAAACCGGTGCGCTGACATCAGCGCGCGCCTTGGATCATGATCAGATACAGCCTGCCAGTCTGGATTTGCGCTTGGGCAGCAAAGCCTATCGCGTTCGCGCCTCTTTTATGCCGGGACCTGAAACGCCGGTGGCGAAAAAGCTGGAACGCCTGAAGCTGCATGAGATTGATCTGAGCGAAGGCGCAGTGCTGGAAACCGGTTGCGTTTATATCGTGCCGTTGCTGGAAGGGCTGGCATTGCCGCCGGAACTATCCGCTTCTGCCAACCCGAAAAGCTCGACCGGCCGTCTCGATATTTTCACCCGTGTGATTACGGATAATGCGCAGGAATTTGATAAGGTGCCTGCCGGTTATCACGGCCCGCTTTATCTGGAGGTTAGTCCGCGAACATTCCCGATCGTCGCACGTACCGGTTCGCGCCTGTCACAAATCCGCTTCCGCAAAGGTGGCTCCCAGCTGAATGAAGCCGAGCTTGGTGCACTGCACACGGCTGAGACACTGGTTGCTTCTGCCACGCCGAATATTTCCAATGGCGGTATTGCGCTGTCGATTGATCTGAGCGGTGGTGAAAACGGTCTGATCGGGTATCGCGGTAAGCATCACACATCGGTCGTGGATGTGGACAAGCGTGCGCAGCATGATGTGCTGGATTTCTGGGAGCCGATCTATGATCGCGGTCACCGTGAACTGGTGCTGGATCCGGACGAGTTTTATATTCTGGTTTCGCAGGAGGCTGTGCATGTGCCGCCGCTTTATGCTGCGGAAATGACGCCGTTTGATCCGCTCGTTGGCGAGTTCCGCGTTCATTATGCCGGTTTCTTCGATCCGGGCTTTGGTAATGTGTCTGCGGGCGGGCAGGGCAGTCGTGCGGTGTTGGAAGTACGCAGCCATGAAGTGCCGTTTATTCTTGAGCACGGGCAGATCGTTGGCCGTCTGATTTATGAACACATGCTCAAGCGTCCGAAAGCACTTTATGGTAGTGACCTTGGTTCGCATTATCAGGCGCAGGGTCTGAAGCTGTCGAAACATTTCCGCTGATCGGAAAAAGTCTAAAGTTTTGAAATCCGGTATCTGTTTAGGTGCCGGATTTTTTTTATTGCCTAAGAAATTGGGAATGATTTTGAGGGTTTTATTTTTAGTTTCAAATTACTTATAAGACAATCTGAGGTTGAATTGTATTTCGTCTTCCTCTTTTATATTTGTTAATTTATTTAAGGTTTTAATTTGTTGAACAAAATTATTATTGTGTTGACCACGGCAACACTCTCTCTGGTTGCTATGAATTATGTTCGCGCGGATCAGGGTGGCGTTATTCAAACCGAAAGACAGAGAGTTATTGAAGAATGCGGCGTGGGCCCGGCGTCGTCGTCGGTAGCAGACATCATCAGTTATGAAGTATGTGAAGCTGCAGCAAAAAATGGTTATGCGGTCAAAAAAGGCGATTAAGCACAACCTGATTTGCTTGTCTGAATGATATTGAAGGTCGCAATATTGATATTGCGGCCTTTTTATATGGTTTGTCCTGATGGTGTTTGACTGGGGCAATTCTGCGTTCTAATTTCAGATGAAGCTGGGGGAGAGCGTAATTGGACATGGTGACAAAACAGGACGAGGCAAAATCTGACGGTTCGCAGGCACAGCGTCTGACGCTGGGGATTGTCGTCTTACCCGGTTTTACTTTGTCGGCACTCAGCCTGTTTCTCGATCCGTTTCGTTTGGCGGCAGATGATAAGGATAAAAGTCGCCAGATACGCTGCGGCTGGAAAATCTGTACATTGACCGGATTGCCGGTGGAATCCAGCTCCGGCATGACTGTGACCCCGACTGCTCCGATTGGTGCACTGGATGATTGTGATTATATCGCTGTCGTCGGTGGTGTGCTGCCGCATTACCGGCCGGGTCAAAGTGCATTGATTGATGTGCTGAAACGCGCTGACCGGCAGAAAAAGAATGTCATCGGCCTGTGTACAGCGGCCTTCATTGTCGCTGAGGCTGGTCTGCTGGAAGATCGCAACTGCTGTGTGAACTGGTTCCATAAAGAGGATTTTCTCCAGCTTTTTGACAGTTTCACTGCGGATACGACCAGCCTGTTTCACCGGAGTGGCAGGCATTTTACCTGTGCTGGTGGCTTGGGAGCTGCATCGCTGGCGCTCTCTATCATTCAGGCAGAAATCTCCGAAGAACTGGCGCGTAAAAGTGCTTCTATCTTGATGTTCCCCTATGAGTTGCTGTCATCGGAGCAGCCTGCGCTGAGCTTTAACGGCGTGCGTTCACCGATGATCCGCAAAGCCATTCGTATTTTTGAAGAAACGCTGGAAGACCCGCTGGCGATGGCTGAGGTGGCGCGTCGTCTTGGTATTTCCACTCGCCAGATGGAACGTGGTTTTCAGCTAGGGCTTGGTAAAACGGCCTTTCAGGTGCGCGAGGAATTACGTGTGCAGCGCGCCAAGGAACTGCTGACAACGAACAATGCATCGCTGCTGGAGGTGGCTGTTGCAAGCGGCTTTACCGATACGCGTAGTATGAACCGCTCTTTTGTTCGCCAGAAGCAGAACCTGCCACGCAGCTACAGAAACAGCCGTTAACAGTGCAGTAAAATCGTGAAGGCTTGTCACGCCGGATATTCGCGCTTATTTGTTTGTCTCAACAAAGGAGTGCTTTTATGTCTGACCGTGCTACCCGTTTTCTGGGCGATACACCGGGGCGTGTGATCGTTAAATTGATTTTGGTGTCGCTGGTTGTGGGCGTTGTTATGCATGCCTTTAACTGGACGCCTTACGATATCCTTTGGAATATCCGCGATTTCTTCGTGCGAATTTGGAACATGGGCTTCTCCGCATTGTCACGCTTTGCGGATTACCTGCTGTTAGGCGCGGCTGTTGTGATCCCTGCCTTTATTTTGCTCAGAATTATCAACTACAGAAAATAACAGCGCTCATTTTTAAATTGTGGTTTTGATGACTGATACATTGCTGATTTCACGCCGCCGGTTGCTCGTAGCCGGTGGTGCTCTGGTGCTTAGTCCTGTGCTCATTCCTGTTGCTGATGCATTTGCCGAGGATGATGTCGTGGAAATGGTCAATAAAGTGCGCCGCCAATATGGTGTACCGCCGATGCAGCCGGAGGCAAAGCTTGAAAAAGCGGCGCTCCATCAGGCAAAGCTGATGGCCAATGCCGGTAAAATTGGCCATAGCATCGGTTGGGGCAATACATTTACCGGCCGCTTAAAACAGGCTGGCATTCGGGGGCCTGCGGCAGAAAATGTTGCATCCGGCCAGAAAGATGTGCCTGCAGCGCTGAATGCATGGCTGAACTCCGCAGGGCACCGGAAAAATCTGCTCGATCCGATCTTCACCCGTTATGGCCTTGCCTATGCGGCACGGGCAGATAAGCCGCATTATCTTTATTGGGCGATGCTCTACGGTATTGATGTGCCGCAATTCATGCCATGAACGGGCGCGACAAATTGCTGTGATGGTGCAGAATTATACTGACCATCATTGCAAAACAGGATATGTCTTTGCAGGAACTTCTGCACTGACCGATAAAAATATCTGCGACTACTCATGAGTAAAGAGTAGTCAGCACGGCTGACAGCAGAGTCTTTTACATTTCTGACTTTGTTGTGTGGTATTATGTTCAAGCCAGATAATGACGCGCTCGAAACGTCGCTCGTTCGTCCGTTCAACGTCACGCATCGTATGGTGCTGACGATTGCTATTCCTATGACACTGGCCGGTATGACCACGCCTCTGCTGGGGCTGGTGGATACGGGCGTGATCGGGCAACTTGGCAATGCCGGTATGCTTGGCGGTCTGGCAATGGGCGCGCTGGTCTTCGATTGTTTGTTTTCAGTATTCGGCTTTCTGCGTTCCGGCACAACCGGTCTGGTGGCGCAGGCGATGGGGCGCGGCGACCGTACAGAAGAGATTATGGTGTTCTGGCGCGCGATTATTGTTGCGCTGGTGGCCGGTTTACTGATGATCGCCATTCTGCCACTGACACTCTATGCAGCCAATGATATTCTTAAACCTACTTCCGATACCGCGAAAGCGCTGAATGAATATGTGTCGATCCGTATGATCTCGGCACCAATGGCGCTGGTAAATTTCTCAGTGCTTGGTCTGTTGCTCGGGCGCGGTAAAGGGCTGTTCGGTCTTGCCCTGCAATTTTTGCTCAATGGTATTAATATCATTCTGGCACTGACCCTCGGGCTGGGGCTTGGCTGGGAGGTTTCCGGTGTAGCATGGGCGACGGTGACCGGTGAAACAGTTGCGGCTATCACAGGCATGACCGTGCTGATCTGGCGTGGCGGTGCATTGCGTAAGCTGGATGTGAACCGCCTGTTCGACAAAGCCGGAATGTGGCGCATGATTGTCATCAGCCGCGATATCATGATCCGCTCATTATTGCTGATGTCGACTTATGTGTTTTTTGCCCGTGTCGGCAATGAAATGGGCACGATCACATTGGCCGCTAATGCGGTTTTGATGAACTTCTATCTGGTGGTCGGCTTCTTTCTGGAAGGCGTAACCATTGCTGCCGAACAATTGGCAGGCCGTGCTGTTGGTGCGCGTTACAGTCCGGCTTTCCGCCGCTCCATTCAATTGACCTTTTTCTGGGGCATGGTGATGGCGCTGGTGATGGGGCTGATCTTCCTCGCGTTTGGCGATCGTCTGGTCAATATTCTGACCACCGAGCCGGATGTTCGCCAGATGGCAGTCTACTATCTGCCTTGGGTATCACTCACGGCACTGACCGGTCTTTATGCCTTTCAGATGGACAGTATTTTCATCGGCGCTTCCTGGTCAAAAGACATGCGCAATATGATGTTCTTGTCGCTGTTTGTCTTCTTCGGTGTGCTTTATGGTACCCGTGACTGGCTGGGCAATCACAGCCTGTGGCTGGCGCTGAATATGTTTCTGTTTATTCGCGGGGTCACTTTGTCGGCCATGTTGCCACGGCGTTATCGTGGTGAATTTCCGGCGGGCTTATAAAACAAATACGTTTTGAAAGAACCGGATGCGGCAGCGCATCCGGTTCTTTCTTTTTTGATTTAAAGCATTTCCAGCAAAAGTGTGAAGCGGTTTTGCGTTGGATAATGCGTAACAAAAATGCTTGGAGCGGTTACAGTTATTCATTTTTGTAACCCCTCCAAGCATATTTTTTATGAAATTGCTTTGTGCATTGTCGGTGCAATTTCCGGATTTGCATGGACTTATGACAGAATAATTTCAAGAAAACCAACTGTTTAAGTTATGCTGTAATACGAGCATTAATTAAATATTAATAAATAAAATCAATGGCTAAACGTCCCCGCGTTAACGAAGCATCAAGGTTAATAGATCATTATCTGACCATAGTCGTTTTGTTGAGTGAGTGGAGTATTCCGGTGCGTAGTAAAGCTTTGCAGGCCCTGTTTGGCCGATCCGGCAATGAGCCAGCACAGGTCTGGTATTATCCTACTGAAGGTTACTGCCCGCAGGACGGCCGCTATTATCCGGTCGCTGTGACCGTTAAGCAAAAACGACGCTCTTCAACGCTGCCAAAATTATTAGCCGGAGTAGGGCTGTTTTTCTATTCCAGCAATGTTATCGCTTATCAGGATATGGCCAGTATGCTGAGCGTCAGTGAGCAGTCCGGCAATCGCTGGGCGACCTATATGGTGGATGCTCCTGCCGGTTCCATTCACAAGGCTGAAATGCCGTTTGTTGATTCGTCAGTCGTGACAGGCAGCCTGAGTGCTGCTGCCGATATTGAAGGCATCGGTCGTGTTGTGCTGAGTGGCCGCGTTGCCGGTGGCAAGCTTGGCGTTAATGATCCGAACCCCGATGAGAAACGCGTCAGCCGTTCCGACAAGCAGGGGCGTCTTGTTTCCGTGCAAACCAAGGCACCGGCACGTATGTTCAATGCGGGATCGCTTGCCGAGGGCGTTGCTCAGGTGAGTCCCAGGCTGATGCAGCCGGTTGCCGGTAAAAAAGACGTCAAATCCGCTTTTGTTAAGGGCCCGCTGCGCGGCAAGGAAGTTGAGATCGCGCTGGCTTTCCATCGTCCTGAGATCAAGCAGACCGTGGCTGTACCAACGGCACTTGCTTCGCTGATTACCAATGATACACCGGATGTGCTGGCGCTGGGCTACGCGCCTGCCAAACCGGATTATGCCAAGACCTCACCTTTCGAAAGCATTCTGGTGCCGGAAAAAGACAATGGCCGTTTTATTCCGCCAATCAGTGCACGCGATCACAGTTGGGCAGCAACACCATTGCCGCCGCTTGTGTTTAGCGCGGCAGAGCAGAAATGTCTGGCTGAAGGCATTTATTTTGAAGCACGCGGCGAGCCGGTTAAAGGGCAGGCCGCAGTTGGTCAGGTTATTCTCAATCGTGTACGCAATCCGGCCTATCCGTCAACAATCTGCGGTGTAGTCTATCAAAACAAAGACTGGCGTAATGCCTGTCAGTTTTCTTTCGCCTGTGACGGGCAGAAGCATCGTGTGACGGAGCCGGGTCATTGGCGCATGGCACAGCAGGTTGCAAAGGCTGTCACAGATGGTCAGATCTGGCTGCCGGAAGTGGGGTCAGCCACGCATTATCACGCGACTTATGTGCGTCCTCGCTGGGCTTCAACAATGGAAAAAGTCAAAAAAATCGGGCTGCATGTTTTCTACCGTACTTATGGCGGCGGCTGGAGCTAATCTCTCAGGGATTCGGTGCCTAAAAACAGAGGTCGAGGCGGGTTTCAAGGCCCGCTTCGCATTGTTGCCTGTTAAGTATATGATTTAAAAGTAGAAAAAACCTTCAACTTCTATGCAGACAGTGCCTTGACGAATGACTTGGCTGTTAATATGTTGCGGCCGACTTCACAGTGGGGTGAAAACCTCAGTTTTCTTGCCAAAGGAGGCATGAATGGCAGTCGGGAATATACCCGAAAAGCCTCAGCATTCCGATGATGTGGCGAGCAAAGCTGATGCTCCGGCGCAGGCCGGTATTCAGTCCGATGCTGGGGCAAGTCTGGATGATCGTCTGCAAAAACTTGGAAGCCATCTGGCCGCCAAAGGTGTAGGTGAGAAATCTAAAAAAGACGAACAGGCTGAGAAAAACGCAACATCTATGGCGCAGGCCATGAAATTATCCAGCGAATTTATTGCTGGTATCGTGGTTGGTGCGGTTTTAGGTTGGTTTTTTGATCGTGTTTTGGGTACGAACCCGTGGGGATTGATTATTTTTCTCTTTTTGGGTTTCGGTGCCGGTACTCTGAATGTTTTACGTTCCGCAGGATATGTCGCAGAAAGCGGCATTAATGTGGAGAGAAAGCAACAGGACAAAAAATAATGTGCATAAGGGTTATCTCTGATATGCACAGTAGTGAATAAGCCTGTAAAGGCAACGGTACAGTTCAAACACATTTGTTTGATTGTGCTGAAAAGATCGTGAGACGTTGGTCTCATGATTTAAAGATTGTGAGCCGTTGGCCTCACGGTTGAAAAGCGCCCTCGGGCATGAATGAAACGCCTTCGGGCATGGGTTACAGGTGAGGTTAAGGTGGCAAACGATCCGATCCATCAGTTTCAGGTCTCCAGATGGATTCCTATCGATGTCGGCGGTGTTGATCTGTCGTTTACGAATGTGTCCGCCTTTATGGCGTTGACTGTCGTAACCGCTTCCGCTTTTCTGTTTCTGACATCGGCAGGTCGTGGCCTTGTTCCGACAAGACTGCAGTCGGTTTCCGAGATGGCTTATGAGTTTGTCGCATCTTCACTGCGGGATTCGGCCGGTTCTAAGGGAATGAAGTTCTTCCCGTTTGTGTTCTCACTGTTCACATTCATTCTGGTAGCAAACTTTATTGGTCTGTTCCCGTATTTCTATACAGTAACAAGCCAGCTGATCGTTACTTTTGCACTGGCTATGCTGGTCATCTGCACAGTGGTTATTTACGGTTTCTTCAAGCACGGCATCGGCTTCCTGAAGCTGTTTGTTCCAAGCGGCGTGCCAATGGCAGTTATTCCGCTGGTTTCGGCTATTGAAATCATTTCTTTCCTGTCCCGTCCGATCAGTCTTTCTGTACGTTTGTTCGCTGCTATGCTTGCAGGACATATCACAGTTAAGATTTTTGCCGGCTTCATCGTATCGATGGCTGCTCTTGGCCCGATCGGTGTGGGTGGCGCGATTCTGCCACTGTTTATGACAGTTGCAATTACTGCTCTGGAATTCCTCGTGGCATTCCTGCAGGCCTACGTATTCACTGTTCTGACCTGCATGTACATCAATGATGCAGTTCATCCGGGCGGTCACTAACTGAAATTGCTACTGTCCGGTTTCGGGCAGTAGCCTTGCCTATCCTGAAATCAGGCTCTGTATTGTCATTGTTAGTTTTTCAATGTTTTACAGGTCGCTCTGAAATATCACCGGCGGGTTTCCGCCAGAACTGAAATCCGCATTTATATCAATCCAGAAGGAGCTTAACATGGAAGCGGAAGCAGCAAAGTACATCGGCGCAGGTCTCGCCTGTTTCGGTCTGGCCGGTACGGCTCTCGGCCTCGGCAACATTTTCGGTAGCTTTCTTTCGGGCGCACTGCGCAATCCGTCTGCCGCTGACAGCCAGTTCGGCCGTCTGGTATTCGGCTTCGCGGTAACTGAAGCTCTGGGCATCTTCTCGCTGCTCATCGCGCTTCTGCTCCTGTTCGCAGTTTAATATTTAAGCTGCCGGATTAAATCGGCCGCATATGCAACTCTCCTTTTAAGGACTAAAAGCATATGCGGCTGGTTATCTTTTATTAAGCCTGAGTGATAAGGGGAAAATGGATGTTCGTGTCCACGGCGTTTGCCCAAACCGCAACTGACTCTCAGCCGGCACCAGTGTCGGGAGCTGACAGTGGCAACTCTGTTGTGCACACTGAAACAGGTGTGGCGCATGATGCCGGTAAAGGCGTGTTTCCACCATTTGATTCCACCCATTTTGCATCGCAGCTGCTCTGGCTCGCGATTACCTTCGGGCTGTTCTATCTGTTCATGTCGCGCGTTGTACTGCCACGTATCGGTGGTGTGATTGAAACGCGTCGTGATCGTATTGCGCAGGATCTGGAACAGGCTGCACGTCTGAAAACCGATGCTGACAATGCAATTGCTGCTTACGAGCAGGAACTGGCTGAAGCCCGTAAAAGCGCGGCTGTCATCGGTCAGGAAGCCCGTGACAAGGCTAAAAATGATATTGATGCTGAACGCAAAGCCGTTGAAGCATCGCTTGAAAAGAAATTAGCTGAAGCTGAAAGCCGCATCGCTTCCATCAAGGAAAAAGCGATGAGTGATCTCGGTTCGATTGCTGAAGTAACAACTGCAGAAATCGTTGAAAAGCTGCTTGGCGGTAAGTCCGACAAGGCTGAAATCGCTGCTGCTGTTAAAGCTGTAAGAGCGTAAGGGAGACCGTTATGGACGCAACATTTTGGGCCCTGATTGGTCTGGTCATTTTCCTCGCGATCTTAGTCTACCTCAAAGTTCCGGCTATGATGGGTCGTTCGCTTGATGAGCGTGCCGCTAACATCGCCAAAGAACTGGACGAAGCACGCACATTGCGTGAAGAAGCTCAGGCTCTGCTTGCTGAATATCACCGCAAGCGTAAAGAAGCAGAAAAAGAAGCCAGCGAAATCGTCGCGAGCGCTCAGCGCGAAGCTGCTGCTCTCTTGACTGAAGCAAAAGAAAAGTCGGAAGATTACATTGTTCGCCGCAACAAGCTGGCTGAACAGAAAATCGCTCAGGCTGAAGCCGATGCTGTTAATCAGGTTCGTGCATCCGCAGTAGAAATTGCTGTTGCTGCTGCCGGTTCGCTCATCGCAGACAAGATGGATGCTAAAACTGCCGGTGAGATGTTCAAGTCTTCGCTGGAACAGGTTAAAAACAACCTGAATTAAGTATCTTATTGTATGAATTAAAAAATGCCGCTTTATGCGGCGTTTTTTGTTTGTCTTGAGAATTGGCGTTGTGGGTGAGTATAAAAGTTTGAGAAAAAAAGCGGGAGTATGAGCCCCGCTTCAGGTGGCCGGTAATTCGTTGTGATTACTAGAGCGTGTTGCGTTTAATCGTACCCACTGCGCTCGCGTCTCAACTCTTTTAATTATCGCATGTTCGCGGTAGCTCAAATGAATACATTTGAGCGCGACATGCTTTAGCCGGAAATCCAGCGTCCTTTAATTGGTGCGAAGCTGTAACGGTGCAGCCCTGCGATAGGCCCTTGATCCTCAATTGCCTGCCGATGCGCTGCGGTGCCATAGCCCGCATGTTTCTCAAGCCCATAAACCGGATGGATAAGACCTGCGCGCTCCATCATCCGGTCACGGGTGACTTTGGCGATAATGGAAGCGGCGGCAATGGTCAGGGAGCGCTGATCACCCTTTACCAGTGTCATGGCAGGGCAGGGCAAGCCGGATGGTGTTTTATTGCCGTCGATCAAAGCATAGTCAGGCTGCATAGTGAGCGCATCAACACAGCGCTTCATTGCCAGTAATGATGCGGCCAGAATGTTGCTCCGATCAATCGTCTCGGCACTGAGGCTACACAGACTGATAGCAAGGGCTTTATCCATGATATTATCAAAGAGCAGATTACGTTTTGCTGCTGTCAGCCTTTTAGAGTCATCCAGCCCTTCCGGAAGATTGTCCGGATCAAGAATAACGCAAGCGGCGACAACAGGGCCTGCAAGCGGGCCGCGCCCGACTTCATCAAGACCGGCAATCAGCCGAAAACCTTGCGCCTGTAATTGTTGCTCATGGCTGTAATCAGGTGTGAAAACTACAGATTTATCAGCAGCTGATTTCGCTGATGACTTGGACTGCTTTTTAGAAAAAAGCGGAGAATCAGATGGTGCTTTGCTCATAGGCTGAGATTGCATCCAAACTGAAACTCCGCAAGACCACATCACAAGAGGGGGCGAGTGATGTGGCAGGCTGCCGGCAAAAGGAAAGACGACAGCACTTATCTGCTGAAGGGCAGATCAGAAAAGCGAGAGCTGAACACCATTTGTCTGTGGTGGCGTGAACAGATCGCAGCGCAGACGGAACTTATGCACATTCAGTCCGTGCTTTTTACAGGCGATTTCAAAGCGGCGACCAATCTGCCATGCATAAGGGCCTTCGCCACGCATACGCTTGCCCCACTCGGCATCATAGTCCTTACCGCCGCGCATTGAGCGCAGCAGTGACATGACATGGCGGTAGCGGTCGGGGAAATGCTGCAACAGCCAGTCCTTGAATAAAGGCGCTACCTCATAAGGCAGGCGCAACAGCACATAACCGGCCTCGCGTGCGCCCATCGCATAGGCGGAATCGAGGATACGCTCAATCTCATGATCATTGATCCCCGGAATGACAGGGCCGAGCAGGACAGATACCGGAATACCCGCTTCACTCAACTGGCGAACGGCCTGTAAGCGCAAGGTTGGTGTAGAGGCACGAGGTTCCATGTTGCGTGCCAGCTTGGCATCCAGTGTTGTGACTGAGATGGCAACTTTGGCCAGCCCGCGCTCAGCCATTGAGCTGAGAATATCAATATCACGGGTGACCAGTGCAGATTTGGTGATGATGCCGGCCGGATGATTGGCGGCATCCAGAACGCCGAGAATATCGCGCATGATGCGCATTTTCTTCTCAACCGGCTGATAAGGGTCTGTATTGCTGCCAATGGCAATGGTTTTCGGAATATAGCCGGACTTGGACAGTTCTTTTTCCAGAAGTCGCGCGGCATCCGGCTTGGCAAATAATTTGGTTTCAAAGTCCAGGCCAGCGGATAGCCCCATATAGCTGTGAGAGGGGCGGGCGAAACAATAGATGCAACCATGCTCACATCCGCGATACGGATTAACGGAGCGGTCAAAATTGATGTCCGGTGAGTCATTGCGCGTAATAATGCTGCGCGGCTTTTCAATCTGGACTTCGGTTTTAAACGCTTCCATTTCCTCAAGAGAGTTCCAGCCGTCATCGCTGTCGATGCGTGTCTGACTCTCAAAGCGACCGGAGGGATTGATCCCTGCGCCACGTCCACGCCGACGGCTGTGATCAATACGCAAGCCCGTACCATCAATGATGGCATTGGCATGATCTGTACGCTCAGAACCGAAAACTGCTTTGCCGGAGAAAACAGCCTGATCAGCCGGTTCGAAAACCTCCTGTAAAATTGCCATAGCTTTCTCCTTGCCGGAAATGCAGAGGCATAACCGGAGCAAAATAATCGGGATGTGGAATTTTATACGGCGCGATATATGCGACTCTGTTGCGCCGTTTGTACTTTAAAATTTAATCCGAAATAAGGAACAAAGCAAGAACTTATTTTGCGGTCAGCTTTTACGCTTCAGGTGCTCGTCAAGACGCGGCATGATTTCAACGAAATTACACGGGCGATGGCGATAGTCGAGTTGCTGGGCGAGAATACCTTCCCATGCGTCGCGGCACGCCCCGCCGGAACCCGGCAATACAAAAACAAAAGTCTGGTTGATCAGGCCTGCTGTGGCGCGGGACTGGATCGTCGATGTGCCGATTTTGGCATAGGACATGTGATGGAAGATGACCGAGAAGCCGTCCATCTTTTTATCAAAAACCGGCTCAAGCGCATCAGGGGTAACATCGCGACCGGTAAAGCCGGTGCCGCCGGTCGTGATCACGACATCTATTTCCGGATTTTTGGACCATTGCATAACCAACGCGCGGATTTGCTCTGCATCATCGGTTACAATCTGACAGTCGCGCAGCAGATGACCTGCCTCCGTGATACGGGATGCCAGATAATCACCGGATGTATCGGTTTCCAAAGTGCGGCTGTCCGAGACTGTGAGAACGGCAATACCAACCGGTATGAATGGACGCTCAGGTTTAACAGTATCAGACATAGATTGGCTCCTTTAAGCTTTTAAGGACAAGGTCGTGCTGGCGCAGATAAACCAATGCGGATTTTGTTGCTTAAGCTGTTCAGCGGCCAGTTGCGCTTCGGATAATGTGGCATAGATCCCAAAGCAAGTCGCGCCTGATCCGGACATTTGCGCATATTCTGCGCCACTGTCCTGCAATAGTCTCACTATTTGTGGTAATTGCGGAGCGATTTCTGCGGCAGGCTGAAACAGATCATTACGGGTGGTTTTCAGATAATCGCACAGGTGAGTGTGACTATTGTGAACAACAATATCCGGTAAGGCAGAATTATCACGCTTACGCAGGTGCTTGAAAATCTGTGGTGTTGAAATCGCCGTACCGTCATTGACCAGAACCAGCGGCAGAACGGGCAGAGCGGAGAGAGTTTGTAGTTCTTCACCAATACCCTTGGCGATCAGCGCGCCACCGTGCAGCTGACCATGCAGACACATCGGCACATCAGCACCGAGTTGCAGACAAACCTGTTTAAGTAGTGCCGGTTCGGGCTGGATATTCCATAAATTGAGGAGCAGTGCCAACACCGTGGCCGCATCACTTGAGCCACCGCCGATACCGGAAGCAACGGGGAGCTTTTTCTCCAGATGGATGGCAACAGGCGTATTATGCTGCGGAAAATGCGCACGCAGAAGGTCACGTGCTTTTAAAACAAGGTTGTCCCCGTCAACTGGCAAACCAGCACCAAAGCGGCCGGAGAGTGTGAAACTGTCTTGCTCTGCGATTGAGACGCTGAGTTCATCGCCGTAATCGGCGAAGGCCACCAATGTATCCAGCAGATGATAGCCGTCAGCACGCTGACCGGTGACATGCAGCGCAAGATTGAGCTTGGCATAAGCCGTAGTCGTCAGGGTATCGTGCAAAATTGAAGTGTCGGGCATGCTCTGAAATCAGTCTTTATCAGCCGGACGATAAACACCGGTTTTCGGGTCGCGTACCAGCGTTCCGCTCGCACCGGTGCGGGCTTCCTGCTCGGCCTGACGAACCTTTTGTGAAACGCGGGCAGCTTCCCGTTTAAAGGAGCGATAGCCATAGATCGCAGCTGCAACCAGAAGGATCAGAAAAATCAGTTGTGGCATACCGGCTCCTTTCCGGAGTGAGTTCAGAGTCCTGCTGATTTAAGCAGGATGTTTCCGTGTTTCAAGATAACACAGCACCATGATGCAATTATGATTGCACTAGAGCGCATTCCGAAAAGTATGAAGCGGTTTACGCTCATGTTGGATCGCAGTGCTCGCTCTGGCTATTACAGGCCGTAACGCGACCACAGGCTCTTTTCCTCAAGCACATTCATCAGGCTTTCACCTGCTGCGCCAAGCAGATGGCTGTGAGAAATGCCGCCGGTATTCTTACGTCCCAGCAGCCCGCGGGATGGTTGTATCAGGTTGAGTTTGGTTTTCTCACCATAGACGGCACGTAAATGCGAACGCATATCGCCCAGTCCGTCCACCAGTCCCAGTTGCAGACCGGTGATCGCTGTCCAGAACTGGCCTGTGAACAGGTCGTCATTGTCCTGCAATTTGGCGCCGCGACGCGCTTTCACCATATCAATGAAGGTCTGGTGAATTTCCAGCTGCAATGCTTTGATGTGGTCCACATCTGATGCTTTTTCCGGCTGAAACGGATCCATCGTCGCTTTGTTTTTGCCCGCCGTATGGACGCGGCGCTCCACACCGATTTTCTTAATCAGTTCGGTAAAACCGAAAGAGGCTGACACAACACCGATGGAGCCGACAATGGAAGACGGATCAGCGATGATTTCATCACCGGCAACGGCAATCATATAACCGCCGGATGCTGCGACATCCTCAACGAAAACATGGACTTTCTTGTTGTTTTCCTCAGCAAGATCACGGATGCGCTTATAGATCAGTCGTGACTGTACCGGCGAACCGCCAGGAGAATTGATGCTCAGCGCCACCGCAGGACTGTGCTTTGCCGTGAAGGCTTTTTCCAGCTGGTTAGCAATGCCCTCAAGAGACAGGTTTTGCCGTAACGGGCTGTTGTTGGTCATAATGGCGCCACTGAGCCGGACAACCGGAATTTCAACTTGAGACGATTTGAAACGGCGCGGAATAACACGGCTGATAAGTGACGGCACAGATAATCTCCGGTGCGAAAAGCAGATGAAGAAATGAAGTTCACCCGCTGTCATTATAACAGCGGGTGAAAACAGGGCTTGTTATTTGGCAGCGCGATTGCGCGTTGTCATACGTAGCAATGCATAACCAAAGACGGCAGAAGTGATGGAGCCGAGCAGAACGCCGATTTTGGTTTCGCTGTGCAGCAGATCAGTGTCAAAGGACAACAGACCGATAAACAGGCTCATAGTGAAGCCGATACCGCAGAGCAGTGCCACGCCGTAGAGCTGTGTCCAGCTGGCACCCATCGGCTTGGTGGCAATACCCGCACGGATAGCCAGCCATGCGGCACCAAAGACACCGAATTGCTTGCCTAAGAAGAGACCAAGCGCAATGCCGAGTGTCAGCGTGTCGCCGAGGATGGACGGGCTCATGCCTGCAAAAGAAACACCGGCATTGGCAAAGCCGAAAATCGGCACGATCACAAAACCGACCCATTTTGCCAGCGCATGTTCCAGTGTGTGCAGCGGTGAGCTCATATCATCCGGACGGCCAAGCGCAGGCTTGATCGGAATAGTCAGAGCCGTCAGAACACCGGCAACAGTGGCATGAACGCCGGAACGCAGCACGAAGAACCACAGCACAAAGCCGAGGATCAGATAGGGGGTGAGACGCATCACGCCCATCTTGTTGAGGATGAACATCAGTGCAAAAACACCGGCGGCGCCTGCAAGATAGAGCGTGGAAATATCAGCGGTGTAGAACACAGCGATAATCGCAACAGCTGCAAGGTCATCGAGAATCGCGAGTGTTGCCAGAAACACTTTCAGGCTGGTCGGCACACGAGGTCCGAGCAGGGACAATACACCGAGTGCGAAGGCAATATCGGTTGCGGAAGGAATAGCCCAGCCACGAATGGTTTCCGGATTAGACCAGTTGAAACCGGCAAAAATCAGTGCCGGAACAATCACACCACCGGCGGCGGCAATGCCGGGCAGAGCGCGGTTCGACCAGCTGGCAAGCTGGCCATCGAGAAATTCGCGTTTGATTTCCAGACCAACAAGCAGGAAGAACACGGCCATCAGCGCATCATTGATCCAATGCAATACGCTTAAAGGGCCGAGTTTCGTTTCCAGCCCTTGGAAATAGAAGTTCGAAAGCGGTGAATTGGCAACGATGAGCGCAAGTGCTGCGGCAATCATCAGGGCAATACCGCTAGCGGATTCACTGTCGAGCCAATGGCGTAGCGTTGAAAAGGGGCGCTTGGTCTGGCTTTGTGTCATCCGGTATCGGCCTTTCTTTGCGGGCGGCATTGGCAAATGCACAACCCTTATCTGTCCGGCGGGCTTCGCACTGTAATCAGCGCGCAGACCGGTTCAGACAGTCATTGTTTGCGGAAGAATGCGCTTCGGCCTCCTGAACGCCAGCTCTTATAAGCTGTCGCAACCATTAATGAGGTTTTCTGCGCGTGGCGTAAATTCATGCCCGGAACTTTTATGCAAAATTATTGCCGGTGCAAGGAAAACCGGAGCACGGCTGCCTTTTATGCCCGTAATCACGACACGTATGGCCGGTTCTTCCGGTCTGGCATGGATCGGGGTGATGGTAATGCTGCCAAAACGGCGTTGCAGGGCTGTCAGCATTTCACTCAAATTTGCGGGGCGGGCGATAATCGCAATTTGCCCGCGCGGACGCAAAATGCCGGAGGCGGTACGTATCCAGCTTTCAAACATACCTTCATGCATCACATGGGCTTGCGCTTTTAGGACATCAGGCGTTGCGCGGTCATGGCTCTGGTTGAAAGGCGGGTTCATAATCACATAGTCAAAGCTGTTATCGCTTAAGCCCGCTTTATGACGGGCAGGGCCCGACATCGTGACATCTGCCTGCAAACAAGTGAGGCGGCCATGCATATGAGTGTTTTCAGGCAAGGCGCAGGATTTGTCAGTATAGAGCAGCATTTCCGGTGAGCGCTCAATCAGTGTCACTTGTGCCGCTGTGCAGCGTGATGCGACGGCCAGTCCTGCCGCACCGGCACCGGCACCAAGATCCGCCACATCGCCTTTAAAGTCTGCAGGGAGTGCACTTGCCAAAATCATTGCATCAATTCCCGACCGGTGACCTTTCATAGAAGGCTGCACCAGATAGAACGCACCGCGATGAAAAGCGTCCAATGTTTCGCCGTAAGGCAGGGAATGAAGCGAGGAAGACATAGAGGCCGTGGTTTCCTGTCAGGCTGATATTGAGTTCATCAAACCGGCTTTAACCGATTCTGTATATGGGGCGTTCGGGACACAAATAGGTTTGCTGACAGGAATTTGACATCTTATATCAGCGGAATGTGCTTTATTGTGCTGTGTGGCAATAGGCAACTCTTGCCTTTGGCAGGGCTTTTGGTGCATTTGACTCTTGAGCATAAAGGCAGCGTTGAATAATGTGCTGCTATAAAAACGGGTCTCATTATCAGGCCGCGTGAACTGGAGATATGGCATTGGGTGTGGTTCTCAATCTCGATGAGAAAAAAAATCAGCAGGCGTCCATTCAGAAGCTGGTTGATCTGACGAAAGCGGATATGGGACGTGTCAATGCGCTTATCCTGTCCAAGGCCGGTTCTGATGTTGAGATGATACCGGAAGTGGCCAATCATCTGATTTCATCCGGTGGCAAACGTTTGCGTCCGATGATGACGCTCGCCGCCGCAGCTATGTTCGGCTATGAGGGTGAAGGTCATGTGCAGCTCGCGACAAGCGTCGAATTTATGCACACGGCCACTCTGCTGCATGATGATGTGGTGGATGAAAGCGACCTGCGTCGCGGCAAAAGCACAGCACGGATGATCTGGGGTAATCAGGCCAGCGTTTTGGTCGGTGATTTCCTGCTCGGTCAGGCATTCAAAATGATGGTTGATGTCGGCTCGCTCGATGCGCTTGATGTGCTGGCAACCTCTGCTTCCGTGATTGCGGAAGGTGAGGTGATGCAGCTCGCCGCCGCTAAAAACATGGAAACCACGGAAGATGAATATCTGGCCGTGATCAAAGCCAAGACTGCAGCGCTGTTTTCTGCTGCTGCCGAAGTCGGCCCGATCATTGCTGATGCATCGCGTGCTCATCGTCTGGCACTGCGCTCCTATGGTCTCAATCTCGGTCTTGCTTTCCAGCTGATCGATGATGCGCTGGATTACGGCGGCACGGCTGCTGATCTTGGCAAGAATGTCGGTGATGATTTCCGCGAAGGGAAAATCACCATGCCATTGCTGCTCAGCTATCGCCGTGGCTCTGAAGACGAACGTGCTTTCTGGAAATCTTCCATTGAGCAGGGCAATAATGACGATGAGGCTTTGCAAAAAGCGATTGGCCTGATGACCAAACATGGTTCCATTGCTGACACCGTTCAGCGTGCCCGCCATTTTGGTGAAATCGCCCGTGATGCCTTGGCACCTTTGCCGCAGACACCACAAAAAGATGCTCTGATTGATGTTATTGATTTCTGCATCAGCCGCGTAAACTGATTATTGATCACTACCGGAGCATGTTTCCGGTAGTGATGTTTTTTGAGAATACCCTCTTTTCCGGTCACATAAAAACCATGCCAACGCCGGATAGTCTCTCTGTTTTAAAAACAGGCTGGAAATTAAGAATTTAAGGGGAAGTGCCGATGCAGCGGAAGACAGTTAAAGCCCGTGCTCTGGTTCTCGCACTGATGGCGGGAGTGGCTTTCGCTGCGGGCATGTCAGGAGCAGCTCAGGCTGCAACACCGGCAAAAGCACCGGAGCAGAATGAGCCGGTGATTATATCGCGTGCGGGTTCTTTCCCTGGGGCTTATCTGGCGGGTCGTATTGCCGAAATCGACAATAATCTTCCCGTGGCAATTGCCTATTATCGTCAGGCGCTGGTGTTTGACCCGTCAAACCAGCCGATGAAACGCGACCTGCTGCTCTCTTACCTGACCGACGGTCAGCTGGATGAGGCGCTGCCATTCGCGCGTGCATTGAAAAATGAGCCGGAAGTTGAACGTTTCTCCCGCGTTGTGCTGGCGATCAAATCATTTAACGACAAACATTACCGCACAGCCCGTACCAATCTGAAGCTGACCCAGCAATCGGAAATGGATCGCTTAGCGACTGGTCTGATGACCGCATGGACATTCTTCGGCGAAGGTCGTCCGAAAGATGCATTGGCTGCTGTTACCAAGCTGGACGGGCCGGTCTGGTACGATCTTTTCAAGACATACACTTCGGCGTTGATTGCCGACAGTGCCGGTCTGACCAAAGAAGCTGACAAATTCTACGCGCAGGCTGTGGCAGATAAAGAAGGCGGCAGTGCTGCGCCTGATACCTATGAGCGTATCATTTATTCCTATGCAGATTTCAAGCAGCGTCAGGGCGATAAAGCCGGTGCGATTAAGCTTGTAGAAGATGCAGAGCAGATCCTCAGCGGTCGTGTCATTCTGCGTGAAGTACGCCAGAAGCTGGAAGCCGGTGATAAACTGGATCCGCAAGTGCGTACACCGCAACAGGGTGCTGCCGAAGTGCTCTATTCTCTGGGCACTGCAATTAATCGTGGTGGGGCAGAGGCCTTTGCAACGATTTATCTGCAAATGTCGAATGAGCTTCGCGCCAATAATGACGCAACGCTGTTCCAGTTGGGTGATATTGCCGCCAAGCTGCGACAGCCGGAAAAAGCTATTCAATATTATGGCCGCGTTGCTGAAAAATCGCCTTACAAGCGCGATGCAGAAATGCAGCAGGCGCTCAATCTGGCTGATACCGGCAAGCCGGATGAGGCAATTGAGCACCTGAAAAACAACCTGCGCAGCAATGATAAGGACAACCGTTCTTATCTCGCACTGGGCGGTGTTTATGCGCAGAAAGAAGACTGGGCAAATGCGGCAAAGACCTATGATCAGGCTGTTGCAGAGCTGAAAGAGCCGTCCCGTCAGGACTGGCCGGTCTTCTATCAGCGCGGTATTGCCTATGAGCGTCTGAAAGAGTGGGATAAGGCCGAGCCGAATTTCCGCAAGGCGCTGGAACTGTTCCCGAACCAGCCGCAGGTGATGAACTATCTTGGTTATTCCTGGGTTGATCGTGGTGAAAATCTCGAAGAAGCAATGCTGATGATCCGCAAAGCTGTCGAGATGCGTCCTCAGGACGGTTACATTGTCGATTCTCTCGGCTGGGCTTATTACAAGCTTGGTCGCTATAATGAGGCGGTTGTCGAGCTTGAGAAAGCTGTCAAACTGCGTCCTGAAGACCCGACGATTAATGATCATCTGGGCGATGCCTATTGGCAGGCAGGGCGCGGGCTGGAAGCGACTTTCCAGTGGAACCATGCCATTGCCGGTAAGCCGGAACCGGCTGAACTCGCCAAGATCGAGAAAAAGCTGAAACATGGTCTGACGCAGACAGCGGAAGCGGATGTTAAAGATATTACGCCGATAAAATCTGACACTGCGCCTGAAGTCAAAGTTGACGCCAAGCCTGCCGATCCTGCAGCCAAGCCGTAATTCCGGCGACCTTTCAAAAAGGTCATAATTATTGAGATCAGGCTTTAAGCCTTGACCGTTTAATGCGGAATAATTAGGACAAACTATCTGTTTTTCGGCGGGGCTGAGCTGTTATGGCTCAGCTTTCACCGTTTTCACCACGCATGATTTGCAAGAAGATCAGTTTTGACAGCTGATCTCGCCAAGAATGCTCCAATGAGGCCTTCCCGTGACTCGTATCATGACCAGCACATTGCCTGAACACCTGCATCCGACCCGCTCTTTTCAGGGCTTTATCATGGCGCTCCAGCACTACTGGGCGCAGCATGGCTGCACAATTTTGCAGCCTTACGATATGGAAGTAGGGGCGGGTACGCTGCATCCGTCCACCACTTTGCGCGCTCTGGGGCCAAAGCCGTGGAATGTTGCCTATGTGCAGCCGTCACGCCGTCCGAAAGACGGCCGCTACGGTGAAAACCCGAACCGTATGCAGCATTATTACCAGTATCAGGTATTGCTGAAGCCAAGCCCGCCGAACCTGCAGGAGCTGTATCTCGGCTCGCTGAAAGCGATTGGCATTGATACCGACCTGCACGATATCCGCTTTGTTGAGGATGACTGGGAAAACCCGACTACCGGCTCTTGGGGCTTGGGTTGGGAGTGCTGGTGCGATGGTATGGAAATCTCGCAGTTCACTTATTTCCAGCAGGTTTGCGGTATCGAATGTTCACCGGTTGCCGGTGAGCTGACCTATGGTCTTGAGCGCCTCGCTATGTATGTGCAGGGCGTGGACAATGTTTATGACCTGAACTTCAATGGTCTCGAAGGTGAGGACAAGGTTACTTACGGTGACGTGTTCCTTCAGACCGAGCAGGAATATTCACGCTACAATTTTGAAATCGCCAATACCGATATGCTGCACCAGCATTTCATTGATGCGGAAGCGGAATGTAAGGCTGTGTTGGCTGCTGGTGCCTCAGATTCTTTACATAAATGCGTTTTCCCTGCTTACGATCAGGCGATCAAAGCGTCACATATTTTCAATCTGATGGATGCCCGTGGCGTTATCTCGGTAACCGAGCGCCAGAGCTATATCCTGCGTGTGCGCAATCTTGCGCGCCAATGCGGTGAAGCCTTCCTTCAGACCGATGCCGGTGGCGTCAACTACAAGAACGAGACACGCTGATGCCTGATTTACTGTTAGAATTGTTCTCTGAAGAGATTC
Organism: Hyphomicrobiales bacterium; assembly: GCA_900470735.1. Lineage (GTDB taxonomy): Bacteria > Pseudomonadota > Alphaproteobacteria > Rhizobiales > Rhizobiaceae > Pseudochrobactrum. Next base: position 523,702 of record UCCC01000001.1, on the reverse strand, counting down.
CAGCCCGCATGCAGCGTAAAGCTGCCGGTGATTTGAAGAAAATGATCACTGATGGTCTGGTGGAAGCCGGTCTGACCTATGAGGCGGCAACGCCTTACTGGACACCACGTCGTCTGACTTTGGATATTCGCGGTCTGACTGTGCGTTCAAAAGATGTGCATGAAGATATTAAAGGCCCGTCCGTTACTGCGCCTGAAGCTGCAATTCAGGGCTTCCTGCGTAAAGCTGGTTTGAGCGATATTGCGCATGCGCATGTGCATTCCGACCCGAAAAAAGGCGATTTTTACATCGCCCATATCACCAAATCCGGACGTGCTGCGGAAGAAATTATCGCGGAACTGGTGCCGAATGTGGTGCAGAATTTCCCGTGGCCGAAATCCATGCGCTGGGGCAAGGCTTCGGCGCAGTCGGGTGCAATGCGTTGGGTGCGTCCGCTACAGTCGATCATCTGCCTGTTTGGCCCTGAAACCGAAGAAACTGTTGTGGTGGATTTTGAAGTCGGCGGCGTGCGCTCCGGCAACACCACACATGGTCATCGTTTCATGAGCCATGGTCAGCCGATCACCGTGCGCCGTTTTGACGATTATGTCGAGAAGCTGGAAAAAGCGCATGTGGTACTCGATGCTGAACGCCGCAAAGAAATCATTCTCACAGATGCCCGCAACCTGAGCTTTGCCTCCGGTTTGGAACTCGTTGAGGACGAAGGTCTGCTGGAAGAGGTTTCCGGTCTGGTTGAATGGCCGGTGGTGCTGATGGGCGAATTTGAGGAAGAATTCCTCTCCATTCCGCCGGAAGTGATCCGCCTGACCATCCGTGCCAATCAGAAATGCTTTGTCACCCGCAAGCAGGGCGAGACAGATGCACTGTCCAACAAGTTCATTCTGATCTCCAATATTGCTGCCCGTGACGGCGGTAAGGAAATCGCTTTCGGTAACGGCAAGGTCGTTCGCGCGCGCCTGTCCGATGCTTTGTATTTCTGGCATACCGATCAGGCCGATATGCCGGATATGGACAAGCTTAAAGCTTCTGCTGCGAAGTTCGCGCTTGATCTGGCTAAGCCGCTTGATCAGCGTATGGCGCGTCTGGATGCGCTGAATGTGACCTTCCATGCCAAGCTCGGCACGCAGGGTGCGCGCGTGGCACGTATCAAGGCGCTTGCTGAGGCAATTGCACCACTGGTCGGTGCGGATGTTGCACTGACTGCCCGTGCAGCAGTGCTGGCAAAAGCCGATCTGCAAACCGAGGTTGTCGGGGAGTTCCCTGAATTGCAAGGTGCAATGGGGCATAAATATGCGCTGTTGCAGGGTGAAGATGCGGCTGTCGCAACAGCACTTGAAGATCATTACAAGCCACAGGGGCCGTCCGACCGCGTGCCACGTGATCCGGTATCTGTTGCTGTTGCATTGGCTGACAAGATCGACACGCTTGTCGGTTTCTGGGCGATTGATGAAAAGCCGACAGGTTCGAAAGACCCTTATGCGCTGCGTCGTGCTGCCCTTGGTGTTATTCGTCTGATTTTGGAAAATGATATCCGTGCGGAACTGAATACTATCTTTATGCCTGCTATTTGGGGCTATGGAAAAGATACGGAATTATTTGTACCGGGGAATGATAAAGTAATATCACAGGATCTGCTGTCGTTCTTCCATGACCGTTTCAAAGTCTACTTGAAGGATGAAGGTGCGCGTCACGATGCGATTGATGCAGTCTTGTCAGCTGATGCCGACAATCTGCTGCTGGTTGCCCGCCGTCTTGAAGCACTGATCGTTTTCATCAATGAAGAAGACGGTAAAAACCTGTTGGCTGGTACCAAACGTGCAGCCAATATTCTCGGTGCTGAAGAGAAAAAGGGCACTGTCATTGCTGACAGTGTGGATGCCGCACTCTTCAACAATGAAGAAGAAAAAGCATTGTTTGCTGCCGTGCAGTCGGCAGAAACCAAAGCTGCTGCGGCAATTGCCAAGGAAGATTTTTCGGCAGCTATGTCGGCAATGGCCGAGCTGCGTGCACCGGTTGATGCCTTCTTTGATAAGGTGATGGTCAATGATGAGGATGAAGCCATCCGCGCTAATCGCTTGGCATTGCTGGCTAAAATCCGCTTCGTAACCGGTCAGGTTGCTGATTTCTCAAAGATCAGCGGCTAATTATAGCATTTCCAGCAAANNAAAGTGCGAAGCGGTTTTGCGTCGGATAATGCGTAAAAACAAACAGTTACAGCGGTTCCAACGATTCAGTCTTAACTGGAACCGCTGTAAACATATTGATAAGAAAAAGCCGGAGTGGTGAGAACCGCTCCGGCTTTTTTATATTTAGCTTTTAAAAAAATCAGGCCGGAATATCTTTGGCTGCCCAAGCCGCAGTTTCCATATCCCGTAGCTCGGAGATATTGGCGACACCCGCCTGCTTCACCAATGTGGAGAGTTCTTTGACGATCTCTTTCGGCACTGTCGGGCCGCGATAGATCATACCGGTATAAAGCTGTACCAGATCGGCACCGGCTTTAATTTTGGTGAGTGCGGTTGCGCCGCTGTCTACACCGCCGACGCCGATAAGCGGCATGTCTTTACCAATACGCTGGCGCATTTTAGCAAGCACAATTGTCGAGCGTTCAAAAATCGGGGCGCCGGAAAGGCCACCGGCTTCTTTGGCTTCAACCTGATTGAGCAAATTGGTGCGTGACAGCGTGGTATTGGAGATAATCAAACCATCAAGCGGATGAGCGAGAGCCACTTCTGCAATATCATCCAGCCCTTCTTCTGTGAGATCCGGTGCGATTTTCAGGAATACAGGGCGTTTCAGGGTGCATTTTTCAGCTTCCTGATCGCGGGCTTCCAGTACTTTTTCCAGCAGAATATGCAGACTGTCTTTGGCTTGCAGATCACGCAGACCCGGTGTGTTCGGGGAAGAAATATTTGCAGTGAAATATTTGGCAACGCTATAGAAGCGATGAATACCGGCGACATAATCAGCCACACGATCTTCGCTGTCTTTATTGGCGCCGATATTCACACCGACAATACCGCATGTGGTGCAGCTGTTGCGCTGGCTGAGGCGCTTGTAGGCGGCTTCATGGCCTTCATTGTTGAAGCCGAGGCGATTGATCACTGCACGGTCTTCAATAAGACGAAAAATACGTGGTTTCGGATTGCCAGCCTGTGCGCGCGGCGTGATGGTGCCGACTTCTGCAAAACCAAAGCCGAGTTTCAAAAGCGCATCCGGTACTTCGGCATTCTTGTCAAAGCCCGCGGCCATACCCAGCGGGTTGGTAAATTTAAGACCGGCAATCGTCTGCTGCAAAGCCGGGTCAAGCGGGGCAGGGCTGGAGAGGACGCCGGTTTTTAATGCGGCAATAGACAGGCCGTGTGCCTGTTCTCCGTCCATCGCAAAAAGTGCGCGACGGGCAATGTTTTCAAAGAAACCGCTCATTGTTCAAGCTCCGGAAACTGATGCTTGCCGTCACTGTTGAGCGGCAGGTCTTTCAACCAGCGCACCGCAGTGAGCTGGAGATTGGCGTAAAGATGCGGGAAGGCTTTGCCGCCGCGGGAAATTTCATAGCGAAGTTCATCGCCAAGCTGGTTTACATCAACAGCCACCAGCAGGAGATCATTCTGACCGGCAAAATGCTTGGCAGCGGTCTCAGCAACTGTGTCAGCGGTAGAAAAGTGAATATATCCATCCTGAAGATCGACAGGAGCGCCGGTAAAATATCCGGTCTGTTCTGCAGCTACCCATTGGGCGCGCGTGGCTATCTTGTAGATGGTTGTATGTGACAGATCACTGTGTGACATGAAAAACGCTATTGTTGTGAACGGAAATGTTGTTCAGACATCGTTATATATCTGGCCGGTTTGGCGCATCCGGCAGCTTTTAGGACAAAATTAAGTCACAAGCTACCACTAAATTTTAATAAAGAGTTAATGCTGCTTTTGCAAATTTTCAAATGCGGGTTGGGGGATGCTTGTTTTTTGCGCTTTTTGGTCTGGAAAACAGTGCCGTATCCTCCCATATTAAAACTATAGTTCCCAAAGGAGATGGCAGATGAAAAACCGTTCCGGTCGTGCGATTGCTGTGGCGAGAGAGAATAAATCGAAACTCATCCTGCGTAGTGCGATAATCTCCGCTCTTACCGGTTTAGCTTTGGTTTGGGGAATGAGCCCGTCTCCGGCGCAGGATATGCAGCGCTACTCGATGGAGAAAACTGATTCCGGTATTATCCGTCTGGATCGCCAGACCGGTGAATTTGCTTTGTGTAAAGAGCAGGCCGGTAAAGTTGAATGTGCTGAAACCAAACCGGCACAGCTGAGCAATGACGAGCGCACACTTCTGCTGGAAAAGCAGGTTGCTGACCTGACCGCACGTATCGCCCAGCTTGAAAAAACAGGCGTTGCGAACAGCACATTGCCGAGTGAAGAAGAATTTGAAAAGGGATTGGGCTATATGGAGCGCTTCATGCGTTCTTTTATGGGCGTGGCCAAGAGCCTTGATGAGCCTGCCACAACACCAAACCGCACTTGATCCTTATAGCATTTTCGAGCCAAAAGTAGAAACCGGTTTTGGCAGTAGATAATGCGTAAAAACAAATAGTTACAGCGGTTCCAACGATTCAGTCTTGATTGGAACCGCTGTAAATAAAAAAAGCGCCGGAAACGGCGCTTTTTTTATGGTTATAAACTGAGTTTAGCGAATATTCGCAAAGCGGCGTGTTGCCTCAATCAGCTCATGTGTGATGCCTGGTTCTGAAACCGCATGACCGCCATCTTCAACAATACGCAAATCAGCTTCCGGCCATACCTTCTTCAGATGCCATGCGTTGATGAACGGCGTGCACATATCATAGCGGCCGTGAATGATAACGCCCGGAATATGACGGATACGGTCAGCAAGACGCAGCAGCTGATCATCGGTGTCGAAGAAGCCGCGGTTTTGGAAATAGTGGCATTCAATACGGGCAAATGCGATGGCAAAATGATCCTGTCCGAAAGCAGCTTCACGTTCCGGATCCGGCAGCAGGGAAATCGCAGAGCCTTCCCAGCGCGCCCAGCGGCGGGCAGCTTCAATCTGCACCTGCGGGTTAGGATCGGTCAGGCGGCGGTAATAGGCAGCGACCATGTCACCACGCTCGGCTTCCGGAATATGCAGCTGATAGGCTTCAAAGCGATCCGGATAAATAATGCTGGCGCCATTGCTGTAGAGCCAGTCAATCTCGAAGCGGCGTGCCATGAAGATGCCACGCAGAACCAGTTCGGTCACGCGTTCCGGATGGGTCTGGGCATAAGCGAGGCCAAGTGTGGAGCCCCATGAGCCGCCGAAGACCTGCCATTTCTCAACGCCGAGATGGGTGCGCAGACGCTCCATATCCGCAACCAGATCCCATGTGGTGTTTTCACGCAATTCCGCATGGGGTGTTGAACGGCCGCAACCACGCTGATCAAACAGGATAATGCGATAGGCTGACGGATCGTGTAGACGACGCATGGTCGGCGAAATGCCGCCGCCCGGGCCACCGTGGATCATAATGACCGGCTTGCCATTCGGATTTCCGCATTCCTCAAAATAAATCCGGTGCAGTGCTGAGACCTGCAACATCTCTTCCCGATAGGGTTTGATTTCCGGATAGAGGGTGTGGCGTGTCATGGGTCGTCCTTTTGCGTTATTTTATCTGCGATCAGATCCGGCTATTAGCTGGCCGGCTTTTCTCTTACCTATAGAGCAGGCATCACCCTAGCGGACAATGCGGCACGATCACGGCAAAAGCCGAAAACAGACGGTAAAATCTTTATTTCTCAGACAATATAGACTGTGAAAATTAACAGGGTCTGCGAGAAAGACAAATTTATCGTAATTTACTTATCCCTATTTTATTTTTTGTTGCGCGATACAGCGCGTACAAAACTAAAAGGCATTGAGATGGTTTCAAGTTGCGATAAGAACAATGAAATGTCATTTCGTGTGTAAAGCATGATGAATTCATGTAATTTCTAACTTTATCTTTGGTTGTATATAGAGATAAGGTGCGTTCGGGAGAATAGTTGCGTGGACGCTGCTGAGGGGGCAGGCAAGGGGTAAGAAATTTATGAATTTGAATTTTATCATTGCAGATGACCATCCTTTATTTCGCGGCGCTTTGCGTCAGATATTGCAGGATAGCTTTCGGCCAGAGAGTGTGACCGAAGCAGAAAACTATCAACAATTGGAACTGGTTGCGGAAGAGGCGCAGGATGTTGATCTGCTGTTTCTTGATCTGACCATGCCCGGTGTCAGCGGCTTGTCCGGTCTGATTAACCTCAAAGCGCAATATCCGCAGCTGCCTGTGATGATTGTCTCTGCCACGGATGATGTGGCAACAATCCGGCGTGCGATGGATCTGGGTGCCTCCGGCTTTGTTTCAAAATCGGCCAGTCTGGAAGAAATCGGCGAGGCCGTACGCACCGTGCTGGATGGCGGGGAGTGGGTTTCCGGTGATATGGAGCTTGGTGCGGAAAATGATGCAGAAATTGCCGATCTGATTGCCCGTATCCGCGCATTAACCCCGCAGCAGACCCGTGTGCTTTCCATGCTCGGGCAGGGGCTATTAAACAAGCAACTGGCCTATGAGTTGAAAATCTCCGAAGCCACAGTTAAAGCGCATGTTTCCGCAGTTTTACAAAAGCTGGGCGTGGACAGCCGCACACAGGCAGTGATTTTGCTGTCCAAACTTGGTCCCGGATTTACACTGCTCGATTAGCGCGCGTTGAGCGCATTCCGAAAATTGTAAAACGGTTTTCGCAATGTGCTTCAGAACGGTTTTAGCGCAAATGATAATGCGCCAACAGAGCCCGCAAAGCTGCGGGTTTCAGCGGTTTGTTCAGCACGTGAACATTCTCTTCTTTGGCCTGTAATTTGACTTCCTTAGAACGGTCTGCGGTCACCAGTACCGCAGGGATGCTGTGTCCCAGCGATTCACGGATATAGCCGATCATATCCAGACCATTCTCACGATTGAGGTGATAATCCGCGAGGATGATATCCGGCAAGATCCGCACTGTGGTTTGTTTGCGGGCGATCTGGTGACACCAGTCTTTCAGTTGCGCACCGTCGCGTATCAGCGTCATGTCACAGCCCCAGCCACCGAGCAGCGTGTGCATGCCATCAAGGATCAGCGGGTCATTATCGATACACAACACGCGCATGCCTTGCAGCGCATTGCTGCGGCGTCTGGCAGGTACGTGATCATTTGCCGCTTCCGTTGCCGGTTCCTGTGACTTTGGAATGATAACGCTGAAGCAGGTGCCTTTGCCATGTTCCGAGCGTAAATGAATCGACAAATTCAGGACGCGAACAATACGGTCGACGATGGAGAGACCAAGCCCGAGCCCGTCAGCCTGAGAAATGCCTTCATCCAACCGGTAGAATTCACGGAAAACCAATTGTTGCTTGTCGGGGGCTATGCCAATGCCGGTATCCGCAACTTTGATTTCAAGATTGTCGCCACGACGACGCACACCAATCAGAATTTTACCGGAGCGGCTGTATTTGATCGAGTTTGAGATCAGGTTCTGCAAAAGGCGGCGTAACAGATTGCGGTCGCTGAAAACGCTGAGCGAACAGGGAACAACCCGTAATTGCAGGTCTTTACTGGTTGCAAGCGGGGTAAAGTCGGTGACCACTTGCTGAAGCAGCTTGTCCAGTCTGAACAATGACAGCTCCGGTTTGAGTGCGCCGGTATCAAGACGGGAAATATCCAGCAAGGCACTGAGAATACCCTCGACCGCTTCCAGTGAGGAATCAATATTGCGAGCCAGTTGTGCTTCGGTTTCTTGCAATCTTTCGCTGAGGGCTGTGCTGTAGAGACGTGCGGCATTGAGTGGTTGCAGAATATCGTGTCCTGCCGCAGCCAGAAAGCGGGTTTTGCCGAAATTGGCTTCTTCTGCCAGTTTCTGTGCCTGTATGAGCTGTTTGTTGACGTCCAGCAACTCGGTGGTGCGATCGGCCACGCGCTGTTCCAGCGATTCATTGAGGCGTTTCATGGCGTTATCCGCTTCAACCGAGGCGGTGATGTCGGTATAACTGGCAACAATTCCGCCATCGGGCATCGGATTGGTGGCAATCTCGATAATACGGCCAGTGGAGCGTAATAAAATGCGACTTGGCTCATGGGCGCGCTCTAAGGTGCGCATCAACATATTGGCGTCGCTTTCGTGGATTTCTCCGTGGTGCAGCAGCCGGTCAAGTACTTCTGAAATCGGTTTGCCGACCTGTGCCAGACCTTCCGGCAATTGCAGCAGGTGCCGGAAACGCCGGTTCCAGCATGTCAGGCGAAAATCCTTATCGAGAACCGTTATACCCTGTTCCATCTGATCCAGCGCAGTTTGCAATAGATCACGGTTGTGTTGCAGAGCTTCCGAAGCATCATCCAGCAGGCGTAGCGTATCAGGTGCGGTATTGTCTTTGCGTTGTAGCAACAATGACAGCACCAGTCGCGCAGAGGAGGAGCCGATGGCACTCCCTAATATCTGCTCGGCAAAGCGGATCAATGGTACGTCAGCAACGGCTTTATCATCGAGTGGCAGGTCTCCGCCATGATCATAGCGGCTGAAGGCGAGAGCAACGCGGTCTTCGCCCAGATAGCGGGCGATGGTGTTTTTAATCTCGCCGACGGTAACGCTGGTACGGAAACGGCGCAAAACCGGTACGGTTTTCAGATTGCGCGGCATGAATGTACTGGCCTGAATCCGCTCCAGCGGTGTGGATTGGCGCGAGAGCGAGCCGATCACAAAGAACAGCGTATTAATTGCAAGACTCCACAATGCACCATGGGTAAGGGGCAGAGCCTCAGTGCCGAACAGCGCTTGCGGACGCAAATAAGACAGACCCCATAGGCCATTTTGCAAAATCGGTGCATCCGGATTGGCGAGGGTTGGCAATAGCAGCGTATAACCCCAGACTGCGAAGCCGCAGATCATGCCTAAGACTGCGCCGCGGGCATTGGCATTACGCCAGACCAGCCCGCCGATCAGTGGTGGTGCGAATTGAGCAATAGCAGCAAAAGAAACGAGACCAATCGATGCCAGACCAAAAGTGCTGGAGCTGGCGCGGTAATAGCTGAAAGTTACTGCCAGAATAATTACAATGGTTGCGCGACGGGTATAGAGAATGAGCCGTGTCAGATCCCGCTGCTGATATTTGTTGCGGCGGTAAACATAGCGGATCAGCAATGGCAGCAGCAGATGGTTGGAGATCATAATCGACAAGGCAACACAGGCCACAATAACCATTGCTGTGGCTGCAGAAAGCCCGCCGACAAATGCCAGCAGAGTCAGAATATGCGAACCTGCAGCGAGTGGTAAAGCCAGCACATAAAGGTCGGCATTGGTTGAAGCGTCGAGATTGACCAGCCCTTGCAATGCAATCGGCAGTACAAACAGGTTGATCAGGATCAGGTAGACCGGAAATAGCCAGCGGGCAGTACGTAATTCTTTTTCACTGCGGTTTTCAACCACTGTGACATGAAACTGACGGGGCAGCATGAATATTGCGGCAGCACTCAATAAGGTATGTACCAGCCATGTGCTGACACTGGTTTGCGAGAGCATGCTGCCCAGATCAATATTTTTTTCCTGTAGCTGTTGCGATAATTCTAACGGTGAGCCGAACAGGAAGAAGGTCGTGGCAATGCCGACAATTAGAAATGCTGTAATCTTGATTGCAGATTCCAATGCTACAGCAAGGATCAGACCGTCCTGATGCTCTGTAGCATCCGTATGTCTGGTGCCAAAGAGAATAGCGAAGATTGCAAGCAGTGCTGTTACAAACAGAGAAATATCGCCGAAGACATAGACAATCGGATCATAGGAAGCCTGATATTCAGCCAGTACCATGCCCACGCTACCGGAAACTGCTTTGAGTTGCAGCGCGATATAGGGCATGGAGCCTACCACAGCAATACAGGTGCCGATGGTGGCAACGCTGGTGCTTTTTCCATAGCGGGCTGCGAGAAAGTCAGCGATAGATGTAATGCGCTCTGCTTTTGCCAGCCGCACCACATGGCGTAAAAACTTATTGCCGAATGTAAAGACCAGTATCGGGCCTATATAAATGCCTAAGAATTCAAGCCCGCGATCAGCGGCCAGCCCGACAGAGCCGAAAAATGTCCAGGAAGTACAATAGACTGCAAGGCTGAAAGCATAGATATAAGGTCGGGGCTTAGCCATCCTGCGAGATGCTTTGCGATCACCTATGCTCGCGACCGCAAATAAAAGAATCAGATAAAGAAATGCTATGCCGATAATGATCCAACCGTGCATTCTTTCCCCTTTCTGATCTGTTTATTACAGCGTTACAGACATAGCATGCTTACAGATACTGTATAGGGTTGCAAATCTTTGTCTTTTTGGGACGCAGAGGCTGTATTCTTGATGCCTATAGGCAAGAATTAACGATATTCAAGGGAATAGCAGCATTATTATCTTTAAAAGATAACAATATTCTTTATTTCTAGTATTCATAATATATTGGAAGAAGCCCCCGTATCGAAAAGGACAGTCTATGTTAAAAGAGTTTCGCGAGTTCGCCCTGAAGGGGAACATGGTTGATCTGGCTATCGGTGTTATCATCGGTGGTGCATTTGGTGGTCTGGTGAATTCCATTGTGAATGACATCATCATGCCAATTATCGGTTTGGTCACCGGTGGTATCGATTTCTCGAACATGTTTATCCAGCTGGCCGGTGAGCCAAAGGGTACTCTGGCTGCTGCCCGTGAAGCCGGTGCGACAATCGCTTATGGTAACTTCGTGACCTTGCTGATCAACTTCATGATCATCGCATGGGTTCTGTTCCTTGTTGTTAAGGGCATGAATAAGATGAAGAAGAAAGAAGAAGCTGCACCGGTTGCTGAGGCAGAAATTCCTGCTGATCAGGTTCTGCTGACAGAAATCCGCGATCTTCTGGCGAAAAAAGCCTGATATCTGCGATGAAGTATAATAGGCCCGGTATCAGCGATGATGCCGGGCTTTATTTTTGGTGGCGTGTTTTGCGGTAAAGAAAAAGTGAGGCGCTTTACACCGCTTGCTTTGTGGCTAAAATGCGGCAGCGGATGTCTGTATATCCGTTCTATATGGCTCTTTCAGAATAAGAATAATCACATGCCCCGCCCGCTTTTGCTGAAGAATATCATTGCGCTGTTTCTGACATTTTTAATCGCAGGTGGCGGAGCCGGAATTGCATGGTTCATCGGGTTGCCAATCCCGTTTTTGCTTGGCTCCATGTGCACTGTGATGATCGCGTCCTTGAGTGGCGTACATATTTATTTGCCGGTTTGGCTGCGCAATCTGGTGTTCATCATGCTGGGCGTGCAGGCGGGCTCCGGTGTGCGCCCTGAGACACTGAACCAGATTGGTGAGTGGCCGCTGAGTTTCATGCTGCTGTTTGTAATGCTGGTCTCGGTCACTGGCTTTACTTTTATGCTGTTACGCTACGTATTCCGCTGGGATGCGCAAACCGCATTTTTCTCCTCATTGCCGGGTGCGTTGTCTTTTGTGATGGCAGCGGCAAGTGAGACCCGCGCTGATCTGATCCGCATCAGTATGATCCAGACCGTACGCCTGTTACTGCTGATTGGTCTGCTGGCTCCTGTGCTCAATGTTTTGGGGCAGTCTGCGCCGCATGTTGATCTGACTGAACTGGCCGCAGCTGAACCGCAGGAATGGTTATGGTTGTTTATAGCGGGCGCTGCCGGTGCTTTGCTTGGACATTACAGCCGTTTACCCGGTGGTATGATGCTGGGCGCATTGCTCGCCAGTGCGCTGGTTTATGTAACGGGCTTTGTTACTGTGCGGGTGCCGCCGGAGTTGGCCGATTTCGGTATGATTATTCTTGGCGTGCTGATCGGCTCGCGTGTGAATAAGCAGCATCGCGGAATTATTGTTGAATTATTGCCGGTTGCTCTGATGGCGTTTCTGGTGGGGGCTGCGAGTGCCGGAGCGGTGTGCGCGCTGGCATGGCTGGTTACCGGCCTGCATCCTGCGCAGATTGCATTGGCTTTTGCGCCGGGAGCATTGGAGGCTCTGACGGTTATTGCCTTTTCACTGGGCGTTGATCCGGCCTATGTGGCCTCGCATCATGTGGTGCGGTTTATGCTGATTGCCCTTGTTGTGCCGTTTCTCGCTAAGTCTTTGCGACGGATAGATGAAAAACAAACAGCCGCTCAAGCGGAGACTTAAGCGGCTGTCAAAATTTCAATCCAAACCTGATCAGGCAGTCTGTTTCAGCGGCTGACCAGTGAAATCTGTTGCATAGGGAATGTTCAACGTCTGCCAGACTTCCAGCAATGCATTTTTCAGATGAATAATGAGGTCTTCCCCATGGGCAGGTGTCGCTGTAACACGCAGTCGCTCTGTGCCGCGTGGTACTGTCGGGAAGTTAATCGGCTGGATATAAATACCATGCACTTCCATCAGGCGGTCAGACGCTTTTTTGCAAAGATCTGAATTACCAACAAAAAGTGGAATAATATGTGTTTCTGTCGCCATAACCGGCAGACCTGCGCGTTTCAGGAGGTCTTTGGTCATATGTACGTTTTTCTGTTGCAGGTCGCGCTCAAGATCTGATGACTTGAGGTGACGGATTGCTGCAACGGTAGCATTGGCAATTGCCGGTGGCAGTGCGGATGTGAAGATGAAGCCCGGCGCATAAGAGCGCACAGCGTCCACCACCACTTTCGAGCCGGTTATATAGCCGCCAAGCGTGCCAAAAGATTTAGCCAGTGTGCCTTCGATAATATCAATGCGATGGCTCAGACCCTCGCGCTCGGAGATGCCGCCGCCGCGTGCGCCATACATACCAACCGCATGGACTTCATCCAGATAGGTCATGGCATTGTATTTTTCTGCCAGCTCGACGATCTCTTTCAGTGGTGCCACATCGCCATCCATAGAATAGATGGATTCAAAGACAATCAGTTTAGCGCGGTCTTTACCTGCGGCTTTCAGCAGTTCTTCCAGATGACGTACGTCATTATGGCGGAAAATCTGCTTATCTGCACCTGAGTGACGAATACCGGCGATCATGGAGGCGTGATTAAGCTCATCCGAGAGGATCAGGCAATCCGGCAGCAATTTGGCAATGGTGGAAATCGAAGCATCATTGGACACGAAACCGGATGTAAAAACCAGACCGGCTTCTTTGCCATGAAGGTCAGCAAGCTCATGTTCCAGCTCAACCAGAGGGTGGTTGTTGCCGGAGATGTTGCGGGTGCCACCTGCACCGGTACCTTGGCGGGTGGCGGCATCCGTCATGGCTTTCAGGACGTCCGGATGATGACCCATGCCGAGATAATCGTTGGAGCACCATACGGTGACCTCTTTGGTCTGGCCGTTATGGCGCCAGATCGCCTGCGGGAAGCGACCAACAATACGCTCCAGATCAGCAAACACACGGTAACGATTTTCATTGTGAAGGCGGTCAATGGCCGCCTCAAAAACCCGGCTATAGTCCATGAGGCATCATCCTTTTCTTCACAGTTACCTAATCCTTTAGACGCGCTCCGTCTATAACATGATGTGCGATAAATAGCCCTAGGCCGGTTTCATGGCATTGATTTCAGTCAATTCAGCCGGTGATGCAGCCTTTGATACAAAAAATCCGGTTGATAAGAAAAATCAGAGGTATGGAGTTAGTTACAGGTTGTTGCAAACTAAGAAATAGAGCGCTAGAAGACTTTGCAACAGATTGTTTTATTTTGCAGTAAAAATGCAGGCGCAATACGGGTTGGGGCAGACATGAAAAAAGATCTGACGGCAAAAAAATGTATCACAGTGGGCGCCCGTATCGGCCGGCCGGCGCGAATTTCTCTTGAGGAAATTGCTCGTATTACACTAAAAATCGGGCTGGATGATGTGACGATGATTGCGGTCGGGCAGGCGCTTGGTGTCGATCATTCTTCGCTCTATCGTTATGTCAAAGGGCGTAAAGATCTACTTTTGGCCGCAGCTGATCTGGCGATCGCAGAGCTGGACTGGCGCGGTAATCCTGCCAATTGGTATGAGTTTGCCCAGAATGTTGCGAATTCTTCTTGGGAGCTGTTTGACCGCTATCCGGGACTTGCCGATGCCATGCGCGAGCTTGAGGTTTCACCGCAGTCGGGCATCCGTGCTTTTGGTGAAATTGCCAATCGTTTTGTAGAATATGGTTTCTCCGCTGAAGAGGCTGTGGTGGTGCTCGACAGTATCTTTGATATGACGATGGATTGCTTCACCGGCTGGCGCAGGGCTTATAAACCTGCGCGTATCGGTGATAACAGCATTGAGAAGGTTGTGAAGTCCTGGGAGGCTGAGGCTACCCGTAATCCGGATACCGCGCGGCCGATCCTGATCATGAGCCGTATGATGACCGATCCGCCTAAAGAATGGTGGAACCGGAAACTCCACCTGATTTTAGAAGGCGCAGAAGCTGTTTTTGCAAAGCGTCAGCTGATCTATGAGGCAGCAGAATAAATCCTTACCTCTGACGGGTGGCTATTATTGCGCTGCCTGTCGGATGACCTCTGCTAGTGCCTGCGTATAGTGTGCGACTTCCGGAGCGCCCATTAGCTCGCCGAAAGTACCGCGTGCCAGAGGGCCTGCAATAAACAGATTATCGGTAATCGTGCCATCCTTGCTGATGGCACGCATGGTTTCAGGCACTTGTTCACTGCGGCTGGTATGCAGACCGAGACCAGTCGGGTCCATTTCAATCAGGCCATCCTGATGCAGCATTGCTAATGGCGGACACTGGCCGATAATATCGCCATGTGCAGGGCCTGTGGTGATGATGATCGCATCGAAATGCTGCTCGATGGTTTCACTACCACCACGCGGCCGGTAGGTAATTACAAAGCCTTTGTCATCTTCAGCATGGCGGGCACCGGTAACATGGGCGCTGAGAAAATTGAGGGTGTCAGCCTGACTGCGCTGCTCAAGAACATCGTCTGTCTGGGTTGCAAGGCGGAAGCGATGAGCATCCCAATAGGTACGCAGATGCCGGACAATACGCTGGCGCTCGCTTAACGGCAAAGTATGCCAGATTTCACTGCCCTGATCACGCAGGGCATCAATCACAGACTGCCATGGCACGGATTGCTGAGCAGCCTCACGGATTGTCTTACGGATTTTACGCAATAATTGCGTTGCGGATATTTCCGGCGGGTTGATGAAGTCCCCAAACAGACGCGGTGGCTTCGGTTCTCCCGCTTTTAGTCGCAGATTAGGACGTGAGCGCAGGCCGTGACGGGACAGAACCGTAATCTTGCCGCTGTGGCCATGCTGGGATAATCCGGCAACCATGTCTGCGGAGGTTAGGCCAGCACCGATAATCAGTACAGAACTATTCGTTCCGGTTTCTTCAAGTAGCTGTTTGAGGGCGCCGCCTTGATAAGGATTGGCGATCAGTCCTGCTATGTGGCTTTGTCCTGATGGGACAAGTGCGCGCAAAGGCGCAGGCAGCGCGGGCAGGGGATGCGAGGCTGCGATCACCAGATAATCGGCCTCAAGTGTTGCGCCACTATTCATACTGACTGTGTAAGTGCCGTCATTGTTGCGGGTGGCGCCGGTGGCGCTCGCAATCAGGTGCTGTACTTGTCCGCTGGCGAGCAAAGGCGCGATCTGATCTGCCATATAGTTGCCAAACAGGCTGCGGCGCGCATAAATCTGTCCATTCGCCGTGGTCGCTTCCGGATCGCTGTTCAGACTGTGTGTTGCTTCCATCCAGCGGGCAAAATGCGGTTTGTCGTCATAGAAAATGCTCATCCGGTCGGAGAGCACATTCAGGCGAAACGCTTCTTCTTCGGTGGAATAGGCCAGCCCCGCACCGAGATGTTGACGGGGTTCAATTATGGAGATTTTAAGCTGTGCCGGATCAGTGATTGCGGCCAGATGATAGGCCAGTGTAGCACCGGAAAAGCCCCCTCCGATGATGATAACGGATTTTTGCGGGGCGTGGTCATGCAATTGGTCAGTGCTGGCAGAAGGCAATACAGTCAAAACATATATCCGGCTTCAGATAAGCGTGCCGTGATCGGGCACAAGACG
This sequence comes from Hyphomicrobiales bacterium, assembly GCA_900470735.1. Classification (GTDB taxonomy): domain Bacteria; phylum Pseudomonadota; class Alphaproteobacteria; order Rhizobiales; family Rhizobiaceae; genus Pseudochrobactrum. The sequence goes on along the minus strand of UCCC01000001.1, from coordinate 507,661 downwards.
GCACATGTATAGCAATAAAATCTTCGACTGCCAGCAATATGATAAAATAATTCTCTGTTCCGCCCATTGGACGATGTGATTTGTCAAAGGCTGAAGAGTCTTTTCAGGAAGAGCAAACCACCATCAGTCCGGCGGATATAGCGGCGTGGCAGGCCAAAAGGATCGTCCGTTGCTCTGGCATGGCCGCGTTTTGTGGTCGTTGCATAGGTATAACCGGCCTTGCGGGTGATATCACGGATAGCCTGCGTTTCGCCGCCGTAAGGATAGCAGAAATTGATCACTTCACTGCCCAGAATATCTTCCAGAACTTTCTTGGAGCCTGCAATCTGGCGCTCTGCTTCGGCTAAATCAGCACCCGGCAAATAGATGTGGTCAAGCGTATGCGCACCGACTTCATGTCCCTGCGCTGCCCAGTCACGCAATTGCTCGGCATTCATACACGGAATTTCAATCGCGCCTTTAGGGATATCCCATTCATTGCGACCAGCGATCTGATTGGCCACAAAATAATTGGTCGCAGTAAAGCCGAACTCTTTCAGCACCGGCATGGCATGCTGATAGACGTTGAGAAAACCGTCATCGAAGGTAATGACCGCAACCTTGCCCTGCTTCTTGCCTTCCAGATAAGGCTGGGCATCACGCATCGACAGTCCCTGATAGCCCAGTCTTTTCAGCCAGCGCATCTGACTGCGAAACCGATCCGGATGCACATGCAGACTGCGGAACGGCTTGTCAGACGCAGGCGGCACATCAATCGAATGATAAAGCAGGATCGGAATGGCAGAAGGTTTCATCAGTTTCGTCCGGATTGGCAGGCACAGAGCGCAGATATAAGCTTCTTTATGCCATAATTATTCAGAAGCCGAAGAGCTTTTTTACAAATAGCAGGCTGTTATCCGTTCTGCGGATAAACCGGCGCGGTAAGCCGAAAGGATCATCACCCGGGCGGGCAAAACCGCGTTGTGTTGTGGTCGCGTGAACAAAACCGGCTTTCTGGGCGATTTTGCGCAGTTCCGCACCTTCGCCACCATGAGGATAGCAGAAATTACTGACTTCAGTGCCGGTGATGGCTTCCAGTGCAGTTTTTGAACCGGCAATCTGTCTCTCCGCTTCCGCAGGTGATGCATCCGGTAAGAAAATATGGTCGAGGGTATGCGCACCGACCTCATGACCATGGGCAGCCCAATCCAGCAGCTGCACTTTGTTCATGCATTTGATTTCGACAGAACCTTTCGGCAGATCCCAGGCATTGCAGCCGCCGATCTGGTTGGCCACAAAATAATTGGTAGCGGTAAAGCCTAATCTGTCGAGTACGGGCATGGCATATTGGTAGACATTGAGATAGCCGTCATCAAAAGTAATGACAGCAACTTTGCCTTGTTTCTTCCCCTCCAGATAAGGACGGGCATCGCGCATGGATAGTCCCTGATAGCCCAGTCGTTTCAACCATTGCATTTGTTTTGCAAAGCGGTCGGGATGGACATGCAGGCTGCGGAAAGGTTTGTCGCGCGAGGGCGCAACATCAATCGAGTGATAGGTGAAAATGGGTATTGCGGGAGATTTCATCGACCAGTTTCACTTTTACGAGAATAAGCAACAACGCTGCGCCGATATAGTGGGCGCATCAGTTCACGATGTAGCTTATGCCGCAAATTGCGTGGTGGTTTCAATGTGCTTCCGCCAAGGCTCGCGGAAATTTCATCAACGCCACCCGGAATAACAGCCAGCGGGGTGAGGCCGGTGACCCAGTTCATCTGTTCAAATGTGTCAACCGGACGGTCAAACTGAACGGTAATATCCAGCAACATCTGCGCAGCTTCTTTGCTGATGAGCTGTCCGATAGTGCCAAGACCAACCGGACACGGGCGGATCACTTTTGCGCCTTCGCATTCCATAACGAGCGCCCCGTGCTCTTTTCCAGGGCGAAATGGCAGACGGATGAAGCTTTGTTTGCCAAGCACTTTGCAAGCCGCCGCAAAAGCTGCAGGGAAGTCCGGCGTCAGAGCCACATCATCTTCCAGCACGAGTGCAGCATCCAGATTTTGATCAATGATGGCCTGCCATGTTTTGCGATGCGACAGGAAGCAGGCAACTTCATTGCGGCTCAGACGAAACGGATAATAAGGTTTGTGCAGACGTGGCTGATAGGCCTGTGCAACCTGCTCATCGCTCAGTTGTTTTGAATCAACCGCAATAATGATCTCAGCCGGTATCGGGAGTTGTGCCATCAGTTCAGCTACCTGCGCACGGCGTTCGGTCGCGCGTTCAAGATGAACGATGAAAGCTTTAATCTGCGGGTTTTCCATGAATAACCTTTGGCCGGAACGGTTCGTTTTGCTGGCTGACTGCAGGCCGGTCACGGCTCTGTGATCGGATATATAGCAGCTGAAAGGTCATGCTGGAAACTGTTAAACATTTCGAGGAAAAAATTGATTGTTTATAATATTCCGGTACGAAACTGACAGAACAATCACCGAATGCTGATATTTTCAAAAGAAATAGCAGAGGCGGACAAATCTGTTGATCTGCCCACCTCCGGTGATGTACTTAGAAAGCTGTTTTAATTGTAAATTGTTGCGGTAACCGGACGCCGCACATAATTACTTAATGCCTGACGCAGCAGGCCTGAGGCATCCGCATAGGTCGCCGGAAAATCTATCGGCTGATGTTGCATAATATGCGGTATCGCGGCTTTCAGAGATTCCAGCACATGCTCCGGAAGTTTATCGGAACATTGTGTTAACCGGCGAAAAATCACGCTGATACGTACAGTTTTCCCATAAACTGCAACTTGCGGTTCCTGATCGGTCATGTCCCAGTCTTCATAGGCGTGAACAGCTTCATGAAAACCGTTCAATAGATAAATTGAAGCATGTCCGTTGTGGAGCGGCGGCAGCAAACTTGACATTCCTGTCTCCTTTTTCGGGCTGCTTACTGCGATCAAATCCTTGCATGGGGTTCGCAGTAATCTTTTAATATTATTTGTATTTCCGTGTATGCCTGCCAGTAGAGAGCAGGAGTTGTGAGAACCGTGGTGAGGCAAGTATCGCCTGAATATGTGACAGTTCTATAATGCCGGACAATTTTGCCAATGTGTTTGGCAGCATTTTAATTCGTTGGTACAGCCATAAAGATAGAGTTGACGGTATAAGATTAACCAAAAATCAGTGCGGGTAAATCCCGATTTTATTGTACTTTCGGATAGGGCAGTAGCAAAAGAAATACTTTTCAAAATAAAAACAGGGAGAGGCTGTTCATCCTCTCCCTGTTTGTTGCAGAGGTAATCTGTTTCAGCTCTTACCAAGTTCCACAGAGCGCTTACGGGCGGCTTCAACCGCTTCTGTCAGCAGATTTTGCAACCGGTTATCACCCATCAGAACATTAAGTGCGGCAGCTGTGGTGCCGTTCGGGCTGGTGACATTGATGCGCAGCTGTGACGGCGTATCCGTGCTGGTTGCCGCCAGCGCACCGGCTCCATAGACGGTCTGCATGGCCAGCATACCGGCAATATCCTGCGGCAGTCCGGCAGTGATACCTGCCTGTGTCAGACATTCGATAAAATGGAAAATATACGCAGGGCCTGAGCCTGAGACTGCGGTAACGGCATCCATCAGGCTTTCGTCGCTGACCTGTGCAACCTGACCGCTGGTCGCCAGCAGTTCTTCAGTAAATTGCACCATATCCGGCTGCACATTGCTATTGGCAAATGTAACCATCATGCCTTTGCCTATGGCGGCTGGTGTATTCGGCATGCAGCGAATGACGGCACTCTGGCTGCCTAAAATCTGCTCAAACAATGCAACAGGTGTTCCTGCGGCAACGCTCAGAAAAGTTGCCGAGGCGGCATAGGGCTTATAGTCAGGCAAAATATCCTGAATAACCTGCGGTTTGACGGCAATGATCACGAGGCGCGGTGTGTCTGAAATCTCGGCGCTGTTTTTGACGGCTTTAACACCGAGTTTTTCGGCGCGTTCACGTAAGATATCTGCCGGTTCAATTACAGTCACATCGGAAGGCTGCAATTTTCCGCTGGCGAGCCAGCCCTGCAGCATTGCATAGCCCATATTTCCGCAGCCGACCAAAACAGTATTCTTATTCGTCATCCTTGCCTCTCCCGCTTGATCACACATTTGCGTATGCCAAATATTTTGATGATTTAAATGATAGATAGACCATTCTGCGGGGGAAGGGGAATAGCTGCCCAGTAATAATATTCATCGCAGGTCATTGCCCGCTGAAGTGAGGGGTGTGAGACGCTTGCGCCGCTAAAGATCATAAAAATATGAAATTTATTTCTCTGAGTGGTTGCCAGAGACGTTAAGGTTTTGTTAACCATAGGGCAGAGTGATTTGCACCGGTCTTACCGCGCTGCAAAAGCGTAACGGGTATACGTGATTTACATCGTAAAATGCGTTGCTTCTGGCGTATTGCTTATCTGCGAACAGTTTTGAAGAATGAATGATCAGTCGGAAAATACCGATTGGTCAGTTTCAAACGAGTCTTTGTTTGAAATTGCGGATTTTTCACAATTTGTCTGCGGCTTATTATGAATTACTATGTGAAATAAATTTTAAAACGGGGCGGCATTATGGATCGTGATAATAAATTTTCCGGCACATTACCGCTACTGGCCTATGCTCCTCAGGATTTTGGCCTCAATGTGCAGCGTTCCCGTGCGTATCGTGCACGTGCAGCTATGGGGCGTACTGGTGTGCAGCCTGTGCGCAGCCATGCACAGGCTCCGGCAATGACCGTTAAAGCACCAGTTGCAGAGCGCGCAGAGGAAGCAGCTCCTTCTTCAATGTTTAAAAAAATCTGGCAGCGCGTTGCAGAGCGTTTGAAACCTGCAAAGAATACTGAAGAAAAGCCAGCACAGGTTGTTGCCCCCGTTATCGAGCAAACTGTTGAACAGCGACTGCCTGTCCGTCGTCCGGTTGCAGCCTCTCAGCCTGCGGCCATACAGGATACACAGGTGGAAACAGCTGCAGCGGCACTTGTAACAGAGGATGTGGTGATTGCTGAAGCCCGTCAGACTGTTTCAAAAACCTATGCTGCAATGCGCAAGGGGTCGCTCAGTAACGCTGCAGAAGATCAGTCCATTCCGCAGGCACCCGATCTTTCCCATGCACTGGCCGAAATCCGGCAGGCATTGAGCGAACATGAAAAACTGGCCAATGCCAGACAAAACGAAAATTCGTCACGTTGATGCCGTTATTCAGATAGCGGAACCGTTTTTTGATTGTCATCATCCCTCAGGCAGATTATGCGAAGGCAGGATGTAAGCACGGCTTGTAATCTCAGGTCTCAGCGCTTGCATTATTTTTTGGTCTGACGGAGTTGTGAGATGACGACTGAAGCGAGCGGCGCAAAAGTAATCGACGGTAAATTACTGGCGGAAGATGTGGTGGCAGCGGTTAAAACCGCAACCGGTGAACTGGTATCCGCCACGGGCGTACAGCCAGGGATTGCTGTGGTTATTGTCGGCGAAGATCCGGCTAGTCAGGTCTATGTCGCCTCCAAAGGTCGTAAAGCCCGTGAATGCGGCTTTCACTCCGTTCAGCATACATTGACTGAAGATACGTCCGAAGCGGACTTACTGGCTGTCATTGATAGTCTCAATAATGATCCTGCCATTCACGGTATTCTCGTGCAGTTGCCGCTGCCGAAACATATTGATGAAGGCCGCGTTATTCAGACCATTGCACCGGACAAAGACGTGGACGGTTTCCATTATATCAATGTGGGCAAGCTCGGCACTGGTGCTGTGGACAGCGCTTTTGTGCCATGCACACCGGCTGGCAGCATGATTATGATTGAGCGTCAGCTTGGCCGCGATCTGTCCGGTCTGAATGCTGTTGTAATCGGTCGCTCCAATATTGTCGGCAAGCCGATGGCCAATCTGTTGCTTACAGCCAATGCGACCGTCACTGTTGCCCATAGCCGTACTAAAGATTTGCCTGCTTTGGCGCGTACTGCTGACATTCTGGTGGCAGCGGTTGGTCGACCACAAATGGTGAAAGGCGACTGGATCAAACCGGGCGCGACTGTGATTGATGTGGGTATCAACCGCATTGATGCGCCGGAAAAAGGTGAGGGTAAGACCCGACTGGTTGGCGATGTGGATTATGAAGAAGCCGCAAAAGTGGCGGGTGCGATTACGCCGGTTCCGGGCGGTGTTGGCCCTATGACCATTGCCATGCTGATGGCCAATACGCTGGTCGCTGCTTGCCGCGCTGCCGGTGTGAAAGCACCGAAATTTTGAATCTGAGGTTGGTTCTGTTAAGGGGTGAAATGACGCAGTAAGGCTGGCTCTGCTGTCCCAAATGAACCGTCGTTGATTTCGATGCGGAAAGGCTTTGATTTGTATGGAGCGCTTGTTGTCTAAAATAGACTATAGTTCATTTAGGACAACAAGCGTTTGGCGGCTTCGCCCCAACACCGGACATTGAACTGGCTCTCAAGTTCAGGTTTGGTTGGGATCGCTTGACGGGAGGTAGAGTTCGAATGGCGGTCGACCGCAATACTGTTCTGGTTAGGCAGACTGTAGGGCTGCCCGACCAGTTAGATCAATTGTTGCTAGAAGCGGAAGCCGAGGGCTTCAATATGGTTTCTGTGCTTCAGGACGAATGGCGCAACGGAACCAATCGCTTTGAGCGTCCCGGCGAAATTCTAGCTCTTGCCACTGTCGGTGGCGAGGTTGCCGGTATTGGTGGCGCGACGCAGGATTTCATGGATAGCAGTTGGTTGCGCATGAGGCGGTTCTATGTTCGGCCAGCGTATCGAAGACAAGGGATTGGTCGAGAGATCGCGTTGTTTGTCCTTGAACATGCCAAGGCTTTTGATCGGCAGATCGTTCTATATGCCGCGAGCCCAGAGGCGGAAGCATTCTGGCCAACGATTGGATTTACCCCAATTGACCGAGAGAACACGACCCATATCTTTCGTGGCAAGTAACTACCGCTTAGTACGGATAGCAGACTTCGCTCGCTAGAGTGTCATTTTGCTATGTTGTTACCCGTAATCATGAGGAGCAGCGGGAATGCTGGAAATCCTGCCTTTCACTCCGCTTCGTGATGATTACACTGCTTTGATCGATGAGAGTTTGGCACAGGGGCAGCGCATGCTGCAACGCCTGCATGATAACTGGGAAAGTGGCGCAAACTGGTTTGATCAGAATGGCGAAATCTTAATTGCCGGATTTATCAATGGTGAACTGGCTGGGGTGTGCGGACGTAATATTGACCCCTATGGTGCTGATGCGGGGCAGGGGCGTGTCCGCCATCTCTATGTTGCGCAGCGCTTTCGCAGGAACGGTGTTGGCTCAGCTCTTGTCCGTTCCATCTTGGATGGCGCCTCAGAGTATTTCTCCTGCCTGAACACCAATGCACCGGAAAGTGCTTATGCGTTTTATCAGGAGCTTGGTTTTGTGCGGGTCACAGACAATGCGACTGTGACCCATTCTTATCGCTTCGGTTAATCAGAATACGGATGCGCCCTGATCCGCATGACCGGCAATGTGCCGGAAGGCCGTGAACAATTCACGCCCCATGCCAAATTGATTATGGCTGAGATCAGGTGTCTGAATGGTGCGGGATTGCAGTTCTGTGTCATTCACTAACACAGTCAATGTGCCTTGTGTTGCATCAAGACGAATGATGTCGCCTTCCTGAATTTTCGCAATCATGCCGTTGTCCAGCGCTTCAGGCGTGACATGAATGGCAGAAGGTACTTTACCCGACGCACCGGAGAGGCGGCCATCAGTAACCAGTGCTACGCGCTGTCCGCGATCCTGCAAAATGCCGAGCACAGTCATTAGCTTGTGCAGTTCCGGCATGCCGTTGGCCTTCGGGCCTTGGTAACGGACAACAGCAATGAAATCGCCTTCGAGCTTACCTGCCTTGAAAGCATCCTGCATTTCTGCCTGATCGTGGAAGATTTTCGCCGGAGCTTCAATGACATGACGATCCGGCTTGACGGCAGACACTTTGATGATCGCACTGCCGATATTACCGCTCAGCACTTTGATGCCGCCGTCCGGCTGGAAAGGTGCTTCAGCTTTTGCCAGAACTTTGGCATCTGCACTCACTTCAGGTGCAGGGGTGCGGGCAATCGTACCGTCTGCATTGAGCGCCGGTTCAATAGTATAATCGCGTAAGGTTTCACCCCAGACAGTACGTACATCTTCATGGAGCAGTCTGGCATCCAGCAATTCGCGGATCAGGTAGCCCATGCCGCCTGCAGCGTGGAAATGGTTCACATCGGCCAGACCGTTCGGATAAACGCGGGCAAGCAGTGGTACTGCGGCGGAAATATCGGAAATATCCTGCCATGTCAGCTTGATACCTGCAGCTGCTGCCATGGCGATGAGGTGGATCGTGTGATTGGTCGAGCCACCGGTGGCATTCAGGCCGACAACGCCATTGACGAAGGAGCGCTCGTCGAGCATTGCGCCGACCGGCGTGTAATTATTGCCGCAGGCGGTGATTTCCAGTGCGCGTTTGGCGGCCTCTTTGGTCATGGCATCACGCAAAGGCGTGTTCGGGTTAATGAAAGAGGAGCCCGGAATATGCAACCCCATAATCTCCATCAGCATCTGATTGGAATTGGCCGTGCCGTAGAAAGTGCAGGTGCCGGGGCCGTGATAGGATTTGGATTCCGATTCAAGCAGTTCCGCACGACCGACTTTACCTTCGGCATAGAGCTGGCGGATGCGGGCTTTTTCATCATTCGGCAGGCCGGATGTCATCGGCCCCGCCGGAATGAAAATTGCTGGGAGATGACCGAAAGTTAGCGCGCCGATTACCAGCCCCGGAACAATCTTGTCGCAAACGCCGAGATAAACAGCTGCATCAAACATATCATGGGACAGGCCGACGGCGGTCGCCATGGCAATCACATCGCGTGAAAACAGTGACAGTTCCATGCCTGCAAAACCTTGGGTTACGCCATCACACATTGCCGGTACGCCACCGGCAACCTGCGCGACGCCACCTGCTTCGCGCGCCGCCTGTTTGATCAGTTGCGGAAAGGTTTCAAACGGCTGATGGGCAGAAAGCATATCATTATAGGCAGTGATAATGCCGATATTCAGCAGTTCATCACCGGCAAGACCTGCTTTGTCGGATGGGCCGCAGGCAGCAAAACCATGAGCAAGATTGGCGCAGCCCAGCGCAGAGCGCATTGGCTTGCGGCTGGCAGCTGCATTGATCCGTGCCAGATAGGCCTCACGGGTCGGACGCGAACGCTCGATAATCCGGTTGGTAATGGCCTGCAGGGTTTGATTCACGGTCATCTCAGTCTCCCATGGCTGCAATGCAGCGCATATCACTTGCCTTTAAACCGATTTAATATACGGAAAAATACTATAGCGAAAGAGTGGAAATTGGCTGATGCGTCTATAGGGCGCAGAGATTGTAAACCGGATAAAATATTGTTCTGCCTTGGTGTTTTACACGGCAACCAAGGCAGAAGAGGGTAGCGGGCTTATAGCGCATCCCGAAAAGTGCGAGGCGGTTTTCGGAATAAGATGCGCGTAAAAATAAAGAATTAGAGCGGTTTCAATGATTCAGTATTAGCTGGAACCGCTCTATGGTGCCCAGTAAAGCTGTACCGGTTGTTTTGCATAAGCAAAAATGGCGCGTACCGGCATCAGATTGATGTCTTCTTCATTGAAATCGCTGGCCAGCGCTTCTTCAAGCACGGCAAGTTTTTTCTCGCCTTCAATATGCAGGATCAGCAGATCAGCATTGGTGAGAACCGGCAAGGTTAGTGTCAGGCGTGGTTCACCGGCACCTTCTGCCTGCATCGGTACAACAACCGCACGTGTTTGCGGGTCGAGTGCCTGATCCAGTCTGCTGCCGCCACGGAAGAAGGAAGCCGTATGGCCGTCATTACCCATGCCCAATACAACCACATCAAAAGGTTTTGGCAGGGCATCAATACGATTGGCGGCGGTGACAGCGGCAACGCTTGCGGTTTGCGCAGGGCCATAGAGGCTGACAAATTGCGCATTGGCTGCTTTGTTTTGCAGCAGATGATCGCGTGCCAGCTTTTCATTGGAGCGCTCATTATCCGGCGCTACAAAACGTTCATCGACGAGAGTGATTGTAACCTGTTTCCATGCCACATTCTGCATGGAAAGCGCCTCAAACAATTGTACCGGCGTGGTGCCGCCGGATACAGCAAGCACGGCATGTCCTTTGGCCGTGACTGCTTTATTCAGTTGATCCGCGATTGTTCCGGCTAATTGCAGCACCAAAGCGGATGGCTCTGCAAAATCATGCCTTTCAATATTGGTTATGTTAGTCTCCATCAATGTTCCTGCGCTTGAGCGCTGTTGTAAGCGCACTGCGCAGGTATTTATATCTTTTCACAGAATACCATATCAGATGGGTATTCTTGCCATGCCTTTTGAGGGGTGTTCAAACCTTTGTTTTGTCAGAGACTATCGTGCCAAGTGCGGCCGTCGCGCTCGATCAGGGCGATTGACCCGGAAGGCCCCCATGTGCCGGATGTGTAGCCCTGAACTTTCTGTTCATTGCTTTCCCAGCCCTCAAGGATCGGATCAACCCAGCGCCATGCGGCTTCCACTTCATCGCGGCGCATAAACAGGGTCTGATTACCGCGCACGACATCCATGATCAGACGCTCATAGGCATCCGGATTACGCTCATCAAAAGAAGCGGCGAAGCTCATATCCAGCGGAATCTGACGCAGACGCATACCGCCCGGACCCGGGTCTTTGATCATGATCCATTGTTTTACACCTTCATCCGGCTGCAGGCGGATCACCAACTGATTGGCTGTAATATGACCGGCACTGCTCTCAAATATCGAATGGGGAATAGGTTTGAATGTCACCACAATTTCTGAAACGCGCTCGGCAAGCCTTTTGCCGGTGCGCAGATAGAAAGGTACATTTGCCCAACGCCAGTTGCCGATTTCGGCTTTCAGCGCGACAAAGGTTTCTGTGTTGCTGGTATTGTTTTCCAGATCATCGAGATAGGATTTCACAGGGCCGCCCGCAGAGGCACCGGCGCGATACTGGCCGCGCACAGTATTTTCCTGCACATTGTCTGCGGTAATCGGCACGAGTGAGCGCAGGACTTTGACCTTCTCATCATGGACAGCATCGGCTTCCAGTGATGCCGGTGGTTCCATCGCCACAAGGCAGAGCAATTGCAGCATATGGTTCTGCACCATATCGCGAAGCGCACCAGCAGTGTCGTAATAGCCTGCACGACCTTCTAGGCCGACAGATTCCGCAACCGTGATCTGCACATGATCAATATGCGCGGAGTTCCACAATGGCTCATAAAGCGCATTGGCAAAGCGCAGCGCCATCAGGTTCTGCACGGTTTCTTTACCGAGATAATGGTCGATACGGAAAATCTGATCTTCGCGGAAAACGCTGCCGATTGTGTCGTTGAGAATTTGCGCGGAAGCCAGATCGCGACCGATCGGTTTTTCAACGACGATACGGGTCTGATCGGTAATCAGGTCATTGCTTTTCAGTTGCTTGGCGATATCGCCGAACAGGCTCGGGCTGACGGCCAGATAGAAGGCGCGAATATCGGCGGGCTTGTTTTTGATCAGTTTTTTGAGTTCCGGCCAGCCCTGATCGGACTTGGCATCAATCGCGACATAGGAAATACGCTGCAAAAATTGTTCGATCTGCTCTTCGTCAATTTCGTCTTTTTTGACGTGTTCATGAATCGCATTGCGGGCAAAGGTTTTATAATCCTCGACGCTCATTTCACTGCGCGATGCACCGATAATACGGGTCGGATCGCTGAATTGTCCGGCACGCTGACGTTGGTAAAGGGCAGGGATCAGTTTGCGCTCGGCGAGGTCGCCCGAGCCGCCGAAAACGATGCAGTCAAAGGGCTCTACCGGAATTGTCTGGCTGGTCATGAACCTGTCTCTTTATTCGCTTGTGTCTGGTCGCCTGTGAGGGCGTATTCAGGATATGGAGAGAAAGTGGTGGGATTGGGTCGGAGCGTGGTTTTCAACGAAGCAGTGATTTGCATTATAATCTAGCGAAATATCGCAGTTTACAATAGCGGTTTTTTAAATCGATTTAAATTTCATGCGAAACACTACTGAGCAGAGAGGGCGCGTAAACATATCTGTGAGCGGGCTCGAGCATTTCACAGTCAAGTTGGCTCAACTTGGACAGTCCGTGATAATGCGACCAAACTACGAATTAGAGCGAGCGCTGTGGTCCAATTTGAACACAAACCGCTCTAAGATTCCCTTCGCTGCGGAAATGCTCTATGCATGATGGTAACTGATTTGCAGAACAGTCTCAGCAGGCCGAAAACCGGTTTCCTGTCGAAAGTGTTCGATGAAGGCATGGAGAGAATTATGGCACGTTTGAAGGATAAGGTCGCAATTGTTACCGGCGCCGGTTCGGGTTTTGGTGAGGCGATTGCCCGCCGTTTTGCGCAGGAAGGTGCAAAAGTAACCGTTGCCGACATCAATCCGAAACGCGCCAATGATGTTGCAAGCTCTATCGGTAAAAACGCTGTGCCGCTTGCCGTGGACGTGTCGCGCAAAGACGATGTTGAGCGGTTGATCGGTACGACTTTGCAGCAATTCGGTCGTCTGGATATTATGGTCAATAATGCAGGTTTTGCTTATAAAAATATGCTGCTGACTGATGTGCCAGAAGACAGTTTTGACCTCATCACCGCAGTGAATATGAAGGCGCTGTATCTCTCCACGCTGGCTGTGGTGCCGGTGATGCGTAAATTCGGCGGCGGTTCAATCATTAATACTGCGTCGATCACTGCGAAACATCCGCGCAAAGGTTTAACCTGGTACAATGCCTCAAAAGGCTGGGTACTGAGCGCAACCAAATCAATGGCACTTGAACTGGCTGAGTATAAAATCCGCGTCAACGCTATCTGCCCTGCAGAAAGTGAAACGGCCACTCTGAAAATGATCCTCGGCATGGACAGTGATGAAGTTCGTGCGGAAATGAAAGCGTCGATCCCGCTTGGTCGCTTCTCCCTGCCGGAAGATATTGCCAATGCCGCTCTATGGTTGGGTAGTGATGAGGCTTCTTTTGTCACCGGCACATCTGTTGATGTGGATGGCGGCTACAGCCTGTAAAAATATTTTCTGAAATATAAAAGCCCCGCTGGTTATGGGTAACCGGCGGGGCTTTTATATATGGGATTATACCCGGTCCATCATGGCAAACCATGAGAGCGCCAGAAACAGCAACGGCGCACGGAAGGTGCGGCCACCCGGAAATGCCGGAATTTTCAGTATTTCAAACTGGCGCAGGCGCTCGCGATTACCGGTTACAGTCTCGGCATAGAGCTTGCCCATGAAATTGGCGAGCATGATGCCATGGCCGGAATAGCCGCCAGCGCTGATCACATTCGGCATTACTTCGCGCACAAATGGCTGACGAGGCATGGTAATGCCTACGGAACCGCCCCAGCTATGGGTGATCTCGATATCTTTGAGCTGCGGATAGATTTCTGTGATCTGGCGGCGGATATGGGTGGCAATGTCGCGCGGATTATCGGCCGTATAGGCTTCACGCCCGCCAAAAAGCAGGCGGCCGTCTTTGGAGCGGCGGAAATAACGCACGACAAAACGGGAGTCATCAACGGATTCTCCGCCGCTTAAGACATTATAGGAAGCATCAAGCGGAACTGTTGCCCCCATGAAAGATCGGATTGGCATGACATGCGCTGCGCTGATCGGTTCCAGACTGCCGCCATAGGCATTGACCGCAATCAGTGCTTTTTCCGCATTGATGATGCCACGTGCAGTTTTAACGATGACGCGGCCATTGGATGAGGTGATGCCGGTGGCTTTGCTGTTTTCATAGAGCTTTGCACCCGCTTGTGCAGCGGTCTTCGCCAGTCCGATCAGCAATTTCATCGGGTGGATATGGCCGGTGCCCTTGTCATAGGTGCCGCCGAAATAACGGTTGGAGCCAAGTTTCGCTGCAACTTCATCGCGCTCCATATAACGCAGATGCGGATAGTTGAAACGCTCTGCCATAATTTCGCTATGGGCTTTATATTGCTTGTCATAGCGTTGTTTATGCGTCACAGACATGTGCCCCTGCACATATTCCATGTCGATATTATGCTGTACAGCAAAGCTTAAAAGATGATGTTTGGCTTCTTCCGCCAGATCAAAAAGCGCTTTGGCATGGTCGAAACCATATTGCTTTTCCAGATCCTCGGCGCCGCAGCGCTGACCGGTATTCAGCTGTCCGCCATTGCGGCCTGATGCGCCGTCACCAAAACGGGCTTCATCAAGCAGCACGACCTGAATACCCTGACTTGCCAGATGATAAGCAGCAGACAGGCCGGTATAACCGCCGCCGATAATTACGACATCGGTTTGCTGCGAGCCGTCAAATTGCGGATATTGCGGTCGCTCACTGATACTTGCCTCATACCATGACAGTCCGGGAGAAATCGGGCTCTGATATTGCTGTGACTGTTGCATGAGATGCCTATACGTCGGAGGGCAAAATGTGTCTGATTTAAAAGTCACCATGCCGGTCTGCAAACGGCGACTTCTCCGCTTCCGGTGCTCACGTACTTTTATGTACGTTGCGCGCCGGTTCTCGAAATCACCGTTTTCGCCACGGCCTGCCGCTTTTTCATGCAGACACGAGTCTATAGTCCGGCAAAATATGCTCCGGCACATTGATCAAAAACAATATGCCGGAGCGTTATTTATACGTTGAGCAGCAGATATTCCCGCTCCCAAGGGCTGATCACTTCCATGAAGGTTTCAAATTCTGCCCGCTTGATCGCTGCAAAAGTGGTAGCAAAACCCTCGCCGAGCAATGCTTTGAGCTCGCTGTCCTGTTCAAACAGGCTGACGGCTTCAATCAAGCCGCGTGGCAGTTCCACCTCGTTGCGGTTGACTGATGTGGCAACCGGCGCATCCGGCATGATCTTGTTTTTCAGGCCGATCAGACCACAGGCAAGCGATGCCGCAAGTGCCAGATAAGGATTGGCATCGGAAGACGGGATACGGTTTTCCACGCGCCGCGCCTGCGGATCAGAGCGCGGTACGCGCAAGGCGGTGGTGCGATTGTCGTAACCCCATTTCACATTGACCGGTGCGGATGCGTCCGGTGTCAGGCGGCGATAGGAGTTCACGTAAGGCGCGAACATCACCAGAGCATTCGGAATATGACGCTGCATACCACCGATGAAATGATAAAAAGCCTCGCTCTCGGTGCCATCTTCATTGCTGAAAATATTATGGCCGGTCTTTTTGTCGATAATCGACTGATGGATATGCATTGCCGATCCCGGCTGCCCCTGAATAGGCTTGGCCATGAAGGTTGCATACATATCATGTTTCAGCGCAGCTTCACGGATGGTGCGTTTGAACATGAAAGCCTGATCAGCCAGTTCAATCGGATCACCGTGACGCAGGTTAATTTCCAGCTGACCTGCACCTTCTTCGTGGATCAGCGTATCAATCTCCAACCCCTGCGCTTCGGAGAAGTGGTAAATATCATCGATCAATTCGTCGAATTCGTTGACGCCGGCAATAGAATAACCCTGGCCGCCGCCAATAGCGCGGCCTGAACGGCCGACCGGTGGTGTCAGCGGATAATCGGGATCGGGATTTTTGCGCACCAGATAGAACTCGATTTCCGGGGCAACAACCGGCTTGAGGCCGAGTTTGGC
The DNA here is from genome assembly GCA_900470735.1 of Hyphomicrobiales bacterium. Classification (GTDB taxonomy): domain Bacteria; phylum Pseudomonadota; class Alphaproteobacteria; order Rhizobiales; family Rhizobiaceae; genus Pseudochrobactrum. The sequence continues at coordinate 491,975 of UCCC01000001.1, read as the reverse complement.
ATATTCATCCACCACGCGCTTCAGTACGTTGCGCGGGGTGAATTCTGCCACGCGCCCGTCCTGATAAACGAGATCGCAGAGAACCTGTGCGGTCGGGTCAGATTCCCAAGGCACAACAGTTAATGTGGAAAGATCAGCGACAAGACGAAGATCGCCGTCATCTTCCGGATAGACAAAGCCATGACCGTCATCCGGATAATCACCGGAAATAGTGACCATGAAGACGGCGGACGGTAATGCCAGCGTGGAATTGGAAATGAACTTCTTAGACGGCATCATCTTGCCGCGTGCAACGCCCGCCTGATCGGGGGTGATGCATTCAATATCTTCGATATCGCGCCATGCCAGCCATTCAGAAGCTTCTTTCCAGTTTTTGACGCCGCGCAGCGACTTGACATAGGCTGGTGTACCGCGACGTACAGCTTTGCGCGGTTTTTTCTTCTCAGTAGGTGTGACAGGCATTGTTCACCGAATATCTGTTTACGATGTGGCCACCATAGCTTTTGCAGTGGCTTTTGACAAACAGAGTAGCATTTGTACGCAGAAGCGTAAGTCCTGCTGTTAAAAATATTTTTTGCTCGTGAGAGTGGTACGGGACGCAGGCTGCCCGAAACTGTCCGGTATGATTTGAGGATAATACAAGACAATCAGTCATGATATCCGGACAGCCTGCGATTGTGCGGTTCCACCAGAAATAACGACCCCGAGAATGCGGGAGGGGAAGTTGGGGGGGATGGAACCGAACCTGAGGTAATCGTGCTGTCCTGCTTTGAGAAAATGGCAGGACAGCAGGGAGGATGCTTGGTGTTAGTTTCTTGTCAGAACGACCGGTGTCAGCAGATCATTCCGCTGGCCTGCGCCATGCCCGCATTGCGTAGCATGCAAACTGAAAAGCGCATTGCGTAGCATGCAAATGGAAAAAGCATGGTGGTGCAGGCCAGAGGAAGCTTAATTTCTTGTCAGAACAACCGGTGTCAGCAGATCACCCCACTGCCCTGCGCCACCGTGATGGCGGGCGGAGCGCACCAGCTCAACGGATACGCCGGCTTCAACTGCTTTCATAACAGCGTGGTTGAGGCGGTGAAGATCATTGGCCAGCATACGGATCGCAGCCTTCTGGTCTTCTGTCATAGCCGAAGCTTGTTCTTCGGCTCGTTCTTTAACCTGTGGTTTGGTCATCATGGTTTTTGTCCTTGGTTAGAGCGAGATGGTGAGCTGAAGTTGGGGTTGAGATAAAATCCGTAACCGGAAGAGAGCCATATGGCCGGGTGAAGGAGAGTATCCGGTTACGGATGGCTGCATGCAGAGTGTGACTGGAGTCCGGCTCTGCTGATCCGTCTTTTGCTTATTCGGCAGCAGGACGGAACTGGTCATGTTCGGTCGATTCACTCATGGCCGTTGTTGAAGACTGGCCGCCGGTGATCGCCATGGAGACGGCATCGAAATAGCCGGTGCCAACCTCGCGCTGGTGTTTGGTTGCAGTGTAGCCATTAACTTCGGCTGCAAATTCAGCCTCCTGCAATTCCGAATAGGCCGCCATCTGACGATCTTTGTAGCCGCGAGCCAGTTCGAACATGCCGAAATTGAGCTGGTGGAAACCGGCCAGAGTGATGAACTGGAACTTGTAGCCCATTGCTCCCAGTTCGCGCTGGAACTTGGCAATCGTGGCGTCGTCGAGGTTCTTCTTCCAGTTGAACGACGGTGAACAATTGTATGCCAGCAGTTTGCCCGGATGTGCTTTATGTACGCCTTCGGCAAATTTACGTGCCTGTTCCAGATCGGGTTTCGAAGTTTCGCACCAGATGAGGTCGCAATGCGGAGCATAAGCCACAGCGCGGGCAATACATGGCTCAAGACCGTTCTTCACATGGTAGAAGCCTTCAACAGTGCGACCCTTGTCATAATCAACAAATGGCTGGTCGCGCTCATCAATATCCGAGGTCAGCAGCTTGGCGGCTTCCGCATCGGTACGGGCGATAACCAGTGTCGGCGTGCCCATAATGTCAGCGGCAAGACGTGCGGCATTCAGGTTGCGGATATGGGCAGCCGTCGGGATCAGAACCTTGCCGCCGAGATGGCCGCATTTCTTTTCCGAAGCCAGCTGGTCTTCAAAGTGAACACCGGCAGCGCCAGCCTCAATGAAAGCCTTCATGATTTCGAAAGCATTCAGCGGGCCGCCGAAACCTGCTTCCGCATCGGCAACAATCGGAGCAAACCATGTATCTACAGAAAGGCCATTGCCTTCAGCGGTTTCAATCTGGTCGGCGCGCTGCAAAGTGCGGTTGATGCGTTTGGCCAGTTCCGGTGCTGCATTGGCCGGATAGAGTGACTGATCCGGATACATCGCAGAAGCCGTATTGGCATCGGCTGCAACCTGCCAGCCGGAGAGGTAAATGGCCTGCAAGCCTGCACGAACCATCTGCATCGCCTGATTGCCGGAGAGGGCACCCAGCGCATTGACGAAATTTTCCTCATGAATGAGTTTCCACAGGCGGTTGGCACCCATTTCAGCCAGACTGTAGCGGATTTCAACCGAACCGCGCAGGCGTTTTACATCTTCAGCAGTATGCGAGCGCTGTAAGCCGTCGAAGCGGCCTTTTGGTGCGGATGGTACCAGATTGTAAAAATCAGTCATGATCAGATATCCTGTAAAACTATATCATCAGATTTTGTGTTGAGTGGTTGTTTTGTCTGTGACCAGATTTACAGACACTGAGTTCATTGGCTAGAAAAATGCGTAATTTCAGTATTTTATTCGGGTTATGCTGTGTGTGTTGTGACAAGGTGAGTTTGTAAATTTGTAATGTTTGTAAATTTGACAAATCGTAAGAATTAGTCACATTCTTTACAGGTCGGATAAATCCGGTTGTTTTTGGGAGAGGGCAGACCTGTGGCAGAACGTAAAATATTTGCCGGTGCACGCATCCGGCGTATCCGCAATGAGCGGGCGCTGACACAGGTTGCGATGGCTGAGGATTTGGGAATCTCGCCATCCTATCTCAATTTAATTGAGCGCAATCAGCGGCCTTTAACGGTGCAGCTGCTGCTGAAACTGGCTTCGGTTTATAAAGTTGATCTGGATCAGTTGCAGGAAGAAACCGGTTCTGTACTGGCCGGATTAAAAGAAGTGTTTTCCGAGCCGCTTTTGGCAGGTGAATTGCCGGGTGATCAGGAGCTGATTGATATTTGCGAAGCGGCACCGAATGCGGCAGCAGGGGTGTTGAAATTATTCCGCGCCTATCGTGAGCAGCAAAAGCGCCTCACAGACCTGTCTGATATGATGGTGCGTGAAGGGAAGGCTCTGACGCTTGCCCCGACGCGCCTGCCATTAGACGAAGTGCGCGAAGTGCTGGCGCGCAGACCCAATTATTTTGAACGCATTGAAGCGGAAGCTGACAGTTTCAGCCGTTTGCTGAAATCGGATGACGGGCTGGCTGTTGCATTGAAGCAATGGCTGAAACGCGAACAGTCGATCACCGTGCGCACATTGCCTGCCGCAACTATGCCAAACTGGCGGCGGCGCTATGACCGCCACTCATTGCGTTTGTTTATCTCCGAGCGCCTGTCGGCTTTCGATCAGCTGCGCGAAATCGCTATGGAGGCTGTTTCTATCCGTATGCAGGTGGTGATCGGAGCGGAGCTGGAGGACCTGAAATTAAGTTCAGCGGAGGCAAAGCGCATCGCGCGGTTTGAACTGCTGCGCTATGCAGCCCATGCTTTGATGATGCCCTATACGCCGTTTCGCGAGGCGGCACAGCGTGCAAAATATGACATTGATGTGCTGCGCTCGCGTTTCAATGTGTCTTTCGAACAGGTAGCTTGTCGTCTGACGACCCTTCAAAAACAGGGTGCTTCCGGAATTCCGTTCTTTTTGCAGGAGATTGATCAGGCGGGTAATCGTTTGCGCCATTTCGGGGCGCAAGGCTTTCCGCAGGCGCGATTTGGCGGTGCCTGCCCGAAACTGCAGATTTACAATGCCTTTTCTCAGCCACAGCATTATCTGGCTGAGCAGGTCGAGATGCCGGATAAGTTGCAATATCTGACCATCAGCCGGACAGTAGAGGGGCCGATGACCGGTTTTGGCGAGCAGCCGCGCCGGACTGCACTGATGCTGGGCTGCGAGGCATCCTTTGCGCAGGAGACAGTCTATGCGACCTATCTGGCCGGTATGTCTTCCGGCAGTGCTGTTAGTCCGGTTGGAACCGCTTGCCGCCTGTGCGAAAGGCAGGCCTGTCTGACGCGGGCTGAGCCGCCGCTGACACGCCCGCTGGCGCTGGACGAAATGGTCTCCGGTTTCTCTGCCTATGACTTTCAGTAAGGGTAGAGCATTTCCAGCAAAAGTATGTAGCGCCTTCGCAGGAAAATCAGTTCGCCGGACTGATTTCTTTTCCCGCTACGATGCGTAGGATAATGCGTAAAATTAAAATTTAAAAGCGGAGAAGATTCGGGTGTTTTGCCTGTTGTGGTTTCTGTGTGGCATATCTTTGAAAGATAAGGCTTATATCCCTGTTCCCGGGCACTCGTTCTCACCAGAGGAAACGCCTCTTTGTGCGCTCTTGAGGTCACACAAAGCTTAAAATTGTGTTTATTAAATTCAAATAACCGGCGCTGCGGGTTTTAAGTGTCATCTTCCCGTTGACGAAAGCGAATTAATCTCAAAAGGTAACGGAGAATGCACATTGAAGGGCAATGTGCGGGGGACATTTTTTGCCTGTCAGGCGGTTGGCCCCGTTAAGCTTTCTGGACGGAGTGACTGATGAAGATCAAAGCCCATTTGCTTTCCTATGTATCGGCCAGTTGCGTGGCGCTTGCTGCCCTGCTGCCGGCACTTCCTGCGGTAGCACAGGAGCGGGTGCTGAACATCTATAATTGGTCTGATTATATTGATGATTCCATCCTGAAAGACTTTACCAAGGAAACCGGCATCAAGATTGTTTACGACGTCTATGATTCCAACGAAATCCTTGAAACCAAACTGCTGGCAGGTGGTAGCGGTTACGATATCGTTGTGCCTTCCGCTGAATTTATGGGACGTCAGATCCCTGCAGGTGTTTTCCAGAAACTGGACAAAGACAAACTGCCAAATCTGAAAAATATGTGGGACGAGATTTCAAGCCGCACCACAGTCTATGATCCGGGCAATGAATATTCGATCAACTATATGTGGGGCACCACAGGGATCGGCTTTAACAAAGCTAAGATCAAAGAAGCGCTTGGCACCGACGAGATCGACAGCTGGGATGTGCTGTTCAAACCGGAAAATTCTGCAAAGCTGAAAGACTGCGGTATTTACCTGCTGGATTCAGGCAGTGAAATGCTGCGTCCGGCGCTGCATTATCTGGGCTTTGATACCAATAATCCGACCGCCGAAAGCTTTGCCAAGGCAGAAGAACTTTACCTGAGCATTCGGCCGAATATCCGTAAATTCCATTCTTCTGAATATATCAATGCGCTGGCCAATGGCGATATCTGTATGGCTGTCGGCTATTCCGGTGATATTTTTCAGGCACGTGACCGTGCTGAAGAAGCCAAGAATGGTGTAGAAATCGGTTATTCAATCCCGAAAGAAGGCGCTCTGATGTGGTTTGACCAGATGGTCATTCCGGCTGATGCCAAGCATGTGGAAGAAGCCCATGAGTTCATCAACTACATCATGCGTCCGGAAGTGATCGCCAAGGCTTCGGACTATGTGTTCTATGCCAATGGTAACAAGGCGTCTCAGGAATTCATTGATAAAGAACTGTTGAATGATCCGGCAGTTTATCCGAGCGAAGAAGTAATGAAACAACTCTTCGTGCCGATGCCTTACCCGCCAAAAATCAATCAGATGGCAACCCGCACCTGGACCAAGATTGTAACAGGGCACTAAAATTAAGGAACAAACGGGGCATTTGCCCCGTTTGTTTTATTGTCTGAGAGACGGAATTACGGATCGTTTCCGATACTTTCTTCTTGATATTTAAAATTAGCTTCGAGACCGGTAAGCCCCGCAATAAGAGGGAACAGCATGAAATCTTTTGGTAGTTTTCGCCGTAAGTTCGCACCATGGAACGATCCGGCTGCCAAGCCCTATATTTCCTTCGAGAATATCGTCAAAAAATTCGATGATGTGACAGTAATTGATGATCTGTCGCTGAATATTTTTAATCGCGAGTTTTTTGCACTGCTCGGGGCCTCCGGTAGCGGCAAGTCGACTTTGATGCGTATGCTGGCGGGCTTCGAGGAGCCGACCTCTGGTCGCATCATGCTGGACGGGCAGGATTTGCGTGGTATTCCGCCTTATAAGCGTCCGGTAAATATGATGTTCCAGTCCTATGCTTTGTTTCCGCATATGACCGTTGAGCAGAATATTGCTTTTGGCTTGAAGCAGGATGGCATGGCCAAATCTGAAATGGCCGATCGTGTGAATGATATGTTGAAACTGGTAAAGCTGGAGAAGTTCTCCAAGCGCAAACCGCATCAGCTTTCCGGTGGTCAGCGCCAGCGTGTGGCTCTGGCACGCGCAGTTGCCAAGCGCCCGAAAGTCTTGCTGCTGGACGAGCCTTTGGGTGCGCTGGATAAAAAACTACGTGAAGAAACCCAGTTCGAACTGATGGATTTGCAGATGAACCTCGGCCTGACTTTCTTGATCGTGACCCATGATCAGGAAGAGGCAATGACCATGGCTGACCGTATCGCTGTGCTCGACAAAGGCCAGATCATGCAGGTTGCGACACCGGCAGAAGTCTATGAAGCGCCAAGCAGCAAATTCGTTGCGGACTTCATCGGTAATATTAACATTATTGAGGGCGAAGTCAGTCATTTTGCTAATGGCGAAGCGGAGATTGAAAGTGCTGCGAATAGTGTGACGATCCGCACCAAGACCGCCAAGCAACTGAGCAAGGGGCAAAAGGTCTGGTATGCGATCCGCCCTGAGAAAATTACACTCAGCCGTGAAAAGCCGGAAGATGCGTCCATCAATGCCTTGCAGGGTGAATTGTGGGATATTGCTTATTTCGGCGATATGAACGTGTTCCATGTACGTCTTGCGAATGGCCGTACCATCAAAGCATCCAGCATGAACTCTGTACGCCGCACCGATGATCCGCTGGGTTATGACGAGCAGGTCTGGGTGTCATTTGAAGATGACGCCGGTATGGTTCTGGTTTCCTGATCACCCAAAGCGCATTCCGAAAAGTGTGAGCAGTTTTCGGAATGCGCGTCACCAAAGAATTGAGGAGTAGTCCATGCAAAAATTAATTGCAGCTATTGCTTCCAGAGCGGTGATCGCCGTGCCTTACATCTGGCTCGGTCTGTTTTTTCTGATCCCGTTCTTCATTGTCTTCAAGATTTCACTGTCGCAGGTGGCGATGGCGATACCGGCCTATGATCCGCGCTTTTTCTGGAGCGATGGTCTGAGTGTCATCTGGCAGAAAATTCAGCAGTTTTCTTTTGAGAACTATATCTGGCTGACGCAGGATTCGCTTTATTACAAGGCCTATTTGTCGAGCGTGAAGATTGCGGCTGTCTCGACCTTTCTGGCGCTGCTGATTGGTTTCCCGCTGGCCTATGGCATGGCGCGCGCACCGCTGACATTGCGCCCGACATTGCTGATGCTGGTGATCCTGCCATTCTGGACATCCTTCCTGATCCGCGTTTATGCGTGGATTGCGATTTTGAAACCGGAAGGTCTGCTCAATCAGTTTCTGATGTCGCTGAATATTATCGATACGCCGTTGACGATCCTGAATACGGATACGGCAATCTATATCGGTATTGTCTATTCCTATCTGCCTTTCATGGTTCTGCCGATTTATTCCGCACTGGAAAAAATGGATTATTCACTGATCGAGGCGGCGCAGGATCTGGGCTGCACGCCACTGAAAGCCTTCTGGAAAATCACATTCCCCTTGGCTTTACCGGGTGTGATTGCCGGTTCGATGCTGGTGTTTATTCCGGCCATTGGTGAGTTCGTGATCCCTGATCTGCTTGGCGGTTCCAGCACATTGATGATTGGTAAGACCCTGTGGAGTGAATTCTTCTCCAACCGTGACTGGCCGGTATCGGCTGCTGTGGCGGTGGTGCTGCTGGTTATTCTGGTCATTCCGATTGTGCTGTTCCAGAAAATGCAGACCCGTGCCGAGGGGAGTGGCAAATAATGAATACAACATCCTGGTCTCGTTTTAACATTGTTTCCGTGGTGCTGGGCTTTGCCTTTCTCTATTTGCCGATTGTGTTACTGGTGGTGTATTCCTTCAATGAATCGCGACTGGTGACCGTCTGGTCCGGCTTTTCTGTGAAGTGGTATGTCGAGCTTTTCAAAAATCAGGGGCTGAAAGATGCCGCGTGGGTAACGTTACGCGTTGGCGTATTGTCAGCCACGATTGCCACAGTGCTTGGCACTTTGGGTGCGCTGGCTTTAACCCGCTATACGCGATTCCGTGGCCGTACCCTGTTTTCGGGCATGATTTACGCACCGCTGGTAATGCCGGAGGTGATTACCGGTCTGTCCTTGCTGTTGCTGTTTGTGGCTGTTGGTTTTGATCGCGGTTTCTGGACAGTGACACTGGCACATATCACCTTTGCCATGTGTTTTGTTGCCGTTGTTGTGCAGTCGCGTCTGGTGAGCTTTGACCGTTCACTGGAAGAAGCAGCGATGGATCTCGGCGCGCCACCGGTGACGACCTTTATGAAAATAACTCTGCCGATTATCCTGCCTGCGGTAGTTTCCGGCTGGATGCTGGCTTTCACGCTGTCACTGGATGATCTGGTGATTGCGAGCTTCACATCGGGGCCGGGAGCTACAACGCTGCCGATGAAAATCTACAGTCAGGTGCGTCTGGGTGTAACGCCGGAAATTAATGCGGTTTGTACTTTGCTGATCGGACTGGTGGCGACCGGCGTGATTATCGCCTCGGTCGTTAATAAACGCCGTGTGGTACAGCGTCAGCGCGATGAGCAGGCGGCATTCCGCCTCGGCTGATATGCTTGCAAATTGAGATGAAACTTAAAAAGCCGGTGCATTTGATGCACCGGCTTTTTGTTTATTTGGATGGTGAGATAAACGGTCTGTCCCAAGAGCCGCCGACAAAGAAATGCAGATTTTCTGTTTCGGGCTTTTGTGGTTCTGTTACTGCCGGATCAGGCACCGGTGTTTCACCTGTCTGATTTGTCGCGTCAGTATTCTCAGCCGGTTTTTCTGCGGGCTCTTTGGCCGGTTGTGGCAGCGAGAGTGTGCCGGAGAGGGCAAGGCTTCGATCCGTCAGCGGAATAATACCGGTGAGCGACAAAGCGCCCTGTACAGTTTCTACCTTCGTAGTTTCCAGAGTGGCTACACCATCGCCAAGCGAGGCTTTGACATCAAGACGTTTGAAATCAAGGCTGACTTTGTCACGACGTTGCAGAGCAAAAAAACCTTCGCTTTTCATTCTGGCAATAAAATCATTGAGATCAAAGCCAAGCATCCGGCCATTGTTCAGCGTAAAGCTGATCTGTCCGCGGGCATTTTGCAACATGCTGTGCAGGCTTTGCGGTGAGGTTTCAGCTGTTACTGAGAGATTACCCTGACCACTCAAAATAGGATCGTTCAAGCCGAGCGCCGTCAGGAATGCGGCACTGTCGATATTCGCAGCATTGAGACGGATGCCAACATTGTCCTGTCCGTTTTCGGTTTGCGACAGTTTGATACTGGTCTGGATAGAGCCTTTAAATGCCTTGGCATCACCGATATCAAAAATGGCCTGCCCATCAAGGATTTGCAAAGCGGCAGCAAGACCGGTCATCTGGGCTGCACCGATTGTGGCATTTTGCGAGGAGAGGCGGATATCCAGATCGGCACTGTTCAGCAGTCGCGTATCAATCATGCGGGGTGGTGCATAATAATACCGGTAGGTATCATAGAGCTTGCTCTGCTCATCTTCACTGACTTTGGTGACCAGTGTCGTCACTGTGTGGAAGAATGAAACAGCATTGAGGGTCTGGAAAGCCAGTGTACCGGTGACAACCGGTCTTTGTTTGCCAAATCCGATTTCAGCAGCACCTTTGGCAGGCATATTATTGAGGTTTAGCGCAATATCAGCGAGTTTAATACGCAGCGGCGTGGCGCTGATATTCGTCTCAATGCTAAAGGCATCTTCCTCAGTTGTGCGCAAAGTATAGCTGGCATCCGAGGACAGGCCGAGCCAGTGCAGGCTCTCACTCAGCGAAGGACTGGTGAGGCTGAAGGCACCTTCGGTAAAGATATTCTCTGAAATATTGCTGCGCCCGTCAAAGCTGACCGACAGCGGCTTACTGGAAATTTGTGCTGTAATCTGGCTCATACCACGTGCCAGCAGCAGCAATGGCTGGGCAACACTCAGATTATATTCAGCGGTTTCTTCCTGCCACACCGCCTTGCCTTTAACTGTCGCAGCGCTGGTGGTCTGCGGCCAGTTGATGGTGGCGTTGATTGCGGTGATTTCTTTTTGTTGCTCGGTGTTGCGGGTGGTAAAACCGATGCTGCTGTCTTCCAGAACCAAACGGCCGAAAGGCATGGTTTGCAACTGCTTATCAGCGTTCTGCTCACTATCCGACTTTTTCGCTGCCAGACTGCGTGCCTGACGAATAGCTAGACCGAGACGACCTGAGGATGAAGCGAGAATATTCACAAATTGCGGCAGGTCTTCTACCGGCTCGCTCAAGTTGAAATGCGCATTGATCAGACGGGTTTCTGAGAATGCGACACGGCCGAACAGGGCATCCAGCGGCGACATTTCCACTTCAATCCGCTCTGCGGTCATAAATGGTGCGTTGGTGTCGCCCATTTTACTTAAGGTGACGTCGCTTAAAGATGCACGGAAAATCGGAAAAAAACTCATGCGCGGCGGCTGGCGGATCTCGACACTGTAGCCGGTCCATGCGCTGATATTTTGTGCCAGATGTAAGCGGATTGCATCCGACGAGACAATATAAGGCAGGGCGGCCAGAGCCCCGACAACCAGCACTGCCAGTAGGGCGATAACAGCCAGAACGGGGCGTATCAGTTTCATTGTGTTCCGATCACGTAACAAATTATATCAGGCTGTATCTGATTTAAACCAGGTGCAGCCTGTTGCAAAGAGCGGAGACGCAAGAAAGCACGGCAGCATGCGCGTTGCTGCCGTTTCAGAGCCTATTCAGCCAGAACGCGGGTTGGCGGAAAGGTAATTTCCACAGTTGTGCCCTGTTCCGGTGCAGATTCAATGGTGAATTGCGCACGATTGGCCTCTACCATGGCTTTGGTCAGCGGCAGGCCAAGACCGGTTCCCTGCTGACGCCAGTCTTTGGTGTCAGGGTTTTTAACCTGTGTCTGGCTGTTGTGATTACTGACCTGGCGGAAAGGTTTGAGTGCCTGTTCAAGCTCGCTCTGGTTCATGCCGACACCGGTATCGCGGACACGCATTACCACATGACCGTCAGGCTCGTAACTGGTCGAAACAATCACCTGACCACCCTGACCGGTAAAGCGGATCGCATTGGACAGTAGATTGAGAGCGACCTGACGAATTGAACGTGCATCGGCAACAATATCCGGAAGGAAGGCTGAGAAACTGGAGCGAATGATCACGCGCTCACGGTTTGCCTGCGGCTGCATCAGCGCCACGGCTTCAGCCAATGCATCATTAAGCGCCACGGCTTCAAATTCCAGATCAAGTGCACCGGCTTCAATCTTGGAAATATCCAGCAGATCATTGACGAGCGCCAGCACATGATTGCCGGAACGGTGGATGTCGCGCAGATATTCACGATAGCGGTCATTCCCGATCGGACCGAATTTTTCCTCCGCCATCAGTTCGGAGAAACCGATAATTGCATTCAGCGGTGTGCGGATTTCATGGCTGATCCGCGCCAGAAACTCGGTTTTATGGGTCGAGGCGCGTTCGGCTTCCTGACGCGCAGAGGTCAGTTCTTCCTCAGCGCGTTTCCATTGCGTAATATCGCGCATAACCGCACAATAGCCTTTGGAGGCAGGCAGTTTACCAATGGTCATGAACAGCGGAATGAAGCGGCCCTGTGCTTCGCGACCGATCACTTCTCGGCCATCATTGAGCAGGCTGGCAACGCCATCACCGGAAAGGCCGTGGATATAATCAATCGCAGCACGCTGACTTTCAATTGCAAACAGCACAGCAAAAGACTTGCCTGACAGTTCATTGATGTCATAGCCGAACAGTGCGGCCGCAGATTGGTTGAGCGAGCGGATTTTTCCGTCCTGCCCGATGATAACCACACCATCTGTTGCCGTATCCAGAATGGAGGTCAGCTCATCAACCTGTGTCTGCAACGCCTGAAAATCGGGTTGGGCACGGTAATCGACCGAAGTTGTGGTTTCAGCCTTCGCTTCATCCTGTGATGTTTGTTCAGCCGACTGCAAGGCCAGTTCGGATTGCAGCTGATGCACAGGGTTATCCTGTGGTGCAGCATCAATATCCGTGTTGGTTACCAGTTTCGGGCGGTTAGGTTTTGTGTCGGCATGATCGTCATTGTCAGCTTTCAGCACCAGCTCCGGCAGCAGGCTGAGCATCAATGCACGGGCACCTTGCCATGGGACAGACTGCAAATGCGCTTCAACAATTTTGTGGCCGCCATCGGCAAGGCACAGGATCATGCCACTGAGATTGCTGTCATCAGCCTGTGCGAACAGTGCATCTATGCCACCGGCATGACGCAGATCGTCCAGTGTCTCATAGCCGGTCATATCGAAAAAGGCCTGATTGGCAAAATGCAACCGATCAGCACTGTGGATCAGCACCGGAACAGGCAAGCCGCTCAGCACATGCAAATCTTCATCTTCCTGTGCTGTGGTTTCAATCACAGGGGCAGGTTTTTCTGCATTCCGGTTGACATTGGCAGGCTCTACATCATGCGGATAAGGGATTTCTGTCGCTTTCACCGGTTCAGCAGCAGGCACAATCTTCTCGGTAGGAGTAGAGACTGGTTCATCCGCCCTGGCTTTCGGTGTCTTTTGCAAAACTTCACGGCGCAGGCGGTCTGCAATCTCGCGGAATGCGCTGCGCTCGGTCGGCGACAGGCCGTTTTCCGGACGGGCAGGGCGGATTTCCGTAATATTATTGGCTGTCTGAGCTTCCGGATCGGCAGGTTTTGTCTCTGCCTCACTGTCCGTTGGCTGTTTACGCGCCTGCGTTGCACGCAGCGCTTCCATCAAAATGATTTTTTCGCTGCTCAGCGGCGCTGGAGCGGCTTCGCCCGCAGGCGCTTCCGATGCGGTTTCCTGTTTGGCAACAGGACCGGAAATCAGGGCGATGCCAATAGACTCTGGATCGTTTTCCGCTAACGCCGGATACAAAACGCCAAAGCCGCTGAAGCCTGAAAATGCTTTATCACGACCAAATGCTGGCAGCGCTGCCAGATCAACCGGAATACGCTGGTCTGTACCTTCTACCGGCCAGAAAATGCGTTTGCCTGACCATGTTTCCTGTTGCTTCAGCAGAGCTGTAATCACACCGTCATTATCAAAGCCGAAGACTTGTCCGACATCTGAGAATTTACGGCCAATAATATCGGCGGCATTTTTGCCAACGATTTCAGAAAATTCCGGCGAGATTTCAGTGAAGACACTATCAGCGTCGACTTTCCAGATAAAACGCGCCGGCACAGCTTCCTCAACCACAGGTTCAGCAGTCGTATTTTCCTGTGACACAGGAGCTTCAACGATCTCTTCAATAACAGGTGCGGCTTCTGCTATCGCAGCAGCATCAACCACTTTCTGGACGATGAAGAGATAGGGCGCATCCTGATCATCGAGACGGATCATCATCGCAGGCAATGTGGTTTGTCCGGCACGAACACGGCGACGCACAATACCATCAGCTTCATCTTGTGTTTCAATAATCAGATCGGCCAGCGTGTTGCTGTTAATCTGTAATGCATCAAATTGCGCGTCGCTGTTCAGCACTGTGCCGTCAGCCAGAAGCTGCACTGCATGATGATGCGGTAAAAAAGGTGCCGCATTGGTTGTCGCAGATTGCTGCGGAGCGCTGATCAGAATAACCGGCTTGTCTGCCCCTTTGAGCAATAAGGATGTGACAGTGCAATGTTGCAAGGCACTATGCAAACCACCGCCCAATCGCAACATAGCCGGTTGCGCAATGGTCTGCTGCAAATCCAGGGCTAAAATCTGACGGTGTGTTTGCGGGCTGAGACCGGCATCATTACCGATTGCGGAAATGGCATTCTGCTCACCGAGAAGCCGTGCGCCACTATCATTCGCCCAGAGAGTTGTATGCAGATCATCGGACAGCACCAGCATTGCATCGCCCCTTGCGAGCGCCGCACGGATGCCGGAAAGAGGGATCAGCTCCATGAAATCCAGATGCTGTTGCATATATTTAGTTCCGTACCCGATCACCGACGAAAGTCTGATCTGTCTTAAGCTGTTGTCTGTTATCGGAAATTGATGCTTCCGATATGAAATATCCAAACATTATCACCATAAAAGACACCGTTCTGACAAACACATTCTTAACACTTAGTTAATGTCCCCAGCCTTGGTACTGATCTGTTCATAGAGCGATAAAATTCAGAATCCGGTACTGCAGAGTTTGTGGTCACTATGGTTAACTGCTGGTAAATACAGGCTTTCCATGGCATAATCATGTCAGGCAGATCGGTTCCCGCAATGGAATTCCGGCTTTTTCGGAGGCCGTGGCGTAAATTTTGTAAATTAATCCGCTAAAGCATCATATTTTCACAAAGTTTTTTTGTTAGGTGCTTGCAATGTGCGGGGAATTTCCGTATCTGACCCCTATCGGCGGTTTGATTGATTCACCGCCGGATTGGTACGCGGTCGTAGCTCAGTTGGTTAGAGCGCAGGATTGTGGCTCCTGAGGTCGGTGGTTCAACTCCACTCGACCGTACCATTCTCTCTTCTTTCATAATAATATCGAATATTGTGTGGTTTCAGTTTTAATTCGCTGAAAACAATATGCTTATTGTGCTCTCACGCGCAGGAATATGCGCGTGGTTCAGGCGCAGCTATTCTGGCCTGCTGTCGGGATGTGTCTAAAACAGCGTGCCCTGATTATCAGCTTTAGGCTTTGAGGGTTTGCTTTTCTTTTTAACTGTTGGGGCTTGTACACTCGCGCCGGTAGCAACTGCAGAAATATCGCCATCCTGAAAGCGCACAGTCAGGTTTTCTCCGGAGTGTATTGCCGTTGCTGCCTTAACCGGCTGCCCCTGATCATTCATCACAATCGCAAATCCACGTTTGAGAACACTGGTATGAGACAGAGTCTCCATCAGGCGCGATAATTCCTGACTGCGTGTACGATATTTCTCAAGCCTGTGGCGCATTGCCTGATCACTACGCTTTTGTAGGGTGGCAAGATTGAGTGCCGTCTGGTTGGTACGACGCAAAACCAGATCGCCATTCAGTCGTGCTGCAATCTGTTGCAGCAGATTACGGCTGTGGCGGGCTTTGAGTGACAGGCCTCTCGGCAGGCGCTGATTAAGCTGCTGTAATTGCAGCTTGCGCTCGCGGATCTGCTGATTGAGCAGGCGCGGGGAGAGGTGGCGCTTGAGACCGTCAAAATGTGCACGTTTTTGCGCTGTTCCGGCTAGCAAAGCGCGACCAAGTCGCGAACTGGCCTCATCAAAGCGCCGTCTTGGCAGTGCGAGCAGCTGATCGGTGGACGGTAATGCTCGTTGCAATGCGCGGTAGGATTCGCGACGTCTGGCGATCAGGCGCGTCATGGCTGCGGCCAGCCGGGCGCCATGCGATGCAATATGTGCCTGCAAATCCGCTCGCACCGGCACAGCCATTTCTGCGGCACCGGTCGGAGTTGGTGCGCGTATATCTGCGGCCAGATCAATCAGTGTCCAGTCGGTCTCATGACCAACCGCTGAAATAACCGGAATATGGGAGTTCGCTACAGCTCTGACGACGCTTTCATCGTTAAAGCCCCAGAGGTCTTCCAGACTGCCACCGCCACGGGCAACAATAATGACATCAGGCTTTGGCAATTGGAGGTCGAAATAGTCCGAGTTAAAGCCATTAACTGCGCGGGAGACTTCCTCGCCTGTTGTCTCACCTTGCACCCGCACCGGCCAGACCAGTACATGCAGCGGAAAGCGATCGGTAATCCGGTGAATAATATCACGTATAACTGCACCGGTAGGCGAGGTTACAACACCAATGGTGCGCGGCATGAACGGCAAGAGCTGCTTGCGATCAGCATCAAACAGGCCTTCACGGCCAAGCCGTTGTTTGCGTTCCTCTAGCAAAGCCATCAGAGCGCCCGCACCGGCAGGTTCCATCTGCTCAATTACGATCTGATATTTGGAGGAGCCCGGATAGGTTGTGAGCTTGCCGGTTGCAATCACCTCCATGCCTTCTTCAGGGCGGAATTTAATCCGGCTCATAGAGCCGCGCCAGATCACCGCTTCGATGCGTGCGCGCTCATCCTTGAGTGCAAAATAGGCATGGCCGGAAGAGTGGGGGCCGCGATATCCGGAGATTTCGCCACGCACACGCACATGGCTGAACGTGTCCTCAACGGTACGTTTTAGCGCGCCGGATATTTCCGAGACAGAATATTCCGCAACATTGGATGCGGTGCTTTCTGTCGGATGTGCGGGCGAATCTGCAAAAAAACTCATGGCTCTATTGGCCATTTTATCGGCTTAACGGTCAAGCCACTTTGCCTTCAGATCAGGTAAAGTGGCCGAAATGCAAAAGATTCTTGCAAGCCAAACGGCTATTTATTTGGAAATGCGGATCGTCTTGCGAAAGCTTGCTTTAATCGATGCGGCGATCAGATCAATTGCCGGTGCATGGATACCCTGAGCGCGGATAAGCGTCAGGCAGCAAGACGGTAGTTTTGGAAAGCCGTCTTCTTCGGTTAAAATACGCATTCCGCTTTCAACCATATTTTCAGGCAAAATGGTAATCGCATTACCGGCGCGTACGGCCATTGCAGTTGAACGTGTTGATGTTGTCGACAGGATGATGCGGTATTCGCGTTGTATTGTATTCAATGCATCGGTCAGTAATTGGCGCCAGCTACAATTGGCACGGTTCATTGCCAGCGGCAAAATAGCTTGTTCATGGGGCGAATTTTCAGCAGACGTAACCCAGACAAAGCGGCTGGAGTTAAGCACTTCTGTACGCTTCTGGCCGGCGGGTTGCACAATGAGAGCCAAATCAAGCGAACCGCGTCTGATATGTTCAATCAGTGCATCTGTAGGTTCACACTGGAGGATTGTCTCTACGGCCGGATAGTCGCGAAATATCGGCTGTAATGCATCCTCGACCATATGCTCCAGATAAAGGTCCGGGAGGCCAAGACGAATATTGGCTTGCACTTTATTGGTGCGGAATGAAATGATTGTTTCATGATTGAGTTCGAGCATACGACGGGCATAGGTGAGGAGTTTTTCACCGTGTGGTGTAAGCTGTAGCGCGCGCCCGTCACGGGTAAATAATGGCTTACCAATACGTTCTTCAAGGCGGCGGATTTGCATCGAAATTGCAGACTGAGTTCTGAAGACACTGTCAGCAGTTTTGGTAAAGCTTCCGGTTTCCGCAATCAGCAAAAATGTGCGCAGTTGATCTAGGTCAAGAAGAGTCTGCATGCGTTGCTCCGGTTATGCTCCGGTAACCATATGAATTCTCAAAGCGAAGGTAAATGATTTTATTGTATATATATAAATGTTTTTTCCGAAAGGAGTATAGCGGTGATGATCGCTGGTATTAGCAGATACTCTTTATTGGAATTTTCTTGATTGTTATACAGGCAGTGTTTTGCATTATCAGCAAAACGCCTCGCGGTCATAAAGACAGCGAGGCGTATGAGCGACATATAACAGCGATACAACTATTCCGGTTGGAGTTGATGCATCATGCTGTTTGTTTATTTATAAGCATAAGCTTCAAAAACCGGCTCAACAGATTTGTTCCAGTCGCTGTTGAATTGTGACAGCATAGTTTCTGCCAAGGGTTTGCCGGATTTCACAATGGCTTCCAATGGTTCCAGATAGATGCTTTCATCGTGACCGGTTTCATCGGTCTGTTTGCGGTTTTTCAACCCTTGAACTGCAATCTCTACCGCCTGAGCAGCAATATCAGCCACTTTACCTTTACCAAATGGCGTATTGAAGCCTTGAGCCGGAACTGCGTTGCGCATATCCGCCACTTGTTCGAAGCTCCAGTCCTTGGTCAAATCAAGTGCGGCATTCAATGCATCTTTGTCATAGAGCAGGCCGACCCAGAATGCAGAAAGCGCTGCAATATGCTCCAGCGGGCCACTATCGGCACCGCGCATTTCGAGGAAGCGCTTGAGGCGAACTTCCGGAAACAGCGTGGAAATGTGGTTGACCCAATCGCCCATATTCGGTTGTCCGGCGGTTGGGTGATCTTTCATTGCGCCGTTGAGGAACTGGCGGAATGTAATATGGGTACAGTCAATATAATGGCCATCACGCATGATGAAATACATCGGCACATCCAGCGCCCAATCAACATAATCCGCAAAGCCGAAGCGTTCTGAGAATACGAACGGCAGTACACCGGCACGGCGGTTATCCGTGTCACGCCAGATATCCGAGCGCCATGATTGCAGGCCGTTTGGCTTGCTTTCTGTGAATGGAGAAGAAGCAAATAGCGCGGTTGCAACGGATTGCAACTTCATGCTGACCTGCATCTTATGGCGCATATCGGTTTCTGAACCAAAATCCAGATTTACCTGAATAGTGGAGGTGCGATACATCATATCCAGCCCCTGGCTGCCGACTTTCGGCATATAGGCTGTCATAATGGCATAGCGGGATTTCGGCATCACCGGTGTCTCGGCGCGTGTCCATTTCGGACTGCCACCCATGCCGAGAAAACGGATGCCCATCGGTGTGCTGATAGCCTGTACATCTTTGAGATGCTGGCTCGCTTCCGCAAAAGTCTGATGGATGGTTTGCAGCGGTGCGCCGGACAGTTCAAACTGGCCGCCGGGTTCCAGAGAAATCGCGCCCTGACCTTTCGGGCTAACCAATCCGATCAACTTGCCTTCGTCGATAATCGGGTCCCAGCCCAGGCGCTGTTGCATCGCTTCCAGAATGGCGCGGATGCCATGCGCACCTTCATAGGGTACAGGGCTGTTGTCTTTGATGAAATAGGGAAATTTCTCATGCTCAGTGCCGATACGCCACTGATCCTGCGGCTTACAGCCTTCTGCGAGATATTCAGCCAGTTCCTCAATGCCGGAAATGACTGTTTCGTCTGTTGTATCCCGAGCCATGCTCTGCATTACCTATTTTGTAGTTGTCGCTATTCATATATGTGATTGGCGCTTTTTTATCCAACACGCAAGCAGAATTATTTCTCATCCATAACAGGTCAGTGCGGTCAGCCTTGTCCGGTTGCGAAGAACGACGTGAAAAATACGCTATAAGTGAAATTTTATGCAGTCTGTATGCAGACCAACCAGTTATTACCAATCGCCGATTGTTGCTTGAATAACAGCCATCGCTGCTACAGCTGCCGTATCGGCCCGCAAAATTCTTGGCCCCAACGGAATCACTGTTACAAAAGATTGCTGGCGCAGATACTGGCGCTCTTCTTCTGAGAAGCCCCCTTCGGGGCCGATAAAGACACCAGCGGACTTGCCTTTCAGAGGGGTAAGCAGTGGCAGCGGATTGTTGCTCTCGGCAGCCTCATCGCAGAATATCAATGTGCGGTTCGGATCCCATTGCTCCATGAATTTGTCAAAGCGCAGCGGCTCTCTGTATTCGGGCAGAGACAAGATTCCACATTGTTCTGCGGCTTCACGCATATTGGCTTGCATTCGCTCGCTGTTGAGCTTTGGCATCTGGCAATGCTGTGTGATGACCGGTTGTAAAACGGATGCGCCCATTTCAACGGCTTTTTGGATAATATAGTCCATGCGGCCGGTTTTGAGCGGCGCAAAGCAGTAATGAAAATCTGATGGTGCCGGTTGCGGTCTGACCTGCTCGACAGGATGAAGTGTGGCGCGTTTTTTGCCGTTTTGCTCAATGCTGGCCAGCCATTCACCATCAGTGCCGTTGAACAGCAAAATCTGATCACCATCCCGCATGCGAAGGACATTGAGCAGATAATGTGCGGTATCAGCCGGAGCCTCGACGGGCTGGTCCGGTTGTAATGGCAGGTCGGTAAGGAGTCTTTGCATTCTGTAATTTGCGCGCATGGGCAACGGATGGCAGAGAGCGGGGTGGCAGGTCAAGTAAAAAGCGGGTTTAGAGAGCACTGTGGAGGACGCGGTGCGCAAAGGCCTTGTACATCAGGGTTAAAACTGATCCGTGTGAAGGGCAGATGCTCTAGAGCATTTCACAGTCAAATTGGATCAACTTGACGTCGGGATAATGCGACAAACTAAAGAATCTAGAGCGAGCGCTTGCGATCCAACATAAACGTAAACCGCTCTAGGCCCAATATCCGTTTTATTCATAGGGAGACAGGGCAATGTGGCAGGAGACTCACTGCATTTTTGTGTGGGTAGCAGAGGTGTTTTTGATCTTTTTGACGGCCTGCAGACCGACTATGGTTAACATTTCGTTTATCTAATATGAAATTTATAACAGGACGGCTGCGATTCCGTTGCGCTTCTGCCACAGGAGGTTGCAAAGTGTATATTCGGTGTAATTTATCGCGGATAATTGCCCTATGTTTTATTGCTGTTAAGAACGCCTGCTTATATCTGAGGGCATCCTTTCAACTGAGCAGGTTCCGCGCTGATCATTCTATGATGTTGCGGTTCAGGCCGAATATAGTCTGTCCCTGGAGACTTGATTTCATGTCCGCAAAGAGCGCCACGCTCCTGACCGTCCTTATGTTGTCTGCAATCCTGTTCACCGGACTTGGGCTGCTCTCGGTTGAGACCGGCGACAGTGCTGTTGCCAGCGATGGTTATGGAATTTCTGAGTTCCACCAGCAGTAAGCTCAATTTTGCCGGCGACAGTGCCGGACGACTATAAATTTAAAGCCGCGCTGGTTCAGCCTGCGCGGCTTTTCTATGGATATAAGTTAATGAGGGGTGCTTGCCTCATCGCGATATTCCAGAATGTCACCGGGCTGACAATCAAGGACGCGGCATATTTTGGATAAAGTTTCAAAGCGAATGCCGCGAACCTTGCCCGATTTCAGCAAGGATACGTTGGGTTCTGTGATGCCGATATCAGCAGCCAGTTGACGGGAACGGATTTTTTTACGTGCTAATACGACGTCGAGATTAACAACAATAGACATTTTTCACCTTAAAATTGAATAAAATATATTTATACTTGGCTTTATTTTTAAAATTTTAATTTATGGATTTTTTATCTCAGCAACAGGATGAATTGTAATTATTTAAAAAGAGGAATGAAATCGTCCTTTCTCTAATGGAAATTTATAACTCATCATATAAAAAAAACCATAAATGGATACTGCAATAAAATGCAGGTAATAAAAAGGGTGAAATATAGAATTGAATTTAATATCAAAATTATAGTTAATTTAAAATTTATTGTTACTTGTTTATTTTATTTATAAATTCAATAATATTTTTATGTTTTTTATATTTAATGAATTATTATTTCACATTTTATGTATTGGTTGAAATATAAATGTAAAACACTCGCACAAATTACGGTGCGAGTGTAATAATTACATGTCTTTTATGCTTTTGCATTTGTTATGACAAATGTGCAGGAAGTCGTTCTGATCAGCCAAAAGTTGTCGGATCAGGGCCGATGCGGCCATTCTGAGAATCCAGCTTGTCAATTTCATCATGCTCAATGCCTAAGAGTTTGAAATCGGTGATTTCAAAGTTTTCTTTGATACGGGCAGGGGTGGTGGATTTCGGAATGACGACATTGCCGATATCAAGATGCCAGCGCAGAATGATTTGTGCGACAGTCTTACCGTGATTATTGGCAATTTCCTGCAGGACCGGATTGTCGAGGAATTTACCTTGTCCCAATGGGCTCCAGGCTTCAGTTGCAATATTGTGCTGCTGATGGAACTGGCGCAGATTATCCTGCTGGAAATAAGGATGCAGCTCAATCTGATTGATGGCTGGCACAACATCCGTCTCGCGCAGAATGCGTTGCAGATCAGCTGTGCGGAAGTTGGATACGCCGATCGACTTCACGCGGCCTTCTTCGCGCAGTTTAATGAGCGCACGCCATGTATCAATAAATTGATCTTTATTCGGCATCGGCCAGTGAATGAGATAAAGATCAAAATAATCAGTGCCCAGCAGTTCGGCTGAAGTGTCAAAGGCCTTCAGTGTTGCATCATAACCCTGATCATCATTCCACACTTTTGTTGTGAGGAAGATATCTTTGCGCGCAATGCCGGATTCACGGATTGCCTGACCAACCCCGCGTTCATTCTTGTAAATTGCAGCGGTATCAATGTGACGATAGCCGGTTTCAAGTGCGGTCGAAACGCTTGAGACGGCTTCATCATCGGTGATACGCCATACACCGAAACCCAGTTGCGGAATGGAGTTGCCGTCGTTCAGTTTGATCGCAGCTACGGTCATGTCCTTATTCCTTTTCTGTTTTTGCGCCGGTTTTGCTATGCCCTTTGTTGAGCCCCTTATTGAGATTGTCCGGCGAAGCACTTTGCAGAATGTAATCTAGAATCGGTTCTTACTGTTTTTGCAAGACCGGCTTATGTCAAAAACGATAAATTATTCGGGAATTTAATCTGTTGTCTCATGGACGCTGTGGCAGATGCCCAATACAAAAAGCCCCGCACCATTCTCATGATGCAGGGCTTTGGTCTTAAATAACGCGGCTTTTAGAGGACTACCACTTTTGTGCCGACAGGGATGCGCTCATAGAGCTCTTCCACGTCCTGATTGCGCATACGGATGCAGCCGGAGGAAACGGCTTTGCCAATCGTTGACGGGGCATTTGTCCCATGAATACGGTATAGTGTATTGCCAAGATAGAGTGCGCGAGCACCGAGCGGATTGGCGAGGCCGCCTTCCATTCTGGTTGGTAAAATGCGGCCTTTTTTGCGCTCGCGGGCAATCATTTCTTTCGGCGGATGCCATGTCGGCCATTCAGCTTTGCGGCTCACGGTCTCTGTGCCTTTCCAGCTGAAACCTTCCTTGCCAACACCGACACCATAACGGCGGGCTTTGCCATTATCGCCGACGAGATATAAAAACTTGTTCTTTGTATCGATGATAATTGTGCCGGTTTTATGCTTGGTAGTATAATCCACTTCCTGCGGTAGGTAGATCGGGTTCATGCCGCCTGCTGCCTTTGCAGGATTTTGTGGTGCAATTGCGCTGGCGCGGATGAATGAGCCTTGTTGAGCAACTGTATTTTGGCGCAGGGTTTTATCCTGCTTTTTGCGGGTTTGTTGCCCGTGTGCACTTCGTTGTGGTGTTGTTGCGCGCTGCTGTGGCCGGTTGTTATTCTGGTAAATGCGCGGCGCAGTCGGCGCAAGCTGACCAGCAGAGCGCTGCGGTTGCAATTGTGTAACCCAGGGAGCGCTCAGGTCAGGGCTGAGAACGAGCGGTGGCGGCGTGGCATAACGGTCATTGGCAAAAGCACCGCCCGCTGAAATAGCGGACAGGGCAAAAGCAGCAATGGATGCGATCAGCAGCAGATGACGTGGTTTCATCAGACCGTCCTGTATTGAAGTTATGCCTTAAACTGCGATGCTTTACGCAACAGTCCGGGCATTGAGATTCCTTTGCCCTGACTGTGACCTCTGACCCTTTTGAAAAAGTGAATCGATGACGGTATCTTTCAGAAATGCCGTGAAAACTTTCTCTTGTGGTTATCAGCAGGTAAACATTTTTCACGGCGTTTGATGACTGCTGCTATTCACAGGATGAAACATATGTTCTTTTTTTGTTCCAAGTCAAATGAAATATGTTATAGAAAGATTCATTATCAAAGCGCTGAGCGTATGGGTGAAATATGACGCAAGAAATACCGGTTCTGGAGGCAGGGCTGCATTGGGGTGAGGACGGTAAAGTGCGTTGCGGCTGGCATGGTGGTTTGCCGGACTATCTGCATTATCATGATACGGAATGGGGTTTTCCCGTTGAGAATGACCGCCGCCTTTTTGAGAAAATCTGTCTGGAGGGGTTTCAGTCCGGTCTGTCATGGCTCACGATCTTGAGAAAGCGTGAAAATTTCCGCAATGCTTTTGCTGATTTTGACTATCACAAAATGGTTTTGTTCAACGATGAGGATGTTGAGCGTCTGATGCAGGATAAAGGCATTGTGCGCCATCGCGGCAAAATCAAATCGGCTATTAATAATGCAGGCCGTGCTATTGATCTGATCAATGAGAAGGGTTCGCTGGCCGCTTATTTCTGGAGTTTTGAGCCGCAATCCAAAGACAGGCCGGCAAGGTTTGATTTGGCCGCCTATAAAGACAACCCTTTCACAGAAATTTCCACCCGCATCAGTAAAGATCTGAAGAAGCGCGGCTGGTCATTTGTCGGGCCGACAACCGTCTATGCTTTCATGCAGGCGATGGGGCTGGTCAATGATCATCTGGAAGGTTGCTATTGCCGTCCTGTGATTGAGCGTCTGCGTCAGGACTTTGTCCGCCCTAAATAATCGATAACAGCTGTAACTGCACCAACAGAAATGTTTTAAGCGGTGTTTCTAGAGCATTTCACAGTCAAGTTGGATCAACTTGACGTCGGGATAATGCGACAAACTAAAGAGACTAGAGCGAGCACTGCGATCCAACATGAATGTAAACCGCTCTAGAGTGTTTTAATTGTCGCATGTTCGCGGTAGCTCAAATAAATTCATTTGAGCGCGACATGCTCTAGGCTGATCTTGCTCTTGCCGCACGCAAACTGATCAGTTAGGAAACATACGCGCCTTACAAGGATATCAAGGCACTTAATCTTTAAGATAACTCAAGTTTAGCGGATCAGGATCATGGCAAATAAAGCGGAGAAGATGAAAGCGCGGTTGCCGCGCGGCTTTGTGGACCGTGAGCCTCATGATCTGCGTGCAGCCGAGAAAATGCTCGCGACTATTCGCGAGGTTTATGAGCGTTATGGTTTTGATCCGATTGAAACACCGCTCGTTGAATATACGGACGCATTGGGCAAGTTTTTGCCGGATTTGGATCGTCCGAATGAAGGCGTGTTCTCGCTACAGGATGATGACGAACAATGGCTGTCGTTGCGTTATGATCTGACAGCGCCGCTGGCGCGTCACGTGGCTGAGAATTTCAATGAAATTCAGCTGCCTTTCCGTACCTATCGCAATGGCTGGGTGTTCCGTAACGAAAAGCCGGGTCCTGGCCGTTTCCGCCAGTTCATGCAGTTCGATGCGGATACCGTCGGTGCGCCCGGCGTGTCTGCCGATGCGGAAATGTGCATGATGGCAGCAGATACGCTGGAACGTCTCGGCATTCAGCGCGGCGATTATATGATCCGCGTCAACAACCGTAAGGTTCTCGATGGCGTGTTGGAAGCGATTGGTCTGGCCGGTGATGACAATGCCGGACGTCGTCTGAATGTATTGCGTGCCATCGACAAGCTCGACAAATTTGGCGAAGAAGGCGTAAAGCTGCTGCTTGGCGAAGGCCGTCGTGATGAATCCGGCGACTTCACGAAAGGTGCAGGTCTGGATGCTGCGGCGATTGCCAAAGTGCTGGACTTTACCGCTGCCGGTGCTGAAGACGGACAGCAGACTATTACGAACCTGCGTGTCGTTGTTGAAGGCAATGCGCGCGGTATGGAGGGGGTTGAAGAACTCGCTCAGATGCAGACTTTGTTTGATGCCGGTGGTTATGCCGGTCGCGTCAAAATTGATCCGTCTGTTGTGCGTGGTCTCGAATATTATACCGGCCCTGTTTATGAAGCCGAGCTGCAGTTCGACGTTACCAATGAAAAAGGCGAGAAAGTCGTGTTCGGTTCCGTTGGTGGCGGTGGTCGCTACGATGGTCTGGTGTCGCGCTTCCGTGGTCAGCCGGTTCCGGCGACAGGCTTCTCAATCGGTGTTTCCCGTCTTATGACGGCGCTGAAAAACCTTGGCAAACTCGGCACTGAAGAAACGCTGGCGCCTGTTGTCATTACTGTCATGGACGGTGATGCTGAGAGCCTCGGTCACTATCAGAAATTCACGCAGGATCTGCGTGATGCCGGTATCCGTGCCGAGATGTATCAGGGCAACTGGAAGAAATTCGGTAATCAGCTGAAATATGCAGATCGTCGCAATGCACCGCTGGCAATTATTCAGGGTGGTGATGAACGCGCTAATGGCGAAGTTCAGATCAAAGACCTGATTGAAGGCAAGCGCCTTTCCTGTGAGATCGAAAGCAATGAGGAGTGGCGTGCCAGTCGTCCGGCGCAGGTCACTGTGAAAGAGGCTGATCTGGTTGCAGAAGTGAAGCGTATTCTCAGCCAGCAGGCTGAAGATCGCTTGCAGGAACAAAGCAGGCAGGCAAAGTAATATGAGCACGCGTCAAACAGCAGATATAGCCGCTGATCTGGCGGCTTATTTTGCAACTACCTCGAGTGAGGCCGTTAATATTCCGATCCTGCAACCTGCCGATCCGTTTCTGGATATGGCAGGGGAGGATTTGCGCAGCCGGATTTTCCTGACAGAAAATGAAAACGGCGACAGTCTGTGCCTGCGTCCGGAATTTACGATTCCGGTTTGTCGCAATCATATTGCGCTGAACGCCGCAACGCCAAAGCGTTACTCCTATGTTGGTGAGGTTTTCCGCCAGCGTCGTGAAGGCGGTACCAGCTTCCATCAGGCTGGTATTGAAGACCTTGGCGGCGATAATGAACCAGCCTCCGATGCGCGCTCTTTGAGTGATGCTCTGAATGCTGTGCGTCAGGCAGCACCAAATGCATCGTTTCAGGTATTGCTCGGTGATCAGTCAGTTTTTGAGGCGGTGCTGGTATCGCTTGGCCTGCCACGCGGCTGGCAGAAAAAGCTGGCGCGCACTTTTGGTAATGCTGCTCAGCTGGAACTGGCTTTACAGGATCTGGCATCGCCGCGCACCGGCAATAACGTGCCGGAATCTTTGCGCCAGTTGGTCAATGAACAGAATGAAGAAGCGCTGACTGCAGCGCTGTCACAGGAAATGCAGGCGGCAGGGATTTCGCCTGTTGCCGGTCGCACGCCTGCGGAAATTGCACGGCGTTTGATGGAAAAGCAACTGCTGGCAGCCGTACAATTGGCAGATCGTGTGCTGACCGCGCTGAAAACATTCCTGTCCATTCGCGTACCACTGGAGCAGGCGACTGCACAGCTGACGAAATTTGCTTCGCAGAACGGGCTTAATCTTGGTTCCACATTGCAGGGCTTTGGCAAGCGTGTTGAAGAAATGCGTGCTGCTGGTGTTGATCTCAGTATCATTACTTATGATGCCGGTTTTGGCCGTCCGCTCGATTACTATACCGGTCTTGTTTATGAGATTACCAGCAGCGATGCCGATTGCGGCGTGATCGTCGGTGGCGGACGTTATGACCGTTTGCTGACAATGCTGGGCGCTAAAGAGCGTATTTCCGGTGTTGGTTTCTCGGTCTGGCTGGATCGTTTGCAAAAATGTGCAGATGCCACACGGACAGGAGCACAGTCATGACCATTACACTGGCACTGCCTTCTAAAGGACGTCTGAAAGAACAAACTATTGCAGTGATGGCTAAGGCCGGACTGAATGTTGTGTTGCCGGAAGATGATCGCAATTACCGCGCGACAATTGAAGGCGTGGATGATGTGGACATTCTGTTCCTGTCCGCTTCTGAAATCGCGCGTGAGCTTGGTTATGGTTCTGTTGATCTCGGCGTGACGGGTGAAGATCTGATCCGTGAAACATTGGCGCAAGCCGATGAGAAGGTGCAGATTGAAACGCAACTTGGCTTTGGTCATGCGGATGTGATCGTCGCTGTGCCGGAAGTCTGGCATGATGTTTCGACAATGGCTGATCTGGATGATGTAGCGGCAGATTTCCGCCAACGGCATGGTCGCCGCTTGCGGATTGCCACCAAATATTGGCGGTTGACGCAGCAGTTTTTCTCGCAAAAGCACGGTATTCAGGTTTATCGTATTGTCGAAAGCTTGGGTGCAACTGAGGGGGCACCGGCTGCCGGTTCTGCAGATATTATCGTGGATATTACTTCGACCGGTTCAACACTGCGCGCCAACAGACTGAAGATTCTGGATGACGGTATTATGTTGAAGTCGCAGGCTTGTCTGGTTTCTGCGCGTCGTAGTTTGGATAATCCGCGGGTGACAGAAATTATCAGCCGCATTCGTAACAGCCTGACATAAATTGCATAATAAAATTTGAATAAGAAAGGCCGCAATCCTCACGAATTGCGGCCTTATTGATAGGTCAAAAGCGTTTCGCTATTAGCGACCGCGACGGTCAACCGAATATGCACCGGCGCCAGTTACGGCGAGCAGCAGCAGACCACCTGCAATTGCGAGGTTCTTCTGTGCCATCAGTGCGTTCATGCCTTCGGCAAAGTCCATATGGGCAACCAGTGTGGCGCCGATGGTGAACAGGGCAACAACGACCGCTGCAATACGGGTCTGGAAACCGATCAGGATGGCAAGGCCGCCGACAAATTCAACCAGACCAACGAGAACTGCGGTCACGCTTGGCATTGGCAGGCCGATTGCGCCGAAATACTGCGCAGTACCTTCAAGGCCAGTCAGCTTGCCCCAACCTGCAAGAATGAAAAGAATAGCAAGGAAAACACGGGAGATCAGAATAACAATGGAATTCTGGGAGGCGGAAACAGTGCTCATTATGAGGCTCCGGATGAGATATTGCTGGAGGGGTAAGAGTCTTCCAGACAATAAAAGTTAACAATAGAAAAGTGATTTATGCTGCAGGCTCATTGTGCGCAGCATGAATTTCTGTTGCGCAATGGATAACTAACAAGTGACTGTATTGTAAATATAGACAGATATTGACATATCGTTCATCAATAGTGAACCCTAAAATAGCATGTCGAAATTTAAAATTGATCATTCTGCATTGATAACGGGCTAAAGTTACGAGACGTTATAAAAAGAAAACAGCCCGCAACAGTGAGCTGTTACGGGCTGCAATAAATGCATCATGTAAAGCAACTTATGAAGGCTGCAACATCAGTTCCGGACGCACTAAAGCTTCATATTCTGCTTCACTGACAAGACCGCTTTTGAGGGCTTCTTCGCGAAGCGTTGTACCATTGTGATGGGCAGTCTTGGCAATCTTTGCTGCCGCGTCATAACCGATCTGCGGTGCGAGAGCCGTCACCAGCATCAGCGAATTTTCCATCAACTCATGAATACGGGCTTCATTGGCTTCAATCCCGTCGATACAATGATCGACAAAGGAATTCATACCGTCAGCAAGCAAGCGGATAGATTGCAGCACATTGGCCGCAATAACCGGTTTGAAGACGTTGAGCTCAAAGTGTCCCTGACTGGATGCAACGGTGACAGTTGTATGGTTACCGAAAACCTGAGTAGTCACCATGGTCAGAGCTTCTGCCTGAGTCGGATTGACTTTGCCCGGCATGATCGATGAGCCTGGTTCGTTTTCCGGCAATTGCAATTCGCCAAGGCCGGAGCGTGGGCCCGAGCCGAGGAAGCGAATATCATTAGCAATTTTAAACAGGTCCGCCGCTAAAGCATTCAGGCTGCCATGCAGATTGAGCAGGGCGCCATGAGAGGCCAGCGCTTCAAACTTGTTTGGCGCTGTTTTGAATGGCAGGCCGGTAATATTGGCAACGGCTTCCGCGAAACCGGTATCAAAACCTTTAGCGGAGTTCAGACCGGTGCCGACTGCTGTGCCACCCTGTGCCAGTAAGTACACATCCGTGAGACTCTGCACAATACGGTGCTTGCCATATTCAATAGCGGCACGATAACCGGAAAACTCCTGCCCCAATGTGACAGGTGTGGCATCCTGCGTATGCGTACGGCCGATCTTGATCAGATGCTCGAATTTCTCTTCCTTGGCTTTGAGCGCATCAATCAGATGGTCAAGGGCGGGGAGCAGGCGGGATGTGACTTCAATTGCCGTAGCAATATGCATGGCTGTCGGGAAACTGTCATTGGATGATTGTCCCATATTCACATGATCATTCGGGTGAACCGGCTTTTTGCTGCCGATGGTGCCGCCGAGCATTTCAATTGCGCGGTTGGAAATCACCTCGTTGACATTCATATTCGACTGCGTGCCGGAACCGGTCTGATAAATAACCAGCGGAAAATGGTCGTCGAGTTTGCCTTCAACCACTTCGGCGGCGGCCACAGTAATCGCACGCCCCAGAACTGGATCGAGTTTGCCGAGTGCGATATTGGTTTCTGCCGCGGCTTGTTTGACAATGCCGAGCGCATGAATAAGCGGAAGCGGCTGACGATCTGTGCCGATTTTAAAATTCTGCAGCGAGCGCTGGGTCTGTGCACCCCAATAGCGATCATTATCAACGGCGATAGGGCCGAAACTGTCGGTTTCGGTGCGTTGGTCGGACATAGTCAACTCCTGAAATTCTGTATTCTGGGAAGAGATCGGCAAAAGACGGTTTTAAGTGAAGTTCCGGTTCGGGGCGCAGACGGTTTAGTCGTCTTCGGTCTCATCATCCGGATTTTCGATCCATGCAGTCGGGGTAACTTTTTTCTGCGTTGTGCTGTCGAGGAAAACCCACCAGCCGCTGTCATTCTCATCCCAATCGCCGCCGGCTTTTTGAAGTTGGGCAAGCTGGCGATAACGTGCGGGAGATTCGTTAATCTGCCCGTCAAAGTCAGTCCAGAGAACTGTCACGGTGCGCCCGTCTTGCGGGGCAGTCGAAATCGGATGTTCTTTACGCATAATGCTTCTCTCCCGTGCTGTGACAGCGTTGATCGTGTCAGAGCAGTATGAAGGTAACTTCACTAAACCTAAGCTGGTTCAGCAGAAATTCAAGCGGAGAAATGTAAAATATGTGTCACATTGTCGCGATATTGGGGAGGGGTAAGGTGGGAAGACGGGTTGAACCCGTCTTCCCTTTACTCTGGTCGGCAGTACCTTCAAGCGGGGGCAATAGGTTTGCCTGACCGGAGTAAGTTGGAATGCTTAAATATAAAACATCACTACATTAGGGAGATTCTAAAATAAATTATACTTGTTACGTGTATGCTAACTTAAATGTCACAACAATTTTTATAACGCGTTGTGAGATATGTGTTTGATCGGGTTTTGATGAAAAAGATATCCCTCATAATGGGTGGGTAATATGGATTATTCATTACCGCGATTTTCATATATCAATTATGTTTGTTATTTAATTTGATACAGAGCACATTGACTTCTTCGATTATATGTACGTGCAGATACTTGCAACATATGATGAATTGCCGAGGCTGATCATCCATATGCTACTGTTTTGTATTTTTAAATTATAAATTTTTTTTCTTAAATATTAAAAACACATTCCGCTCGATATGTTTAATATTAAGGTTAAATCCTGTGGCGCAAGCCTTAAATTTTTAATTTCTGATTGGCTCTGAATATAAGAATCCTCTGCTTTATCACCGGAGTTTTCTTCGAATGAACTTGCGGAGGAGTCTTATAAGTCTATGCCGCTAGCCGTACTACAAAGCCGTACAGGATTTTTAGTTCATGGGCGTAAAAAAAGCCCCTGATTTCTCAGAGGCTTTTTCATTCAGTGGGCGCATTATCGTGGCCGCACCGGCGCAAGCGCCTGTGCTACGAAATGCTCGGATGGACTTCTTAGAAGTCCATGCCGCCACCCGCACCGTTTCACGGTGCAGGCTTATTTCTTGATGGGCGAGCTTTATAGACTTCTTAGAAGTCCATGCCGCCCATGCCACCCATGCCGCCACCTGGCATTGCTGGCATGCCGCCGTCTTTCTTCGGCAGTTCAGCAATCATGGCTTCAGTGGTGATCATCAGGCCAGCGATAGAAGCTGCGTTCTGCAGAGCAGTACGAACAACCTTAACCGGATCAACAACACCAGCTTTGATCAGATCGCCATATTCGTTGGTTGCAGTGTTGTAACCAAAGGTTTCAGAAGCGTTTTCGAGGATTTTGCCAACGATAACGGATGCTTCTTCACCGGCGTTTGTGGTGATCTGACGGGCAGGAGCCTGGATCGCACGACGGATGATGTTGATACCGGCGTCCTGATCGGCGTTGATGCCTTTTGCAGTGATGTTTGCAGAAGCGCGCAGCAGTGCAGTACCACCACCTGGTACGATACCTTCTTCAACCGCTGCACGGGTTGCGTTCAGAGCATCGTCAACGCGGTCTTTGCGTTCTTTAACTTCTACTTCAGTTGCACCGCCTACGCGGATAACTGCAACGCCGCCAGCAAGCTTAGCAAGACGTTCCTGCAGCTTTTCACGGTCGTAATCAGATGAAGTTTCGTCGATCTGCTGTTTGATCTGGCCAACGCGGGCTTCGATTTCAGCTTTCTGACCGGCACCGTCAACGATAGTTGTGTTTTCTTTGGAAATCGCAACTTTCTTCGCACGGCCAAGCATGTCGAGGGTCACGGATTCCAGCTTGATGCCGAGATCTTCCGAGATAACCTGACCACCGGTGAGGATAGCGATATCTTCGAGCATTGCCTTACGACGATCGCCGAAGCCCGGAGCCTTAACAGCAGCGATTTTCAGGCCGCCACGCAGCTTGTTCACAACCAGAGTTGCCAGTGCTTCGCCTTCTACGTCTTCAGCAATGATAACGAGTGGCTTGGAAGTCTGAACAACAGCTTCGAGAACCGGCAGAAGAGCCTGAAGGTTGGAAAGCTTCTTTTCATGCAGAAGGATGTAAGCATCTTCCAGATCTGCAATCATTTTTTCCGGGTTGGTTACGAAGTAAGGGGACAGGTAACCACGGTCAAACTGCATACCTTCAACAACTTCGAGCTCTGTTTCAGCAGTTTTAGCTTCTTCAACAGTGATAACGCCTTCGTTGCCGACTTTCTGCATAGCTTCAGCGATCATACGACCGATTTCTGCTTCGCCGTTAGCGGAGATTGTGCCAACCTGAGCAACTTCTTCAGAAGTGTTGATCTTCTTGGCTTTGCCGAGAAGGTTTGCAACAACTTCAGTCACAGCCAGATCAATACCGCGCTTCAGATCCATCGGGTTCATGCCGGCAGCAACAGCTTTTGCGCCTTCCTGAACGATAGCCTGACCCAGAACAGTAGCGGTTGTTGTACCGTCACCAGCTGTGTCATTGGTTTTGGAAGCTACTTCGCGCAGCATCTGTGCGCCCATGTTTTCGAACTTGTCTTCAAGTTCTACTTCTTTAGCAACCGATACACCGTCTTTGGTGATGCGTGGAGCACCGAAAGATTTGTCGATAACAACGTTACGACCTTTAGGGCCGAGTGTTACTTTTACAGCATCTGCAAGGATGTCGACGCCGCGCAGCATTTTTTCGCGCGCTGAACGACCGAATTTTACTTCTTTAGCAGCCATTTTTCTCTCCTGGAGCCTGAGGTTTGACCTTCAAGGCCTCCCGATTTGAACTGTTGAAAAGGAATTATGAGTAACCTGAGATAAGAACCGTCAGGTCAATTCAAGAATTAGGCAAGAATACCGAGAATGTCGGATTCTTTCATGATCAGCAGGTCTTCGCCGCCGATCTTCACTTCTGTACCGGACCATTTGCCGAACAGAACGCGGTCGCCTGCTTTAACATCCAAAGCAACCAGCTTGCCGCTTTCGTCGCGGGTGCCGGAACCAACGGCGATAACTTCGCCTTCAGACGGCTTTTCTTTGGCGGAATCAGGAATAATGATGCCACCGGCTGTCTTTGCTTCCGATTCTACACGACGAACGACAACGCGGTCATGAAGAGGGCGGAAATTGATCTCTGCCATGGTTATAACCCTTGAAAATACGCCTTGAAATAAGGCAGCAAAATGAACGATGGGATTGGTTACCCGTTGATTATTAGCACTCTCCTATGGTGAGTGCTAACGTGCCTTTGATATAGGAAATCATATTTTCGGAGTCAAGGTTTCGGGCGGGCAGAAAAGATAATATTGCCGGTGATAAGCCCTGTAAAAACACGCCGGTTTGCTTTGAACCTTCAACGGAAAAGGTGCATGTAGGATGCACACAATGCCATTGTAAGTGTTTAGCAAAAACAATTTTATATTTGCCGGAATGAAGTGCCGGACACACTTATTATGCAGAGCGAATATGTAGCACATATGAATGCGGTCGAGGCTTAGTCTATAATATCGACGCTAGAGACGTCTGGCTGTCGCGCCGATATTATGTTTGCAAGTTATTCTACAATGCGAAGATTAGATAGCTCATCGGCAATTTCCTTGAATGTTTGAGCAAGGTTGCCTCCGGACGTATTCCAGAATAATTTTGCGCGTTGTGTCGGAAAATCCTCATCAAAGCGCACACGCGATTCTGAGGCGCACTCTTTCATAATTTTGATTTGAATATCTTCTGCAGTCTCTGTTTTATATGGGGTGTTATCTTTTGGTTTGTTCGGATCTATGAGATCAAGGGCAACGGTCATCACCATAATTTTGTCAGCTTTCGCCAGCTCGCATAACCGGCTGAAGCGGGCATTCATGGCAGCAGTGTACTGATCTTCTGTGTGTTTGACTTCGACGTCTTTTGCTTCCTGGAAAATACGCGTATTGTCGTATCCTAATGTTTTTACGGATGTGTATCCGAAGGACGAGTAGTCAGAGATGTTATCAGTCACGTCAGTGTTGTTAAATTTATTTTTGTCATACTGGTAATATGTATTGGCACCATCGGTCAGAACAATAATGACCTTGTCATTGCCGTAGACATCTGAGGCTCGTCCGTGAGGGAATGGTGCGGTATCGGTAAGTGTGCGCCAGCCCCATACCATACCTTCCGGCACGTTTGTGCCGCCAAGAGGTCGCATTTTATCAATGGCGCCTTTTACCGTGGCGAGTCCGATGCCATCTTCATCGGTAACTTCTGTTAGGGGAGTTATCGGTGTTGTCGTGCAGTTGTAATTGGGCCCTTTGCTGGATCCTTCAGTGTTGCGGCTGTATGGTGTGTAGTATTTTTTTAGATCCTTTTGACGACTGACATCGTTAGTGAGGCTGGAATTGTCCGGCCACCAGTGATTTCGACCTGCGGCGCGGGTTACCCACCATCCGTTGCTTTGAGCGTCGTGTTCGTCAGGTGCAAACATAGGGACATACATTGAGGCAGGATTAGCTAATGTTGCAGGGGCTGCATTCAAGCCGTAAATGCCTGGCCGAACCTCCACACATCCTCTCCATTCACTATAGGTGCGGTTTGCGGTGTTTTTTATGTCATCATACAGGCTGAATCGTGTAAAGATATCGCCGTTTTGAGAGCCCCAGCCTCTGCCGGATTTTTTATATTCGCGCCCATCAAATGTTATGTCTTTATTGCTGCCAATGTTGATGGAACTGCCTTGAGTGGGCATTGTAAAATTTTCATAGTGTACAGGGGAGGCGCCGGTCAAATCCATCCATTTTTGGTATCGGTTTTCAGGGCCAATATTGACTGCACTGGCAAAGGGTACGACTGAGAACTGGATGGGCTTTTCCAAATAAGCAATCTTGTTTGCCTGTTCTGCCAGAGTATCAACCAGCTGTTTTGATGCGTCTTTTAAAAGGGTAATTCGTTGCGCTCCGGAATCGTAACCTTTAAAAGCCATCGAGCCGGAATTATCCATGACAAGCGCAACTTCAATCGTGTTTTTAAGGCGCACAGATGCATACATGGAATAAGTATATTTGTCCCAATCAACAGATCCGTTGGTTAAAGCCTTCACAGCCTTTCCGAAAAATGACGTGTAAGGAAAATCGGCTGTCGCACGCACCTCTTGTTTGCTGGTTTTATCTTTAGGGAACTCGAGTTGAAATTTGACATTGCTTGCGTCAATTGCTCTCAAATTGGCATTAAATATTTTGGTGCCATAAGCGCGCATTTCGTCTTGAGAGGCTGTAACGCTGTAGCGTTTGCCTACAGCCAGTGCTGTAGCATCAAGCGAGTGTTGCACGTTGCCACGTACGCGCATCAGATTAGCTGCGTCAATTGCCAGCATCATGGCAAGCAAAATCGGTGGCAGCATAAGAGCAAAAAGCGGGGCGATGGCACCATTCTGGTTTTTGCGGAAATGACGCACAAATAACCGGATACGGCCGGATGAATTTCCGGAAGTTGGAACACAACGCATAGTCTCTCCTGCCGGTCTTGCCCGGATAACATCTTATTATTGTTAGCTGTTTTTCTAATATTCTACATAATGTGCAATGCAGACAGATGAAAAACGGAAATCAATTCTCAGTTGGCGGAGAGGGTAGCGGATTGGTTCTAACAAGCCGTCACGAAACACGGTAAAGAAACTATCTAACCCGCAAGGTTAACGAAAACTGAGTGGCTTGTGGGTGCATAAACACGGATGTGATGGTGCAGTTTACGCAAAACGGGTGACATATGCTGCGCGTTGGTTTAGAGCATTTATAAAAATCCGGCGGGTGAAGTTATGTCTTCAATCCTGCCATGAATTCAGACTGTTTGCGCTTAGCGCAACGCTTACTTCGCAAATAGCGCAGTTAAATGATTTAAGGATAGTGTTATGCTGCATCCGGCAAAGCTCGATGATCTTTTCGAAAAATATGATGTGATCTTCAGTGATGTATGGGGCGTATTGCATAATGGTGTGGAAGCCTATCGTCCGGCTGCAGATGCTTTGAAACGTGCCCGCGAGGCTGGTGTGAAAGTGGTTTTGATTACCAATTCACCACGCCCTTTTCCTGGTGTAGCTGCTCAGATGGAAATGATGGGTATTACCAATGAGAGCTATGATCAGATTGTTACATCCGGTGATGTGACCCGTGATCTGATCGCTGCGGGCCCACGCAAAATCTATCATCTGGGACCTGAGCGCGAGCTGGCAATTTATGACGGGCTCGATGTTGAGCTGGTCGAGGAATATGAAGCTTCAGCTGTTGTCTGTACCGGTCTGGTTGATGATGAAGTAGAAAAGCCTGAAGATTATGCAGAAATGCTGCAACGTTTCCGTTCGCGCGATCTGCCGTTCATCTGCGCCAACCCTGACCTTATCGTTGAACGTGGTACGCGTTTGATCTGGTGTGCCGGTGCATTGGCGCGTGATTATGGCCAGCTCGGTGGTCGCACGCTGATTGCCGGTAAGCCGCATAATCCTATTTATGCCGCTGCCATGCAGGCTGCTGAAAAGCTGAGCGGCAAGCCGGTTGATAAATCCCGTATTCTTGCCATTGGTGATGGTATGCTGACTGATGTGAAAGGCGCACAGAATTACGGCGTTGATGTGCTGTATATTTCCGGTGGTATTCACGCGGCGGAATATGTGGCTAAAGGTGAAGTCGATCACGATAAGCTGCTGACCTTCCTTGGCCGTCATGGTGAGGCACCTGCCGCAGTTATGCGCTACTTGGTATAAAAACGCATACGCCGTGTAATTACCCTGAAACAAGTATCCTGAAACAAATTCATGACCGCGATGCCTTCAGATTTTGCTGCACAATCCGCCATCCTCCGTCTCACCTGTGGTGCAAACGGCAGTGAAACTTTGCCCGCGCATTTGCGCGGCGGTGTAGTGGCAATCGGCAATTTTGACGGCGTGCATCGCGGCCATCAGGCAGTGCTTGAAAAAACCTTGCAACTGGCAAAAGAGCGCAATTGTGCTGCCGTTGTACTGACTTTTGAACCGCATCCGCGCAGTTTCTTTAATCCGGAACAGCCGGTTGACCGTCTGACAGACCCGCAGGAAAAAGCTGCAATTCTCGGTCTGCTTGGTTTTGATGTAGTGGTAGAGCAGGGCTTTGATGCGGATTTTTCTTGTCTGTCAGCACAAGAATTTATCGATCAGGTATTGATTGAGCGTCTGGGTGCATCAGAAGTCATTACCGGCGTTGATTTTCATTTTGGCAAGAAACGTCAGGGTAATCCAGAGTTTTTACAACAGGCCGGTGAAGCACATGGTTTCGGCGTCACATTGATTGAACCGTTTACCGATGAGGGCGGTGAGGTGGTTTCCTCTTCCCGCATCCGCTCTTATCTGGCGGAAGGCGATGTGGCCGGTGCCGCGGGACTGCTCGGCTATCGCTATACGCTGGCGAATACAGTTATTCATGGCAAGCAGCTGGGACGCACTCTTGGTTTTCCGACTGCCAATATGGCACTGCCGGAACAAACCAGTTTGAAGCATGGCATTTATGCCGTACGTTTCCGTCGTGCTGATGGTTCACTTTACGATGGTGTGGCCAGTTTCGGTCGTCGCCCGACTGTCGATAATGATGGTTGTGCACTGCTGGAAACCTTCGTGTTTGATTTCTCGGCCGATCTCTACGGTGAATTCTGCTCTGTTTCCTTCTTTGCTTACTTGCGCGGAGAAGAGAAATTTGATTCGCTGGATGCGCTGATGGTGCAGATGCGGCAGGATGAAGCTGAAGCCCGTGCGATTTTATCCGCTGTTCAGCCGCTTTCTCAGTTGGATTCTTATCTGACTTTCTCGAGAAGCTGAATAAACACGCTTCTTCAGAATATATTTACTGCTTTATTTAAACAATAAGCGCCTGTTTGTTTGCTCACCTGTGTCTGGAGCATGAATATGCGTTTGCGTAATCATTTGTGTATATTGCGGAAGGCCGGTTTGGCACTTCTGCCTGTGTCTTTTGTTTTTGTTAGCCCTGCCGCAGCTGAAAATGTTGAAAAATCTTCCGGGCGTTATTTCTGGTCCGGTAATTGGTCTTTAACCGTTGGCGGTGATTTCTATCGTCAGCCGCGTTTTACCGGTTCAAGTAAATATATTCTGAGCGCACAGCCTTTGATTTCCTTCGGGCAAACGGGTGTTGCCGAACGCTTTTCATCGCGAAATGACAATATTTCTTTTGCATTACTCGATATGCAGGATTTTCGTGTCGGTATTACCGGCGAATTTCTGATGGCGCGTGGCGGTAGTCAGGCCGATGGTCTGAAAGATGTACCATGGGGCGGTGAGGTTGGCGGCTTTATGGAGTTTTATCCGACAGACTGGTTCCGCATGCGTGCGGAATTGCGTCACGGTATTCGGGCGCATAAGGGTATTGTCGGTGAACTGGCGGGTGATGCATTTTACGATGTGACGCCGGCTATCCGCGTTTCCGGCGGGCCACGGGTGAACTTCGCTTCCAAGAAGTATTTCGACACCTATTATGGCATTAATGCTGAGGAATCAGTTGCCAGTGGTTTGTCTGTCTATGATCCTGACGGCGGTGGTATTTCGTCTGTCGGCTTAGGCGGTGCCATCACATGGAAGACGACGGATAAAATTACTACGAGCCTTTATACGGAATATTCCAATTTGCAGGGAAAAGCGGCAGATTCCAGCTTGGTTAAGGAGCGTGGTTCGCGTAATCAGCTGACAGTTGGTGTCTCCGCGACTTATCGTTTTGACTTCACTTTGGACTGATGAGCTGAATAAAATCCCGGTAAATTTGCAAAAGCATCAGCTTATAAGTGGCGAAAATCTTCAAGGAGGGGAAAGTTTATTCGACTTACCCCTTTATTCTGTGTGCCGGCATTGGTAAAAGCAGCACCATGATGAGACGATATTCAATATTTGTGATGCCGCGCTATGCTGGCCGAATTATCGGCCCGGCCTTTTCTTAAGCCTGATCAGAGAGTTCAGGGGGAAAGGTCCGGGAAGAATAGCTGACATCCTGAGTTGCCGGGAGCATGGCTGCCGCCTCAGGGATTATTTTTCGAGACCGCCTGCCTGAGCGCAGCATAATGCCGTGACATGCTCCGGCGGTCCAACTGAATGCTTAAGATCATGACTGCTGAAAAAATCGACTATTCCAAGACGCTTAATCTGCCGCAGACCGACTTTCCTATGCGCGCGAGCCTGCCGCAGCGCGAACCGCTGCTGGTTGCCCGCTGGGAAGAAATGAACCTTTACAAAAAACTGCGGGAGGATGCCAAAGATCGTCCGCTTTGGGTGCTGCATGACGGCCCTCCTTATGCAAACGGCAATATCCATATCGGCCATGCGCTGAACAAGACGCTGAAAGATGTGATCACCCGCTCGTTCCAGATGCGCGGTTATAACTCGAATTATGTTCCGGGCTGGGACTGCCATGGTCTGCCGATCGAATGGAAGATCGAAGAAAAATACCGTGCGCAGGGTAAGAATAAAGACGAAGTGCCGGTCAATGAATTCCGCAAGGAATGCCGCGAATTTGCTGAAGGCTGGATCAAAGCGCAGACTGAAGAGTTCAAGCGTCTTGCGATCACCGGTGATTTCGAAAACCCGTACACAACAATGAACTTTCATGCGGAAGCACGCATTGCCGGTGAATTGCTGAAATTCGCCCGTACCGGTCAGCTGTATCGCGGTTCCAAGCCGGTAATGTGGTCGGTCGTTGAACGCACTGCATTGGCAGAAGCTGAAGTTGAATATCACGACGTTGAGTCGGATATGATCTGGGTGAAATTCCCTGTCACCAATGTGGCGGAACTGGCTGACGCACATGTGGTGATCTGGACAACCACACCTTGGACAATTCCGGGCAACCGTGCGATCGCTTATTCGCCGAAAGTCTCCTATGGCCTGTATGAAGTCACCGGTGCAGAAAATGCCTTTGGCCCGCAGGCTGGCGAAAAGCTGATCTTCGCTGACAATCTGGCTGAAGATTGCTTCAAAAAAGCTAAGCTGACCTTCAAGCGTCTGCGCGATGTGTCTGTTGACCAGCTTAATGGCATGACGGCTGCGCATCCGCTTAAGGGCTTTAGCGGTGGTTATGAGTTTACGGTGCCGCTGGTGTCGGGTGATCATGTTACAGATGATGCCGGTACAGGCTTTGTTCATACTGCGCCAAGCCATGGTCGTGAAGACTTTGAAGCATGGATGGATGCGGCTCGTGAACTTGAAGCACGTGGTATCAATCCGGCAATTCCTTTCCCTGTTGATGATGCAGGCTTTTATACTGCTGATGCGCCGGGCTTCGGTCCTGATCGTGAAGGTGGTGCAGCACGCGTTATCGACGATAACGGTAAAAAGGGTGATGCGAACGAAGCGGTGATCAAAGAGCTGATCGCGCGTGATCTGTTGTTTGCCCGTGGTCGCATGAAGCACTCCTATCCGCATTCATGGCGCTCGAAAAAACCGATCATCTTCCGCAATACGCCACAGTGGTTTGTCTATATGGACAAAGAACTTGGCGATGGCACCACATTGCGCTCCCGTGCATTGAACGCAATTGATGATACGCGCTTTGTGCCTTCAGGCGGTCAGAACCGTCTGCGTGCGATGATCGAAAACCGTCCTGACTGGGTTCTTTCGCGTCAGCGCGCATGGGGTGTTCCTATCTGCGTTTTTGCTTCGGAAGATGGAACTGTACTGGTTGATGAAGCTGTGAATGAGCGCATTCTTGCAGCCTTTGAAGCAGAGGGGGCAGACGCATGGTTTGCAGAAGGTGCGCGTGAGCGTTTCCTTGGCAATCGCGCTAATGAGGCTTGGGAGCAGGTCTCCGACATTCTCGACGTGTGGTTTGATAGCGGTTGTACCCATGTGTTCACACTGGAAGACCGTCCGGATATGAAATGGCCTGCCGATCTGTATCTGGAAGGTTCGGATCAGCATCGTGGCTGGTTCCATTCATCCTTGCTGGAAAGCTGCGGAACCCGCGGCCGTGCGCCTTATAATGCAGTGCTGACCCATGGTTTCACTATGGATGAGCACGGTAAGAAAATGTCGAAGTCGCTCGGCAATACGGTGCTGCCGCAGGATATCATCAAAGATTCCGGTGCTGACATTCTGCGCCTCTGGGTGATGACTTCGGATTATTGGGACGATCAGCGTCTGGGCAAGAGCATTATCCAGACCAATATCGATGCATATCGCAAATTGCGTAACACAATCCGCTGGATGCTGGGTACACTGGCGCATGATGAAGGCGAAGAAGTGGCTTATGCCGATCTGCCTGAACTCGAAAAGCTGATGCTGCATCGTTTGAGCGAGCTGAGCGAACTGGTGAATTCAAGCTATGACGGTTTCGACTTCAAACGCATCACCCGTGCGCTGATCGATTTCACCAATATTGAATTGTCGGCCTTCTATTTCGACATTCGTAAAGACGCACTTTATTGCGATGCGCCTTCGAGCCTTCGTCGTAAAGCTGCGTTGCAGACTGTGCGTCATCTGTTCGATAATATCGTAACATGGCTCGCACCAATGCTGCCATTCACCACGGAAGAAGCATGGCTGGATCGTTACAAAGATGCGGTTTCTGTGCATCTGGAACAGTTCCGCAGTCTTCCGGCTGAGTGGAACAATCCGGTGCTCGCTGCCAAGTGGGACAAGGTGCGTGATGTTCGCCGCGTTGTCACCGGTGCTCTGGAACTGGAACGCGCAGATAAGCGTATTGGTTCATCGCTGGAAGCAGCACCCGTTGTGCATATCACGGATGCATCGTTGATGTCGGCTGTTGAAGGTTTGGATCTGGCTGAAATCTGCATCACCAGTGATGTAACTGTCAGTGATCAGCCGGTCGCCGGTGAAGCCTTTGTGTTGGGCGATGTGAAGGGTGTTGCTGTTGTGCCTGCCAAGGCAACCGGTACAAAATGTGCCCGATCATGGCGTTATACCAATGATGTTGGTAGTGATTCTGCCTATCCGGATGTATCTGCGCGTGATGCAGCTGCATTGCACGAGCTGAAGGCGCTTGGACGTCTGGATTAAGAATGAATTTGCGGCAATCACAGTTCACAAACAATTATCAGTGATTGCCGCATATTTTCTGCCGTGCTAAGGCACTGCATTGAAATATTTTGTCGGCAGTGAAAATCTGCGGTCATGCCTTGGAGTTGCCGGAAAGAACGGATAACGCCATAATGGTGTGAAATTTATTGTAGTGGTGGTTGGGTAATCTGGCCGAATACGGATAAAGTGGTGCTCATGAAGATTGAAGGACGCATTTTCGCTTTCGCAACAGTGCTGGCCAGTTTGGGGCTTGCCGGTTGCGTGTCCGATCCGACCTATGGAACAGGCAAGTCAGCCAGCTCACAATTGCTGGATGATATG
Source organism: Hyphomicrobiales bacterium (assembly GCA_900470735.1). Taxonomy (GTDB): domain Bacteria; phylum Pseudomonadota; class Alphaproteobacteria; order Rhizobiales; family Rhizobiaceae; genus Pseudochrobactrum. The sequence continues at coordinate 448,956 of UCCC01000001.1, read as the reverse complement.
TCGTCGATTGCTACAATCGGTCCGAAAAATAAAAATGGCATTGAATATAAGCCACGTCCTGATCTGGTGAAACCGGTTGCCGGTCAAAAGGAAAACCTGCCGCAGCCACAGGATAGTGTTGCCCGTGCCGGTGATCCTTCATGGCCTGAATCGCCGGAAGAGCGCCGCAAGCGTCTTCGCGGAGAGATTGAAGCGAACCGTGATAATCCGAATTTCGTCTCACCGATTGCGCCGGATAGCCCAAGCGATTTCACACCGCGTCGTCAGATTTTGCCAAGCGGTTCAAGCCGTCGTGAAGAATATGCGGCTCGTGATTCTGTTGTTGATCCGGCAGCTATGGCTGCTGCAAAGCAGGCGCAGAAAGATCGTTCCGGTGGCTCTGCAACGCAGCGCAAATATCTGAGTGAGCCACCTATCGGCTATCGTCAGCCTGCTGCATCGGCAACTTCCGGTGATCTGGGTGAGGACGAGGCGAAAAAAGAACGCCGTCGTAAGGCTGAGGCTACAGGTAAAAAGAGCTGGCGCGATACGTTCGGTCTCTGATTTTTGAATGTTTTGAAAAGCCGCAGCTTTATCCGCTGCGGCTTTTTTATTTGCGCTTTTCTTTAAAGAAATCACGAAGCAGGGCTGTTGCCTCCGCTTCACCAATGCCGGAATAAACATCCGGTGCATGGTGGCATGTCGGCTGGCTATAGAAGCGGGGGCCATATTCCACGCCGCCGCCTTTCGGGTCGCTTGAGGCATAATAGAGCCTGCGGATACGGGCGAAGGAAATTGCTGTGGCGCACATCGCGCAGGGTTCGAGCGTCACATAGAGATCGCACTCACCCAGCCGCTCATTCTGCAACACTTCACAGGCCATACGGATGGCCAGCACCTCTGCATGAGCCGTCGGATCATTGATTTCACGGGTGCGGTTGCCGGCGCGGGCGATGATCTGATTTTTGCGGGTGATAACGGCACCAATCGGCACTTCACCGCGGGCTCCGGCAGCACGCGCTTCTTCCATGGCAATCTGCATGGGAGATTGTGATTTGCTTATAGAGCTATGTTTTGTTTCTTCCATGAGGGATTTTGGCGGATTTTCGCTGTTCAGACCACCGGAAGCGCTGCCAGTTGCGTTTTTTTGCATAATGTGCGGCAGCCTTTCAGATATTTTGCTCGCAAGCTTGAAGATGATTTGTTAGAGCGTACCTTTAATAAGGTGTGTAGCATAAGAGCTGCGCTGCAATAATGTCAGCTTTATCCTAAATTTTGCCAAACCGGAATGGTTTAGCATCGCGCAAGTCCGTTAAAATCGCATGGCGGTTTTAGCGGAGGCAATGCAAAAGAGCAAAGAGATGGAGCAATTCGGGTGATGCCGTTTTCAACGGAATTGCTTTGATTTTGCGGCAGAGCTTTCCGCAACCTGATTTTCTATATTTGATTGCCGGGCACAAATGCCGGTGAAAGGCTGATATTCTGATGACCCGTGATGATCACGATAATGAACGTGGCAAACGTCCTTTTGTAAAACGCGAAGGTTCGCGTGACGACAGAGGTTCTGACCGTCCGCGCCGCTTTGACAGCGACAAACCACGCAACTTTGAACCTCGTGGTGACAAACCCCGTGGTTTTGGTTCCCGTTCCGATAAGCCGCGTGGTTTTGATATGACAGCACAGGGCGATGAAGGCGAGCGCATTGCCAAGCGTCTGGCTCGTGTGGGCATTGCCTCTCGCCGTGAAGCGGAAAGCATGATTGCTGCCGGTCGCGTTGCCGTAAACGGCAAGGTGCTGACCAGCCCTGCAGTCAATGTTCTGCGTTCAGACAGAATTACCGTTGATAATAAAGTTCTCCAGCAGGCAGAGCGCACACGTTTGTGGCTCTACCATAAGCCTGCCGGTCTGGTGACCACCAACCGTGATCCGGAAGGCCGTCCGACAGTGTTCGATGCCTTGCCGGAAGAACTGCCGCGTGTGCTCTCTGTTGGCCGTCTTGATATTAATACCGAAGGCCTGCTGCTATTAACTAATGACGGCGGTCTTTCCCGCGTGCTGGAACTGCCTGCTACCGGCTGGCTGCGCCGTTACCGCGTGCGTGCACATGGTTCGGTAACACAGGCACAGCTTGATGAACTGAAAAACGGTATCGCTGTTGACGGCGTGTTCTATGGCTCGGTTGAGGCAACACTTGAGCGCGAGCAGGGCTCCAATGTCTGGCTGAATATCGGCCTGCGCGAAGGCAAAAACCGCGAAGTTAAAAACATTCTCGGTGCGCTTGGACTGGCTGTATCACGACTGATCCGTGTTTCTTTTGGTCCTTTCCAGCTGGGTGATCTTGAAGAAGGTGCTGTGCGCGAAATTCGTGGCCGCACATTGCGTGATCAGCTGGGTGAAAAACTGGTTGAAGATTCCGGTGCCGATTTTGATGCGCCGATTTACAATGAATTCTCCAACGAAGCTGTGAAGGGTGAACTGCCGCATCGTATGGCGCGTTTTGATGCTTACGAAGATCGCAGCTCTGAGGATGCAGGTGAAGGCCGTTCGCGTTACAAATCCGACTGGATTTCCAGCAGCGGCGATGCCGGTGGCAAGGGACGCGGCGGCAAAGGCGGCTTCCGCGGTGGCTCACGCGGTGCGCCTCGTGACGAAGGTCGCGGTGCTTTTAGTGGTGAAGGTCGCAGTGCTCCGCGTGGTGAAAATGATCGCAGCGAGTCGCGTGGCGCTCCTCGTGAAGAAGGCCGCGGTGAATTCCGCAGTGCGCCGCGTGATGGTGAGCGCAAGCCGTTCCAGCGCGACCGCGATGGTAAAAGCTGGCGTGAAGACGGTCTTTCCCGTCTCAGCACATCGGCACCACGCTCCGGTGGTTTTGACAAGCCGCGCGGTGGTCGTTCTGATAAAGGCGATGATAAATTCGGTTCACAGCCACAGCGTCCGCGCGGCGTAAATGTGTGGATGGCGCCGGGTGCAAAAGCCTATAACTCGTCATCGAAGCCGACACCTGGTGAAGACCGTCGTCGTGGCCGGAGTGGTGAAGACCGTCCGCAGCGTTCAGAAGAAGGCCGTGGTTTTAACCGCCGTCCGGATGATCGCAATGACAGCCGTGGTGATGACCGTTCCGGATATAAGCGTCAGGGCTTCCGTCGCGACGATGAAGGCCGTGATGGTTTCAAGCGTGAAGGCTTCCGTTCAGACAATCGTCGTTCCCATGATGGTGATGAGCGCCCGGCACGTGAAGAACGCCGTTTCTCCGGTGAGCGCAATTTTGACAAGAAGCCGTTTGGCGAACGTACAGGTGGCGATAAACCGTTCCGTGGTAAGCCTGAAGGCGGCCGTGGCGGCAAGCCTTTCGGCAAAGGTCCGCAGGGTGGCAGACCATCAGGTGGCCGTCCTTCTGCGCCTCGCGGTGCAGGCCCTCGTGGCAACGGACCGCGCGGAGATAAACGTTAATGCGCATTGTTGGCGGCAAATTTCGCGGTCGCGCACTGGTAACGCCGGAAAGCTCAGCAATCCGGCCGACCAGTGACCGGACACGGGAAAGTCTGTTCAATATTATTTCTCATGGTTTTCGTGAGAAGCTGGACAATACACGGGTGCTGGATTTATTCGCCGGCACCGGTGCGCTTGGTCTTGAGGCGATGTCACGCGGTTGCCGCTATACGGTTTTCGTCGAGGAATCCGTGGAGGGTCGCGGACTTCTGCGCCAGAATGTCGAGGCCTTTGGCCTTCAGGGACATACCAAAGTGTTCCGCCGGAATGCCACAGCATTGGGGCCGACCGGAACTATGGGCGAGTTTGATCTGGTTTTTGCCGATCCGCCTTATGGCAAAGGTTTGGGCGAGCAGGCCTTTATTTCCGCTCTTGAAGGTGGCTGGCTGAAGCCGGATGCGCTGCTGATTCTGGAAGAAGTCTCAGAAGCCGTCATTACGCTGGATGACCGCTTTATCCTTCGTGATGAACGGAGTTACGGGATCACCACAATACGAATGTATGAATTGGCCTGAAAAAATTACCATAAAAAATAAATTGCCCGCTACACAGCGGGCAATTTGCGTTTCAGGGTGGCGCTCCCGATTTCGTGGGGGTCGATTATTAAATTATTGTCATTATGACATAATTTTTGAAGGCAGGTTGCGAATTTGCCGCAATCTCGTTTAATTAAGGGTGTTTTGCAAAACAGGAAGGGACACTTTTCGTGCCATATCTATCCTTTTGCCGGCAACTGGTCAGCACTTCTATGCTGGCGCTGCTTGTCAGTTCTGCAGCTGTAGGCGCTACATATGCGCAAGCTGCTAAACCGGCTGCTGCACCTGTTGCCACCTCTGCGGACAAACCGGCTAATGATAATCAGCAGGTTGCATTGCCGGATATCAAAACGCAAAGCGGTGTCAGCAGCTTTCAGCTCGCCAATGGTCTGGATGTTGTGGTGATCCCTGATCATCGCGCACCTGTGGTTACGCAGATGGTGTGGTATCGCGTTGGAGCCGCCGATGAGCAAGAAGGTGTTTCCGGCATCGCCCATTTTCTTGAGCATCTGATGTTCAAAGGCACCAAAAATGTTCCGGCCGGTGAGTTCTCCGCAAAAGTTGCGGCGATCGGCGGTCAGGAAAATGCCTTCACATCCTCGGATTATACCGGTTATTACCAGCAGATTGCTCCCGATGCGCTGGAAATGGTGATGAAGTATGAATCCGACCGTATGGCCAATCTGGTGCTGACGGATGAGGTCATTATACCGGAACGTGATGTTATTCTTGAAGAACGCCGCATGCGTGTGGACAGTAGTCCGGCCGCTATGCTGCGCGAAGAAGTCAGTGCCACGACTTTTTACAATCATCCGTATCGCCGCCCGATTATCGGCTGGCAGCAGGAAATGGAAAAACTCAGCCTGCAGGATGCGATTGGGTTTTACGAGCGTTATTACACGCCGAATAATGCCATTCTCGTCGTTGCCGGTGATGTGACACCGGAGCGCGTGCGCGAACTGGCATTGAGCACCTATGGAAAATTACCGAAGCGCTTTGATGTTGCACCGCGTATTCGCCCGCAGGAGCCTGAAAAACACACATCGCGCACCATTATTTTGCGTGATGCCCGTGTAAACCAGCCATCATATAATTCTACATGGGTGGTGCCATCTTATATCAACGCCAAGGCCAAAGGTCGTGAGGGCGATGCCGAAGCGCTTGATCTGCTGAGCGAAATTCTTGGTGGCGGTATTCGCAGCCGTCTTTATCAGGAACTGGTGGTCGAGCAGGGACTTGCTGCTAGTGCAGGTGCCTATTATGCCGGTGACGCGCTCGATGACGGTACATTCATGATTTATGGCTCCCCGCGCGGTGATGCCACTCTGGAAGATGTGCAGACAGCAGCAAATGTGGAAGTTGACCGTATTATTGCTGAAGGCGTAACGGAAACCGAACTTAATCAGGCGCGTAACCGTTTTCTCAAAGCAATGATTTTCGCCCGTGACAGCCAGACCGGTATGGCGCGGATTTATGGTTCTTCGCTGGCGACCGGCCAGACGGTAGAAGATGTTCTTGGCTGGCCGGATAAAATCCGTGCGGTAAAGCCGGAGCAGATCCGTGATGTGGCAGAGCGCTATCTGAAGCCTTCCATTGAGGTGACCGGCTATTTGTTGCCATCGGCTGAGCAGAAAACAACCGAAACCCAGCCAGCAACAAAACCGGCAGCAGGCGGTAAGGCCGAGGCAGGCGCTCCTGAAGGTAAGCCGAAAGATGCAAAATCAGAGGTGAAAAAATAATGGCATATTCTCTTCACTCTGATGCAGGGTTCAGCAAAGCTGCACCTGTGCGTGGCAAGACGCTTCTCGGACTTAAAGCGGCTTTCGCCGGTGCTTTTGCACTTTTGGCAACCTTGCCAGCCTTCGCGCTGGATATTCAGGAAGTAACTTCACCAAAAGGCATCAAAGCCTGGTTGGTGGAGGAGGACAGCGTTCCGCTGATCTCTGTGCGCTTCTCTTTCAAAGGCGGCAGTGCGCAGGATCCTGCAGGCAAAGAAGGTCTGGCCAATCTGATGACCGGTCTGTTCGATGAGGGGGCTGGCGATATGCCGTCTGACGCCTATCAGGAACGACTGGATAATATCGGTGCCGAAATGAGCTTCAGTGCCACACAGGATAATATTTCCGGCGGTATGCGAATGCTGAAGGAAAACAGCCCTGCGGCTTTTGACATGCTGGCGCTGGCTATTCAGAAACCACGCTTTGATCAGGCTGCTATTGACCGTATCCGTGCACAGATCGTGACCGGCATCAAAGCCTCGCAGAATGATCCGTCGACCATTGCCTCGCAGAAATTTGCGGAAGTGCTCTATGGCAAGCATCCTTATGCGCGCCGTGATGAAGGCACAGTACAGTCGCTGGAAGCAATCACCCGCGAAGACCTGCTGGATGCCCATAAGAAACTGTTTGGCAAAGATCAGCTGAAAATCGGTGTTGTCGGTGCGATCAGCGCCAAGGAACTGGCACCATTGCTGGATAAATTATTCGGTGATTTGCAGGATAAAGCCGATCTCAAACCGGTGGATATGGCTAAGCTGGCATTAGGTGCCACAACTTCTGTCACCTATGATCTGCCGCAGACAACAATCAGTCTAGTTTATCCGGGTGTGAAACGCAGCGATAAAGACTTCTTCGCAGCCTATCTGATGAATCAGGTTCTGGGTGTTGGCTTTACCTCGCGCCTTTATAATGAAGTTCGTGAAAAGCGTGGTCTGGCCTATACGGTTGGCTCCGGTCTCAGCGGGCAGGATTATTCCAACAGTCTCAATATCTCGACCGGCACACGCCCAGATCGTGCACAGCAGAGTCTGGATGTGATCCGTGCGGAAGTTGCCCGTATGGCGAAATTCGGCGTGACCGAGGAAGAGCTGGCTGCTGCCAAAAGCTTTGCAATCGGTGCCTATGCAATCAACAATCTGGATTCGTCCGTCGCTGTTGCCCGTACGCTGGTTGGCTTGCAGGAGCAGAATTTGGGACGTGATTATATTGATCGTCGTGGTGATCTCATCAATGCGGTGACAACAGCAGATGTGAAAGCTGTTGCTGAAAAACTGCTTAAAGCTGATCCTGCCATTCTCGTGGTTGGTCCTAGCCTGCATTGATCAGTTCTATAAGTGTATAAGAAAACGGCGCGGTGATCACTCACCGTGCCGTTTTTATTTTGAACAATATTTTGGGTTAGTTAGCCGCCGGTGCGGTTGATAAATCCGCAGCGGGGAAAGCCTCGGCAGGGGCAATGGTCTCTTCCGTTGCCTTGTCGAGCGGAACTGCAGAACGGGTCGGTTTGATCAGCGGTTCCGGTGTTACCGGTTTGTTGAACAACAGGTGACGGCCGGCGAGAATACCTTCCGAAGCTTGCACATAAAGGCGGTCTTCATCGCGCTGGCGCACATCGTCAGCAATCGCGTGAGCTTCGTCTTCTCCCATGCCAAGTGCTTCCAGCGTTTTACGGCCAAACAGCAAACCGGATTCAAAAGTTTCACGCAGCTCGTAATCCACGCCTTTGGCACGCAGTTGCAGCGTATGCTCACGATCAAAGGAACGGACATAGAGTTTCACATCCGGAAATTCTGCCTGAATGAGATCAACGATACGATCGGTGATTTCTTTCTTCTCGGTGCAGATCGCCACCAGTTTGGCTTTGCGGATGCCAGCCATTTCGAGCACGTCTTTGCGCTGTCCGTCACCGAAATAAATGCGGAAACCGAAGCGACCTGCCGCGCGGATTTTATTGGCGGAATTATCAATCACCGTCACATCCGAACCACCGGCGAGCAGGATTTGCGAAGCAATCTGTCCGTAACGGGAGAAGCCGATCATCAGAACGTCAGAGCCTGCTCCTTCAAAATCTTCTTCAATACCGTCTTCTTGTTTTGAGGCTGTCAGCAAGCGGTTGCCGATGGAGACAGACAGCGGTGTCAGCGCCATGGAAATGGTGATGGCCGCAATCAGTTCTGAGGCCAGTGCATCAGTGATAACCGCAGCAGCGCTGGCTGCGGAGAACAGAACGAATGCAAATTCACCACCCTGCGGCAGCAGGAAGGCAACCTTAACCGCATCATTATGTGTACTGCGGAAAATGCGGCAGAGAATGTAAATCACTGCAATTTTGGTGACGATGATCACCGGCACTGAGAGCAGGATCATCAGCCAGTTGTCAAGAATAACAACCAGATTGAGCGACAAACCAACCGCAACAAAGAACAGGCCTAAGAAAATGCCGCGGAATGGTTCAACGTCGGCTGCCAGTTCATGGCGGTAGGAGGAATCGGCCAGCAAGACACCGGCGATAAATGCGCCCATCGCCATGGAAAGTCCGGCGGCTTCCATCAGGGTTGCAGAACCGAGAACCACAAACAGCGCTGCGGCGATCATCACTTCACGCGCGCCGGTATTGCCGATGATACGGAACATCGGGTTCAGCAAATAACGTCCGGCAATGATCAGAATAACAATGGCACCAAGAGCAGCCGCGACATGGAAATTGGCAGCGGCTTGCGAGCCTTCACCCGGAGATAAGGCCGGTATCAGCGCCAGAATAGGCACAATCGCCAGATCCTGAAACAGCAAAATAGCAAAAGCTTTTTGTCCGTATTTCTGGCTGGTTTCCCCTTTGTCTTCCAGAATTTGCATGGCAAATGCCGTTGAGGACAGGGCGAAACCACAGCCGACAATAATCGCGGCCGGTACTGGCAGACCTGCAACGTAAATACCGAGGAAAGCGAGCGCGACGGCACAGAGCGTAACTTGTGCCAGACCGAGACCGAAAATGGCATGGCGCATCGACCAGAGACGGGAAGGCTTGAGATCCAGACCAATGATGAAGAGCAGGAAAACAACGCCCAGCTCGGAGAAGTGCAGCAGCTCTTCACCATCTGTAATGAAGCGGGCAATCGGGCCGATGATCACGCCTGCAGCCAGATAGCCAAGGACTGTTCCCAGTCCGAGACGTTTGAACAAAGGCGCGGCAATGATCGCTCCGGCGAGGATCATCAGGGTTTGCAGATAAAGACTGCCGATGGAAATATTGTTTTCCATAATTGAAACATCACATATCTAGAGCATTTCCAGGACAAAAATCTGTAGCATTTTTGCGTGGGATAATGCGATAAAACAAAGAGTTAGAGCGGTCTCGATAATTCCGTTTCAACCGGAACCGGTCTGGTTTGTCGGGGCGGGTACAAAACAAGCCATAGGCAGCACATCGTCAGACATGATGCTGCAGCAAATCATGCGGAACATAATACGGAATAAACCGCGCAGATAACGGTTTTTTAAAGAAAATCATCACGTTTGTGACCACATAGTTGCTAAATATGAAGTCATAAAGAGATTTGACCTGCCAATGAGAGTTTCGACGGTGTCAGATCACACTGTTTTTTCGTGCAGGAGTGTTTTGCTCCTCCTAAACTGAAGTTGAGACTTAAAAAACACACTGCCTATCCGTATATAAAGGATATATAGGCTGAACAGGTTGATATTCTACAGCTTGAAGATCACGAAGCACGGAGCATTCCAATTTTTGCTATGCTCGGCAAAAGTATAAATGACAGGAAGAATGATGGACGCACAAAGCTCTGCTCAAAAACTCGCCGATCAGGCTCGTTTTCTCGTCGCTGCGGCCAAAAAGGCCGGTGCAGACCATGCTGATGCGGTGGTTGTGCGTAGTCGTTCCAGCAATGTCAGTGTGCGTCTGGGCAAGGTGGAAGCAACGGAAGCTTCTGAGAGCGATGATTTTTCATTGCGTGTTTTCGTAGGCAAACGTATTGCCAGTATTTCGGCAAGTGCCAATAAAGGCGCTGATCCGGTTGCACTGGCAGAGCGCGCTGTCGCGATGGCCAAGGTCTCGCCGGAAGATGTCTATGAAGGGCTGGCAGATCCTGCAAAACTGGCCAGACAGATTGCTGATCTTGATTTGTTTGATCCGACACAGATTGATGCCAAACGCATGACAGAAGATGCGCTGGCCATGGAAGAGGCCGCGCGTGCGGTTTCCGGCGTTACCAATTCCGGCGGTGCAACGGCTTCTGCCGGTTTGGGTGGCATGGTGCTGGTGACTTCCGGCGGTTTTGAAGGTTTTTATACGCTGAGCCGTTTTGGCCGTTCAGTGAGTGCCATTGCCGGTGAAGGCACCGCAATGGAGCGCGATTATGACATGCGCGTACGCCTGCATTTTGCTGATCTGCCAGCGCTCGAAGATCTTGGCCGGACGGCTGGTGAGCGCGCAGTGCGTCGCCTCAATGCACGCAAACTTAAAACCGGCGCAGTGAACGTGATGTTCGATCCGCGTGTGGCGCGCGGCATTGCCGGTCATATTGCGGGTGCGATCAATGGTGCATCAGTTGCCCGTAAAAGCAGTTTCCTCAGAGATAAAATGGGGCAGCAGGTGCTGAGCAAAGGCATCAGCATCACCGATGATCCGATGCGTTTGCGCGGCTCTTCATCCCGTCCTTTCGACGGTGAAGGGATTGCGGGTGAAAAACTGACCATGATTGAAAATGGTGTGCTGAAACATTGGTTCCTGTCCGGCTCAACCGCCCGTGAACTGGGACTGGAGACCAATGGTCGTGGCGTGCGCTCCGGTTCAACTGTCGTACCGTCTTCAACTAATCTGGCTTTGGAAGCCGGTGAACGCACACCGGAAGAGCTGATGAAAGAACTTGGCACCGGTTTTTACGTGACTGAGGTTTTCGGGCAGGGTGTGGATATGATCACCGGACAATATAGCCGTGGTGCATCCGGTTTCTGGATTGAAAACGGTGAGCTGACCTATCCGGTGAGTGAAGTGACTATCGCTTCCAACCTCAAAGATATGTTTATGAATATGACTGCCGCCAGTGATCTGGATCGCTCTTACGGCACTGCCGCACCAACATTGGTAATTGAAGGAATGACGCTTGCCGGAGAGTAACACGGATAAACTGGCTGATACGGCTGACCTGCAACTCATCCGCGCTGCAGCGGCGGAAGCTGGTAAAATTGCCCTGCATTATTACGGCAAAGATCCTGAAGTTTGGCTGAAAAACGGCCAGTCTCCGGTGAGTGAAGCAGATTTGGCAGTTGACAGTTTTCTGCAGCAGTCTTTGCTGCAGGCGCGGCCGGATTACGGCTGGATATCCGAAGAAACGGCAACTGATCAGCAACGCACAGGTCGTAAGCGGGCATTTGTTGTTGATCCGATTGACGGTACACGTGCTTTTCTCGCCGGTGATAATCAGTGGTGTGTGAGTATTGCTGTGATCGAAGACGGCAAGCCGCGCTGTGGCGTGCTAGATGTGCCGGTGCGCAAAGAGGTTCTGACTGCAGTGCACGGGCAGGGTGCTTTTCAAAACGACAGGGCGATCAGCGCGCATTTGCCGGATGACGGGCGCAGTTATCCGGTGGCAATGTCCCGATCACATTTTAATGAACTGCCGGAGGGCTTTCGCAGCAAGGTCGCTTTTGCGTCCTATGTGCCGTCTCTGGCCTATCGCATCGCCAAGGTCGGGCGGAGTGAACTGGCAGGCACTTTTGTGCGCGGCGGCGCGCACGACTGGGATTTGGCTGCCGCGGATTTGCTGCTCTCAGAGGCTGGCGGAAAGCTTTTGACCCTTGAAGGTCAGGCACTTAGCTATGGTGGTGAACGGGGGATGATCACAGGTCGCAAACCATTCAGTCATGATGTGCTGGTTGCGGCTGTTGCAGGCTTTGACGGTGAGATGCTTAGTGTTGTGCGGCAACTCTTATCGGGGCACGACAATGCTTGATCGGGGTTTGATTGGGCTCTGATCCGGCTTCCGCAACAGGTCTATCCAAAATACGATAAATTAAAGAGTGTGCAGTGATCGCTCTGGTTGAACTTGAGCGTAAACCACTCTAAAGAAGGCGCTAACAGGGGCTGTGCCGCAATTGGCGCTACCCTTCCGGCAAAGTAATCTCAGTGACAGGATTAGACCCATGACCGTATCTGGTGAAAACAAACAGCTGCTGCATTTGGTATTCGGCGGCGAATTGAAGACATTGAACTCGATGGAGTTCCGTGATCTCGAAAAGCTGGATATCGTCGGCATCTATCCGAATTACGAAACAGCTAAAATGGCTTGGAAATCCAAGGCTCAAGCGACTGTTGATAATGCGCATATGCGTTATTTCATCGTTCATATGCACCGCCTGCTGGATCCTGCAAGCGCGATTGCTGAAGCTGTTAATTCTGCAGATAAAGCCTGATAGCGCATTTTGACTGTGTCAGGTGATAATGTGCAGCAAGACGGATTTCTGAAACGCGTTTGGCAGCGTATTCGCGAGCCTTTGGCGCGTTCAGAAATGCTGAAGACGGTACTGGTCAATTGGATTTCAGGCTATCTCCGGCTGGTCTATGCTACCAATAAACGCCTGCCCGGTTTTGATGAAACCATTGCATCCCAAAAACAGCACACGCCCTATATCGTCACTTTCTGGCATGGCCAGCATTTGATGGGCACGTTTGTGCGTGAAAAATCTGTGCCGGTTGTGGCCATGTTCTCACGCAGTGCTGATGCGGAGCTGAATGCGCGTGTGGCGGAAAAACTCGGCCTGCAAACGGTGCGGGGTTCCGGCGGACGCGCAGACAGCAATAATAGCGGCAAAGGTGGTGCGCGTGCTCTGATCACCCTGAAACGGGCCTTGGATCAGGGCATCAGCACCGGCATGATCGCTGATGTGGCGCATAGTCCGGTGCGTGAAGCAGGGCAGGGGATTATCTTGTTGGCCAAATTGTCCGGCCGCCCGATCCTGCCGGTTGCCTACGCTTTTTCCCGTTGTATTGTTTTGCAGAGAAGCTGGGATAAAACATCCATTCCACTGCCTTTTGGCCGTTCGGCCGCCGTGACAACAGAACCGGTTTGGGTGCCTGTGGATGCGGATGAGAATCTGCTCGAAGAGAAGCGTCTGGAACTGACCCGCAAGCTCGATGCAGCCACGAATGCGGCCTATAAACAGTTGGGATTGCAAACACCTCCTGCCCGATAACAATTAATTGTGATAGCGTCCGGCATTCTTTTGTATAATGACGGGGTTATCAGTTATTGGTGTATAAGCTTAAGATAGGCTTGGTGTGCTGAGCATCTTGGTGCAAGATTTTAACCGGTTGCCCGTAAGCGCAACAGTTTCAGTATTCCGTGTTTTTCCGGCATTTCAAATTCAGACAAGGCAGCAATAAGCTTTTCTGATAGAGCTATCCGGTATGGAGATAAGAATGAGTGAAAAATGGGCCCGCACTGTTCTTAAGATTTACAAGGCTGCCGGTTGTGCGGCCTATCCGCTGATCGGGCCCTATATCAGCTATCGCGTTTCCAAAGGCAAAGAAGACCGCAGTCGCCGCTCCGAGCGCTATGGCCGCAGTCAAATTACCCGTCCTGAAGGACCGCTGGTCTGGATGCACGCCGCAAGTGTCGGTGAATTTATTGCTATCCTGCCGCTGATTGAACATTTTCTCGCACAGGATATTCGTATTCTTCTCACCACCGGCACACGGACTTCTGCGGCACTGGTGGCTGAGCGTCTGGGTGGCCGCGTTATTCACCAATATGTGCCGCTTGATCTGTTGCCTGCCGTGCGCCGTTTTCTCGATCACTGGCAGCCGGATGTAGCGATTAAATGTGAATCCGAAATCTGGCCGATGACCATTCTTGAACTTGGAAAACGCCATATTCCGCAAATTCTGATTAACGGGCGTATGTCTGATCGCTCTTATGCAAAGTGGAAAAAGCGCAGTTCTGTTGCTGAGGCTTTGTTCGAGAACTTTGCCCATGTGGTTGCACAATCCGATGCGGATGGTGAGCGGTTCCGCCAGCTGGGCGCACGTCCGGTGACGATTTCCGGCAATCTCAAAGTGGATACGGATGCACCACCGGTCGATGCGCAAGAGCTGGAACGGCTGCAAAAGCAGATCGGTAAACGCAAAGTCTGGGCTGCTATTTCCACTCATGACGGTGAGGAAGAAATTGCAGCGACTGTGCATACTATGCTCAGCACCCGCCATCCGGACTTGCTGACCATGATCGTGCCGCGTCATCCGGATCGTGCAGAGGCAATCCGTGCTGCAATTGAAGCTAAAGGGCTCACTGTGGCACAACGCAGCCGCAATGAAGATATTACCCCGCAAACTGCGGTTTATCTTGGCGATACAATCGGTGAAATGGGACTGTATCTGCGTCTGTCGCAGATTGCTTTTGTGGGCAAATCCCTGACCGGTGAGGGTGGGCAAAATCCGCTGGAACCAGCCATGCTTGGCACAGCGGTTCTGTCCGGTCGTAATGTGCAGAACTTCCGTGAATCCTATCAGCGCCTGATTAAAAACGGCGGCGCGAAACTGGTCAGCGATCATAATATGCTGGCCGGTGCGGTGAACTTCCTGTTCAATAATCCGGAAAAACTGGCAGCCATGACCGAATCTGGCAAGCGTACGGTTGGCGATATGCGCGGTGCGCTGGAACGTACACTGACAGCGCTTGAACCGTTTATCCGGCCTTTGGCGGTGAAATCACGTCTCTATACAACTGTGTCTGAGACCGCACCGGAGCCTGAAGCGCCGGAGCAGCAATAATGGCTGCCGGTAAATCACAGCGGGATGCTTCATCCTTCTGGTGGGATAAAGCCGGTTGGCAGGCATGTATGCTGTCACCTTTGGCTGCGATCTACGGCTCGGTCGCTAAAAAGCGCATGATCAATGCGGAACCGCCGCAAATTGATCTGCCGGTTTTATGTATCGGCAATTTCACCGTTGGCGGTGCTGGTAAGACCCCGACCTGTATTGCTTTTGCTGAAGCTGCAAAAGCGGAAGGCTTTAAGCCTGGTATTGTTTCGCGTGGCTATGGCGGTTCTTTCAAAGGCGTGCATCTTGTTGATCCTGCACGGGATACTGCAAAGCTGACTGGTGATGAGCCGCTCTTGCTGGCGCGCCATGCAATGGTTGCCGTATGCGCCAATCGCCTGAACGCCGCGCAATTGCTGGAGCAGCAGGGCTGCGACTTCATTATCATGGATGATGGGTTTCAGAGCGCGCGTCTGTTTTATGATTATGCATTGGTGGTGATTGATGCTGCACGGGGTATCGGTAATGGCCGGATCATTCCGGCAGGGCCGTTGCGTGCGCCGTTAGCTGCACAGATGCAGCAGGCATCAGCACTTTTGCGCATCACGCCGAACCATCTGAAGGGCAATGATGCTTCGGAAAGTGTGATCCGCATGGCAGCACGCGGCAATAAGCCGTTTTTTGATGCACGGCTGATTTCCGTGGCAGAGCAACCGGCTGAGGGGAAAAGATTTCTCGCTTTTGCCGGCATCGGCAATCCGCAGAAATTCTTTGACAGCGTGACAGAGCTTGGCGGGGAAGTGGTGATCAGCCGG
Source organism: Hyphomicrobiales bacterium (assembly GCA_900470735.1). Lineage (GTDB taxonomy): Bacteria > Pseudomonadota > Alphaproteobacteria > Rhizobiales > Rhizobiaceae > Pseudochrobactrum. Next base: position 433,589 of record UCCC01000001.1, on the reverse strand, counting down.
TCTTTCGGCGATCATTACAGCTACAGGCCGGAGGATATCTGCAAGCTTGTGGCGGAGGCGCGTGAAGCCAATCTGATTTTGGCAACAACAGCCAAAGATTACGTGCGCCTGCGTGCAATGCAGTCGTCGGTTGAGGGTAACTGGTTGCGTGAGATTGCGGTTTTTGATGTGCGGCTTGATTTTGGCCGCGAGAAAATTTTGCAGCGCATTATAAAAACAACACGGCAAAATTTTCTCGAACGCAGTCTGGAAATTTGATCAGAGCGCGATGCGGTAAATATTGAGATCGTCAATACTCTCTTCAATCAGTACCCAGTCGCGTGCCGCATAATAGTCATGCTTATCGGCTTCCGCGCAGAGATAAACTTCCGCAAAACCCTGTTCGCGTGCTTTTTCAATCGCCGCTTTAATCAGCGCACTGCCGATACCAAAGGAGCGCTGTTTTTCATCAACCCACAGTGCCGCTACCCATGGGGTATATTGCGGGCGGGCTTCCATATCGCTGTCGATCAGTGATGCAGTCCCGAGAAATTCAGCGCCGTCATGGGCGATAAGGGCAACCGGCGTGGTCTCTGCAGTGAGATTTTCCTCGAACAGACCTTTGATAAAGTCCAGTTCGTGGCCATCCTGCCGCCACCAGGCATTCCAGACGCGGTCGGCTGCATCGCCAAGAAATTCCGGACGGGCTTTAAGATCGGATATTATATATGACGTTGTCATTTTAACTCAGATTAATTCTTGCTGCGTTGGCGCAGCTCTGGATTACTTTCAAGCTCACGCTGATAGGAAACGAGGCCGTTTACATAGGCTTCCTGACGGGCAACGCTCCAGTAACGCAGATCATCCAGCTCGATTTTCTCGGCTGTTACTGCGCAAATCACATAGGAGCCTGGCTCGAGAACCTGATAGTCACCATCGAGGTAACGCAATTTGGCTTCACCGCTGCGATTGCTGGAAAACATAGTCATCACTCTTTCTTGTCTTCAGTGTCTTTGGGTAATCTTTACCTGCGTCCGAACAGACGTTCAATATCACTGAGTTTTAATTCTATATATGTCGGCCGCCCGTGATTGCAGGTGCCGGAACCGGGGGTGGCTTCCATCTGACGCAGCAGGGCGTTCATTTCTTCGCCTTTCATGCGGCGGCCGGAACGCACAGAGCCGTGACAGGCCATTGTCGCAGCCACATGGTTGAGCATATCTTTCAGCCCGTTGGCGGTGTCATGCTCGGCAATCTCATCTGCCAGATCACGGATCAGTTGCTGCACATCCATTTCGCCGAGCATGGAGGGTGTTTCACGAACCGCCACCGCACCGGGGCCAAAGCGCTCGACACTCAGACCAAAACGTTCCAGCGTTTCCGCGTGGGCGACAACGCGCTCCGCATCTTCTTCCGGCAGGTCAACAATCTCTGGGATCAACAGCATCTGCGCGGCCATCGGTTTGGCTTCAAGAGCGGTTTTCAGTGCTTCGTAAACCAGTCGCTCATGGGCGGCGTGCTGATCCACAATCACCAGACTATCCTCGGTCTGGGCGACAATATAATTGGCATGGATCTGCGCCCGTGCGGCACCAAGCGGTGCGCGCAGCAATTCTGCGGGTGCTTCAATCTCTGCTGCGCGGCTGTCGGCACTGGGAGCGGTGAATCGCGAAATCGTTGCCTGCATCGCTTCGCCAAAACCGGCCTGTTCATAACGTGGCGCCGGCTGGTTATCGAGATGCAGCGGGCGTTGTGCCGGATGGGCAGTTTGCGGCGACCATTCCTGTCGCGGTGCATCAGGCCGGTAAGTCGAGGCAGATTGCCAGTTACGGGCAGGGGAGGATGTAAAGCTGCCGGATGAACGCTGCGGCATATCGAATTGTGAGGCATTCAAATCTTTGCTCTCAAATCCCTGTGCCTGAAAAGCTTTCAACATGGCTTCTGCACCGCTGGTGGCAGGGCGAATACCCGACTGCGCCAAAGCATGACGGATGGTGCCGACAATCAGACCGCGCACTAATCCCGGATCACGAAAGCGCACATCTGCCTTGGCCGGATGCACATTGACATCGACATGGGACGGGTCAAGCTGGAGAAACAACACGCCGACCGGATGACGGTCGCGGGCAATCACATCGGAATAGGCACCGCGCAATGCGCCGAACACCTGTTTGTCGCGCACCGGACGGCCGTTAATATAGGCAAATTGGTGCAGGGAATTGGCACGGTTGAATGACGGAATTGCGGTGAAACCGGTCAGGCGCACACCTTCGCGCTCGCTGTCGAGTGCCAGTGCATTTTCAGAAAAATCAGTGCCGAGAACCTGCGAAATACGCTCGAGCATTGCCGCTTCACTGACCGTTTCTCCGGCGCTGCACGTCGCAGGTAGTTCCAGCGGGCTGCGGTCTGTACCGGCGATGGAGAACCGGATTTGCGGGAAAGAAATCGCGATACGCTTAATCACTTCGGTAATGGCAGTGGATTCGGCACGATCGGTTTTCATGAATTTCAGACGGGCAGGGGTGGCGTAAAACAGATCGCTGACTTCAACGATGGTTCCGCGATTGATTGCAGTCGGGCGCGGGCCTTCGAGATGGCCGCCACGTACTACAACCTCATAGCCGGAATCAGCCTCAGCGGTGCGGGATTTAATGCTAAGACGCGCAACAGAGCCAATGGATGGCAGTGCTTCACCGCGAAAACCAAGGGCGCGGATATCATGCACATCGTCTGTGAGTTTTGAAGTGCAGTGGCGCGAGACAGCCAGCGTCAGTTCATCTGCCGGAATACCGCCGCCATTATCTGTCACACGGATCAGGTTCTTGCCGCCACCGGCAGTCACCACTTCAATACGTGTGGCACCGGCGTCAATCGCATTTTCTACCAGTTCTTTCACCACGCTGGCAGGGCGTTCAATAACCTCACCGGCAGCAATCTGGTTGATAATGGTTTCGCTCAGGAGCCTGATAGACATATGAATGATCCGGTGAGTTGATGGTGTTGGTTTGTGTGCGGATTGTCTCCGCACACAATATTAGGTTAATCAGCGCTGCTTCTGCTGCTGCACAATGCCGTAAAGATTGGTGCAGCGGGTGCCCGAGCGGCAATAGGCGAGAATTGGTGTTGGTGCGTTCTCTACTGCTGCGGTCATCTCATCCAGATTTTCCTGTGTGATCTGACCGCCTGCTACAGGAATGAAATAGGTTTGCAGACCCACAGCTGTTGCAGCCTGAGCAACGGCATCATAAAGCGGCTGGCCGTCGGATTCATGATCCGGACGGTTGCAGATCAGGGTTTTGAAGCCCTGTGCCACAACTCCGGCAATATCCTCCGGTGCCAGCTGGCCGGTAACAGCAAAATTTTCATCAATCAGACGAATATCCATAAGTCAGAACCTCATTAAAGCTACCGCGAACATGCGACAATTAAAAGAATCCAGAGCGCGTGCCGTGGCTGTGATCAAATACAACACGCTCCGGTGGATTTGTTTTCAGAATATACCATCGCGATATGCTTACCACCCCGAAAGCACGGATTGCCTGTTGAAACTGTCACGCAAAGCCTGAAACTTCACCGGATAAGCGACGTTTTTAGCGCTGGAATATGCTTTCAGTAAAAGCATATAGTTATGCAGCCAAAGGGATGGAAGGGAACGTCATGGATAAAAGCTGCAGCCTTGAGAGAGACGGTGCGGATATTCCGCCAGCCACATCTGAGGTCGGTAATATTATCCGCCGTCAGGGCAGGCTGAAAGCCTCGCATCGTCAGGTTGCGGAAGAGGTGCCGGTGGCGTTTTCCTATGGCGGTACTACCCATGCGGTGATGATGGCCAGCCCGCAGGATATTGAGGATTTTGCTGTTGGCTTCAGTCTCTGTGAGGGCATTATCGCACAGGCTTCGGAAATCGAAGCGATGGCTTTTCAGAGCTTTCCTGCCGGTATTGATGTGCAGATGCAATTATCCGATCAGCAGCGTGATGCCTTGACGGCGCGCCGTCGCCATATGGCAGGGCCGGTTGGCTGTGGGCTGTGCGGTATTGAATCGATTACTGAGGCTGTGCGGGAGTTTCCGCCCGTTGAGAACAGTAATTTCACACTGCGCTCCGAGCAGATCGTGCAGGCGGCTGAGCAGATGTGGAATTTGCAGCTTTTACATCGCGCAACCGGAGCCGTTCATGCGGCCGGTTTTTATCAGGCGCATCAGAGTGATGGCGAAATACTGGCGGTACGGGAAGATGTCGGGCGGCATAATGCGCTGGACAAGTTGGCAGGCTTTTTGCTGCGCGGCAAGGGCAAAGCAGAAGGTGCGGATACCACGCGCGGTGCTGTGATGGTGACCAGTCGTGTTTCACTGGAAATGGTGCAGAAAACAGCGGCTATCCGTTCACCGGTCATTTTGGCGATCTCAGCGCCAACAGCTCTGGCAATCCGTACCGCTGAAGCGCTGAATATTACACTGGTTGCATTGGTGCGTGGTGCGGAATTTGACGTCTATACCCATCCGCATCGGATTGTGGAGTAAAAAGCGGCCTGCATAAGCAAGCCGCTCCTGTAATTATCAGGCTTCGATTTTGCTGTAAGTATCCAAAATCTGCACGGTTGCATGGGCTGCTTCACGGCCTTTGACCACAAAATGCGCATGGAAGAAATCATGATGCTCTTTGCTGTCATGATAATGATGCGGGGTCAGCACAACGCTGAGAACCGGCACATCCGTATCCATCTGTGCCTGCATCAGGCCTTTGATCACGGCATCGGATACGAAGTCATGGCGATAAATGCCACCGTCAACCACAAAACCTGCCGCAACAACAGCCGCATATTTATGGGTTGCGGCCAATGTACGGGCAAGAAGCGGCGCTTCAAAGACACCCGGCACGTCAAAGACTTCAACGTCAATGCCGTTGCTGGTCAGTTTAGCCAGTTCTGCAATATAGGATTTGCGTGCTTCATCCACGATATCGGCGTGCCAGCGCGCCTGAATGAATGCAACTTTGAGGGAAGATGGGTTGGTCAAGCTCTGGTTCATAGTTTCATCTCTTGATACTAGAATCAGGGCGCAAATTCACAAATAGACAGATCACACCCGTAAAAAGTGTGCTGTTTAACCGTGTCTTTGCTCTCTTTCATCCGGACTATACCGTCGGCTCCGGCATCTCACCGGATCTGCTGACTCTGAATAAAAAGACTTATTCAGACGCTCGCGGGCTCAAAGAATTTCTTCTTCATACCGCCGGTGGGGAATCGCACCCCGCCCCGAGAACAACATCGCGCACTATTGCGCGACGCAATGTTCATACAGCCAGTTGTGTGTGAAGTCGAGTGGACAATGCGTTTCTGTTTCCGCACCAATCTTGTCCGGTAATCGGGCAAGTGATAAGGTAAGCATAGTCCAATCAGGAGATTTATGCGCAGCAACTCAATGCAATTGTTATCCGACAGTCTTTTTCAAAAGACTGATCGTTGAGTTGCGCCATTTTGTAAGTGGCATCGTGGCGCGTATTAAACGTCTCAATGGACAAAATTTATCATGATACAAATGCCAAATGAAATTCGCCCGATCCGGGCTGAAGATACGGAAGCGCTGGTCAATATCTGGCTGGAAGCTTCACGTATATCGCATCATTTTCTAGGTGTGGAACGCTTATTGCTGCAAGCTGAGCAGGTGCGGGATATCTATCTGAAACAGGCAGAAAACTGGGTGATTATTCATGACGGGAAACCGGCGGGTTTTATCGGTCTGGTCGGGCAGTTTGTCGGTGGACTGTTTATTGACCCGCATATTCAGGGCAAAGGTTTTGGACGCCAGTTGCTTGACCATGCGCTGGGCTTGAAAAAATCTCTGGAGCTGGAAGTTTATGCTCTGAACGCGCAGGCGCATAATTTCTATCTGCACAATGGCTTTGTTGAAATCGCACGTCTTGCTGAGGACGATGAAGGGCTGCCTTTTACCGTCATTCATATGCGTCGTGATTCATAAACATTAAAAAGGTCTGCCGGAAAACCTCCGGCAGACCTCTTATGAAATCTGTAAGTGATATGTCCTGTCCGAAACAGGATATGAGCAATATTCGCGCCGCTTCACTCGCGGGGGTGCTCATTTGCAGAGATGATTACGGCAGGAAATCCAGACCAACCACACTCAGGGCAATAGCCGTATTGAGCGTGATAATCATCATTGTATAAAGTATTGCGCTTTTGGTGATCTCAGTCATCTCACACCTCTACGCATCGGCCCCTTATCGATGCTCTGCTGGTTGCTGTTTACTCACCAAATGTAACAGCGTGTAACTGACCATGCAACCCGAAAGCGCCGATTTATCTCTCAATGCGAGGTGCGTCCGAGCAATTCACCCTTGTTTTGCGGGATTTTAAAAGCTGGTGCATAGAGTGCATTTTTATATATGTACGATCACAATGCTTTGTTTTTTAAGCTGAAATTTACCATGCCCGCACACGCATTGTTGCGATTGTAAACTTTTGTGACAGCGTTCTCTGATGCCTTAAAAAACTTCGCCGGCGTGGTCAATTCTGCGTGTAATCCGGTCGGGCTGAGTTATATAATGCTCGCAATATAATATATCTGGCATGCAGGATTCGTATTGTGAATCGTATTATTCCGCTGGTTTTGGCTGTCGCGCTTTTCATGGAGCAGATGGATTCGAATGTGATTTCGACATCTCTGGCCGCCATTGCACGAGATATCGGCACCAGCCCGATTGCTCTGAAACTGGCGCTCACTTCCTACCTTGTATCCTTGGCAGTGTTTATTCCGGTGAGTGGCTGGATGGCGGATCGCTATGGAGCGCGTAATGTGTTTCGTGCAGCCATTGCCGTTTTCGTGATCGGTTCTGTTGCCTGTGCGGCATCCAATTCTCTGATGAGTTTCGTGGTTGCCCGTTTCCTGCAAGGGGCAGGCGGGGCAATGATGACACCGGTTGGTCGTCTGGTTCTGCTGCGCTCAACACCACGAAATCAGCTGGTCAATGCGATGGCATGGCTGGCAATCCCGAGCATGGTCGGCCCTCTGGTTGGTCCGCCGGTTGGTGGCTTTATAACGACTTATTTCAGTTGGCACTGGATATTCCTGATCAATGTGCCGATTGGTCTGGCAGGAATCTGGTTTGCAACCAAATATCTGCCGGTGCTGGATGTGCCGATGCCGCGCAAACTGGATGTCACCGGTTTTATTTTATCGGGACTGGCAATGTCCGGCGTGGTGTTTGGTCTGTCTGTGGTGAGCCTTCCGGCTTTGCCGCCTGCAGTTGGTATTATCACGCTGGGAATTGGTGTGCTTTCAACCATCTTATATATTCAGCATGCCAAACGGGTGGAAAACCCGTTGCTGGATTTATCCCTGTTTAAAAATGATGTGTTTCGTATTTCTGTTACCGGCGGCAGCCTGTTCCGCCTAGGTATTGGTGCTATTCCGTTTTTGCTGCCGCTGATGTTGCAACTCGGCTTCGGACTTGATCCGTTTCAGTCAGGGATGATTACCTTTGTGTCGGCAATCGGTGCCTTGCTGATGAAATTCGGTGCATCACGGATTTTTGCCCGGTTTGGCTTTCGCCGGTTGTTGATGTTCGGTTCACTCGCTTCTGCATGCTTTATCATTATGAACGGCTTCTTCACGCCGCAAACGCCGATGATGCTCATCTTGGCGGCACTGTTATTCGGCGGCTTTTTGCGCTCAATGTTCTTCACCGGTGTGAATGCGCTGGGTTTTGCGGAAATTCCGGATGATAAAACCAGTCAGGCGACACCGATCTCTGCGGTTGCACAACAGGTTTCCATTGCGATGGGTGTAGCATTGGCGGGTGTTATTCTGGAGCTAAGCACAATCATTCGTGGCTCCGCATTGCAGATTGAGGATTTCCACATCGCCTTCTTTGTCGTCGGCGGAATCTCTGCGCTGGCCTTCTTCTCTTTTGTCAAACTGAAACCGGAAGCAGGGCAGGAGCTTTATGAGAAGAAATTCGCACCGAAGCAGCGGAAAATCCATTAAATACTGGATCCAGTGAAAATTAAAAAAAGCGCGGTTTAGCCGCGCTTTTTTATTGGATCATGTTCGGTGAAGTTATTCTTCGTTGTCGTCTTCTTTGCGGCCTTTGAAATCGCGGGCGAGCAGATAAAGCTCAACAGATTCCGCACGCGATGCCGGTGGCTTGACGTGATGTACAGAACGGAAGTTCTGCTTCAGCATGGTCAGCAGGTCATTCTCAGTTCCGCCCTGAAAGGTCTTGGTGAGGAAGTGGCCGCCGGGCTTCAACACGGAAACCGCAAAATGTGCAGCAACTTCGCACAAATGCGCGGTGCGCAGATGGTCGGTACGGCGGTGACCGGTGGTTGGTGCCGCCATGTCTGAAATCACCAGATCCGGTTCGTCACCAAGTGCGCTCATAATCGCATTGGGGGCTTCATCATCCAGAAAGTCCATTTTCAGGAGCGCAACACCCGGCAACGGATCAACATCGAGATAGTCGATGCCAACCACATGCGGCTGTTCATCATTGGAACCAACGATCTTCGCCGCAATCTGGCTCCAGCCGCCAGGGGCGGCACCCAGATCGATAATTTTTTGGCCTTTTTTCAGAATATTATAGCGCTCATTGATCTCGATCAGCTTATAGGCCGCACGGGAGCGATAGCCGTCTGCTTTGGACTGCTGCACATAAGGATCGTTGAGGTGGCGTTCCAGCCAGCGACGCGATGTTTCTTTAATCGTGCCGGCCTTTTTCTTAACGCGCACATGCATACCGCGTGTGCCTGCGCCGCCGCGGCCACCGGTGGTATTCCCGAATTTAGATTTACCGGATTTGCTTCCAGAGCCGCTCATATCGACTGTCTGCCTTTTGTCTGAGTGTCCCTGCCGGAACCGTTCTTCATATAAGTTTCTTTTGCCTGATGAGGGCGGCGGTGGCGCCATGCACCATCGCGGGACATCAATTCTGTCAGAATACCTTCGCGCAAGCCGCGATCGGCAACCAGCAATCTTTCACTCGGCCAGATCTGGCGGATGGCATCCAGAATGGCACAACCGGCCAGAACCAGATCGGCACGGTCAGCGCCGATGCACGGATTGGCGACGCGGGTTTTAAAATCCCACGACAAAAGCTTGGTTGTCATATCGGTAACATCCTGCGCGCCCATCCACATACCGTCAACACGGCGGCGGTCATAGCGTTCAAGACCGAGATGAATACCGGCCAGCGTGGTCACCGTGCCGGATGTGCCGAGCAGATGGAAATGCGTGCTTTGCGCCAGATCGCCTAATTTGTGACGCTCGCTGAAATCATTCAGCAGACCGGCGACATAGGCAACCATTTCCGCATAGTTTTCCGGCGTCACATCGCGACCGCCGAATTTCTCTGCCAGTGTCACAACGCCCACCGGCAGGGAAGTCCATGCGGTGATGTGTTCTGCAAGGCGTGAAGACCGGCGGCAAGTTACATCAATCAAGGCGATTTCTGAGGAGCCGCCGCCGATATCAAACAGCACAAGCGCGTCGGTCTCGCGATTGACCAGAGTACCGCAACCGGAAACCGCAAGACTGGCCTCAGTCTGCCGGTCAACAATCTCCAGCTCAAGTCCTGCTTCTTCACGGACACGCTGCAAAAATTCAGGGCCATTGCTGGCTGAGCGGCAGGCTTCAGTGGCGATCAAACGTCTGCGGCGGATATTTTTGCTTTCCAGCTTATCGCGGCAGACTTTCAGCGCTTCAATCGCACGGTTCATAGCCTGATCACTGAGGCGGCCGCTGGTGCCGAAACCTTCGCCAAGGCGCACGATGCGCGAAAAAGAATCAACAACGCGGAACTGGCCGGGTCTGCTCGGCGTGGCAATCAGCAGACGGCAGTTGTTGGTGCCGAGATCAAGCGCTGCATAAAGCGGCGGTTCATAGGGGCGCGGTTGTGCAGCCTGTGCAGAGCGATGCTCAGCAGTGTTGTGTGAAGCATGCTCTGTTTTAGCCTGTACTGGCCGATGATGATGCTTGTGAGCAGTTTGTGCCGTTGCGTGACCGTTCTTGGCAGTTTGATTCTGCTGAACCGGTGCAGAGGCTGCAGTCTGAAGCGTTGCAGGATTATCCTGCTGCTTTTTGCGGCGCGAGCGTCTGCGGCGGTTAGAGAGCTTCTTTCCGCTTTTCTGGCCGTTACGCGCGCCGTTTTTAAGTTCGCCGTTTTGAGATCCGTTAGCTGAGCTATTTTCACCGCGTGCTGATCTGTGGCCTGTTGCCTTATCACTGCCCGCAGAATGACTTTGCGCAGAAGGGGAGACCCCTTGCGCGCCGGATAAAACTGCTTCCGTGCCATTATTCTTGCCGGCTTTACGCCTGCGGGCACGTTTACGCTGTTTTTTATCGAAGCGTCCCGATTCATCTGCCACGGGCTTTGGTGACGATGAGCCGACAGGAGAACGGTTTTGCCGCTGCCCTGTTTTTGGCGGTTCAGGAGAAGCTTGTTTACTTTCCTTGCCGCCAGACGCCCCGCTGATTGACACCTTTGGGGTGTGCAGATCGGGGTTCTTCAAAGTTTTTGTCCTTTTGGCACCGCGCGAACCCTTAAGGGACGCAGGCATGGTGCAGACTATTTCACGTTGCCCTTAATGTAACAGTCCTTTGTCAATTTACCAAGGGGCGCAAATTACGAAGAGAACGTAGAAAATTGTGATTTGTGAAAAAATATATTGAAAACAGTGCAAAGAGGGTTTGCATTTGTGAAAATATCAATTATATGACCACCACGACGCCGCAAGCGTCACCGCTTCGCTCTCTCAGAGCAGCGTTGCTGGGGAATAGTTTAATGGTAGAACGACGGACTCTGACTCCGTTAGTCTTGGTTCGAATCCAGGTTCCCCAGCCAATCTTTCTTTTATCACACAAAAAACAGTACGATATTGCAATGATTGCCAGGCTGGCAGTCAATATAATGCTTTGTGCGCGTTGAGGCAGCGCGTTCGCATGATTCTGTTTTGATATTTCCCTGAAAATTTATCCGCTCGAAAGAATCAGTATTTATTTCTTTGATTCTTGGGCAGAAACAAAAAAGCTCCGGATGGCCGGAGCTTTTTGCAGATAAAAATAGCAAGTCACTTATTTCAGCAATTCTCTGGTGCGTTTCAGCGCTGCGGCAAAACCGTCGAGTGGTACATTAAGTTTAATCTGATTGCCGTCCATAGCCTGTGCCAGCACAAAGAGATTCTTTCCCTTGCCAAGAGCATCAGCTTTCGCTGCATCTAAATTGACCGGAACAATGCAGCCGGCAGGTAGGCAGGTTGTAAAGGCGAGAGGTTGATCGGCAGGTGTTTCATCAAGCTGCAGCGTGGCGCCTGAAGCAAGTTTCAGGCCGAATGGCAATACGAATGCACCAGCCGCGCCGTTTTTATCTGCAGGACTAAGTTCAATGGCGAGTGCCCGTTGCCTGTTATCATCCACCTGCTGCTGTGACATGGAGCAGAGTACCTTCTGGGTTTCTCCTTGTTTTTGAACAAGGCAAGATACTGTCCAGTTTTCATAGGTTTCGGAGAGGGAGGATGCGCCGCCCGGCAGACCGGTTGCTGACCACGCAGCTGTGGTGCTGCCAATCGTGAGGGCTATTGTTGCTATGGTAAAAATACGCTGTATCGGCTGTCTTTTTTTATGCATCAGAATGCACTCCCTATTTAAGCATTTGCTGTATTGTAAACAGATTTACGCAGCAATGACAAAATAGTCGGTTTTTTCTGATAAGATACTGACAAATATACGGTGGCCTTTATTGTTTGTATGCAATTAACTGAAAAATAAAACATCCCCGTATGAGTAATCATGCGGGGATGTTTCGCTTTATATTACATTCAGGCAGATTTCAGCAGATCACCATGCGGGTCGATGACGAATTTCTTCGCGGCGCCCTGATCAAAGCTTTCATAGCCTTTCGGTGCGTCATCCAGCGAGATTAGCTGCGCATTGACGATTTCCGCAATATTCAGCCGGTCGTGGAGAATGGCCTGCATCAGCTGGCGATTATATTTCAGCACTGGTGTCTGGCCGGTGTGGAAGCTCTGTGCTTTTGCCCAGCCGAGGCCGAAGCGTAAGGAAAGGCTGCCAACTTTGGCGGCTTTGTCCACTGCACCCGGATCTTCGGTCACATAGAGCCCCGGAATACCGATATTGCCAGCCGCGCGGGTGATCTCCATCATCTGATTGAGAACAATTGCCGGTTGCTCGCCGCCTGCATGGCCGCGTGCTTCAAAGCCCACAGCATCAATGGCACTGTCGACTTCATTGCTGCCGGTAATATCGGCAATCAGATCGCCGAGACGGTCAGAGGCTGAGAGATCAACCGGCTCAAAGCCGACTCTCTTGGCATGGGCAAGGCGTTCTTTGTTGAAGTCGCCGATCATTACCACGGCTGCACCGAGAATACGGGCAGAGGCGGCAGCCGCCAGGCCGACAGGGCCTGCACCGGCCACATAAACGATCGAGCCAACGCCGACACCGGCTTTAACTGCGCCGTGGAAGCCGGTTGGAAGAATATCGGACAGCATGGTCAGATCGCGAATTTTGGCCAGCGCACGGTCGCGATCCGGAATTTTCAGCAGGTTAAAATCGGCATAAGGAATCGTGACATATTTGGCTTGACCGCCGATCCAGCCGCCCATATCGACATAGCCATAGGCACCACCGGCGCGGGACGGATTAACGGTGAGACACACGCCGGTATCCTGCGCACGGCAGGTGCGGCAACGGCCGCAGGCCACGTTGAATGGAACGGAGACGATATCGCCCACTTCCAGCATTTCAACATCCGCGCCTTTTTCAATCACTTCACCGGTGATTTCATGGCCGAGAACAAGGCCTGCTTCCGCTGTGGTGCGGCCGCGCACCATGTGCTGGTCGGAGCCGCAAATATTCGTTGTAATGACTTTGAGGATCACCGCATGTTCGATCTTGCGTCCTGTCGGGTCGGCAAAAACCGGATCTGCGATATTCTGTACTTCAACCTGTCCCGGACCCGTATAAACGACACCACGGTTACTGCTCATGGATTTTCCTCCCAGATAAATCACCAGATGAATAAATGTGCGAATAGTGGATGAAGGTCTTTGCAATGCTGGCCAAAGTGTATGCCAAGTTTGGCGAGATATCGTTCTGGACGCGACATCTAATGTGGTGAATGGGCAGGCTGATGTTTTGCGGTCAGGTCAGTTCCCGCTCATGATGAAAGCTGCGGCTGTCCTGCGGTGCCTGTGTGCGGCTGTTTAAGCCGTAATCGCGGGTAACATCGGCCACCCGCAGCCGGTAATCGGCAAAAACACCGCTGCGCCCTGCAGCTTGCGCCGAGCGATGCATGAAGCTTGAACGCCAGTTTTTCATGGCTTCTTCATCACGGAAGAAGGAAAGGGAGAGAATTTTATCCGGATCAGTGAGGCTCTGAAAACGCTCGACGGAGATAAAACCGTCAATTTTTTGCAACTCCTCTTTCAGACCGGCAGCAATGTCCAGATAGGTATTTTTCTGTCCGCGGGCGGGAAAAACTTCAAAGATAACGGCGATCATGGGGAGACTCCTTATGCTGTGTCAGGGCAAGAAATAGACTATTGTTGTACGTCGATGTTTCGGTTATCATCGAACTATGAAAGATGGCCCTGTCATAGCTTCCGTCGCCGCCTTGATCGGTGACCCCGCCCGCGCCAATATCCTCACAGCGCTGATGGATGGGCGTGCTTTGACGGTCAGTGAACTGGCAGGTGTGGCCGGTGTTACTGTGCAGACTGCCAGCGGACATCTCACCAAACTCAGTGATGCCGGTTTGCTCACTGCTGAGAAACAGGGGCGGCATCGCTATTTCCGCCTGTCGGGTGCGGATGTGGCACAGGTGCTTGAAGCGCTTATGGGGCTGGCACAACGCACCGGTGCGGTGCGGGTTCGTACAGGGCCGAAAGATGCGGCCTTGCGGGAAGCGCGGATTTGCTACGATCATCTGGCAGGTGAGGCGGGTGTCACGCTGTTCAACGGCCTGACGGCGCGTAATTATCTTGAACACTCAGAGCAGGATGCACTTCAGCTGACTTCGGAAGGGCGGGAGTTTTTCAGCGGATTAGGGCTTGAGCTGAAACCGCTGGAAAGCAAACGCCGTCCGCTTTGTCTGCATTGTCTGGACTGGAGTGAGCGCCGCCATCATCTTGGCGGTGCACTGGGTGCAGCAGTGCTTGACATGATGCTGGAGCGCAATTGGTTGCGTCGTGAGCAAGGTCGTGCCTTGTATTTTACACCGGCAGGACGGCAGGAATTTAGCCGTCATTTTAGCCGTCATTTTAGCTGTAATTAAGCTGCCTGATACAAGATTTGGTAAAATTTACGCGATTTTCACGAATAGTCTTTTCAAAAAGTCATATCCGTGTTACCAGCCGCTGCCAATTCAATTGAAACGATAAGAGTCGTTGCACCCTCTGCTCCCACAGGGTGTTTTACCTGTTTAAAGGAATTGGCCATGGCGAAAATTGTTGAATCATCCACCGGCGCATACGCGCTGACTTTTGATGATGTCCTGCTGCAACCCGGTCATTCCGAGGTTATGCCTGGTCAGGTCGATCTGCGCACTACTATTGCTGAAGGCATTGAACTGAACCTGCCGCTGCTCTCCGCAGCGATGGATACAGTAACTGAGTCCCGCTTGGCGATTGCTATGGCGCAGGCTGGTGGTATCGGCGTTATTCACCGCAATCTGACACCGGAATTACAGGCAGAAGCTGTTCTGCGCGTTAAGAAATTCGAATCCGGCATGGTTGTAAACCCTGTCACTATCGGCCCTGACGCAACATTGGCTGATGCACAGGCACTGATGCGTATGCACGGTATTTCCGGTATTCCGGTTGTTGAAAACTCGGTCAAAGGCCCGGGTCGTCTGGTCGGTATTCTGACCAACCGCGATGTGCGTTTTGCCTCTGACCCTGCACAGAAAATCTACGAGCTGATGACCCGTGAAAATCTGGTCACCGTGCGTGAAAACGTTAATCAGGAAGAAGCCAAGCGTCTTCTGCACCAACACCGCATTGAAAAACTGCTGGTTGTTGATGCGCAGGGTCGTTGCACCGGTCTGATCACCGTTAAGGATATGGAAAAGTCACAGCTCAACCCGAATGCTGCTAAAGATGCGCAGGGTCGTCTGCGTGCTGCTGCTGCAACTTCCGTTGGTGATGATGGTTTTGAACGGGCGGAACGTCTGATCGAAGCCGGTGTTGATCTGCTGGTGGTTGATACTGCCCACGGTCACTCGCAGCGTGTTCTGGATGCGGTGACCCGCATGAAGAAACTGTCTTCCGATGTACGTATTCTTGCCGGTAACGTGGCAACCGGTGCGGCAACACAGGCTCTGATTGATGCCGGTGCCGATGCGGTTAAAGTCGGTATCGGACCTGGTTCGATCTGCACCACCCGTATTGTTGCCGGTGTTGGTGTACCGCAGTTGTCCGCGATTATGGGCGCTGTTGAAGTGGCTCAGAAAGCCGGTATTCCGATTATCGCTGACGGCGGTATTAAATTCTCCGGTGACTTCGCCAAGGCACTGGCTGCCGGTGCATCGGCTGCTATGGCCGGCTCATTACTGGCCGGTACAGAAGAAAGCCCGGGCGAAGTTTACCTGCATCAGGGACGTTCTTATAAGTCCTATCGCGGCATGGGTTCCGTTGGTGCAATGGCACGCGGTTCCGCTGACCGTTACTTCCAGGCGGAAGTGCGCGATGAGCTGAAACTGGTGCCGGAAGGTATTGAAGGTCAGGTTGCCTATAAAGGCCCTGTTGCCAATATCCTGCATCAGCTGGCCGGTGGTCTGCGTGCTTCGATGGGCTATGTCGGTGCAAAAACACTGCCGGAATTCCGCGAAAAGGCAACATTTGTCCGCATTACCAACGCGGGCTTGCGTGAAAGCCATTCGCACGGTGTGACTATCACCCGTGAAAGCCCGAATTATCCGGGTAGCGTATAAGACGAATACGAAAAGGCCGGTTTAACCGGCCTTTTTTATTGCCCGCAAACGGGAGGTGATGATGAAAACCATTCCTGAAACCGACCAGATCAAGGCGACAGTGGAGCGTATGGAAAGCCACTTCTCTGTGCAGGAAGGGGAAGGAGCGCAGGGCATGTGGCAGGCTTATATACAGCTTGCCAAGCGCTTTGAAGCTGATCTCGCGAATGAGCGCGACCTATGGATAAGCAAAGCTGCTGCGCTTATGATGCTTAAATACCAGCAGGAATGCGCTGGATAGGTGCAGCCTCTTCAGATTCTGCACTGTGGCGGATCAGGTTGCTAAGTTCATCAGGTGTCAACATCACTTTTTCAGCGCTGTCTTGGATGCATTTTGTCAAAGCATTGAAATCCTCAAGGCGCAGGCTCTGTTTACGCCAGAACAGACCGACCTGACGTTTCGGGCAATCATCCGAGAATGGTACAATGCGAATGCGTTTATGCGGAACCTCAGAGCGGATGGCGATTTCCGGTATCAGCGTCAGTCCCATATCATTGCTGACCATTTGCAGCAGCGTGGCCATGCTCGTTGCGCCAAAATTCACCAGTGTACGCTCGCGCGGCAGAGCGCAGACCTCAAGTGCCTGATCGCGCAGGCAATGGCCTTCCTCAAGTAGCAGCAGTTTTTCCAATGCCGCATTGCCCTGCGTGAGTGGTGAGGGCAGGACATCATTATTATTGCTGGAAGTGGCAATCAGAAACCGGTCATCAAACAAGTGTTTACCCGTCAGATAGGGATTATGCACCGGCATAGCGGCAATCACCGCATCGAGTTCACCATTGCGCAATTCTTCCAGCAGCTTGTCGGTCAGTGCCTCGCGCAGTTCCAGCGTCAGTGCCGGATATTGCTGTTTCAGCGCCTGAATAAGATCCGGCAGCAAATAGGGGGCAATGGTTGGGATGATGCCAAGCCGCAGCCGTGACTGTAAAATACCGCTTTTCTGCTCGGTCAGTTCTTCCAGCGCACGGATTTCCTGCAAAATCACTTTAATGCGCGGCCAGAGTGTGTGGCCGAGTTCTGTGAGCAGAACTGACTTATTGGCGCGTTCAAAGAGCGGGCTGCCCGCCAGATTTTCCATTTCCGCAATTTGTGCGGACAGAGCGGGTTGTGAAACGAATACCGTTTCCGCTGCTTTGCGGAAATGCAGATGAGTGGCGAGCGCATCGAAATAGCGCATTTGCTTGACTGTAAACATGATAAGAAAATCCTATCAACTATCTAAAAAAATGCAATTGGAAGTTATGATTAGAATAGTTCTATCTTGAGGCAAGAGCATGGAATGACAGTTTCACCGAAACAGACGCCAGCGCATCATGTCGCAGTGTTTGACGGGAATTGTAACATTATCTCGTGTTATGGCTGATGCAGTTGCTTCAAAGAAAAGCTGTATCCGTCATATTTCATGCTGACTTTTTAAGAATGGCTCAGAACAGAGCCCGTAATTTAAAGGGAGTACATCAATGGCCGATCGTCCGATTATGACTACAAGTGCCGGTTCACCGATTCCGGATAACCAGAATTCTCTGACCGCCGGTGAACGCGGTCCGGTTTTGATGACTGATTACCAGCTGATTGAAAAACTGGCACATCAGAACCGTGAGCGTATTCCGGAGCGTGCGGTGCACGCCAAAGGCTGGGGTGCCCATGGTACACTGACCATTACCGGTGACATTTCCAAATATACCAAAGCCAAAGCCTTGCAGCCGGGTGCCAAGACCCCGATGATCGCGCGTTTCTCCACTGTGGCCGGTGAAGCCGGTGCAGCAGATGCCGAGCGCGATGTGCGCGGTTTTGCATTGAAGTTCTATACCGAAGAAGGCAACTGGGATCTGGTTGGCAACAATACCCCGGTCTTTTTCGTGCGAGATCCGGTGAAATTCCCTGACTTCATTCACACTCAGAAGCGTCATCCAAAAACCAATATGCGGTCTGCCACAGCCATGTGGGATTTCTGGTCATTGTCACCGGAAAGCCTGCATCAGGTGACAATCCTGATGTCTGACCGCGGACTGCCGACAGATGTGCGTCACATCAATGGTTACGGCTCTCATACTTATTCTTTCTGGAATGATGCCGGTGAGCGTTACTGGGTGAAATTCCACTTCAAAACTATGCAGGGTCATAAACATTGGACCAATGGGGAGGCAGAAAAAGTTGTCGGCCAGACCCGCGAATCCACACAGGCTGACCTGTTCGGCGCGATTGAAAAGGGTGAGTTCCCGCGCTGGAAGGTGCAGGTTCAGATCATGCCTGAACTCGATGCGGATAAAACAGCTTATAACCCGTTCGATCTGACCAAAGTCTGGCCGCATGCGGATTATCCGGTGATGGATATCGGTATTATGGAGCTGAATCGTAACGCTGATAATTATTTTGCGGAAATCGAACAGGCGGCTTTCTCGCCGTCGAATATCGTGCCGGGTATCGGCTATTCGCCGGACAAGATGTTGCAGGCGCGCGTGTTCTCTTATGCGGATGCCCATCGTCACCGTCTTGGAACCCATTACGAGCAAATTCCGGTTAATAAGCCTGTTTGCCCTGTGCATCACTATCACCGCGATGGCCAGATGAATACATTCGGCGGGATCGCGACGGGCAATTCTGATGCCTATTACGAGCCGAACTCGTTCGATGGTCCGGTTGAGCAGCCATCGGCAAAAGAGCCACCATTGCGCCTTTCCGGCAATGCTGACCGCTTTGACCACCGTATCGGCAATGACGATTATTCACAGCCACGCGCTTTGTTTAATCTGTTTGATGCCGGTCAGAAGAGCCGTCTGTTCTCGAATATTGCTGCAGCAATGGGCGGGGTTCCGGGCTTTATCATTGAGCGTCAGCTCGGTCACTTCAAGCTGATCCATCCGGATTATGAAGCCGGTGTGCGTGCAGCCCTCAAAGAAGCACATGGCTATGAAGCCAATACGATTTCCAATGAGGAAAAGCAGACTGCCGCTGAATAAGCATAGTTTGTGTTGACAGAAATAAGCCGGAGCAGCTCTGCTCCGGTTTTTTCTTTGTTTGAACCGTTTCACTCTCGTCTGTTTTAAGCTATGCGGGGAGAGATTACGAATAAGAGACAGACAGGAAAGCAGTAAAGATGCGGGTTGGCGGACGGTTGCAGGCAGCAATAGAAGTGCTGGAAGATATTGAACGCCAGAGTCGTGCTGCTTCCGATGCGCTGAAAGACTGGGGCGCTGCACACCGCTTTGCGGGGGCCGGTGACCGCGCCGTGATCGGCAATATTGTTTATGATGTTTTGCGCCGTAAATTATCGCTTGGCTGGCGTATGGATGCACAGGATGCCCATGCGCTGGTTTACGGTTCAGTCTTGAACGACCCGGATATGGGCGCGGAATGGCTGGAAACCAGTCTCGCCGGAGATAAATTCGCACCGGCACCGCTGAAACCAGAGCAGGCACAGGCTTGGGAAAGCCGTGATCTGGCAGATGCTCCGGATTATATTCGTGCAGATATTTCAGAGAGTTGGGTATCCGAATTTTCAGCGCTGTTTGGTGAGGGATGGGTTGAGCAGGCGGCAGCGCTTGCAACGCGCCCGCCGGTTGATTTGCGCGTGAATACGCTGAAAACCAACCGCGATAAGGTGTTAGCGGCTCTTGAAGGTTTGAAAAATGCTGGTGCTGAAGCTGCGCCTTATCTGCCGGATGCAGTACGTATTCCGCCTCTGCGGGCACTTGGCCGTCATCCGAATGTGCAGACTGAGCAGGCCTTTCTCGATGGTTGGTACGAGGTGCAGGATTTAGGTTCGCAACTGGCTGCCAAGCTGGTCGGTGCGCAACCTGGTCTTCAGGTGATGGATTATTGCGCTGGTGCCGGTGGTAAAACGCTGGCTCTGGCTGCCGCTATGCAGAATAAAGGCCAGATCCATGCCTATGATGCTGAGCGTTCGCGGCTTAATCCGATTCATGATCGTCTGAGCCGTGCGGGTGTGCGTAATACACAGGTACATAACCGTCCGGAAAATTTGGAACCTTACAAAGGTCTGATGGATATTGTGCTGACTGATGCGCCTTGCACCGGCTCCGGTACATGGCGCCGCCGTCCTGATGCCAAATGGCGTTTGACAGATGTACAGCTTGAGCGCCGCGTTGCTGACCAGATGCAAGTGCTGGAAGCGGCAAAACATTATGTCAGGCCGGGTGGTCGTCTGGTCTATGTGACCTGTTCGCTGTTTGCCTCTGAGAATAACCGGCAGATTGCCCGCTTCTTAAGCGAGAACTCTGATTATACAGCGCTGCCAATGGCGGAGCTGTGGAGCGGTATAACCGATCAGGCGCAGCCGCATTATCCGGATTTCGGTGCCGTGTTCTCGCCGCTTTCCACCGATACGGACGGCTTTTATATTGCTGTCTTGCAAAATCAGGCTGCATAAGCCCGCGCTGTTTTTCTGATTTTAATCACAATATCGAAAAATACCGGTTTCAGAAGTATTAAAGCTGGTATTTTTTTCTGTTTGCGCTATTAGCTGAACTTGAAAAGCAGTATCCGATATAAATATATGTCTATGAGTGCATGTCGCCTTCTGTCTGGTCTAGCTCGCGCTTTATGCAGATCGATGGTTGGAATAGGTTCGTAAGACTGTTATGCAGGCGCCATAAAACTGACATTCAGTGTACAAGGCTGAGGGATATTATGGCGGTACCGAGAATAGCAGAGCCGGATTTCAAAGAACGGGTAGAGCAGAGTTTCGCGCGGCAGGCCGTGATGAAGCTGATTGGTGCGCAGCTGACCCGCTGTGAACCGGGTGTGGTTGAAGTGGAACTTCCGTTTCGCGCAGATCTGACACAGCAGCATGGCTTTTTGCATGCAGGTATTGTGTCAACGGCGCTGGATTCGGTTTGTGCCTATTCCGCACTGACAATGATGCCGGCAGATGCCGCAGTTCTGACCATTGAATTTAAGGTCAATCTGCTGGCGCCCGGTAAAGGTGACCATTTTCTGTTCCGCGGTAATGTAACCAAGCAGGGACGCACGATTATGGTCAGCGACGGACAGGCTTTTGCGGTTGGTGAGACCGAAGTGAAACTGATCGCCACGATGACAGCAACGCTGATGGTGGTGAAAGATCGCGAAGATTTGCAGGACTAGGTTATTTTCTGAGCACCTGTCCTGAATACGCTGTTTACGGAACTCCGTCTGTAAACAGCTTTTTGATTTGAACCTCGTGCGGATTTATCCCAAAGCTCCGCGCAAGTCCGAATAAAAGGGTGTGCCGCAATCGTTCGTATTGATGGCCTCAGGTGTTAGAATGACCAAGATTATGTCTGTGCCGGTACAGGGCACTTCTGAAGATGCGATGTCGATGCTGCAATATGTGCATGATTTCGGCGGCAAAAAAGTGCTGTTTGTTATGGCATCTCCTTCAGAATACGGCCCGCATTTGCAGGCAATGTTCAATCCGCTGATCACAGGTATTGGTCCTGTTGAAGCTGCTGTGGTTGTTTCTGCCGTTCTGGCCGATTTGTCCCTGCGCGGTGCTTTGCCGGATCTGGTCGTATCGCTTGGTTCTGCCGGTTCAGCGAAACTGGTGCAGACAGAAATCTATCAGGCCGTGAGCGTCGGCTATCGTGATATGGATGCGTCGGCGCTGGGTTATGCCAAGGGGCAGACACCATCGGCAGATTTCCCGATCATCATTCCGCTGCCTTACCATGTGCCGGGCATTGCCAGCGCTTCTTTATCCACAGGCGCCAATATCGTTACCGGTTCCGCCTATGATGATATTGATGCGGATATGGTTGATATGGAGAGCTTTGCGATCCTGCGCACCTGCCAGCGTTTTGCCGTGCCGCTGATTGGTCTGCGCGGTATTTCCGATGGTGATGAAACCGTGAAGCAAGTGTCTGACTGGACACGCTATCTGCATATTATTGATGAGAAACTTGCACAGTCTGTTCGTCTGATTGAAGCCGCTTTGTTGCAGGGCAATTTGGTGAAAACCACAGGTCATCCGGATCCGGGTCTTTATAAGGCTGATTTGGAGCGCACAGTGCCGCTAACAGTAAAATCCGGCGACTGATAGCGCTTCACCATTTTGTGCCCTAATATATTGTCGCGGGTTTCGATTCCGGCTTGCAACGATCAACATAATTCTTTAGATGCTGCCCATGAGCACCACCCATCCCGATACTATCCTTATCATTGACTTTGGCAGTCAGGTCACGCAGCTGATAGCGCGGCGTGTGCGTGAGGCCGGCGTCTATTCCGAAATCGTGCCGTTCCAGCTGGCGGATGAAGCGTTTAAGCGTATCAATCCTAAAGCTGTGATCTTGTCCGGCAGCCCGCATTCGACCACCGATATCGGTAGTCCGCGCGCACCACAGGCAGTGTTTGAAGCCGGTATTCCGGTTATGGGCATTTGCTACGGTCAGCAGACCATGTGCGAGCAGCTGGGCGGTAAGGTCGAGAGCGGCCATGACCGTGAATTCGGTCGTGCATTCCTCGAAGTGAATGAAGACAGCGCACTGTTTGCCGGTGTCTGGGCCAAAGGCACCCGCCATCAGGTCTGGATGAGCCACGGCGACCGCGTGACAGCTTTGCCGGAAGGCTTCAAAGTTGTCGGTACTTCACCGAATGCACCATATGCAGCCATTGCTGATGAAAAGCGCAAATATTTTGCGGTACAGTTTCATCCGGAAGTGGTGCACACACCGGATGGTGCAAAACTTCTACAAAATTTCGTCCATAATATTGCCGGTATCAAACCGGACTGGACAATGTCCGCTTACCGCGAACAGGCAGTTGAAGCGATCCGCAAACAGGTTGGCAAAGGCAAAGTTATTTGCGCGCTTTCAGGCGGTGTGGATTCTTCCGTTGCAGCACTGCTTATCCATGAAGCCGTTGGTGATCAGCTGACCTGTATTCTGGTTGATCACGGTCTGATGCGTAAAAACGAAGCCGCGGATGTGGTTGCAATGTTCAAAGAACATTACAACCTGCCACTGGTGCTCGTGAATGCGCAGGATCGCTTTATCGGCGCTCTTGAAGGTGAAACTGATCCTGAGAAGAAGCGTAAGACCATTGGCCGTCTCTTCATTGAAGTGTTCGAAGAAGAAGCCGCGAAACTTGGCGGTGCAGATTTCCTCGCACAGGGTACACTCTATCCTGACGTGATTGAAAGCGTGTCTTTCACCGGTGGTCCATCGGTTACAATTAAATCGCACCACAATGTGGGCGGTCTGCCTGAGCGCATGAATATGCAGTTGGTGGAACCTCTGCGCGAACTCTTCAAAGATGAAGTACGCGTATTGGGTAAAGAACTCGGCTTGCCGGATTCATTCATTGGCCGTCATCCGTTCCCGGGGCCTGGTCTGGCAATTCGTTGCCCGGGCGGTATCACCCGTGAGAAACTGGAAATCCTGCGCGAAGCTGATGCCGTTTATCTGGACGAAATCCGCAAAGCCGGTCTCTATGATGTGATCTGGCAGGCATTCGCCGTATTGCTGCCGGTGCAGACCGTTGGTGTTATGGGCGATGGCCGTACTTACGAATTCGTCTGTGCGCTGCGTGCGGTAACATCCGTTGACGGTATGACCGCTGATTTCTACCATTACGATATGGACTTCCTTGCCAAGGCGGCGACCCGTATTATCAATGAAGTGCGCGGTATCAACCGCGTGGTCTATGATATTACCTCGAAGCCTCCGGGCACTATCGAGTGGGAATAAGTTGAAGAACAATGCGCCAATCGGCGCATTGTTTTTTTCTGGAGCATTTCACAGTCAAGTTAAAATAATTTGACGTCGGGATAATGCGACAAATTAAAGAATCCAGAGCGAGCACTGCGTCCAAATGATCGTAAGCCGTTCCGGAGATATAATCAGCGCATCAGCTTTAGCGAGTAAACGAATGAACAGCAGCGAAAAGATTTATTCCGGCAAGACCAAAGACCTCTATGCCTTGGACAATGGCAACATTCTTCTCGTGTTCAAGGATGATGTTACCGGTGCTGACGGCATTATTGATCCGGGTGCAAATACCGTTATCGGTCAGGTCGAAGGCAAGGGTCGTAAATCTCTTGGTATGACGGATTACTTCTTCAAGCGTCTGCATGCTGCCGGTGTTCCTACCCACCTGGTCAATCTTGATCTTGAAAAGGGCACGATGGAAGTTCGTCGCGGCGAACCTTTGGGCAAGGATATCAACGGCGCAGGCGGCTTTGAGTTTGTCTGCCGCACGCGTCCTTGGGGCAGTTTCATCCGCCGTTATCAGCAATATATTCGTGATACTGAGCAGAAGCTCGACTATCTCGTTGAAATCACGGTTAAAGACGATGAGCGCGGCGATCCGCTTATCAATGATGATAGCATCGTTACCCTTGGTCTGCTAAGTCCGGCTCACCTTGATCAGGCAAAGCAGCTGACCCGCCATGTCTGCCGCATTGTCGAAGCTGACCTATCTGAGAAGGGGCTTACCCTGATCGACATGAAGATCGAAATCGGCCTTGTCGACGGCGAGATCGTGGTCATCGATGAGATTTCTGCTGATGCCATGCGGGTCATGGATAGTGCAGGAAAAGTGCTGGAACATGCCACTGTGTATGAAAGACTGGTCGGTTAATGCAATGGGGCAAAGCTTCGTAAAGCAGCCTTGGTACTTCCTAGGTTGTTAAGATAAAAAAGACCGCCGCAGTTTTGAAGGCTGCGGCGGTCTTTTTATTTTGAATATTCAATTCAGCCCGAAGATATTTGTTCTTCGGGCTGAGTTACAGAAGTCTTATTTCACAACAATGCGAGCGCCCGGTTTAACGCGGGAATGCAGGTCGATCACATCCTGATTGATCATGCGAATGCAACCGGCAGAAACACCGCGACCGATTGAGGACGGATTGTTTGTACCGTGAACGCGATAGTAGGTATCGATACCATCTTTATGCATATACAGCGCACGGGCACCCATTGGGTTGCTTGGGCCGCCGTCAACGCCGTCTTTATAACGGCCATATTGCTGCGGATTACGTTTGATCATGCTTGGCGTTGGTGTCCAGCGCGGCCAGGCGGCTTTACGGGCAATAATAGCATCGCCACCGTTAAAGGCGCGCGCTACAGGGCCAACGCCGACGGCATAGCGAATGGCCTTGCCTTCCGGCTGTACAAGATAAAGATAACGAGATGGCTGATCGACAACAATAGTACCTGGCTTTTCGTTGGTCTTGTAATCAACAACTGTGCGGCGGTGTTGCGGTTTCAGCTTGTTCAGATCAATGGCCGGAATCTGAAAATTCTGATCGGTCATGGCGCGATACATATAAGCTGCATCGCCATCAACAGCTGCGGTTTCTACAATAGCAGGTTCTGCTTTGACAACCGGCTCAGGGGCAGGGGCTGGTTCGGTAACAGTGGTATTAATAACCGGAACAGAATTTTGAACAGTCGTACAGGCTGAAAGGGCGAGGGCAAAACCTGCAAATAATGCTGATTTCAGTAGCGGGGCGTATGGTGGGGGTAAGACAGACAAAGCCGGCTCCAGTTTCTGGCGGATAAAGTCTTCCTGCTTATCCGCTATGCTTAAGGTTTTCTTAAGCGTCTACAAAGAGTTTACCGTTTGATCAATTATCTTTACAGAGAGTGTCCAATTGTCAGAGTGATGGTGTCTTTTTGGCAACGGTTATGGTTAACGCGTTGAGTGTATTCTCAAATCACCGGTTTTAGTAAATCCTGCCAACACAGTGCTGCCGGACTAGCCGGTCGTGCTGAGTTGGCGTGCCATGTGTTAATCTTTGTTGATCTGTGTCTTGAAGACGGCAATAGGTTGCGGCTTTGAAAAATAGTAGCCCTGCAAATATTCGACACCTTTTTCCTGCAGGTAATTGGCTTGTTCAAGTGTCTCAATTCCTTCGGCGATAACTTTGAGCTTCAGCTGTCTGGAGAGGTCGATGATGCTCTGTAAGACATGGCAGGACAAATCATTGCTGCCAATGCCGGTGATGAAGCCGCGGTCGATCTTGAGCATGTCTGCCTGAAATTCTTTCAGATAATTCAGGTTGGAGTGACCAACGCCGAAATCATCCAGTGCGATGAGGATACCTTCGGCACGAAGCGCACGGATTTGCGACTGTAATGCTTCTGTCGGCACAATCGCTTCACGCTCTGTCAGTTCCAGTACCAGCCTGATTTTACCTGTTCTGAATTGTTGATAGAATTGCTTGCAGGTTGCTATGAGTTCCGGATCCGCAAGAAAATTTGCCGAGATATTGATGCTGATATGAAAATTCTCCGGCAAAGCATCCTGCAACGGCGCAAGCTCTCTGGCTGTACGCCGGATCAATGCCGTCGTCATTGGAATGATAAGACCGGAACGCTCCATAAATGGGATAAAACTATCGGGCGGAATGACGCCTTCCAGCGGATGCTCCCATCGGCTCAGGACTTCTGCACCGACATATTGATGGGTATCGGCGCGGACAATCGGCTGGTAATAGGGGGCAAATTCATCATTCTTGATTGCGCGTCTGCTCTCGGCCGAGATATTACGCGCATTCATGGCCATGCGATTGGTTGCGAAGGCACTGATAGCACCAAAAACCAGCAGCAGGCCGAAAATCGGCGTATAGCGCGCAAAGACATAGTCACGTAAGTCTCCCGGCTCAAAACCAGTCTCAACTGTGAACGGATATTTCGTTGATGTATCGACTGCGCAGACCTTGCCTTTTTCTTCTGTGTCATTCGCTCTGATTAGGCCATTTCTTCCGATGCGCTGATTGCCGATGACAACCGTTGATATAGGGGTCATTTCAATATTGTTGAGCAACTGCGTGATATATTCACCGTTGATGCTGGCCAGAATTGAAGCTGAGTTTTTTTCTGTGCGATACATGAGAACCGGACGATCAGGAATAATACTGTTGCCTTGCACAAGAGCCAGCTTGTCTTGATAAAAATTTGGCACGTCCAGCGGTTTCGGACTGTTCCCGTAAATGGTGCTGCAACGCACAATATCGCGGTCGGAAACCGACAATGACTGCACGAAAGAGGTGGATGCCGTTTGCAGGCGCAGTTTTTCAATAATCTCAGAGCATGGCCTGTCGACCATTGCCGCTGTTTCATCGGTCAAAGTTTTGGCATCGTCGAGGATGGTATTGAGCTGGTCAATGATCGTGCGACTGGCAGCGTCAGATTTTTTATAAAGTGTTTTTTCCGCCTGCCAGAATATCAATGGCGTCCCTAAAAGCAGGGGAGTGAAAAATGCCAGTACGACAATCGCAACATGACCTGCTGTATACTTCTTTTTTCTAAATTTAAATTTATGGTGCCACATCGCCGAGACAGGCTTTCACAAAAGAGTTTTTGTGTATTTCTTACATGCAAAGCTTGTATATGCAGTATAAAAATTGGTCTTTAAATTTAACAAATCAATATAATATTATCATTATAAGGACATAAAGCGGTGCGAGCTGCTCAATTTTACTGAGAGTCATTGAATATTGCACTTAGCATGATGTTTCATATGCACCAAAAAAATGACAAGAAACAGATGCATATGAAGAGACACGAGCCGCATTTCAACAAGTGAAAACAGCTTAAATATGGGCTCTTGACTTCAACTGTGGGTGCTGTCTTTATCAGGGCTGCGGCGATGCTGAAAAACAGATTCCGCCGCGCTTTTTCTTCGTTACAGAGTTGAAATGACAGGGCCGAGATTGCTGACTTTTTTTGTCGTTAATCATATGATGGAACATTTCTCAGGACTCGACATCGGGTAGTTTTCCGATGCGGGGCTGATGCCCTTTCTGCACGTTTAAATCACAATCATTTTGCTATGCCGTCAGTGCATTTTTGCTCACAGGCGCATTGCACCCTGATTTTATCCGGTTGTCCGTTTTCTGACGGATTACCGGACTGAATGGTTTTGATCCCGTGCCGTCTGCCGCAGACGCTTAGCCCGCAGTCATCGTTATTTTTCAAACAGGCTCACTGTATTCCTCACCGGTTTACCGATGCATCGGTATGCCGTGCGATTTGCTGCGTCTGTGTTTTTCCAAAAATCAAAGGAGCAAACATTGCATCTTACACCTCATGAAACTGACAAGCTGATGCTTGTAACCACTGGTCAGCTGGCTCAGCGCCGTCTCGCTCGCGGCTTGCGTCTGAATTATCCGGAAGCCGTGGCTCTGATCTCACTGGTGATGCTGGAGCTGATCCGTGATGGTCAGCATTCAGTCGCGCAACTGATGCACATCGGCAGCACTATTCTCGGCAGACGCGAAGTGATGTCCGGTGTGGCCGAGATGATTGAAGATGTGCAAATTGAAGGCACATTTAAAGACGGCACCAAGCTGGTGGCCGTGCGCGCGCCAATCAGCGCTGACAAAGGCGATATGAAACTGGCACTCTATGGCAGTTTCCTGCCGGTTCCGGAGAAAATGCAGGATGATGAAGAGATCGGTATTGCCGGTCAGGTTGTCTGCGCTGAGGGTGACATTGCGCTGAATGAAGGACGTGAAACTGTCACGATCAGTGTTACCAATACTGATAGCCGTCCGGTGCAGATCGGCAGCCACTTCAACTTTGTTGAAACCAATCCGCGTCTGAAATTCGACCGTGAAGCAGCCTATGGCAAGCGTCTGGATATTCCTGCGGGGCTGGCTGTGCGCTTTGAGCCGGGTGAAACCAAGGACGTTACACTGGTTGCAATTTCCGGCAATCAGATCATTCGCGGCGGCAATAATCTGGTCGATGGCGCGGTGGACGCGGACAATAAAGCACGCACACTTTCCCGTGTGAATGAGCGGGCTTTTGCCGACAGCCGCGATGCTGAATGAGCGCTTTCATCATAATTTCAAACAATAATTTAAGCTTGCAGGGTGCCGGAGATGCTGTTGCACCGCGCTCTGCCGATAAGGATAAAACATGGTCTATAAAATAACCCGTGCAGATTACGCCAAGTTCTTCGGCCCGACCAAGGGCGATAAAGTTCGTCTGGGCGATACTAATCTCTATGCGGAAGTCGAACACGATTACACTGTCTATGGTGATGAGTGTATCTTCGGTTCCGGTAAGGTCATTCGCGATGGTATGGGGCAGGCCACCGGTGTCAGCAGTGACAAGGCTCTGGACTGCATCATTACCAATGCGCTGATCATTGATTATACCGGCATTGTTAAAGCCGATATCGGTATCAAGGACGGTAAAATCGCCGGTATAGGCAAAGCCGGTAATCCGGATGTCATGGCCGGTGTGCATCCTGATCTGGTGATCGGGGTCAATACAGAAGTGATCTCGGGTGAAGGCTGTATCGTTACCGCCGGTGGTATTGATACCCATTTTCATTATATCACGCCGTCGCAGCCGATTACCTCAATTGCCAGCGGGCTGACCACGGTGCTTGGAGGCGGTACCGGTCCTGCAACCGGCTCGATGGCGACCACTTGCACGCCAAATCCGAATTATCTGCATAATATGATGCAGGCGACCGATGATTTGCCGCTCAATGTGATCTTTACCGGTCGTGGCAGCTCATCCCGTCCTGAAGGTATGCGTGAACAGGTTCTGGCCGGTGCTGCTGGTTTGAAGCTACATGAGGACTGGGGCACAACACCGGCAGCCATTGCAACCTGTATGGATATGGCCGACGAATATGACATTCAGGTCACTATTCACATGGATTCTGTTAATGAAAGCTGCACGGTGGAAGATTCCATCAAGGCTTTTGGCGGTCGTTCGATCCATGCCTATCATGCGGAAGGTGCGGGCGGCGGTCATGCGCCAGATCTGATGCGTATCTGTGCGGAAGCCAATGTGCTGACCAGTTCTACCACGCCGACTTTGCCTTACACTGTCAATACGGTGGAAGAGCATCTCGATATGCTGATGGTCTGCCATCATCTGGATAAGAATATTCCGGAAGATGTGGCTTTTGCGGCCAGCCGTATCCGTGCCAACACGATTGCTGCCGAAGGCGTGCTGCATGATATAGGTGCGATTTCCATGATGACCTCTGACAGTCAGGCGATGGGACGCGGCGGTGAGGTGATCATGCGGACATGGCAGGTCGCCGATCAGATGAAAGCGCAGCGCGGGAGCCTGCCGCAGGATGGTGCGGGAAATGATAATTTCCGTATCAAACGCTATATTGCCAAATATACCATCAATCCGGCAATTGCCCACGGTATCAGCCATCTCATCGGTTCGGTTGAGACAGGCAAAGTTGCTGATCTGGTGTTGTGGAAACCGGCATTCTTCGGGCAGCGTCCGGAACTGGTGATGAAAAGCGGTTTCATCGCCTATGCGCAGATCGGTGATGCCAATGCGTCGATCCCGACACCGCAGCCGGTGATCATGCGTCCGATGTTCGGTGCATTGTCGTCCGGCATCGGCAAGACCTCCATCCTGTTCGTCAGTCAGGCATCGGTTAATGATGGTAATGTGCTGAATCTCGGATTGAAAAAACGCATTGAGCCGGTGGTTAAATGCCGTGGCCTGACCAAGGCTGATATGAAGCTCAATGATGCATTGCCGAAAATTACCGTTGATCCGAAGACCTATAAAGTCAGTGTTGATGGTGCTGAAGTTGGTGCAGAGCCTGTTTCTGTTGTGCCGCTTGCGCAGCGCTACAACCTGTTCTGATCATTTCGAAGAAAGCAGGCCGCATATTTTTATGCGGCCTGCTGCTATAAAAATATCCTGATGCGCAGTTGTCGGACAGAGCAGTCGCTCTAAATATAATGCACTGCTATTTGCAGTACTGTTATTCTCAAAGGAGATAGCCATGGGCCGTAAACTGACGATTGTCTTAGTGCATGGATTTTGGGGCGGAGCCGCCCATTGGAGCAAAGTCATTCTGGAATTATCCCGTAAAGGATATGACACAATCCGCGCGGTCGAGATGCCGCTGACATCTCTGGCAGATGATGCAGAACGCACCCGGAAAATGGTAAAGCAACAAGATGGACCGGTATTACTGGTCGGCCATTCTTATGGTGGTGCGGTTATTACAGAAATGGGAAACCTGCCCAATGTTGCCGGACTGGTCTATATTGCAGCGTTTGCACCGGATGCAGGGGAAAGCCCAGGTGCTATCAGCCAAACAAAGCCGCCTGCAGCTATCGCCAATCTGGAGCCGGATAGTGACGGTTATCTCTGGATTAAATTGGATAAATACCACGAAAGCTTCTGTCAGGACATGAGCGCAGATGAAGCTCTGGTAATGGCTGTGGCGCAGAAGGCGCCTGTTGCCACGACTTTCGGGGATAATGTGACCGATCCGGCATGGAAGCATAAACCGGTCTGGTATCAACTCTCAACGCAGGATCACATGATCCATCCTGACAATCAAAAACATATGGCCGAGCGTATGAAGCCGCGTAAACTCATTGAACTGGACGCAAGCCATGCTTCTCTTGCATCCCGTGCAGCAGAGGTGGCAAATCTGATTGATGAGGCTGCAAAAACATTCGCATGAAATTTTAATGTAGAGTAAAAAAGTAAAAATAAAGAATTTGTGATTGAAATCAGAGTGGTTAAATCAGTTAATCTTCAGGGATATATTGTAAAAACTACTCTGATTTGTCATGCATAGCCTTTTCTCAGTCGAGAGCCAAATTCATCTTTGGCGAAATATGGTAGAGCTATGTTGTTTAAAGTTTCTGATCATTCGAAAATGATCATGGCCTATATGGCTGCATTTATCTTTATTTTGCTGATGGTGGCTGCGGCCATTATTTTTCAGGATGCCGAGATTATTCTGCCGGAAATTGCTGCTATGGCAGTGGCGCTTTGGGTATGGCGTGAAAAAGGCTGGATGCGTCAACCGGAAAAGATTTTCATTCTGCCATCTGTGACGGCTCTGGTTGGTTTTGGCATTAATCTGCTTGAAATTTCCTATATATCTAAAATCATTATCGTATTGATGCTGATGCTGGTCGTGATGCAACTACTGCGATATAGTTTGGCACCGGCATTGGCGACCGGTCTGCTGCCAATTGTGACCAATGCAACGCATTTTTCGTTTCTCGCAGCAATTTTTGTGACGACTTTTATGCTGATGCTGGGTGTCTATCTGTTTAAGCTCAACGAAGGTGTGTCCCGCGAAGCGCCGCTCAAGCATAAATATATGCTGATTTACTTGCTGCTGCATCTGGTGTGGATCGGCATTGTTGTGCTGGCGGGTTATCCGCAAATGGCGATTATTCCGCCGGTGACTGTGGTGGTTTATGAGGCGCTGCATATGCCAATGTATATGCGCAAAATGGCGCTGAAACAGATTGCTGTTCTGACCTTATCCGCCGTTATCGGTACTGTTCTATTTATGGCGCTGGATAATTGGCTGCTGATTGTTGCCTTGGATATGGCGCTGATTTACGGATTGCTGCATTTGTTTCAGGCGCGTATTCCGGCAGCCTATGCGTTTCCGCTGTTGCCGTTTGTCTTTCCTGCGCAATTTGTTCCGCAGTTGCCATATGCAGCGGCAGTGGTTTCTGTGTTTTTTTTCTCTCTGGTATTTGCCTATAAGACCTATGAAAAACAGCAGAATATGAAACTACAGCGGCAAGCCGCAGAGTAACATGGTGTCGGAGCACCAATCTGATCGTGCCTTATTTGCACACAACAGATTGCTCCCGATCAGATAAAACGAGCTCGCCCTGCGAGATTCAGTGCATAAAACCTCCGGAATGCGGGAAAACCGGGCTGATGGATTTACGTCAGCCCGCTAATCTGATAATGGCAAAAATGTGGCAATGTTATGAATCGTCGGTAATGGCGCGCAATAACAGGTCGTCTCCCGCAGCCTGTCACCATGTGGTGTCCGGATTTTGTGAGGGGGCATATCATCTGCAAGACGTCAGGACGCCTTCTCAAAAAAAGACTGACAGGGAGCAACCATGCTGGAAAAATTCTTCAAATTGCAGGAACACAAAACCAATGTGCGCACGGAAGTGCTCGCTGGTCTGACAACGTTCCTCACGATGTCCTATATCATTTTCGTTAATCCGGACATTCTGTCCTCCACCGGCATGGACCGGAACGCGATTTTCGTCGCGACCTGTCTTGCTGCCGCGCTTGGTTCAATCGTCATGGCATTCGTTGCCAACTGGCCGATTGGTATGGCGCCGGGCATGGGGCTGAATGCGTTCTTCGCTTTCACAGTTGTCGGCGTCATGGGCTTTTCCTGGCAGCAGGCACTTGGCGCGGTTTTCATCTCCGGTGTGATCTTCTTCATCCTCACCATCTCCGGTATCCGCAGCTGGTTGGTTGATGGTATTCCGAAATCCCTGCGCAGTGCGATTGCTGTCGGTATCGGCATGTTCCTTGCGCTGGTTGGTATGAAAAGCTCCGGCATTATCGTCGGCAGCGAAGCAACCTTCATCACCCTCGGCGATCTGACCAAAACCGGCCCGCTACTGGCGATCTTCGGTTTCTTCGTTATGGCTGTTCTGGATGCACTGAAAATTCGCGGTTCGATCCTGATCGGTATTCTCGTGGTAACCGTTCTGTCGATCATGCTCGGTGTAAGCCAGTTTCAGGGCGTATTCTCCGCACCGCCAAGCCTGATGCCGACATTCCTGCAGCTCGATGTTATGGGCGCACTGCATGTGGGCTTCCTGCAGGTTATTCTGGTTTTCGTTCTGGTTGAAGTTTTCGATGCAACCGGTACGCTGATCGGTGTGAGCAAGCGTGCAGGTCTTATTCCTGAAGGCAAGCCAAACCGCCTCAACCGCGCTCTGTTCGCAGACAGCACCGCAATTATCGGCGGTTCCATCATCGGTACCAGCTCGACAACTGCTTATGTTGAAAGTGCTTCGGGCGTACAGGCTGGCGGTCGTACAGGTCTGACAGCTTTGGTTGTTGCAATCCTGTTCCTCGCTGCTCTGTTTATTGCACCGCTGGCCGGTTCCGTACCTGCCTATGCAACTGCACCGGCTCTGATTTACGTTGCCTGTCTGATGATGCGCGAAATGTCGGAAATCGAGTGGGATGATGTAACCGAAGCTGCACCGGCTGCTTTGACAGCTCTGGGTATTCCTTTCACCTATTCGATCGCAAACGGTCTGGCATTCGGCTTTATCAGCTATGTTATTCTGAAAGCGGGCTCGGGTAAGTGGCGCGTCATACATCCAGCAACATGGATTGTTGCGGCTCTGTTTGTCATCCGCTTTGCTTATGTTCATTGAGAACTAAGTAGCGTTCAATAAAGATCTGGTTGAGCCGCGAAGCAGAACAGCTTCGCGGCTCAACTCATTTTATTGTTACATGAGATCACACTCGATCTTCATCAATGGTCATGATACAGCATGGTATTGACTTACAGACACCGGCTTTATTCGTCCGGCTTTTGTCTGAACTTATACCACAACAAAATAAGAGTGTTTTCCTGAGGTGTCAGGCCGTAAAATACTTTGCTCGCGCCGGTTCACCGGAGAAAAGCTGTCGGGAGGCGGCTGATTATGACTGCAATGACGCAGACACAAACAGGCAGCCGCTGGGGCAGGGAGATCGTCTCTTCCTTTAAGCTCGGCTGGCCGCTGATCTTTACCAATCTTTCGCAGGCTGCACTGACAGCTACGGATGTGATCCTGATCGGCCGTCTTGGTGCCGATACGCTGGCTGCTGCCGTGCTGACCACCAGCTTTTATCATTCGATGATGATCTTCTGTATGGGGTTGGTTTCTGCGACACTGCCAATGATGGCAATGGCGCTTGGCCGCAACCGTCATTCGGTGCGCGATGTGCGCCGTACCGTACGTCAGGGCTTCTGGACGGCGCTTATTATCTGTATTCCGTTCTGGATACTGCTCTGGAATGCGGAATCCGTTTTCCTGTTTATGGGGCAGCGGCCGGATATTGCCGCACATTCTGTGCAGATGATGCACACGCTGCAATGGGCGATGCTGCCTTATCTCGGTTATATCGGCCTGCGTTCGTTTCTGGCGGCAATGGAGCGTCCGCTCTGGACATTGCTGATCGCAGCCTTTGCTATCGTGTTTAATGCGATTGCCGCCTATAGCCTGATTTTCGGTAAGTTCGGTATGCCGGAGCTGGGCATTCGCGGCGCCGGTATTGCCACCACTGCATCAAGCTGGATGATGTTCTTCGGTCTGGTTGTGGTTGTCAGCACCCATAAAAAATTCCGCCGTTACCGTCTGTTCGGACGTTTCTGGCGCCCTGACTGGCCGCGCTTCATTGAATTGTGGCGCATCGGTCTGCCAATGGCGCTGACCTTTGCCTTTGAAACCACGATCTTCTATGCAGCTGTGCTGATGATGGGTAAAATCAGCCCGACATCGCTGGCTGCTCATGCTGTCGCCATGCAGATCGCTTCACTGAGTTTCATGGTACCGCTTGGTTTCGGGCAAGTCGCAACGGTTCGCGTTGGTCGTGCCTATGGTGCGGGCAATCGTGAGGCCGTCGCCTATGCCGGCTGGAGTGCTTATGCACTGGGTGTCGGTTTTATGGGCTTTATGGGATTGATGATGATTCTGATGCCCAAGGTCTTTATCAGTGCGTTTCTGGATATTAACGATCCGGCCAATGCGGAGGTGATCAGGCTTTGTGTATCATTCCTTGCTTTTGCTGCATTGTTCCAGATTGTTGACGGGGCACAGGCGGTCGCGGCCGGTATGTTGCGCGGCTTGCGCGATACACGGATTCCGATGTTTCTGGCACTGCTCGGCTATTGGGGTGTTGGTCTGCCGCTTGGTGCACTGCTTGCCTTTACCTTTAATTTTGAAGGGGTTGGCGTGTGGATCGGGCTGGCCAGCGGTTTGGCGATTGTAGCGGTGCTGATGACACAACGCTGGATGCGGCGGGATAAACTCAGTAATGTAATTTACGTCTGATAAAAAAGGCCGCGGAACAGATCAGTTCCGCGGCCTTCTTAATATTAAAGCGCATCCCGAAAAGTGTGAGCGGTTTTCGGACTAAGATGCGCGTAAAAATAAATAGATAGAGCGGTTCCAATGATTCAGACTTAGCTGGAACCGCTCTAGATCAATACTTATTTACGCATTGAGTCCAGAACTTCGTGATTATTCGCAACATCCTGCGCTTTTGCATAGCTTTCCATCAGCAGCTGGTAGTGCGGGAAAATCAGGGTATAGACTTTCGCCCATTCAAGCGCATCTTCACGGTTCCATGTACGCTGGATTTCCGAAGCCACAGATGCAGTATCCATAGGGATAACGCCTGCCTGTGTGATGCGGGCCAGAGTGATTTCCTGCGCCATTTTGGAATAGGTGCCGGAAGCATCAATTACTGCGAAAACCTTGTAGCCGTCATAAACAGCGGAGATTGACGGGAAGGCCATGCAAACGCTGGTGATTGTACCGGCGATAATCAGGGTTTTGCGGCCTGTTGCTTTAACAGCGGCAACAAATTCCGGATTATCCCATGCATTGATCTCACCTTTACGGGCAACATATTGAGCGTGCGGTGCGCTTTCATGAATTTCAGGGATCAGCGGGCCGTTCGGGCCCTGCGGCACGGATGCGGTGGTGATCACCGGCATTTTGGCCAGAGTTGCAATTTTGGCCAGAGCTGTAGCGCGGGCGCGCAGTTCAGTCATCGGCATGTCGCCCACGGTCTGGAACAAGCCGCTCTGATGATCAATTAGCAGCATAACTGCATCTTCAGGATCAATAACCGGACGCTGGCCGCCAAAATTCGCAATCGTTGTTGGAAGGTTCATTTTAATTTCTCCTTGAGGTTAAGAGGGGCATGTTATTCTCAGCTGCCGGTTCCACAATGCTGGGGGGCGATGTGAAACCGGCAGTGCATGGCCGGTCATCCGGTCATGAAGCTGGTATGGTTCCGAACTTACCGCTCTGAAAGTCGCGCAGAGCGGCATTGATTTCCTGTGTGGTATTCATGACGAACGGGCCGTGCATAACGATTGGTTCGTTAATCGGTTCTCCGCTGAGAAGCAGGAATGCAGCATCATTGGCAGCATCAATCCGGACATCCTCACCTTCACGGTTCAGAAGAACGAGCTGAGCCTCGGTGGCCTGCTTGTCATTGTTGATTGTGATTGTTCCGCTGAGCACGACCAGCATGGCCGTATGGCCTTCCGGAATGTTCAGAGAGCTGCTGCCGTTTTGTTTGAGCCGCACATCCCAGAGATTAATGGGTGTGAAGGTGCGGGCAGGGCCTTTGATTTTGCCAAATTGACCGGCGATAACCCGTAAACTGCCTGCTTTGTCCGCAAGTTCAACGACAGGAATGTCTGATTTGAGCAGGCTTTGATAACCGGGCTCTGCATTCTTGTCTTTGGCGGGAAGATTGACCCAGAGCTGAACCATTTGCAGGGTTCCGCCTGATTGGGTGAAAGCACGGGAGTGAAATTCTTCGTGCAATATACCTTTGGCAGCCGTCATCCACTGCACGTCACCGGCACCTATAATCCCGCCATTTCCTGTTGAATCGCGGTGTTCTACTTCACCCTGATAAACAATGGTGACGGTTTCAAAACCACGATGCGGATGAATGCCGACGCCACGCCGGTGATCCGAACCTTTTGCGGCCGGTGCGAATTCCGCAGGGCCTGCATAATCCAGCAGCAGAAACGGACTGACATGCTCGCCGTGGCTGGCATGGGAAAACATTGAGCGCACAGGAAAGCCGTCGCCAACCCAGTGCGGGCGGGGGCTGCTGTAAACGCCTAATACCTTTCTCATTGTCTGTCTCCTGTTGTCACTTGCAGCAATTGCTGTGTGTGTTGATGACAGGAAGATATGAGTGGGACAAAAAATGCGGTAGTCAGCAAAAATGCACTACAATGTCTGAAATATGAGACAATGATGTAGCGCTTTACGATAATACGATTATATTCCATTTCATGAATGATGACACAGGGAGTTTCCATGCAGGATCTGAATGATCTGAGATTTTTTGTTGTTGTGGTCGAGCAGGGCGGTTTTGCTGCAGCCGCACGCAAGCTGAATATGCCGCGCTCCCGTCTCAGTCGCCGCATCGGCCTGCTGGAGGAAAGTCTCGGCGTAAGGTTGATCCAGCGCACCACCCGTCATTTCGCAGTAACGGAAATCGGGCAGGAATATTACCGCCATTGCGTTGCTATGCTGGTGGAGGCCGAGGCTGCGCAGGAAGTCATCGACCGGATGCGCTCTGAACCACAGGGCGTGGTACGGGTGAGCTGCCCGTCATCGATGATCTATTTCCAGATCGGCGATCTGATTGCGCGTTTCATGAAAGAAAACCCGAAGGTTGATGTGCTGCTGGAAAGTACCAATCGTCGCGTAGATGTGTTGCGCGAGGGTTTTGATTTGGCAATCCGTGTCCGCTTTCCGCCGCTTGATGACAGTGATCTGGTGATCCGCAAACTGGCAGAAAGCCCGCAGCGGCTTGTCGCCAGCCCTTCGGTGATTGCTGATATCAACCGGCCGCTGGTGCCTGCCGATCTGGCAGAATTACCAAGCATGGCATGGGATCCGCAACGCGCGGATCATGAATGGTGTCTGGAAAAGGCTGATGGTGCAACAGCGAGAGTGCATCATAAGCCACGTCTGATTACGGAAGATATGGTGGCATTGCGTATGGCTGCGCTGCATGGCGTTGGTGTGTGTCAGTTGCCGACAATGGTCATTCGTGAGGATTTGCGCGAGGGACGACTAGTGGATGTGCTACCGGAATGGGCGCCGCGCACCGGTATCCTGCATGCGGCTTTTCCATCCCGCCGCGGTTTGTTGCCGTCAGTACGTTCATTGCTGGATTTTCTGGGTGCGGAATATACGAAACTGGCACGGGAAGAAACCGATTACAGTCTGACTTAAGTTCTCCGCAAAGCCGGAATCACAGTTGATGTTGCCCGGTAAACGGCTGGGCAGCGATCATATAGAAAGCAATTGTCGGGAGATGTAGATCAACACGATGGCGATCTGAATCTTTGGATGCTTAAAGAATGCCGCCAGAGCACATAAACACAGAGTGACTGATGCATGAAGCAGCAGAGTGGAGCTGATATTACCTCCGGCAACAATGGCTTTGGAAATATCGATAATCCAGGTCAGAGCCAGCAGCGTAAAAAACCAATACCGGCGCTGAATGAAAAAATCCTGATAGCCTTTATATTCTGCAATATCGTCAGGAAATAACAGTGCGGTCATCAAAAACAGCGTAATCGCATAACCAATCTGGAATGCAAATGCGACGAAAGTCCATTCAACGTCCTTGCCAAGACGGACACTCCACCACCAGAATAAAATAAGTTCCAGCAGCATGGAAAAGACCCATAGCAAGTGCAGAGCTGAAATCCGGTTTCGCTTTGGATGCTGAAGAAATCTGGCTACGCCGGATAAGATACGCGCTATTGAGAGACTTATGATCATCGCAATCAGAATGCGGACATGCGTGAAAATCTCAATAAACTGCGTTGCTTCCATTAAAAGATATCTAACCTTCTGAGGCCATTTGAATGTATTTAGCCGGCCGTTTTGAAGCCAATATTTACAGCGTTGATCGGGATAGCCTAAATCAAATGATTGCCAAACGCTAATACTGAATAAAATTATCCATAAAGTATTCTTTGCAGCAGAAACCGCGCTACCATGATGGAAGTTGCAGAGGGTTATAATAAAAAGGGCACCATATGGTGCCCTTTTTCGTCTTGGGAGCTAGGCTGGTTTCCAGCGCAGTAAGCGCATGGCATTGGCTGTCACCAGAACCGTGGCGCCGGTATCTGCTAGAATGGCTGGCCACAAACCGGTAATGCCGAGAATTGTGGTAATCAGGAATACGACCTTCAGGCCAATAGCGAGCGTAATATTCTGCTTGATATTCGCCATCGTGCTTTTCGACAGGTCAATCATATGAGCGACATCGCTGACACGACCATGCATGATCGCAGCATCGGCAGTTTCCAGCGCCACATCAGTGCCGCCGCCCATGGCGATACCAAGATCGGCTGCGGCCAGAGCCGGAGCGTCATTGATACCGTCACCGACTTTGGCAACGATCTGCTTATTGGCCTTCAGTTCACCGACCACACGGCGCTTGTCTTCCGGCATCATTTCTGCATGGACTTCCATGCCGAGATCACGGCCGATTGCTTCAGCAGTGCGGCGGTTGTCACCGGTCAGCATGATGGTGCGTATACCCTGCGCTTGCAAAGCTTTTATGCCCTGACGTGCATCTTCACGCGGCTCATCACGCATAGCGATACCACCGGCAAGCTGGTCGCCGATCATCAGCAGGGAGACGGTCTTGCCCTGATCATTCATATCGGCAATGCGCTTCTGATCCGCATCGGAAATGCTGGTCTTCGCCGCGATTGCTTTCGGCGAGGCCAGCAGAATAGCTTTGCCGTCAACTGTGCCGGAGACACCTTTGCCACCAAGTGCCGCGCCGTCATGTACTTGCGGCAGCGCCAGTTTCTTGTTTTCTGCAGCCTTGAGAATGGCAACAGCGAGCGGATGGCTTGAACCCTGTTCAACGGCTGCAGCATAGCGCAGAACTTCTTCTTCCGAGCTACCAAAGGCGATAATGTCTGTGACAACCGGCTTGCCTTGAGTAAGCGTTCCGGTCTTGTCAAAGGCGGCTGCGGTTACATGACCTGCACTTTCCAGCACTGCACCACCCTTCATCAGCAGGCCGCGGCGGGCACCGGAAGAAAGACCGGCAGCAATCGCGGCAGGGGTAGAAATAACCAGAGCGCAAGGACAACCGATCAGCAGAATAGCAAGACCTTTATAGATCCACTCATTCCAGTCACCACCGGCAACAAGCGGCGGTATAATAGCAACCAGAGCAGCAAGGATCATCACCGCAGGCGTGTACCAGACCGAGAACCGGTCGATAAAACGCTCGGTCGGGGCTTTGGATTCCTGTGCTTCTTCAACCTGCGCGATAATGCGGGCAATGGTATTGTTCTGCGCAGTGGCAGTGACTTTAACGCGCAGCACCGCATCAGCATTGATCGTGCCGGCAAAAACCTTATCGCCCGGCTCTTTATTCTTAGGCGTGCTTTCACCGGTTACAGGCGCTTCATCAACCGCACTGTTGCCGCTGATCACTTCACCATCGGCTGCAATCCGGTCACCCGGACGCACCAGAATAATCGCACCGAGGGCAACACTTGCCGCATCCTGTTCGATAATCTGACCGTCTTTTTCGACGCGGGCAGTTTTTGGTACCAGATCGGCAAGACCGCGGATGGAGTTGCGGGCACGTCGAGCTGCCACGCCTTCGAGAAGCTCACCGATTAGGAACAGGAAGACAACCATTGCGGCTTCTTCCACAGCACCGATAAACAGCGCGCCGACTGCGGCAACGGTCATCAGTGTTTCAATAGAGAAGGGCGTGCCGAAACGGGCACCGGCCAAAGCGCGGCGGGCAATCGGCACCAGTCCCACCAGCATAGCCGCGGAGAAAATATAGAGGTCATATTGCGGCACAAAATGGCCGATAATATAGGCTGCAACCAATGCGGCACCTGCCGCAATGGTCAGCTTGGCTTTGCCCTGCTGCCACCATGGCTTATTGTCTTCATCAGTGCCGTGGTCATGCATGTGCAGCGGTGAGGTCTCTTTGACCTTTTCCTGCTTCTGCCCGTTTGCATGATCGTGACTATGGGCTTTATGATCATGTGCGCCGTGATCGTAATCGCTGTGGTCATGCCCAGCGTGATCATGCCCAGTGTGATCATGATTATGGTGGCTATGATCGTGGTCATGATCAGCGGAGCAGACATGCGTTTCGGTTTCCGGCTCTGCAACAGCAGCGCCCTGATTGGCCCCCATATAGCTGGATTTATAGCCGAGTTTTTTCAGCTGACCGGTAATGGTATCAGCCTCGACGCCATTATGGGTTACAGTCATGGTGCCTTTGGTGACCGAAACATTGACGTCGCTGATCTGCTTACCAAGACGGCGCACAGCGGTGTCAATTTTCATGGCACAGGAGGCGCAATCCATGCCTTCGACGCGGAATTTATCCTGACGGACGGGACCGGACATCTCCAATTTCCTTTTCTCTTGCATCTTTTGAGAAACACCCTAAATGCTCTAGTGGCTATAGGAGCAAGCGCAAAAATGGACAAAAAAGGCTATACGATCGGCAAAGTTGCGGCACGCAGCGGTGTGAAAGTGCCAACTATCCGTTTTTATGAGCAAATCGGCCTGATCCGCGAGCCGGAACGCACGGAGAATCAGCGGCGGGAATATGGCGCGGAAGATATCAAGCGCCTGTCATTTATCCGCCACGCGCGCGATCTCGGCTTTGAGATCAATGATATCCGCGAATTGCTGGCGATGACCGAGACGCCTAACGCCTCTTGCCATGAAGCGGATTCGATTGCGCGGCGTCACCTTGATGAGATTGAGGATCGTATTGAGCGCCTGTCAGCCTTGCGCGATGAATTGCGCCGTATGGTGACTGAGTGCGACCACGGACGGTTATGTGAATGCAGGGTGATCCAGATTCTTGAAGATCACAGCCAGTGTTGTCATGAGCATGATCATCCGGCTCAAACATTGAAATAGGCAATATACACCAGAGAGGAATGGACGTGACTGTAACCGTTTACGGCATTAAAAATTGTGACACGATGCGTAAGGCGCAGGACTGGTTGAGCGCACAGAATATCGCGTTCGAATTCCATGATTACAAGAAGGTTGGTCTGGATCGTGCCAAGCTGGAAAACTGGTGCAAGACACTGGGTTGGGAAACCGTGATCAATCGCGCAGGTCAGACATTCCGCAAACTTGATGATGCCCTGAAGCAGGATCTGACAGAAGCAAAAGCCATTGAGCTGATGCTCGACAATCTGTCGATGATCAAACGTCCGGTGCTGGAAAAGGACGGCAAATTGCTGGCCGGTTTCAAGCCTGAGATTTACGCCGAGTTTTTTGCGTGAATTTTATTGAGCACAGGTGAAGGTCTGAAAGGAAAAGTCTCAGACCGTGGCGAAAATGGTGATTTCGAGAACCGGAACGCAGCGTACTTATTGGTACGTGAGTACCGGAAGCGCAGAAATTGCCATTTGCAGCCCGGTATGTGGCTTTTAGTTCAGAGCCTAAAGAGCAGCTGGCCGCTTGTTCAGCTCCGGCTCTGCCAGATAATCATGGTAGCTGACGCAGCGCACGTCATCGCGCTTGCAAACATCGCGGGCAAAGCGCTCCAGTGCATTCCAGTAGGCGCCATTATTCATCAGCACAAAGTGGAAACCCATTTGCAGCGGAATACGCTGACCGTTATATTGCTTGTTGAAAGCATTCATAAAGGCGTCATAGCTGCGCTGTTCAAATTGCGCTGCCTGTTCCGGTTTCTCTTTGCCACCCGAATGGCGCACATAGAGATTATAATCCATGGCAATCACTGGTCGTGCGGAAGGGCCCTCCGGTATCAGCGGCAGGCCAAAGCTTTTTAATCCGGCGAAGTTTTTCGGCAGTTCAGGGCCTGAGGTCACACCACTGGCCTGATAAGTATAGCCGCTGTCGCGCAAAGCCGTTTGCACCGGCTTGTCATCGGAGAGATAGGGCGCACGAAAGCCGGTGATCTTGTTGTAAACGAGATTTTTCCAGCCTTCCGGCTCACCGTCAATTTTATTGGCTTTCCAGGCATTGCCGACAATATTACGGAATGCCTGAATTTCCTGCGCCCATTCTTTTGCTGTCCAGTTTTTCCCGTCAAAGTGGCCGCAGCCATGGCTGGCGATTTCATGGCCTTCCAGATTGGCTTTCCATACCTGATCAAGGCGGGTGGCAATTTCTGCTTTATCCTGCGCAAAACCGACATTGGAGCGGCCTGCTTTCATACGCGGCGGCTGATACTGTGTGCGGTCTGCACGTTCCAGATAAAACACGCAGGAAAGAAAATAGGTAAAACGCGCGCCGGTTTCCTGTCCAAGCACGCGGCTGCGCTGCCACAGCTTGTTATCATGTGCACCGTCAAACGAGATAATCACTACCTGTTTCGGGCGACTGTCAGGTGTCTCAGCTTTTTGCGGCGGTGTTGTTGCCATATCCGGCATGGCCTGCGCTGTTGTTGCAAAGCACAGGGAGGCGGCAAAACCGGCGGCAATAAGTTTTTGCATAAAGACAGGCTCTTATCATGACAGCAAGAAGGTGAGAGCAGAATGGTTAAGGTTGAAATGTGGCAAAGCACAGGCATATTACCTGAATAAATCTGCAGTTTTGGTGCCGGATTAAGGAATTATGCAGGAAATCACAATCGGGGCTACCATCTGTCGCCGATTCCGACTAAAAGCCGGATAGGTGTTTTCAATAAATGGTCGGCGCAAGCTGTCTGTTTGCTGATGCATAATCAATTTTGTTACAGGGTTTCACAGGGTATCCATGACAGACGACAGCTTTATCCGCGAAGTCAACGAAGAGCTCCGCTCGGAACAGATGCGCGCTGTATGGCGGCGTTTTGGTCCGATTTTGATCGGCGGCGCGGTGGCAATTGTTATCGGTACAGCGGGTTTCGTCGGTTATGAATATTGGCGTGAGAGCAAAGCCGCGGTATCGGGCGACCAGTTTCTGACAGCGCTTGAGCTGGCCGGTGAAAACAAAACCGACGAAGCTCTGAGCGCGCTGAAGACACTGGAAACAGAAGGTGCCGGTTCTTATCCGCTGCTGGCGCAGCTGCGCTCGGCCACTTTGCTGGAGCAGAAAAAAGATATGGCCGGTGCGGTCAGTGCTTTTGATGCTGTTGCGGCAGATAATAAAGCGCCTGTTGCATTGCGCGATGTTGCAAAGCTGCGTGCGGCCTATATCCTGGTTGATACCGGTTCTTATGACGATGTTGCCAAACGCGCTGAAACACTGAGCGCGGACGGCAATCCGATGCGCGGTTCTGCCCGTGAAGTGCTGGGTCTGGCTGCTTATAAAGCCGGTCGTACAGATGATGCGGTTAAACTGTTCCAGCAGAATGCAGACGATGCGGCAATCCCT
Source organism: Hyphomicrobiales bacterium (assembly GCA_900470735.1). Lineage (GTDB taxonomy): Bacteria > Pseudomonadota > Alphaproteobacteria > Rhizobiales > Rhizobiaceae > Pseudochrobactrum. The sequence goes on along the minus strand of UCCC01000001.1, from coordinate 388,748 downwards.
GCCAATCTTCGTCAGCGTGCCAATACAATGCTCGATCTGATGCGCAGCACTGAGGCTGCCGCAAAGAAATAAGACGTTTCATTCTGAGACGCATACAACAAAAAGATAGAGCAATCTCCGCTTTCAGGAGGTTGCTCTATAAGACGGAAAAATAAGCTGAATGAGCTTTACACTCGCAATTATCGGACGTCCGAATGTCGGCAAGTCCACACTGTTTAACCGTATTGTCGGGCGCAAGCTGGCGCTGGTCGATGATACGCCGGGTGTTACCCGTGACCGTCGTATCCACGACGGCAGGCTCTATGATCTGCATTTCAAAGTAATTGATACTGCCGGTCTGGAAATTGCCGAAGCCGGTACGCTGGAAGGCCGTATGCGCGCGCAGACTGAAGCCGCGATTGACGAGGCCGATGCGGTTCTGTTCGTTATTGATGCCAAAGCCGGTCTGACACCGACGGATATTGAATTCGCGCAGCTGGTGCGCAAGTTCAACAAGCCGATTGTACTGGTGGCCAACAAGTCTGAAGCCCGTGGCGCTGATGCAGGTCTCTATGATGCATATCGCTTGGGTCTCGGCGAACCTTGCCCGATCTCCGCTGAGCATGGGCAGGGTCTGCCTGATCTGCGCGATGCGATTGTGGAAGTGATCGGCAAAGAAAAAGCCTTCGCGGAAGAAAAAGCCGAAGAAGAATTTACACAGGAAAAAATCGGCGCGCTGGTTGGTGAAGACGTTAGCGATGAGGATGAGGAAATCATCCCTGAATATGACGCGACCAAGCCTTTGCAGATTGCGATTGTCGGACGACCGAATGCCGGTAAGTCCACAATGATTAATACCATGCTGGGTCAGGATCGCCTGCTGACAGGACCTGAAGCCGGTATTACCCGCGATTCGATTTCCGTTGAATGGGAATGGCGTGGCCGCAGTGTTAAATTGTTTGATACTGCAGGTCTGCGCCGTAAGGCACGCGTACAGGAAAAGCTGGAAAAGCTCTCCGTTGCCGATGGCTTGCGCGCCATTCGTTTCGCGGAAGTGGTGATTATCGTTCTCGATGCGACCATTCCTTTTGAAAAGCAGGACTTGCAGATCATTGATCTGATTATCCGTGAAGGCCGTGCGCCGATTATTGCTTTCAATAAATGGGATCTGATCGAAGATCGTCAGGCATTGCTGGCTGATCTGCGCGAAAAGACCGAACGTTTGCTGCCGCAGGTACGCGGTATCCGCGCTGTGCCGATTTCCGGTGAAACCGGTCACGGCATTGATAAGCTGATGGAAAGCGTTGAGATGACGCACCGTATCTGGAATACGCGCATTTCCACAGGTCGTTTGAACCGCTGGCTCGAAGGTGTGATTACCCATCACCCGCCACCGGCAGTGGCTGGCCGTCGTCTTAAAGTGAAATATATGACACAGGTTAAGACCCGTCCGCCGGGCTTTATGGTGTCGTGCTCGCGCCCTGATGTGATGCCGCAATCTTATGTGCGTTATCTGATCAATGGTCTGCGTGATACATTCGAAATGCCGGGCGTGCCGATCCGTTTGTCGTTGCGTACTTCGGAAAATCCTTTTGCCAGCCGCGCAAAGAAAAAACGCTGATGTTATCTGGATGATATCGTCTTGAAGCCCTGCCGCAGAAAAGACTTCGGCAGGGCTTTTTCGTAGAAATATGCAGGAGAGAAACGGAATGGCGCAAATTATCAGTACAGAGCCGTCCGATTTACAAATTGCTGCTGAGGTGTTGGGCGCAGGCAAACTTGCAGCCTTGCCGACAGAGACTGTTTATGGTCTGGCGGCAGATGCCACCAATGGCAGTGCGGTTGCCGGCATTTTCTCTGCCAAGGGACGACCGCATTTCAATCCGTTGATTGCCCATATGGCGACGCTTGATATGGCCGAGCGCTATGTGGTGTTTGATGATATCTCCCGTAGACTTGCAGCAAAGTTCTGGCCGGGTCCGTTGACACTGGTATTGCCTCTGCGGGAAGGTGCTGCAATTCATCCGCTGGTAACTGCGGGTCTCACAACACTGGCCATTCGTATGCCGCGCGGACCGATTGCTGAAATCATTGCCGCGCTTGATCGCCCGCTGGCAGCACCGAGCGCCAATAGCTCCGGCCGTATCAGTGCCACTTCGGCACAGGCCGTGCAGGATGATCTGGGCGCTAAACTCGACCTGATTGTTGATGGCGGTGCCTGTGTTGTCGGGCTGGAATCCACCATCGTTAAAATTGAAAATGGTCAGGCTTTTCTGCTGCGTCCGGGCGGATTGGCAGCAGAAGAGATTGAGGCTTTCATCGGTGAGCCGCTGCATCGTCTGGATCAGCGTGCGGCTATTCAGGCACCGGGGATGATGGCGTCACATTATGCACCGGATGCCGCGATGCGGTTGAATGTCTCGGAAGTGCGTGACGGGGAGGCCCTGCTGGCTTTTGGGGCGCAGCGCGCATCTGGTGCGGATAAAGCCGTTGCGATGTTAAATTTAAGCCCTTCCGGTGATCTCCACGAGGCTGCCGTACATTTGTTCGATTATATGAAGCGGCTGGATGCGGCAGGGGCGAAGACGATTGCCGTTGAACCGGTGCCGCATCATGGTTTGGGCGAGGCAATTAATGATCGCTTATCCCGCGCGGCTGCGCCGCGCGATTAGTTGAATTTGGGCTGCTGCACCGTGTGATTAATTGAGCTTGGGCGGAAACAGATGATGACGATGTCAGATGATTTGATTGCGCGTTTCACGGCAATTGTCGGAGAGAAAAACGCACTGCGCGATCCTGCTGATCAGATTTCTTATTTGAGCGAACCGCGAGAGCTGTTTCATGGCCGCGCTGCTTTGGTTCTGCGCCCTGCAACGGTGGATGAAGTGTCGGCCATTATGAAGCTGGCCTATGAGACAGCAACACCTGTGGTGCCGCAGGGCGGCAATACCGGACTTGTCGGCGCACAACAGCCGGATACCAGCGGGCGAGCGATCATTCTCTCACTGTCGCGGCTCAATCAAATCCGCAATATTGACACGACCGGCAATCTCGTCACGGTCGAAGCCGGTGTTATCCTGCAAAATTTGCAAGAAGCTGTGCAGGATGCAGGACGGCTGTTTCCGTTGTCTTTGGGGGCAGAGGGTTCCTGTCAGATTGGCGGCAATCTCTCTTCTAATGCGGGCGGCACGGCTGTGCTTGCCTATGGCAATATGCGCGAATTATGCCTTGGACTTGAAGTGGTTTTGCCCGACGGGCAGGTGCTGAATGATCTGCGTCGTGTGAAAAAAGATAATACCGGTTATGATCTGCGTGATCTGTTTATCGGTGCGGAAGGTACGCTTGGCATTATCACTGCGGCGGTGCTGAAAATTCATCCGCAGCCGAAAGGCAAGGCAGTCGCGTATGTCGGATTGCAGTCGGTGCAAGATGTGGTGCAGCTTTTCTGTTTGGCAACTGCTCAGGCAGGGCAGGCGCTGACCGGTTTTGAACTCATGCCGCGTATCGGCATGGAATTTATTCTGCGCCATATTGCAGAAGCGCGTGACCCGCTGGAAAGTGCTTATCCTTGGTATGTGCTGGCCGAGATTTCCTCTGCCCGTTCCGAAACTGATGCACAGGAAATGCTGGAAGCCATCCTGAGTGAAGGTTTCGAGAGCGGACTGGTACAGGATGCCGCCATTGCACAAAATGGTGCGCAGGCTGATCTGTTCTGGAAAATGCGCGAAGAAATGTCTCCGGCGCAGAAGCCGGAAGGTGGCTCTATCAAACACGATATCTCGGTGCCTGTTGCCTCCATCCCTGTATTCATTGCAGAAGCGGCGATTGCAGTTGAAGAGATGATCCCGTCTGCACGTGTGGTTTGTTTCGGCCATATTGGCGACGGCAATCTGCATTATAATGTTTCGCAGCCGGTCGAGGCGGATAAACAGGCTTTTCTGGCGCGCTGGCATGAGCTGAACCATCGCATCCATACGATTGTCATGCGCTATAATGGCTCTATCTCCGCAGAGCACGGTATCGGCGCGTTGAAGCGTGAAGAATTGCGTGCCTTTAAACAGCCGCTGGCGCTGGAACTGATGCGCCGGATTAAGCAGGCTTTTGATCCGAAGAATATTATGAACCCGGACAAGCTGCTTTGAGCTGAGCCTTGTTAAAATTTAAAGATTGAGCCGCCGTTTCGTTAAGAAGCGGCGGCTCAATTGTTAAAAAGAGGCCGTGTTACACACCGCTCATCATAAACGAGCGGTAAATATCCACATTTTGAACTGAAAAATTGCGGTTAGCAAAAGATTGATACGCAACAAGCGTGTTTAATGCGGATTTAATGTCCACAGGCGCAGCCTTAACAACTGGTTGCTGGGCTATAGTGAAATTCAGAGAATATTCAGAACTAAACGCCTTTAACTATGAAAAAAGGCGCTGAAAAGGTACAGCAGGCTCTGTTTATTTAGCTCTTGTTAAAAATCATAAATATTTACCGGTTTCACAGGGTTAAGCTGTGTTTACAGCCCTTGCTGAAGTCTTAACTGTGGTTGGAATCTGTAAACCATTTTGCCAAAGACAGAAGCATTAACCCTGTCATTTAAGCAGATTGGGAGCTCTGTACGCTATTCTTGCATCCAACGAGACCACAAAGGTCCGATAGAAAAAAGAACCGACAGTAAAACAATAACAGCGGTTCTCAGAAGGTACAGGGCAAGAAAACGATGAACCAGATGCTGGAAAAACAGGACAAACCAGTTTGGGCGAGCAGAGAGATCCGTCTCGATCCTTCGCAGTTCCCGCAGAGCATTTCCTATGCTTCAACGGGCGAGCAGGAAGATGTGACCTTCACGATCAATGAACGTGGCGCAGTACTGCGACGTGTTCTGCCATCGAGCGGCCTGCCAATGTCTGTGGCGCTGCCTGCGCATGTATTTCTGGGTGTAACAGCGCGTGCAGTTGAGGATGAACACGGTCTGATTACTGTGACATTGGAACTGATGCACGAAGACCCGCAAATGTCTGTGCCGCTGCTGGTTGCACATGATCTGGATGATGTAGCTGCGGATTGGCATGCATGGGCAAATGCCTACAAATTGCCGATGTTGCTGGTTGAAGCTGATGGTGTTGCGCGTCCTGTGCATGACACAATCGGTGGCGTAACCGCTTCGGCCAGCACAGAGCGCCGTCAGGGACAGGAACAGCGCCGTCGTCGTCCACGTTTTCTGGCGCGCCGTAAAACCGGTTCGCTGGGCGTAACTTTGAAGATTTCCGGCCGTGAGATTATTGCTCGCGTATAAAAGAGACCAGAGATTATTGCTCGCGTGTGAAAAACACTGAAATGACTGCTCGCGGGAATGTGAATGGCCGTCATGGCACTGCAGGTATAAAAATTAATAATATTACGCGAAACTGCGAACTGAATATGTGATCTCCAGTCACAGAACATGCAAAGACCGTATATCTTTCCGGATATACGGTCTTTTTTTATTCATTTTTTGCGGGAGAGGAATGCGCCGACAGCCTGTGCGGCTTCCGCAGATTTCAGACGATCTGCGAAAATCTGTGCTTCACGGTCAATACGAGTATTCAGCGGTTCAGGCTGGCTTTTCATGAGCTCGCGGGTCAGTTGCAGAGCCGTTGGCGGGCGTGCTGCCAGTTTTTGTGCAGCGTTCAGTACTTCTGATTCCAGCACATCTTCCGCCACAATACGCCAGACAATGCCGGCTTCAAGTGCCTGTTCAGCGCTCATAGCCTCACCCATTGCCAGCAGAGCAAAGGCACGCTGATGCCCCATGATTCCGGGGGCAAGCAGTGTTGAACCTGCCTCCGGTACGAGCCCGAGATCAACAAACGGGGTGTGGAAAACAGCGCGCGGTGTAGCAAAAGTCAGATCACAATGCAGATTTAGCGTCGTGCCTACACCAATCGCCAGACCATCAACGCCGGAAATCAGAGGTTTGCGGGATTGGGATAATGTATGCAGGAAATCGACAATTTCGCCGCCGAGACTGCCCTGAGACATAGCCGCGGTCATGAAATCCTGCATATCATTACCGGCAGAGAAGGCACCGGGCAGGCCGAGCAGCACATTGACGCGGATACTGTCATCATTGTCTGCCTGTCTCAAAGCATCGGCAATGCCGTGATACATATCACGAGTGATAGCATTCTTCTTATCCGGACGGTTCATGCGGATAATCTGCACGGCATCGTGGCGTTCTGTTTTAATAAATTCGCTCATCGTCAAATATCCTGCAGAAGCTTGGTTGCCTGTGTCAGGCTGGTTGCACCATTGAGAACGCTCTGTTTCAGCCCTGCGGTTTCCTGCAAGGTATTTTGTGCGAAGAAGGCTGCCAGTGCGGCTGTATTCCCGTCATGCAATCCGGCTTTGGCCAGATACAGCGCGCCAACTGTCAGAGATAGCAGGCGCTGATAGGCGGTGGCGCCGCAAAGCGCGGTCTGGCTGTCGCCTTGTACAATACAGTCTTGCAGAAAGCGCGTGGTTTCTTCCGCTGTGTCCAAAACGGTTTCAAGCTGCGGTGCGATAGTTTTCAGTGTATCCGATGCCTTGGCCTGTTCGGCAATGTCCCGCAATTCCTGCAGGAAACCATGAATATGCCCGCCATTTTCCAATGGCAGTTTACGCATCACCAGATCTATGGCCTGAATACCGTTGGTGCCTTCATAAATCGGGAGAATGCGGGCGTCGCGCAATAATTGGGCAGCGCCGGTTTCTTCAATATAGCCCATGCCGCCATGCACCTGAACGCCGAGAGAGGCGACATCCACGCCGGTATCGGTAGAGAAGGCTTTAGCTAGTGGGGTCAGCAGACTGGCGCGGTTTGCCCAGAATGTGCCATTGGCAGGATCGGCCTTTGCCATATCGAGTGCCTGCGCAGTCGCATAGCAGATCGAGCGCGAGGTTTGTGTCAGACCCTTCATGGTCAGCAACATGCGCGCTACATCCGGATGTTCGATGATTGGGCTCATCTCAGCGCCTTTGGCTGCATTTAAAGAACGTCCCTGTCGGCGTTCTGCTGCATAGGCATGTGCTTTTTGGTAGGCCGCTTCCGCTACAGCAACACCCTGAATGCCAACCAGCAGGCGGGCATTGTTCATCATGGTGAACATGCAGGCGAGGCCCTTATGTTCTTCGCCGATCAGATAGCCGACAGCGCCTTTTTCACCCATATCGCCAAAGCCGTCACCATAAATCATCGTGCAGGTTGGTGAAGCGTGGAGGCCGAGTTTTTCTTCCAGCCCTGCGCAGAATACATCATTGCGCGCGCCAAGTGAGCCGTCTTCATTGACCAGATATTTTGGCACCAGAAACAGTGAAATTCCCTTGGTGCCTGCCGGTGCATCGGGCAGGCGTGCCAATACAAGATGCACGATATTGTCGGTCAGATCATGCTCGCCATAGGTGATGAAAATTTTCTGCCCGAAAATCCGGTAGCTGCCGTCATCTGCCCGTTCAGCACGGCTGCGCAAAGCACCAAGATCTGAACCGGCTTGCGGCTCGGTGAGGTTCATGGTGCCGGACCATTCGCCGGAAATCAGCTTTTCAAGATAGGTATTTTTCAGCGCATCACTGGCATGGTGCTCCAGTGCTTCCACCGCGCCCATGGTCAGGGTGGAGGCAATGGCAAAACCGAGAGAGCCGGAATTCCACATTTCCGCAACCGCGACCGAGAGCAGTGTTGGCAGCCCCTGACCTCCATAGGCGGGATCACCGGTCAGTGCGTTCCAGCCGCCCTCCGTCCAGTCTTTATAGAGTGCCTGCCAGCCCTCTGTCGTTGTGACTTGTGCATCTTTAAGGGTTGCGCCTTGCTGGTCGCCTTTAGTGCGTAGCGGTGTGATGCGTGTCTCACTGAATTTGGCAGCCTCCTGCAAAATCGCATCGACAATATCCGGCGAAAGCTCAGAGAAAAGCTCTGTTTTCAAAAGCTCCGGCAGGTCTGCAACCTGATTGAGTGTCTGGCTGATCTGATTCAGTGGTGCGCGATACATCTGCTTCCTCCGTTTGGCGCATTCGCGTGAAAGAATGCAGCCACAGTTCTCCTTAATGATTATTGGTATCGGCTTATTACGTAAACGTCAATAAATTCTCCGGACGTGCAAATAAGAAAAAACCCGCCGGTAAGGCGGGTTTTAAAAAAGCTATACCTAGGCTGTTTTCTCACGCTCAACGGCACGCCAGCCGATGTCTTTACGGCAGAAACCTTCCGGCCAGTCGATTTTGGAAACTGCCTGATAGGCTTTTTCCTGTGCCTCAAAAACTGTTTTTCCGGTGGCGGTAACATTGAGAACGCGTCCGCCATTCGCCAGCAAATCGCCGTCCTTATGCACGGTGCCAGCATGGAACACTTTCACATCCGGCAGAGCATCGGCGTCTTCCACACCTTTGATGACTGTGCCTTTGCGCGGCGAGGCCGGATAGCCCTCTGCTGCCATAACAACAGTGAGGGCGGCCTCATCGCTCCAGCGGATTGAAAGCTGGTTCAGCATATTATTGGCCGCTGCCAGCATAATCACGAGCAGGTCGTCTTTGAGGCGGGTCATCAGCACCTGACATTCAGGGTCGCCGAAGCGTGTATTATATTCGATGAGCTTCGGACCATCTTTGCCGATCATCAGACCGGCAAACAACACGCCGCTGAAAGGTGAGCCGATTTCAGCCATGCCGCGCATGGTCGGTTCAATCAGTTCCTTCATCACCCGTTCCGTCATGGCTTCATCCATGATCGGAGCAGGGGAATAAGCGCCCATACCGCCGGTATTGGCGCCGGTATCGCCGTCGCCAACGCGTTTATGATCTTGCGCGCTGCCAAAAGGCAAAGCGGTTGTGCCGTCACAAATGCAGAAGAAGCTGGCTTCTTCACCGTCGAGAAACTCTTCAACCACAACTTCGGCACCGGCATCGCCGAAATGGCCTTCAAAACAGGCATCTACCGCATCCAGCGCTTCTTCTAAAGTCATGGCGACAACCACGCCTTTGCCTGCGGCGAGACCGTCGGCTTTAACGACAATTGGGGCGCCCTGTTTGCGGATATAGGCTTTGGCCTTCGGGGCGTTGTTGAAGCGGCCATAGCTGCCGGTCGGAATATCAAAACGGGCACAAAGGTCTTTGGTGAAACCTTTGGAGCCTTCAAGCTGGGCGGCGGCCTGTGAAGGGCCGAATACTTTAATGCCTGCTTTCAGCAATGGGTCGGTAATACCGGTGACCAGTGGTGCTTCAGGGCCGACAACAACCAGATCAATCTCGAAACTGTGGCAGAAGGCAATCACGGCATCATGATCATCAATGTCGAGATCAATCAGCGTGGCATGATCTGCAATGCCCGGGTTGCCCGGTGTGCAGTAGAGTGTGCCGAGCAGCGGGGAAGCTGCCAGTTTCCAGCTAAGAGCGTGTTCGCGGCCACCGGAGCCGATGAGCAGAACTTTAAGAGCTTCTGAGGAAGACGTGGTCACAGGCATTTCTCCATGATGTACTTCAGGCTTGGATGTGCTTCAGGCTTGCTCCTCCTTTACGAAATCGTTAGAGAATTTGAAAGCATTTATAAGAATGCAACTGCGAAAGGTTTGCATAAATGGTTCAGATTCAGGCGCGCGGCCAAACAGGCAAAGTTATGGACGCTCCGTCCGGCCATTGGGTCTATCGTTTGTTGCCGCCAAGCCTGTGGCCTTATGCGCAGCTTGCCCGTTGGGATCGCCCGATTGGCTGGCAATTGCTGCTCTGGCCATGTCTGTGGTCGGCGGCCATGGTCGCGAGTGCCGGTGCCAAAGCAGGTGATGATGTCTGGACGGTTTTGCCGTCGCTCTGGCATATGGCGCTGTTTTTGGTTGGTGCCATTGCCATGCGCGGTGCAGGCTGCACGCTGAATGATCTGGCCGATCAGGATATTGACGATAAAGTTGCACGTACGCGTTCCCGCCCGTTGCCGTCCGGTCAGGTGAGCCGCAAACAGGCATGGCTGTTTTTAGCCCTGCAATGTCTGGTCGGGCTTGCGGTGGTGCTGCAATTCAACTGGTTTACCGTGGCGTTGAGCTTTGCCTCACTGGTGATTGTTGCAGCCTATCCGTTCATGAAGCGCATTACCGACTGGCCGCAGCTGGTGCTGGGTATGGCCTTCTCATGGGGCGCGCTGGTGGCATGGTCGGCACAGGCCGGTTCTTTAACACTTGCACCTGTGCTGCTTTATGTTGGCGCGATCATGTGGACGGTTGGTTATGACACAATCTACGCACATCAGGATAAAGAAGATGATGCGCTGGTCGGCGTGCGCTCAACGGCACGTTTGTTTGGTGAGAAAACCAAGCTGGCACTGATGCTGCTCTATGGTGGTGCATTGATTTGCTTTGCCTGGGCTTTTGCCTCGGCTGAGGTGCCGATGCCTGCACTCGCTGGTTTGCTGGCCGCCGGTGTGCATCTGTATCGCCAGATTATTGTGCTGGATATTGATAATCCAGAACAGTGCCTGCGTCTGTTCCGTTCCAACAATATTGTCGGTTGGCTGATTTTTGCCGGTTTGGTGCTTGGCTCTTTGTGGGTTGTGATCAAACCGGTGATCTGAACTTGTTGCATCGCTGCAAATAAAAAAGCCGCGTCTCAGACGCGGCTTTTTTGTTATTTACGGATAGAATTTCTGAGTAGTCCAATCGCCCTCCGGTGTATCGCGCTTGAAGATCAGGCGATCATGCAAGCGGAACGGGCGGTCGTGCCAGAATTCGATGTAAGTCGGCTTGATGCGGAAGCCTGACCAATATTCAGGACGCGGAATTTCACCGATTGCAAATCGCGCGGTATATTCTGCAACCGCTTTTTCCAGTGCGAAGCGGCTTTCCAGCGGGCGGGACTGCTTTGATGCCCATGCGCCAATGCGGCTGCCGCGCGGACGTGACTGATAATAGGTATCTGCTTCTTCAGCACTTACCTGCTCGACAGGGCCGCGTACACGGATCTGGCGGCGCAGAGATTTCCAGTGAAAGCACATGGCTGCTTTACCCGCGGACAGGATTTCCTGACCCTTCTGGCTTTCATAATTGGTATAGAAAACAAAGCCGTGCTCGTCAAAATCTTTCAGCAGAACCATACGCACATTCGGTAAACCGTTCTCGTCGACGGTAGCAACGGCAACGGCATTCGGGTCGTTTGGTTCGGATTTGGTTGCATCCTGCATCCATTCTGCAAACAGGCGGAAAGGTTCGGTTGCAGCGGTGAAATCATCGGCGGATGTTGTCATATCGGTTTGTTCACTTAAATTATCAAAGCAGAAAGCTTTGGCCGGTTCGGCGAAGGCGCTGCTAGAGCGGTTTACGTTCATGTTGAATCGCAGTGCTCGCTCTAGATTCTTTTAATTGTCGCATGTTCGCGGTAGCTCAAATGAATTCATTTGAGCGCGACATGCTCTAGGCTGCGCCGTAATTATAACGCGCATACCTTACATGGCTGTCCGGGCTTGTGAAGTCCCGTAAACTGAATATTTTTTCAAAAACCGGCCCAGAACGACTGTGAGTATGGGGCGCCAGATCAAGAAATAATCAGGAAAAACACAAGAAAGCGTTGTGCGGGAATAATCTTGTTATCAGCATTTTGAATTGCTGTGAAAACTGCAGGCCGGAGGCTTTGACGCAGAGTAATGATTTGTTTACCCTGCAAACTCACTGCTTGTTAACACGGGTTGGTTCATAACAAATGTCTGATTTACATTAATGCGGGATGATCTTATAGGATAACCCCGTTCCCAGCCGGTCAGGACGATCATTTGCCAGTCACAAAGACGACAACAGAATTACGGAAAAATCACTTCTTGCAGTACAGGCAAGGTGTTTCATGCCGGTTTCTGGTTGTTTTTGGAGCTGTTGCGCTGTTCTCCGGTTGTGCCATGTCCGGTTTTGATCTTGAAAAAGCGGTCCCTGATAAAAGCACGATTACCGGTTCAGTGAATAAGCAGCCTGTCACGGAAGTCACGGACAGCAGCAAAATGTCGGATCAGAATACGATCCGGAATGTCGTATCCGCACTGAATTTTACGCAATGGGGCAAGACGCCTATTCCTTGGGCTAATCCCGATACCGGCAGTCAGGGTACCATCACCACTGTTGCTGAGAAAAAGACCGAAGCCGGTCTGTGCCGTGAGTTTGAAACCTCGCGTGAGGCTTTTGACGGTGCAGCACTTTATCGCGGACAGGCCTGCATGGCGCAGGGCGGCGCATGGGCTTTGACCTCTTTTGCGCCACTCTGAATGAGTAAAATGCGCTGAACTCTCTGTTTTCATAACGTAATTGCACTATTTCGCTGCGCGTCTCTGGAAAAATTGCGCACTGATGCGCATATTGGATTGTAAAAGCATGCCGGAGCTTATCCCAGATTGCTGCCGATTTTCATAAAGCAGATCAGCTATTTAATCTTTGCGGACAAGTGCGCCGGATGCGCTATGATTTGGAGCAATTTACTGGTGATTCCGTTTGTGCAGTCACCGCAACGATAAAGGAATACTATGCGCGATCCCTATAGCGTATTGGGCGTCGCTAAAACGGCGAAGCCTGAAGAAATAAAATCTGCTTTTCGTAAACTGGCCAAGAAGTATCACCCTGACCAAAATCAGGATGATCCGAAGGCACAGGAGAAATTTGCCGAAATTAATCAGGCCTATGAAATCGTCGGTGACAAAGACAAGCGCGGCCAGTTTGATCGTGGTGAGATTGATGCGGAAGGTAAACCTGCCGGTTTTGCCGGTCACGGCTATGGCGGCCAGCAGGGCGATCCTTTCGCCGGTTTCCGTCGCGGTGCTTCTGGCGGTGGTTTTCAGCAAGGCGGCTTTGACGGCGCAGAGGATATTCTGAGCAGCATCTTTGGCGGTGGTTTTGCCGGTGGCGGTCGCACCCGTAGCCGTGCCCCGGCCAAAGCGCCTGATCTGAAGGCATCAATTTCTGTGACGCTTGAGCAGGCTGCCGGTGCTGAAAAAGTTGAAGCCGTGTTCCCGAATGGCAAGAAACTGTCAATCAAGCTGCCGGCCTATGTTGAGGACGGTCAGACCATTCGCCTCAAAGGGCAGGGGGAAACTATCCCCGGTGCCGTTGACGGTGATGCGCTGGTGACGATTAATTTCAGGAAACATCCGCGCTTCCGGCTGGATGGCCGCGATCTGCATCTCGATCTGCCAGTGCAGCTGAGCGATGCCGTGCTGGGCTCGCGTGCGGAAATTGAAACTTTGAACGGTCGTGTGGCTGTGCGCATTCCGGCTTGGTCAAGCTCGGACAAAATCCTGCGCCTGAAAGGCAAAGGTTTGCCGAACAAAACCGGCGATGCGGCGGATCTGTTCGTGCATATCCAGATTATGCTGCCGGAAAACGGTGATGAAGAACTCGAATCATTGTTCCGGTCGCGTGCCGGTTAAGGTGCTGAGCGGCCACAATGATTGAGGTGTACCGTCATTTTTAGTCGGAAATGAACTGGTTTGAGGCAAAATAAAGTGATTTGCGGGCGGAATCGTGCCCGCAAATACTGCTTTCTATTCTTGGGCAGAACCGTTACATAATAGAAACAATCAGCTGATATCTGCATTGAAACAGCCGCTTTCAAGGGGACGGAGGACAAAAATTACCGTCCTTGCTTGAAGCTGCTGCTGTGCTATGCGATAGGCAGCTATTCAGATGATATTTTTATGAGGTATGGTGCATGACCACCAAATCCGGTTTGTTGCAAGGAAAACGCGGGCTGATCTTGGGTCTGGCCAACAACCGCTCTATCGCCTGGGGTATTGCCAAAGCTGCCCGGGATGCCGGTGCTGAGATTGCTTTGACCTATCAGGGCGATGCAATGAAGAAGCGCGTTGAGCCGCTCGCTGCTGAGTTGGACGCACTGCTTTGCGGCCATTGCGATGTGACTGACGATGCATCCATGGATGCAGTTTTTGCTTTGATCGAAAAGGAATGGGGCAAGCTGGACTTCCTCGTTCACGCCATTGGCTTCTCTGACAAGGATGAGCTGACCGGTCGTTACGTCGATACATCAGCAGAAAACTTTACGAACACCATGCTGATCTCGGTTTATTCCTTCACAGCGCTGGCTAAGCGCGCGGAAAAACTGATGGCTGACGGCGGTTCCATGCTGACACTCACCTATTATGGTGCAGAAAAAGTTATGCCGAACTACAACGTCATGGGTGTTGCCAAAGCAGCGCTTGAAGCCAGTGTTAAATATCTGGCTGTTGATCTTGGTCCGCAGAATATCCGCGTTAATGCGATTTCCGCTGGCCCGATCAAAACTTTGGCTGCTTCGGGTATTGGCGATTTCCGTTATATTCTGAAATGGAACGAGTATAACGCACCGCTGCGTCGCACTGTGACCATTGATGAAGTTGGTGATTCCGGCCTGTATTTCCTTTCCGACCTGTCCCGTTCGGTGACCGGTGAAGTGCATCACGTTGACAGCGGCTATCATACCATTGGTATGAAGGCTGTGGATGCGCCGGATATTTCGGTCGTTAAGGACTAAGGTGAGAACTATGGCACGGGAAATCATTTACTTCTCGCGTCATGGCGAGACAGATTGGAATGTCTCGCAGCGTGTGCAGGGGCAGATGGACATTGACATCAATGACCATGGCCGCACACAGGCTGACCGCAATGGTGATATGCTGAAATCACTGATCGGAACCGCAGAAGGGTTTGACTTTGTTGCAAGTCCTCTGCGCCGTACCCGTGAAACGATGGAGCGTATCCGCACCCGTATGGGGCTTGATCCGCTGGCCTACCGCACCGATCCGCTACTGATGGAAGTGCATTTCGGTGACTGGCAGGGACACATGATGGAAGAGTTCGCAGCTGCCGGTGTCGGCAATGCGGGGCTTTTGCAGCAGCGTGAACGCGATAAGTGGAACTTTGTGCCACCGGGTGAGCAGGCTGAAAGCTATATGGGTCTTTCAAAACGTATTGCTCAATGGCTTGAAACTGTTCAGGGCAAGACGGTTTGCGTCACTCACGGCGGGTGTATCCGCACTCTGTTCTATTTGATTGAGGGCATGAGCGGTCAGGATGCAGCGCATCTGCCGGTACCGCAGGATAAAATCCTGAAGCTTGAGAATAATCACCTTGAGTGGATTTGAATAAATAAAAAAGCGCCGGAAACGGCGCTTTTTTTATGCGTTGATGGTTGAGTGATCAGAGCGATGTTTGCCAGATTTGGCATACAAGGGTCGTTCTAGCACTTTAAAATTATACTCTAGCCGTCCGTTTCATCAATGTTGCTGATATAGCGTACATTGTCGACGAGATCATAAGTGACAATAACCTTCATGCCTTTTTCAATCGCACTATAGTCGAACTCTCCGGGCAGGCGGTATTCTTTGCCATTATCCAGCGTGATGGTTTCTGCATCTTCATTGATTGTCGTGATCTTGCCTTCGGCATCATCGGCCAGAGCGGTGCCGGCAAAAAAAGGAGCGAGTAGCAATGTAAGAATGGCCAAAATACGCATGAGATATCCTTGTGCCTGATGAAATCGTGAACGCAAAATTGCAAGCCAATTATGGCATTTGAACGGCCTGCGTGCTGAAAATCGCTTTTGCCGGAGACTAAAACATATCCGCGGATTTATGCAACTGTTTCAGCTGACGGGGTGTGGTTATGGAGAGTAACGTTAATCAGCCGGTTTTTTGCGTTCCTGCCTTTCTGCTGTTTGACCGCTGCTTAAAAGATGAATAGAAACAGATCACCAAACTGAAATTAAAATGAACCGCACAGAACCGGTTCAATCTTGGGGTTTTCTATGTCGCATAACAGCTTTGGCCATCTTTTCCGCGTGACAACCTGGGGTGAAAGCCACGGGCTGGCGCTTGGCTGTGTTATTGATGGCTGCCCTCCGGGCATTCAATTCACCGAAGCTGAAATTCAGACCTATCTTGATAAGCGCAAGCCGGGTCAGTCAAAATATACCACGCAGCGCCGCGAGCCGGATCAGGTGCGTGTCTTGTCGGGTGTGTTGACCAGTGAAGATGGTGTTATGACCACCACCGGCACACCGATTTCCATGATGATTGAGAATGTCGATCAGCGTTCCAAGGACTACGGCGAAATTGCTCGTCAATATCGTCCGGGTCATGCGGATTATGCTTACGACGTAAAATACGGTTTGCGTGATTATCGCGGTGGTGGCCGTTCTTCTGCGCGTGAAACCGCAGCCCGTGTTGCAGCCGGTGCCATTGCCCGTAAAGTTGTGCCGGGGCTGACTGTACGCGCAGCACTGGTTGGTATGGGTATTCACAAAATTGACCGCTCCCGCTGGGATTGGGCAGAAGTGGATAATAATCCGTTCTTCACGCCGGATGCAGGCTCGGTCGAGCTGTTTGCAGACTATCTCGATGGTATCCGTAAAAGCGGTTCATCCATCGGCGCAGTGATCGAAGTTGTCGCTGAAGGTGTGCCTGCCGGTATCGGTGCGCCGCTATATGCCAAGCTGGATCAGGATATTGCCTCGCATCTGATGTCGATTCCCGCGGTTAAAGGCGTGGAAATCGGTAATGGTTTTGAGGCTGCAACGCTGACCGGTGAGCAAAATGCCGATGAAATGCGCGTTGATGCGGATGGTAATCCTGTATTCCTGTCGAATAATGCCGGTGGTATTCTCGGCGGTATCGCAACCGGTGCGCCGATTGTTGCACGCTTTGCTGTGAAGCCGACTTCGTCCATTCTCACCACACGCCGTTCGATTGATGTGGATAAAAACGAGGTGGATGTGATGACCAAAGGCCGTCATGATCCTTGCGTTGGCATTCGCGCCGTGCCGATCGGTGAAGCGATGCTGGCTTGCGCAATTGCAGACCATTATCTGCGCCACCGCGGCCAGACCGGCCGCGTTTGATAAATATGGGGCCAGACAGGCCGCGTCAGACAGCAACGCACAGGAAAAGACATGACTGTTCTCGATGGTAAGAAATTATCGCCTTTACAAACAGAGCGGGTGATTGAAACTTTAACTTCTGCGTTTGATGATTATAGCCTGATGCGGCATTTTCTGGCTGAGGATGATTATTCAAATCGCTTGCGATCCTTTCAGGAGGCTTTTCTGCGGGATGTTGGTTTGGCTGCCGGTCATGTATGGACAGCGGGTGATGGTGCTGCTGTTTCCATCTGGACAGCACCGGATATTGAAGATGCTGCAGCGGTTTTTATCCCGTTTGCAGCCAAATTAGCTGCGATTGCCGGATCAAGGGCAGAAATTATGCAAGCCTCGGAAGCGGTTATGGCAAAGGAACGTCCACTGTTTCCATGTTGGTTTTTAGGTTCTGTTGCTGTTGATCCTGCTTCGCAGGGAAAAGGACTTGGGCGTGCAGTGATAGAGCCCGGCCTCGAAATGGCAGAAAAACAGGGATATCCGGTTTTTCTGGAAACGTCAGATGAAGCTAATGTCAGGATTTATGAGCGTTTAGGTTTTGAGGTTAAGGCTGCCTATCCACTTCCTTTCAATGGCCCTAAGACCTATGCGATGATAAAAGGGGTGAGGAATGAGCTATAATCAGAAGCAGGTTGTTGATGCATTGCGCGCTTTCGAGCGCGGCGAAATCATTGTTGTTATGGACGATGACGGGCGTGAAAACGAAGGCGATCTGATTGTAGCAGCGGTGCATTGCACAGCGGAGAAAATGGCATTCATCGTGCGCCATACATCCGGCATTGTCTGCACGCCGATGCCGAAGGAAGAGGCCAAGCGCCTTAATCTGACAGCGATGGTAGCGGAAAATGATGCACCGCATTCCACTGCTTTCACCATTACTGTTGATTACAAACACGGCACAACAACCGGTATTTCTGCTGATGACCGCACATTGACTGTGCGTAATCTGGCAAACCCGAATGCAGGGCCTGCCGATTTTGTACGGCCGGGACATATTTTCCCGTTGGTTGCCCGTGAGGGCGGGGTGCTGATGCGCTCCGGCCATACGGAAGCCGCTGTTGATCTGTGCAAGCTTGCCAATCTGCCGCCGGTTGGGGTGATCTGCGAATTGGTCAATGATGATGGCACGGTGATGCGCGGGCCTCAGGTCACTGAATTCGCCGAAAAGCATGGCCTGCATCGCATCACAGTCGCCGATCTGATCGCCTATCGTCAGCGCAAGGAAACGCTGATTGTACGCATGGGAGAGGCTGAGGTAGAGACGCTGGCCGGTCAGGCTCAGGCTTTCACCTATCAACTGCCATGGGAGCCGATGCAGCATGTGGCTCTGGTATTCGGTGATATCCGCGATGGCGAGGATGTGCCGGTGCGTCTGCATCGTGAAGATGTGCTGACAGATGTTTTCAGCGTCAATTCCGGTCTAGATAAGGTTTTGCAGCGCATGGCTGCGGAGAAGCGCGGTGTGCTGGTTTATCTGCGTGAAGGTTCTGTCGGCGTTGGTAAAAATGAGCAATCCCGCCGCCATGCGGAGCATCACGACAGGGAAGATCACAAAGAAGCACAAGCGCGTGATGAAGAATGGCGCCAGATTGGTCTGGGTGCGCAGATTTTGAAAGATCTGGGGATTAGTTCCATCCGCTTGCTGGCTTCCAAAGAACGCCATTATGTCGGTTTGGAAGGTTTCGGTATTACTATTCTTAAAACTGAAATCTTGTAACTTTATTCTGCCTGACTAGAGCGCCGTGCGCCGGATTGGCGCACATAGGTAGCTCTAACGCTTTAAAATTAGAGCATGATTTATTAAATTGATTTAGATTTAAGAAATTATGCTCTAAGCAGGCAGATATAGGGAATTATGGCAACCAGACTTTATTCGCATCCGGTTTTTCTTGAGCATCTCACACCAGCAGGGCACCCTGAGCGTCCTGATCGCTTGCGCGCTTTATTCAGCGTGCTGGAAGGCTATGATTATTACGCGCTGGATCAGGTGGAGGCGCCTTTTTCTGATGAAGGTGCTTTAGGTCTGGTGCATCCGGCATCGTATCTGAAGAAAATTAAAGCACAAATTCCCGATCCGCTTGATGAAGAGCAATTAGCTTCAGGCATGGCGCAGCCGATCATGAATGTCGGACAGGATACCTATGTCAGCCCGCAAAGCTGGCATGCCGTGTTGGCGGCAACTGGCTCTGCCCTTGCGGCGGTGGAAGATGTATTTAATGGGCAGGCGGATAATGTTTTCATTGCTGCCCGTCCGCCCGGACATCATGCAACTGCTGACACTGCGATGGGCTTTTGCATCACCAATACTGTCGCAGTTGCTGCCCGCTATGCACAGAGCCATTTTGGTGCGGAACGCGTGGCGATTATTGATTGGGATGTGCATCATGGAAACGGCACACAGGATATTTTTGAGGCGGATAGGGATGTGCTATTTTGCTCAACGCATCAGTCGCAGCTTTATCCCGGTACTGGCTTGGTGAAGGAAACCGGTGTCGGCAATATCGTCAACGCGCCCTTGCAGGCCGATAGCGGAAGCCGTGAATTTCGTGAAGCGTTTTCAACGCGTATTTTACCGGCGCTTGATAATTTTCGTCCCGATCTGATCTTGATTTCAGCGGGCTTTGATGGTCATTATCTTGACCCGTTAGCTCAACTTAATTTGACTGAAGCCGACTATGATTGGGCGACGGGGCAGGTGATGGAGCGCGCCGACCGGTTCTGCAATAACCGGCTGATCAGTTTTCTTGAAGGCGGATATGATTTACAGGGCTTGTCCTTTTCCGCCGCAGCGCATATTACGCGTTTGATGAAAGGATAAATTATGACCGAGCCGAACACCACCGGACCAGCTTCCAATGACGACATTGCTGTAATGAGCTTCGAACAGGCGCTCAAGCAGCTGGAAACAATTGTTGATGATCTGGAACGCGGTGATGTGCCTCTGGAAAAATCGATCCTGATTTATGAGCGCGGTGAAGCGCTGAAAAATCATTGTGAGAAATTGTTGCAATCGGCAGAGGATAAGGTTGAGAAGATTAAACTCAACCGCGACGGTCAGCCAACCGGCACCGAGCCGCTTGATTCGGAATAGATCTTTTCAAAATGGTTTTATTTTTATGCCTCATCCTCACAGATGAGGCATTGTTTTATTATGAGAGATTTTTAAGCGGCACCCAGCCTTCATTGCCGTCCTGTGAACGGCACCATGCCCAGCCATGAGTGATATCAAAACTCTCCAGCACTTGTCCTGTCACGCAGGTCAGTTCCATTGCTGAATAATCTTTCTGAGCAAAACAGCCGTCTGCTGTGCGGCTGGCCAATGTATCGGGAATCCAGCCGGTTTTGCCTTGTTCATTGATTGCCCACAGCCATAAATGCCCGTCCCAATTATAATCTTCACCTGTAAGCCTTAAGACATCGCCTTGCTTGACACTGATCGGATCGGGATAGCTGGCTTCGTGGTCTGCGGTAACGGTTTTGCGGATCATGATTGTTTACTTATAAAAGAGAACGGAAAAAGGCGCTGAAATAATAGGGACCTGCACCCCAAACCAGTGTCCAGAGTGCCGCGCCGATAATATTGGCTGCCACAAATTTCAGCCAGTGCATTTTTAAAGCACCGGCCATAATACCGTTCAATTGCCGGAGAATAGCGAAAAACCGTGCGGTGATTACAATGCCGCTACCGTATTTTTCAAACAGCGCTTCAAATTTCTCAAGCCTTTCCGGCGTGAGCTTCACATAGGGGCCGAAACGCAATAGCACTTTGCGCCCGGCGAAATGTCCGATCAGGTAACCCGTGCTGTCACCGAGAATAGCAGCCAGAAAAACAGCCACAAGCATCACAGGCAAAGATAATGTGCCTTGTTGTGCCAGCAAGGAAGCAGCAATCAGAATAGATTCTCCGGGTACAGGTGCACCGAAGCTCTCAAAATAGATGATAATAAACAGCGCAATTGAGCCATAGGTGGCGATATATGGCTCAATCCAATGCATGATAGTGTCCGTTTATATTTATCGCAGCTGCTTTTGCCCGCTGATGGCATGATACAGGAACAGCACCACTACAGCCCCGATAACCGAGACAATCAGGCTGTAAATATTGAGGCCGGTAACACCGGCTGCCCCGAAGAAATTGAAAATAACACCGCCGATAACCGCGCCGACAATGCCGAGGACAATATCCATCAGCATGCCCTGGCCGCTTTTATTGACAATTTTGCTGCCGATAAAACCGGCAATGAGACCGAGAATAATCCAGCTGATCACTGACATTGTTGTTTCTCCGTGTCGCAAAAGCATTTTACAGTTTTATGCAGAATTTATAACTGCAAACATGCTAAAATGATAAAGTACAGAGCAAAAACTGTCGGTAAATATGTGACGTTTCGCTCTGGAAACTCGGTAAAACGCTCCCATATCAATGCATGTTTGGCAAGGTACAATCTTGCCAAGTCATTTTTTTTACGTAAAGCTGAGCATTATCCGGCATTTCGCAGGTTTGGAGGAAGTATAAAATGGGCCTTTTTGGTGGTGACTCTTCTAATAATGAACCGGTACCGGGCGGTAGCCTGACCAAGCCGGTTCTCATTGCATTGGGTGCCTTGCTCGTTGGTCGTATGTTTAGCGGTAAATCCGATGAGAATGAGCAGCCTCAGGCGCAGGTGCCGGATCAAACACCATCCGGTGGTGGTCTTGGTGATCTTCTGGGCGGGCTGCTTGGCGGCGGACAGGCCGCAAACCATCAGCAGGATAATGCGCAGGCGGGTGGCCTTGGCGGCTTAGGCGGTGTTCTGGGTGGCTTGCTGGGCGGAGTTCTGGGCGGCGGTTCGGCCGGACAAGCTGCACCGAATGCGGGCAGCGGCGGTTTGGGTGGTCTGCTTGACCAGCTGAAACAGGCTGGTCTTGGCGACAAAGTTGAAAGCTGGGTTGGCGGTGGCAATAATGCAGCCATTGAACCGGATCAGCTCGGTAATGCGCTTGGTCAGAATACAATTTCTGACATTGCGCGTCAGGCTGGCGTCAATGAACAGGATTTGCTGGCAGAGCTTTCTGCTGCGCTACCGGGTATCGTAGACAAGCTGACTGCCAATGGTCAGGTGCCGGACATGCAGCAATTGCTGAAAATGCTTAGCCAGAAATAAGCACTCTTTGTTGCTGACTGGTTTGTGATGAGATGTCCGGAAGCAAATTTCCGAACATCTCTTTTTTATGTTATTGTGATTGAAGTTTTTAATGTCGGATTTTGCTGAAAGGATTGCTTCGTGAGTTTTTTTCCTGGTCAGGATCCGGTTCCCGGTGATCTTCAGTCGATTGATGCAATTGAGACTTTGATTGTGCCGCGTACCAGCGAAGTCGGCGGCCTGCAGGTGCGTCGTGCTTTGCCGACGTCCAAGCGTCGTCTCGTCGGGCCTTTTATTTTCTTCGACCGGATGGGGCCTGCTTTATTGCGTGCAGGCGAGGCACTCGATGTCGCGCCGCATCCGCATATTGGTCTTTCAACAGTAACATATCTGCTGGACGGTAATATTCGTCACCGTGACAGTCTGGGCACCGAGCAGGTGATTAATCCGGGTGAAGTCAATCTGATGACCGCCGGACGTGGCATTGTGCACTCGGAGCGCACACCAGAGGAAATGCGTGGGGCACCGCTCGGAATTTCCGGTGTGCAGACATGGGTTGCACTACCGGAGCGTTATGAAAACATGGCGCCGGAATTCAGCAATCATACGGTGCAGGAATTGCCGTGGCTGCAGGAAAAAGAATTCCGCATGCGCCTGATGATTGGCGACATGCACGGACTGAAGTCCAATGTGCCGACCTATAGCGACACACTTTATGCAGATGTTTTCATCGAGGCTGGCGGGAAGTTTCATTTACCTGCTGTACAGGAAGAGCGGGCGATTTATATCTTAAGCGGTGCGGTTCGTATTGCCGGTGAAGTGTTTACGGATAATCAGCTTCTGGCCTTCCGGCAGGGCGATGATATTGTGATTGAAGCCGTGCCACAGAATTTTGCGACTGAAGGTGCGCAGATTATGGTGTTCGGTGGTGAGACAATGGATAGCCGCCGTTATATCTGGTGGAATTTCGTCTCATCATCAAAAGAACGTATTGAACAGGCAAAAGAAGAGTGGCGTAGCCGCCGCTTTGATATTGTTCCGGGGGATGCTGAGGAATTTATTCCGCTCCCTGAATAACTATTTGAAATAGTTGATTGCAAAAGACCGGCAGATGGGAAACAAAGCCTTTTAAATATGTTTCCGTCTGCCCTGAACTGTCCATAGAATAATAAGGTTTTCCAGATGACCGGTTTTAATAACAAGTTGCACACACCGTTGCTGGATCAGGTGCATTTACCGGAAGATTTGCGAAAGCTTGCGCCTGCACAATTGCCGCAACTGGCGGATGAATTGCGCGCCGATCTGATTGATGTTGTGTCCCGCACCGGTGGCCATCTTGGTTCAAGTCTTGGTGTGGTCGAACTGACCGTGGCGCTGCATTATCTGTTTGATACCCCGAATGATCGACTGATCTGGGATGTCGGCCATCAGACCTATCCGCATAAAATTCTGACGGGGCGCCGTGAGCGTATGCCGACCATCCGTCAGGAAGGCGGTCTGTCCGGTTTTACCAAACGTGCTGAAAGCGAGTATGATGATTTTGGCACCGGCCATGCATCGACTTCGATTTCGGCTGGTCTTGGTATGTCGGTGGCGAGTGAGCTCAAAGGCGAAAAGCGCAATGTCATTGCGGTGATTGGTGATGGTTCCATGTCCGCCGGTATGGCCTATGAGGCCATGAATAATGCCGGTGCACTGGATGCCCGCCTGATTGTTATTCTCAATGACAATGATATGTCGATTGCGCCGCCGACCGGTGCAATGAGCGCCTATCTGGCACGGCTGGTATCCGGTACGACCTACCGTAACTTGCGTGAAGTGGCCAAGCAGATCAGCCAGAAATTACCGAAATTTTTTCAGGATAAAGCCCGTAAAACGGAAGAGTTTGCCCGTGGATTCTGGGCCGGCGGCACAATGTTTGAAGAGCTGGGCATGTATTATGTCGGCCCTGTAGATGGGCATAATCTCGATCATCTGCTGCCGGTGCTGACCAATATCCGCGATAATGTTGACGGGCCTGTCTTGGTGCATGTGGTGACCAAGAAGGGCAAAGGCTATGCCCCTGCGGAAGCCGCAGCCGATAAATATCACGGCGTTAACAAGTTTGATGTCATTACCGGTAAGCAATCAAAGCCGCCTGCAAATGCGCCGAGCTATACAAAAGTCTTTGCTAATGCGCTGATTGAAGAAGCGCGTCATGACGAGAAGGTTGTGGCTGTGACTGCGGCCATGCCGGACGGAACTGGCCTGAACCTCTTCGGGCAGGCATTTCCGAAACGGACTTTCGATGTCGGCATGGCAGAGCAACATGCGGTGACTTTTGCCGCCGGTCTGGCAGCAGAAGGTTTGAAGCCCTTTGCAGCGATTTACTCCACCTTCCTGCAACGCGCCTATGATCAGGTAGTGCATGATGTGGCGATCCAGCATTTGCCGGTGCGCTTTGCGATTGATCGTGCCGGTGTGGTTGGTGCAGACGGTGCCACTCATGCGGGGAGTTTCGATACTGCTTTTTTGAGTAATCTGCCGGGATTTGTGGTGATGGCAGCATCGGATGAAGCAGAATTGGTGCATATGGTGCGCACGGCTGCGGAATATGAAGATGGGCCGATTTCGTTCCGTTATCCGCGCGGGGATGGTGTTGGTGTTGACCTGCCGGAACGCGGTACTGTTCTGGAAATCGGTAAAGGCCGTATTGTCCGTGAAGGCAGCAAGATTGCGATCTTAAGTTTTGGCGCACGTTTGCAAGAATGTCTTGCGGCTGCTGATGAGCTGGATGCAGCCGGTCTTTCCACCACTGTTGCCGATGCACGTTTTGCCAAACCGCTGGACCATGATCTGATCCGCCGTCTCGCCAAAGAGCATCAGGTGCTGTTGACGATTGAAGAAGGCGCAGCCGGTGGCTTTGGCGCGCATGTCCTGCATTATCTCAGCAATGAAGGCGCGCTGGATAATGGTCTGCGTGTCCGCACATTGACCTTGCCGGATACATTTCTGGATCATGCTAAACCGGAGGCTATGTATGCCCGTGCAGGTTTGGATAGTGCAGGTATCGTGCGGGCGGCCTTTGCAGCGCTCGGACGTGATGTGCTGACCGGTGAGGCAGGTGGCGGTCTGCGGGCATAATCTGCTGGCAGGCTTTGCCATCTTGATAGACATGCGCGGATAAAACACCTTGCGCTAAGCTGCTGTCTCCTTCATTGAGGCAGCATGAATGAAAAGACAGATAAGATACGCCTGGATCAGGCGCTGGTGGAGCGCGGGTTGTTTGCCTCGCGCTCGCGTGCGCGCGATGCGGTAGCGCGTGGCACCGTGCGCGTGAATGGTCAGGTGGTCACAAAAGCCGGTCAGATCGTAACGGCACAGGCCGAATTAGCGGTGGATGATCCGGCGAGCCGTTTTGTCTCCCGTGCGGCACTGAAACTGACGGCTGCGCTTGATCATTTTGGTTTTGAGGTTGAGGGCAAGGCAGCACTGGATATCGGTGCATCCACCGGTGGTTTCACACAAGTGCTGCTTGAGCGCGGTGCAGAGCATGTGATCTGCGTGGATGTCGGTCATGACCAGTTGCATGAGACTTTGCGTGGTGACAAGCGCGTTACTAATCTCGAAGGGCTGAATGCCCGTGTGCTGGATGTAAGCCATCTGCAAGAACGCAAGATTGAGATTGTTGTCTCGGATGTCAGCTTTATCTCGTTGAAACTGGCACTGCCCAATGCGCTTGACCTTTGTGCCGATGGCGGCTGGTGTCTGCTGCTGGTGAAGCCGCAATTCGAGGCAGGACGTGAGGCAATCGGCAAAGGCGGCATTCTCAAAGACCCGTCGCAGGGTGAGACGATTGCGCAGGAGTTGCAGGCTTGGCTCAATGAGCAATCCGGCTGGCAGGCTTTAGGATTTTGTGCCTCACCGATTACCGGTGGTGACGGCAATCAGGAATATATTTTGGCAGGCAGGAAGAACAAAGCTGCCGCCGCGAAGGACGATGTTTGATGAGTTTGCGTGTTACAATTAATGCGATGGGTGCCGGTGGTGATGGTGTTGCCCAGCTGCCGGATGGTCAGGTTTTTGTGCCTTTTACCCTGCCAGGTGAGGTTGCCAATGTTGCGCGGGATAAGAACCGCGCCAGCCTGATGGCCTTGCTGGAAACATCGGAACAGCGTGTGGAACCATCCTGCCGCCATTTTGAAGATTGCGGCGGTTGCGCCTTGCAGCACTGGGAAATGTCTGCCTATCAGGCATGGAAGCGCTCACTGGTGGCAGCCAGCCTTGATGGTCGCGGGCTGAAATATGAACTGGCGCCACTGGTGCCATGCGCACCGCAGAGCCGGCGCCGTGCGACATTCGCCATTCGCAAAACCGAAGCCGGTTTGCTGCTCGGTTTTAACCGTCATCAGAGCCATGAGCTGATCAATATTTCCGAATGTGCGGTGACTGTTCCGGCGATTATCTCCCGTCTGGATGACCTGCGTAAAGTTGCCATTCATCTGGCCGATGGTGCCAAGCCGTTCAAGCTGACGGTTACTGATACTGAATCCGGTCTTGATCTGGCAGCAAGCGGCTGCCCGACACCGGATGATGCGGCGCGCCGCATTCTCACGCCTTTGATGATGGAGCTGGGCTTTGCCCGTCTCAGCGTTGACGGTGAGATTATTCTGGAACCGAAAAAGCCGTTGATTACCTTCGGCAAGGTGCCGGTGAATATTCCGTCCGGCAGTTTTCTTCAGGCAACAATCGAAGCTGAAGAAGCTATGGTTGCGCTGGTGATCGGCCATTTCAAAAAGGTCAAAAGAGCGGCCGACCTGTTCTGTGGTGTTGGTACTTTTGCACTGCGTATGGCTGAAACTATGGCGGTTCATGCGGTGGAAAATGATGCACCGGCACTGGCCGCACTGGATCGCGGTATTCGTCATGTGCAGGGGTTAAAGCCGGTCACGCATGAGCGACGCGATCTGTTCCGCCGTCCGATCCTGCATAAGGATCTCAATGCTTATCAGGGCGTGGTCTTCGATCCGCCGCGTGCCGGTGCTGAAGAACAGGCAATGCAGATTGCCAAATCATCCGTGCCTAAAGTCGCGGCTGTTTCCTGTAATCCGGTAACACTGGCGCGCGACCTTGCCATTCTGGTGAAGGGCGGCTACAAGATCGACAAGATTGTTCCTGTCGATCAGTTCCTGTGGTCATCCCATGTGGAAACCGTAGCGCTGCTGTCGAAGAAATAAACGCAGTTTAGAATAAAAAAACGGGCTCGTTGTGAATACAATGAGCCCATTTTGCATTTTGATAGCAGGATTAGCCGAACAACCCGCCTTCATCTGTATCAATAGTAATGGATGACAGCGTGATATGGCGCGGTCGGGTGATCGCAAACATCACCGCTTCACAAACATCGCGATTGGTTGCGCGTTCACCTTTGGCGCGCTCCGGAATGGCATCCCATTCCGCATTCGCCGGTGAAATATCATCGAGATAGGGCGGATGCACACAGAGCGAGCGCACAGGTGTGCCGCGCAGCATTTGCTGCAACCCTGTTGCGATCGCTGCCTGTGCATGTTTTGCAGCATAAAACGGTAC
Source organism: Hyphomicrobiales bacterium (assembly GCA_900470735.1). GTDB lineage: Bacteria > Pseudomonadota > Alphaproteobacteria > Rhizobiales > Rhizobiaceae > Pseudochrobactrum. Next base: position 361,193 of record UCCC01000001.1, on the reverse strand, counting down.
AGCCACACTATGCAGCGGGGCGTTTGGTAATGCGCTGATGGAGCCGATGGTCACTATATCGGGTCTTGCAGAGCGTTTCAGCAGTGGCAGCAGGCCTTGCGTGAACAGAAAGCTGCCGGTAACTGCGGCATTGATGGTGCCGAAGACTTCTTGTTCGCTATGCGGTTCATCACTGGCTTCAAGCCACATCGCACCATTATTAATCAGCAGATCAATCGTGTCGTATTTCTCAGTGATCTGCGTAATTGCACGGCCGATATTGGCATTATCGGCGAGATCAACCACAACCTGATCAGGGTGCAGACCTGTGCGCTGTTCAATCTGATCAGCAACATCTTTGAGTGCAGACTGATTGCGGGCGCAGAGCACAATCTTGCAACCGGCATCGGCAAGCATCATTGCCATTGCAGCGCCAAGACCACGGCCGGAGCCGGTGATAACAGCGGTTAAATCATTCAAGTTTTTCATATTTATACAGCCGTTCCGCCAACAGTCATTTGATCCATGCGCAGATGTGGCTGGCCAACGCCAACCGGCACCCATTGGCCGCCTTTACCGCAATTGCCGGAGCCGTTGTCGAGCTTGCTGTCATTGCCGATCATCGACACGCGATGCATGGCATCAGGGCCATTGCCGATCAGCATGGCACCTTTGACCGGTGCGCCGACTTTACCGTCTTCAATCATATACGCTTCGGTGCAACCAAATACGAATTTACCGGAGGTGATGTCCACCTGACCACCGCCGAAAGACACCGCATAGATGCCTTTTTTAACAGAAGCGATAATTTCTTCCGGTGTTTTATCACCGGAGAGCATCATCGTATTGGTCATGCGCGGCATCGGTGCATGGGCATAGGATTCACGGCGGCCATTACCGGTCGGCTGCATGCCCATCAGACGGGCATTCTGACGATCCTGCATATAATTGACCAGTTTGCCGTCGTCGATCAGCACGGTGCTGTTGGTCGGTGTGCCTTCATCATCAATGGTCAATGAGCCGCGACGATCGGCAATCGTACCGTCATCAACCACGGTTACGCCCTTAGCGGCAACCTGTTGCCCCATGAGCCCTGCAAAGGCCGAGAGCTTCTTGCGGTTGAAGTCACCTTCAAGACCATGACCGACAGCTTCATGCAGCATCACACCCGGCCAGCCATTGGACAAGACGATATCAAAAGTACCGGCAGGGGCAGGGATGGCTTCAAGATTGACCAAAGCCTGACGCAGGGCTTCATCTGCCGCGTGCTGCCATGAGCCGGTTGCGATAAAATCTTCAAACAGACGGCGGCCGCCCATGGAATAGGAGCCGGATTCCTGACGGTCGCCCTGACCAGCCATGACGGAAATCGACAGGCGTACCATCGGACGGATATCACGGACAAAATGACCATCAGCGCGCAAAATTTCTACCTGCTGCCAAGAACCGCCAATACTGACGCTGACCTGACGCACTTTGGTATCTTTGGCGCGCAAATATCCGTCAATCTGCTGGAGCAGCACGACTTTTTCATCGAAGGTCGGAGAGCCCAGCGGGTTCACATCGGTATAGAGGTGGCGGTTAGTGCCATTCGGCGCCGCGCTATAGCTACCTGTTGCGGTGCGCGAAATTGCGGAGGCTGCATCGGCTGCACGGAGCAGGGCGCTATGGGTCAGTTCACCGGAATGGGCATAACCAACCGTTTCACCGGAAACGCAGCGCAAACCAAAACCTTGCCCCTGATTGAAAGCGCCGTTCTTCAGGCGGCCATCATCGAAGACCAGAGATTCAGATTCCGCATATTCCAGATAAAGTTCACCGTCTTCACTGCCGTGGAGCGATTGTGAGACCAGTTTTTCAACCTGATCACGGCTGATATCGAATTCATCAATCAGGCTTCGGGAAGTCGTGGAACTCATAAAATTACTCCGGAACAGCGGCGGCGTCCTGTATCAGGACGATTATTGTTCTTTGTATATGGCGAGTTTGCGGCTTTGGAACAAGCCGCAGAGCGGGATAAAATAAAAACGCCGCCGTCAAAATATGAGCGGCGGCGTTTTAATCAGATGAAATAGCTTATGGCAGCTTGTTGAAGCCGTCGCTGAAGCCCTGCAGCTCAACTGGGATACCAACGCCTTCTTCCGGTGTCTGGAAGACGATGAAGGTTGCAGCTTTACCCTTGCGCAGTGTGTCGATCAGCGCATCATCAAGGATAACCTCTGCGTAGCAGCCGTCTTCAAAGCAGCGCACGAAATAAGCGCGGCCGATATCTTTACCGTCAACATTGAGGCCGAGACCGTTTGGCAGCAGCACGCCGAGTGGTGCAAGAACACGCAGGATACGGGCCTTGTTATCGGCGGTTTTAAGAACAACGACAGAAAGGCCGAGTTCAGGGCGGTCAGCGGCGATCACATTCTGGATCAGCGCACATTGTTCGGTTTTTGCACCGGCCGGCTTGTCGCACAGGATAGACCATGCACCATGCTGTGAGCGTAATGTACCGTTCTTCTGGGATGCACCCGAGGCGGCAGGCTGCGGAGCGGATTGGGCAAAACCGGCAGAGGCGGTTACAGCCATAAGGCCTGCACCGAGCAGAGCAGCGGCAATTTTACGGCTGACAGAGGAGAAATGGCGCATATTTATGGTACCTTTGGCGGCTCGGCAAACACTTCCGGCACCCGCCGTAAATGTTCTTTGAAAGCAATGATAAAGAGAAGACTTCACTGAAATTCCGGCATGCGGCAAATCAGAAAGCCATGCTTCGCAATCTGTGTACATGGAAAATGGCGGAATTTGAACCGCATAAGGCAAAGTTTTAGTACAAATCAAATTGTAAACAGCATTCTTCGTTACCGGCCAGTGCTCAATCAGGCATTTTTCGTGGTGACCCGCGGCCGATTTTCAAAGGGCGAATTCACTTATGCAAGTGCTCCGAGTTCCTGAGGTAGGCATGAAGTCATATAAAATCGCTGGTTGGTTTATTTGATCATGATCAATGCAAATATGATGGAGTCATGAACTGATTCTCTTTTGCGCCGTAAAAACAGGCAACTAGCTGCATATTTTAAATCTGCACCGGCAATGGTGAATTTCAGTTATTTTTGAAGTTTCAAAAAAGACGATTAAGAAAATTTAAACCGCAGATTTTCAACCCTTTGATTTCAAATAATTATCTCAATAATGGTTTTGGGGCGCGCGCAATTTTTGCCGTTTCAACTGTAAAAAACAGCGGTCGTTTGCGGTTGAATTACGCGCAAAAATGCCGCACGGGAAATCCTTCGCCTTCTTGGTTTGGTATTATACTGTTGTGTGAGTACGGTGGGGGAACCGGACATTGGCTGGGGAAGAGCGATGTCTGAAATGAACCGGCAAGGCTATAATCGGGAGAAGATGCTGGTGGATAGGGTTATTGCCACAAATAAAGCCGTTGCAGGCAAGGATTCTGCGATGAAAAAACATGTTTTGACCGGCAGCGCGGTGGTATTCGGCGCAGTGTCCGGTCTTTTGGCGTCTGCAATGGGCGCTTTGGCTGATAAGCCGGTCGACTGGCAGTTGAGCTGGCAGGATTCCGCAACAAAAATTGCTGATCAGATTCACTGGTTTGAACGATATTCTCTGATGTTTATCATTCCCGTGACTGCATTGGTTATGCTGCTCTTGTTGTGGTGTATCGTTCGTTTTCGCAAAGGCGCCAATCCGGTTGCCTCGAAAACCAGCCATAATACAACAATTGAAGTGATCTGGACGCTGGGTCCGGTTATTATTCTGCTGTTTCTGGCAATCCCGTCTTTCCAGCTGCTGACTGCGCAATATTCACCGGATGAGCCGAAGCTGACAGTGAAAGCGACAGGCTATCAGTGGTATTGGGGGTATGAATATCAGACAGATGATCCGCTCTCTTTTGATGCACTGCTGTTGAAAGATGAAGACCGTGCGAGTGCCGGTAAGGAAGATCTGGCTGCTTATCCGCGTCTGCTGGCTGTTGATAATGAAGTTGTGGTGCCGGTCGATACCACTGTGCGTCTGCTGGTCACTGCCGCAGATGTTATTCATTCATGGGCAATGCCTGCATTCGGCGTTAAGATGGATGGTATTCCGGGACGCAACAACGAGACATGGTTCAAAGCTGCCCGTGAAGGGTTGTATTACGGCCAGTGCTCTGAATTGTGCGGTAAGGACCATGCTTACATGCCGATTGCCGTGCGCGTTGTCTCTCAGGAGCGTTACGATGCATGGTTCGCAGCAGCGAAGTCTGATGTGAGCGGCGCGAATAAAGCTCTGATGGCAGCCATCGAAAATGACAGTAAAACCGTGACTGTTGCCGGAAACTGATTATAAGCCTGACGCAGGCAATGAATCTTCGTCAGGCGCTAAAGTTTTTGCAGGTCATGCATCGCAGGGTCTCTTAAAAATCAAAGATGATTTAAGATGATATTCATGCGGTAATTTAATGTTTCAGAATACCCGTTTGAGTTCCCGATAAGGAACATCCGGTATTCATTGAGAACGGGAGCAATCTTATGGCTGGTACTTCAGCTCACGATACCCGAAAGGGCGCCTCTCATAGCGAGGCAGACCACGATGACCACAAGCCACGGGGCTGGGTTCGTTGGGTATATTCGACCAATCACAAAGATATCGGTACACTCTACCTGATCTTCGCGATTATTTCCGGTATTATCGGCGGTGCATTGTCCATTGCAATGCGTGCCGAGCTGCAAGAGCCTGGCATTCAGATTTTCCACGGTCTGGCGGCGATGGTTTATGGCGTTGAAGGCGATGCGGCACTGGATGCCGGTAAGCATATGTTCAACGTGTTTACCTCCATGCATGCGCTGATCATGATCTTCTTCATGGTGATGCCGGCATTGATCGGCGGTTTCGCTAACTGGATGATCCCGCTGATGATCGGTGCGCCGGACATGGCGTTCCCGCGTATGAACAATATTTCATTCTGGCTGTTGCCTCCGGCATTGCTGTTGCTCCTGATCTCCTTCTTTGTGCCGGGTCCGGCCGGTGGCTGGGGCGCAGGTGGCGGCTGGACGCTTTATCCGCCGCTGTCCACATCCGGTCAGCCGGGACCTGCGGTCGATTTCGCGATCCTGTCGATCCATATTTCGGGTGCATCATCCATTCTCGGTGCAATCAACTTCATCACCACTATTCTGAATATGCGTGCGCCGGGCATGACCCTGCATAAAATGCCGCTTTTCGCATGGTCGGTGCTGGTGACTGCATTCCTGCTGCTCTTGTCGCTGCCGGTTCTGGCTGGTGCAATCACCATGCTGCTGACAGACCGTAACTTTGCAACAGCATTCTTCGCGCCGGAAGGCGGTGGTGATCCGATCCTCTACCAGCATCTGTTCTGGTTCTTCGGTCACCCTGAAGTGTATATTCTGATCCTGCCGGGCTTCGGTATTGTCAGTCACGTTATTTCGACATTCTCGAAGAAACCGATCTTTGGCTATCTCGGTATGGCCTATGCGATGGTTGCTATCGGTGTGGTCGGTTTCGTGGTTTGGGCGCACCATATGTATACGGTGGGTCTGTCGCTTGATACACAGCGTTACTTCGTGTTCGCAACTATGGTGATTGCGGTGCCGACCGGCATTAAGATTTTCTCATGGATTGCTACAATGTGGGGCGGTTCTATTGATTTCCGCACGCCAATGCTGTGGTCGATCGGCTTTATCTTCATGTTCACCATCGGTGGTATGACCGGTGTGCAGCTTGCCAATGCGGGTCTCGACCGTGCATTGCACGATACCTATTATGTAGTTGCGCACTTCCATTACGTGCTGTCGCTGGGTGCTGTATTCGCGATCTTTGCGGGTTGGTATTACTGGTTCCCGAAAATGTTCGGTTACATGTACAATGAGACAATCGGTAAGATTCACTTCTGGCTCACATTTATCGGTGTGAATCTGGTGTTCTTCCCGCAGCACTTCCTCGGTCTTGCCGGTATGCCGCGTCGCTATATCGACTATCCGGATGCCTATACAGGCTGGAACATGGTGTCGTCTTACGGCTCGTATATTTCCGGTTTCGCGGTTCTGGTTTTCCTCTATGGCGTATTTGAAGCTTTTGCTAAAAAGCGTGTTGCCAGTGCCAATCCGTGGGGTGACGGTGCAACAACACTGGAATGGCAGCTGTCATCGCCGCCGCCTTATCACCAGTGGGAACAGCTTCCGCATGTGAAATAAGCTTCTCTGCGGGCGGCGCAATAAGCTGCCGCCCGCAAAGCCTGCCAAGCATGGCTTATGAAATTGATAGGGCTGTTCACTTTTCAGCTATTTATGAATTTCCTAAACTATGGCTGATGTGCATCATAGGATTTGGGTGTATAGAGGCGGCATGAGCGCCTCTCACATCAGAGGTGTTGCAAAAGTTGCGCGGCCAGATAAGCCGCATTGCAGGGATATCAGGCAAGACTGCTTGTCCGTGCAATCTCTGAAACAGAGTGCGACATTCGTTTTGAAAGAATTACCGGCCCTGAGGCCGGTACCGGTTTGAACCGGAATGATTGAATAAGGGCAGATACAGATAATGTCTCTGGTTGAGAAAAATAACATTTCCGGTTCGTCCGGCCAGCAAATACATCTGTCGGAAGCCAGCGCGGCTGATTATATCGCGCTGCTTAAACCGCGTGTAATGTCGCTGGTGGTGTTTACCGGTTTTGTCGGGCTGATTGTGGCGCCAGGCCATATGAACCCGATTTTGGCAGCAATTGCTATTCTGTGTATTGCAATCGGCGGCGGTGCGTCCGGTGCACTGAATATGTGGTATGATGCGGATATTGACCGCATTATGAAGCGTACAAAGAACCGGCCGATCCCTGCGGGTCTGGTACGTGAAGAAACAGTGCTTGCCTATGGTATTACACTGTCGGTTTTCTCGGTAATGACACTCGGCTTGCTGGTTAACTGGCTTTCCGCTGCACTGCTGGCCTTTACGATTTTCTTCTACAGTGTTGTTTACACAATGTGGCTGAAACGCTCGACACCACAGAATATTGTGATCGGCGGTGCCGCCGGTGCATTCCCGCCGATGATTGGCTGGGCTGCTGCAACCGGTTCGGTTTCGATTGAAAGCGTTGTGCTGTTTCTGATCATCTTCTTGTGGACGCCACCGCATTTCTGGGCGCTGTCCTTGTTCATGTCCGGCGATTATGAAGCCGCCAATGTACCGATGATGCCGAATGTGAAGGGTGAAAAATCCACCCGTCTGCAGATTGTCGTTTACTCGCTGATCGTGGCACCTGTTGGCGTCTTGCCTTGGTTCCTTGGCTTTGGTGGCCATGTCTATGGCGTGCTGTCGACTTTGCTTGGCGCGATCTTTATCTGGCGCGCAGTGCAATTATGGATGGCGCCGCAGCATGAAGAGCAGATGCGGGCTGCCCGTGCACTGTTTAAGTTTTCGCTGGTATATCTTTCTGCCCTGTTCTGCGTGTTGCTAGCAGAGGCATTGGTTGCCAAACTACTGCCTGTGATCGGGGGATAATAATGGCGGAAAAATTGCCGAATACCGAAATCGAACTGATTACGCCGACAGATAAGCAGAAAAAAGCGCAGCGCAGCCGCTCGGTTGCTTTGGCGCTTGCTCTGACGGCATTTGTGGTAATTGTGTATATCGCGACATGGGTTAAACTTGGACCCGGAGTGTTGGTTCGTCCGATGTAATCGGAGGAGTATCAGCGTTTTAAGCTGCGGGGAGGCGGCATAGGCAATGATAGAGAAACCGGAGAAGACAGAAACAATACAGGAAAACGCTGCTGCGGATACTGCCGTTGAGCAGGCGTATAATCAGCGCTCTAATCGTATTGTTGCTATATCCTGTGTGAGTTTCTTTGTTGCAATGATCGGTATGGCCTATGCGGCCGTACCGCTTTATCAGATGTTTTGTCAGGTGACCGGCTATGGCGGCACAACGCAGCGCGTTGAGCAGATGTCGGACACTATCCTTGATCAGACAGTTAAAGTTCGCTTTGATGCGAATGTCTCCGGCGGTTTGCCTTGGGATTTCAAGCCGGTACAGCGTGAAGTCACTGTGCGCATCGGTGAGACCACCATTATCAATTATGAAGCGAAGAATATTTCAGATCGTCCGACTGCCGGACGGGCGACTTTCAATGTCTCGCCGGATTTGACGGGTTCTTACTTCAATAAAGTTCAGTGCTTCTGTTTTACAGATACAACACTTGCTGCCGGTGAGACGATGGAAATGCCGGTCATGTTCTTTGTTGATCCGGATATTGTGAAAGAAAAAGACCTCAAAGGTCTGACGACGATCACTTTGTCCTATACATTTTTCCCGCTGGATAAAGAGCCTGCAAATGCTGCGGTTCAGCCGGTAACCAGCCAGAAAAAAGCAGAATTAGCGGCACCAATAAAGCCGCAGGGATAATATCCCGCGACAACGTGTTGCGGTGCGCTGAAAAGTGAACTGCATCAAGATTATGAATACAGGAATTATGCTTCCGGCACGGCAATGTATGCTCAGAGATGAACAGAGCGTTTGGTGGGCTGAATAAAACAAGGCGGGGTGTTTGCCGGAGCTGTCTCCGGTTGCAAACCGGACAAAATAAACAGAGGAGCCTTGGGGCATAAACCTTAAGGGGGAATGACATGGCAGATACTCATCAGAAGAACCACGACTACCATATTATAGCGCCCAGTCCGTGGCCGTTTCTGAGTTCAGTCGGTGCATTTGTACTGGCGATTGGCGGTATCGCTTATATGCGCTACCTCAATGCCGGTGAATTGCACCTGTTTGGGATTAATTTTGTAACGCCATGGCTGTTTTTCATCGGCATCGCGATCATCCTGTATTGTATGTATGGCTGGTGGTCAGACACGATTCGTGAAGGCAAAGAAGGGCACCATACGCGTGTGGTCTCCATTCACCTGCGCTATGGTATGATCATGTTCATCGCCTCTGAGGTGATGTTCTTCGTGGCTTGGTTCTGGGCATTCTTCGATGCCAGCCTGTTCCCGAATGAAGTGCATCAGGTAATGCGTGCGGAATTCACCGGTGGTCAGTGGCCTCCGAAGGGCATGGAAGTGCTCGATCCGCTGCATCTGCCGCTGTATAATACAGTGATCTTGCTGCTCTCCGGTACAACCCTGACATGGGCGCATCACGCTTTGCTGCACAATGACCGTAAAGGTCTGGTGACAGGACTGGCATTTACCGTTGTTCTTGGCGTGTTGTTCTCGTTCGTGCAGGCTTATGAATATATTCATGCGCCATTTGCATTCAAAGATTCCGTCTATGGTGCAACCTTCTTCATGGCGACCGGTTTCCACGGTTTCCACGTTCTTGTTGGTACGATTTTCCTTGCTGTCTGTCTGATCCGCTCCATTCGCGGTGATTTCACACCGAAGAACCATTTCGGGCTGGAAGCAGCAGCATGGTACTGGCATTTCGTGGACGTTGTCTGGCTGTTCCTGTTCTTCAGCATCTATGTCTGGGGCTCATGGGGCGCGCCGATTGCCGTGCATTGATTGCTCTTCGGGAGAACCGCGCTGTGGCGGTGATCCGTTGAGGTAAGATTGAAAGCGCCGTGGGGACGAAAACCAACGGCGCTTTTTTTATCCGGATAGTATCACATCAGCGCGAACAGAAAGGATATCCTATGGATAATGACGACAGTTTGTATCCTCCTGTGGAACCGATCGCTGCCGGTATTAAAGCGCGTTGCCCGCGGTGCGGGCAGGGTGCCTTGTTCAACGGCTATCTGAAACTGGCAAAGCGCTGCGAAGTTTGCGAACTGGATTACGGTTTTGCAGATTCCGGTGACGGGCCGGTTGTGTTTGTGCTGTTGCTGGATGGTTTTCTTGTCACAGCTTTGGCGCTCTGGGCTGAAGTATCCTATCAGCTACCGCTCTGGTTGCATTTTATCATCTGGATACCGCTGGCTATCTTGATTGGTCTGGTGTTGACGCGCTGGATGAAGGGTATTCTGATCACGTTGCAATATAAGCATAAGGCAGCCTCAGGGCAGCTTGATAAACGGGGACGGGAATGACGATGACGCATGAGGTTTCACCGCAGGCTGTGAAACGCTTTCCTTGGGTTTTACTGCTGTGCAGCGGCATTGCTTTCGCTGTTTTAGTGACATTAGGCATCTGGCAGACACAGCGCCTGTTCTGGAAAGAGCAACTGATGGCGCAGATCGAAGCGCGCACGCATTCTGCGCCGCGGCCATTGTCGGAAGTGGAAACAGAGTTCGCACAGGGCAATAGTGTGGATTATCTGCCGGTGAAGCTGAGCGGCACATTCCGTCACGATGAAGAACAGTATTTTTTCACCACCTTTAAAGGTGCATCCGGTTATGCGGTCTATACGCCGCTGTTGCTCAATGATGGTCGGGCTATTTTAATCAATCGTGGCTTCGTGCCCTATGAAAAGCAAAACCCGTCGACGCGCGCTGAGGGGCAAGTGACTGGTGAGGTCACAATCACCGGTCTGGCGCGTGATCCGCTGCTTACTAAGCCTTCTTTTTATCTGCCGGATAATGAGCCTGTAAAAAAGCTCTATTACTGGAAAGACTGGGGCATGATGATGGAGAACAGCCCGCTTTCCAAAGAACATGATTTTGTCGGGTTTTTTGTGGATGCAGATGCCGTGCCCAATGCCGGTGGTTTGCCGGTTGGCGGCATAACCATTTTGGAGCAGCCGAATAATCACCTGCAATATGCGGGGACATGGTTCGGACTGGCTGCGGTTTTGCTGGTGGTGACCTTTATTTATATTTTCCGTCAACGACACGGCGGAGTTGCGCAATAGCTGTTGACATTGCACGGCACGAAGCCCAATTGCTAATGCAGCATTGTTTTATAGCGCATTGCCGGTTTATGGTCGCGATGCTGCTTTGAAGACAGGATAATTCATAGTTCAATGACTGATAAACCTAAGCTGACCATCCGCCTGTGCGGTCCACGTGGATTTTGTGCCGGTGTTGATCGCGCCATTCAGATCGTTGTGCTGGCGCTGAAAAAATATGGCGCTCCGGTTTATGTCCGTCATGAGATCGTGCATAACCGCTATGTCGTTGAAGGCTTGCAGGCGCGCGGCGCGATATTCGTTGAAGAGCTTGACGAAATTCCGATGGAACATCGCGATCAGCCCGTGGTGTTCTCCGCCCATGGCGTGCCGAAATCCGTGCCGGAAGATGCAGATGCCAAAAACCTGTTTTATCTGGATGCAACATGCCCGCTGGTGTCAAAAGTTCACAAGCAGGCCATGCGCCATCAGCGCCTTGGTCGTCATGTCATTTTGATTGGCCATTCCGGTCATCCGGAAGTGATCGGTACGATGGGGCAGTTGCCGGAAGGCACAGTTTCACTGATTGAGACCGTTGAAGATGCAGAGAAATATCAGCCGGAAGACGCTGACAACCTCGGTTTCGTAACTCAGACAACACTGTCGGTTGATGATACTGCCGGTATTATTGCCAAGCTTCAGGAGCGTTTTCCGCAGCTGACAGCACCAGCGGCGGAATCCATCTGTTATGCCACGACCAATCGTCAGGAAGCGGTGAAAGAAGCCGCCCCCGGTTGTGATCTGTTTCTGATCGTCGGTGCACCAAATTCTTCCAACTCCAAACGTCTGGTTGAAGTTGCCGAGCGTTCCGGCGCACGTCATTCACTGCTTGTGCAGCGTGCGGAAGAAATCGACTGGGATAATCTCGGCGATCTTTCCGTACTTGGAATTTCCGCAGGCGCATCGGCACCGGAAATCATTGTTGATGAGATCATTGATGCATTTTCGCAGCGCTTTGATGTCACCATTGATCTGGCAATTACGACCGTTGAAACAGAAAACTTCCTTGTTAATCGTCAGATCCGCGATGTGGAATTGACGGCGCAGGATATGGCTTTTGTAAACGGCAATCACTAAGCACTTGATTTAAAAGGTGTCATACCGTGCTGCAAATGGCAATTTTTGCGCTTACCTAGGCTCACGTACTTACATGTACGCTGCGCTCCGGTTCTCAAAATCACCATTTTCGCTATGGTATGCCACTTTTTCGATTTAAGTGCTAAAAACAAAAAAATATACTGCCGCGATTTCCGTTCAGATAACGGCAGGGGGAGACCAGCATGGCTGTCTATACAGATATTAATGAAATTGAACTGGCAGCCTATCTGGAAAATTACGATATAGGCACTCTGCTGTCTTTCAAAGGCATTGCCGAGGGCGTTGAAAATTCTAATTTTCTGCTGCGCACAACCGCCGGTACATTCATTCTGACGCTGTATGAAAAGCGCGTTGACCGTGATGATTTGCCGTTCTTTATCAATCTGATGCAGCATCTGGCTGCCAATGGCATTGAGTGCCCGCAGCCTGTGGTACAGAAAAACGGCGCGGCGATTGGCGAACTGGCCGGACGACCTTCGGCAATTGTCACTTTTCTGGAAGGCATGTGGCTGCGCAAACCGGCTGCGGAACATTGCTATGCGCTTGGTGTGGCTATGGCGCAGATGCATGTGGCGGGGCAGAGCTTTGCCATGCAGCGTGAAAACAGTCTGACAATGAAGGACTGGCGGCCGCTTTGGGAAAAATGCATGGCAGACGCCGATGCCGTAGAAGCGGGTTTGCGAGTACAGACCGAAGCAGATCTGGCTTATCTGGAAAAGAACTGGCCGTCTGATTTGCCGCGCGGTGTGATCCATGCGGATATGTTTCCCGACAATGTGTTCTTCATTGGCCAGAACCTGTCGGGGATCATCGACTTCTATTTTGCCTGCACAGATATGCTGGCCTATGATCTGGCAATCTGCCTGAATGCATGGTGTTTTGAGCGCGACTTCTCGTATAATCTGACCAAAGGCACAGCATTGCTGCGCGGTTATAATTCTGTGCGCCCGCTTGAACCGGCGGAACAGCAGGCTTTACCGGTATTGTGTCATGGATCAGCCATGCGCTTCATGCTGACAAGGCTCTATGACTGGATCAATACACCGGCAGACAGTTTTGTGACCAAGAAAGATCCGATGGAGTATCTGCGCCGTATGCGGTTCCATCGTGAAGTGCGCTCGGCCAGTGAATACGGGCAGTAACGCTGCCTCAGCAACTAAATAAACATGAAGTAATGTGAGTAATCCGCTTGAAGACAATTACAGCCTATACGGATGGTGCCTGTTCAGGAAATCCGGGTCCCGGGGGGTGGGGGGCTATTCTGGACTATAATGGTAACCGGAAAGAACTGAACGGCGGTGAGGCGGACACTACCAATAACCGCATGGAATTGATGGCTGCAATCTCTGCATTGCAGGCGCTGAAAGAGCCGTGTCAGGTTGATCTCTATACGGACTCTGTTTATGTGCGCGACGGCATCTCCAAATGGATTGAGGGCTGGAAGCGCAATGGCTGGAAAACAGCTGCAAAACAGCCGGTGAAAAATGCGGAACTGTGGCAGACGCTGGATGCCGCCCGCAAAAATCACAAGGTGACCTGGCACTGGGTAAAAGGCCATGCGGGGCATCCGGAGAATGAGCGTGCGGATGAGCTGGCCCGTGAAGGTATGGCACCGTATAAGAAACGCTGACAGGGTAATCTCAGTGTAATGTTGCGGTTCAAGAGCCGCTGAAAGCAGCCTCAATGATCTATCTTGCAGTGCTTCTGACCGCAATTTTTCTTATTCTGTCTGCAATCCATATTTACTGGGGATTGGGTGGAGAAGCGGGCAAAGCCGCTGCTATTCCGGTCAAGGATAACGGGCAGAGATCATTCTCACCATCCAAAACCGGTACATTAGCGGTGGCTGTGGCATTGTTTTGCTTTGCCGTGCTGGTTTTCTGCATCGGTGTGCAGTCTGTCAAAGTGCTGCGCCCGCTGGGCTGGTTACTGGCACTGGTGTTGTTTTTACGGGCAGTCGGTGATTTCAAACTGGTCGGCTTTTTCAAGCGACCTTCCGCATCTGTCTTTGCGAAAAATGATAACCGGTTCTATTCGCCGCTTTGCCTGTTTCTGGCCGCAGGTGTTTTATATATTTCTCTCTGAATGAGAGCATAAAAAAAGCCCGCAGGAAGCGGGCTTTTTCTTTGTCATTTTCAGAGCTTTTCAAGCATGGCTTCTGCGGAAGAAACCGTAGCAACGCCCGGATTTTCTTCAATGTCGAGGCTCTTAACAACGCCGTCTTCAATCAGCGCAGAATAGCGCTTGGAACGAACACCGAGACCGCCGCCGGACAGGTCGATATCAAGACCGGCTGCTTTGGTGAATGCGCCGATGCCGTCAGAAAGATAGACGATCTTGCCTTCGCCTTCAGTGGCTTTCGCCCATGCGCCCATAACATGCACGTCATTAACGGAAACGACAGCAACAGTATCTACGCCTTTGGCGATCAGGGCGTCGTAATTGGCCAGATAGCCTGGCAGATGGTTCAGTGTGCATGTCGGGGTAAAGGCACCCGGAACTGCGAAGAGAACAACTTTTTTACCCTTGAAAACGTCATCGGTGGAGACGTCTTTAACGCCGTCAGCAGTTTTAACTTTGAAGCTTGCTGCTGGCAGTTTATCGCCGATCTGAATAGCCATGTCTGTTCTCCTTCATACAGATTATCAGTATTCGATAGTCGCATTATACATAGCCTCAGTGCAGCTTTTACGAAAGCGCTATTTGCTGCAACTGAGGTCGCTGTTTAGGACATTTTTTTTATGATAGTGCTTGGTGTGGTTTTTATATGTGTTTTTTCTTAAATAAAGTTTTGCCACAATATTTTGAAATTATTGTCTAATTTATATTGCACTTTTCGGACAGGTCAAAAACTTACCATTTGCAGCTTGGCTGATACAGTCACTGTGCTATCTTATTTTTCAACAGTGCCGTGAATATATAAAAATAAAGAGCACATTCTTCTGCAATGAACTGCCAAATGCGTATCTGTTCCTGATCAGCTTAATTGTATTGAAAGAGGTGCATGGTGAAAAACGGTTTCCTCAACGGACGATTTCTGCTTGCAATGCCCGGCATGACGGATGAACGGTTTGCCCGCACCGTCATTTATATCTGCGCGCATTCCGAGCAGGGCACCATGGGCTTCATTATCAATCAGCCCCAACCACTTGGCTTTTCTGACTTGCTGGTGCGGCTTGGCATAATTACGCAGGCACAGAGCATTCTGATGCCGGAGAAAAACCGTTCCCTTGTCGTGCGCCATGGCGGGCCTGTGGAGACGGGGCGCGGGTTTGTTTTGCACAGCGATGACTTTATGGTCAAAACCAGCATGCCCGTGACAGATGATATCTGCATGACTGCGACACTGGATATTTTGCATGCAATTTCCGAAGGCACAGGGCCTGAAAAAACATTGATGACGCTGGGCTATGCAGGTTGGGATGCCGGACAAATCGAGCGGGAAATTGCCAATAATGACTGGCTGATCTGCGAAGTAACGCCGGAATTGTTATTCGACGGCGATCTTTTAGGGAAATATGATCGGGTTATGGCGCAGATGGGCGTCGATCCTGCACGTCTTGTTGTGCAGGCAGGGCACGCCTGAACATTATCTATTAGTGAAGACAAGAACACCGGCTTCTCTTTTGATCAGGGAAGCCGGTGTTTTTATTTATTCGACGGACTGACCGTTCAGTAATTGTGCGGCGCTGTCGGCGCTCATTGGCTGGCCGAACAGGAAGCTCTGCACATATTCGCAGCCCATTTCACGCAGCTGCATGGCGTCTTGCTCGCTCTCCACACCTTCCGCAACAACCTTGAGCTCAAGATCCTGCGCCATGCGAATGATGGAGCGCAGCAGCGTGGTTTTCTGCGGCTTGTCGCCCTTCACGAAAGAACGATCAATTTTGATCATGTCAATCGGGAAGCGTGTCAGATAGGAGAGGGACGAATAACCGGTGCCAAAATCATCCAGAGACAGGCCGACACCCATAGAGCGCAATTCATTGAGCATATGTGCGGATTGTTCCGGATTTTCCATCAGTACGGATTCAGTCAGTTCCAGTTTCAGCGTGCCTTTGGTGACATGGGTGCGCGACAGGATTGCGCGCACATCACTGAGCAGATCTTGACGGATCAGCTGGGTGCTGGACAAATTGACGGAAACAAACAGGTTCGGTCGTGACAGATTTTCCTGCCAGTTGAACAGATCATTGGCGGATTGCTGCATGGCAAACAGGCCGAGCGGTACGATCAGACCGGAATTTTCCGCAATCGGAATAAATTCAGACGGTGAAATTGGACCACGGCGCGGATGTTCCCAGCGCATCAAGGCTTCAAAACCAGCAATGGTGCCGTCCTGCAGGTTCACAATCGGCTGATAGGCAATTGTGATTTCCTTACGCTCAATGGCGCGGCGCAGATCGGATTCCAGCTGCAGCTTGTCGCTGCCGATGGCGCGGAAAGACGGACGGAACGGCTCAATACGGTCACCGCCAAAGCGCTTGGCCTGATACATCGCCAGCTCCGCATCTTTGATCATATCTTCCGCATTGGCGGCATTGGCTGTCCATGTCAGCAGGCCAACCGATGCTGTCAGCACAATCTCGCGCTTGGCATAGGAAATCGGCGCACGGATCGCCTGACGCAAAGCTTCTGCAAAAGCAGCCACTTTTGCCGGATCAGATTCAGAAGCCAGTATCAGACCGAATTGGTCGGAAGACAGTCTGGAGAGCGTATCCTGCGGTTTCATCAGGCGGAACAGACGGCGCGAAATGGTTAGCAGGATGGTATCGCCTGCCGACATGCCAAGGCTGTCATTAACCTGTTTGAACCGGTCAATATCAATCACAAAGACAGTCGGTTTGAGCCTGCTCTCATTGTAGGACATGCTCATAACATTGGCGAGACGATCGAGGAACAGCTCACGGTTCGGCAATCCGGTGAGATTGTCATGAACGGCATCGTGCAGCAGGCGTTCTTCCGCTTTTTTCTGTTCGGTCACATTGTTCAGCGTACCAACGCAGCGCACGATTTCGCCGTCAGAGCCGATAACAGGGCGTGCCCGCAAGTGATACCAGTGATAATGACCGTCATTGGCACGCAGGCGGAAAGTCTGATGAATGCGTCCGCGACGGTTTTCCAGAATAGCATCGAGCGTTGTGCGGAAACGATCACGATCATCGCCATGCATCACCGGCAGCCAGTTCCGCACAGGGCCGAGAAGGCTGGAAGCGGCAGTGCCGAGATAGGTGGAGATATCCGGTGTGGTCACCACACGGTCGCGCGGCACATCCCAATCCCAGACAATGTCGCCGGAACCGATAACCGCCAGCGCCTGTCGTTCCATGTCAGAGAACAGGCCAACGCGCAAAACACCACCCGCAAAAGCGTGTTGCATGACTGTGAAGCCGATTAGCAGAACGATCAGCACCAGCCCGCCACCGAGAGCTGGCTGCACAATATCATTATCCAGACGGCCGGAGACTGTGAGCCATGCGCCGGTCATCCATATGGCAATAATCAGCCAAGTCGGGATCAGCATAATCGCCCTGTCATAACTGCGTAGTGACAGAATTCCGATAATCACAATGCCGCAGATAACTGTAAGAGCAAAAGAAATACGGGCAATACCTGCAGCAACCGGCGGATCGAAAATCGCAACGCCGCTCAGCATCATCAGACCCAACACCCATGCCACTGCGCCATAGGAAAAATGATCATGCCATCGGTTGAGGTTGAGATAGGTAAACAGGAAAATCAGGAAGCTGGCTGCCAGCGCAACCTCTGTTCCAGCGCGCCACATTTGCTCATTGCCGGGAGTGATGGCAATCAGCTTGTTCCAGAAGCCGAAATCCACACAAATATAGGCCAGAACCGCCCATGCCAGTGCCGCAGCAGCAGGAAACAGCGAGGTTCCGCGCACGACAAAGAGAATGGTCAGAAACAGCGCCAGCAGGCCGGAGATGCCCAGCAAAATTCCGCGATAAAGTGTATAGGCGTTGATGGTGTCTTTATAAGCATCCGGCTCCCACAGATAAAGCTGTGGCAGGTTCGGGGATGCCATTTCTGCAACCAGTGTAATCACCGAGCCCGGATTGATGGTAATCAGAAACACATCCGCATCAGGACTGACCTGACGATCAAGAGCAAAGCCCTCACTCGGGGTAATAGAAGAAATGCGCTGAGATCCCAGATCCGGCCAGACAAAACCTGATTTTACAAGGCGGTAATGCGGGGCAACAATCAGACGATCAATTTGTTCATCGGTTGGATTGGCGATAGCAAAAGCTGCCCAGTTACCACTGGAGCGTTTGTTTTTATCCGCTTGCACCTCAATACGGCGGACAATGCCATCAGCGCCCGGTGCAGTTGAAACCTGCACGCTGTCGCCCTGATCATGCATAATTTGTACTGCGCCGGTGAGGTCGAGGGCAGTGTCCTCTTTAGAGATTTTAATCGGCTCGACTGCGGATGCAGGAGCCGTGAATTGGAATAAGGCAGCCAGAAAGGCAAACACACAGAAAAACGTTTTCAATTGGTTCTGAAAGTTTTCTGTCACTGTCTTTACCTTTTTGTCATTTGTAGTCAGCAGGCTGCGCTTAGCGGACAACCGGTTTATGGAAACTGTTTTCCATTGTGACCGGCTGAGCTCTTTGCTGCTCTTCCCCCTCAATCAGACTATACAGCAGATGATCCTGCCAGATGCCGTTTATTTTGAGATAAGAACGCAAAGTGCCTTCCCGTAAAAATCCGGCTTTTTCAAGAAGCCTGACTGAACGCAGATTAGATGGAATACAGGCAGCTTCAAGTCTGTGCAACCGCAGTTCATGGAATGCGAAGGGGATAACCAGTTTCAGGGCGTCATACATATAGCCCTGACCGGCGTGAGGCGCACCGCACCAGTATCCGATCTGCCCGGATTGGGTGACACCGCGGCGAATATTGCCGAGAGTGATTCCCCCAAGCAAAATATTGTCGGATTTACGAAACAGGAACAAAGACCATGCATTGCCGCTGCGTGCTTCTTCGGAATAGTGGCGCAATCGCAGACGAAAACTGGATTTCTCAAGCTCGTCATCGCGCCATGTCGGCTCCCATGGTGTCAGAAATGCACGGCTTTTTTCACGTAAATTTGCCCATTGGCGATAATCCGACCATTGCGGCTCACGCAAAGACAAACGCTCTCCCCTCAGATACACGGACGGTGTTTTGCTGAAGGGAAAGCTGATCATGATACCCTGCCTGTCTGGAGAGCCACGGATAGATTTAGACTGCCAGTGCCGGACGCTTATTCGCTGCGAAACCGCGTAATGTGCCGTGAATATCGTCATAACCCATCATCTGGCTGACAGGGCCGACTGCGGCAATGGTTGGTTTGCTGTCGAGGAACATGCGTCCTGAAAGATCAGTCAGGCGTTCCGGCGTAATCAGGCTCAGGCGTTCCAGCAGTTCTTCATTGGGAACCGGACGACCGTAAAGCAACATCTGACGGGCAATCTGGCCTGCACGGCTGGCAGCACTTTCCTGCGACATGAGAAGACCAGCACGATATTGCGCACGGGCACGGTCAACTTCCTGAATATTGATATTGGTGGAAGCCTCATAAAGCTCGTTGAGGACAACCGGAACCAGCTCTTCAAGATTTTCACGACCTGTTGCAGCATGGATGCCGAACAGGCCGGTATCGGAAAAGCCCCAATGGAAAGCATAGACGGAATAGCAAAGTCCGCGTTTTTCACGTACCTGCTGGAACAGGCGGGAGGACATGCCGCCACCAAGAACAGTTGCCAGCAGCTGCGAGGCATAGAAATCGCGTACATGATAAGCGCGACCTTCAAAGCCGATTAGTACCTGCGCATCCATCAGATCGCGTTCTTCACGGTAGTCACCGCCGACATAAGCTGCTTTAACCGGTGCGGCAGCGCTGGTTGTAGAGCGAAAACCGCCAAGACGGCTTTCTACTTCACGTACAAAAGAAGCATGATCAACAGCGCCGGTAGCGACAACAACCATACGGTCGGCGCTATATTGTTCGTTGATATAGGTGCGCAGATCATCCGGCGTGAAGGATTGCACTGTTTCCGGCGTGCCGAGAATAGAGCGGCCAAGCTGCTGGTTGAGGTAAGCGGTTTCTGAAAAACGGTCGAAAACAATATCATCGGGCGTATCATGTGCCGCGCCGATTTCCTGCATGATCACGTTTTTCTCGCGCTCAAGCTCATCTTCGTCAAATTTTGAACTGGTCAGAATGTCAGCCAGAATATCAATCGCCAGCGGCAGATCATTGCGCAGCACGCGGGCATAATAAGAGGTGGTTTCGACGCTGGTCGCGGCATTGATTTCACCGCCGACATTTTCAATGTCAGCCGCAATCTGCCATGCACTGCGGTTGTCCGTGCCTTTAAAAGCCATATGCTCGAGAAAATGTGCAATGCCGTGGCGGTTATGCGCTTCATTGCGGGAGCCTGCCTTAACCCAGATGCCCAGTGCTACGCTCTCAATAAGCGGCATGGTTTCGGTGGCAATCGTCAGTCCGTTGGACAGAACACTTACTTCTACACCCATTCTAGGCATACTCCCCTGAGTATTTCGCCGTCAGTTTCTTGGATGCTGACGGGTATGATAATGCGACTATTAAAGAGTCCAAAACAAAAATCTGATGTTCCGGATGACTCCGTCTGCCTCTTATGTTTTTTGCAGCATATAAAGGCAGAGTCAAAACTATGCAAATTTGCAGCCATAATACAACATATGGCTGCAACTGCGGTTTAATTATTTCGCTGCTCTTGAATGGCTGCGTATATGATCTTCAACCACTTTCAGGTCGTTCTGCAGGCGTGTAAAATGCTCTTTACGCTCCATCAGATCGCTGAGCCATGCAGGCAGAGCCGGAGAAACGCCGCAGGCATCTTTCACCGCATCCGGGAACTTAGCCGGATGAGCGGTTGCCAGTACCACCATCGGAGAAGCTGTGTCAGCGTTTTCGCGGGCAACCTTAACGCCGATTGCCGAATGCGGATCGAGCAGATAACCATCCTGTTTCAGCACGGAGTCGATAGTTGCTGCGGTTTCTGCGACCGTTGAGCGACCGGCAGCAAACTGTTCGCGAATGGTTTTCAGCGGTGCATCGGCAATTGTGAACTCACCGGACTGGCCAAGGCTGCGCATCAGGCCGCGCACGGCGGCTGCATCACGGCCATAGGATTCAAACAAGAGGCGCTCAAAATTCGAGGAAATCTGGATATCCATCGACGGGGATGAGGTCTGCTCAACACCGCGCATGGCATAAGAACCGGTGGCAATTGTGCGCGACAGAATATCATTGTCGTTGGTGGCAATGATCAGGCGGTCAATCGGCAGACCCATTTGTTTGGCAACAAAGCCTGCAAAAATATCACCGAAATTACCGGTCGGTACTGTGAAGGACACTTTGCGATCCGGTGCGCCGAGGCTGATAGCCGATGTGAAGTAATAGACGATCTGCGGCATGATACGTGCCCAGTTGATCGAATTTACACCGGAGAGCGAAAGCGTGTCACGGAAGTTCAGATCATTGAACATGCCTTTAACGAGGTTCTGACAGTCGTCAAAATTACCGTCGATAGACAGGGCATGAACATTGCTGGCCGCAGATGAGGTCATCTGGCGCTGCTGCACCGGAGAGACACGGCCATGCGGGAACAGGATAAAAATATCGGTATTATCGCGACCGGCAAAAGCCTCAATCGCCGCGCCGCCGGTATCGCCGGATGTGGCGCCGACGATGGTCGCGCGCTGACCGCGCTGCGCCAGCGTATAATCCATCATGCGCGAAAGCAGCTGCATCGCTACGTCTTTAAACGCCAGTGTCGGGCCGTGGAAAAGCTCCAGCACATATTCATTCGCGCCGGTTTGTACGAGCGGGCAGACGGCATCATGGCGGAATGAACCATAAGATTCGCGCACCATTTTCTCGAATTCGGCAGCCGGAATCTCCCCATTTACGAATGGGGAGAGAACAGCAAGGGCGATTTCCACATAGGATTTGCCACGCAGATTGCGGATGTCTTCAGCAGAAAACTGCGGGTAGCTTTCCGGGAGATAAAGACCGCCATCACGCGCCAGACCTGCCAAAAGTGCATCAGAAAAGCCTAAAACCGGCGCTTCGCCACGGGTGCTGACATATTTCATAGGGTTTCAGGCCTCATTTATTCAATGCAATTTTGTTCCGGCAATGTGCCGGTTTTGGTTGATCAGGGTGTGTGTTTTCTGTTCGCATCCCTTGTGTCATTTGCAAGTCTGTCGGGATAGAGCTTGCCCTATGCACAAAAAATGTGAAAATATTGTCTCATAATGCATGTTAAGCGCTGTGCGTCCATATGGAAACGCATTCTGAAAGTGAGAAACAGTTTGGCTGAAACTGTGAAACAGCTTTTGGACAAAATGTGCAACAATAATTAAAGCTGCATAGCTGAGACTGCAAAAAGAATTGCAGCGCATATGCAGGATAACAGGACAGAGCGGCTGCGGCGATGATTTGCCGGAGTGGTTCGAAAACAGGTTCAATATTCAGGAAGACCGGTTTATGCAGAATTCTACCTTCGGACGTTTAAATCCTCTTTCAACGCGGTTTGCCCGTCTGGGTGGTGCTGCTTTGCTTGGCCTGATCGTGGCCGGTTGCTCAACCAGCAATCAGCAGCCAACAGTGTCGACATCGGGCGAGCAGCGGGTAACACAGGCCGACTTGCAGGCTTTCTGTCCGCGTATCAGCCTGCGTGAAGGCACTTCTTATTTCAGCACCTATGAAAAAGGTGGTAACGGCGACAGCAATCGCGTGATCTATCAGGCATCGATCAGCGATGTGACCCGTGATTGCCGCAGAGATAACGGTAACCTGATCATTACTGCCGCAGCCGCAGGTCGTGTTGTGCCAGGCCCTAAATTCCGCAACGGTACAATCACCATGCCAATCCGTGTTGTGGTGATGGAAGGGGACAAGGTTGTGTCGAGCAACCTGCATAAGCAGGCTGTATCAATGACCAATTCTGACTCTGCAACACAGTATGTCTTTACAGCGCCGCCGGTAACAGTCTCAGAAGCAACTGCGCGTCAGGTGCAGATTTTTATCGGCTTTGATGAAGGCCCGCAGAAGAAATAATGGCATAGCCGCACCGATCATTGTGTGGTTTGTTAATAAGAATACCGCAGCGAAGGAAAGTCCGCTGCGGTATTTTCATTTATGCTTGCGCGTATTTGCAAATAATCGAAAATTATTGCATAAAATATTAACTATATCTTCATCTAACCGTGAATTTTTCCCGCTATTTCAGGTGGTTCAATTCAAGGTAAATAAAGATTTTATTGTAGAAAACTATTTATTATCAAGTATTTATGGGATTTAAATTCGTAGTTTTGCCCGATTTTGGGCGTGTTGACTGTGGAATGCCGCATATTCATCACTAAAGCGATGAAACAATGAAACTATTTGTAATCTCTAACGTTTAGACTGTTGCCATGATGACAGCTTATGAACTCATACAGGAACCAACCGACACCTGGGCCATTTTTGAAATGGATTCCGGTGAGCCGGTTATGATTGAAGGTCGCCCGATGATTGGTCTGAGCGAGACAGAAGCGCAGCAGGTCTATGCTGCATTGACGGCTCCCGTGAAAGACGCCAAGAAATCAGCAGCCTGATATCAGGCATTTGGCTTAAGCCATAATGCAACAATCAAGGGTGATGGTATTCAAGTAATATCAATGCCTTAAGCAAAAGGGCGTGCCATGGCACGCCCTTTTGCTTTTCTGGTCACAGAAGTTAGATCAGAAACCTTCGTCCCATTCAGCCATTGCTTCGATCACGGCTGGCAGGTCACGGTGGCGGTTAATCACGGTTTCCGCACCGGCTTCGGTCAGCTTGTCTGCATGACCCGGATAGGTATGGGCACCGCCGGTAAAGCCGATAACACGCATGCCTGCGGCACGTGCTGCATGGACACCGTGGCTTGAATCCTCAATCACAAAACAATGTTTCGGATCGGCATTAAACTGCTGCGCTGCATAGGTGTAAACATTCGGAGCCGGCTTCGGCTCTTTATTGCCAACTTCGCGGGCGGCATAAATATGCGGGGCGAATGCATCATAAAGCGTTGAACGCTTGAGCATCAACTGCAGGGATTCTGTGTTGGAGTTCGAGCAGATCGCTTTCGGATATTTGAGCCCGCTCACCACATCTTCGATGCCATCGACGGTCAGCAGTTCTTTGGTAATCCGCTCTTTCATAATCTTGCGCGATTTTTCAATCAGCGATGCTGAGATCGGCATAGAGGATTCCCGCTCAATTTCCATCAGAATGCTTGGCCATGTCAGACCGGCAAAACGCTCGGCAATTTCCTCCGGTGAAATCGGGTAACCCGCATCGGTCAGAAGTTCGGATTCGACCTGTGCGGCAATATACTCGGAATCGACCAGAACACCGTCACAGTCGAAGAGAATCAGCTGGGGTTTTGACATGAAAAATCCGTAAATGTTCAGAAGCTGCAAAAGCCGGAACAGGGCCTGCAACAAAGGGGAGGGAGGACGGGCACTGTTTACACTTAAAACGATTGAGGGTCAAAATGATAAAAAGAAATTGCCCGCTTTAACATTTGGGCACAGGGCAAATCAGTTGGTTCGAAACAGGTGATTTGCCGGCACCATATTTTAAGCATTTTACCGGTAAAATCGGGCAATCGTTAAAATATGTAAACATTTACAGTGGCTTGCGAGTGTGATTTTGCGGTGATTTTAAAGAAATATGACGATTTTTGACATTCAAAACACTTTTTAACAATTCAGTTAACCCCATGTTTACCCTGTTCGGTAACCATAAGGACAGTAAAGCGTTCCTATGTTTAGCGAGTATCACATGTCCGTTGTTCGTCTTGTGAAAGATCTGCCAGAAGCTGCACCGCGCTCGGTCTGGCTCGATACAATCCTTAAGGGTGACTGCGTCGCTGCGCTCGATCGTTTGCCGGATCATTCGGTAGATGTGATCTTCGCTGATCCCCCTTACAATCTCCAGCTTGAAGGTGCTCTGCACCGTCCTGATCAGACCAAGGTCAATGCCGTGGATGATCATTGGGATCAGTTCGACAGCTTTCAGGCTTATGATGCCTTTACCCGTGCCTGGCTGATGGCTTGCCGTCGCGTTCTCAAGCCAAATGGTACAATCTGGGTTATCGGTTCCTACCACAATATTTTCCGCGTTGGCGCGTCTTTGCAGGATCTGGGTTTCTGGATGCTCAATGATGTGATCTGGCGCAAAACCAATCCGATGCCGAACTTCCGTGGCCGCCGTTTCCAGAATGCGCATGAAACGCTGATCTGGGCGTCCCGCGATCAGAAGAGCAAAGGCTATACGTTTAACTACGAAGCCATGAAGGCCGCCAACGATGATGTGCAGATGCGCTCTGACTGGCTGTTTCCGATTTGCACCGGCAATGAACGTCTGAAAGACGAGAATGGTGACAAGGTTCATCCGACCCAGAAGCCGGAAGCACTGCTTGCCCGTATTCTGATGTCATCATCCAAGCCGGGTGATGTGATCCTCGATCCTTTCTTCGGTTCCGGCACCACCGGTGCGGTTGCCAAGCGTCTCGGCCGTCACTTTGTGGGTATCGAGCGTGAGCAGAGCTATATCGATGCGGCAACCAAGCGTATCGCTGCGGTTGATCCGCTGGGTAAGACTGAGCTGAAAGTGATGAGCGGCAAGCGTGCAGAACCACGCGTGGCATTCATCAGTGTGATTGAAGCCGGTCTGCTGCGTCCGGGTACAGTTCTGAGCGATGCCAAGCGTCGTTATGCTGCGATCGTGCGTGCAGACGGAACTTTGGCCGTCAATGGCGATGCCGGTTCCATTCACCGCATGGGTGCCAAAGTACAGGGCTTTGATGCCTGCAATGGCTGGACATTCTGGCATTATGAAGAAGAAGGCACTCTGAAGTCCATTGATACGCTGCGTGCAGAAATTCGTGTCAATATGGCTCAGGCCGGTTCATAAGCCACTGGCTCGTAACCAAATTATGAAAATACCAATAGTCTCATACTGGTATTTTCGACAGCATTCTGCGCGGATTTGATGTGTTAATCACAACGGCGCATAACTATCGGACTGACCTCCAGAGATGTCTGAGCCTTAAAGCGCCGGTGTTGAGCCGGCGCTTTTTTTGTTGCTGCTTCAGGAGGTTTTACGGCAGAGCCATATTGTGTGATTACCGCAACGGGGGTCATTTTCGACATACTGCACAACGTCAAAACCGTTCTCGGACAAAAGAGCGCGATATTCTTCCGGTGCGAGGCTGGAGTGATAAAGCGGCTGGCCTTCAAATGTGCCGATGGCCTCACCATTTGAAGTACCGCTGGTAAACATCAGTACAGCATGATCCGCCGCAAGCGCTGCAAAACGGGGAAACATCCGGCGCTGGTCATCGCGTTGCAGATGGAAGAAACTGTCCCATGCGAGAATACCGTTAAATTGCTGTGGCAGTGTGAGCGCACGCATATCGGTAACCAACCATTGATGCTGCGGGAAACGCTCGCGACAAATGCCGATCATACTGGAGGAACTGTCGATGCCGGTGATCTGGAAGCCTTCACGGATCAGATGCCCGGCCATCGGTTCTCCGGCACCGCAACCGCAATCCAGAACAGCGCCCTGCTGGGGCAATAATCCGGTAAAACGCTTCAACCAGTCTGCTTCCATCAGCCCTTTGGCCGTATTGCTGCGACGGATATGATCCCATCTCTGCGCATGGGTTTCATAAAGCGGGATGATATTATCGGCAGTTTTCGACATGTGTATTCTCCGCTTCACTATTTAAAAGCATCGGGCAGGGCTGCGCTGATCGCCTTTTTCATTACTGTCGGCAGCGCTTCTTCGCTGAGACTATCTTGAGCAACCCACCAGCTGTTATTGCTTGGCGGGACTGAAGTCACATCTGCTTTGTAAACACTCAGTCGCAGTTCAAAATGCGTGAAAATATGGGTTATGCTGCCGTTTGGCTGCCACTGAGCTGCAAAGGGAGCGAGGTCTGCATTGGTCAGTTGCGCTAGATGCTCAGGCGTTGCACTCTCATCCGCAGCTATCCAGTCACTGTTCGGTACTTCGCTCATGCCGGCAAGCAGGCCTTTATCGGCGCGTTTGCGCAAATAGACCTCACCTTGCGGGGACACAATAATAAAGGCCGCACCATAGCGAACGGGTCTGGCTTTCTTAGGGGCTTTTACAGGGTAAAGCTCCGGCTCTCCTTCCAGCAAAGCCGCACAATTATAATTCAGCGGGCAGAGAATACAGGCCGGTTTTTTGGGCGTACAGATCGTTGCGCCGAGATCCATCATCGCTTGTGCATAATCACCGGGGCGGGATTGCGGTGTAAGCTGTTTTGTAAATTTACGGATTTCGATCTTGGCCTGTGGCATCACGGTTTTGATCGCAAACAGGCGGCTGACGACGCGCTCGACATTACCGTCAACGACAGCAGCAGGAATATCAAAGGCAATGGCAGCAATGGCAGCAGAGGTGTAATCGCCGATGCCCGGCAATTGTTTGAGGCCTTCCACGCTTTGCGGAAACTGTCCGCCATATTGCGTGGCAACCATGTCCGCGCACTTCTTTAAATTGCGGGCGCGTGAATAATAGCCAAGTCCTGCCCAGCCACGCAGAACATCATCCTCAGTGGCATCGGCAAGCGCCTGCACATTTGGCCAGAGGCCGGTAAATTTCAGAAAATAGGCTTTAACCGCTTCAACTGTGGTTTGTTGCAGCATGACTTCTGACAGCCAGATACGATAGGGATCAGGCAATATACCTTGGCGGTGATCGTCCGGTGTCACACGCCACGGCAGTATACGGTGATGACGGTCATACCATGCCAGCAGTTTTTCTGCGGGTGTTTGGCAAGTTTCGGAAGAGAGGGGGCGCTGTTTCGTCATAGTGTTTTCCATAAAGGATATATGGACGGAATGCACCGGAATTTACTGAAATTTACCAGCAGTCTTCGCATGGCATAAAGCGCTGGGGTAAAATAATCGGCATCTTGTTGCTAACTGCCGCTGTTTCCAATATTTCATAGACATCGTGAAATACTACGCAGGATTTTATATT
Organism: Hyphomicrobiales bacterium; assembly: GCA_900470735.1. Lineage (GTDB taxonomy): Bacteria > Pseudomonadota > Alphaproteobacteria > Rhizobiales > Rhizobiaceae > Pseudochrobactrum. Next base: position 333,187 of record UCCC01000001.1, on the reverse strand, counting down.
GCTGAACGAACAAAGTTTTCCCGTTTATGCTCTTAACCTTGACCGTTCCAAAGATCGTTGGGACAGTTTGCTGGCGCATGCGCAGGAAGTTGGCGTGGCGGTTCAGCGTGTACCTGCAGTGGATGGCAAATTACTTCGGCCGGAAGATAAAAAGAATTTTGATGATGCGGGATTTCGCAGAGATCATGGCAAGATCGCCTCTGTCGCGGAGATAGGCTGTTATCTCAGCCATATGAAAGCGCTGAAAATGATCGCTGATGGTGATGCTGTCGGTGGCGTGATTATCGAAGATGACGTTCGTTTCTCAGATGAATTCATGCCTGTGGTTGAGGCTGCAATGGCGTTGAAGGGCTGGGATGTGATCAAACTGATCCACAATCGCCTTGTCGGTTTCCGGCCTGTTGAGCAACTGACCGCAGATGTGGCTATCGGACGGACAACGCACGGACCTCTCGGGAATGCCGGTGCTTATATCGTGTCAAAGGAAGGGGCTGCGAAACTTTTGCAAGCCTTGCAGATCATGCATCTGCCTTATGATGTGGCGTTGGAGCGTGGCTGGACAGGCTCTTATAATTTCTTCACTGCAAGCAAAGCTGTGGTGAGCAATCCAAATGAAAGCGCCTCCACAATTTCAGAAGCAGGGGCTGGCAGTTACGCAAAAGCCAAATTGCCGACCCATAAGCGCATCAGTACGCTGTTCTTCCGTGTTAAAGATTATCTGAATAGGGTGTTTTATAGTTTTAAAAAGGCTAATCTTCGCCACAGATAGCGGGCAGACTGTGTTTGTGTTGCATGTATGATGCTTTTTCAGTGTTAAAGGAATAAAATGAGCAGAGAGGAAAAATCGGGTTTTAAACCGCTGGCGGATACAGCCGGTAGTGTGCTCGATCCTGTCTTGCGCAAGCGTGCGGGTATCAATCTCTCGCTGATACAAGCGTGGGAAGATGTGGTCGGGCCGCAGATCGGAGCGCAATCGCGTCCGTTGCGGATTGTCTGGCCAAGGCGCGCCCATGAGGATGACCCGTTCCAGCCTGCTACGCTGATTATCGGTTGTGAAGGCATGGCAGCGATGCGTATCCAGCATTCCACCGGTGAAATTATTAATCGCGTAAATTCCTTTCTGGGCTTTGCAGCCATTGCTCGTATCCGCATTGAGCAAAAATCCGTTGCGCCGGTCGCTCAACGCAAAATCAAACCGCTGATGCCGGTTGGTGCGCCTGCAGAGAAGAAGCTGGCGCAGGCGACAAATGGTATTGAGGATGAGGCATTGCGTGCTTCATTGATGCAGCTCGGGCGCAATATTCTTGCGGAAAAAGCCAGCAAAAAGCCGCGCTAGAGCATTTGCGAGCCAAAAAACAGGAGCCGCTCTAGCCATAGTGTGTACTGGCAAGTTATTGCCCGTTAAGTCTCTGTAGACGCACTGTTTATTAAAAACTCTTAAGCTGCCTGACAAAATTCGGGCATTTTGCTCTACTATCGAAAATTAATAGCAACGTGAATAAACGGGTGATTCGTATGATATCTCAACTGAACCGCAGACAGCTTCTGGGTAGTGCAGCACTTGCAACTGCGGCATTGTCCGTCTCTGCGGCTGGAAGTGCTATGGCACAGTCCGGTGTTCCGAAATCAGACGGCACCGTCGATATGAAAAAGCTGCTCGAAAAAGGCGCTCTTGAAGATAAAGTGCTCGGTCAGGCCGATGCGCCAGTGACAATCGTTGAATATGCTTCAATGACCTGCTCGCATTGTGCGACATTCGCTGTGAATACGCTTCCGGCAATTGAAGAAAAATACATCAAGACCGGTAAAGCCCGTCTGATTTTCCGTGAATTCCCGTTTGACCCGCGTGCAACAGCTGCTTTCATGCTGGCACGTTGCGCGCCGGATGACCGTTATTTCCCGATGGTTGATGTGCTGTTCAAACAGCAGATGCAGTGGGCTGCAGCTGATGATGCACAGGCTGCATTGCTGCAAATCTCGAAATTGGCCGGTTTTACACAGGAGACATTCAATGCCTGCTTGACGAACCAGCAGCTTCTCGATGATGTGAATGCTGTTCGTGAACGTGGTGCTGAGTTCGGTGTGAATGCAACGCCTACGTTCTTTATCAACGGTCAGAAATATTCCGGAGCTCTTTCGGTTGAACAGATGTCGGCAGTTATCGACTCTATGCTCTGAACCTGATGCATATTCATGCAGCGGGCGCTTGGTCGTGTCCGCTGCATGGTCATATTTTAAAAAAATAGTGCCTGATTTTATTCCGCTCTTTAACGTTTTGTTTTTGCCGCGTCCGGTTGCACGGAGTGACGGCTGATGCGTTTTACCAAGCTGCGCCTTCTCGGATTTAAATCTTTCGTTGAACCGATGGAATTCGTCATTGAAGGCGGATTGACGGGTGTCGTCGGGCCGAATGGTTGCGGCAAGTCCAATCTCGTTGAAGCCCTGCGCTGGGTTATGGGAGAAAACTCCTATAAAAATATGCGCGCTTCCGGTATGGACGATGTTATTTTCTCCGGCTCGGGCACGCGCCCTGCACGTAACAGTGCGGAAGTTACACTCTTCCTCGACAATAGCGACCGCTCTGCGCCACCATCCTATAATGATGTTGATGAGTTACAGGTTTCGCGCCGTATCGAGCGTGAATCCGGTTCGGTCTATCGTATCAATGGCAAGGAAGTCCGTGCCAAAGATGTGCAATTGTTGTTTGCCGATCAATCAACCGGCGCACGCTCACCGTCCATGGTCGGGCAGGGACGTATTGGTGAGTTGATTCAGGCCAAACCACAGGCAAGACGTGCGCTGCTGGAAGAGGCTGCCGGTATTTCCGGACTGCATTCCCGCCGTCATGAAGCCGAGCTACGTTTGCGTGCGGCTGAAACCAATCTTGAGCGTCTGGAAGATGTGGTTGGCGAGCTTGGCACACAGATTGAAAGTCTGAAACGTCAATCACGACAAGCTAATCGTTTTCGCTCGCTGTCGGCAGATATCCGTGCGGCTGAAGCAATTTTGCTGCATCTGCGCTGGTCACAGGCCAAAGCTCAGGAAGGCGAGGCGCAAAGCGCCCTGTCTACGGCAACATCTCATGTCGGCGCGATGGCGCAGGCGCAGATGATTGCCGCCAAAGAACAGGCTATTGCTGCGCAGCATTTGCCGGAATTGCGCGATCAACAGGCATCTGCCGCTGCAGCTTTGCAACGTCTGACCATTGCCGTTTCACAGCTCGATGAAGAAGCGACCCGTCTGACCCAGCGCCGCTTCGAGCTGTTAAAGCGGCTTGAACAATTGAGTTCAGATATCGCCCGTGAAGAGCAGATGTTGCAGGAACATGCTTCTGTGCTTGAGCGTCTGGACGATGAAGAACAGGATTTGCGTGAGCAGAATGAGGCTTCCGGCGACCGTGCGATTGAAGCAGAAGAACTGCTGGCTACTGCGCAGGAGCAATTGCAGGGGCATGAAGCCGAACTGGCGCAGATTACCTCGGTACGGGCAGAAGCTGCAGCAGAGCGCACGCAGAGTGAACGGCTGGTACGTGATATTGCTGAGCGTAATGAGAAGCTCTCTGCGCAGTTACGCACAGTTGAACAGGATATTGCTGCGCTGGAAAACCAGCTGAAACTACTGGCCGGTACGGAAGAAAAAGCCGCAAGAGTAGCACTGGCTGAAGAAGCCGTTCAGGCTGCGGAAGAACAGGCGCTGGCTTGCGAAGAAATGGTAGAACGGGCGCGGGAGGCTGAAACCGGCCACCGCCAGCCATTGGCGCATGCGCGCGAAGAGCTGAACCGGATTGAAACCGAAGCCCGCACTCTGGCCAGCATTCTCAATAGCAGCCAGTCCTCCACCTATATTGCTGTTGTTGAACAGATGCAGGTGAAAAAGGGCTATGAGACTGCGCTTGGTGCTGCTTTAGGCGATGATCTTGAAGCGCCGGTTAATCCGCAGGCGCCGGTTTTCTGGACAGATATTGATGGCCGGAATAACCGCGATTTTGGTCAGCTGCCGCAAGGCGCAGTGCCCCTGAGCACTGTCGTTGATGCACCTGCGGCATTGCAGTCCCGTTTGTCCCAGATCGGTCTGGTGGATGACAGTGAAGGTGCAAAGCTTCAGACGCAATTGCAAAGCGGTCAGCGTTTAGTGAGCCGAGAAGGCAGCCTCTGGCGCTGGGATGGTTTTACGGCACGTTCCGATGCGCCGACTGCCGCTGCACAGCGACTGGCACAGAAGAACCGCTTGGCTGAACTTGAAGCTTCGGCTGTTACTGCGCGTAATCGTGTGACGCAGGCGGAAACAGCTTTGCGTCAGGCTGAAACGGCTTTGCGTGAGGCGGTGGAGCGTGAGCGCAGTCTGCGCGATCATTGGCGTGCTGCCCAGCGTGAACTGGCACAAGCGCGTGATGCCTTGGCTGAGGCCGAACGTGCAGCCGGACAATTATCCAGCAAACGCGCCGCACTGGATGAGGCGAAAACCCGCCTCAGCGATAGTCTGGAAGAAAATACCATTCAGCTGGAAGAGGCGCAGATCAGGCTTGATGATCTGCCGGATCTGGCTGCATTGAATTTACAGCTTACAACTCTGACAACGCAGGTCATGGCCGATCGCGCTGCGATGACCGAAGCCCATGCAGCCCATGATAATCTGCGCCGTGATGCAGAGAACCGTTTGCGCCGGCTGGAAATGATTGTCCACGAGCGCAAAAGCTGGCAGTCGCGGGCGGAAAATGCTCGCCGACAGATTACCGCACTGACAGAACGCAGAGCTGAAACCAGTGATGAAGCGGAAGATCTGGCCGAAGCACCGGCAGATATTGAAGAGCGCCGACGCGAGCTGCAAAGCGCGGTGGAAGATGCCGATACACAGCGCAAGGAAACGTCCGATCGCCTGAGCATTGCTGAAACCGAACAGGCCAAGCTGGATAAACGTGCGACATTGGCTATTCAGGAGCTGGCCTCATCGCGGGAAATGCGTGCACGTGCAGAAGAGCGACTGGCGGCTGCAGAAGAGCGTCGTAAAGATGCTGAGGCACGTATTGTTGAGGTGCTGAATTGTGCGCCGCATGAAGCCTTCCGGCATACAGGTCTGAATACCGGTGATCCGTTGCCGGATATGGATCAGACAGATCGTCAGCTTGACCGGTTGAAGATTGAGCGCGAGCGTCTCGGTGCGGTGAATTTGCGTGCCGAAGAAGAACAGCGTGAATTGTCTGAACGGCAGGATGCGATCATTAATGAGCGCGAAGATGTTATCGAAGCGATTAAAAAACTGCGACAAGCCATTCAGAGCCTGAATAAAGAAGGCCGTGAACGCCTTCTGGCTGCATTTGATGTGGTCAATGAGCAGTTCCAGCGTCTGTTTACGCATCTTTTCGGTGGCGGTACGGCAGAGCTGCAATTGATTGAATCGGAAGACCCGCTTGATGCGGGGCTGGAAATTCTGGCGCGCCCTCCGGGCAAGAAGCCGCAGACTATGACATTGCTTTCCGGTGGTGAGCAGGCATTGACGGCAATGGCGTTGATCTTTGCAGTGTTCCTCACCAATCCGGCACCAATCTGCGTGCTGGACGAGGTGGATGCACCGCTCGATGACCATAATGTCGAACGCTATTGCAATCTTATGGACGAAATGGCTGCTTCTACACAGACGCGCTTTGTCATCATTACCCATAACCCGATTACTATGGCGCGTATGGATCGCTTGTTCGGGGTGACCATGGGCGAGCAAGGTGTGAGCCAACTGGTTTCTGTTGACCTGCAAACTGCTGCGGCCATGCGCGAGGCTGTTTAAAGATCGCCTGCTAACAGCTTGTTTGATATAATATTATTGCTGTCGAATTCAGTGGACACCTGCCTGATTATTGAAATAGTCTTGAATATTAGAGAAGCATAAATTTCTTTAAAGCAAAGGGCTGACAATGAGCGGTGATCATAATCATGCGGATGTGAGTGCAACGCCTGTTCCAAGGCTTTGGCTCGCATTAGGGCTGACCGGCAGTTTCATGATTGCCGAGATTATCGGCAGCTATGTTACCGGCAGTCTTGCACTGCTGTCCGATGCAATGCATATGGCAACGGATACTTTTGCACTGGCACTTGCGCTGATCGCGATTTATCTGGGGCGGCGTGCGGCCGATATTCTGCGCACCTACGGCTATTCGCGCTTTGAGATTCTGGCCGCAGCAATCAATGCCGTACTTTTGCTGCTTGTGGCTTTTTACATCCTTTACGAGGCCTATATACGACTGTCGGAACCGGCAGAAGTACAGTCTGTTGGCATGATGGTTGTTGCGGTTTTCGGGCTGATTGTGAACCTCATTTCGATGCGGTTGCTCAGCGGCAAGAAGGATGAGAGCCTGAATGTGAAGGGCGCTTATCTCGAGGTATGGGCGGACATGCTCGGCTCTGTCGGCGTGATTGTCGGTGCCGTGATTATTTACTTCACCGCATGGGAATGGGTGGACTCGGTGATTGCTGTCGGTATTGGCTTCATGGTGTTTCCGCGCACATGGGTATTGCTCAAAGAATGTATCAATATTCTGTTGGAGGGTGTGCCGGTCGGACTGGATTTGCGTCAGCTGGAGCAATCTGTGCTTGGCGTTGCAGGCGTTGCGGAGCTGCATGATCTGCATGTCTGGTCACTGACGAAAAGCCAGCATTCCCTGACTGCACATATTGTGCTGCAACCTCAGGCGAACGGCGAAACGGTGCGCCGTGCTGTGGAGCAGGTGTTGCAGGAGCAATATGATATGCATCATACGACACTGCAGATGGAAGCGGAAAACTGTGCCCGCGCGGAAGATATTCACTGATGATAATACAGACACGGTTACGTTGAGATACCGTGTCTGTGCCTTATCAGATGTGATTATTCACTCCATACAGCCAGTTCATTACCGGACGGGTCAGTGAAGTGGAACCGGCGACCACCGGGAAAGCTGAAAATCGGTTTGACGATTTTGCCACCGGCTTTTTCAACATCAATCAGTGTCTGTTCCAGATCCTCTGAGTAGAGCACCGGCAGCGGCTTGGCATTTTTAGCTTCGTCACCCTGATAAAAGCCGCCGTCCAAACCTTCAGAATGAGCGGCATAATCGGGGCCGTAATCGGTGAAGCTCCAGCCGAAAGCACTGCTGTAAAATGCTTTGACCTCATTCAGGCCGCTCTGACCGGCGGGCATTTCCAGATAGTCGAGTTTTCCGGTTTTACGCATGATAGCCTCAAAATAAGATTGGTTTGTCCGGCTGTAATGGCCGACGGGTGATCAGATTGGCACAAGCGGAATCAAATCATCAGCTGATTCCGTTAAGCTACGGAAATGCAGATGAAATCGCTTTCATCTTTTACGAAACAATCATTGTGCCGGATAATAGACTGAAATCGAATTCTGCAAAATCGATTTAAACAAATATACAGCCATTGCGTTGCGCTTTGTTACCGTTTTTCTGCATTTTTCAGTAGCCCGCATCCGAGCTATCGCTTAAGCAGGAGTTGTGTATCCGGTATCGGCTATCATTACGTACATTGAGGCCCGAACCGGTCATAATCAGGAGGACGGAATGGATAAGTGGGTATATCACTTCGGTGACGGCAAAGCTGATGGCGCTGCAAGTGATCGTAATCTTCTGGGCGGCAAAGGTGCGAACCTTGCTGAAATGAGCAGCCTCGGGCTTCCGGTTCCGCCGGGCTTTACCATTACCACCGATGTCTGCACCTATTATTACGACCATGACCGTACTTATCCGGAAATTCTGAAAGCACAGGTTGCTCAGGCGCTGGAAAATATTGCTGCGCTGACTGGCCGTCGTCTGGGTGATAAAACACGCCCGCTGCTGGTTTCTGTGCGTTCCGGCTCCCGTGCATCCATGCCGGGTATGATGGATACTGTGCTCAATCTCGGCCTCAATGATGAAACCGTTGCGGCAATCGCAGCCGAGGCCAATGATGAGCGCTTTGCCTATGACAGCTACCGCCGCTTCATCCAGATGTATTCGGATGTGGTGCTGGGCGTTGATCATTCCTTCTTTGAAGAAATTCTTGATGATACCAAAGCCAGCCTTGATCTGGATGTTGATACCGATCTGAGTGCCGATGACTGGCGCGGTGTGATCGATCAGTACAAAGCAAAAGTTGAAGAAGAACTGGGCGAGCCTTTCCCGCAGGATCCTGAAGCGCAGCTTTGGGGCGCGATTTCTGCTGTATTCTCTTCATGGATGAATGCCCGTGCGATCACCTATCGCCGGCTGCATAATATTCCGGAAAATTGGGGTACTGCGGTCAATGTGCAGGCCATGGTTTTCGGCAATATGGGCGATACATCGGCAACCGGTGTGGCCTTTACCCGTAACCCTTCCACCGGTGAGCGCAAGCTCTATGGCGAATTCCTTGTCAATGCACAGGGTGAGGATGTGGTGGCGGGTATCCGCACACCGCAGAATATTACTGAAGAAGCCCGCATTGAAGCCGGTTCTGAGCGTCCTTCGCTTGAGAAAATTATGCCGGAAGCTTTTGCTGAATTCCTGAAAATCGCTGACCGTCTGGAGCAGCATTACCGCGATATGCAGGATCTGGAATTCACCATTGAGCGTGGCAAACTCTGGATGCTGCAAACCCGTTCAGGCAAGCGTACAGCCAAAGCCGCGCTGAAAATGGCCGTGGAAATGGTTGAAGAAGGTCTGATCGGCAAGCAGGAAGCGGTGAACCGCATTGATCCGGCCTCGCTGGATCAGTTGCTGCATCCGACCATTGATCCGAAAGCCGAGCGCCATGTGATCGGTATCGGCCTGCCTGCATCACCGGGTGCTGCAACCGGTGAGATCGTCTTCACCTCGGAGGATGCGGAACAGCTGAAATCAGAAGGCCGTAAGGCTATTCTGGTGCGTATTGAAACCAGCCCTGAAGATATTCACGGTATGCACGCCTCAGAAGGTATTCTGACTTCGCGCGGTGGTATGACCAGCCATGCGGCGGTTGTTGCCCGTGGTATGGGCAAGCCTTGTGTTTCCGGCGCGGGGACGCTGCGTATTGATTATCGTAACGGCACCATGCTGACAGCGGGCGGCACCTTCAAAAAAGGCGACATCATCACCATTGATGGCGGTAGCGGGCAGGTGCTGAAAGGTACTGTTGCCATGCAGCAGCCTGAGCTTTCCGGTGATTTTGGCAAGCTGATGGTGTGGGCTGATGAAGCCCGTCGCATGAAAGTACGTACCAATGCGGAAACACCGGCAGATGCCCGTGCAGCACGTTCTTTCGGCGCGGAAGGTATTGGTCTGTGCCGTACCGAGCATATGTTCTTTGAAGGCCCGCGTATTCTCGCAATGCGTGAGATGATTTTGGCATCGGATGAAAAAGGTCGCCGTGTTGCGCTGGATAAACTCCTGCCGATGCAGCGTGATGATTTTACCGAGCTGTTTGAAATCATGCAGGGGCTGCCGGTTACTATTCGTCTGCTTGATCCGCCATTGCATGAGTTCCTGCCAAAGACTGCGGAAGAAATTGCCGAAGTCGCCAATGTGATGGGTGTTGATGCGGATAAGCTGCGTGAACGCGCAGAGAGCCTGCATGAGTTTAACCCGATGCTGGGACATCGCGGTTGCCGACTGGCGATTTCCTATCCGGAAATTGCGGAAATGCAGACCCGCGCGATTATTGAAGCCGCAATTGCTGCGGCCAAAAAAACCGGCGAAGCGGTAATTCCGGAAATCATGGTGCCGCTGGTTGGTATTAAAGCCGAGCTGGATTTTGTGAAGGCACGCATTGATAAAGTTGCTGCACAGATCATTGCCGAGAGCGGCGTGCAGGTTGATTATATGGTTGGTACCATGATCGAACTGCCGCGTGCAGCCTTGCGGGCAGGGGAACTGGCCGAGACGGCTGAGTTCTTCTCCTTCGGCACCAATGACCTGACACAGACCACTTTTGGTGTATCGCGTGATGATGCTTCATCCTTCCTCACCCAATATCAGGCGCTGGGCATTATCGAGCAAGATCCGTTTGTAACGGTGGATTTCGACGGGGTCGGCGAACTGGTGCAACTGGCCGCTGAGCGTGGTCGCAAACAGCGGGCGAATATCAAGCTCGGCGTTTGCGGTGAACATGGCGGTGATCCGGCCTCGATCGGCTTCTATGAAAAGACCGGTCTGGATTATGTGTCCTGCTCGCCGTTCCGCGTGCCGATTGCACGACTGGCTGCGGCGCAGGCAGCCATTGCAGCAGCGAAATAACTTTTATAAATAATCATGACGATGCGCCGGATGCTTCATCCGGCGCATTTGTAGTTTATAATGCTATAAGTTCATCATTGAATCATGAGCCGGTGCGAAATGTCTGCCATTAAATTTCTGTTGTTGGGCTTAAGCCTGAGCATCGGTGCCACTCCTGTTTTTGCTGCAGATGAGGCTTTGCTCTCGTCCAAAATTTCGCAACGCCATTTGATTATCGAGCCGCAGCTTAATCTGGCAGGAAAATCAAATCCGATACAGGTGGCACTGACATTGGATGCCTGTTCCGGCGATATTGATCACCGCATTCTTGATGTACTGGTGCAGGAGAAAATTCCGGCGACTTTATTTGTGACCGCACGCTGGTTGCGCCGTAATCAGGCGGCGATTGAAGTGCTCAAAGCGCATCCGGATTTATTCGCGATTGAAAATCACGGGGCGGAGCATGTGCCTGCCATCACGGTTCTCAAGACCATGTATGGTATTCCGACGGCCGGTACTCCGGCCGCGATTGAGGCCGAAGTAAAAGGTGGCGCGAACAAGATCACTGAAATCTTCGGCCGTCAGCCGCAATGGTATCGCGATGCAACGGCGCGTTATTCAACCGATGCTGTGCGCCAGATTGAGGGCATGGGTTATAAGATTGCCGGTTATTCGCTCAATGGTGATCGCGGTGCTTCCTTGCCCGCGGCAACGGTTGCAAGGCGGATATCCTATGCCAAAGACGGTGACGTGATTATCTCTCACATTAATCAGCCAAAACGGGCCTCCGGTGCCGGTGTTGCTGAGGGTATTATCGCGTTGAAGAAAAAGGGCGTACAGTTTCGCCTGCTGAAAGATATGCCTGCCCGTGCTGCGCCGAATGTTGTGAGCGAAACAATGCCGCATCATGAATCTATATTGCAGAAAAGTAATAAAACGCCTTCAAAAATAAGCACAAAAGCAACTGAGCCGGAAACTGTAACAGCTCCGGATCAGTGATAAATTTGTTTGTGCGGGGAGACTCAGAAGTCGTTTTTGAGTTTGCCCATAACGGCTGCATAATTGCGGCCGAGGCTCTCAAACAGCACATTGTTGCCTGAGAGCGGTTCGTGCGAGAGTGTCAGGCCATCATTGAGCAATGTGACAAAAACCACCTGCTCCTGATTGCCTGAAGGCACAAGAATAGCCCCGATACGCTGCGCATGGGTTGTATCAAGCGCAGGCATATTGAACAGGACTTCACCGCCGACAATATCGGCGGCCTTGGCTAATGATAAGTCAAAACCGTCGGTCAGAACATCCTGCGCTCCCAGCGCGAATTCGACCTCAACAGCCTCTAATGACGCACTCTCCTCAGATGCGGCTATAAGATTATCTGACGGGGAAGAGGGCGTTTGCCTCATCTATGGGCTTCTCCGGTGTATAATTGTCGTAACGCTTGAGCCGATGATGCCAGCTTAAGAGCCCAATGCAATTTCATTTTGGTGATTTGTGATAATATCATGATAAATAAAAATGTTTCCCTTTTATCTATCGTTAATCACAGATCTTTAACCATGTGTCGACTGATGAAACTGTCAGTTATGCGATAATTGCATGAGTTCAGACTATGAGTGGGTTGTTGTTGCCATGGAAGGTAATTCGCTATATTTTTCAATCAGAGCATTTCCAGTAAAAGTGCGAAGCGGTTTTGCGTCGGATAATGCGATAAAATAAAAAGATAGAGCGGTTTCAATGGTTCAGTATTAATTGAAACCGCTCTAATACATAATCTGTCTTAAGGCTCTTCACACGGAGCGGAATGCGCTCTAGGCTTTCCTAAATAGTTTTCGTAAATCAAAAGGCAAGTGCGGTTTTTGGCTAAAACGTAACCGGTAGTGCAGCCCTTCATGCTTGATAATTATTACATCCGACGCAAAACCAGCTGCCGTCAATCACGCACTGCACGTTATGCACCGGCTTGTGCAAGTATCGGCTTTTTCTTGTTGGTTGCCGCCGTTGCTCTGCACCGTTTCAGCCTGATTCAGCAGCCGGATTTGGTGTTGCTTGTTACTTTGTCGGCGGGTTTTGCTGCTCTGGCTTTACTGCTTTCAGCCAAAACATTTTATAATCTGTGGCGCAGCGGTGATGCCGGCGGGCGACGGGCTCTGCGTGCCAGCTTTCTCGCTGTGCTGACTTTGGTGCCACCTGCATTGGTTCTTGTGCAGATCAGCGCTGCACCACGTATCCATGATATTTCGACGGATCTGGAAAACTCGGTGGAGTTCAATACGGTTATGGAGAATGTGCCGGATTTGCTACAGGCGCATCAACCAAATTTCCGTATCAGAATGCTATCCTATTTGGAGCTTGATGATCTGACTGCACAGAACAGCCTCAGTACTGATGCTGTGCCGGATATGTTGCAGCAGATTTCTGCCTATCCGGAAGTGAGCGGCAGACAATATGACAGTGCGCAGGATCATGTTCTGAAAGCTGTGCTGAAGGTGATGAAAGAGCAGGGCATCACGGTCACCGGCAGTGCTGGTGTTGCCGGTGAAGATATTGATGTCAGTGTTGAAGGTGTGGCGAAGACTTTGATTTTGGGTCTGCGCAGTGATCTCGCCGTGCGGCTGCGCGATGAGGCAGAACAGACAACGGTCGATATGCGTGCAGTCTCACGCTACGGGCGGTATGATTTAGGTTTCAACGCCGCATTGATTGAGAATTTCTTCAGTGCGCTTGATCTGGAAATGCGCAATGCTGTGCCGGATGCACCCGAAGAATAACAATTAGGCTGGACGATAGAGACTATCCGGCATCGGGTCGCCATCTGTAACAATCAGTCCTCGAGATACCAGATCCTCCAGATGGGCAAAGACCGAAAGCCCCGCAGCGCCAAACAGACGCGGATCAGTGTCACGATAGATTGCGGCAACCATCTGCGCGATAGTTTTATCTCCCTGCATCACGCGCTCGAGCACTGCCCGTTCACGCATCTTACGATGTGTTTTCAAGCCGCGCAGAAAACGATGCGGCTTGGCAATCGGTGCGCCATGCCCCGGAAAATACAGCACATCCTTGCGCTTGAGCAGCTTTTCCAATGATTGCATATAGGCACTCATCGAGCCATCCGGTGGGGCGACAATGGTGGTTGCCCATGCCATAACATGATCGGCAGAGAACAGAATACCGCGATCATTCAGAGCAAAACAGGCATGATTGGCCATATGTCCCGGTGTGTGGATTACTTCCACAGACCAGTCAGTATTGCTGAAAATCTCACCGTCTCTGGCGCAAATATCCGGTGCAAAGTCTGTGTCCGTACTGGCGTCCAGTGCATTGCTCTCGCCATCAAACAACGGGCGGGCAGACTGATGCGGCCCTTGTGCAACAATGGTCGCGCCGGTCTCGCGCTTTAGTCTTGCCGCCAGCGGGGAATGATCGCGATGGGTGTGGCTGACAAAAATATGACTGACCTGTCTGCCCGCAATAATACGCAGCAGGGTGTCGAGATGCGCTTCATCTTCAGGTCCCGGATCAATAACGCCGAGCTGGTCTTTGCCGATAATATAGCTGTTGGTGCCAAAACCGGTAAAAGCATTGGCATTGTTCACGGTAACGCGCAGAATATCCGGTGCAACCTGTACCGCTTCACCATAGGCCGGATCAAATTGCGTATCGAATTTCAGAGACATCAAAGAGACTTTCCGGCAGGCATCACGATAATAACAGAGTGTCTATAAAGGCTTTTCGACGACTTGTCCCGTTTGTCAGTATATTTTATATTATTGACAATTATTATTAAAATTGTCGACAATTTAACATTGACAAAAGCACAGTTGTTTCATCAATCTGCGCAAAGAGAAATGGGGAGCAGAATATGCAGAAATGTGGTGATCGGGAATTTATCGGTTATGGCCGTCATACGCCGGATCCGCGCTGGCCGAACGGCGCGCAGATCGCGGTGCAATTTGTGGTCAATTATGAAGAGGGCGGCGAGAGCTGCATTCTCGACGGGGATGCCGGTTCCGAATGCCTGCTCTCCGAAATTGTTGGTGCGCAAAGCTGGCCGAAACAACGCAACCAGAATATGGAATCAATCTATGAGTACGGCGCGCGCTCCGGTTTCTGGCGGTTGTGGCGCATGTTCACCAAACGCAATATGGATGTGACCGTCTATGGCGTGACCAAAGCGATGGAACGCAATCCGGAAGCCGTTGCGGCGATGAAAGAAGCGGGCTGGGAAATCGCCAGTCATGGTCTGCGCTGGCTGGAATATAAAGATTTCACAGAAGAAGAAGAACGTCGTCACATTCAGGAAGCTGTGCGTCTGCACACAGAACTAACCGGCGAACGACCTTACGGTATTTATCAGGGCAAACCATCCGACAATACATTGCGGCTGGTGATGGAAGAGGGTGGTTTTGTCTATTCCGCCGATTCCTATGCCGATGAACTGCCTTACTGGATTGAAGGGCCAAAAGGCCCGCATCTGATCGTGCCATATACGCTCGACACCAATGATATGCGCTTTGCGACACCGCAGGGTTTTAATGCCGGTGATCAGTTTTTCAATTATCTGAAAGACACCTTTGATGTGCTCTACCGCGAAGGCGCGGAAGGTGCGCCGAAGATGATGTCTGTCGGTCTGCACTGCCGTCTTGTCGGTCGTCCGGGTCGTGCCGCAGCACTGGAGCGTTTTCTGGATTATGTGCAGTCCCATGACAAAGTCTGGGTTGCCAAGCGTATTGATATTGCCCGCCATTGGCATGAACATCACAAACCGGCAGGGCGCTAATCATGGAACTGATCAATTTGCCGGTACGGGCTTTGACGCCGGAAAATTTTGCGCCTTTCGGGGATATTATCGAGACAGGGTTGGGCGAGGTTAAACTCATTAACTGGGACATTACCGAGCGTCATCATGCATTGGCCACTGCCGATGTTATTGGCGAAGAGCCCCAGGTTTTGATCAATATCTTCCGTAGCAAGCCGTGGGAATTACCGCTGACCATTAAAATGGTTGAGCGGCATCCGCTGGGATCGCAGGCTTTTATGCCGCTGAACGGACGCGATTATCTGGTTGTGGTTGCAGAAGATAATAATGGTGTTCCGCATGCGCCGGTGGCATTTCTGGCGCGGGGCAATCAGGGTGTGAATTATCATCGCAATGTCTGGCATCACCCGTTGCTGGCACTGGACGAAATTTCAGATTTCCTCGTGGTTGATCGCGGCGGTGCGGGCAATAATCTGGAGGAATATTACTTTCCGCAGCAAAATTTCACGATTTCTGACAGGAGTATTTGACCATCCGGTCAGATGCAGAAAGCAGACATAGTTTAAAAGCGGCATGGAAAGTGCCGGAAATGTCGCTTTAAAACGCATCTCAAAGCTAATTTGCCGCATTTATCACTGCACATCTTGACGACCATTCAGAGGCGTAACAATCTGGTCTCATGACACAGATGATCCGTTTTTTTCTGAATGGTCACCGGCAGGATGTTCAGGTCCGGCCAGATACAACGGTTCTGGAGTGGTTGCGCGGGGAGGCGCGGCTCAAGGGAACGAAGGAAGGCTGTGCCGAGGGGGATTGCGGGGCGTGCTCCGTGTTAATCGGCACAGATATGGACGCGATTGCGCAGGCTGACACTGCGTCGGGTGCAACAGAATCAAACAAAGATGACGGAGCGTTTCGCTACCGCGCTGTTAACAGCTGTATCCTGACAATGGGACAGCTGGACGGCAAAGCTTTGGTCACTGTCGAGGGGCTGAAAACCACACAGCTTCATCCGGTGCAGGCGGCAATGGCCGAAAACGGTTCGTCGCAATGTGGTTTCTGCACACCGGGCATTGTGATGTCGCTGAGCGGGCTGGCTGCCGATTGTGCCAGCACTGGCACCAAAGCCGACGATCAGCTGATCCATGATACGCTGGCGGGTAATCTCTGCCGTTGCACGGGTTATCGCCCGATTGTCGAAGCCGCACGCAAGGTGATTGCAGAGGGCGGCGCACCGGTAGCACAGCCGCTTTCCGGTTCTTTGCAGGATATCCGCCCGCAAGCGGGTTTCAGCCATAATGGCTCAACCTATCATCAGCCGCAGACACTTAAAGAACTGGTGGAGCTGCGCGCGCAATATCCGCAGAGCTTGCTGCTGGCCGGTGGTACTGATCTCGGCGTGGCGTTGGCCGATTATCATAGCGACTGGAATGAAGTGATCTCGACAGCGCATGTGCGTGAATTGCGCGATATCCGTGAGGATGCAGCATCTTTCCGTTTCGGTGCTGCGGTTACATGGGCAGAGGTGCTGAAGACTATCGGTAATCATTATCCGTCGCTCACGATTTTGCTGCGCCGTTTCGGCTCTGTGCAAATCCGCAATCAGGGCACAATCGGCGGCAATATCGGCACGGCCAGTCCGATCGGGGACGGGCCGCCAGCGCTGATCGGTCTTGATGCTGAGATTGAGCTGGCTGGTGCTCATGGTAGTCGCACATTGCCGCTGGAAGATTTCTTCCTCGATTACCGCAAAACAGAATTGCGTGAGGGGGAGGTGATTGCCTCCGTCACGCTTCCGAAGCTGACTGCGACGCAGGATTACCGTGTTTATAAAATTTCCAAACGCTACGATCAGGATATTTCTACTGTTTGCGGTGCATTCCGCATAACGCGGAAGAACGGAATTGTAACAGATGCACGTATCGCTTTTGGCGGTATGGCAGCAATACCAAAACGGGTGAAAAGTGCGGAACAGGCACTGACCGGCAAGGCGCTGGACGGAGCTGCAGTTGCGGCCTGTGCACAGGCTATTGCCACAGAGCTTGCGCCTTTAAGTGACTGGCGCGGCAGTGCCGAATACCGGCTGATGGTGGCACAAAATCTGGTTGAGCGCCTGCGCCATGATCTGGCCGGTGAAGTGGTGGAGGTGATGGCACTATGATCGCACTTAATCAGCCTTTTCCGACGCCAGAAAACGTAGGCAAAGTCGAGCGCAGCATTGTCGGACACGGTGTTGTGCATGATTCCGCAAGCCGCCATGTGGCGGGTGCCGCGACTTATATTGATGATATGCCGGAATTGCCGGATACGCTTCATGCGGCTTTTATCTTATCACCGGTTGCCCATGGCCGGTTGAAAAGCATGGATGCCAGTGAAGCTCTGGCGCAGGCCGGTGTTATCGGTATCTGGGATGTGCATGATATTCCGGGCATCAATGATGTTTCGCCCGGATTGCCCGGGGAGCCGCTTTTTGCTGAGGAACTGCTCGATCATCAGGGGCGGGCAATCGCAGTGATTGCCGCCACTAGTTTTGAGGCTGCCTATAAGGCTGCAAAGCTGGTGAAGCTGGATATTGAAGAACTGCCGCCGGTGCTGGATGTGGAAGAAGCACATCGGCAAAAGAGCTATGTGATCCCCCAACAGGTGGTGCAACAGGGCGATGCCAAAACCACCATTGCCAATGCAGAGCATCAGTTTTTCGGCCGCCTTTCGATGGGCGGACAGGATCATTTTTACCTCGAAACGCATATTGCTTACGCTATTCCCGGTGAAAACTGGCCGCAGGAAAACGGTGATATGCTGGTGCATTCCTCAACGCAGCATCCGAGCGAAGTGCAGCATCATGTGGCGCATGTACTGGGGCTTCATGCCCATGCGGTAGAATGTCAGGTGCGGCGTATGGGCGGCGGCTTTGGTGGTAAGGAAAGTCAGGCAACAATTATTGCCTGTGCTGCTGCGCTTGTTGCAGCTAAAACCGGACGCCCGTGTAAAATGCGTCTCAAGCGCCGCGATGACATGATCGCCACCGGCAAGCGCCATGATTTTGTGGTGCATTGGCAGGCGGGAACAGACAGCCGTGGGCGTATCAAAGGGCTGGATATCGAGTTTCTTGCCCGTGCCGGAAACCTGCCGGATCTCACCGGGCCGGTAATTGCCCGTGCGCTGACCCATGCTGATAATTCCTATTTCATCGAACATGCGCATTTCATCGGCCATGCTTGTAAAACCAATACTGTGTCCAATACAGCATTTCGTGGTTTTGGCGGGCCGCAGGGCATTATCGCGATTGAAGCGATTGTCGATACGATTGCCCGTGAGCTGAAACTTGATCCCAATCAACTGCGTACCATCAATTATTACGGCGACGAGACTGGCGATGAAACGCCCTATGGCCAGAAGGTTGAAGATAACCGGCTGGTACAGGTAACCGAAACACTGCTGAACAGCAGTGAATGGCAAAAACGGCGTGCGGAGATTGATGCCTATAACGCTAGCAGCCCGCTGATCCGTCGCGGGCTGGCGATGATGCCGGTGAAGTTTGGTATCTCGTTCAATCTCACTGCGCTCAATCAGGCGGGTGCTCTGGTGCATGTCTATCAGGATGGTTCGGTTTTCCTGAACCATGGCGGCACGGAGATGGGGCAGGGGCTGTTTGTCAAAGTCGCGCAGGTTGTTGCTGAAGTGTTCCAGATTGATCTGGACATGGTGCGTATCTCGGCGACAGCGACCGGCAAAGTACCGAACACCTCTGCAACGGCTGCTTCAACCGGCTCTGATCTCAACGGTATGGCAGCCTTTAAAGCAGCAACGGCAATCAAAAGCCGCATGACCAAGGTTGCCGCAGAACATTATAATACAGAAGAGAGCGAGATCATTTTCCGTGGCAACCGTGTCTATGCGGGCAATGAATCGATGTCCTTTGGCGAGCTTGCCAAGTTGACATGGTCAAAACGTGTGCAGCTCTCCGAGGCTGCCCATTATGCGACGCCGAAAATCCATTGGGACGGCAAGACGATGCGTGGCCGCCCGTTCTTCTATTTCACCTATGGTGCGGCTGTTGCCGAAGTAGCAGTGGATACGCTGACCGGCGAAACGCGCTGCCTGCGGGCGGATATTCTGCAGGATGTCGGGTTTCCGCTTAATCCGGCGATTGATCTCGGCCAGATTGAAGGTGCTTTCGTGCAAGGCATGGGTTGGGTCACTTGTGAAGAACTTTGGTGGGATAAAGCGGGGCGGTTACGCACCGCTGGCCCTTCGACCTATAAAATTCCGGGTTCACGTGACGTGCCTGAAATTTTCAATGTGCGGATATTGGAAAATGCACCGAACCGCGAGGAAACGGTATTCCGTTCCAAAGCGATTGGCGAGCCGCCGTTGATGCTTGGCATTTCCGTCTGGTTGGCAATCCGTGATGCGATTGCTTCGGTTGCGGATCATCAGTTTTCGCCGGAGTTGGATGCACCGGCCACACCGGAAACCGTGCTGAAATCGATCATGAAACTGCGCCGGCGGCAAATGCAGGGTGAAGCTTGAAATGAATTTGCAGGAATTGAATAGTCTGCCTGAGGCAGATTTTATCGCTGTGCTGGGCGGTATTTTCGAGCATTCCCCTTGGGTGGCAGAAGCTGTGGCCGGAGACAGGCCGTTTACTTCTGTTTCTGCTCTGCATCAGGCAATGGTGCAGGCGGTTGAAAAAGCCGGTGTGGCCAGGCAGTTGACGCTGATCCGGGCGCATCCGGATTTGGCAGGGAAAGCAGCGCGTGCAGGTAATCTCACCGATGCTTCTACCAGTGAACAGAAGGGTGCTGGGCTCGACCGGCTGGATGATGCTGAATATGAGCGGTTTCATCGCCTGAATGATGCTTATAAGCAACGTTTTGACTTTCCCTTTATTCTCGCAGTGCGCGGTTTTGACGGTAAAGGGCATGACAAACATTCCATTCTGGCCAGTTTTGAAACACGTCTGAAAAATACACCGGAGCAGGAGACTTCTGAAGCACTGCGGCAGATTGCGCGTATCGCTGAGTTGCGGCTGGGGGATATGCTCGGTTAGTAAAATGTAGATGCAGCAGAAAAGGTATGGTTATGGCAAAACTCTCAACCCATGTTCTCGATACGGCGCATGGCAAACCTGCTGCCGCTATGCGCCTTGAGTTTTATCGGGTTAAAGGCAGTGGTGAGATGGAGCTGTTAAAGCGTACAACCACCAATCTGGACGGACGTACTGATGAGCCGTTGTTGAGTGAAGCGGATATGCAAATCGGCACCTATGAAATTCAATTTCATGTGGCCGAGTATTTTGATTCACAAGGGGCTTATTTGGCCAAGCCGCCGTTTCTGGATCTGATCCCGATCCGCTTTTCCATCGCGGATGAGAGCGCTAATTACCACGTGCCATTGCTTGTCAGCCCGTGGTCGTATTCGACCTATCGCGGCAGCTAAATTGTAAACGCGGAAAACTATCCCCGTCCTTGATTCCATCCATAGACTTTTCCCGTTCATGAACAACGGGAAAAGCACGATATGGAAACCACACCCAATCTGAAAATGCCTTATATCCTGCCCAGTCAGGCGCAGAAACACGTGACGCATAATGAGGCGCTGCGCTATCTTGATGCGCTTTTGCATCTCTCAGTCACGAGCAGACAATATACATCACCACCGGTGAGTACGCAGGAAGGTGAGCGCTATCTGGTGCCTGCCGGCGCTGTGGATTCGTGGCAGGGGCAAGATGGAAAGCTTGCGGCTTTCATGGATGCCGAGTGGTTTTTCTTTACGCCCATGCGCGGATGGACGATGCATGTCGCAGATGAAAATGTGCTGCTGGTTTATAATGGTACGCAGTGGCAGCCACTGGTCAATCCGCAGCCAATGGTTGGCGTGAACACAGAGGCTGACAGTTATAATCGTTTTGCAGTGGCATCTGACGCAGTGTTGCTGACCCATAGCGGAGCAGGGCACCAGCTGAAAATCAATAAAAACCAGAGCGATAATACTGCTTCATTGCTGTTTCAAAGTGGTTGGACAGGTTATGCAGAAATGGGCCTGGCGGGGGAGAATAACTTTAGCATCAAAGTCGCAGATGATGCCGGACAATGGCGGCAGGCGCTGCGGATTGACCGTGCGAATGGAAATATCGCAATAGGCTCAGTCTGGCCGACAGCCGCTTTGCATGTTGATGGTGCATTGCGGCTCAAAAATTATGAAGCTGCAGCGCTGCCTGATGCTGTGCAAAGCGGAGCAGGGGCAATGGTTTTTGTTAAAGCGGGGCAGGGCATTAAACCGGCTTTTAGTGACGGAGCGCAATGGCGCTGGATGCAGGATAATCAGCCCGTTGGGACGTGATCCCATTCACTTTGATCTTTTCGCTGCAACAGGTTGATTGATACCATGCAGCGAAAAGAATCTGCGTGATCAGCAGGCAAAAATATTGCTTATAAATGTATATTTCAGTGCCATAATCAGTGCAGTATCGCGAAAACACGAGCTAGACTGTCTTAGCTTTGATTTAAAATGTGAAAATCTGATTTCAGTGGATTGCACAATGAAATTCTTGAGGCTATAAGCCGATCACCGCCACGGAATCTCTCCGTGATTTGTTTTGGGGCGTAGCCAAGCGGTAAGGCACCGGTTTTTGGTACCGGCATCCCCTGGTTCGAATCCAGGCGCCCCAGCCAATTTCTTTCTTTATAAAAATGAATATTGAAATAAAGCATATTATTGTTTTGCTGATATGTAATTTTTAAATCAAGAAAGATTCAAAATATCGCTTTTTGAACAGAGCTGTGATACAGCAACGTAGCTTTCATGATACTTAGCGGCATAAAAATACACATTAAAAATCTGCTTTATATAAATTGGCTTATTAGCTGATTGGTTTAACTATATTTTTCTCCAATATGACTGGGGGCGATATCGTTCATTCCAAGGGGGATAGTGTTTGCCAATACAAGGGCTTTGTCGTCGATGATTATTCAATATATTACAAATATTGATCCAAATTCATTGTTTATTGTGAACGCGATTTCTTTATCGGCGTTTGCAACTGCCTTTTTTTGTATCTGGCTGAAGCAGCGTGACAGACTTTATTGGCTATATTGGGTTGCTGCAAATGTAGTGATGGCAATTGGTTTTACAGCATTTGTGGTGATTGACCGCACACAGATGATGCAGCTGATTATCGTCAATGGTTTTATGGTCATGGGGATTGCCCTGCGATGGCAAGCTTTAAGAAGCTTTTTCTATCGCAAAAACTACATTGAGATTAATTTATTAATTCTGCTCGTTTTATTGCTGCCTTATATATTCTCTTCGTATGTGACGAACAGATTTATATTTGGCTTTGTAAACCTGTTGTTCTTTTTCGAAATTATTTTAGTGGTGCGAGAGCTGATCCGGCCAAATGGTGAGACTTTACCGTCTCGGTGGGGGTTGGTGATTGCCTATGGGATTGTTGGTGTCGCATTTATTGCACGTGTGGTGCAGGGTTGGGTTACCGGCCCGCATAATATGACATTGCTGCCAAATGATGCGCTTTTGACAATTCTGCTTTTAACAATTTCCGTTCATATTGTTGCGAGTGGTGCATTTGCGATTTCAATTGCATATGAGCGCGGCATTTCTGAACTCAAGCAAATGGCTTTGCTTGATCCGCTGACCGAATTATATAACAGGCGGGCATTTGAGCTTGCTTTGACAGATCGTAAATTAGATTCTGCGGTGCTGACTTTAATTCTTCTCGATATTGATCATTTTAAGCGTGTTAATGATGATTACGGGCATGAAGCAGGTGATATTGCACTGAAGCGCTGCGCCAATATTCTGACGACAATATTCCGGAAGAAAGATGTGGTGGCTCGTATCGGTGGGGAGGAGTTCGCTGTGATTCTGCCGGATACAACCCTGAATGAAGCCTATGACTATGCGGAGCGTGTTCGCAAAGCTGTTGAAGATGATGCTTTTGAACATGAGAGTGATATTGTGCGCCTGACAATCAGTGCGGGGGTATGTCAGACTGTAGCAGGTGTTACTTCTTTAGCTGATATTGCAAAGAAGGCAGATAGCAGTTTGTATATCGCCAAAAATAAAGGTCGTAACCGGGTTGAAATATTCGCCGTGTAAAGGTGAATATTATGTGGTCTATTATATATTTTTCTTTTGTTTTTATTTTTTGCCTCTAAATTAGCGTGAGTAAAATTGTGGAGGAAAGAGTGTGTAGTGCAGTGGTAGTGGAGAGCAGAAAAATAGATTTCCTGCGTATGAAACTGCAGGAGGTGATGGCTTTTCCTGTAAGATGGCTATCTTTTTCATTGCTTTTTCTATTGGCGTTTCTGCTGACATCACCTGCTCTGGCAGCTCTTTGTGCGGATAGCGCTTTAATTTCGCAAGATCAGGCTCTGAAACGACAATTGACCGCTGTAAAGAATCTGGAGCGGAGCCGAAAATGTACTGCAGAGAACGCGCAGGGCGGTTTCTTTAATGCTTGTCGCGATTTGGCGCAGCGACGCAGAGATATTCAGTCGAGATTAGAGACAAGTGCGGCGGCACTGGCACGATGCAGTGGTAGCAGTGCTGCAGCAGCTGCGACACAAAAGCGGACTGCCAAGACACCACCTCCGGTTAGCATCAAAAAGACCGATATGGCTGCCGGTACATCGAACCAGTTTCTGGGCAAATATTCAGGTACGCCGTTGCTGTTTTGTGTGCGTCTTTCCGATGGGTATTATTTCCCTGCGCCGCATTCCCAGTTTGCGAAAAGTGATCAGGTTAAAGAAACACTCGCACAATGTAGTTTCATTTGTGAAACACCGGATGTGAACCTGTATGTTTTGAGTGATCCAGCAGCAGAAACGTCGGGTATGTTATCCGTTGATAAGCGCGAAACCTATGCAAGCCTGCCGACTGCTTACCGCTATCAGTCTGACCGCAATTTCAATAAATGTAACTGGGACAGGTATAATTCTTATATCAAGCACGTGAAACTGGGTCGGGATAAAACAAAGAAAAATAAAGCGCCTGCATTGCAGAAAGCTGTTCCGACACTTGCAGAAATTGAAGCTGAAATTGAGCCTGCACCGCTAAGAGATCTGGCAGAAGAAAGTGCTGATCGTGCAATACGCATTATCGGGCCTGAGTTTTTGCAGGGAGGCAATGATAAGTTTATTAGTTTTGATGCGGATAAGCAGCATACAGATGCCGGACTTAAAACAGAAAAAAGTATAGAATAAAGACGCATATACAGTTTGCGACATAGCGGCCGTCCTGTCCAAGACAGTGACGGCCGTTATTATTTCGCAAATGTAAGTTTTGTTACATTTTTGCCAAATGCGCTGTTTTTTGGCGCAAACGGACATGCGCCTGATAAAATCCACAGGCAAGATTTTCAAACTATGTTGATGAAGACGGCTTTTGATCCGTCTCTGTTTTTACATAATGTCTCTGCATTTTTTCGGATGGCTTGACTTTCAGGCGCCCCGAAAATGCGGGGTATTACAGAAAATATAGCGCTTCATCTGTTCCGCTGAGGAATGCGGATGGCGCAATATGATGACCGCAATACCGGTGCAGAAATTGCTTTCTGCGGCTGCGGGTTCTGACATGCTTTCAAAAATTCGCATTGATATCTGCTGTTAATTCATCATTATGTGTGGGAACTTTATAAAAACTCAAACAAAATTCACAGGATGGGGGCTTACATATGCGCAAAACTTATCTGAAGACCTTGGGTGCTCTGGCCGCGACTTTGATGGCCGGTTCAGCGCTCGCTGAAACACTGACCGTTTATACCGTATACGAAGAAGACGAAGCGGCTGCGTTTCTGGCAGAAGCGAAGAAGGCACTGCCTGATCTCGATATTAATATGTTGCGCCTCTCCAATGGTGATCTTGTTGCGCGTATTATTGCTGAACAGGCGAACCCACAGCACGATGTGCTCTGGGGCGTTGCGGTAACATCGCTGTTCAATCCTGATATTATCAAAACGCTTGAGGCTTATAAGCCTGCGAATATTGATGCCGTTCCTGCACAATTCCGCGATAAGGAAGATCGCTGGTTCGCGGTAACCGGTTATATGGCTGCCTTCTGCGTGAATAATGAGCGCCTGAAAGCCAAGGGTCTGACCATGCCGAAATCATGGGCTGATCTGACAGATCCGTCGTTCAAGGGTGAAGTGGTTATGCCGAACCCTGCGTCTTCCGGAACCGGCTATATCCAGATTGACTCGCTGATCCAGCAGATGGGCAACGAGAAGGGTTGGGCTTTCCTCGATAGTCTCGACAAAAACGTCGCGCAATATATCAAGTCCGGTTCAAAGCCATGTAACGTCGCTTCGATGGGCGAATATACTGTTGGTGCGTCTTTTGAACTGCGTGCTATCAAAAATATCGCTGAGGGTTACCCGATCACGATGGTGATCCCGTCGGAAGGTGCCGGTAACGAGCTGGAAGCCAATGCGCTGGTTTCAACATCCAAGAACAAAGATGCCGCCAAGCGTTTTCTGGACTGGACTGTAAGCAAGCAGGCTGCAGACGAATATTACAAGTGGAAAGCTATTGTAACAATTCCGGGCGGTGAAATGCCGGAGAAGTTCAAAGCTGCCGGTCTGCCTGAAGATGTGTCTAAAGTTATGTATCCGCTTGATTTCAAAGCGGCTGCAGATGAGCGTTCAACGATCATCGACACATGGCAGAAGAAATACGAGCGTTAAAATGAATGAGACCGGATTGCTGGGAAGCCAATCCGGTCTCGCTTTATGTGCTTAAATTTATTGCAGTCTGAAACGGGACTGCCAAAAATGAAAAATAACAGGGAACGCACAGTGTTGTGACACCGTGCATACAAAACAGCAGTCGGAGCAAGACGATAACCACTATGCGAGTCTTTCGCAGGCGATTTTTGTTGTCGTCCGGTTTGTACAAAACTGCATGAAATCAAAGAAGTGAGAATGACCGGCCTGTCTCATGCGGGGCGGACTATATTCTCATCAAAACAAAATACCAAAGGATGTATACCAATGGATTTGAATATTCAGAACGTCGTCAAGAAATATGGCTCAGTCAAAGCTCTCGATAATGTCTCTCTGAATATTCCGCACGGCTCTCTGGTGTGTTTTCTCGGGCCTTCCGGTTGTGGAAAAACAACCTTACTGCGTTCGGTCGCCGGACTTGAAGACATTGACTCCGGCAAGATCATGCTGGGCGATGCTGATCTGTCGCATACACCGGCGCGTTCGCGCAATTTCGGCGTAGTGTTTCAGTCCTACTCACTGTTTCCGCATATGACTGCGTCACGCAATATTGCCTATGGTCTGGAATGCCGGAACTGGACAAAAGCGCAGATCGCAACACGCGTGCGTGAAATGCTGAATCTGGTGCATCTGGACAGTCAGGCAGAGAAACTGCCGGCACAAATGTCCGGCGGCCAGCAGCAGCGCATTGCGATTGCACGCGCTTTGGCACCTAATCCGTCACTGCTATTGCTGGATGAACCGCTCTCGGCGCTGGATGCGAAAGTGCGTGAAGAACTGCGCAATGAAATCCGTGCGCTGCAAAAGCGTGTTGGCATTACCACCATCATGGTGACGCATGATCAGGAAGAGGCGCTGGCCATGGCGGATGTGATTGTGGTGATGAAGGACGGTCATATTGAACAGACCGGAACACCGCAAATGCTGTATCAGCAGCCGCAAACCAGTTTCGTAGCCGACTTCATCGGACGTATGAATATTCTGCCGGTTGATAAAGTCGCTGATGGTGAGCTGCATTTTGCCGATAAAGTTCTGAAACTCGATCAGCTAAATAACAGCTATACAGGGCAGATCAGTAAAGTGGGCATCCGGCCGGAATCCATCAATCTGCTACCGGCAGCACAGTCTGTGGCGGATGATAATTATTTCCCTGCCACCATTCGCAGCCAGATTTATCTGGGGCATATATCGCGGCTGGAAGTGGTGCCGGATAAGAGACCGGATATTAAACTTCATGTAGAGATGCATGGTGCTGCCAATAAAAACGGCGTGCTGCCGCAGACCGGTGAAGCGGTGACCGTTCATCTGCCTGCCGAAGCGCTGCGGGTGCTGTCATGAGTAGCGCCGGTGTCTCTGTGTCCGCGACGACCGGCGCCGGTTTGAAGCGCGGTCTGTTCAGCGATAATTTTATGTCATGGGCTGTCACTATTGGTGTCACAGCACTGATCCTGATCTTTCTAGTTATGCCGCTCTGGGCCATTCTGGTGCTTGGCTTCAGTACACCGGCAGGTTTTGGTCTCGGCAATTTTATCAGCACATTCACAGCCGCCCGCTTTTGGACATTGGTGCTCAACAGTCTGGGCATGGCGCTGACCTGTACAATCCTCGTCACCAGCATGGCCTATGCCTATGCCTATACGCTGCAACGGGCGCATGTGCCGTTCAAATCCCTGTTGCGCATGGCAGCGCTGATCCCGCTTTTTGCACCATCGCTTGTGCAGGCGCAGGGGCTGGTTCTGCTGCTCGGACGCAATGGTATCCTCAACCGCTGGATGGGGATGGATATTGATATTTATGGCTTTTGGGGTGTGGTGATTGCCAATGCGCTTTATGCCTTTCCTTATGCCTTTCTGATCCTCTCGGCAGCCTTAGCGGTAAGCGATGCACGTCTGCATGAAAGTGCGGAAGTCTTGGGAGCTGGGCCTTGGCGCATTTTCCGTACGCAGACTTTGCCTGCCACGCGCTATGGTCTGGCGGCAGCCTGTTTCGTGGTGTTCAATCTGGTGCTGACGGATTTTGGTAATCCGATGGTGATCGGCGGCGATTTCAACGTTCTGGCGACCGAAGTGTATAATCAGGTTATCGGGCAGGCGCAGTTTGGGCTTGGCGCGGTTATCGGGATTGTGCTGTTGCTGCCAGCTATTTTTGCCAAGATTGTTGAGAAACGCCTGACCAAACAGCAACAGGCGCTGCTTACCTCGCAAGCGCGGCCGATGGTTGTCCGTCCGTCCCGCAAACGTGATTTGTTCTTGGGTATCTATGCCTATGTTATTCTGGCTTTGATCCTGAGTGTTATTCTGGTTGTGGTTCTGGCCAGTTTCGTCAAGCTGTGGCCATATAATATGACTTTCACGCTGCAGCATTATCAGTTCGATGTGCAGAACGGCACGGCACCCTTATGGAACAGTGTGAAGATCAGTCTGGCAACAGCTGTGCTGGGGGTAGCAATTGCCGGTATGACAGCGATTGCGGTGCAGAAGTTTAAAAATCCGCTCACTGGTCCGTTGGCATTTCTGGCTATTCTGCCATCTGCCGTACCGGGGATGGTGCTGGGGCTTGGCTATGTACTGGCCTTCAATAACCCGTCCAATCCGCTGCATTTCCTCTATGGCAGTTTTGCGCTGATTATCATTCTCAGTGTCTATTACAATCACGCCCATGCATTCCTGATTTCCTCAACCAGTCTGAAGCAGATCAGCGGTTCTTTTGATGAGGCATCGACCATGCTGGGCGGCAGTGTGGTGACGACACTGCGTAAAGTAACACTGCCATTGCTCTGGCCGACATTGCTGGGTGTAGGGGTCTTGTTCTTCATGCGTACGATGGTGTCGCTGTCTGCGGTGATCTTTCTCACCACACCGTCAACACAGGTTGCGTCAATCTCCGTGCTGCAATTATCTGATCGCGGTGCGGTTAATCAGGCGGCAGCATTTTCGGTCTGTATCATGCTGATTGTGATTGCAGCATTGCTGATCGTGCGTGGTATTCTCTGGGCATTCGGTGCCAAACACGTGACACTGATCCGCTAAATCAAAACAACGCAAACAAAAAAGCCCGCCTCATCACTGAGGCGGGCTTTTAAATTTACTACAAACCAATCAGGCCGCTTTTTCCAACGTAATGCGTTGTGCAAGCCGCACCATACCGGCGCAGGCATCATCAATCTGATGATCTGCCACGCTGAGGCTGAGGCGCAGGAAACCAACGAGATTGCTGCCAAAGGAATCGCCGGGCATTGTGGCGATCTTTTCTTCTTCAAGCAGGCGCATGGCGAAGTCTGCACCGGTCAGACCGGTGGCACGGATATCAACCAGAATAAACATACCGGCCTGAGGGATCTTGCAGGCAATACCAGCTTGACCATCCAAGCGCTCGGAAATCATCTGCGCACGGCGATAAAAATTCTCCAGCATCTGCTTGGCCGCCGTTGCCGGACGGTTCAGCGCATAGGCTGTCATATCGGCGATGAATGGCTGTACGCCAAACAGCAGATATTCGGACAAAGGCAGCAACCGGTCGGTGAATTCCTCAGGGCCGATGCACCAGCCGCTGCGGAAACCCGGAGCCGAATGGGATTTGGAAATGGACGCAACCACAACGGTACGCTCAGCCAGTTCTGGTATATCCAGCGGTGAGGAAAACCCACCGTTGAAGACCAGCAGTTCATAAACTTCGTCAGAAATAATCCAGAGATTATGCTTGATGCAAACCTCGCCGATTGCCGCGATTTCTTCGCGGCTCAGCATGGCGCCGGTCGGGTTGTGCGGTGAGTTGAGCAGCAACACGCGCGAGCGTGGTGTAATTGCTTTTTCCAGATCAGCAGCCTGCAGGCGGAAACCGTTCTCTTCACTGACCGGCACATAGACCGGAGTCGCGCCGGTTGCTTTAATCACGCCTTCATAAGTGGCATAGCAAGGATTAGTGGTAATGACTTCATCGCCTTCCTCAGCCAAACCGAACATGGCAATAGCCAGCGCACTCTGGGTGCCGGGGAAGCAAAGAATTTGCTTCTGGCTGATTTCGCGACCGGTACGCTTGGAATACTTGTTAGACAATGCAGCGAGGATTGAAGGCTCACCGCGACCGCCGGTGTAACGGGTGCGGCCTGCGCGCATAGAACGTGCGGCTTCATCAATCATATCCGCCGGTGTCGGAATATCCGGCTCGCCGATGGTCAGTTCGATAATTTCTTCACCAGCTGCTTTCATGTCGCGGGCGCGCATATGGACAGCCCATTTATGTGAACCCTGACTGCTCAGACGCTCGGTAATTCGTGCGTAACGCATCTTGAGCGCTCCTCCGTATTTTTTATTCATGCTTGCTGCATCTTGTAGAGCATAATTTTAAAGTGTCTGAGCGTCCTTTATGTGCCAAGTCCGGCACACGGCGCTCTAGTAATTCCTGAGTTGTATCGCATGAACCGAAGTTAACACCAGTGATGTTTCTGCATAATGTCAGAAAAACATGCAAAATATGGTGAGAATTAATGTCTTACATTATAATACGTTGAGATGTTCAGGCTTGTCATTAGTGGACAGAGTTTATAACCATCCATGATAATTCTGAAATCTGTCTGATGAGGCTTTTATGACCAATACGAATTTGATGCTTTTTATCTGTGATCTGCTGAGCGCAGCTGGTTCATTCATTGTCCTGATCGGATTGTTGCTTGTTCTGTTTACAACGACACTGGAAAAAGATGAGAACAAGGGTGAAAGCAAAAATTACACCGTTAAAGCATCAAAGCATTTCAGAACCGGATTGATTTTTGCAATCGTAGGCTTTTTGCTGTTGTCGATGTCTGCATCATTCGAACTGCTGATTTATTGATCGCTCAATAGGCAGGCGATATTTCTGTATTGGTAATGTGTTGAACAGGGGGAATAAATGGCTGTTGATACTGTTGTCAGTCAGGCGGATATTTTCTCACATATGCGCATTATCAACGGCATGGGTATCAGCCTGTGCCTGTCGCGACTGTTGATTTTTATTTCGAAATTCATTCAGCATCCGTCGAAGAATAAAATATCCTATATTCATTCCGGTTGGATGCTGATCGTATTTCTATGGATTATCCAGTTTTGGTGGGATTATCTGCTCGAGAGTGGTGACAAAACCTACGATATTTACCTTTATCTGCTCGAGCTTTTTTATGTTTTTGGGCTGTTCTTCATCTGTGTTACTCTAACGCCGGATGATGTCACGGAATACGGGGATTACGAGGCCTATTTCTTCTCAAGGAAAAAGTGGCTGTTTTCATTGTTCATTTTTAGCAATGTTATACAGAGCATTGAGGGGATCAGAGAAGCTTATCTGCAAAGCGATTTCAGTGACATGAAAATCGAACTCGGGCTGTTGCTGTTAACAGTCAGCGTTATTCTGGTCGCGATGAATATCAAACGCAGAAGGTTTCAATATTTTCTGATCGGCCTGTTAATTTCTCTGATTTTGTTGGATTTCGTTGTTTTGCCTGATCCGATTCCAAGCTGATGGTGCAGAAGCTGCGCTCTGCTATTGCCACAGCCTTTGGTTTTTGTGTGTTTCATAAATTTGATTCACAAGCGTTAATGCACTGTCATATCCACCCTCTATTGCGGAACCAGTTTTTCAACAAACAGGATCTGCAATGTTCAGAAAACTTTCAATCGCCGCTTTGACACTGACTGTCTCTGCTACATCGTCAATGGCTGCGACCAATATCAGCTGGTGGCATGGTATGGGCGGCGCGAATGCTGACGTGATTAATGAGATCTCCAAGCGCTTCAATGAATCCCAGCAGTCCTGCGCGCTGACACCGGTTTCCAAAGGCTCTTATGAAGAAGCTCTGGCCTCCGGCATTGCTGCATTCCGCTCCGGCGAGCAGCCGAATATTCTTCAGGTTTTTGATGCCGGTGCAGCTACTATCATCAATGCAAAAGGCGCAACTGTTCCTGCTGAAGACCTGATCAACAATGCCGGTTATAAATTTGACCGTGAAGCCTTTATCGAAGGCGTACGCTATTTCTATGCGGCACCGGATGGCAAATTTGTTGGCATGCCATTCAACTCCTCCGCACCGATCATGTATATCAATACTGAAGCGCTGAAAAAGGTTGGCGTTGAAGCCCCGAAGACCTGGGAAGAGTTTGAAGCTATTGCACCAAAGCTCAAAGAAGCAGGCTATATCCCGCTCACCGCTTCGCAGCTGACATGGCAGTTCACCGAGAACTTTTTCTCCCGTCAGAACATTCAGTTCGCCACCAATAATAACGGTTATGACAGCGTTCAGGACACAAAACTCAATGTGACTGATCCGAGCCTCATCATGATGTTCGACAAGCTGAAAGACTGGGCTGATAAAGGCTATTTCGGCTTCTACGGCGCGGGCTGGGCAGACAATCAGAAGCCTTTCGATGAAGGTAAAGTTGCTTTCTGGATCGGCTCTTCCGGTTCCTTCGGTGGCCTGCAGAAAACTGCCAAAATGGAATTTTCCGCCGACTTCCTGCCATACTGGAAAGCCGTTGACGGTGCAGGCACCAATACATTTATCGGTGGTGCGGCGCTGTTCGCCATGGCCGGTAAACCAGACGCAGAAAACAAATGCGTTGCTGATTTCTTCCAGTTCCTGACTTCGCCGGAAGTGCAGAAATATTACCATCAGGCAACCGGCTATGTGGCAATCACCAAAGCTGCATATGAACTGGCTAAATCTGAAGGCTATTACGAAAAGACACCGGTTGCCGAAGTCGGCATCAAGCAGCTGATGCTGCCGTCGGGTGAATGGTCGAAGGGCTACCGCCTTGGTTTCTACCCGCAGATCCGTACCATCATGGAACGCGAATATAACCGTATTTTCTCCGGTGAAACGACTGTTAAACAGGCTTTCGAAACCATCGAAAAAGAAGGCAATGACCTGCTGACCCGTTTCGCAAAGACCGCGAACTAACAACTGAGAGATTTCTCTCAAGGTGATGAACGGGGTCGGAGCAAACCATGCCTGACCCCGTTTTCCATCTACTCTTCTCAAAAGACGGGGATTTGCCGCGTGGCATATATCCAGACTTCTAAACCATCAAAACTGGCAGGGCTTTTCGCGCGCTTACCAAGGCTTGGTAATGCAAAGCAGGCAGAACCGGCCAAGCGCGTGCAGTTTAACTCACGCTTGCTGCCTTATATGCTGCTCGCGCCACAGCTGGCTGTTGTTTTGATTTTCTTCTACTGGCCGTCTGTTCAGGCCATTCAGTCATCCTTCTATATTGAAGACCCGTTCGGCTTCGGCTCAACCTTTGTCGGGATGGAAAATTATACGGATGTGCTGGTCAGCCCTGAATATCGTGGTATTGCCGGTTTTACGGCGATTTTTACAATTATCGTGACAACTTTGTCGCTAGGCATAGGCATGTTGCTGGCGGTAAAAGCCGATGCAGTGATCCGTGGTAATGCCACTTATAAAACCGTGCTGATTTCGGTCTATGCTATTGCGCCGCCGGTTGCCGGACTTATCGGGATGATGATGTTCGATCAGCATATCGGCCCGTTTGTGAAAATGGCTGCATGGTTTGGCTGGGATATGAAAGTCGGGCTGAATTATTTCGACACTGCTTTTGCGATGATCGTTGTCTCGGTCTGGAAGCAGATCCCTTATAATTTCATTTTCATCTTGTCCGGTTTGCAGGCGGTTCCCGCCTCAGTGCGTGAAGCTGCGGTGATGGATTGCCGTTCAGGCGCCCGCCGTTTCCGCACGGTTATTCTGCCTTTGCTGGCACCGACAGTGTTCTTTCTGCTGATTATCAATATCACCTATTCGCTGTTCGATACTTTCGGGGTGATCGACGTGATGGTGAAGGATAAAGCCGCCAATAACCCGATCACGCTGGTCTATAAAGTATTCATGGACGGCTTCCGCGGCAATGATATCGGCAGTTCTTCGGCACAATCCGTCATCCTGATGGTGGTGGTGTTTACATTGACCATCGTGCAGTTCCGCTTTGTCGAGCGGCGCATCCACTATAACTAAGCAGGCTATAAAGATGCATAAAGTTAAGATTACCGATCATCTGATCCTGCTTGCCGGAGCGCTGTTTCTGATTTTGCCGGTGGTCGTGGCTTTCACCACTTCCAGCCATACGGCAGCGGATATTCACTCTAATGGTCTGTCACTGAGCTGGGGTGATAATTTCACGGAAACCTATAGCAATGTACTGACCCGTGAGGGTGGTTTCACCGGCCAGATCACCGGCTCGCGGATGTTGCTGAACTCGCTGATCCTCGGCCTCGGTTTTGCAATCGGCAAGATTGTGCTGTCGATGCTCGCGGCCTATGCGATTGTCTATTTCCGCTTTCGCTTTGCCACGCTGGCATTCTGGCTGATTTTCACCACGCTGTTACTGCCGCTGGAAGTACGTATCGTGCCTTCCTATCAGGTGATGTCGTCCTTCGGTATGCTCAACAGTTATTCAGGGCTGATTGTGCCGCTGCTGGCTTCGGCCACGGGGACTTTCTATTTCCGGCAGTTCTTTAAATCTGTGCCGGATGAATTGCTGGAGGCCTCCCGCATTGACGGGGCAGGGCCGGTGAAATTTTTCATCGATGTGTTGTTGCCGCTGTCACGCACCATGATCGCCGCGATGTTCATCATCATGTTTGTCTATGGCTGGAACCAATATCTCTGGCCGATGTTGGTGACGACCGATGAGAGCTTCTTCACGCTGATGCGCGGTATCAAGCAGATTTTGCAGGTGTGGGTCGGGGCGCAAATTCCGGATTATAACGAAGCTTTTGCTCTTGCCGTGCTGGCCATGGTGCCGCCGGTGCTGGTGGTTGTGGTGTTCCAGCGTTGGTTCATCAAAGGCCTGACCGAGAGCGACAAGTAAGAGATTTTAGGAGCCTTCAATGGCACAGGTTAAAATTGAAAATGTATCGAAAATCTATGCGGGCGGTACCAAAGCCGTCAGCGCGGTGAATATCGATATTAAAGACGGTGAATTCATTGTTCTGGTCGGGCCTTCCGGCTGCGGAAAGTCTACGCTGCTGCGCATGGTGGCAGGACTGGAAGCCATCTCGGAAGGTGAGGTGGCAATCGGCAATCGCACCGTGAATGAGGTGGAGCCGGCAGATCGTGATATTGCCATGGTGTTCCAGAATTACGCGCTTTATCCGCATATGAGCGTCTATGATAATATGGCTTATGGTTTGCGGAACCGTAAAACGCCGAAAGCCGAGATCGAGGCGCGTGTGGCAGAAGCTGCACGGATGCTGGAGCTGGAACCTTATCTGCAACGCAAGCCGCGTGCGCTTTCCGGCGGACAACGCCAGCGCGTGGCGATGGGGCGTGCGATTGTGCGTAAGCCTGCGGTGTTTTTGTTTGACGAACCGCTGTCCAATCTTGATGCCAAATTGCGCGTTTCCATGCGCGGAGAAATCCGGCAGTTGCAGCGTCGTCTCGGTACGACTTCGATCTATGTGACCCATGATCAATTGGAAGCGATGACACTGGCGGATCGACTGGTGGTGCTGAATGGCGGCGAGATTGAGCAGATCGGCGCGCCGCTGGAGATTTATCACAAGCCTGCATCGACCTTTGTCGCCAGCTTTATCGGTTCTCCGGCGATGAACTTGGCTGACGGCACTGTGCATCAGACACAAGTAATGCTGGGCGAGGATATTCTGAAATTGGATACTCTGCCATCCGTGCAGGGCGAGCTGACAATCGGTATTCGTGCAGAAGATTTGCATATCGCTGAAGCGAATGAGCAGGCCATACAGTTCCGCACCGAATATGTGGAAGAGCTGGGCGCACAACGCATTGTGCATGGTTATGCGGGCAATCAGAAGCTGGTCGCCGCACTGCCCCCGCAGGCTGAAATCTGCGACCAGATGCGACTGGCGGTAGCAAGTGAAAAACTGCATTTTTTTGATAAGCAAACCGGTAAACGCATTGAGTTGTCGCAAGCCGCCGCAACTGCTGTAAAAACAACCCAAGCTGTTTCTGCCTGAAATCTGAGAAATGACATGACTGAAGTAATGACTGTTGAAACCATGATCCGCACACAAGTTGCAGTTCTGGATGTGCCATCCCATGAAGAGCGTCAGAGCATCACCCAGCTGGATAAAACCATGGCTGCCCATGATGCCAAGCTGGTTGCTATGGAGTGTATGACCCGTGTGGAAACGGGTGGTCAGGCCACTTCAACCGCACCGCTGGCGTTTCCGTTCAATGTCACTGCATGGAATCTGGAGCGTTGTCTGTTTCCTGAGGAAAGCGCTGCGAAAATGCTGGCAGAAAAACCGGCTGTGGCACTGCTGACCGAGATGGACAATGGCATGGCGCGTACTGCGCAGAAGAACATGACAGCGGAAGTCGCCCGCCATATGGATATGGAATATGCCTATGGTGTGGAGTTTATCGAGCTTGGCCTTGGTTCTGAAATCGAGCATTCCTTTTGCCAAGATGATTTCAACGAAAAAGGTTTCCACGGTAATGCGTTGATGTCTTCTGTGCCGATGCAGCGGATCTTTGTGCAGCGTCTGGCTGGTGAGCGCCTGTGGTTCTTCAATGGTGGCGATCAGCCACGACTGGGAGAGCGCAATGCAATCGGCGCAATGATTGAAACTGTTGACGGGCCATTTCTGGCGGTATCTGTGCATCTGGAAAGCGCGTCTCCGGCAGCCTATCGCGAAAAACAGGTGGCACAGCTGATTGATGCGCTGGAAGCAGAATTTGGCGACATGCCAATGCTGATTGGTGGCGATCTCAATACCGGCAATCATGCGGAAGGTGACTTCGAGGCGGAAGGTCTGTTCCGTGTCGCTGCTGAACGCGGCTTTACCCGCCACAGCGGTGCTCTGGATCAGATGACGACGCGTCCGAGCCTGATCACCCGTTGGCCTGACCGCGCCATGAAGCTGGACTGGTTCCTGAGCCGCGGTCTGAATATTACTGAGAGCCGCATCATTTCTTCACTGGATGATAATCAGCGTCCGCTGTCCGATCATGATCTGATTGTTTGCCGTGTTGATGGTTTCAGCGCTGCATAATCAGTGGAACTATGCCGGAGGGAGGCCTGTCTTCCTTCCGGTTTTGTAAAGAGCCTGATTGTCTCTTTATTGGGACGATGTGGTTCCAAATAACTATCTTTTGGAGTTTTCGTCTTACGGGTAGGTTCATTTTCATCAACTTGAAACTATGGAGTTTTGAAAATGTCCAAGCCTTATAACCGCCTCGATAAAGACAATGCAGCCGTTCTTCTCGTAGACCATCAGACAGGTCTGCTGTCTCTGGTTCGTGACATTGATCCTGATAAATTCAAGAACAATGTGCTGGCACTTGCTGATCTGGCAAAATATTTCAACCTGCCAACCATTCTCACCACATCTTTCGAAGATGGCCCGAACGGCCCGCTGGTGCCAGAGCTGAAAGAGCTTTTCCCAGATGCGCCTTATATTGCCCGTCCTGGTCAGATCAATGCGTGGGATAACGAAGATTTCGTGAAAGCCGTTAAGGCAACTGGCAAGAAGCAGCTGATTATCGCTGGTGTTGTGACCGAAGTTTGTGTGGCTTTCCCTGCGCTGTCGGCTTTGGCTGAAGATTTCGAAGTGTTCGTGGTGACCGATGCGTCCGGCACATTCAACGAGATCACCCGTCATTCCGCATGGGATCGTATGAGTGCTAACGGTGCACAGCTGATGACATGGTTCGGTCTTGCCTGTGAGCTGCACCGCGACTGGCGTAATGATGTGGAAGGTCTGGGCACTCTGTTCGCAAACCACATTCCTGATTACCGCAACCTGATTAACAGCTACAACACTGTTAAAGCATCAAAATAATCTCCTGAGCCCATAGCTTAAGGAAAAGGCCGTGTAGCTGGCTAGAGTGGTTTCAGTTAATGTTGAATCGATGAAACCGCTCTAGCTTTTGTATTTACGCGCATTTTAGCCCGAAAACCGCTTCACACTTTTCGGAATGCGCTCTATACGGCCTTATCTTGTTTGGGCGTGCAGTTTCATTTCCCGCCGTCGTTTTGCGGAGGAGGGAATGCCGAGTTCCTCTCGATATTTGGCGACTGTCCGGCGGGCGATCACAATGCCATCCGCATCAAGTTTCTGAACTATGGCTTCATCAGACAGAATGCTGTCGATGTTTTCCTGCGCAATCAGCGTACGGATTTTGATGCGCACAGCTTCCGAGGCAATGTCATCGCCGGTTTTGCCCCTGATCGCCGCATTGAAAAAATAGCGATATTCAAACAGCCCTTGCGGGGTCATCATATATTTCTGATTGGCAACGCGGCTGATGGTGCTTTCATGCATTTCAATCGCATCGGCTACCATCTGCATTGTCAGTGGTTTGAGCGCAACGGCACCGCTTTCCAGAAAAGCCTGCTGGTGGGTGATGATCTGCTCACCAACATTGAGAACAGTTTGCGCACGCTGATCGAGAATACGGGTCAGCCAGCTTGCCTTTTGTTTGCAGGCACGCAGAAACTGCCTTTCATCTTTGGAAAGACCATTGTCACTGAGCTTGCGGCTATAATCCTCATTCATCAATACACGGGGCAGAGCCTGCGGATTGAGCGTGATGCTCCATTCGCCATTCGGTGTTTTGGCAACCAGCAAATCAGGAATGATGGTCAGCGCTGGCGTGCTGTCAAAGATCAGGCCGGGTTTGGGGTTCAGGCCGCGGAGTTCGCCGAGCATTTCGCTCAGTTCTTCATCATCCGCATCGCAGAGCTTTTTAAGTGTTGTGAAATCACGTTTTGCCACCAGATCAAGATGTTTGAGCAGAATGGTCATTTCCGCAGTCAGGCGATCATCGGCAATGAGTTGCAGGCGCAGACATTCCGCCAGATTGCGGGCGAAAAGCCCTGCCGGTTCAAATGCCTGACATTGGTGCAGAACACGCATAACCTGTTCTGGTGCAACATTCAGGTTTTTGGCGATTTGTGCTAAGTCCGCATGAAGATAACCGGATTCATCCAATGTTTCGGCAAGCAGCTCGGCAATATGTCGCTCGGTCTTATCTCTGATACTCAGATTGATCTGCTCGGCCACATGATCTTGCAGGGAATGTTGCACAGTGCCGAAATCTTCAACTGAATATTCTGAAGTGCCGGAGGGGGGCAGTGCACCGCTTGGCGCTCTTTGCAAAAGCGGATTGGCTTCTACTTCACTTTGCACAAAGTCTTCCAGCTCAGCACGGCTCATTTGCAGCACTTTGAGCGATTGCTGCATTTGCGGTGTCATGGTCAGCGATTGGGTCTGCCGCAAAACGGGCTTGGAAGAGAGAGCCATTGATCTGTTTATAGCACTCTTTTCAGTGCTATTGATACGTCATGAAATTGTTGTAAGCACGGAATCAAAGTTTTCTTCTGTGCGTGAGGATTGATGATGCGCCACTATATTGGAATTGATGTCGGAACCGGCAGCGCCAGAGCAGGGATTTTTGACAGCAAAGGCCGGTTACTGGGCACTGCAGCTTGTGCCATTGAAACCTTTCGCCCGCAGGCGGATTTTGCTCAGCAAAGCTCGGCGCATATCTGGGCGTCGATCTGCAAGGCTGTGAAAAATGCAATGGCTGAAGCCGCAATCGCTGCTGACAGTGTTGCCGGTATCGGCTTTGATGCCACCTGTTCGCTGGTTGTTGCGGATGCGGAAGGCAAGCCGGTCACTGTCAGCCCGAAAGGCGAGCCGGATCAGGATGTGATCCTGTGGATGGATCACCGTGCGATCAATGACGCCGAAGAGATCACCGAAATCGGTGGTAAGGTGCTGAACCATGTTGGCGGTCGCATGTCGCCGGAAATGGAACTGCCGAAAATCCGCTGGTTCAAGCGTGAACTGCCGCAGAGCTGGACGCAGACAGCCGCTTTCTGGGATTTGCCGGACTGGCTGGTGCATCGCGCGACCGGTACCGATATGCGCTCGCT
Source organism: Hyphomicrobiales bacterium (assembly GCA_900470735.1). Taxonomy (GTDB): domain Bacteria; phylum Pseudomonadota; class Alphaproteobacteria; order Rhizobiales; family Rhizobiaceae; genus Pseudochrobactrum. Next base: position 293,588 of record UCCC01000001.1, on the reverse strand, counting down.
TTGCTCACCGGTGTGCAAATGGACTTATCTCGGTGATCGGGGCAAAGCCGGAGAGGGCTGGGACAGTGCGTTCCTTGAGAATATCGGCCTTGAAGAACTGGGTGACGACAATTTTGCAGCCATCGGTAATCGCTTCGGTGCGGCCGGTGAATTAGCCGGAAAACTGTCGGAACAGGCCGCAACGGAGCTTGGTCTTAAAGCCGGTATTGCGGTTTCCACCGGTCTGATCGATGCCTATTCCGGTGCGCTCGGCACGCTGGCAGTTGAGGACAATGCCGGTGTGAGTGCAACGGAGCAACGTCTGGCTCTGATTGCCGGTACCTCAACCTGCCATATTGCGCTGAGCAAAGAGCCGGTATTTGTCTCCGGTGTTTGGGGGCCATATTATTCTGCTCTGCTGCCTGATCTCTGGGCAAATGAAGGCGGGCAGTCGGCAGCTGGTGCTTTGATTGATGCTGTGATTGCACGTCATGCTGCGTCCGTTAAACTGGCGGCAGAAAATCCGGGTAAGCGCATTGCCGATCTGCTGGATGCGCATCTGGCCAAAATGGCTGAAGAAACCGCAACCCTGACCCGTCACCGTCATGTGCAGCCGGATTTCCACGGCAACCGCTCGCCGCTGGCGGAAAGCTGGCGTAAGGGGGCAATTGTCGGTCTGACACTGGATCACGAGCTTGATGATCTGGCGCTGGATTATCTCGCCACCATTCAGGCGCTGGCCTATGGCACTCGGCATATTCTTGAAGAAATGCGCCATGAAGGCATGGAGATTGACACGCTGGTGGTCTCCGGCGGTCTGGCGCGCAATCAGCTGTATTTGCGTGAACATGCGGATGCTACCGGTTGCCGTGTGCTGGTGCCGGAACAGGCCGAGCCGGTGCTGCTGGGTTCTGCCATGCTTGGTGCTGTTGCCAGTGGTGATTTCGTCGATTTACCGCAGGCAATGACGGCAATGAGCGGCAAAGGCGAAGTGCTGGAGCCACGCACCGGTGCAATCGCTGGCTATCACGACGCAAAATATCTGGTCTATCGCCGTATGCAGATGGATTATGCCGATTACGCAGAACTGATGGATGAAAATCCGGTTGCTGACGATGAGGAAGAAGCTGAATCTATAGCTTGACCTTGCTATAGTGGGAACCTTTATCCTGCCTGTTAATTGACAGGCAGGAGAGATTCTTATGAAGCATACTGCATCGCATACGACCCATGCCGATGATGCGCATCACGGGCATCATCACGGCGACCATGATCATGGCAATAAAGTGAAAGATCCCGTCTGCGGGATGATGGTCGATCCTGCCGCCGGCAAGCCGCACATGACCTATAAGGGGCATGAATATCATTTCTGCTCAGATAGTTGCCACGGTAAATTCAAAGCTGATCCTGAGAAATATCTCACTGCACAATCTGCTGCCGCACCTGCAATCAAAGGGGCGCAATATACTTGCCCGATGCATCCGGAAGTTATCCGCGATGAACCGGGCTCATGCCCGATTTGCGGTATGGCGCTGGAACCGGTTATGCCGTCGCTTGATGACGGGCCTAACCCTGAACTTATAGATTTTACACGCCGCTTCTGGGTAAGCGCGATCTGTTCTATTCCTTTGCTGATAGTCACAATGGGACCAATGCTTGGTTTGCCGATCCGTGAATGGATCGGGGAGCAAAGAACTGTCTGGCTGGAGTTTATACTGGCGACACCGGTGGTGCTCTGGGCAGCGCTGCCGTTTTTCAAACGAGGGGTCGACTCGTTTAAAAACCGCAGCCCGAATATGTGGACGCTGATTATGATCGGTGTCGGAGCCGCCTATCTTTACAGCGTGGTTGCAATCCTGTTTCCGGATATGTTCCCGCATTCCTTCCGTGGTCATGGCGGTTCGGTTCCGGTTTATTTCGAGGCTGCTGCGGTTATTGTTACGCTGGTCTTTCTCGGTCAGGTGCTGGAACTGCGCGCTCGCGAGCGTACAGGTTCGGCGATCCGCGCTTTGCTTGATCTGGCGCCGAAAACTGCACGCCGTATTGCGGCTGATGGCAGTGAAGCCGATGTGCCTCTGGATGAAGTGCAGGCCGGTGACAAGTTGCGTATTCGCCCCGGTGATAGTGTGCCGGTAGACGGTATCGTGGTGGAGGGCCGCTCTTCTGTTGATGAGGCGATGATTACCGGTGAACCGGTGCCGGTTGAAAAGACTGAGGGCGATAAAGTCATCGGTGGCACCGTGAATAAAAACGGTTCTCTGGTCATGCAGGCAGAGAAAATCGGCGCAGAAACCATGCTGTCGCAGATTGTGGATATGGTGGCCAAAGCCCAGCGTTCTCGCGCACCCATTCAGGGGCTGGCTGACCGGATTTCATTCTATTTTGTGCCGATGGTTATTGTTGTTGCGATCCTGTCCTTTATCGGTTGGGCGCTGTGGGGGCCGGAGCCGAGCATGATCTATGCCATCGTGGCGGCGGTTTCGGTGCTGATTATCGCTTGTCCCTGTGCGCTGGGATTGGCAACGCCAATGTCTATCATGACGGCAACAGGACGCGGCGCACAGGCTGGTGTGCTTATCAAGGATGCCGAGGCGCTGGAGCGTATGGCGAAAGTGGATACGCTGATCGTTGATAAAACCGGTACACTCACAGAAGGCCGCCCGAAGCTGACAGATGTGGTGGCGGTTTCCGGTATTGACGACAACACTCTGTTGCAACTGGCCGCGAGTCTTGAGAAAGGCTCGGAACATCCGCTGGCAGAAGCCATTGTTGCCGGAGCCGAAGCAAAAGGGCTGAAGACCGACAATGTGGATGCTTTCGAAGCAATTACCGGCAAAGGTGTTGCCGGTACGGTAAAAGGACGGGCAGTTGCGCTTGGCAATCCTGCAATGATGCAGGATATGGGGCTGGATATTGCCACCATTCAGGCGCAGGCTGATACATTGCGGGCAGATGGAAAGACCGCGATGTTTGTAGCCGTTGATAACAAGCTGGCAGGTCTGGTTGCTGTGGCTGATCCGATTAAGGAAACAGCGGCAGAAGCTATCCGCACACTTCATGCGCGCGGCTTGAAGATCATTATGGCAACCGGTGATAATGAACGCACGGCGCGAGCTGTGGCGGCAAAACTCGGTCTTGATGATGTGCGTGCCGATGTGCTGCCGGAAGATAAAAAAGCTCTGGTTGATGAGTTGCACAAACAGGGCAAGAAAGTCGCAATGGCGGGAGATGGTGTGAATGATGCACCGGCACTGGCCGCCGCTGATGTGGGTATTGCTATGGGCACCGGTGCTGATGTGGCCGTGGAAAGTGCGGGGATTACGCTGCTCAAAGGTGATCTCACAGGTATTGCCCGCGCGCATCATCTGGCAGAGGCGACAATCCGCAATATCAAGGAAAACTTGTTCTTTGCCTTTGTCTATAATGCACTGGGTATTCCTGTGGCAGCGGGGCTGCTCTATCCTTTCACCGGCACTTTATTGTCGCCGATGATTGCAGCAGCAGCGATGAGCCTGTCCTCGGTCTCGGTGATTGCCAACTCATTGCGGTTGAGAGCGTTGAAGCTCTAACTGGAGCATTTCCAGCAAAAGTGGGAACCGGTTTTGCGTAAGGACAATGCGTGAAAACAAATTTAAAAAGCGGGCAAAATGCCCGCTTTTTATTTGGTATGAACGAAAATCAGTAAGGACTATCGACCTTGCCGGTTTCCACATAGACTGTCTTGATCTGGCTGTAGTGGGAGAGGGCAGCGAGGCCGTTCTCACGGCCGATACCGGAGTTTTTATAGCCGCCGAACGGCACTTCTACCGGTGTCAGATTATAGGCATTGATCCAGCATGTTCCGGCCTTGAGTGCTGCAATCACACGATGGCCACGGGAGCTGTCTGCGGTGAATACACCGGCAGCAAGGCCAAATTCTGTATCATTGGCGCGAGCAATGACTTCATCTTCGTCTTTAAAGGTCAGAATGCTCATTACAGGGCCGAAGATTTCTTCCTGTGCAATGGTCATATCATCGCTGACATTGGTGAAAATCGTCGGCTCGATATAATAACCGTTTTCCAGTCCCTGCAAGGCCGGCACGCCGCCGCCGCAAACCAGATTGGCACCTTCAGATTTGCCCTTCTCAATATAGGACAAAACCTTGTCGCGCTGGGCAAGGCTCACCATTGGACCCATCTGGGTGCTCGGATCAAGCGGATCGCCGATCTGAATAGCGCGGGTGCGCTCAACCAGACGGGTTACAAAGCTTGTCGCGACAGCTTCATGCACGAAAACGCGGGTGCCGTTGGAGCAGACCTGACCGGTGGAGTAAAAATTGCCGAGCATCGCGCCGCCAATGGCGTTTTCCAGATCGGCATCATCGAACACGATCAGTGGGGATTTGCCGCCGAGTTCCATGGTGACCTGTTTCATCTCGCTGCCAGCCTGCGCCATGATTTTCTTGCCGGTCGGTACGGAGCCGGTGAGCGAAACCTTGGCAACTTTAGGATGGCTGATGAGTGCCGCGCCCGCATCGCCAAAGCCCTGAACCACGTTGAAAAGCCCGTCCGGCAGACCGGCATCTTTGTAAAGCTGTGCCAGTGCCAGAGCTGATAGCGGTGTATTTTCCGATGGCTTGAACACCACCGCATTGCCCATGGCCAGGGCTGGAGCAGATTTCCACGAGGCGATCTGGATCGGGTAATTCCATGCACCGATACCGACGCAAACACCCAATGCCTCACGGCGTGTATAGGCAAAAGGTCCGCCAAGTTCGACAAATTCACCGTTGAAACCGGAGATCACGCTGCCGAAATATTCCATCGCATCGGCACCGGAAGCCGCGTCGGCCACCAGTGTTTCCTGAATAGCTTTACCGGTATCCAGTGTTTCCAGTTCCGACAATTCCTGATTGCGCTCGCGCATCAGGTCTGCGGCACGGCGCAGAATGCGGCCACGCTCAACAGGCTTGAGCTTTGCCCATTCAATCTGCGCTTTGGCAGCAGCTTCCACCGCCTGATCGACAATGGCCTGTGTCGCGCCATGCTGGCGGGCAATAACTTCGCCGGTGGCAGGATAGATCACATCAAAAGCACGTCCTGCCGTGTCTTCAACAAACTGACCATTGATAAAATGTGAGGCTTGCGGCTGTGCGCGCATGGGAAATTCCTTCAAATTCTTAGAACTTTATGAATGAGAGCATAGCTCAAAAAATGTCAGGCCGTGGCGAAAAGGGTGTTTTCGAGAACCGGAACGCAATGTACCTGTCGTGTACATGAGTACCGGAAGCGCAGAAAATGCCATTTGCAGACCGGCATGGCGGTTTTTAGTATGCTCTTAACGATCGGATACTTTCCAGCGCGGACTAATCCAAGGCTCCTGATTGGAGCGTGGCAGCGGTGTTTTGCCTAAGATATGGTCTGAAGCCTTTTCACCGGTCATGATCGACGGGCCGTTGAGATTACCATAAGGCACACGCGGGAAAATCGAGCTGTCAGCCACGCGCAGACCTTCGACGCCAATCACACGGCATTCCGGATCAACCACAGTCATCGGGTCGTTGACTGAACCCATTTTACAGGTGCCGCATGGATGGAATGCGCTTTCTGCATGGTCGCGGATGAAATTATCCAGCTGTTCGTCTGTGACCTGATCATCACCTGGCTGAATCTCGCGTCCGCGATAGGCATCAAAAGCCTGCTGGCCAAAGATCTCGCGGGTGAGGCGGATGCAATGGCGGAAGTCGCGCCAGTCATCCGGATGCGACATATAATTGAACAGGATTTTCGGTTTCTCTTTCGGATCACTGGAGCGCAGTGTGACCGAACCGCGCGACTTGGAGCGCATCGGCCCCGCATGTGCCTGAAAACCGTGGCCGCCTGCTGCTGCTTTGCCATCATAGCGGATCGCAACCGGCAGAAAGTGGAACTGAATATCCGGATATTCCACACCGGCAGCCGAGCGCACAAAGGCAGCACCTTCAAAATGGTTGGTCGCGCCGAGACCGGATTTGAAGAGCAGCCATTCCGCACCAATGCGGGCTTTGGAAAACAGGTTGAGACTGGAATAAAGCGTAATCGGCTGCAGGCATTCCTGCTGCACATAGACTTCCATGTGATCCTGCAAATTCGCGCCGACACCGGCACGGTCTGCCACGACTTCAATACCGTGTTCGCGCAGATGTTCCGCAGGGCCAATGCCGGAAAGCATCAGCAGCTTTGGCGAATTGATGCTGGAAGCGGCGATAATCACTTCGCGCTTGGCTTTGATAACACTAACCGTGCCAGACTTTTCGATCTCAACGCCGGTCGCGCGGCCATTCTCGATCACCACTTTGCGGGCGAAAGCATTGACCAAGGTCACATTACGACGCTTGAGGGCAGGACGCAGATAGGCATTGGCGGTTGACCAGCGGCGGCCGTGATGGATGGTTTGCTCCATCGGGCCGAAACCTTCCTGTTTCGAACCGTTATAGTCATCTGTTGTTTCAAAGCCTGCTTGTTTTCCGGCGTCGTTGAAAGCTTTGAACAGCGGATTGCTGCGCTTGCCGCGCTGCACATGCATCGGGCCATTGGTGCCGCGCCAGCCCTCTTCACCACCATGGGAATGTTCCATGCGCTTGAAGTAAGGCAACACATCCGCATAGGACCAGCCACTGGCGCCGCTCTCAGCCCAATGGTCAAAATCCTTGGCGTGTCCGCGTACATAGACCATGCCATTGACGGATGAAGAACCGCCGATCACCTTGCCGCGTGGGGTGACGAGACGACGGCCGTTAAGGTGCGGCTCCGGTTCGGTGTTAAAGCCCCAGTCATAGGTGGACATATTCATCGGGAAAGACAGAGCCGCAGGCATCTGGATCAGCGGCCCCATATCGGTGCCGCCATATTCGATGACGATTACAGAATATTTGCCGTCTTCCGACAGGCGGTAGGCCATGGCAGAACCGGCAGAACCGGAGCCGATAATAACGAAATCTGCTTCCATATTGGTTTCCTTAATGCTGGTTGCTGACGGTTTTCGACCGGTTCTGTGCCAGTTGCACGGTGATATAATCCTCAACCAAAGCAATGGCTTTGGGCGCTTCCGGTGCGTCGGCACCGAGCGCATGGCGGATATAAAGACCGTCGATGAGAGCGCCGGTACCTTCAGCAATATGTTGCGCGGTCTGTTTGTCCGTGAGCTGCTCCAGAGCAAAGCTCAGGTTGGAATGCAGGCGGCGGGCATAAATCCGCAACAGACGGCGCATCTCTAATGATTGCTGGGCATGGGCATAGAAGGTGAGCCATGCAGCAATCGTTTCATGGGCAAACTGTGAGGCAGAAAAACTCACGCTGATAATTGCAGAAAGCCTTGCACGCGGGCTGTCTGCTGCCTGTAAGGCGAGGCGCAGATCAGTGCCGAGTTCACTCAGCAGGTGACGCATCGTGGCTAACAGCAGCTGATCCTTGCCGCCGAAATAGTGATGCGCCAGCGCCGCCGACACACCGGCTTTACGGGCAATCTGCGCAACAGTCACATCAAGCGAGCCGCGCTCGCCGATTGTCTGAATGGCGGCCGAAATCAGGTCTTTCCGGCGCAACTCCTCCGTATTAACCCTTGGCCCTACCTTAGGCATGTCTCTCTCTCAAAATTGTTTGGATTGGGTTGATTATCGTTTTTATTGATTGATCAGTCAATCAAGAGTTTATTATCGTTTTATTTCAATACTATGACGTGATCATAAAATGAGAAAATCCGCCACCTGATGAGATTGATGCGTTTTGACGGCATAAGACTATTTTGCTAGAGCATCGGCAGTGAATGATGCGGAGTTTTAAAATGGCAAATCCGGTTTTGGTTGAAGTTGTGCGCGGTAAAGTGGTGGAAAGCCGCCACAGCGGTGCGCTGGCGCTGTTCGATGGTGACGGTAAGACCGTTCTGAACATCGGCGATGTAACGCGCCCGACCTATCCCCGTTCGGCAATCAAGGCTATTCAGGCGCTGCCATTTGTGGAAAGCGGTGCTGCTGATGCCTATGGTTTCGGCAATGAAGAACTGGCCATGGCCTGCGCTTCCCATTCCGGTGAGCCGGAGCATGTGGCGCGTGCGGCCTCGATGCTCGCGAAAGCCGGTTTGTCCTGTGATGATCTGGAATGCGGTGCGCATTGGCCGTCTGACCAGAAAGTGCTGATCGAAGTTGCCCGCAGCGGCAAGGAGCCGACTGCGCTCAATAATAACTGCTCCGGCAAACATGCCGGTTTTCTCTGCACCTGTGCGCATATGGGGCTGAAGGTCAAAGGCTATGTGCAGGCTAATTCGCAGATCCAAACCATTGTGCGTGAAACCATGCAGGAAGTGACCGGCGCGGTGCATAATGCTGATGAATATGGCACGGATGGTTGTTCCATCCCGACCTATGCCATTGGTCTGGATGCTATGGCGCGTGGTTTTGCCCGCATGGCAACCGGTACAGGTCTGGCACCTGTTCGCGCTAAAGCCGCCAAGCGCTTGCTGGATGCCTGTATGGCTGCGCCGTTTTATGTAGCCGGTAGCCGTCGCGCTTGCACTGAGCTGATGGAACTCGCACCTGGTCGTATTTTTGTTAAAACCGGTGCGGAAGGTGTGTTCTGTGGTGCTGTGCCGGAGCTGGGCTTGGGCTTTGCCATGAAATGCGATGACGGCACGACCCGTGCGGCAGAAGTGATGGTGACACGTTTACTGGCGCAGCTTTTTGCCAAAGATGCAGAGCTGTCAGGCAAGCTGGAAGCACGTGCAACGCGCCGTATGAGTAACTGGAATGGTATTGATTTCGGTTATATTGCACCATCAGCTGCTCTGGTTGATGAATTGAAAGCCGTTTCTTTCTGAGAAGAAAAAATACTATAAGTATTTGATAATTAAGCCGTGCGTCATAAAGATGTGCGGCTTAATTGTTTTGCTGCATGGCTTGCTTTTATTTCGGTTCCTTCCTAGGCTCTGAGAATGAGCAGAGCTTTTACAAAAGAACAGGACGATGTTCCTGCCGGTCTGGTGGAGCGTCCGGTCAGTCCCCACCGCAATTTAGTCACTCAAAACGGTCTCAGACTGATTGAGGCTGAACTGGCACGTCTGCAGACGGAGCTGGGGCAGGCAACTGCGAGCGGGGATAAGGCCTCAATTGCCCATGTCTCACGGGATTTGCGCTATTGGACAGCGCGACGTGAGACCGCAGAACTTAATCTGGCTGACAAAGACGGCGATGTAATCCGCTTTGGTATGCAGGTCACTGTTGAGAATGAAGACGGTCGTCAGCAGAGCTGGATGATTGTCGGCGAGGATGAGGCGGAGCCGTCCAAAGGCACGATTTCCCACATCTCACCACTTGCTGTCGCACTATTTGGCAAGAGCAAGGGTGATCTGGTGACTGTGAACGGCCGCGAGCTGGAAATTATCAGCTTTAAAGCCATTAACTAAAGCATGTCGCAGCTAAATGTATTCATTTAGCGTTCGCGAACATGCGATAATTAAAAGAATCTAGAGCGATCGCAGTGGGTACGATTAAACGCAACATGCTCTGGATCATTGCCGGCTCTGTTCAGAGCCAGCCTTTTCTGCGGAAGAAATAGAGCGGGATCAGTGCGGAGATGACCATCAGGCCGAGCGCCGCGGGATAGCCCCATTGCTCGGTCAGTTCCGGCATAAAGCTGAAATTCATGCCGTAGATCGAGGCAATCAGTGTCGGCGGCATGAAGCCAACCGCGGCCACTGAGAAGATTTTGATAATCGCGTTTTGCTCTACCGAAATCAGGCCGACAATTGTATCGAGCAGGAAGTTGATTTTATTATTGAGAAAATCGACGTAATTTTCCAGCGACTGCGCATCGCGCTCCAGCGTTTTCAGCCATGAGCGTGTGTCTTTGGCTTGCGTTTTTGGTGAACTATTGGCGGTAATATAAACCAGCAGACGACGGACACCGGCAAGACTTTCACGCATTCTCGACAGAAAAGTACCATGCGCACCGATCTCATTGAGAATCTCGCGGAAATCATGGGTCGACATTGGCCGTGTATTATTCGGACGGCGATAAATCCGGTGCGAAGCGGTGTCGATTTTTTCACTGACACCCTCAATGAAATCGGCGAGCCTGTTGGTATTGGCTTCGATAATGCCAAGCAGAATGCACAGGCTGTTGGTACGGCTGTTGATCAGGCCATTACCGCTTTTGGCTGTGCGGCTGGCATAAAGTACAAAAGATTTAGGCTCAGCGTAACGCACGCTGATAAGCACTTTGTCTGTCATGATGAAAGTGATCGGGCTGACAATACGATGGTCATCAGTGGTGAGATGTAGAAATGGTGCGGTCAGATATTGCGCGCCGTTTTCGCTATAAAACCGATTGGATTCTTCAATTTCACCCATGTCTTCACGTGTTGGAATGGGAATGCTTGCCCATTGTTCAACCTGTGCTTCTTCTTCTGGCGTCGGGTTTACAAGGTCGATCCATAACGCATTTTGCGGCAGGTCTGCCGGTGCATGTGTGGCCGGATCAGTATCGGCGCGGTCGTAGGGAGTGAGAATGTCACCATTGCGGTAATATACTGTCAGCATCTTTGGGCATAACCCCTGTCATGAAAGCATGTGCCCCTCTGTGTGAGGGCAGATATGCATAAAACAAAAATAAGCAGGCGCAACTGGCCGGAACTATAACTATAGCGTCATTATAAATATAGAAGTGTAAACAGCGCATGTCATTGTTTGCAGGGACATCATGGTTGTGTATCTGCTTCACAGAGCATGATTGTGTCCGATAGACAGGATTGCCGGATATAGATATATCAATGCTGATTGAATGATCAGCGCAGTAACAGAAGGTTTGATTTTATGTCTGTAATGAATGAGCCATTGCGGGCAGAGGGGCATGCGACTGCGGAGATGCAGGCCGCGGTCGGAACGCAGACAATACCGGTCAGGCAACCGGCCTTGACCCCTGCCTATCGGCTTCTGGCAGGTATTTTTCTGGTGCTGATCGCGCTTAACCTGCGCCCGATATTCTCCAGCTTTGCGGCTTTGCTGCCGGAGATTGTAGGCTCTACCGGCATCAGTTCTTTAACTGCGGGATTGCTGACGACTTTGCCGGTCTTTTGTCTGGGATTTTTTGCGCCATTGGCACCGAAATTCGGCGAGCGCATCGGCATTGAACGGACATTGCTGATCGCGGCTCTGTTGCTGGCTTTGGGGACATTTTTACGCGGTGTCGGTCCCGTGAGCATGATGTTTGCCGGTACTATGCTGGCCGGTGCCTGCATTGCGGTGTGTAATGTGTTGTTGCCGGGGATCGTGAAGCGGGACTTTCCTGATAAGGCCGCTTTACTGACCGGATTTTACACCATGGCGCTGAGCGGCGGCGCGGCATTGGCCGCAGCGTTTACCGTGCCGCTTTACGAAGCACTTGATAACTCATGGCAACAGGCATTGGCTCTCTGGGCGCTTCCGGCACTTGTTGCGGCTTTGCTGTGGGGCGGTCTGACATGGCGTATCAAAAATCAGCCGGCAGCGACCAAAGGCAAGGTGACTGGTCTGTGGCGGGATAAGATCGCATGGCAGCTGACATTCTTTATGGGTTTGCAATCATCGCTGGCTTATACGGTTTTCGGTTGGCTGTCGCCGATCCTGCGTGAGCGCGGGCTGGATGGCCATACCGCCGGTGTGGTGGTTTCTGTTGCAATCGGGATGCAGCTGTTTGCCTGTCTGATTGTGCCGACAATTGCAGTGCGCTCCCGTAATCAGAGCCTGCTCAATGCTGTGCTGATTGCCTGTGCCTCTGTTTCTATGCTGGCGATGTTGTTTATGCCGCTCTGGTCGGTTTGGTATTGGGCGGTTCTGCAGGGTATCGGTTTGGGCGGGCTGATTGCAGCCGCTATGACCGAGATTGTGCTGCGTTCGCCTAACCCGCGTGTGGCGGCACATTTGTCCGGCATGGTGCAATTTGTCGGTTATATGATTGCGTCAATCGTGCCGTTGCTGATCGGTATTATCCGTGACTGGACGGGGTCTTATGATGCGACTGCGTTCTTGTTTGTGATCATCGGTGTCGTTGCAGCATGGAATGGTTGGGGCGCAGGCCGCGCTATCTATGTCAAAGCGCAGAGTGAATAAACAAAAAGCCCCGCATTTTGCGGGGCTTTTTTATGTAGTCAGGCTGCGGATCAGATAAACTGACCGAGACCCGGAATCGAGTTTACGACATCATCAACGGTCTGCGCACCGGCTTTTTCTTTTGCAAAAGCAATGGTTTCTTTGGCAACGCCGGAAATTTCACCCATGCCGAGGCCTGCGCCCATCAGCTTGGAGCCGAGACCCATAACGCCGCCCATCATATTGGAGAGGAAGCCACCCTTGTCGGCGGAAGCGATCAGCTCCTGTGCACCCGGAATACCGGCGATCAGCGCGCCGACTTTATCCTGCGGGCCTTCTTTTTCGAGAAAGGCAAGGATCAGGCCAACAGCTTTTTCTGCAGTTGCACTGTCAACACCGACATTATTGGCAATACGTGTAATCAGCTCTTCCATCATAGTCTCCCAAAAATTGACGTTTACGTAATAAGCACTATGGAATGATGAAATCAAGTCCTGCTTTATCCGTTTCTGTAACATAAATTGCCTTAGAGCGGTTTACGTTCATGGGGGATCGCAGTGCTCGCTCTGACATTTTAAAATTAGAGCATAATTCCTTAAACTTGAAACAGTTTAAGGAATTATGCTCCGGGTCGGGGCTAAAATATTGTCCCGTTGCGCTCTGATGGCTATAAACTTAAAATAGCTGTGCCGTTTGGTGTATATTCGGCGTGAAGATGAACGGATGAGGAGTTACTCTATGCCCGCAGATGGAAGCATCTTTCTTGGTGCCAGCCGCAAACCGGATGACAGCTATCAGCAACCGGAAGAACTGGCGCTGAAATATGCCAACCGGCACGGGCTGGTGACCGGTGCGACCGGTACGGGTAAAACCGTCAGCCTGCAGGTGATGGCTGAGGCATTTTCTGCTGCCGGTGTGCCGGTATTTTGCGCTGATGTGAAAGGCGATCTTTCCGGCATTGCCGCAATCGGTGAGAAGAATGATTTCTCGGTGAAGCGCGCGCAGGAAATTCATCTTGAACCTTATGATATGCATGCGACGCCGGTGATCTTCTGGGACATTTTTGGCGAGCAGGGGCATCCGATCCGTGCAACGATTTCAGAAATGGGGCCTTTGCTGCTGGCGCGGCTGATGAACCTGACGGAAGCGCAGGAAGGCGTGCTGAATATTGCATTCCGCGTGGCTGATGAAGAGGGGCTGCTGCTTCTCGACATGAAAGACCTGCAGTCCATGCTTAGCCATGTTGCCGAGCGGTCTTCAGAACTCTCTGCCCAATATGGCAATGTCAGCAAGGCATCTGTGGGTGCTATTCAGCGCTCGCTGCTGGTATTGGAACAGCAGGGTGGCTCTTTCTTCTTTGGCGAGCCTGCGCTGAATATTTCCGATCTGATGCGCACCACCACTGACGGACGCGGTATTGTCAGTGTTCTGGCAGCCGATAAACTGATGATGAATCCGCGGCTGTATTCCACATTTCTGCTCTGGCTGATGTCGGAGCTGTTTGAGCAATTGCCGGAAATCGGTGATCCGGAAAAGCCGCGTCTGGTGTTCTTTTTTGACGAGGCGCATCTGCTGTTTGATGAAGCGCCGAAAGCGCTGCTGGATCGTATTCAGCAGGTTGTTCGTCTGATCCGCTCAAAAGGCGTGGGCGTTTATTTCGTTACACAGAACCCGCTCGACGTACCGGAAAGTGTTCTGGCGCAGCTCGGAAACCGTGTGCAGCATGCCTTGCGTGCCTATACGCCGCGCGAAACAACAGCGGTGAAAACCGCCGCGGGCACATTCCGGCCAAATCCGGATTTTGATACATTCAAAGCGATTACCATGTTGTCGACAGGGGAAACGCTGGTTTCAACCTTGCAGGCTAAGGGTATTCCATCGATGGTGCAGCGCACCTTGATGCGTCCGCCTGCGTCGCGCATCGGCCCGCTGACGGCAGATGAACGTGCAAAACTGGTCGCAACCAGCCCTGTCTCCGGCCAGTATGACCGTATGATTGATCGTGAATCCGCGTTTGAAATTTTGCAGAAGCGTGCCGAGGATAAAGTTGCCTCAGTTGAGCAGCAACAGGCCGAACAGGGCGGCGGTAGCTGGACGGATTATCTGACGTCGACACTTGGCGGTGGCGGCAAGCGCGGAGGTCGTCAGACAGTTGCAGAGACGGCTGTCAAAAGTGTGGTGCGCACTGTGAGTAACTCGCTTGGCCGTGCCATTGTGCGCGGCATTCTGGGTGGCTTTAAACGCTGATTGTAACTTTTTCAGAGTGATCACAATGCGCCTTGTCTGTCCGACAGGGCACATTTTATTTATTTGGTTGCAGTCACATGGAGCCAGTTGGTTGGCTCATTGTCATAACCGCTGCCGGTCAGTTCGGTGATTTCAATTTTGCTCCAGCCGAACTGGGTATAGAGCTCGCGCAGCCATTGTTCTGAAGGATAGTTGTAGAACCGGTCGAAGCGATCACGGCCTTCCGCTTCACCCGCTTTATAACTGGCATAGAAAGTGCCGGATGGCTTTAAGGCGGTGTGAATCTTACCGATAATGGCAGGTAAGGCCGCGCGCGGAACATGCAACAGGCAGGCATTGGCAAAAATGCCGTGATATTGCGCCTGCGCGTCAATATTTTCAAATAATAGCACGCCGACCGGATGGTTGAGGCGTTTTGTTGCTTCTGCGGCGAGTTCCGGTGTGCCGTCTGTCGGATGCACATCATAACCGCGATCCAGCATATAGCGGCTGTCTTGCCCGCCGCCGCAACCCAGTTCCAGAATAGAGGCACCAGCGGGCAGGTATGCAAGAAACTGATCAAGCTGAACGACCGCCGGTTCACGTCCGCGCGATGCATAGGTCTCAGCTTCGCGGGCATAAAAACCAATGGTGTCCGTATCTTTAGCGGTCATATGCAATCCTTCAATCTCTTGACTGTTCATTCGAACTTTTAAGCGCTTTTGTGGACTTGTAAATCTGTGTGGTAGAGCATTTCACAGCCAAATTGGATCAACTTGGACAGTCCGGGATAATACGACAAAATAAAGAATAGAGACGTGAGCGCCATGATCCAATCTGAAAGTAAACCGCTCTAGAGGACGAATAATGCCAATAAAAAAGCCGGATTGCTGAACAATCCGGCTTTTATAAAGTTTTTGATAGTTCCGATCACATAACCAGAATTGGTGTCTTATTCGGAACGCGGTCATAGAGATCCATGACATCCTGATTGACCATGCGTACACAGCCGGACGAGACGGCTTTGCCGATCGACCACCATTCAGGATTACCGTGGATACGATACAGCGTATCAACACCGTCTTTGAAGATATACAATGCGCGGGCACCAAGCGGATTGTTCAGACCCGGAGCCATGCCGCCGTTGCGGGCGCTGTATTTTTCCAGTTCCGGCTGACGACCGATCATGTCATCCGGTGGTGTCCAGCGCGGCCATTTGCGCTTCCACTGAATAACTGCACGGCCTGACCATGAGAAACCTGCACGACCGATACCCACACCGTAGCGCAGAGCCTGTCCGTCCTGCATCACCAGATAGAGAAAGCGGTTTGCGGTATCCACCACAACTGTACCCGGCATTTCACCGGTCGGGTCCTGTACCAGCTGACGGTAATATTTCGGATCGATTTTCTGAAAAGGCACTGCAGGAATCGCATAACCCTCATCTTCGACAGCTGCATACATGCTGGCGTAAGGGCCGATCGCTGCGCCATTATTGACCGGAGGGGCGACGGGAGCAGGGCCGCCGGTCATGTCGATTACCGGAATGTTGCGGCTGATCTGTGTACAGCCTGCCAGTCCGGCAGCGGCTGTCACAGACATCGCCGACATGAAAGAACGGCGGGAGAGGGATTTTTCCATATTTAAACCAGTCTTTTCAGAGCGTTTTTAAATGATGAGTATAATACCTGACCAATGAAAACCGGCGGGGGTAAGCCGCAGATAATCTATGTTTCAGGCACGACCCGAAAGAGCCGTTAAATCAGCGCCCGTAACAGGTGCAGACGGAACGGTAGTGCGGCGCAAGGCCGGAATAATGGATCTGCCGGAAGGATATGCTGTTGTGAGTCCTGACAGAGAGCCTCGTATAAAACTGATGAAAAACTGCCATAATATGGCTAACAACTTATGAATTTTTAAGAATAGATAATTGCTTATATACCTGTTGCCTCATAGCAACATTATGCATTGTATTGTTCTTGCTCATTTATTCTTCAGCAGGCAGATTGCTGCTGCAACACATGGTCGCGGATTATGTCGTTGAAAGGCAAAATTCCCCATGTTTTCATGGGATAATAACTTAAAATTTCCGTGATTTTTCACAGAACTTAACTTCTCTGCATTGCCCGCGTGCCTGTGTCGGCCTATGTAGTATAGGCATGAAGACTTTGGGTGGCGGAAACTTGAAGCCGCCCACACCAAGAGGAGAAATACCATGGCTTTTGAATTGCCATCTCTGCCTTACGATTATGATGCACTGACACCTTATATGTCCCGTGAGACCCTTGAGTTTCACCATGACAAGCATCACATGGCTTATGTAACCAACGGCAACAAACTGCTCGAAGGTTCAGGTCTTGAAGGCAAGAGCCTCGAAGATGTCGTTAAAGAAAGCTACGGCAAAAATCAGGCGCTCTTCAACAATGCCGGCCAGCATTACAACCATATCCATTTCTGGAAATGGATGAAGAAAAACGGCGGCGGCAACAAACTGCCTGCTAAGCTGGAAGCTGCAATCAAATCCGATCTCGGCGGCTACGATAAGTTCCGCGAAGATTTCATCGCTGCCGGTGCCGGTCAGTTCGGTTCGGGCTGGGCATGGCTGTCGGTTAAAGATGGCAAGCTGGAAATTTCCAAGACACCAAACGGCGAAAACCCGCTTGTACATGGCGCGACCCCAATTCTTGGCGTCGACGTATGGGAACATTCCTACTACATCGACTACCGCAATGCGCGTCCTAAATATCTCGAAGCTTTCGTCGACAGCATGATCAACTGGGATTATGTGCTTGAGCTTTTCGAAAAAGCATAAGCTGAATTGATTTAGCTATCCGGCGCCGCCTGCTTTCAGACGGCGCCGTTTTTATTTCTGGGCTTCAATGACTATTTCTACCTGTTTGAGGCAATTATGCAGTTGAGAAAGCTCCGTCGCGAAGACTGGCAATGGATACAGCTGTGGTTTCAGGATGAGTATCTTAATGCTGAGCTGGGGCCGATGGATGAAGAGTGGCTTAATCATGTTCTCAATGAAGTTGTGGGCGTTCAGCTGGTTGTTGAATGCGGAGATAGACCTGTTGGTCTGATTGGTTGCGTTTGGGGGAATGGCAAGGACCTGCCTCATGCCATAACAGATATTGCCGTTGCGCCTGATCTGCGCCGTGCAGGTTTGGGACAGAGGATTGTTGCAGAGGTTCTGAACTGGGAGGGGCATCCGCTTGCCCGAGACTGGGTAGCCTATGTGGCACAGGATAATGACAGGGCATGCCGGTTTTTCACACATATTGGCTGGAAATATTGCGGAATTGAGGATGAAATGCACTGTTATCAGCTGGCTATCCGGGTACGTTCTTAAAATAAACTGATCTGAGAATTACATTCTCCGCATTTTTCAGACGTATTTTTATTGTTACAAAAAATTAATACGCCAACCTGACGTTTTTATAGATATTCTAAATACCAACACTATAATAATTCTAAAATAGCGCTCAGCATGTCGCAGCTAAATGGGTGCATTTAGCGTTCGCGAACATGCGACAATTATAAAACTGGAGCGAGCGCTATGGCTTCGATTAAATGAGACACGCTCCAGGCATGATTGTGCTGAGAGCGTTGTCAGGAAACAGGTATTTAAGATTAAGGGACAGGTTTATGAAAAAATCTTTGGCGGTATTTTCTGCTTTATTCATGCTGACAAGTGTTGCTTCAGCTTCACCGGTTGCGGATCGTCAGGCGCTGATGAAAGACGTCGGCCGTTCAATGGGTGTTCTTGGACCTGTGATGAAAGGTGAAAAGCCTTTTGAAGCAGAAGCAGTACAGGCTGCTCTGGAACAGCTGAAAGCAGACGCCGTTAAGATGGACGCTGATGCCATGTTCCCTAAAGGCTCGGAAAGCGGTGACACTGCTGCTGCGCCAAAAATCTGGGAAGATGAAGCCGGTTTCAAGGCTGAGATTGAAAAATTCCGCACAGCAACTGCCGCTGCTGCCGATGCCAAACCGCAGGATATTGATGCTCTGCGCGTTGCAATGAAAGATGTTGGCGCGAGCTGCGGCACTTGCCATCAGGCCTACCGCGTAAAGAAATAAGTGATTTAGCCTGCACGTGTTCTGTCATGTGCAGGCTTTCTGAATTTTTGCCGGTGCGCAGTCCGGTACCCATGAATTTGACAAGAGCTTGATATGAAACGTAAATTGATATCCGCTGCTTTGCTTTGTGCTGTTACCGGCGCCGGTGTGTTCTGGTTTCTGACGCAGCCTGTGCATGTTGACCGCACGGCGCTGGACAAGCTGGCGGTAGGGGATGTCAAAAACGGCGAGCATGTTTTCTATGCAGGTGGTTGCGCATCTTGTCATGCGGCACCCGGCGCTACGGGCGATGCGAAGCTTGTGCTGGCGGGCGGGCATGAGCTGAAGACTGATTTCGGCACATTTATCGCACCAAATATTTCCCCTTCCTCTCATGGCTTGAAAGACTGGACATTAGGCGAGTTCGCCGATGCCATGCTGGAAGGCGTAGGGCGCAATGGTGAACATCTCTATCCATCTTTTCCGTATACATCCTATACACGGATGAAATTGCAGGATGTGGCGGATCTCTACGCCTTTATGAAAACTTTGCCAGCCTCGGATGAAGCATCAAAGCCGCATGAGCTGGGCTTTCCGTTCAATATCCGTCGCGGACTTGGTCTGTGGAAAATGCTTTATCTGAACGATGCACCAGCTGTTGCATTGAATAATCCGGATGAACAGCTTAAGCGCGGTCAATATCTGGTTGAGGCCATGGGGCATTGTGGCGAGTGCCATACACCGCGCAATGCTTTGGGTGGCACAGATACAACACAATGGCTGGCTGGCGCACTTTCTGCGGAAACAGATGCACAGGGAAGACGTGGTATTGTACCGAATATTACCAACGGTGAAGGCGGGATTTCCGACTGGAGTGCCAGCGATATTGCCTATGGTCTGGAGAGCGGATTTACGCCGGATTTTGATTCCATGGGCGGCTCTATGACCGATGTGGTTGCCAATACATCCAAACTGACAGCAACAGATCGTGAGGCAATTGCTGCCTATCTGAAGGCTATTCCTGAACATAAGAATGGTTATTCTTCTCAGTAACTTAACTGAGATAAATCCTCACAGTTTTGTCATCGCTTAAATCGGATGCCATCCTTTAGTATCATGGCAGGTGTGATAGTATCTGTCTGCGGAAGCACAGTGCTGTTATGATCCGCAATGTTATAAGGTCAGTCTGTCCGGACTGCGTTCCGGCTGACGCAACCGACCGGAGGATGCAAAAATGCAAAACAATAAAACCCAGCAAAACAATGGTGCATGTCGCACGGTTTATGTAACCGAGCTGACAGACGGTATTCTTGATCCGTCACGCCCGATGCTCGGACCTGTTGCCGATGGCGGTACGATTATTGCTAATACGGCGCCCGGCTGCTGGGGCCCGATGATTACACCTGCTATTCGCGGCGGCCACGAAGTTACACGTCCGGTGGCTGTTGAAGGTGCGGAAATCGGTGATGCTATTGCTATTCGTATCCGCTCGATTGTTGTGACCTCGAATGCCACAGCATCCGGCTCGGACAGTGTTGTTGCCGGTCGCAATAATGGCGACCCGTTCTGCGCAGCTGTTTGCGCGGAATGTGGTACGGAATGGCCCGCAACCCATATTGAAGGCATAGGCCAGAGCGCAATCCGCTGCGATAAATGCGGTGCGGATGCTACGCCGTTCAAGATTGAAAACGGCTATACAATTGTTTTTGACGATGCACGCAGCATTGGTGTGACGGTCGGCAAGGACAGAGCAGAAGCAATGGCACCGGATGCCGCCAAGATCATGGCGCTGCCGGATACATCCGTGCAAAATCCGGTCATGACTTTTGCACCGGCCGATCTGGTTGGTGTTGCCACGCGTTTACGTCCGTTCCTCGGTCAGCTTGGTACAACGCCGTCCAAAGCAATGCCGGATTCCCACAATGCCGGTGATTTTGGTTCATTCCTGCTCAATGCACCGCATAAATATGCCCTGACACCGGAAGAGCTGCTGCGCAATAAAACCGACGGCCATCTGGATGTGAATACTGTGCGGCAGGGTGCAGTACTGATCTGTCCGGTTAAAGTGCCGGGTGGCGGTGTCTATCTTGGCGATATGCATGCATTGCAAGGCGATGGTGAAATCGCCGGTCATACCTGTGACGTTGCCGGTGTGGTGACACTGGAAGTCAGTGTGATCAAAGGTCTGGCTATTGACGGGCCGCTGTTATTCCCTGTGGCTGATGATGTGCCTTATCTGGCACGACCACTGAATGCAGTTGAAAAACAGCGTGCCGAGGCGCTCGCAAAAGCCAATGGTCTTGCTGAAATCGAACAGGATGCACCGATCACTGTGATCGGCAGTGGTGCAACGCTGAACGAAGCTACCGATAATGGTTTGAAACGGGCAGCAGATTTGTTCGGTGTAACTGTGCCGGAAATCATGAACCGCGCAACAATGGCCGGTGCAATCGAAATTGGCCGACATCCGGGGATTGCCCGCGTGACCTTCCGCATGCCTTTGAAAAAACTTGAGGAAAAAGGCTTGGCTGGTTTTGCCCGTTCGCAATATGACCTGAAATAAGCAAATACTTTATCATGATAAAAGAAAAGCACCGGAACTACCGGTGCTTTTTTATTTGGTGTCTTTTAAAGGAAAATTATTCCCATTCCATTTCGCCTTTGATGACCTTTGCGCCAAGTTCAAGGCTCGAAATCCCTCCAAGGTCAGGATAACGCTTTTTCATGGCGGCAATCAGCTCTTCGCTGTTTTTGGCTTTTGCCTGCTCTTCTTCAAAAGCAACCAGATAATCCTTGGTGAATGACACGGCAGACATATCTGTTTTGGAACCGGCAGTCATATGGGCTGGCACGACAATCTCAGGATTACGGGCAGCAATCGCATCAAGCGTTTTAATCCATGCCTGACGTTGCTCTGCCTTTGGTGTATCGGCAAGCCAGACATGCTCACCGGCGGTAATTAATACGCCCCCGAATACAGCTTTCAGGGAAGGTACCCAGAGATAGCGGCGGTTCGGCATATTCTCCGCATCAATAATCTCAATCTTTTTTCCTTCGAGATCGAGTTCCTTGACATCAGAGACTTCAGGGATAACCACATCCGTCAGTGTCTGCGGGCCGTTCTCTTTGAGCTGTGGCCCCCAGACTTTCAGTTTGCCTTGCACATTACCTTGAATGGCTTCAACTGTTGCAGGTGCAGCAATCACTTTCGCATCGGGAAAGGCGGTTTTGACAGGGCCGAGGCTGAAGTAATAGTCAGGATCACTCTGGCTCACATAGATTGTGGTCAGTGTTTTGCCGGTCGCTTTGATTTTCTCTGCAAGGGCTTTACCGTCTGAAAGTGTAAAGCCGCCATCAAGAAGAATGGCCTCTTTTTCACCGGTCAGCAGAACTGGTGTACGGAGAAAACCGTTCTCATCTGCTTGAAAGAACTGCCAGTTCAATGCTATTCCATCTTGAGCATGGGCGGCAGATACGGAGAGGGTGGATGTTGCAAGTGTTGCGGCAAGAGCTGCTTTGGTCAGAAACTGCGTTGCAGTTTTAAAAATTGTCATGGTCGTTTCCTTCACCTGAGAATGAATATCGGTGAAGCGAAAATTAAGAAGCAAAGCGCCTTTGACAAGAAGGCATCTGAAAATCCGCAGGTTACATCAAGGTAACCAACCCTATGCGAAACACAGGATTTGTCGGGTTTTTAGCAAATCCTGTTTTGTTTCTTCATTGTGAACACAGTGTATAATGCACGGTTTTAGCGTTTCAGACATTTGGCAGCGCGTGGCAGGCCGGCGCTATAAAGACTTTGCATCGTGTAGAGCCAGCCTTTGCATTCTTCCATAGAGCTGAAACAGCGGTAGCGGTTGATAGATTCAGGATAATCACTGCTGACAAAAGCGCTTTCACCAAATCCCTGAAAAATGCCAACAATAGCACCGCTTCCGCGTGGCGGCGGATTGCACCGCTGGCCTGCATATTCACTGACATTTTTACGCACGGCGGCCTCTGCTTGCGGTGCCGGTATTGCCAGTAATGCGGCAATACTCAAAGCGCTGAGAGCAGTCCGCAGAGGTATGCTGAAGCGAGGTTCCGCAGATATAAAGGGCATGGCTTAATCCTTCCCTGTTGCAAAAGATCAAAGCAGCATCGCTGTCTGCTTTGATCTTCATTACTTTATGCGCCTGTTATAGCTTTCCTGCAACTTTAAGCGCGAAAGCGTAAATATAGGCGACTTCTTCCAGCTGGGAGAAGCGACCGGAAGCACCACCGTGACCGGCATCCATATTGATTTTCAGCAATACAGGATTGTTGCTGGTGGTTTTGTCACGCAGCCTTGCAACCCATTTTGCTGCTTCCCAATAGGTCACGCGCGGGTCGGTCAAACCTGCGGTTGCCAATACCGGCGGATAGTTTTTCGCGTCCACATTATCGTAAGGCGAATAGGCGGCAATGGTACGGTAGTCTGCTTCCGATGCAATCGGATTGCCCCATTCCGGCCATTCCGGCGGTGTCAGCGGCAGGCTGTCATCGAGCATGGTGTTGAGTACATCGACAAATGGCACGTCGGCGATAACGCCGCCAAAAGCTTCCGGTGCCATATTGGTGATCGCACCCATCAGCATGCCACCGGCAGAACCGCCATGGGCGATAATACGGTCATGACTGGTGAAGCCTTCAGCCACCAGATGTTTGGCTGCGGCAATGAAGTCCGTGAAAGTATTGACCTTGTGTTCACGCTTGCCGTTTTCGTACCAGGCGAAACCTTTGTCTTTACCGCCACGAATATGGGCAATGGCATAGATAAATCCACGATCAACCAGCGACAGACGTGAAGTGGAGAAACTGGCCGGAATTGTGCTGCCATAAGCGCCATAGGCATAGAGCAAAGTCGGAGCTGTGCCGTCCAGTGGCGTGTCCTTATGGGCGAGAATGGAGACCGGTACGAGTTCGCCATCCGCAGCGGGTGCCAGAAGGCGACGGGTGACATAATCATCAATCACATGGCCGCTTGGCACTTCTTGCGTTTTCAGCAGCGCGCGTTCACGGCTGGCCATATTATAGTCGAAGAGCTGGCTTGGTGTGGTCATCGATGAATAGGAGAAGCGGATAACGTCGGTATCATATTCAGCGCTGCCTTGCAGGCCGAGAGAATAGGCTTCCTCATCAAAAGCAATCGCATGTTCCGCACCGCTTGCCCGCTCGCGAATAACAATACGCGGCAAGCCGTTATTGCGCTCCAGCCAGACCAGATGATTTTTATAGGCAGCAATATCCAGAATAATAGTGCCGGATTTCTCGCCGACAACTTCAGTCCAGTTTTGTTTTTGCGGCGCGCTGACCGGTGCGGACATGATTTTGAAATCTTTGGCACCGTCAATATTGGTCAGAATATAGAATACATCGCCGCCCTCGGTCAGACTATATTCAATTCCGGTCTCACGCGCGGCTACAAGCTGTGGTTTGGCCTGCGGATCATTGGCCGGTATCAGCCAGATTTCCGAGGTTTCGTGATCCTGAATATCGATAAAGACATAATCATTCAAAGAACTGCCGGAGACATTCATGAAGAAGCCGGCGTCTTTTTCTTCATAGATTAATGTATCTTGCGCCTGTTCAGTGCCGATGCGGTGATAGAACAATTTGGCAGGGCGATGATTGTCATCCATCTCGACATAGAAAATGCCTTTGCTCTGCGCATCCCACACGGTGCCGCCTGCTGTGGCTGTCAGGATGTCACTGCGATCTTCAAGCGAAGTCAGGTCACGGATTTTAATGTCATAGAATTCCGAGCCTTTGGTATCCGCAGACCATGCAAGCAGGCTGTGGTCCGGCGAGTAATCCAGACCGCCAAGGCTGAAATAGGCAAGGGATGCAGCTTCTTTATCGCCGTCGATCAGAACGGTTTTATCGCCGCCATTGCGTGGCGTTCTGAAATATTGCGGATGCTGACCGCCGGTGACATAGGAAACGCCATAGGCATAAGCACCGTCTTTGACCGGAACACTGGAGTCGTCTTCCTTGATGCGGCCTTTCATCTCTGCAAACAGGGTTTTTTGCAGGTCTTTGGTGTCGGCCATTAATGCGGACTGATAGGTGTTTTCCGCTTTCAGATGATAGAGAATTTGTGCATCAAGCAGTGACGGATCGCGCAGTACATCCTGCCAGTTATCCGCACGCAGCCAATGATATTCGTCATGGCGCGTAATGCCATGACGAATATCACTATAGGGTTTCTTTTCCGGTGCAGGAGCGGTGTGTTGAGCGAAAGAATGCTGGTTCATACTATTTCCGGTATTTGTGGCTAACATGAAGAGGGCTGAGAAAATGATGCCGATCATGTTTCAGTAAAGTAAAGAGCGGTACCGTTCATGCAATAGCGCAGGCCAGTCGGGGCTGGCCCGTCAGGAAAGACGTGGCCAAGATGTGCATCACAATCCGCACAACGAATTTCCGTGCGGTTCATGCCGTAAGAGAAATCCTCAAAAGCATTGACGGCTTCTGCTTCTGCCGGGCGTGTAAAGCTCGGCCAGCCGGTGCCGGAGTTGAATTTATCATCTGACTTGTAAAGCAAACGGTCGCAGCAAATGCAGTGATAGGTGCCGTGACGTTTCAGATCAAAATCAGGGCTTGAGAATGCGCGCTCTGTACCATGCTGACGGGTGATCTTATATTGCTCCGGTGTGAGCTGCTCACGCCATTCAGCATCGGTCTTTTGTACTTTCAGTGGGCGGGGATAAAGATCTTTGTCGGACAAGGTCGTTCTCCTGTCATTCAGAATGTATCCCTCAGGCAAATCAGCTTCGGGATAAGAATTATAAGATGTGTGTTGATCTGATCCAATCAGATATGGCGACACTGCGCAGTGCAATTTTTACAATATATGGGGATATTAACTGCTTTTTAGAAGGTGGACAGAGCTTTGTTTTTTTAAAAGCAGATAGAGAAACTTATTAGTATGTACTTAAAACTTATAGGGTTTTGAGCTGACCCGTATATGCTGTTAATGTGTTCTGGCTTTGAGATAGACTTATACAGATCGATTTTGTGAAAAAATTTCTGTATAGAATATGGTTTTTTATGTTTTGCCAGAAAAATGACTTAATATAGAAATATTGATTTTTTTGATAAAGCATCACCTCCCGTTGATATTGCTTTATATGATAACGTTTTCTGATCTTTACTGATTGTTGTTTCAAGGAAAGGTGTTCTCATTTTTTTGTGAATTTGCTTGTCAGAAATTTAAACTGAACTATTTCTCATGTTAGTGGCGTGTAAGTGGTTTCAGGGCTTCAATTTCTGCGCAAAAAGTAGAAATAATTTCTACTTTAATGGAATTCCGCAGATCTTGGTTCCAATTTTGTGGGTATTGAAACTTGATCAGCCAGTCAAAAAGCGTACAAAACTTAACATTATTGTAAAATAAATTGACATTTTACAATTTTTATAGATATGAAAAGATCATTGGGATGGTGAAAAAATTTTAAACTGGTTGATTGTTGAGCGGGCGAACTTATTATATATATAAAATGCTTTTCCAATCAGCAATATATAGATGAAGGAAGTATAATGGAACATCCAGAGACTGTAGTTTCTGCCGACGAACTACTGCTCAGTCTTACAGCTGATGTTGTCGCTGCCTATGTTAGCAACAACTCCATCCGTGCCGGCGAGCTGCCAGCGCTGATAGCTGATGTTCATGCTGCTTTTGCGCGTTCCGGTGTCCGCGAAGAAGTTGTTGCAGTTGTTGAAAAGCCTAAACCGGCTATCAACCCTAAGAAATCAGTTCACGACGAGTATATTATTTGCCTTGAAGACGGTAAAAAATTCAAGTCGCTCAAGCGTCACCTGATGACACATTACAATCTGACACCTGAACAGTATCGTGAGAAGTGGGATCTGGATCCTAACTATCCGATGGTTGCGCCAAGTTATGCAGAAGCTCGTTCTCAGCTTGCTAAGAAAATGGGTCTGGGTCGTAAGCGTAAAGCTGCCTGATCCGGACTGTTTTTCAAAAAACAAAAAAGCAGCGGTGTAATAATATCGCTGCTTTTTATTATGAATAGTTGTTGATTTTTTAAATAGTCTTGCATTGCATAGGGCTATGGGCATCTTTATCTGTCGCAATCATATTTAAGATGTGTTGTTGCGCTTGTTTCAGTGCGATATGGCGATTGATGTCATAGCTCCAGTGTTTGTTCAGCCCTTTTAATCTTTCTCTTTTGATGAGCCGGTTCAGCTTAGCTGCAATGATTGCTTTGGTTTCGGTTGTTGCTGCGGTTATTTGCAGGAGATCTATCCCGCAGCTCATTTGTAAAGCAAAAGACTGTGCTGCATGCAGTGCATCTTCTTTGCGTTTTTCAATAAAGATTTGTCTGTCGATTTGCAGGGTTTCTGACATTGATCTGCCTCTTGTTTAGTGAGGCGAATGATAGGTGAGGATGTGTGGGCGGGGATAAGCAGGTTTAAGTAATGTTTTGTTTTAAATTTAATGGAATTAATGTTATTTTATAAAGAAATATGTATTATTGAATTTATTTATTGTAATTAGTAATTTAAATTTGTTTTGAATATTTTATATTCAATTTTAATTTTTGATGTATTTTCTATATTTAAACTAAGTTGTTTGAATTTATCCCCATATAAGCTTTTTACCTTATCCATATGTCATCTACGGAGGGCATATGTTGAATAGTTTCCCTGATTTTCTATCTGGCCGTACCGATACGCTCATCGTTTTACGTAGCTTCCCGGCACCTGCACAGAGATTGTTTAATGGAGAAGAGAGTAACCGCTGCATATTAGGGGAAGTAAACCGGAAAATGCGCATGACGGATGATGCGCTTTATCTTGCAGAGCTGTTGTCGAATAACCATAAGTCAAAGCGACAGGGCAGCAATAATGAACGCCAGCAATATGCATGGAGCCTGTGCGGAGCGCTGCTCTCTTTATTGTCTGTTTTCTTTCAGGTCTCTCTAAAAGAATTACGCAGTGCTGAGCGGGGCAACAATCATGTTGCCCGTATCCGGCAATTTGGCATGTATATCGCCCATACGATGTTCGGACTTTCTATGTCTGAGGTGGCCAATGCTTTTGGTCGTGAGAGAACGACAGTGAAACATGCCTGCCATCTTATTGAAGATATGCGGGAGAATGAAAAATTCGACCGTAATGTCAGTGATTTTGAATATCTGGTTCGTTCTCTCTATCCGGGTGTAGGGGGGATTGCGGAATGACGAAGCAATGTTTTGGTTCGAATAGTGTCGACCAACACGCTGTTTTGCGTGTATTGCGCTTCTTGCTCAAATCCGCAGCTCTGCCGGAGACAAGTACAGATCAACAATGCTGGCTGCTCGTGAGCGAGGAGGGTGGCACGATTGCCTGTGATAAGCCGGTTTTGGAGGCATTAAAGCGTTCTGAACTGATTAAAATGCAAAATGGGAAGGTTGTTTTATCTGTGGCAGGGCGTGAGTTGCTGCAAGAATTTAAAAGAGCTGCCAATTCTGTGCATAAAGATGTTGCGGTAAATAGCGCCGAGATTGCCGTCAATCATGCTGAGTCTCCGCTTGCACTGCTCTATCGCAAGAATAAGCAAACAGGTCAGCGTTTTCTCAGCGATGAGGAGTTTCAGGCCGGAGAGCGTCTGCGTGCAGATTTCACACGGGGCAATATGTTGCCGCGCATAACGGCTAATTGGGAGGCAGGCGTTACAAAACGCTCTCGCGGTGAGCGAGGCGCACAGGCAGAACTAAGCGATCATGCACTGGATTGTCGGGACAGGGTTGAGAAGGCGCTGAAAGCTGTCGGGCCGGAATTATCCGGTGTGCTGCTGGATATATGTTGTTTTCTGAAAGGGCTGGAGCTGGTGGAGCGTGAGCGGTCTTGGCCTGCACGTTCTGCAAAAATGATGCTGAAAACTGGTCTCAGCATTCTCCATCGCCATTATACGGCTGGACGCAAGACGGAAAAGGCAGAAGCGCCTGTCTATCATTGGGGAACACCGGATTTCCGGCCGTCCCTGTAAATATTTGCGCGCCTCCAACGTAGACGCGCAAATATAGCATTTCCAGCAAAAGTGGGAACCGGTTTTGCGTCGGATAATGCGTGAAAACAAATAGTTACAGCGGTTCCAACGATTCAGTCTTAACTGGAGCCGCTGTATACTTTTAGGCTGCGTTTTGCAAAGCGACTTGGGCGTCATGACGAATGCGCTGCACCATGGAGCGCAGGCCATTGGAGCGTTGTGGCGTCAAATGCTCATCAAGCCCGAGGCTCTTGAGGACATTTTCCGCATCAATTTTCAAAATCGCCGATGCTGTTTCACCGGAATAAAGCGCCAGCAAGATAGCGACCAGACCACGCACAATATGGGCATCGGAATCGCCGAGAAATTCCATTACCGGATCCGCACCTTGTCCTTGCGTGGTTTTCAGCCATACCTGACTGACACAGCCCGGAACTTTGTGATCCGCATCACGCGCATCTTCCGGATAAGGCTGCAAATCGCGTCCGAGTTCAATCACATAACGGTAGCGGTCTTCCCAGTCGTCAAGAAACTCAAAGTCCGAAGCAATGGTGCTGATCTTTGAATTTGTCATAGGTCTCTCCGCATCTTTATCAATATTGAGCGGCTTATAGACCATTTTAAACGCAAATGGAAAGTTTTCAGATAGGTGCGTTTATTGCGGGCGCGGTGTTGGCACCGGAATTTTAACAAGAACAGATTGCGCGGCTGGGGACTGCACCGGCTGTTGCTGAGCCGCTGGCACTGGTGCTGAAAAATTGCCCAAAGCATCTTTAGCACGCAGTAATGCCTTTTCACCGGCTTGTTGCGCGGTGGCTTTTCCTGCCATGCAAATCGCCGGGTTGCGGTCGCAAAATGTGCTTATTTCCTGCAGGGTCTTACCCGCTTGTAACCATTGTTCCACCAAATCCGCAGGTGCATTCTGATCTGGCTGGGTTTGGGATGTGCTCTGAACTGCACGATTGCTTTGGGGTTGTGATGCAGGATTATCGGCCTGCTTTCCCATAATGCCAGGCATCAGCAGAAAGACACCGCCCAGCCAGAAAATACATTTAAGCAGAAATCTCATGATCTGTGTTCCTGCCCGTTTACATTCTCTCGTGGGTGGTTGATCTCAGGCAATATATGAAACTCGTAATATTCATATATCTATAAAGCATAATCCTGTTGTCGCTATTAATATGGACGGTTTTCCGGCCATTTCCCAGCATCGGACATATTTCTGAAGATTCTGATAAAATGTCTTTAACATTGTCTTTCCGTGTTTAAGTGCTGGAAATATTCCGTTTACCATAGACACAGAAGCTGCCTGTTTTTCGTGTAAAAAAGGCTTTGCGGCCTGTCTGGGCGTCGCGTTTTATCTATTCCTTAAAGTCTCGGCGTCCATTCTGTCATCGTCCGGTGACTGTTCCTTCATGTGTAAGAAGAGAGGCAGTTGAAGTGAGATTGTGTCAGAGTGAGTGTGCTGCGTGTACGGCATTTATGCGAAAACAATGAAAATGATTAAAGGCGGTATGAACAATGCCGTGACGGATCATAGCCTGTTGGCGCAGAATGGTGCGAAAGCGCATATCTCCTCTAAAGCTGAACATTTTTCTGCGTCCGATCTGCGTCCGGCTCTGCTGCTGTTCCCGTTGTTTCTGGCAATGGCCTTCTATAGCATTTTCCCGTCAATTTCTTTGAATGCATTGCTTGTCACTGCATTATCTTTCACTGGTGTGTCGGTGTTGATGCTGGCTGCACAGGCATCCGGTATCCGCAACAGCCTGACCGGTATTGTAGCCCTGTCTTTCTACAGCGCTATTCTAGGATTCATGGCTTTGTTTGCCGGTGCCGATAATGCTCTGGTCTGGGCAATGGTACTGGCGCTGCCGTTGGAACTCTGGCTGGTAACCCGTCATCGTGCTGCGGTTATGGCTGGCGGCGTGATTGCCGCTACATTAATCGCACTTTCTCAAGTTAAAGGCGTCAACACACAAATGGCATTGCCTGCCGGTGTGTCGACAACCTTCCTGTTTATCTATGCCGGTGCATTACTGATGCGCGTATTGCGCGTCTCTGTAACTGCCGGTGTGAAGACACAGCAGCCAGTTTACGGTCATGCTGACAGCGATCTGGAAGCCGCATTGGATGCGCTGGTTATTCGTCTGGATCAGAATGGCCATATCCGTTCCTTGTCAGATCGTTGTGTTGAACAATTCGGCGTGGATCGTGCGGTGCTGAATGGCACATTGCTGCTGGATCGCGTGCATGTTGCCGACCGCGTACAATATCTCGCTTTTCTGGATGGTTTGAAGCACGGCAATGCTTTGATGAAACTGAGCGGCAAGACGGAAATTCGTCTGCGCTGTGTCGAAGTTGCTGGTAAAACTGAACAGCCGATAATCTATTTCAATACATTTGAAATCGAAGGGCAGGTTAAGTCTGTTGCTGGTCAGATGTCGGAAGGTTTCCTGATTGTAGCGCGTAATATCGCGCAGGAGCAGGCTGTGCAGCAGCAGATCATGCAGCAAAGCACAGCGATTGAGAACCTTGAAACTTCGCGCGGTCGTCTGCTGGGAACAGTAAGCCACGAACTGCGCACACCGCTGAATTCAATTATCGGTTTCTCCGACCTGTTGCTGCATGACGTGGCTGGGCCATTGCAGAGCGAGAAACAGCGTGAATATATCGACCTGATCCGCAAATCCGGCAACCATTTGCTCGAAGTGGTCAATGGTATTCTGGAAGCATCGCGTGTGGAATCCGGTCAGTATCCGGTACAGCATGAGCGTTTCTCAGTGCGTGACAGCGTGACGATGTGCAACTCTATGCTGATGCCGCTGGCCGAGAAAAAAGGTGTTATTCTCTGCGACCGCGTTCATCCGGATGTAACGGATATGATCGCGGACCGCCGTGCCATTCGTCAGATTTTGATTAATCTGGTTTCCAATGCGATCAAATTTACAGATCGCGGCGGCTGCGTGACGATTGAAGTCATGCCGGATATGATGAAGCAGGCCTATGCAGGCACACAGCAAAATCTGGTTATCTCGGTTTCTGATACCGGTATTGGCCTTGAGGCGCATGAGATTGAACGTCTTTGCCAGCCTTTCAGCCAGATCAACAATACGCAGACCCGTATGCAGGAAGGCTCCGGTCTTGGTCTCTATGTGGTGAAAGGGCTGGTCAGCCTACATCAGGGAGAGATGGATATTCGCAGCCGTAAAGGTCAGGGCACAACAGTTTCTGTGACCTTGCCGCAAAGCCTGCCGCAGCAGGTTGTGGATAATGGTGTGATGGTTGCAGGTCAGGCCGCAAATCAGGCACCATTGCAGCCTATGATGCAGGCGGGGCGTGTTTCAACAGATATTCGCAGCGCTCTTGAACAGGTAAAGACAGCAATTATCAATCTTCAGGCCGGTGAAACTGAAGGTCATCAGACCGCAGCAGGACAGGCAGAAAGTAGTTATGACGGAAAGACAGAGCCGCAGCGGTACGAAACGCAAGGGGACTTCCATGCGCAAAAACGCAAAACGGCGTAGTTTTGGCAGACGGTTTTTTGATGCTTGCCTGACTGGTGTGTCACGCATGGCGCTGGCTGCCGGTGATCTTGTAGCGCGTAATCCTGTGGTTGCCGGTGGGGCAACCGCATTTCTTGTGACGCTGGGCTTTGTTGCCAGCAATGCGATCTGGTATCAGCCGCAGGCGCATGATGGTGTGTTTTTTAAAACGCGCCCTGAACAGGTTTTTCGTGCTGTTGCAAAAGATGACAGTGAGGCCGCGCGCCGTATTACAGGGAATAGCGCGCCGCAGGAGACTGTGCGTCAGATTGCAACCACAACACCTGAACAAAATCAGCCGCAGGCTGTTGCGACTTTACCGGACACTACAGTTGATGGAGGTGATCTGCCGGCTTTGGCACCGAACGGCGACAAGCAGGTTGCGATCCTGCAATATAATCTGAAGCAGCTTGGTTTCTACAGCGGTAATGTCGATGGTCTGACCGGGCCGCAAACCCGCGCGGCACTGGAGCAGTGGCAGAGCGTGCAGGCAAAACTTGCACCGGAGCAAGCACCAGTTCAGACGGTTGCAACCAAGCCTGTTGAAAACAAAATGACGATTGCTGAAGCAATCTCAGTGGCTGTGCCGGAAGCACGTCCGGAACACAGTTCTGCCCGCTCTGTACCGGTTGCGGAAAAACGGCCTGCACCGATCATGGTCAGAACAGAAGAAAAGCCCGTTGTTCAGCCTGTACGTACGCAACCCCAACAACAGCCAGAAAGAACCGCTTCCGTTGATCCGGTTGCTGCAACAGCGTCCGGCGGGCAGGCGGTCACTGCTGAGGAACTGGTGCGAATTCAGGCCGGCTTGAAAGCCTTCGGCAATGATATGGTGGTGGTGGACGGTGTTCCGGGTAAGACCACGGAAGATGCAATTCGGGAATTCCAGAAATTGTTCCGTCTCAATGTCAGCGGTAAACCTGATTCTGAACTGATCGGCAAAATGCGCGAAATCGGCCTTATCAGCTGATTTGACGGGAACAGGTACTTGCACTGATGCGTCTGACGAGTGAATTCTGGGTTTCCGCATTTATGCGGCGTATCCGCCAAGCCGATGGTTTTGCCTATTTGGTAAGGCGCGGTGCAACGGAGGCCGGTGCGATCTTTATCAAGATACGTGATCGTGATGGTCATTTTGATCTGTATATGCCTGCACCCCAGAGCGAATATGATCCGGAGCGTGCGGATGAGCGCCGCTTCATTCTTTACAAGCAAAGTGATGACGAGCAATTGCTCAATGAACAGCTTGAGAAAGAACTGCGTTTTGACCCCGATCTCTGGCTGGTCGAGGTGGAAGACTGCACGCAAGCTGCAGAATTGCTGAATAGCGGATTATAAAAAAAGCCCGGTTTTACTGGGCTTTTTTGTGCTGAATAGTATTGTCGCTATTGGCGGCATTGGTGAAGCTGTCTGTTGCATTCTCCGCCATATCGCGCAATTGGTTGCGCAGCTTCTCATTCACATCATCGGCTTTCCAGCGTCTCACAGCAGCGGAAGCCTGCTCAGAGCTGATCGAGCGATAAATATGGACGAATTCACGTAATTGCTCACGTTCACCGTGAATAGTGCCCAGAACTGCTGTGAGGATCAGATAAGTGTCCTGTGCGGTCAGGCCAATGGCTTTGAGCGCCAGTGGCAGCTGTGAGTTCGGCCATGTGCCGATGATTGTCTCAGCGCGCATATAGCTGACATCCAATGCATCCGCGAGCGCTGTGCGGAATAGGCTGTTATCAATCAGCAATGCCATATCAATGAGATGCTCAGCCAGTGCCGGACGCAAATAGGACGTCAGCGATAAAGCGCCAAGATCATGAGCGGCAAATGTCTGTGGTGCCGGAGCCTGCGTATTGGCAGAGCGGAAGGACGGATTGCTTGCCTGTGAACCGGCAGGTGCTTTGCTGGCCGATGGTTCGCTGGTCACCGGAGCAGAAGCATAATGCATGCTTTGCACTTCCGGCTCTTTCGCTTCAACCACGACAGGAGCTACGGGCAGGGGTTGTTCAGCATTCAGTGCCTGTTTGATGATCTCATCATCATAATTTTCTAGAAGCGGCAGCAACAGCGGATCGACCGGTTGGCGACGTGCAATCACACGGGCATGAGACAGACCGTTTTTGTCGATAATATCCATAAAGTCGCCGGTCTTAAGGATAGGGGAGCGCAGTAACAGCGGTGCGCTGACCTCGATATTATCATTGGCCAGAGCCAGCACCAGTTTGCGCGGTGCAGCATCATGCTGCGCTAGAATAGCTGAAACCTGTCGTTTGGCGCGTGGTGTTGCAGTTTCCAGTAATGGCAGAGCCAGATCTTCAAATTGCTGGCTGTCGTGGCGTGTCGGGCGGGTCAGGGAAGTAAAGCCAGCGACAGTTGCAGCCAACAGATCGTCGGTCTTGTGGTGTGCGGAATGACCACTTCCGGATAATGTTTCCAAAGCGCGGAATTGATCAGTGGTCACGCGTATTTACCCCTTTTACGCTTACACAACACGAATAAAACAAGAATTCCCGTCAAAAGCACGGGCAGATAATGTGCACTCTAAGGGACAACACTTAGCAATCAATTAACCATCGGAGATTTTAGGGTAAATTCCGGTTTAATTAATCAAAAATTGAGAGGCTTGCCGGTGCCGGTTGTGACTGTTCAGTTCTCCAGAGAAACGCTCATACATTCAGCGGATTTCAGAAATTCACTGACTTCATCACGCCATGTGGTATCCGGCTCAAAAACACGCAGAACAACAATACCTTCGCTGGCAATCTGATTAACCAGCACTGATTGCTCAAGCTGTTGCGGCATGCTCTGTTCGAGCAGGATTTTTTGCAGTGGTGAGACAAGCAGCAGGTCAGTTGCCGGAGATACCTGATCATTAAGGCTGAAGGTAATATCGCCCTGATGATTATAGAGCGCCAGCGACCAGAACGGTACTTTGCCGATAGCACTGATATGAACAGGTCCGTTCGACAGATCAAAGCGGCAGACCGCACTGCGCATCAGCGGGTCGCTGCGCATAGCCCAGTTTTTACCTTCCAGCGGGTGGAAAGTTTCCGGCGGGCCTAATTGTTCCACGCGATTCCACAAAGTCTCCGAAGCATAGGACGGAACCAGCAGGATAACCGTAATATGGACAATCGCGGCTCCGAGCAGGCCGAGCAGCAGGGCATAAAGAAGCTGTAGCAGGGAATGTCTCATCGGACAGCTCCTTTGCAACCAATCCGTTTCAGCGCAGGCATTTGCGGGTTCTCAAAGCCGACCGAACTGCCGAGCGCAGTGTCATAGAGTGTCATTATCAACTGATAGGGGCGGGTCGCGTTGATTGCCAGCCAGTTGCCGGATTGTGCATCGGATGAAACAGAAATGAGCAAGCTGGAATCATTGCGATACCAGATCATCTGGCTATGCAATGCCTGCGGCAGTCCTTGTTTGCTTAACAGAGGATGGTCGGTTAGGTCGCTGGCGTGAAGTGTCCAGAAACGTGAGGGCGGCACCTGACCTTGCATACTATAGTCACAACGCGGATCAAGCTTTGCACCATCCGTGTCATAGCGCAGTACAAAGCGTTGTCCTTCTGCCGCGCCAAGTGGCAACAAAGCAGCGCGACTGCGTTGTGCACGGGCATAAGGGTCGGCATCTGCGCTGCCATAAAGGGGCGCTGCTTGCCATTGGCCGATGGTCAGATGGTTGAAACCTTCAAAATTA
This sequence comes from Hyphomicrobiales bacterium, assembly GCA_900470735.1. Taxonomy (GTDB): domain Bacteria; phylum Pseudomonadota; class Alphaproteobacteria; order Rhizobiales; family Rhizobiaceae; genus Pseudochrobactrum. The sequence goes on along the minus strand of UCCC01000001.1, from coordinate 257,989 downwards.
TTGAGAGCATAAAGCGCACTGGCTGTGCCGCCTGCAAGGGCGATGGCACAGATCACGATTGTCAGAAATATGGTTCTGATATTGCTCATACAGAATCTATAAAACACATCCGGTTAACATTGCCTGTCATTCTGTCCTAACAGGCTTATTAAAATGAGCTTCAGAGTAAGGTGATGGTTGTGCGGAGTTGCTGCGGCGTTTCGTAAGTGCGAAACTTCTCGTTCAGACCACGCATGAAACGGGTGGTTTCCGAAGAAAGAACGCGCGGATAATCCGGCACTGTGTTTTGCGGTTTGTCACTGTTGCTCGTGTTGTTCTGTGCCACCAGTTTCGGATCGGTTGCAGGCGCCTGTTTCGGAAACGGATTGCTGATGCCCGGAATTGGTTTCAGATCAATATTCTGATGCGCCTGCATCATCATCATCTGCCATGTCATGGCCGGAATAATACCGCCTGTCAGATTATTCATCGGCGCATAGCTATCATTGCCAAACCAGACTGCCGCTGTGTAATTGCCGGTATAGCCGACAAACCACGCATCGCGATAACTCTGTGTCGTGCCGGTTTTGCCCGCAACACGGGTCATCGGCAGAGCCGCCCGCCGCGCAGTACCGCGCTCCGGTACCTGAACCAGCATGGAGTTCATTTCAGAGGCTGCTTTTTCCGACAATACGCGTTTTGGCTCCGGTGTGTCGCGTTTAAAGTCCCAGAGAATTTTGCCTGACGGATCAGAGATTTGCACAATACCGTGACGCATGCCTGCAAAACCGCCATTGGCAAAAACGCTGAAGCCGGTTGCCTGATCCATCACTGTCATGCCGGATGTGCCGAGCACCATGGTCTTATGATCCGAGATTTCTGATTCAATGCCCATGGCTTTGGTCAGCGCCACAATCGGCTTGGTAGTCAGATAGTCTTTGGCAAGGCGTACCGGCACCGTATTATAGGATTTGACCAGTGCGGTGGTAAGGTCAACACGACCGGCAAAGGAGCGGCCGTAATTGCGCGGCATCCAGTTGCCCCATGCAATCGGCGCATCGGAAATGATCGTGTTCGGCGTCAATCCTTTTTCCATCGCGGCAGCATAGACATAGGGCTTGAACGAGGAGCCGGATTGCCGCAAGGCTTTGGTTGCACGGTTGAACTGGCTCACCCCATAGTCGCGGCCACCGACAATTGCACGTACAGAACCGTCATCGGCAATCACCACGGTTGCAGCTTCGGTCACTTTATACTCAGCACCATATTGGCGCAGATGAAATTCAATCGCGTCTTCCGCAGCTTTCTGAAGATTGCGATCCAGCGTGGTGCGCACAACCAGATTATGCTGCGGAATAGAGCGGGTGATTTTCTTCACCTCATCAAAAGCCCAATCCAGAAAATAATCGGGATTATCGCCTTTGGCACGGTCAACAACACTGGCCGGATTGCGCCGTGCATAGGCCAGCTGACCTTCGCTCATGAAGCCTGCATCGGCGAGGTTGGACAATACAACATTGGCGCGGGCGCGGGCGGCTGGCAGATTGACATGCGGAGCATACTTCGCCGGTGCCTTGAAAAGACCTGCGAGCATGGCAGCTTCGGCAAGATTGATGTCTTTAACGCTCTTGCCAAAATAAAACTCAGACGCTGCCGCGATGCCGAAAGTACCACCGCCCATATAAGCGCGGTCAAGGTATAGCTGCAGAATTTCCGTCTTGCTCAAATTGGCCTCGAGCCACAACGACAGAAAAGCTTCATTGATCTTGCGCTTCAATGTTCTTTCATTGGACAGAAACAGGTTTTTGGCCAGCTGTTGGGAGAGGGTGGAGCCGCCCTGAACCACACCATTGGCACGCATATTCTGAGTGAGCGCACGGCTCAAACCCCAGAAATCGATACCGATATGTTCAAAGAAGCGACGGTCTTCAGTTGCAAGAACGGCTTTGATCACATGATCCGGCAATTCGGCAATCGGAACCGCATCGCGATGCATGATGCCGCGCTGACCGATTTCATTGCCGTAGCGGTCAAGGAACGTGACAGCATAATCATCCTGCGCACGCCAATCCTTCTTGGTTTCTTCAAAGGCTGGCATGGCGAGTATCAGCATCACCACGCTACCCAGCACGCCTAACGTGAAACCCTCATCGGCAATTTCAACGAACAACCGTTTCCAGCCGCGCACACGAAATTTGAACGAAAACAGACTGGCGCTTTCCCAGAAAGTCGCAAAAGCCGAGCGCAAACGATACAGGCTGTTATCGAGCCAGGCGTCAATCGCCATCAGAAACGGGCTGCGGGTAAGGCGGCGCGCTTTCTTTTTTGGCAAAGTATTGTCAGCCTGTTTGTTCATAATCGGAAAAGCCCGTTTCGTACCTTAGATAGGAGTTTAACTAACCCATTCTACCACATTCTTATGAATGACCAATAAAACAGAAGTGCCAAGGAAGGGTTTAGAAATATGCTTAATCAGGGGAAGCGTGGTATTTCAAAATGTTAAATATCTCACTGATTAAGCAGGTAAGAATGTGTGTCGGAGAGGATCAAAATAGGAATTTTATCCTTGACGGCGTCACGGTGTTGCAGTAGGTTTTATATACAGTCAGAGAAGTGTGACTGAGACAATTCAATAGAATTTGATAGAGCGTGGCATTCGGTGCTGCGTTTTTTTGTTTTGGAATTTTGAAGCCGGTTATGCGTTTGGAAAAAAGCGGAATCGGTGCAATCGATGCCAAAAAATATCGGGCCAGAAAACAGAGAGACGACTAAGCCGCAATATAATGCAGCTCATGAGCGTTTGCAGACTGTTCATCGTCTGCAGCGTCGCTATCGGATTGCCGGACAGGACATGGCTTTTCTGCTGGGGATACAACCGGACATCTACTTCAGGCGGTTGAAGAAGGCAGGGCTGGACAGCAATGCGAGTGGTTTGCCGCAACTCGACATCGAAGACCTGCTGATTAAAATTAATACGGAATTGCAAAACTTCTCCAAAGCCGACGGCCTGCCGGAAAAAAGTGCGGTTGAAGCTTTGGCGTCGCTGGCAAAGGCGGTGAAGAGTATCAGCGAATTGTCCAAGGAAACGCGGGCAGAACAGCAGGGAAACCAGCCGGAACAAGACAATGAGACAGGCGGTGTGAAGCCGGAGGATGTGCGTGAAGCCCTCAGCATCATCAGCGCCCGAATTACCGAACTCCGATCTGTTTGAAATTTTGTCCGCTGCGGGTGTTGATGCGCAGACCATTGTTGCAACCAGTAAAGAATGGCTGTTTCAGGGGCGGTTGGCGCAGCTTCCGGTTTTCCCGCGTAATGACTGGCGCAGCTGGGTGATTATGGGCGGGCGCGGTTCGGGCAAAACCCGTGCCGGAGCGGAGTGGATCAGCGGTATGGCGCAGGGGCTGGCGCCTTTCTGTGACAGAGCTTGCGGCAATATTGCTTTGGTGGGCGAAACACTGGCCGATGTGCGCGAGGTGATGGTTGAAGGGCCTTCCGGTATTCTCTCCGTCTCGCGCTTGCAGCGCCCGCGTCTGGAAAGTACCCGTCGCAGACTGGTTTGGGAAAGCGGGGCGGTGGCTTCGTTCTATTCGTCTGAAGATCCGGACAGTTTGCGCGGGCCGCAATTTTCTGCTGCATGGTGTGATGAACTGGCGAAATGGAAAAACCCGCAACAGACATGGGATATGCTGCAATTCGGCCTGCGTCTCGGCGATTTCCCGCGTCAGGTGGTGACGACTACACCGAAAATGCAGGCTCTGTTGCGCGATCTGTTGAGTGATCCGGCAACGATCATGACCCATATGCGCACGGATGAAAATGCGGCACATCTGGCTCCGGCCTTTCTGTTGGCGATGAAGCAGCGTTATGCTGGTACGGCTTTGGGGCGGCAGGAACTTGATGGCGTGCTGATTGCAGATCGAGAGGATGCGCTGTGGTCGCGGGAGCAATTGGAGACGCTTCATGATCCGCAAGTGCCGGAATTGCAGCGCATTATTATTGCGGTTGATCCGCCTGCAACTTCAACCAAGAATTCTGATGCTTGCGGTATTATCGTCGCCGGACTGGATGCGGATGGTTTGGCCTGGGTGCTGGATGACGCAACATTGCAAGGCGTGAAGCCGCATCAGTGGGCAGCGCAGATTGTGCAGTTCTACCATCGCTATCAGGCTGATCTGGTGGTGGCGGAGGTCAATCAGGGCGGTGATATGGTGATGGCCGTGATCCATGCGCAGGATACATCCGTTGCGGTGAAGTCTGTGCGGGCGCAGCGAGGCAAATATCTGCGCGCTGAGCCGGTGGCAGCACTCTATGAGCAAGGGCGTATCCGCCATGCACGCCGCTTTCCTGAACTGGAAGATGAGATGTGTGACTTTGCCGTGAACGGGCTGTCTTCCGGTCGTTCGCCAGACAGAATGGATGCGCTGGTCTGGGCGCTGCATACGCTTTTGCTTCAGGATACGCATAAGCCGAGAATCCGGCAGCTTCGATAAATTTCATAATTAAGGTCGAGTGAGGTGAACATGGCTTGGAAATGGCCGTGGCGGCATAGTGCTGCCCAAACGCAGGAGCAGAAAAGCGCACAGGTGCCTTCTGTAAAAATGCAGCAGGGTTTTGTCGCGCTGCATATGGATGCGCAGGCACGCTGGACAAGCCGCAATTATATGGCGCTGTCGCAGCAGGGTTTTATGCGCAATCCGATTGTACATCGTTGCGTTAAAATGATCAGCGATGCCGCAGCCAATGTACCGCTTCTGCTCTATCAGGGCGAGACGGAGCTTGAAGATCATCCGCTGTTGAGTTTGCTGCGTGCTCCCCATGAAGGGGCTTGTGGTTCCGGCTTTTTCGAGCAGCTTTACGGGCATTTGCTGCTATCCGGCAATGCCTATATCGAGCGGCTGGATTATGACGGGCAGCCAAAGGAACTGCATCTGTTGCGTCCAGAGCGTGTGACGATCGAGAGCGATAGCAATGGCTGGCCGCAGACTTTGCTCTATCGCAATAATACCACCAGCCGCCGTATCAGCCTGAATTTTGGTTCCGATACGGGGTTGTCTACGCGGGCGCTGCATTTGCGGCTGTTTCATCCACTGGACGATCATTACGGTTTTCCGCCTTTGGAAGCCGCTTCCATGGCACTGGATATTCACAATGCCACGGCGGCCTGGAACAAGGCGCTGCTCGATAATTCTGCACGGCCTTCCGGTGCGCTGGTTTATGCGCCTAAAGACGGCGGTAATTTAAGCGAAGAGCAGTTTGACCGGCTGAAGACCGAGCTGGAGGAGGGCTATACCGGTGCCGGTGGTGCAGGAAGGCCGCTGCTTCTGGAAGGCGGGCTGGACTGGAAAGCCATGGGACTGTCGCCCAAAGATATGGATTTCATTGAGGCCAAACATGTTGCGAGCCGGGAAATTGCGCTGGCTTTTGGCGTGCCGTCGATGTTGCTCGGCATTCCCGGTGATAACACCTATGCCAATTATGCCGAGGCCAATCGTGCTTTTTACCGGTTGACCATTCTGCCGCTGCTGACCCGCACTGCGCAGGCTTTGAGCAACTGGCTATGTCCTTATTTTGGCACGGATTTACGACTTGAACATGACCATGACCGTATTGACGGGCTTGCCGAGGAGCGGGAAGCCTTGTGGCGGCGCATTGGTGCTGCGGAGTTTTTAAGTACAGCCGAAAAGCGTCAAGCCGTTGGCTACTCTCCTGAGCCGGAAGGAGGGGCGCTATGAACCTGTTCAACCAGCCGGATGCACTCACGCAGGAACAATGGATATGGCTCGCCAAAATCACCGGCGCGGTGAGCGGTTCGGCCGTTTCACTGGCCTATATGCTACCCAAGGGAAAACGCGAGGCGGCAGTGCGTTTCGCAGTTGGTTTGATTTGCGGCATGATTTTTGGCGGGGCAGCCGGTGTTAAAATCGCGGAACACCTGACATTGAGCAACAGCCTCGGGCAGGCGGAGCTGATGTTGATGGGCTCTGCCGCCGCAAGCTTTGCTGCATGGACAGCGCTTGGTTTTTTCAAACGCTTTACCGACCGGCTGAAAAATCAGGACAGCATGATTTTCCGTAAAAGGAGTGCTGCCGATGACAATTAATACCGGTCAGGGCTTGCGGTTCAGTGGCTATGCCAGCCTGTTTTCCCTCACGGATTTGAGCGGTGATATTATTGAGCGCGGCGCTTTTACCAAGTCCCTGCGACGGGGCGCTAGCGTGCCGATGCTCTGGCAGCATCAGTCCGATAATCCCATCGGCATCTGGACGAAAATCACCGAGGACCAGCGCGGTCTTTATGTTGAGGGGCAGTTAACGCAAGGCGTGGCACGAGCTGACGAGGCTTGGCAGCTGATATCCGAAGGGGCGCTGGATGGCTTGTCGATCGGCTTTCGCGCTATTCGCAGCAAGAAGTCAGCCTCCACCGGAAAGCGGCATATTCTGGAAGCCGAGCTTTGGGAAATATCGCTGGTGACATTTCCGATGCTGCCGCAAGCGCGGGTTCATCCGGTGCAGAGCAAAAATCACGATGACATGAGTTCCGCGCAGATTATCCGCCATGCGGCGGCCTGTCTGAAAACGCAAACTTCTTTTTGAAACCTCCGTCCGGTCGGTTTGTACCGTCTTTTTACACCAAGCCCGAAGGGACAGGAAATGACGATCAAACATAAAGCAACAGCCGCTCAAACACAGGCGCTGGAGATTAAGGCGCTGAACAGCCAGCAGGAAGTCGGGCAGGCTTTTGGTGAGTTTATGCAGGCCTTTGAAGGATTTAAACAGGCCAATGATGAGCGCCTGACCCAGATTGAAAAACATGTTGGTGCGGATGTTCTCACTGTTGAAAAGGTAGAACGTCTCAACCGTGCAATGGATGAGCAGAAGGCGGCTCTGGATCAATATGTGCTGAAACAGGCGCGCCCTGCGCTTGGTGGTGAGACACGTTCACCGCTCGGTGGTGTTGTGCAGGAGCATAAACAGGCTTTTGACCGCTATGCCCGCCGTGGTGATGAGCAGGCGCTGCGCGGACTTGAGCAGAAAGCGCATTCCTATGGTTCAGGACCGGACGGCGGTTATCTTGTGCCGTCCGAATTGGAAACAGCCATCGGCACACGTCTGGCTGCGCTTTCTCCGGTGCGTGGTCTGGCAACCGTACGGCAGGTTTCCGGCGCTGTACTCAAAAAGCCGTTTTCCATTAGTGGTCCTGGTACCGGCTGGGTTGGTGAGGAGGGCGCACGTCCGCAGACCACCAATGCCAAGCTGGCTGAGCTGCAATTCCCGACCATGGAAATTTACGCCATGCCTGCGGCAACTGCCAGCCTGCTGGATGATGCGGCGGTGGATGTGGAGCAATGGATTGCCGCAGAGGTTGAGACAGCTTTTGCCGAGCAGGAAAGCGCTGCTTTTATCAATGGTGATGGTGTGAACAAGCCGCATGGCTTTTTAGCCTATGATACGATTGATGAAGCATCATGGGCATGGGGCAAACTTGGTTGCCTGAAGACGGGCGTTGCCGGTGCGCTGCCTGCAGCCAATCCGTCTGATCTGTTGATTGATCTCGTCTATGCTCTGAAATCCGGCTACCGCCAGAACGCGCATTGGATGATGAATCGGAAAACCCAGTCAGCACTGCGCAAGCTGAAAGACAGCAACGGTAATTATCTCTGGCAGCCGCCGGCGTCTCTTGGCCAGAAGGCATCCTTCATGGGCTTTGGTCTGGTGGAAGCGGAAGATATGCCGGATATTGCCACGGATAGCACACCAATAGCATTCGGTGATTTTGCCCGTGGTTATCTGATTGTCGATCGCATCGGTATCCGCGTGCTGCGCGATCCGTATTCTGCCAAACCATATGTGTTGTTCTATACCACCAAGCGTGTCGGCGGTGGTGTGCAGGATTTTGATGCGATCAAATTGCTGAAATTTGCAGCGTAAGTTTGCTGGCGGGGCGGTTTTGCTTGGCCTTTGCAAAACGGTATGAATCATTCTGTCAGAGAGTGATTTTATCTCATTGTTTCTATTGAAATTTACAGGAGATAGCATGGTTCTCCAACTTATAACGCCGCCGGTAAAAGAGCCGGTGACAACAGCAATGTTGCGCGATTTTTTACGTTTGTCACCGGATCAGGAAGAAGACTTGTTGGAACGGCTGATCCGCACTGCGCGGGAAGTAATTGAGCAGCATTGTAATCTGGTGATGCTGCCGCAGCGCTGGCTGTTGCAGCTCGCCAACTGGCCACAATCGGGCAGAATTGCACTCTATAAAGCGCCGGTAATATCCATCGATAAAGTACAGGGTTTTGCTGCCGATGGCAGTGAGGTTTTGTTTAGTGAGGATGATTGGCGTCTGGACACGGAGAGCCGTCCGCAACGGTTATATTTACGCAGGCCTCCGCATATTACCATTGCCCGAGGACTTGAGATTGAGCTGACTGCTGGCCTGGCGAATGAGCCTTCAGGTCTGCCTGAAACATTGCGTCATGCCTGCGTGATGCTGGCCGCGCATCTCTATGACAACCGCAATTCTTATGAAGCGGTGATGCACAATCTGCCGGATATGGTTGCGCAACTCGTGTCACCATGGTTGCGTCGGGGGCGGTTATGAACCTGCAATTCATTGATGCAGGACAGTTTAAAACCCTGCTGACTTTGGAAGAAAACCGTCCGCTCTTTGATGAGACCGGCGGTTATCAGGAACGGTGGACGGAAATTGCCACGCTCTGGGGCAGGATTGAGCCGAAGAAAACCGGCAGCCAGAACTTTGCCGGACAGGCTATTCCCCATGTCACTCATCTCATCACAACCCGTTATCGCAGCGATATTGCGGTCTCCATGCGTCTCACGCGCGTGGGGCGGCATTTTACGGTTTTAGGGCTGCACGATCCCGATGAAAGCCAGCGCTATCTCATCTGCTCAGTTAGAGAGGAAATCCGATGAATTTTTCCATGCGTTTTATCTTTGAAGCATTGCTGCGCACATTGCGTCTTGTTGGACTGCAGGCCTGTGAACAGGCACTCTCCAATAAACGCGACGGGCTGTTTCTGAAAAGCCCTGAGCCTAAGGTGCCACCTGCTCAAACCGAACAGGACAATAAGGGATGAACGGCGCGGCACTTGTTTTGCAAAAAGCAATATTGGCGTGGCTGCAAGCCGCGCCTTTGCTGATGGAAAAACTGCGTGGGCAGGGCATCTATGATCATGTGCCGCCCCATGCGGTGTTTCCTTATATCAGTTTTGGCCAAAGTCAGGTCTATGCCTGGGATACGGATACCGGAACCGGCGAGGAACATAGTCTGGTGCTGCATGTCTGGGCGCGTTCCAACGGCCGCAGACAGGTGCTGGAACTGATGATGCTGGTGGAGGAGTTGTTGGAGGCTTTGGGGAGCAATGCTTTGAGGCCGGATATCGGCGGTTTTCATCTGGTTAATCTGACTTTGCAATCCTCACAGACCCGTAATGACGAATTGCGCGATGGTTATAGCGGGCAATTGCGCTACCGCGCGGTGACCGAGAAAATTGAAGGAGCGTAATTAATGGCAGCTCAGAGAGGCAAAGACCTGTTGCTGAAAATTGCAGCGGCAGGTGACACATTTCAGACCTGTGCGGGTTTGCGCAGCAAGCGCATTGCTTTCAATGCGGAGACTGTGGATGTGACGGATGCTGATGCTAAAGGGCGTTGGCGGCAATTGCTGGCTGGCAGCGGTGTGCAGCGTGCATCGGTCAGCGGTACGGGTATTTTTAAAGATGCGGCATCGGATGCTCTGATCCGCGCGGCGTTCTTCAATGGTGATATTCTCAACTGGCAGATTATTGTGCCGGATTTTGGTGCTGTCAGCGGTTTGTTTCAGATCACCGCGCTGGAATATGGCGGGGCTCATGATGGCGAGGTGACATTTGAAATCGCGCTGGAATCTGCCGGCCTTATCAGTTTCGGAGCGCAGCCATGATGGTCAATGCCAGACGCGGTGAAATTGCAGCCGTTTTAAATGACAGGGATTGGGTTTTGTGCCTGACACTTGGTGCCTTGGCCGGTCTTGAGGCTGCCTATGAGACTGAAGACTTGTCCGCTCTGATCGCCCGTTTCTCAACAGGGCGGTTAAAATCAGAAGATATGATCCGCATTGTCACAGCAGGTTTGCGTGGTGGCGGTCATGATGTGGCCGAGGATGATGTGGCCGATATGCGCATTGACGGCGGTGCTACCGGCTTTGCGCGATTGGTGACGCAATTGCTGGAAGTGACTTTTGGCATGACTGCTGAAAATTCGGAAAACGCAGCACAATCAAAAAATTAGAAGCCGTAATTGAATCAATGTCTTTCCCCTGGGATGCGCTGATGCATTTCGGGATGGGACAATTGCGGCTGTCGTCACGGGATTTCTGGCAGCTCAGCCTGCCCGAGATCAGGGCGCTGAGCCAGTCCATGCGCGGTGGCAGGAAAGCGCCGTCGCGTGATGTTTTAAACACGTTGATGCGGGCTTTTCCGGATGGTGGATCATGAATGATACAGGCACACAACAATCGGTCACGGTTTCGGTTGAGGCGGATACCAGCGGTTTTGACCGTGCGCTGGATAACTTGCAGAAGCGTTCCGGCTCATTCGGGCAAAGCCTGACTTCGGCTTTCAAAAGCGCGGTCACATCCGGCAAAGGGCTTGATGATGTGCTGCGCGGGCTGGCTTCCAATATGGCTTCCATGGCGCTGGATGCGGGGATGAAGCCATTGCAGGGATTATTCTCCTCGATGTTCTCCGGCCTGATGGGCGGTCTTGGCGGCTTGGGCGGGGTTAAGCCTTTTGCTAAAGGCGGTGTGGTTTCCAGCCCGACATATTTCGGACTGGGCAGTGGTTTCGGCGTGGCCGGTGAGGCAGGAGCTGAGGCGATTTTGCCATTAGCACGCGGCAGTGACGGCAGTCTTGGCGTGGCTATGGGCAGTGGTGGCGGCGGGCGTGCCATGCATATCAATTTCAATATGTCATCACCTGATGCTGCTTCTTTCAGCCGCTCGGAAGCGCAGGTCAGTGCTATGCTGGCGCGCGCAGTGCGCCACGGCACCAGACGCATGTGAAAGGGCGCATTATGCAGGATTTATCTTCATTTCATGATGTGCATTTTCCGCTTGGTGTTTCCTTCGGTGCAACCGGCGGGCCGGAATGGCGCAATGAGATTGTGGGACTGACGTCCGGCCATGAAAAGCGCAATGCGCGCTGGTCAATGTCCCGCCGCTTTTATGATGCCGGAACGGGGTTGCGTTCGCTCAACGATCTGCGTGATGTTCTGCGTTTTTTCGAGGCGCGGCGTGGGTCGCTCTATGCTTTCCGGTTTCGTGATCCGTTTGATCATCTTTCATCAGAACAGGATGCACCGCCGCAACCAACAGATCAGTTTCTGGGGCGAGGAGATGGCATTACAAGACAGTTTCAGCTGGCGAAACATTATGGAGATTATCAGCGCATTATCACCAAACCGATCGTAGGAACTGTGCAATTAGCAGTGGAGGGGGAGGTGCTTGCGGGGGATGCATTCAGTGTGAATTATCTGACCGGCATAGTGGAAATTCACGAGGATTATGTGCCGCCGCCGCAGGCAAAGGTGACGGCGGGTTTTCTCTTTGATGTGCCGGTGCGTTTCGATACGGATCGCCTGAGCGCCAGTATTGCCAGCTTCAAAGCCGGTGAAATTCCGTCCATTCCGATTGTTGAGGTGAAGTGATGCTGACACTGGATCCGGAATTTGAATCACATTTGCAAGGTGATGTGACAACGCATTGTTTCGCATGGATTTTATGGCGCAAAGACGGAGCTGTTTTCGGCTTTTGCGATTACGATAAATCCTTGCCGGTTAAGGGTATAAATTGCTTTCCGCACAGCGGAATGAATGGTTCAGAAGCCGGAAGTCAGATGGGGCTTTCCGTGGACAGTTCCGAGATCGAAGGCGCACTGACGAGTGATATGTTGAATGACGCGGATATTGAGCGCGGACTTTACGATGGTGCAACAGTGGAGACTTATCTGGTCAACTGGGCGCAGCCGCAGCAGGTCGTGCTATTACGCAGCAGCGTGATTGGCAAAATTACCCGCAGTGGTATGAAATTTATTGCCGAGTTGAAAAGCAGTGCGGCTTTGCTTGACCGCGTATTCGGGCGACGTGCCAAGCGCGGTTGTGATGCAGAATTTGCAGACAGGCGCTGTGGTATCAATCCGGCCGATCCGCGCTATGCTGGTGCGGGCATTGTCGAAGCAGTAAACGGACAGGATGTGATTGTCTCAGGTTTGAGCGCTTTTGCAACGCACTGGTTTGAGCGGGGGAAGATCACTTGGGCAAGTGGTCAAAATAAAGGCAGCGCGAATAGTATTGTTTCGGATCTGCGTCAGGGAGAAGCTGCCAGTCTGATCCTGCAGGATTTGCCGGTCTATGACATTCAGGTCGGGGATCATTTTCGTATATTGGCAGGGTGTGACAAGAGTTTTCAGCAATGCCGTGACCGCTTTGCCAATCATGAGAATTTTCGCGGTTTTCCGCATATTCCCGGTAATGATGCTGCCTATTCCTTTGCTGGTGGCGAGGGCAATTTCGACGGCGGGGTGCTGGTGCCATGACAATAACCACCGTTAATGAGAGGGTTTTAGCGATTTCGCAGACATGGCTTGGTACACCTTATCGGCATGGTGCCAGCCGCTTGCAGGTTGGCTGTGATTGTCTCGGATTGATACGTGGCATCTGGCGGGAGCTTTATGGCACGGAGCCTGAGGATGCGGGTACTTATTCCCGCGACTGGGCGGAATTAAGCCGTGATGAACCGCTGATTAATGCAGCACGGCGACATATGCATTTGAAGCCGCTCTCTGATATCGAAGCCGGTGATCTGCTGATTTTTCGCTGGCGGGACGGCGTGGCTGCCAAGCATTTAGGTATCATGGCGGAGAGTAATCGTTTTATCCATGCCTATGAGGGGCATAGCGTGACGCTTTCTGCACTGGTTCCGCAATGGCGACAGCGAATAGCCGCAGTCTTCGCATTTCCAGAGATTTGTTAGAATCCTTCGGTTTGAAGACAGGTTATCTTTTTCATGAGTACACTGGTTCTTCAGGCGGCAGGCGGCATGATTGGCGGGCTGTTCGGGCCCGTTGGTGCTGCAATCGGCAGTGCCATTGGTGCGATGGGCGGTTATATGGTCGATACTGCGCTGATCAACTCAACGCGGCGTATTGAAGGGCCACGGCTTTCCGGCACACGTCCGATGCAGGCGGAGGAAGGGGCGGCACTGCCTGCTGTCTACGGCACAATGCGTGTCGGTGGTACGCTGATCTGGGCGACGCGTTTTGAAGAACAGAAAACCACCACCCGTCAGGGTGGCAAGGGCGGCCCGAAAACGACAACCTACAGCTATTATGCCAATGCGGCTTTTGCAGTGGCGCAGGGCGAGATTTCCGGCATCCGGCGGATTTGGGTTGATGGTAAAGAGCTTGATCAGACGCAGGTGACAATCCGTATTTATAAAGGCACGGAAACACAACAGCCCGACCCGCTGATTGAAGCACGTCAGGGGGCTGGTAAGGCACCAGCCTATCGCGGCACGGCCTATGTAGTGTTTGAACGCTTAGCAATTGATGCCTATGGCAACCGGTTGCCTTTGCTGCAATTTGAAGTAATGCGCAGTGTGGGCAGACTGGCGCAGGATATTCAGGCCGTAGCACTGATCCCCGGAGCAACAGAATTTGGCCTGTCACCGCAAATGGTGCGGGATGAACCGCGCCCTGGTGAAACACGGGCGCTCAACCGCAATACTCTGCGCGCGCAAAGTGACTGGACAGCATCGCTGGATGAGTTGCAGGCATTGTGTCCTAATCTGAAAACTGTGGCACTGATCGTGCCGTGGTTCGGTACGGATTTACGCGCCGGAGAATGCCGGATTTTGCCCGGTGTGATCGCACGCGGGGCTAGAAAGCCAAGCCATAGCTGGAGCGTGAATAATGTTGATCGCTCCGGTGCGCATTTGATTTCTGATAATGGCACTGAAAAAGCCTATGGTGGTACGCCTGCCGATTTTTCCGTAATTGCTGCGATCAAAGATGCACGGCAACGCGGGCTGAAAGTCACGCTCTATCCGTTTATTATGATTGATATTCCAGCCGATAATCAGTTGCCTGCGCTGGATCATGACGGTTTTCAACCGGTCTATCCGTGGCGGGGCAGAATAGGTTTGCCCGCGGGAACAGATAAAACGACGGATGCCGGAGCGCAACTTGAGCGTTTTGCCAATGGTGTCTGGGGCTACAGGCGCTTTATCCGCCATTATATTGATCTTGCCCGCAGTGCCGGTGGTGTGGATGCATTCCTTATAGGCTCGGAACTGCGTGGACTTACGCAAATCCGCAATGAGCAGAATGAATTCCCTTTTGTAAGTCATTTATGTGAGCTGGCTGAAGCCGCGCGCACCGCTTTAGGAGCGGCTTGCAAAATCACCTATGGTGCCGATTGGTCAGAATATTTTGGTTATCATCCGCAGGATGGCAGTGGTGATGTCTATTTTCATCTTGATCCGCTTTGGGCGCATCCGGCCATTAATGCCATCGGCATTGATAATTACATGCCTCTGAGCGATTGGCGTGATGGTGATGAGCGCAGCATAGACCCTGCCTTGCCACCTTCGGCCTATGATGAGATTGCTTTGCAAAGTGCCATTGCCGGAGGTGAGGGCTACGACTGGTATTATGCCTCCGATGCGGACAGGCGTGAGCGCAAACGCACGGTCATAACAGACGGGCTGGCGGGCAAACCATGGGTGTTTCGCTATAAAGACTTGCGCTCATGGTGGCAAAATCAGCATTTCAACCGTATCAATGGTACAGAGCAGTCGCAGCCGACAGCTTGGCAGCCAATGTCCAAGCCATTCTGGTTTACCGAGCTTGGTTGCGCAGCCGTTGATAAAGGGCCAAACCAGCCAAATGTGTTTCCTGATCCGAAATCATCGGAAAATGCCTCGCCCTATTTTTCTGACGGGTCGCGCAGTGATATCGCGCCGGATCGTTTTTTGCGGGCGCATTTTTCCTATTGGCAAAAGGCCGGTGAGCATAATCCGGTTTCACCTGTCTATGGTGGCACCATGCTTGATGCGGCACAGATTTATATCTGGGCCTGGGATACGCGCCCGTTTCCGGAATATCCGTTGAAAGCTGACATCTGGGGGGATGCCGCCAATTGGGCGACAGGGCATTGGCTCAATGGCCGTTTGAGCGGCGTAGCGCTGGATGAATTGCTGCTGGCATTGCTGAAAGATTTTGGTTTGGAAGGATTAGCTGATTGCCGTGGCGTGGAGGGCTATTTGTCGGGCTATATTGCCGACAATCCGGCCAGCGGGCGGGCATTGCTGGAGCCACTGATGGATATATTTGGTGTGGTGGCTTTTGAGCAGGCCGATGAACAGCATAAGCTGGTATTCCGCAGTCTGTCACAGCGTCTGCAACCGCTTGTGCTGGATGATTATGCACTGGAACGTGATGACCAGTGGCCGGTTCGCACATTGGAAGATGTCGAGGAACTGCCTGTCAGTGCTGAAATCTATTTCAGTGATCCCTTGCGCGATTATCAGTCAGCCAGTGCACTGGCACAGCGCTCCGGCTGGCAACATGGAGGGAATGAAAGCCTGTCTCTATCTGCCGCAATGGAACGCGGACAAGCACAGGCACTGGCTGAAAGCTGGCTGGAGCGAAAACGTGCGGAACGCAGGACAGTCAGTTTCTCTCTGCCGTGGACGCAGGCTCAATTGACAATCGGTGACAGAGTGCGTGTACCGGAATTGGCTGGCAATCGTGATTACGTGATCGTGAGTTTTGAAGACGGCGCGGCGCGGCGTGCTAAAGCTGTGGCACTGGCTCCTGTTTTGCGGCGGCCCGATCGTACGCGTATGCCGTCACTGCCGCAGTCTGAAGGAGGCATTGCTGCGGGGCCTCCATTATTTCATATGCTCGATCTGCCGATGTGGTCAGGCATTGAAAATGAACAAAATCAGCTTCGGGTCGCCTGTTATGCAAAACCATGGCGGGAGGTGTCGCTTTATGTTTCACCGGAAAATAGCGCGTATCAATTGCGCTCAGTGATTCCCTATGCGGCGGTAATGGGGGAGCTGATCACAGAGCTCCATGCTTCAGATAGTGGTCGTTTTATGCATGAGCAGAGTTTTGATGTGCGGCTTTATCACGGTGAGCTGCATAGCGGATCACAAGTGCAAATTCTCAATGCAAGTAATACAGCTTTGGTGCAAACCGCAGCCGGTAGCTGGGAGATTTTGCAGTTTATGCATGCGGAAGAAATTGCCACAGGTCATTGGCGGCTGAGGACATTGCTGCGGGGGCAGGCCGGTACTGAAATGGAAGCGCAACTTGTAAAACAGTCAGGGGCGCCTTTCATTGTGCTGGATGACCGTGTTGTGCCGGCTGGATTGCAGCAGTCAGAGAACGGTTTAATGCTGAACTGGCGTGCAGGGCTTGCTGGTCGCGATTTTACGGATGAATATTTTACTACGCAGTCGCTGACAGGCGGGATGCGTGCCTTGAGGCCGCTGAGTCCCGTTCATTTACGCTATAAGCGCCAGACCAATGGAGATTTGCGTTTTCAGTGGATTCGTCGCGGGCGCATCGATGCGGATAGCTGGATGGGGGAAGATATCCCTCTTGGTGAAGTTACAGAGAAATATCAGGTGGAGATGTGGCATGGTGAAACTCTGTTACATTCAGGAGTCGTCACTGAACCACAATTTATATATTCTGGAGCAGTGCCTGAAGGTGCAGAACTGCAGTTCAGGGTAGCACAGATCAGTCAGGCTTACGGGGCAGGGTATGTTAGCGTCGTCAGATTGAATGGCAAAAAGGGCAATTGATCTGATTTTGAAATTTTGGCAGCTTTGCCGCAGTCTGAGAGACTTTCGTTTTGTAAAAACAAATGTTAACGAAAGAAAAATAATTAGATATCGTCAGTCTGATACACAAAATTGTTCATTCAACATTCAGATTAAAAGCGTTAAAGTGAGCGTTATGATGACACAAAAACCAGTTCGCACATTTTTCGCTGCTTCTGCACTGTTTGCCGGTATGACCGCAGCAGTTTTGACAAGCATTGTTCCATCTGCGGGCGCCGCAGGTTTGCAGCGGCATGTTCCTGCCGCTTCGCAACCGGTACAGTCCGCTCAAGCTCAGCCGCGTGTGCTGCGCGTAGCCGGTGATTGTGCTGCTATCGGGCAGCAGGTCGCAGCGCAGCAAGGCGGCACATTAACCAAAGCAACCGCAGCTGTTCAGAACGGTGCGCCGGTTTGTATCGTGGTTGTGCTGGTGCCGGGGCGTGACGGTGAGCGTCCTCGCCGAGTGGAAGTTGCTGTACCCGCTAAATAAACCGGTTTTCTTTAGCCTGAGCATGTCGCGCTCAAACGGATTTACTTGAGCTGCCGTGAACATGCGACTCGCTCTGGCGGCTAACCCGTTTGTTTGCCCATTTTTACAATCTACTGTAAAAACAGGTGTTGCCTGTTAAACTGGCAAGATTTTGTGCTGTCATTCCGAAATGCTGAAAAGGTTTGCTGATGAGAATTCTGATTGTTGAAGATGATAAGGATCTTAACCGTCAGCTTGCTGAAGCTCTCCGTGATGCGGATTATGTCGTTGACTGCGCCTTTGACGGCGAAGAGGGGCATTTTCTCGGTGATACCGAACCTTATGACGCGGTGATACTGGATATCGGTCTGCCACAGATGGATGGTATCAGTGTTGTTGAGCGCTGGCGTCGCGAAGGTCGTACGATGCCGGTGCTGATGCTGACTGCGCGTGATCGCTGGAGTGACAAGGTTGCCGGTATTGACGCCGGTGCCGACGATTATGTGGCCAAGCCGTTTCATATTGAAGAAGTGCTTGCGCGTTTGCGCGCATTGATCCGCCGTGCTGCGGGGCATGCCTCTTCTGAAATTACCAGCGGTAAACTGGTTCTGGATACAAAAGCCTCCAAAGCGACCATTGATGGTGCGGCACTAAAGCTGACCTCTCATGAGTTCAGGCTGTTGTCCTATCTCATGCATCATATGGATGAGGTTATTTCCCGTACGGAACTGGTTGAGCATTTATATGATCAAGATTTTGATCGTGATTCTAACACGATCGAAGTTTTTGTCGGTCGTCTGCGCAAGAAAATGGGCGTTGATATAATCGAGACCGTACGTGGTATGGGCTATCGTATTCGCTCCGATAATAATGATGGCAGCAAAGATTAAGATGCAGTTGTTTTCCGGGAAAGTCTTTGCTCTCGGTATGCGCTCACTGGCATTGCGTGTGGTTACGCTGTCGACATTCTGGGTGATTATTGCCCTTGTCGTTGTTGCGACGCTGATTCAGTCTCTCTATCGGGATGCCGCAGAGCGCAGTTTTCAGCGCCTTTTATCTGCCCATCTTTATAGTCTTGTCGGTGCTGTTGGATTGACGCCAGAGGGCGCGCTGCATGGACGGCCGGAACTCGGTGAAATACGTTATGCGAGTGCAGGATCAGGCTGGTATTGGTCGGTTGATCCGGTATCGTCCAATGTGCAAGGCCATTTAGGCTCGGTTTCACTGGGTGCGAAACAAATCCCTGTAAAATCTGTTGCTGAAGAGCCTTTTGATCAGGCATTTATGCGCAGCTATGTGGTGGAAACCAATGACGGTGAAGAACTGTCTGTGGTTGAAACGGAAGTTGTGCTTGATAGTTCTGACAAGATTGCGCGTTTTCGGGTGATGGGAAACCTCAATGAGGTCAAAGCGGAAATCAGTGATTTCCGCAACACGCTGTATATTTATCTGGGACTGTTCGGCCTCGGTAGTATTCTGATTAATGCGGCAATTATCCTGTTCGGTTTACGGCCGCTCGATCATGTACGGCGCACTCTTGCGGATATTCGCGAGGGGCGCAGCAATCGTGTTGATACAGACCTGCCGCTTGAGATTGCGCCTTTGGCGCAAGAAATGAACGCGCTGATTGAGAATAATCATCGCATTATAGAGCGCTCACGCACACAGGTGGGTAATCTTGCGCATTCTCTGAAAACACCGCTTTCAGTTTTGATGAATGAGGGTCGGAATATCGGCGGCCGTCAGGGGCAGCTTGTCAGTGAGCAGAGCGATGCAATGCAGGTGCAAATTCAGCATTATCTGCAACGCGCGCGCGTGGCCGCGCAGCGTGACAGTGTTGTGTTCCGTGCGCCTGTAACGCCAATACTAGAGCGCATGATTCGTGTTACTGCCAAGCTCAATCCGCATTTGAAGATTACATTTTCCAATCATCTGCCTGATGCGATTTTTGCCGGAGAAAAGGAGGATCTCGAAGAGATTATCGGCAATATCATGGAAAATGCCTCTAAGTGGGGGCGGTCAAAAATTCATCTGACTTTGCAAGCGGTACAGAAGCGGGAGGCTGTTGAAGGCGGCAACAATGCTTTTGAAATTCTGATTGAAGATGACGGAGAAGGTTTGCCGGCAGAGAAGATGGCCGAAGCTTTAAAGCGCGGTAAGCGTATTGATGAGAGTAAACCCGGCACAGGATTGGGGCTGGCAATCGTTCAGGATACTGTAAGGGAATATGGCGGGCATCTTGGATTGATGCAGGCATCTCTTGGCGGGCTGGCTGTGCAGATTACTTTACCGGCTGTTGCGAGCTGACCTTTGCTTTTATCTGGTTTCAGGTATAGATACGTAGTTCAAGAAACTCGTGTTTCTGATTTTTGTTTTGTTTTGAGATGTCAATGGAATGATTGCAGAGCAAATGGCGGTGGTCATATTGCTTTGTAAAGTGTTGCTGACAGGATGTTGAGTTGCTCATGAAGTCGTCTTCCGGAAGTGCATTGCGTAAAATCATTTTCATTTTGCCGCTGTTGTCTTTGACAGCTTGTTCTTCTCTGAACGCGACCAAATCGACCGGCGCATCAACCGGAAATGTTTTTACACGCGGTTCTGTCAGTAATGCTGTTCTTGCGCCTATGGGTAATGGTATTCTAGGCTCGGCAGGGGCTCAGCTTGCAGCCTCTGATCGCAGAGCTGCAATTGAAGCTGAGTATAAAGCGCTGGAATATGCACCGAAAGGTGAAGCCGTGGCATGGAAAGGCCGTTCCGGCCGGACTTCCGGCGAGGTGACAGCTGCGCAGCCTTATCAGGTAGGCTCGCAGAACTGCAGACAATATAGCCACAGCTACACAGTGGATGGCGCTCCGCAAATGGTGCGCGGCACAGCCTGCCGCAATGATGATGGCAGCTGGACTCCGCTGACCTGATTTCCACCATTCAAAATCGCTGTTTTTTCAGTTTCACTTTTCACTCTGAAAAGCCGGAATGCTTTGCGGCCAAATGACCTACACACCATTAATTTGACTGCAGACAGTTGGTTTTGTTGAGCAGGTAGATTAAGTCTCCGGTCATGGATTTCTGGCTTGTTTCTGCACTTTTAACTTTCGTTGCAATTCTTATCGTCATGCTGCCTCTGACGCGAAAAGAAGTCGTGTCAGCTGCTCAGGGCGAGGAGGATCGCTCGGTCTATATTCAGCAATTAAAAGAGATTGATTCCGATCTGTCGCGCGGGCTGCTGGACGAGCAGTCGGCTGCGCAGGCGCGGCTTGAAATTTCGCGACGCATTCTGAAAAATGATCGTCGAATGACAGATTTAGCCGGCGGTAACATTGCAGCTGCTGATGGAGCAGAAAAGAAATATCTGCTGAGCGCAAGCACCCGTTGGGTCGTTGTTCTGGTGCTGTTGTTTATTCCGGCATTGAGCTGGGGCATCTATGCGGCTGTCGGTACGCCTGATCTGCCGTCACAGCCACTGGCTGATCGCAAAGGCAATACCATACAGGATAAGAGTGCGGTTGAGCTGATTGCACAGGCTGAAGCACATCTGGCAAACGCCCCTGATGACGGGCGTGGCTGGGCTATTCTGGCGCCGATCTATATGCGTCTTGGACGTGTGGATGATGCAATTAATGCTTATCGTAAAGCGCTGGAGCTGCTTGGCAAAGATGTTGATCGTCTGATCGGTCTTGGTGAAGCTCTGACAGTGAAAGCCAATGGTCAGGTGACTGCAGAAGCGCTGGCACTTTTTGAAGAAGCCGGAAAAGTTGAGCCAACGGATTTGCGTCCGCCTTTGATGAAGGCGCGGGCTTTGTTGCAGGCCGGTAAACGCGATGATGCAATTGATGTCTTACAGATTATTCTGAATACTTCGCCGGAAGATGCACTGTGGCGTGCGGATATCGAGCAGACTATCGCTAATCTGAAAGCTGGTAATGGATCGGTGACACCATCGGTACCGGCGCAGAGTGATCGCCCAACAGAACAGCCGCGCGGGCCAACCGCTGAAGATGTTGAAGCTGCTGCATCCCTCGATGAGCAGGGGCGTAAAGATATGATCCGCTCTATGGTGGATGGTCTTGCGGAAAGATTACGGGAAAATCCGGCAAATGTAGATGGTTGGGAGCGTCTGCTGCGTGCTTATGTCGTTCTGGGAGAGCAGGATAATGTGAAAGAGGCTTTGCGCAATGCTGCAAAAGCCCTGCCGGAAAATGATATGCGCCGCCTCACCGATACAGCAACTCAGCTGGGCGTTGATGTGACAGGAGTTCTGAAATGAGCCATAGTCAACTATCTGCTTCAAACTCTGCGGAAAACCGCGCGCCGCGTGTTTCGCAGGTGATGCGTAATCGCAAACGTAAGCGTTTGATTTTAATTTCCGGTGCTATGGCGGTTCTGGCGCTGGCGATTGGTCTGGTGCTGATGGCCTTCAGTCAGGATATCCGTTATTTCCGCACGCCTGATGATGTGACGGCAGAAGATATTGCCTCCGGTGCTCGTTTCCGTCTTGGCGGACTGGTTGAAGCCGGTTCTGTGGTGCGCGGTGCTGATAAGCATGTGAGCTTTGGTGTAACAGACACACTGAAGCAGGTCACAGTGACCTATGAGGGCATTCTGCCGGATCTGTTCCGCGAAGGGCAGGGCGTGGTGGCAGAAGGTCGCTTTACACCGGATGGTGTGTTTATCGCAGACAATGTTCTTGCGAAGCATGATGAAAATTACATGCCGAAAGATGTCGCGGATAGTCTGAAAGAAAAAGGTGTCTGGGAAGGTAACTAAGCTGCGCTTAAGCAGGCTGTGTTTGAAACTCCCATACCAAAAGCTGAATGTTGCAGCCATAAACTGATGCGCAACCTTCACCGGACAGGATACTAAGAATGAGCGTTGAAATCGGACATTTCGCATTGGTTCTGGCATTAGCTTTGGCTTTAGTGCAGTCATTGTTGCCGGTTGTAGGGGCAAAGCGGAATGATTTCCGGTTGATGAGCGTGGCTGAACCTTGTGCTGCAGCTGTGTTCGCGCTGATTTTGCTCTCTTCTGCAATGCTGGTTCGCGCTTATGTCGCGTCTGATTTCTCTGTTCTCAATGTGGTAGAGAATTCACATTCGCTGAAACCATTGCTGTTCAAGATTACCGGCGTATGGGGCAATCATGAAGGCTCCATGATGCTCTGGGTGCTGATCCTGTCCTTCTTCAGCGCTCTGGTTGCAGTATTCGGCGGCAACCTTCCGAATACATTACGCGCCAATGTGCTGGCAGTGCAGGGCTGGATTGCAACGGCCTTCTTAAGTTTTATTCTTTTTACATCTAACCCATTTGTACGCGTTATTCCTGCGCCGATCGAAGGTCAGGATCTTAATCCGATCCTGCAGGATATCGGTCTCGCCATCCATCCGCCGCTGCTCTATCTCGGCTATGTCGGCTTCTCAGTTTGTTTTTCTTTTGCTGTTGCTGCACTGATCGACGGACGTGTCGATGCCGCATGGGCGCGCTGGGTACGCCCGTGGACTCTGACCGCATGGATTTTCCTCACTGGTGGTATCTCAATGGGCTCTTACTGGGCTTATTATGAGCTTGGTTGGGGTGGCTGGTGGTTCTGGGATCCGGTTGAAAATGCATCATTTATGCCATGGCTGATCGGTACCGCCTTGCTGCATTCCGCGATTGTGATGGAAAAACGCGGTGCGCTGAAAATCTGGACGATTTTGCTGGCATTGCTGACTTTCTCCTTGTCGCTGCTCGGTGCTTTCCTTGTGCGGTCAGGCGTGCTGACTTCAGTACACAGCTTTGCGACTGATCCGGGACGTGGCCTCTTCATTCTTGCTATTCTGGTGTTCTTCATCGGCGGTTCGCTGACGTTGTTTGCGCTCCGCGCTCAGACATTGACCACCGGTACAATGTTCCAGCCGGTGTCGCGTGAAGGTGCATTGGTACTCAATAACCTGTTCCTGAGCACTGCAACCGCAACAGTTCTGATTGGCACGTTGTATCCTTTATTGCTGGAAGCGATGACCGGAGCGAAAATTTCCGTTGGTGCGCCGTTCTTCAATATGACATTCGGCCCTTTGATGATCCCGCTTTTGGCCGCCGTACCATTTGGTCCTTTGCTGGCATGGAAACGTGGTGATCTCTACGCAGTTGCACAGCGCCTGATGTGGGTGTTCGGTCTTTCTCTGGCCAGTATTGGCTTGGTCTTGATCCTGGTTGATCCGCGCGCCGTTTGGGCGGCCTTCGGTATTGGTCTGGCCGCATGGGTGATCCTTGGCAGCCTGATGGATATTGTAACCAAAGCCGGTTTTGGTAAGGTTGAACTCTCACGGGCATTCCCGCGTTTGCTGGGTCTGCCGCGCTCCGTTTTTGGTACAGCACTGGCACATATGGGGCTGGGTATCACTCTGTTGGGTGTTGTGGTCGTCACCAGCTTTGGCACAGAGCAGGTCGTGATTATGAAGCAGGGAGAAAGCGTTGCTTTCTCTGGCTATCAGTTGCGCTATGATGGTCAGCAGCCATTTTCCGGTTCCAACTACACGGAAGATCAGGGGCTGTTCACTCTGCTGAATCAGGATGGCCGTGTTGCCAATAAGGTTACAGCCGCAAAGCGTTTCTATCCGGCACGCAATATGCCGACAACTGAGGCCGGTATTATCACCCGTGGCGTCAACCAGTATTATGTAGCATTGGGCGATGCGATTGACGGCGGTGGTATGGTTGTCCGTCTGTGGTGGAAGCCGTTTGTTACACTGATCTGGCTCGGAACTGTTGCTATGATTATCGGCGGCTTCCTGTCCCTGATGGACAGACGTCTGCGGGTTGGCGCACCGGCGAAGGCAAGTGCCAAGAAGCCGGTTAAGGCAGTCAGCGGGGCAGTATGATGATCACCTTGAAAGCTCTATCCGTCCGGACGTTTAGCACGCTTTTGCTGGCAGCTTTCATTGCGGTTGCCGGTATGACTTCGGTCAATATCCGTTCTGCCTGGGCGGTTAATCCCGATGAGGTTTTGGCTGATCCGGTATTGGAAAAGCGCGCCCGTAATCTGTCTACAGGCTTGCGCTGTATGGTGTGTCAGAACCAGTCGATTGATGATTCTGACGCCGATCTGGCGCGCGATCTCCGTCTTCTGGTTCGCGAAAGACTGGTACAGGGCGATACGGATGAACAGGTTATTGATTTTCTTGTTGATCGGTATGGCGAGTTTGTCTTGCTTAAGCCGCGTTTAGACAAGCAGACAATCATCCTGTGGAGCTTTCCGGTATTCATTTTGATCATCGGTATCGGCGTTATCTGGTATTCGCGTCGCAAGGGTGGCACGACACCGACTCAAATTGCGCCGCTGAGTGAAGAAGAAACCAAGCGTCTGGAAAAACTGTTGGATGGACAGTAACCGGTTTTCGTAACCTTACGAAAATTTCATCTTTCAGAAATTATCCGGTAATGTTGGTTGAGCTATCTCTTGTCAGGAATAATTGATAATCTGCTACAGGTTATCTGCCCTCTCAGGAGATATTTTATGTCTGATACTAAGTCATCTTCCCGACGCCCGCTCAGCCGCATTTTCTTGTCCGCCGCTCTGGCCGGTACAATGCTGGCAACCGGCCCTCTGGCATCAATTTCGACTGCACAGGCAGCTCCTGTCAGTGTGACTGCTCAGGCGCAGCCTGGTTTTTCCGAGCTGGTTGAAAAAGTTCGTCCGGCCGTTGTGAGTGTTCGCGTAAAAAGCGACGTGCAAAATACCCGTAATGACCGTACTCAATACTTTGGCGGCAATGGTCTTGATCAGCTACCGGACGGCCATCCTCTGAAGCGTTTCTTCAAAGAATTCGGCAACCCATATGGTCCGGATGGTGATCAGGCACGCCCGAACAAGCGCCAGAAGCGCGGTGAGCGTGGCCATGCCCGCCCGCTTGCACAGGGCTCCGGCTTCTTCATTTCTGAAGACGGCTATGTTGTAACTAACAACCATGTTGTGACAGACGGCGATTCATTCTCCGTTGTGATGGACGATGGTACAGAACTTGATGCCAAATTGATTGGTACCGATGCCCGTACAGATCTGGCCGTGCTGAAAGTCGATGATAAGCGCAAATTCACTTATGTTGCCTTTGATGATGAAGGCACAGTGAAGGTCGGTGATTGGGTTGTTGCAGTCGGTAACCCGTTTGGCCTTGGTGGTACGGTAACTGCCGGTATTGTTTCAGCCCGTGGCCGTGATATCGGCGCAGGCCCTTATGATGACTTTATTCAGATCGACGCTGCGGTAAACAAGGGTAACTCCGGTGGTCCTGCTTTTGATCTGAGCGGTAAGGTTGTCGGTATCAATACAGCGATCTTCTCACCGTCAGGTGGTAGCGTTGGTATTGCCTTTGCTATTCCGGCATCCACAGCCAGCAAGGTTGTTGATCAGCTGATCAAGAAGGGCTCGGTTGAGCGCGGCTGGATCGGTGTGCAAATTCAACCGGTGACAAAGGAAATTGCTGACTCTCTCGGTCTGGCTGAGGATAAGGGTGCAATCGTTGCTGAGCCTCAGGCCGATGGTCCTGCTGCAAAAGCCGGTATCGTTGCCGGTGATGTGATCACGGCTGTTAATGATGAAACAGTCAAAGATCCGCGTGATCTGGCCAAGAAGGTTGCTGCAATCAATCCGGGTGAAAAAGCCAGCCTGACAATCTGGCGTAAGGGTAAGGCCGAAACAGTCAGCATTGACATTAAAGCCTATCCTGATGATCAGAAAACAGGCGATAAGGGTACAGACAGCCCGTCCGGTAATAGCGAGACACTTGATGACTACGGACTGACTGTAACGCCTGATGACAGCGGTAAAGGTGTTGTTGTAACGGATGTGGATCCGGACAGTGATGCTGCCGATAAAGGTCTGCGTGCCGGTGATACGATTGTGACAGTTAACAATAAGGATGTGAAATCCGCATCTGAAATTAACGCAGCAATCAAAGATGCAGTAAAGAATGGCCGCAAAGCAGTATTGTTGCAGGTACAGCGTAACGGGCAGAACAGCTTTGTTGCATTGCCGGTTGATCAGGGTTGATCTTTAAATCTATGAGTTAATAACGGGAGGCGGTGTTTTATTAACGCCGCCTCTCTGTTCATTTCGTCTGTTGTTGTGCATGGTGCTTTTCGGAATTGAGGGTCTCAGATGCGTATTTTGATTATTGAAGATGACCGCGAAGCGGCTCGCTATCTGGAAAAAGCTTTTGCCGAAGCCGGACATATTGCTGATATCGCTGGTGACGGTGAAACCGGTTATACGCTGGCCGAGAATAATCATTATGATGTTCTGATCATTGACCGCATGTTGCCAAAGCGTGACGGATTGTCGGTCATTGCCGGTTTACGCGCGCAAGGACAGACAACGCCTGCGCTCATTCTTTCAGCTCTTGGGCAGGTGGATGACCGCGTGACGGGCTTACGTGCCGGCGGCGATGATTATCTGACCAAACCTTATGCTTTCTCTGAACTTCTGGCACGCGTGGAAGTATTGCAGCGTCGTGTCAGCCCGAAAGAAGCAGATACAGTTTATCGTGTGGGTGATCTGGAACTTGATCGCCTGTCACATACGGCTCGCCGCGCAGATACTGACATTAATCTGCAACCGCGTGAATTTCGTTTGCTTGAATATTTGATGCGTCATGCAGGGCAGGTGGTAACCCGTACCATGTTGCTTGAAAATGTGTGGGATTATCATTTTGATCCGCAGACCAATGTGATTGATGTGCATATTTCGCGTTTGCGCTCCAAAATCGAAAAAGATTTCGATGAGCCTTTACTGCACACAGTACGTGGTGCGGGCTATATGCTGAAAGCCGGTTCTCCTGCTGCTAAAGCAAAAACGGCAGACGGCCAATGATGAGCCGGCTGAGCGCGTTATTAAGCACGACAGCGGTCCGGCTATCGGCGCTTTATTTGTTGCTGTTTGTGCTCAGCGCAATGGCGTTGTTTTTCTATATGACCAATTTGTCGGTCAACTTCCTCACAGCGCAAACGCAGAAAGCTTTGCTGGATGAGGTAACGAGTGTCACGCAGTCCTATGAGCGTGGCAGTATCCCGCTATTGGTACGCACTATTGACCGTCGTTCGCGCCAGCCCGGTGCTTTTCTCTATCTGATCGCCGATCCTGCCGGTCGTATTCTGACCGGTAATGTTGAGAGCCTTGAACCGGGCGTGCTGGACATGAACGGTATGACAGACCGGCCTTTCAGCTATATGCGCTATGGTGAGCAGGGTACGGCAGAGAAGCATAAAGCGATTGCGATTATCTTTTCCATCCCGAATGGTATGCGCGTCTTGATTGGCCGCGATCTGAGCGAGCCGGAATTATTCCGCGATATTATGCGCCGTGCCTTGGTGCTGGCACTTGGCATTATGGCTGTCGGAGCATTCCTGATTTGGTATTTTGTCGGGCGCAGGGCATTGCTGCGGCTCAAGCAGGTCTCCAGTTCTTCCCAGCGCATTATGGCGGGTGATCTGGGTGAGCGCTTACCGGTCAGCGGTTCCGGCGATGAATTCGACCGGCTGTCGATTAATCTGAATGCTATGCTTGGCCGGATTGAAGAGCTGAATGATGGGCTGAAACACGTCTCGGATAATATCGCTCATGACCTGAAAACACCGCTAACGCGCCTGCGTAATAAGGCAGAAGCCACATTATCCGGTCAAAAAGACAATGCGGAATATCGCTCGGCTCTGGAAGATATTATTGGTGAGTCCGATCAGCTGATCCGCACGTTTAATGCAATCCTGATGATCTCGCGTCTTGAGGCAGGCTATTCATCCGAGAATATGGAAGTGCTGCCGGTTAATCCGATCCTGCATGATGTGGCTGAGCTTTATGAACCGGTTGCAGAGGATGCCGGACTGGAGCTTGTGGTCGAGACGGAAGATGATATCAGCCTGCGGATTAATCGTGAGCTGGTCGGTCAGACCGTATCTAATCTGATTGATAACGCGATCAAATATTCTCCTGTTGCGGAAGAGAGTGGTGAGAGCCGAACGAAAATAACGGTCTCGATGAAACAGGTTGGTAATCAGGTATTGATCAGCATTGCCGATCAGGGTGCCGGTATTCCTGAAGCTCTGCGGGAACAGGCGACAGAGCGTTTTGTGCGTCTTGAAGAAAGCCGCACACAACCGGGTTCTGGCCTTGGACTTAGTCTGGCAAAGGCTGTTATGAAATTACATGGCGGCAGTTTAATGCTGGAAGATAATGCGCCGGGCTTGCGGGTTGTTCTTGCTTTTCCTGCCCTGTCTGAGACAAAACAGTAATCAGGCAGGAATCTAAAGCGCATCCCGAAAAATGCGTAGCGGTTTTCGGGTAAGATACGCGGTGAAATAAAGAGAAAGAGCATTTCCTTTGTTTCTGTTTGACGGGAAATGCTCTGGGGTGGAAAGCAGTATGACCGGTGTTTTGTTTTTTGATCGTTCTTTAAAGTCACTGACAGTTCCTGAGCCCCAAAACGCAAAAATCTATCTGCAAAATTTAAAAGAAGCAGCGGCGGAGCATCAATGCAATGCTCTGAGTGCTTACTTACAAAACACCGACGAAACCGGATTTTTAGCCGCTGTGCTGGATTGCTCACCATTTTTGCGTGAGGTGACGGAAGCCAATCCTGAAATTCTGGAAAGCCTTTTTACCGCTCCGGTCAGCATCTTGCTTGAACAACTGGCCGTGCAGATCAAAGCTGTCGGCGTCGATCCGGAGATGACTGAAAGTCGTCTGATGACGGAACTGCGCTGCATCAAAAAAGCCGCCCATGTGCTTATTGCACTGGATGATCTGGCAGGGCTGGCAGATGTTATGCAGACGACCAATCGTCTGACTGATCTGGCCGAAGCTTGTCTTCGCGCAACCGTGCGTTTTCTGCTGCTGGAAAGCGATGCCAAAGGCAAACTGGCCTTGCCCGATCGCAGTGATCCTGAAAAAGACAGCGGACTTATTGTACTGGGAATGGGCAAGTTCGGTGCCGGAGAGTTGAATTATTCTTCCGATATTGATCTGATCATTTTCATCGATAGCGCCCGTCCGGCAATTACCGATCCCTATGAATGTGTTGATCTGTTCTCCCGTATGGCACGGCGGCTGGTGAAGATTCTGCAGGACAGAACGGCTGACGGTTATGTGTTTCGTGTTGATCTGCGCTTACGTCCTGATCCGGGGGCAACGCCGCTGGCTATTCCGGTGAGTGCGGCGCTGCATTATTATGAAGGGCGCGGCCAGAACTGGGAACGCGCGGCGATGATCAAGGCGCGGCCTGTTGCCGGTGATATCACTTCAGGGGAACAATTCCTCAAAGAACTGGCACCCTATGTCTGGCGTAAATATCTCGATTATGCAGCTATTGCCGATATTCACTCCATCAAGCGCCAGATCCACGCGCATCGCGGTCATGGCGATATTGCGGTGCGTGGCCATAATGTGAAATTAGGGCGCGGTGGCATTCGCGAGATCGAGTTTTTCGTTCAGACCCAGCAGCTGATTGCAGGCGGGCGCTTTCCTGAACTGCGCGGGTCGCAAACACTGGCCATGCTGACCAAGCTTTATGAGCGTGGCTGGGTGGGCGAGAATACTCGCGATCAACTGAGCCGGAATTATCAGTTTCTGCGCAATGTCGAGCACCGTATTCAGATGATTTCTGATGAGCAGACGCATATCTTGCCGGAAGATGATGAGGGTTTCAGCCGCATTGCTGCGATGATGGGCTATCCGGATAATGACAGTTTTACAGCCGAGTTTCTGGCAGTTCTGCGGATGGTTGAAAAACATTATGCAGCATTGTTTGAACAGGCACCGGAACTCGGCAGCAGCGGCGGTAATCTGGTTTTCACTGGTGAGACAGATGATCCCGATACATTGCAAACACTGTCGCAGCTTGGTTTTGAGCGGCCGAGCGATATTTGCCGTATTATCCGCACATGGCATTTTGGCCGCTACCGCGCCACACAGACCGCAGAAGCGCGGGAGCGTCTGACTGAACTGACACCGGCCTTGCTGAATGCTTTTGCAGCGACCGAGCGTGCAGATGATGCATTGCTGCGCTTTGATGATTTCCTCCAGGGCTTG
This sequence comes from Hyphomicrobiales bacterium, assembly GCA_900470735.1. Classification (GTDB taxonomy): domain Bacteria; phylum Pseudomonadota; class Alphaproteobacteria; order Rhizobiales; family Rhizobiaceae; genus Pseudochrobactrum. Next base: position 227,600 of record UCCC01000001.1, on the reverse strand, counting down.
CCGTCAGGCATCCAGCTTTTCAGTCTGCTGCAGTCCAATCCGGCATTGCTCAATCTGCTGGTATTGGTGATGAGCGCCGCTCCGCGTCTGGCTGAAATCATTACCCGTAAGCCGCATGTTTTTGACGGTATGCTCGATCCGCGTATTTTCTCGGAACTGCCAACGCGCAATTATCTCGAAGAGCGGCTGGACACATTTCTGAATTCGGATGAGGCTTATGAGCAGACACTTGACCGTCTGCGCATCTTTGCTGCCGAACAGCGTTTTCTGATTGGTATTCGCCTGCTGACCGGCGCAATTGATGGTGTTCGTGCAGGCAGAGCTTTCTCTGATCTTGCCGAGCTGATGATTGACCGTGCCTTGAGCGCAGTGCTCAAAGAGTTTTCTATGCGTCATGGTCAGATCGCCGGTGGCCGTATTGCAGTGCTGGCCATGGGCAAGCTTGGCAGCCGTGAACTCACTGCCGGTTCTGACATAGATATTATTCTGCTCTATGATCACGATGCAGATGCCGACTATTCCGATGGTGAGAGGCAGCTTGCAGCCTCGCAATATTATATCCGCCTGACACAGCGCCTGATCGCTGCTTTATCGGCACCGATGGCCGAAGGTGTGCTGTATGAGGTGGATATGCGTCTGCGCCCAAGCGGTAATAAAGGGCCGGTCGCAACGCATGTTGAGGCTTTCAGCAAATATCAGCGCAATGAAGCATGGGTGTGGGAACATATGGCGCTGACCCGCGCCCGCACGATTGCTGGTGACCGCTCATTCCGCGATGAGATCGATGCCGAGGTCGATGCCATTCTCGCTATTCCTTCCGAGGTTAAAAAGACCGCGAAAGAAATGGTCGAGATGCGTGCATTGATTGCCAGTGAAAAACCGCCGCGTGATAACTGGGATTTGAAATTGCGTTCCGGCGGCCTGATTGATCTGGAATTTATCGCGCAATTCGCAGTACTGACAGGGCAGGTGGCGACGGAAACACGCCATACATCAACCGAGCTTAATCTGCGCCATTTGAAATCGGAATTTTCCAGCCCTGCACAGGCTGAGGAACTGGCAGGCGCGCATCATTTTTATAGCAATATAACGCAGATTATTCGTCTCTGTGTTGACGATAATACGGGACGGGAAGACTATCTGCCAGGCTTGCTGGAATTATTGTGCCGTGCTGCAGAATTACCCGATATCGGCCATGTCGAGCATCAGCTGGATCAGACAACTGAGCTGGTGGCCAAAGCCTTTAAACAATTGCTGAAAGGCTAAAACTAAGCCGCAACATCGTCGCTGACAGGGGCTGTCAGCGCAGGTGCTTTACGATCAGGAATACGCACGGAGACAATTGTACCAACACCTTCTGTCGAGCAGATGCGCAGCGCACCATTATGCAGCTCCGCCAGTGAGCGGGAGATCGCAAGGCCAAGACCGGAACCCGTATGGGTTTTGGTGAACTGGTTTTCGACCTGCTCAAACGGATGACCGAGTTTCTTCAGTGCATCACGCGGAATACCGCAGCCGGTATCTTTAATGGTGAGGATCAGCGCGCCATTGGTCTTGCGCGCACGCACCAGAATATTCCCGCCATCGCCGGTAAATTTCACTGCATTGGACAGCAGGTTAATCAGCACCTGCTTGATCGCACGGCGGTCAGCGCTGGCAGTGATCGTGTCGGCAATGCTGGTTTCAACGGAGATATGTTTCTGTTCTGCCTGCAGAGAGATTACACGCACAGTTTCTTCAATCAGCGGATACAGATCAATATCTTCGCGATCCAGAGAGAAATGACCGGCTTCAATCTTCGACATATCAAGAATGTCATTGATAACATTGAGCAGATAATTGCCGCTGGTATGAATATCGTGAATATATTCCGCATAACGCTCAGAGCCGAGCGGGCCGAATGTGCCTGCCGAGATCATTTCGGAGAAGCCGATAATCGCATTGAGCGGTGTGCGCAGTTCATGGGACATATTCGCAAGGAATTCAGATTTCGAACGGTTCGCGCTTTCCGCACGTTCCTTTTCCGTCGCATATTTAGATGCCAGTTCAGACAGCTCGCGCACGCGGTCTTTCTCTGCTTTACGCGCAAGGCTCAAGTCCTGAATGGTTGCCATCAGACGACGCTCACTGTCCACCAAACGTTCCTGATGCAGTTTCAGCTGAGTAATGTCGGTACCGACCGATACCAGACCGCCGTCCTGCGTGCGGCGCTCGTTGACCTGCAGCCAGCGGCCGTCACCAAGCTGGCGCTCGAATGTCTGTGCACCGCTGCGGTCATTTTCATTGGCCATACGACGTTCAAAAGCAGCAGGGCGCAGCAGCGGCTGAATATCTTCGCGCGTTACACCGGCTTTCAGAGCTGTGGCAGGCAGACCTGCATATTCATTATACTTGCCGTTGGACATCACCAGACGGCTCTCGGCATCCCAGAGAACGAATGCCTCGGAAATGCTTTCAATCGCTTCACGGATACGCAAATCAGCTTCGGCGGTGGCCTGTGCAAAGCGATGCTGTTCGCTGACGTCGAAAGCGATACCAACCAGATGGACATCACCCTCATTGGCTATTTCTGCACGAACACGCATCCATACCCAATAACCTTCGGCATGGCGCATACGCAGAACTTTATCGACCTGACGCAATTCGCCGGACATGACCTGTGTGGCAATTTCATAGAGATCGCCGTCAACCGGATTAACGATGGCTGCAACATCACCGAATGACAGAACGCTGTCGACAGCTTCATAGCCGAGCATTTCATACATCGATCGCGACCAGAACATACGGCCACGTGCCATATCCCAGTCCCAGAGACCGCAACGGCCACGGGCGAGTGCCAGATCAATCCGCTTCTGGATTTGATGGGAGAAATCATCGGCATCGCGGGCACGCGCTGCCTGAGAGAAATAAGCATAAAGAATAGCCAGCAAAACACCGGCAGTAGCGGCAAATAAGGTAATATTGAGCGAGAGCACCTGCCGCCAGTCTTTGAATATTTCTTTTTCCGTATTGAACGCGACGACAGACAGGATGCCAGCGGTTGCTGCCTGTATATTTTGCGGTTCAACTTTTTCAGCCGCAGCAAAAGCCGCTTCATTGCGGTACTTTACCGGCTGCACACCGGCACGGCCACCAAACATCAGCAGGAGATGCGCTTCGGAGAAAAGTGATTCAGCCTGAATGCCGAGCAGTTGACGGCTGCTCAGAGCGGCAATGATTTTTGAGTTTTCATCGAGAATGGCAAGCTCAAGTCCGGAGCTGATCAGCCCTTGTGAGCGCAGCTCAACTAGCAAATCCTGTACGGCGCTATAATCGCCGGAATTATCTGCGGGCGCAGTGGCCTCCATCTGCTTCTGCAGCTTTGTTGCTACATGGGCAGCCGTCAGCGCCATTTCGTGGCGGGCATCACTTTCAATCTCTTCACGCTGGCTGAGCAGCGACATCATCCGCGCTCCGGCCAGAATAACCAGAAATGCAATAATCAGTACCGGCACGATGCGACGCAGCACCGGCTCGAGTGAGAGCAGTTTACGATAGGCAGGGCCCGACAACAGATAGACATAGCCGGAAAGCTTAAAGCGCTTCGGACGTCTTTCTGAAGTGTAACGGACACCATTCGGCGCGCGATGCGCGTCGGTATTTGCCATCCCGTGGCCCTCATCTGAATGTTTGCTTTTTGAAGTGATTCGGGGTGAGAAATCCGAATAACCCTAATGAATCAAATGTGATTCGCTGTGTCCAGTGCTTTTAATTAATAATTAATAAAAAACCTCTGCCGATTCGAAGGTGATTCGATCAGTTTTCAGAAAGAGACACTTTAATCGGGTGCGCATGATTCTGATTTGATTCAGCAATATGCGATGCAGTGCTTATTTGTTGTAAAACATTATGTTCTTTTTAAAGCAGGGACGAAAAAGCAAGATGTGCTTTCCCGTCCCCGCATTTGGTCAGGCAAGCATGCGCTCAGTGATATCACGCACGTCGGCAGAGAGTTTTTCTGTTTTAGCGATTGTTTCTAACGCAGCCTTCAGATGCTCGCGGCGCACCGGCTCCAGCGTTTTCCATGAGCGCAGAGTGGTGAGAAGGCGCGAGGCCAGTTGCGGGTTTTCGCGGTCGATTGTCAGAATAAGCTGTGTGAAGAATGCATAGGTCTGACCATCCTGCCGGTTGAAGCCGGTCGGATTGCTGGCAGCAAAGGCACCGAGCACAGAGCGGGCGCGGTTCGGGTTGTCGAGTGAGAACAACGGATGCTGCATCAGGCTCTGTACCGCTTCCAGAGCATCAGGGGCAGGGCGGCGCGCCTGTACGCTGAACCATTTATCCATCGCCAATGGCACAGCGCTGTAATCCTGCTCAAATTGCGCCAAAGCGCGTTTTGCGAAATCATGCGTGTAGAAACGATGCGCCAGCAGCGTCAGTGCCGCCAGCTTGTCGGACATATTGTCAGCGGTGGTAAACTGCGCATAAACCCGATGCGGGGCATTATCCGAGATTGCCAGATATTGCAGCAGCACAGCTTTGAGTGCCCGCTTGCCTGCACTGTCTGCATCCGGTGTGAATGGTGCAGCATCCTGCAAGCTGTCATAGGCCTTGGCAAAAATTGCCGCGCCATGTGTGGCGATTGCTGATAGCAGAGCTTCGCGGCTGTTGCGGATCAGATCGGGATCAATATTGCTACCAATGTCACGGGCAATGTCCGCTTCTTCCGGCAAGGTCAGGCAGAGCGCACGGAAAGCATGATCCAGCGTTTCATCTTGTGCAAGCTCTGCCAGTAGTTCGGCCAGAGCCGGATCAAATACGGCAGATTGTTGCAGGCGCAGTTTTTCGACATTGGCTATAATCGCATCGCTCATCAGCGAATGAATAACCTGCCAGCGGCCAAAGGCATCGCTGTCATGGCGGGCAAGAAACAATTGCTCATCGCGGCTTAAGGGTTGCGCGACATGCACCGGTGCCGAGAAGTCCCGCAGTACTGACAAGACCGGCTTCTCTGTAATGTTGCGGAATGTCCAGTTTTGTGAGGCCTCACGCAGATGCAGGACATCACCCTGCACGCCGGTGCCTTCATAAGAGCTGATCGCAATATCTTTGCCATCCGCACCGATCAGCCCGAATTTAACCGGAATATGCATTGGCTGCTTTTCACACTGACCTGGTGTCGGTTCGGTTTTCTGTTCCAGCGTCAGGCGCAAGCTCTGGCTCGCAGCGTCATAATCACTGGTGACTGTGACGAGAGGTGTACCTGCCTGATCATACCACAGCGCAAAATGCGTGAGAGACTGGCCGCTGACATCTTCAAAACATTTGATGAAATCTTCAATAGTCGCAGCTTCACCGTCATGACGGATGAAATAGAGATCCAGCCCTTTATAGAAATCCTCATCACCGATAATGGTGCGCAGCATACGGATCAGTTCGCTGCCTTTTTCATAAACGGTTGCGGTGTAGAAATTATTGATCTCGCGATATTCCTTCGGGCGAACCGGATGCGCCAGCGGCCCGCCGTCTTCCGGAAACTGCTGGGCCTTGAGAACCTTAACTTCATCAATACGGTGCACCGCACGAGAGCGCATATCGCTGGAAAACTCATGGTCGCGATAAACGGTCAGACCTTCTTTCAGGCAGAGCTGGAACCAGTCACGACATGTGATGCGGTTACCCGTCCAGTTGTGGAAGTATTCATGGGCGATCACTGCTTCGATACCGGCATAATCGTTGTCGGTCGCGGTTTGCGGATCGGCAAGAACATATTTGTCGTTAAAGATGTTCAGACCTTTATTTTCCATCGCGCCCATGTTGAAATCGGATACCGCAACAATGTTGAAAATATCGAGATCATATTCGCGAGCATAAACCTCTTCATCCCAGCGCATGGAACGCTTCAGCGCATCCATTGCATAGGTCGCACGGGCTTCATTGCCGTGCTCGACATAGATGTTCAGCGCGATCTGTTTGCCGGACATCGTGGTGAACTGATCACTGATCGAACCGAGATCACCGGCAACCAAGGCAAACAGATAGGACGGCTTGGGATGCGGGTCATGCCACAGGGCATAATGGCGTTCGTTCGCCAGATCGCCAGCCTCTTGCAGATTGCCGTTGGAAAGCAGAATTGGAGCTGCCTGTTTGTCGGCTTCAAGACGCACGGTATAGACCGAGAGAACATCCGGCCGGTCAAGGAAATAGGTGATACGGCGAAAGCCTTCTGCCTCACATTGTGTGGTGTAGACATTGCTGGAGCGGTAAAGCCCCATCAGTTGCCGGTTGGTTGTCGGATTAATCCTTGTGACAATTTCCAGCGTAAACGGGCTTTGTTGCGGTAAGGAATTGATGGTGAGTAGTTCCGGATCAGCCAGATAATCCTTGGCAGGCAGACCATTGATCTGCAAGCTCACCAGTTCCAGCTCATCACCATCCAGTATCAGCGGTGCCGTGAGGGAGACACCATCACGACGTTCGATCGTCAGGCGTGCAGTGACAAGTGTCTTTTCCGGATCAAGCTGAAAATCCAGCTCGGTTTTGCGTATCAGATAATCTGACGGGCGGTAATCTTCGAGGCGAAAGACATGACCTGTATCGGTACGCATAACTGCTCCTGAACTGACTTTGACTATTGCGCGGGGAGGTTAAGTCATTTTTTTCACTGGCGAAACCGCTATCCTTGTGAAAGTTCTGGTTTAGAGCATTTGCGAGCCAAAAGTACGAAGCGGTTTTGCGTCGGATAATGCGTTAAAATAAATAGTTACAGCGGTTCCAACGATTCAGTCTTAACCGGAACCGCTGTAACTCAAGGAAACGGTTTTAAGTTTCGGATTTGGGCTTCTGAACAGGAGGTCTGTTTTACGCTTCATTCATTGCATTATTTGCAGACAATCTATGCAAATAATGCTGGCAAACTAACCTTTGTCAGCTATGCTATGAGCATTAAAAGAGGGAGTCTGCCGCGTGAAATTCAGCGGCAGTTAAGGAATTTTCACTGTGAATGCCCCAGAGCGCCATCTGCCGCTGGCAGATTCTATCGCCGCTACCGGAGAAACTGTGCCTGAAACACGGCCATTGCTTGGTATTGCCTGCAAAGTAACCTCCGTTTTTGTTTTTGTGCTGATGTCGACATTGCTGAAATCCGCAGAGGGCATACCTGCGGGGGAGCTGGTATTCTTCCGCTCATTCTTCGCAATTTTTCCGGTTGTCATCTATTTGGCCTATACGCATCAGTTGCAGGGCGTCATGGTGACCTCGGATATCTTCGGCCATATCTGGCGCGGTCTTGTCGGGGTAATGTCGATGCTGAGCGGTTTTTACGCTCTGACATTGCTGCCATTGCCGGAGAGCATTGCCATTAATTATGCATCGCCGTTGATGATTGTGGTGCTGAGCGCGATTTTCCTGAAAGAGCAGGTACGCTTGTATCGCTGGTCAGCGGTGCTGATCGGCTTTGCCGGTGTGCTGATTATCGTCTGGCCGCGTCTGAGCATGTTCTCAAGCGGAGGGATGAGTCAGGCAGAAGGGATCGGCGCGATTTTTGCTCTGATCGGCGCTTTGTCGTCAGCCGTTGCGATGATGCTGGTGCGTAAACTGGTCAAGCATGAACGAACTGCAACCATTGTGATCTATTTCTCGCTGACTTCGACAGTGATTGCGCTGTTCACAATGCCGTTTGGCTGGGTTGTACCGCAGATGTGGCAGCTGGGACTACTGATCGGTGCCGGTTTTGCGGGCGGGATTGCGCAAATCTTCCTGACAGAATGCTACCGCCATGCCGAAATGTCGACCATTGCGCCATTTGAATATACATCCATGCTGTTGGGGCTAGGCATCGGCTATGTGGTCTTTGGCGATGTACCGACCGCTCAAATGCTGATCGGCAGTTCGATTGTGATTGGTGCGGGTATCTTCATCATTTTCCGCGAGCATAAATTATCCGGTAGAAAACTGAGAAAGAGCTGAGTATTTCTCAGTTCTTCTCATTCTCATCTTCTTCCGGCACATCGCTGCGCGGATCCATCTGATAGCTTTCCGGCGTGTTGATGTTCTTGGTGGCCTGATATTTGAACTCAGTTTTCTGATCACTAATCGCCGGACGTTCCCGCAAGGTTATGCGCCAGAGTGCGTGCAGGCCATAGGCAGCAAAGCAGATGCTCAGTGTCACCGGCATACCGGTTTTACCTAAACTCTCCATCATGCGGGCTGCGATCTGCGGCCCGATCATATTGCCGATACCATAGACAATCAGCAGGCCGCCGGAGATTTTCACAAACTCATTGGCTTCCGCATAGTCATTGGCATGTGCGACATTGAGGCTGTAGATCGGAAACAGCACGCCCCCCATCAGGAAGATAACCGCATAACCGCTGATGCCGTCTGCCGGTGAAACAAAAGTCAGCATAATTGCCAGCAGAACGCCGACACTGCCGCAGAAAACCATGACATAACGGCGATCGGCAAAATCGGAAAACCGCCCTAGCGGATACTGGAAAATCGCCCCGCCAATCACAGCCGTGACCAGCATGGTTGCGATGCTCAGATTATCCAGCCCGTTTTTCTGGCCATAGATCGGTGCGAGAATATTCCATGAACCGGCAATAATACCGGATATCAACGAGCCGATGACGGCCGCCGGAGAGCGCTTATACAAGCCGCGAATATCCAGCGACACCTGTGTCAGCGGCTTCGGGGATTCCGCACGCGATAAGGCTGTAGGGATAAGGGCAAAACTGTAAATCAGCGTACAAATGATAAACAGGGTCTGTGTAGAAGGATCACCGAAAGGCAGAATATACTGACCGGACATTGTGCCGATCATGGTGGTGATCATATAGACCGAGAAGATCATGCCGCGGCTGTCGTTGTTGACGCGCTCATTCAGCCAACTCTCCACCACCATATAACCACCGGCGAGCGAAAAACCTGCCAAAGCACGGAAGGCCATCCATGCAATCGGGTCGATGATCAGCGAGTGCAGCAGCAGTGACATACCGAGAATAGTCAGCAACACGGTAAAGACGCGCACATGGCCGACATTGCGCACGAAGATCGGTACAATCAAACAGCCGGCCGTGAAGGCGAGGGAATAGAAAGTCCCCATCCAGCCGATGGTAATCGTTGACCACCCTTCAAGACCCGCACGGATTGGCAGCAGGAGTCCTGCAAGGCCACCGGCCATTAGCATCAGAAGCGTACTGAAAAGAAGCGCTGTAATCGGCAACAACTGTGCAGGCATGACTTTATCCGGACTTTAATCTTCGACGACGGAGAGCCGTAAAAGAGAACACATTCAGCAGAACTGTATTGTGAAATCAATGCAGGGATATTGGCATTTCCGAGCCGCAAAGAATTCTCTCTTCACGGATATTTATGTCGTATTTTACGTTCTAAGCCAAAGGTCAGGCTTCATTGCCTTCCAGACGCATTTTGACCATCAGCCAATCCTCCCATGCAAAACGCTTTTGCGCCGGTGTGCGCAACAGGTAATCCGGATGCAGGCTTGGCATAATTGCGACGGTCTGCGCACCGGTAGTTGTCAGACTATGCCAGTTGCCGCGCAATTTATAGATCGGCTCGCGGGAGCCTGTCAGCGCCTTTGCCGCAGGGTCGCCGAGCGCAACAATTACTTTTGGCGCAACCAGTTCAATCTGGCGGTCAAGAAACGGACGGCAGAGGTCGAGTTCCAGTGGTGTTGCAGGGCGATTGCCCGGCGGACGCCATGGCAAAGTATTGGCCAGATAGACTTGCTCGCGCTTCAGATTAATGGCGGCGAGAATACGTTCCAGCATATGACCGGCAGGACCGGAGAAGGGGATGCCCTCAAGATCATCGTCACGCCCCGGTGTGTCACCGATCACCATCAGGTCGGCATTCGCAGAACCATCAGCAAAGCAGATGTTCTTGGCAGTAAACTTCAGACGGCAGCCGTCGAAGCCTGCCATTGCCTGTTGCAGCATGTCGAGACTGTCTGCGCTACCGGCGAGTTTACGGGCTTCTTCCAGCAGGACTTCCGGTGCAATAGAGGCTTGTGCCGGAGCAGGAGCTTGCTGCGCTCTTTGTTGCTGATTTGCCGGTGAGGCGGGGTTCTGCCGCGGTGCCTGTTGCGCATTGCCGGCTGATGCCGCTGCATTGTTGCGCGTTGTATTGTCAGGTTGTGCAACTCGTTTTGGCTGTGCCGCCGCCAGAGCTGCGGCTTCTGCAAAACGGTCAACCGGCGCGTCATTGAGCGCAGAATCCACTCCGGATTCCGCGTAAAAGCGAATCAGATCTTCCCAATTGGCAGTGATTGCAGTGTCTGACACACGATTGTTCCGGTTTTAGGCATGTTTACTGCTCTGAGGTCGCAAATTGTCAGAGCTTTGGCAAGGGCTTTCGGACGGGGTTGTTCAAAAACCATTTACATTGACGTTTACGTCAATATTATAGTGATCTATTAGTGAACAAACGTCATGATCTGCGGCGATTTTGGACAATAGGACGCATTTGAACTGTGTTACAACCCTGTATCAGGGTGAATAGATTACAATAACGGGAACCCGCTATCACGCCCGATGCTATGGAGGTTTACATGAGCAACGAACACGAACTCCCCGAACGCGAGAGTATGGAGTTCGACGTTGTGGTCGTTGGCGCAGGCCCTGCCGGTCTTGCCGCAGCGATCCGGCTTAAACAAAATAATCCGGAACTCTCAGTTGTGGTTCTGGAAAAGGGCGGGGAAGTTGGTGCGCATATTCTTTCCGGCGCTGTGGTTGATCCTGTCGGGATCGACAAGCTGCTGCCGGATTGGCGCGAAGAGAGCGACCATCCGTTTAAAACGCCGGTGACAGACGATCAGTTTTTGCTGCTCGGGCCTGCAGGCTCTGTCCGGTTGCCGAATTTCGCGATGCCGAAGCTGATGAACAATCACGGCAATTACATTGTATCTTTGGGCAATGTCGCGCGCTGGTTGGGCACACATGCTGAAAATCTCGGTGTGGAAATCTATCCGGGCTTTGCTGCCGCCGAAGTACTTTATAATGAGGCCGGTGCGGTTATCGGTGTTGCCACCGGTGATATGGGCGTTGAGCGCAATGGCGAGCCGGGTCCGAATTACACACGCGGTATGGAGCTACTGGGTAAATATGTGCTGTTCGCCGAAGGTGCGCGCGGCTCGCTCTCTAAGCAAGTCATTGCTAAGTACAAGCTGGATGAAGGTCGAGAACCGGCTAAGTTCGGTATCGGTCTGAAAGAATTGTGGCAGGTCGACCCGTCAAAAAGCAAGCCGGGTCTGGTACAGCATTCCTTCGGCTGGCCGTTGGATATGAAAACCGGTGGCGGTTCATTCCTCTATCATCTGGAAGATAATCTGGTTGCAGTCGGTTTTGTGGTGCATCTCAACTACAAAAATCCGTATCTGTCACCCTTTGAAGAATTCCAGCGCTATAAAACGCATCCGTCGATCCGCCCGACCTTTGAAGGCGCAAAGCGCATTTCCTATGGTGCGCGTGCGATCACCGAAGGCGGCTGGCAGTCTGTGCCGAAGCTGACCTTCCCGGGTGGCGCGCTGATCGGCTGTGCGGCTGGTTTCGTCAACGTTCCACGCATCAAAGGCTCGCATAATGCGGTGCTGTCAGGCATTCTCGCTGCAGACAAAGTGGCGGAAGCCATTGCTGCCGGCCGTGCGAATGATGAAGTGGTTGGCATAGAAAATGAATGGCGCGACAGTGCAATCGGCAAAGACCTGAAGCGCGTTCGCAATGTTAAACCGCTCTGGTCAAAATTCGGCACAATCCTTGGCGTAACGCTGGGAGGTCTGGATATGTGGACAAACCAGCTGTTCGGCTTCTCGTTCTTCAGCACATTGAAGCATGGCAAAACCGATGCGGCTTCGCTGGAACCGGCAGCCAAACACAAGCCGATTAATTATCCGAAACCGGATGGTGTGATTACTTTCGATCGTTTGTCATCGGTGTTTTTGTCGAGCACCAATCATGAAGAAGATCAGCCGGTGCATTTGCAGGTGAAAAATCTGGAACTGCAGCTGAAGTCTGAGCATGATGTGTTTGCAGGGCCTTCGACACGCTATTGCCCTGCGGGTGTTTATGAATGGGTTGAGAAAGACGGCAAGGAAACTTACGTCATCAATGCGCAAAACTGCGTGCATTGCAAAACCTGTGACATCAAAGACCCGAACCAGAATATCAACTGGGTTACGCCACAAGGCGGCGAAGGACCAGTTTACGCAAACATGTAAATGTTTGCGATAATAAACTGTGTCCGTCTCGACCGCCAAGAGCTGGATGTAAAGATACAAAAACGGCGCCTCTTAAGGCGCCGTTTTTGTATCAGATGCGGACAGCCGCCGGATTGGGTTGCGGATTATCCTCCGCAGGCTCGGAGGCTGGTGCCGGAACAGAAAATTCCAGCAGCAGTGGCAGATGATCTGAACCGGCGGGCTCACCGGCGCGTAGATTACGTGCCTTTACCGTATTGTTGATCAGAACCTGATCAATCGGCAGGCCGATCCACGGACGCAGTATTTCCGGCAGGCGATTGGTCAACCATGTCGGGCCGGAACCGGCAATACGTTTGGTATCGGTGAGCATTTCATATTTGCGCAGGTTGTAGCTCCACGGCGTGGCATTGAAATCACCGGCAATAATTACCGGAATGCCATGTGCATTGGCCATAGGCTCCAATGCAGGGCGCAGCATTTCAAATTGCTGAACCTGCGGAAACGGCCATGGCCATGACTGATGTACGGACGAGACCAGCACATTGGTGCCGCCAAGATTGATCAGAGCGGTTGCCAGTACACCGTCGCCGGTACAGACCGGTGTGCCGAATTCTGCAAACGGACGGCGCGAGAGAATGCCAACGCCCCAGCGGTTTGGTAGTGTGCCGCATTGATGACGATATGGATAACTGCCTTCCAGTATTTTAAGCCACGGCTGCCATTGCTCGGAGCCTTCCTGATAGGTGATAATATCCGGTGTATTACGGGCAACGGCTTGCAGTACCTCTTTCGGATCAGCATGGTTTTGCAGCAAATTAATCTGCATCAGCCGGTAGGTCACAGTCTCATTCGCGTCTGCCGTCTTTTGCGAAGAGCTGTTCCAGTTCACCGTTGTTGAGAAGGCGCTGATACCAAGCAATGCAACCATTGCTGCCTCGCGGCGCAGACTGGTGAACAGCAGGAAAATACCGCCAATTGCCATAATCGCTGCCAGATGTGCACGGAAATGCGCGAAACTGTCTAAAGCGGGATGCAAACGACCAAAGAAGCCCAGCACAAGTGGTACAGACAGCAATACTAATATGATCAGCAATGCAAAGAGCAGGCGGGAAGGTTTTTTTACAGCAGGAACTGGCTTTTCAAGGGACATAGAGACCACAGAGCAAGAGGAATAAAGAATGGCTACTGATGACTGCGAAAAGCAGCTTAATCAAGGCCGGAGCATGTCGCAGCTCAATGGTTTCATTGAGCGTTTGCGAAGATGCACCAATTAACAGGGTTTAGAGTGGGCGCTATCGAATTTCATTAAACGCGACCGCTTTAAACAAGAGCAGCGCCATTACAGCGCTGCTTTTATCATATTCTGCAAAGTGCTTACTGGAACGCGGTTTCAAAGAAACTGCGAAGTTTACGTGAATGCAACCGGTCTTGCGGCATCGCGGCAATCTTTTCCATCGCACGGATACCGATCTGCAAGTGCTGGGCAACCTGCTTCTTGTAGAAGTCCGTTGCCATGCCCGGTAATTTCAGCTCGCCATGCAAAGGCTTATCGGACACACAAAGCAAAGTACCGTATGGCACACGGAAGCGGAATCCGTTGGCCGCAATGGTTGCGGATTCCATATCCAGTGCCACAGCACGGGACTGGGAAAGCCGCTGCACAGGGCCGCGCTGGTCGCGCAATTCCCAGTTGCGGTTGTCGATTGTAGCAACCGTACCGGTACGCATGATGCGTTTCAGCTCATAGCCTTCAAGGCCGGTGACTTCTTCCACCGCATCTTCAAGCGCTACCTGAATTTCTGCCAGCGCAGGAATTGGCACCCAGATCGGCAGATCGTCATCGAGAACGTGATCTTCACGCACATAGGCATGGGCGAGTACATAATCACCAAGTTGCTGGCTGTTGCGCAGACCCGCACAGTGACCAAGCATCAGCCATGCATGCGGGCGCAGCACTGCAATATGGTCGGTAATGGTTTTGGCATTGGAAGGGCCGACACCAATATTGACCATCGTGATACCGGAACCATCCGGTTTGACCAGATGATAGGCAGGCATTTGCGGCAGACGCGCAGGCTCAGCCCCTTGCGACGGTGCATTATTACCGGCAAATGTCACCAGATTGCCGGGCTCAACGAATTTGGTGAAACCGCCACCGCCTTCCGCCATCAGCTTGCGGGCATAGGCGCAGAATTCATCCATATAGAACTGGTAGTTCGTGAAAAGCACATAATTCTGGAAATGCGACGGGCTGGTTGCAGTATAATGCGATAGGCGCTGTAGCGAATAATCCACGCGCTGACCGGTAAAAGGTGCCAGCGGCATCACTTCCAGTGTCTGAAACTCGGTGTCACCATTGGCAATGCTGTCATCTGTATTGCCGAGATCAGGCACGTCAAACATATCCCGCAACGGATGCTGGAATGCATCAGAGACGGACGCTTCCACATAGGTGCCTTCAAGGAAAGCAAAATGCAGAGGAATTGGCGTTGAGGATTCCTGAACAGTAACCGGCACGCCATGATTTTTAATCAGCAGGCGGATCTGTTCCAGCAAATAACTGTCGAAGAGATCAGGGCGGGTTAATGTGGTTGTATATTCACCCGGCAGGCTGACATGGCCATAGGCGAGGCGTGTATCCACATGGGCAAAGCTGGCCGTGGAAAAGCGTAGTTCCGGATAAAAAGCGCGGAAACGCTGCGGCGGGACTTCCCCTTTGGCGACCTTATGAAAGGCATCACGCAGGAAGGCAGTGTTGCGGTCATAGAGAGCACGCAATGCGTCAACTGCAGCGCGGGCATCTGTAAAAGCTTGGGGAGCAACTGGCTCCGGTGTGGCTAGACCTGCAGAAATGACATCTGCGACAGACTTGCCGGTGAAAGTGTCGATTCTTTTGCTCATAACTTACTATAAGCCGGAATTCTTACAGTTTATATGGCAAGATTACGCTTCGGATTGTGGTTGCACGGGCTAGAGCGCCGTGTGCCATACTTGGCACACAAAGGTCGCTCTAAAACTTTAAAATGAGAGCATAATGTTACCTTAANNTTAAGGTAACATTATGCTCTAGCGTTTATTTCTGAAGGCTGACAAAAAGTACCAGACCGGTTGCAGTCACCTGTCCGCCGGTATTAGCGGCAATGCCGGTAAAGGCTGCAACGGGCGCTACAAAGAACAAGCTGAAAACAACAATACGCATTGCCAGAAACAAGGTGTCGGTCAGGGAGCTCAAAGCACCAGGATTTTTCATGGGCTGACCTCCTTGTGCTGCGTTATTGTTGTTTGATGAGTGCTTGTGTGGTGGGTTGTCATTGAGAGCAGGACAGGGCGGCTGGTGTGACTTTCATTCATCAGTAGCAATCCGAGAAAAGTCGTACCCAGTGCGAAAAGACTGATGATTGTAAACCGGTGATATAACATGGTTTGCCCCCCTGTTTCTGTTCTGCTTGATCTTGGGTTTAATCTACAGAGCAAGGGCTGAACTCTTTCTGAGAGGAGCGTTCATCGGGCGTTCAAACTCATGAAGCACAATTAAGCATAATGGTTTGCGACGAATATTATTGTTATAAATTGCGGATTGCTTAATATGTAGTGAGGACTATATATTATTGTATCTGACCAGTCAGGCAGACTGGCTTTATAAATTTATAATCAGGAGCTGATCTCTATGAGTGCTGAGCCTAAGACCCAAACCAAGCCGATTGAACTTTATTACTGGCCGACCCCAAATGGCTGGAAAATCAGCATTATGCTCGAGGAACTCGGTGTTCCTTACGAAGTAAAATATATCAATATTGGTAAGGGTGATCAGTTCGAGCCGTCATTCCTGAAAATCGCTCCGAATAACCGTATGCCTGCGATTATTGATCCGGAAGGGCCGGATGGTCAGCCGATTTCTGTTTTTGAATCGGGTGCAATTCTTCAATATCTGGGACGTAAATTCGGCAAGTTCTATCCGGCAGCTGAGCGCGCCCGTGTGGCTGTAGACGAATGGCTGATGTGGCAGATGGGCGGTTTGGGACCAATGTCGGGTCAGGCTGGCCATTTCCGCGTCTATGCGCCGGAGAAGGTCGAATATGGCATCAACCGCTATACCAATGAGGTCAACCGTCTCTATGGCGTATTGAATCGCCAACTTGAAGGCCGTGATTATATTGCCGGCGATTATTCCATTGCCGATATGGCCTGTGTGGGCTGGATTAGCGCCTATAAAAACTACGACCAGAAACTGGAAGATTTCCCGAATCTGAAGCGCTGGTATGAAGCCGTTACAGCCCGTCCTGCGGTGCAGCGCGGTATGGAACTGGGTAAGGCTGAGCGTGAAAAGAGTAATCTGGCGACGGATAAGTCAGCCCAAAGCGTGCTGTTTAACCAGAAAGCACGCTGACCGGTTCAGCAAAACTATCCTCTCCCATAGGCATTAAGTGCCTTGGGAGCAGTCTTGAGGCGTTGCATGACGAAAGTTGTGCAACGCCTCTTTGCTTTCTTCGGGATAATTACTGGCGTGTCAGTTTCTCGGTTTTGCAGATCAGACCGCCTGCTACACAGCCAGCCAGAGATAATGTATTGCCGCTGACGCTTGCCTTACCGGAATAGGTCTTGCCTTCATCGAGCTTATTGACGGTGCCTTTATAACTGCCGTCTTTGCCAGTCATCTTGCCGATGGATTTGCCTTTATATTCGCTGTTCAGCACAGTGCCGCAATAATCATCGCCGCCGCAGTTTTTATATTCGATAATTGTGCCGGTTGAGCGCTTCCATGTGCCGACAATTGGCTCTGCGGCGAGAGCAGGGCTAAGCGATACGGTCAGCGCTGCAATGGTAAGCAAAATTCTCTTCATTGTTTCCTCCCGAGATGCGTAATCTGTGATGTGACTATTATTTACGCTCACGTAAACGTAATCCAATCTTGCATGCTTGAAAAGAGGGGATTTCGATGTGGAAAAATGAATTGCCGAGGGGAGTTGTAAAAGACGAATGTGCTTCTTGGTTAGCGTCAGGTTTAAATTAGCAATGTGCGAAAAATCGTGATTTTAGCCGAAAGCCCGTAAAACCGGCAGAGTTATTCTTAATGAATTCTGATGTTTACCCATTGTTTGGATTTTGTTGATTGGCTGTTAAGGATGCAATTTAACGGCGGTTTCAACTCTTTCCTGCATTCTGATCACAACAACAGCAGAGATCTGCACGGCACTTTCAGCCTTAAGCAGACCGCAGTTTAACAGGACAGGATCAGAGCAATGTTTGCAGGTTTTAAAGCGAAGTCAGAAAATTGCATCAATGCCATGCAGGCCGAAATGCTGTTTGAAACCGGTATGATGTATTACGCAGGACGTGACTGCGAAGCGGATCGTATCGAAGCTTATAAATGGTTCAATATTGCTGCGATCCGTGGCGATGACCGTGCCCTGCCAATGCGCACGCAGCTCTCATCACTAATGAGCAAGACCGAACTGGTGCGCGCTCTGCGTGAGGCTCGTGAATGGATGGCGCGTCATTAATCGCGCCATAGGAGTTGTATTCAGTTAGCTAGAGCCGCAAGCGACTTTACTTAGCTGGTGGCCGCATAGCGGCTTTGTTTAACTCGTGGCCGCATAGCGGCCGGGCTTATGATTAATCGCGATAATAACATTCATCACCACGGCTCCGATGACCGAAAGTGCAACCTGCTGTGGTGAAAGATAAAACAGCGATATGGCCATAAGCAGGAGATCAAGTGCGAGTTGCGACCAGCCCGCACGGATATTGTAATTATCCTGCAAATACAGCGCAAGAATATTAATGCCGCCGACACCCGCACGATGGCGAAACAGTGCCAGCACGCCCATGCCGACCAAAGTACCGCCCATGATCGCTGCAAAAACCGGCTCCAATGTCGAGAAATCCACCCACATCGGAAACAGGCGCGTAAAGACAGACATCAAAGCCACGGCAATGAAGGTGCGGATGGTAAAGTGCCAGCCCATCCGTTTGATGGCCAGATAATAAAAAGGCAGATTGATCAGGAAAAATACCAGAGCAAACTGCCAGTTGGTTGCATAGTGCACGAGAAGGGCAACACCGGCAGTGCTGCCGGTCATAAGTTTAGCCTGCGCATAGAGTGTCAGTCCGAGGCTTACAAAGCTCGTACCTATCAGCATAGCCACAACATCTTCGTAGAAACGGTGCCTCTCAGTAGGGAGTACTGAGGATAGAGCCGGAATTGTATCTGGTGTTGTGACTTCAGCCATAAAAAGACCCTGCAACTTGCTGCTGCGGCGTAACTTAAAACGTCGGACAGGTAATTGTTAAAACGTAAACTGAAAAACAGCGGAACCTTGATGAAGTGCTGCCAGAGGTGTTTCTAGCGGAAAACAGAGGTAAAATCAGCGGTGAGAAAATTGTTATTTTAATCGGTGCAGTAGCTAATTATGAGCAGATTCGATGCTTTTATATTTCAAAAATTGCGTATGCATGAGATGATAACCAAGCGGAAAAGCCCTGCATTACAGGTATAAATGAAGTTGTACTCACGGTTTAACAGTGATTTATTGTCGTATATCAGGCGAAAAATACCGGTTGCTGCAACTGATATCATTATAAAAATGCTATGTTTATCGTCTAAAATATAAATGACCTCAATGCTGTCTCACAACGCATCAATTCCTTTCAGAATTTGTGAAAAGGTTTTGCATTCGGAATCCTATACGATATTGATAGGAAAATGCTTTAGGCACAGTGCCTTGTAATTCACTCAGGAGAACAGAGATGAAGATTCAAACTCTCAGCCGCCTTGGCGGCGCAGCGCTGCTGACCGGAATGGCCGTCTTTGTACTGTCTTCACCAGCCAGCGCGCTGACCATGGCAGAATGCAGCACCAAATATCAGGCTGCAAAAGATGCCGGCACACTGGGCAATATGAAGTGGAATGATTTCCGTAAGGCACAATGCGGCACTGATGCTGCTGCCACTGCGCCTGCTGCAGCTCCGGCCGCTCCGGCAAAGCCTGCCAAGCAGGCTGCTGCGCCTAAAGCGGATGAGCCAAAAGGCCTGACCATGCAGCAATGTTCTGCAAAATATAAAGCAGCACAGGAATCAGGTCTCGCGACCGGTCTGAAATGGAATGCTTTCCGTAAGGAAGAGTGTGGTCCAGGTGCAGATCCTGAAAAAGTAACGGCTGTTTCCACCAAGGAGCCGGCTGCACCGACGACTGCTGCTCCAAGCGGTGTGAAATTCCCGTCGGCTGTTTCCAGTAAATATGCCAGTGAGACCGAAGGCAAGCAGCGTATGAAAACCTGTCTCGACCAGTATTATGCCAATAAGAGTGCAAATTCGCTCAATGGCCTGCGCTGGATCCAGAAGGGCGGCGGTTATTACAGCCTTTGTAATGCCCGTCTGAAGGGTAATTCCTGATAGCTTATTCTGTTAATCAGCTATGAAACGAAAATAGCCGCCTCAAATTTGAGGCGGCTATTTTTATATGAACTGATGATATGTGATGAATTCTAAAGCTTATTGAGCAGCTTCGGTTTTCTTGACCGTTTTTGGCTTGGCTTTTGTCGTCGGCTTGGTCGTTTTTTTCACTGTCCGCTTTGCGGCTGTGCTTGGCGCAGGTGCTGATTTAGCCATCAGCTTCTTTGCCTGCGCGCCCCAATTTTCACGCTCCATTCGCCCTGCAAAGCCAATGCTCCGGTTGAACCAGTCGCTTTGCACTTCATTGAGATCAGCAAACTGATCATAATGAAAAATGCCAAGCTTAAATAATTTGTCCTGAATGGCTTTACCAATGCCACTGATCAAAGTCAGATCATCGGCCGTACCATTACGTGGTTTTTTCAGAAGATCAGGCTCAGTTGGCAGAACTTGCTCTGCGATGAGCTCCGGTTCTGGTTCGCTGACTGGTGTCACCTCAGAGGCCATAGGCTCTTTGCTGATGGCAGGCGCTATCGTTTTTGCTTCTATCGAGGCCGCATTTGCTGCAGGTATGCTAGGAGCAGAGCCTACCGGCTCAGCAGCGGGAATGATTTTCTTTACCGGCTGCGTTTCTTTAGCTGGAGCCGTTGGCTTTGTTTTAGCTTCGGTTTTTTCCTGCGGTACCACCATTTTGATAGATGACGGAGCAGGGGGTGTTTTCGCCGCTGCTGTTTTGTCAGCAGGTGTCGGCACACTCTCAGAAGATTTCGCAGGCGGAATGGTATTGGCTGCCGGTTGCTTTGCCTTGGAACTGTTAACTTTGCTGTAAAGCAGGCCAAGGAGAAATACGATTACACCGGCCAGTGCGATCCAGAGTAAAAATTCCATATAAATCTCCTTATGAGTGTTATCCGCTGCACAGACTGAATAGCGCATTAATTATGGGCATATTCAGGCGCTGACCTGATTATTGTTCATTGGTTTTAGAACAGGGCAGAGACAATGTGTGCTGTGAAATATAGCAGAATGCGAGCCGGTGCAAAATGCTGCGTCTCATAAAGCGTGGGGATAAAGCAGGTCTAGTAAAAGCCGGAGCGTATTTTACGCTGAACTCAAAGGGCTGAAAACAGAAAACCCGGCAGTAAAACTGCCGGGTCTCTGTAACCTTACGGTCTGTTTTAAGCTATAAAGCTTAGAACGAACGCTGGAAGCGGATCATACCCTGCCAAGCATCGTCGCCTTTGAGAACGGACTTGTTGTCGTTCCACTTGGTGTAGGATACTTCTGGAGTAATTGTGAAGCCTGGAACCAGCTGGTAAGCTACGTTTGCAGTTGCTGCGAAGGTTTTTGCATCTTCGTAAGCGAGCTGTACGTTGAAGGTCGCTTTGTCGGTAGCTTTGAATTTCGCACCACCCCAAACAGCCCAATCGCCACCCCATGTGCCGTAGAAGCTGTCAACCAGACGAACGCCGCGCTGATTGTTGTTTGCATCTGTGTAAGCATATGCGTAATGGTCGTTGTTCGACTTGTAGCCGCCCTGTACCCATACGGAGAACTGTTCGGTTACGTTTACATCGAGACGTACTTTACCGGCCCATTCTTCGTTTGTTGCGTCGTAAGCAGCAACACCAACGATCGAACCCCAAGCCTGTTCAAACTTCAGACCACCAACGATATGTGGTGTATAGTCGTCAATTTTAACGTCTTTGATTTTAACGTCTTTGCTGTCAAAGCTTGCATATGTGCCAGCTTCATCGGAGTCGCCTGTGCCACCCTGTTCAAGAGCGATGATAGCCGAGAAGCCATTGCCGCCTGTGAATGTGTAGCTGATGGCGTTGGTGCGGTAACCACCACCGAGGATTACGTCGTCGTTCATGACGTCGCCATAGTAACCTGGGAAGGTTACGAATGCGGATTCGTCAAGACCAACGCGCAGACCGCCGAGCTGGATGTAGCCGTAACGCAGGGAACCGGAAGAACCAGCATCTTTGCCGTTTTCGTACTGGAAGCGCAGATCAGCATATGTCTTCAATGTGCCCAGTTCGGTTTCGGAGGCTGTCGAGAAGCGCAGAGCAAAACGGGACATGAAGTTGTATGTGTCACGATTTTTCTTGGTCAGATCGCCAATGAATTTTTCGTTGGCAACTGCATCACGTACTGCACGGCCGTTTGCACGAGCGTATACGTTGTCGCCGCCTTTGATATCAGCGCGAATGTAACCGCCGATACGCAGACAAGTTTCTGTGCCTGGAATGTAGAAGTAGCCAGCACCGTATGCATCGCAAACGCGTACATATTCAACAGCTTCTGGTTCTGGTGCAACGATGGCGTCGGCAGCCTGAGTGCCGGATACTGCAACGAGGGCTGCAGCGGAGCCGAGAAGAAGGCTCTTAATGTTCATTTCTGACCTCCAGTCAAAGTTTTAAATGGGTCTGGGCATTTTATTTTGGCTGAAGGACAACCTGTCCCCATACCCCTTGGGTGAAAAAGTCGCTACCGAAGCGCTCCTTCTTCTGCCCTCAAGATACTCAGGCTCGTTTTCGTTGCAACACCGAAAACGCATAAGTAGGGAGTGAGTTGTTGCTATCGGCATATCGTGTTGCAGAAAAGACACGAAACTGGCTCTAGGCTGTGGATTTCATTTATGTTTTGTTTATACAGGTTAAGACGAATTAACCTTATTTTGCGGGGTTTTTCATTTTTTAACGCAAATCACCTACTCATTAGTGGCTTGATAGCACCAATTGACCTTCATGCCTGATGATAAGGTTATAGAGGCAATCCTAGAGTCAAAAGCATTCCATTCATCCAAATCATGCGGGAGTTGATTCCGTCACCTTCTGCGCAGATTGATTCTGATTTTTGATTCTGCAACTGCGGCTTTCTTGTTTCGCCGAGCCTGTCATCAGAGAAAAACTATTCAAAAACCTACGATTTTGATGCTTTTATTAATGATAGCCTGTTGATGATGCAGATTTTTTTCAAGTTTCTGCGTAAAGTGCTTGAACTCGCGATTATTACCAGCTATTGCGCCTTTACCGGAGAGGTGGCCGAGTGGTCGAAGGCGCTCCCCTGCTAAGGGAGTATACCCGGAAGGGTATCGTGGGTTCGAATCCCATCCTCTCCGCCATTATTTAAAATATCCGTAAACCGGCAGATTTTCTGACCGGTTTTTTTGTTGTTTTCCGTCGCTTCATTACCCTGGTCTGGCATGCTTTTTTTGGGATTTAAAAAGTTTTTATTTTTGGAAAACTCTAATTAACTGAATTTGCTTTATTTTTTATCGATTAGTCGATTTCTGACTGGAGGTCAGAAATGAACATTAAGAGCCTTCTTCTCGGCTCCGCTGCAGCCCTCGTTGCAGTATCCGGCGCTCAGGCTGCCGACGCCATCGTTGCACCAGAACCAGAAGCTGTTGAATATGTACGCGTTTGCGATGCATACGGCGCTGGCTACTTCTACATTCCAGGCACAGAAACCTGCCTGCGTATCTCCGGTTACGTTCGCGCTGATTTCTCTGCCGGTGATGACCCTTACACAGGTTCTGATAATGATAAAACCTGGGGCACTAACACCCGTTTCACACTGCGTACACACACAGCAACTGAAACAGAACTCGGTACTCTGAAAACTTTCACAGAAAACCGTTTCAACTTCGGTGATGGTCGTGACGGTGGTTTTACCTCGTACGATGCTGCTAACAACAAGTTTGAAAAAGGTAACGGTCATACTCTGAAGCATGCTTACATTCAGCTTGGTGGTCTGATGATCGGTAAAACCGATTCAGCTTTTCATTCTTTCACTGGTTACCTCGGCGACATCATCAACGATGACGTAGTTGATGCAGGTCTCTACAATACCAATCTGATCAGCTACACCTTCACAGGTGGTAATGGCTTCTCGGCAATCATCTCTGCTGAACAGGGCGAGAAAAAAGGCTTCTCCCATAAAGGTGATGCTTATGATGCCGTTATCGACGATTACATGCCACACGTTGTTGGTGGTCTGAAATTCGAACAGGCTTGGGGTTCGATCGCTGGTGTTGCAGCTTACGACGCTGAGATCGAAGAATGGGCTGGTAAAGTTCGTCTCGATGTAAACGTAACAGAACAGTTCTCCGTATGGGTACAGGGTGGTTATTCTTCTTATGAAGGTAACTATGGCATGTATGGCCGTTGGGGCGGTGACTGGGCTGTTTGGGGTGGCGCGAAATTCAAAGCTACCGACAAAGCTACATTCAACGTACAGGTTGCTTACGAAGATTGGGGTAAAACCGCTGTTGCTGCTAACGTAGCTTACCAGCTGGTTCCAGGCTTCACAATCACTCCTGAAATCAACTACACCAAGTGGAAGAACAGCCATCCATCTCGTGCAGATGGCAAGGGTGAAAAAGATGCTTTCGGCGGTATGATCCGTTTCCAGCGTTCTTTCTAAGCCATTGGTTTAGTTTAAGTAAAGTACCAGCGGCATATGTCGCTGGTATTTTCGTCTCAGAGGAGGCGTTCAAGCGGGGACCATCTTGTATAAGATGCGCTTTTATAAAATCGATGTAAGTTTTTGTATGTAAAGGGCAGAATTCAAGCTTTTTGAGAGGGGGCAACAGAAACGCAACCAAAGTGGTAATCCTATGCTGCTCTATCAAAATTGCTGTCCGGACTTGTTTTATTTTTGGGT
Source organism: Hyphomicrobiales bacterium (assembly GCA_900470735.1). Classification (GTDB taxonomy): domain Bacteria; phylum Pseudomonadota; class Alphaproteobacteria; order Rhizobiales; family Rhizobiaceae; genus Pseudochrobactrum. Next base: position 203,335 of record UCCC01000001.1, on the reverse strand, counting down.
TGGTTCTAAGATTCCTGACCATTCAAACGGCTGGGGGGCCATATGATGGAGCTGAATCGGGACATCTATATCGATAATTCTGAGAGTTTTGCGCCTGTAATAGGTTATAATCTCAGCTTTACGTCTTCAAATACAAAAACACATCGTATTGTGAATCAGTACACCGTTACTGAACTGTCCGAGCGTTATCTCAACATACTATGGGACGATGGGTCTCATAAATATAATGTGAGATTGTTTCTCGGTGAAATTAATGAGATTCTGAAAGGGGAGCGTTTCAGTGGCTTTAGTCAGGAAATGCTCGACAGAATTATAGGCTCCCTGCGTGAACGCAATAACAGCAATGCAACCATTAATAGAAAAATGGCTGCACTTAGCAAGTTACTGCGAAAGGCGTATAAGATGGGGGACATCTTTAGCCTGCCGGAGTTCATTCGACAGAAAGAGCGGGCAGGGCGAATTCGTTTTCTTGAGCTTGAAGAAGAGGTACGACTGTTTGCAGCGATCAAAAAACGCTGTGAAAACAGTTATCGTTTGGCCGTTTTTCTGGTCGATAGTGGATGTCGTTTAGGTGAAGCAATCGGCCTGACATGGAATGATCTTCAAGATTCTCGCGTTACATTCTGGCTGACAAAATCGAACCGCAGCCGTACAGTTCCTTTGACAAAGCGTGCAAAAAAAGCCTGTAAAATACCAGTTGAACGCCATAAAGGGCCGTTTTCCATGCTGACACAGGTTGAGTTTCGCGCTGTATGGAATGACGCCAAATATGAAGTCGGACTTGGTACTGACACGCAGGTTGTTCCGCATATTCTGCGCCATACTTGCGCTTCACGTTTGGTGCGCGGCGGTATTGATATTCGCCGTGTTCAGATGTGGCTGGGTCACCAGACATTGCAAATGACTATGAGATACGCTCATCTTGCGACGAATGATCTGGATAGCTGTGTCAAGGTTTTAGAAATCCGCTGAACGCTTGTACAGTAGATGCGGGTGCTGAGTAGTGGGCAATGAAGAATTGAAAACCTGAGTTTTAGTCAGGTTTTCAGCTGCATTGTTGAAATTTGAAGACAGTCAGTCGCCTGTTTTCAAGTTCAGACGGCTATTTGCGTCTCAATATACCCGCACTTGGATACTCTTCTCGACAATGTGTAGATCAGCTCTAACATGAAGCATGCGGGTGGCTCTGTTGCGAAGCATATATGGAGTCCGGTATTTGATTCTGCATAGGGCGGATCAAGAGCAGGACAGAGCTAAGGAGCTTCTGCATTCTGGCCATTGATAAAGCTGATAATTCGCTGCATTGATAGCTGAGAAGTTTTATCAGGTTGCAGGATTTCTATAATGACCGTCTGTGGTGAGCGTCTTTTTCTGTTTTTTGCCGGTTTATCCGGCGCTGTTGCAATGACCAGCTATGCGGCATCTGCCCATGGTGATCATGCTTTTCTGGGCGTCGTTGCCCCGATTCTGCTGGGGCATGCTGCTGCTTTTCTCGGCTTTTCGTTTTTAAGTACCCGTAGTCGCGCTGTTTATTGGGCAGGCGTGCTGGTGCTTGTCGGGCTAGCATTGTTCGCAGGGGATTTGATTCTGCGCGATCTGACAGGCAATAAGCTGTTTGCTATGGCCGCACCTGTTGGCGGCACATTGATGATCGGCGGCTGGCTGATGACAGCTTTAACCGCTTTTATACCGGCTAAAAAGTAGTACTGATATCTGCTGTTTTATGTGCTCGTGCTTCCAAACATAAAGCATCCGGCTAGAACATTGTATTATAATAAAAAGCCCCGCAGTATTTAACGCTGCGGGGCTTTTTTAGTGATTATGATACTTATCCGCGGCGGCCGCTGATCAGATCCTGCTGGATATTCGCATTACCATAGAGACGCGATTTATAAACCGCGTAGTTTTCCATAACGCGCTGCACATAATTGCGGGTTTCGGTGTATGGAATCCGCTCAATCCAGTCGACTACGCTGTCAATATTTTGTCCGCGAGGGTCGCCATAACGTGCCACCCACTCACTTGCTCGCCTCGGTCCTGCATTGTATCCGGCAAAAGTCAGAATGTAAGAGCCGTTGAAGCGCTCAATCTGTTCGCCCAGATAATGAGCGCCAAGCGTCGCATTATAGGCAGCATCAGTTGTCAAACGCTTGTCGGAATAGGCAAGACCTGCACGCTGTGCGACGCCCTTGGCAGTTCCTGGCAATAATTGTAGCAAGCCACGTGCGCCAGCACTGGAAACAGCAGAAATGTTGAATTCACTTTCCTGACGGGCAATCGCATAGGCGAGGGCAGCGCCGGAACCTTTAATATTGGCATTGGCCGGAATGGCACCGGTCGGATGAGATAATGCACCGACATCAAGGCCGCGACCGGCTGCGATCTTGCCGACACGCAGAGACAGGTAATGATTGCTGTTTCGCTCGGCCATAACGGCGAGAAGAGCTAGTTCCCCTGTGCTGCTCAATTCCTGCGCCATGTTTATGTACAGGCTCTGTGCCCGATTGCCATAACCGATGGATTCCAGACGGCGAATTGCTCGTACCGGTTCACGGCTGTCGAACCGCGAACGATCTTCAGCACTAGGTTTCGGATAAGGCAACGACAGAACATTATTGCCAAGTTTGGCCGCCGCTAGCTGCCCATAGAAAGATGTGCCGTAATAGGATGCGCGCTGATAAAGCTGTTTCGCATTACCACCACCGCCGGCTTCTGCCGCACGTCCCATCCAATAATAGGCGCGGGAGGCTGACATCGGGCGGGAGGAAATTTCAGCAATACGGGTAAAGTGCTTTTGTGCCGTTGCCGCATCATTGAGCGCACGCAGAGCATACCAACCGGCGTGGAATTCAGCATCCACAGCCATTGTCGAGGATTCTGCGCTATGAGCTGCAGCTAAGCGATAGGCGATTTGCGGCTTGCCGATATCCAGTAATTCACGGGATAGTACGCGGCGTTCAATCCACCATGCATCCGGATCAACCAGAGATTTGGCGTCCCGTGGTGCTTTCAGCATAAGATTAGCGGCTTCTGTATAGCGCTCCGCACGGCGCAAATGCTGAATATTGGCATAGAGGAATGCCGGATTCGACTGCCATGAGCTATGAACAGCTTTGAGCTTTTGCGCAGCATCCGGCGCACGCTTGCTGACAGCAGCAAAAGCCACGTAAAGCGATTCTGCGTTGGCCGGTGCAGCTAGGCGGGCTGCCGATGATAACCGGTTGTCATAGAGCATGCGCAGAAAACGTGCCTGATGATCGTCTTTGGTCAGGATGCCAGAAAACTCGCGCAATACCTGCGTTTCATCTTTGGCATCCAGCTTGGCTGTTGCCCACCATGGTGCAAGTAACTGGCGCGCCTGATTGCGGTTTCCGCTGGCAAGATAGGCGTGTCCCAGCAGGATCATACCTTCAGTTGTCTGTGGTTTACGGCTGCCAAGATAAGAAATAACAGTGCCTGCTGGCGCGTTCTCACGATACAGCGCCCGTTCAGTATTGCGCTGAACCGTGGTCATGCCGGGCCAGCCACGCAATTCAGAGGCAGCCGCAACATAATCCGAACTTGAAAGACCGTCTGAACCGGAGAGCGCCAGCGCCCATGTCAGAATATGACGATCAAGATCATTCACAGACATGCCATTGCGGATGGCCAGAGCGCGGCGAGGGTCTTTGGCTGAAAGTGCATCTAAGGCAGTTTTCAGGCTACCATTCATAGACGCCGGAGCCTGTGCTCTTGGAATCGTCGCTGTAGTCGTCGGATCTGGCCGCATCATCGGTGCAGGCATATTACGCATGGCGGTCGGTGCGAAGGGACGCAGCAACGGCGTCGGCACATTTTCAGCTTCCTGAGCATAAGCAGACAGGCCATTTGTCGCCACGCTTGCACATAAAAGGGCAAGGGCTAAAACTTTCTGATCTGCTCGCTGTCCGAAAAGTGCAAATTTACGCATGACCGTTCCGTATAACTTTGTTGAAGCAAATTTAAGGCAGAATTTTCAGATGTTCGAGTAAAAACTGAATGTTAAAGACATAATGATCTTTATGGTCAGAGGCTCATAACGGGCTTTCTGATCCTGCCGCTCTTCTTTGTGCGGGACTATAATTCATATCTGTGAAAGCATTGTTAATGAAGCCTTACCTTAAATGCTCATTAAGGAAATGAGGTGAATTATGCACAGTGCTTTAATGCTGATCCGGCATGGTGCGTGCCAAAATTTTGCCGGTATTCGCTGGTGTTGTCAGGCATATTCTTCACCAGAGAGTGGTGATAGTGTTTCATGTGTTTCGTCTTTATGCTCAATCGATATCGTCTGATCGACGATATCGATGTTTAAGTTTATCATATCGATGAATTTTCTATAAATATGTATAAATTTACTTGCTGCCAGAGTTTTGCAGGACTATGGTGCAGCACTTTTCACAAACAGGTGGTCGGGGTATCATTCTGTATGCGGCTTAACGGCCTGTATGGAATGTAATGCTATGACCTTTTGTCGAATATAATGAAATTCGCATGCGCTGTATAATTGAGGTTGTCATTTATATGGTTTTGAATATCTGGCATTTTGTCTTGTCGCATGATGGCAGGCCGGAACACCAGAGTGTAATAAGCAGATTCTAATAAACCATATGTCCGGCAAAACTCCTCACAGGGTTTCGCAGGCATATTATTCATTTAAAACTCAGACATATTTTTTGGGAGTACCCGATGCTGAAGGGCTCAATCACGGCTATCGTCACACCTTTTACTGAACAGGGTGCATTTGACGAAAAAGCGTTCCGTGGCCTTGTAAACTGGCAGATAGAAGAGGGGACGCACGGTTTTGTACCAGTTGGCACAACCGGCGAAACACCGACACTATCTCATGATGAGCATAAACGGGTGATTGAGGTTTGTGTTGAGGAAGCAAAAGGCCGTGCGCAGATTATTGCCGGTGCCGGTTCCAATAATACCGTTGAAGCCATTGAACTGGCGCAGCACGCAGAAAGTGCGGGCGCTGATGCCGTTCTGGTTGTGACACCTTATTATAATAAGCCAAATCAACGTGGCCTTTACGCGCATTTTTCTGCTGTTGCCAAAGCGATTTCTATTCCTTTGGTGATTTATAATATTCCGGGGCGTTCAATTATTGATATGACACCTGAAACAATGGGTGCGCTTGTGCGTGACCATAAGAATATTGTCGGTGTGAAAGATGCTACCGGCAAAATCGAACGTGTATCCGAGCAACGCGCAACGTGCGGGACAGATTTCATTCAGCTTTCCGGTGAGGATGCAACAGCGCTTGGTTTTAATGCGCATGGTGGTCGCGGTTGTATTTCAGTAACCTCGAATATTGCGCCACGTTTGTGCTCGCAGTTTCAGGAGGCTTGTCTGGCGGGTGATTATGCGACCGCACTGACAATTCAGGATCGTCTGATGCCGTTGCATAAAGCATTGTTTATGGAGCCAAATCCATCAGGCGTTAAATATGCTTTGGCTCGCACCGGTCGTATTACCAATCATCTGCGTTTGCCGCTAATGCCGGTTGAAGCAGAGACCGCAGAGAAAATTGATGCGGCATTGCGTTATGCCGGTTTGCTCGCTGCCTGATGTGAGGGCTTGTTGAACAGAAAAACAGTTTAAGCTGTTTATTTTGCTGCAAATCATTTAAAGCCTGCCGGTACATTGATTTATGAACCGGCAGGTTTTTTGCACCCAATTTATAGTCCTTTGAGTGCATTATGCTCTGTTTTTTATAATGGTTGCATGTTCAGGGGGCTTAAATGAAGCCATTTGAGCACGACATGCTCTAGTAAAGTTGCGGATCAGATATATATATTGCTGCCATGAACACGAAAAAAAATGCACCTGCACGCAAAATCATCGCTGAAAACCGTAAGGCACGTTATAATTTCGAAATCCTCGAAGTTATTGAGGCCGGTTTGGTTCTGTCTGGAACAGAGGTGAAATCCCTGCGTTCCAATCAGGCTAATATTGCTGAAAGCTATGCCAGCTTTGAGAATGATGCGTTTTGGCTGATTAATTCCTATGTGCCGGAATATACGCAAGGCAATCGCTTTAATCACGAGCCGCGCCGGTTGCGTAAACTCTTGCTCAGCCAGCGTGAGATTGTACGTCTGGCCAACTCTATCGCGCGTGAAGGCATGACTGTTGTGCCGCTGAAGCTCTATTTTAACGAGCGTGGCAGAGCTAAACTGGAAATCGCATTGGCTCGCGGTAAAAAACTGCATGATAAGCGCGAGACTGAAAAGAACCGCGATTGGAACCGTGAAAAATCGCGTCTGCTGCGTGATCGCGGGTGATAGCCGAAATATTAAAGCCCTGTCTCAGACAGGGCTTTTTTAATGAGATCAACTTTGATGATTGTCGTTTAGATAATCGCGCACATTTTTGAAGACCTCACGGAACATGGCTTCTGTGAGGACACCGGTATTGGTGTTATAGCGCGAGCAGTGGTAGCTGGAGAAAATCTGCAGCTTTCCAATTTCGGTTTGCACATTATGGCCGAATTTATGCTTTGATACTGGCTGGCCGAGCGCGCGAATTGTCGACTGATGGGCTATCGTTCCCAGTGTGACAATTGCTTGCAGATTAGGCAGGCCGGTAATAAACGGCGATAAAAATTGGCGGCAGGTGTTGATTTCGGCACCGGTAGGTTTGTTTTCCGGTGGCACGCAACGCACGGCATTGACAATGGCGCAGTCATTAAGCGTCAGCGTATCATCAGGCCGCGCTTCAAATATGCCTTGCGCAAAATCATATTCTTTAAGTGTGGAATAGAGCAGGTCACCGGCATAGTCGCCGGTAAAAGGCCGGCCGGTGCGATTGGCACCGCGTAAACCCGGTGCAAGACCGATAATCAGCAGGCGTACCCGTTCAGGATAAGCGGCGAGGCTGAGTGTGTGCACGGATTTGGCAATGTCTTGCGGGTCAGTCGGCAGAAAGGCCGGAACCGGCGCATTATGCCATGTTGGTTCATTGCCCCGCCAGACCTGAATAAAGTCATGAAGGCGGGGACAAAAATCGCAATCTCGGGATGGTTCCGGATAAGGCAAAAGCGATCAGAAGAGCTTAGTAAAGCTCTTCTTCCTCTTCCATACGGCGTGCAGGACGCTCGGTAACTTCACGGCTGATTTCAGGCTTCAATGTCATCAGATCAAGGAAATGATCTGCCTGACGACGAAGTTCATCAGAAATCATTGGTGGCTGTGTTGTAAGCGTTGAAACAACGCTGACTTTGCGGCCGCGGCGTTGCAGTGCTTCTACGAGGCAGCGGAAATCGCCGTCACCGGAGAAGATCACAAAATGATCAACGGTCTCGGTCAGCTGCATAGCATCGACAGCAAGTTCGATATCCATATTGCCTTTGACTTTGCGACGACCGGTTGCATCAGTAAATTCTTTCGCAGCTTTGGTGATCACTTTATAGCCGTTGTAATCAAGCCAGTCGATCAGCGGGCGAATAGATGAATATTCCTGATCTTCTACAAGTGCAGTATAGTAATAGGCACGCAGTAAGTAGCCGCGTTTTTGAAAGGCTTTTAGCAACTTGCGGTAATCAATATCAAAGCCGAGCGTCTTCGATGCAGCGTAAAGATTGGCGCCATCGATAAAAAGCGCGATTTTTTCGCGTGAATCAAACATTTTGATAATTATCCATTCTTCAGCAAATAATATTTCGCTGATTAATTCTCTGCACTTTTCAATTTTTATTTTTGAAAAAAGCCTCTCCTATCTTGCGTTCTAAGGCGCATATCCAGAAAGGCAAGCAATCACAGGTTGTTTTTATTGCTTCATTGGTAAAAGACAGGGAAAATGTGTGATTAAGATATCACAAATATCAAATAAATGAAAACTATTCATTTGGGAGCAAGAGTATAAACGGTTTAAGGGTGGCTCCATTGTGCTTTAGCCAGAGGTGAAATGCACAGCGAAATTTTAAAATGACGGCCGATTCTTGTTTTTATTCATGGCGAATGAGTATCCGGCTTGTATGTCGGGTTCGCATGTTTCATTGTGATTTTAGCAGGCATTATCGTTTTTCATGCCTTTCCCGCTCTTGAAAGATGTTGTGTCATTTCCTGCTCTTGTGTATTTTGGGTGATTGATCGCAGGCTTTGTGCGCTTTTACTTGTTTTTTGCGTCAAGTGACGCTATGGAAGCCGAGAATTCCTGAATTAATTTGAGAGATGAAAGGGGCGATCTATGGCCCGCGTTACCGTTGAGGATTGCGTTGACAAGGTAGACAACCGCTTTGAGCTGGTTCTGCTTGCCAGCCATCGTGCACGTCAGATCTCACAGGGCGGTCAGATTACCATTGATCGCGACAACGATAAAAACCCGGTTGTTGCGCTGCGTGAAATCGCTGACGAGACCCTGTCGCCGGGTGATCTGAAAGAAGACCTGATCCATTCGCTGCAGAAGCATGTGGAAATCGATGAACCGGAAGCACCAGCACCATTGCAGATAAGCGGTTCTATTGATGAACTGACTGGCGAAGCGATTGTTGGCGCTGAAGACATCGTAACTTTCGACAGCATGAGCGAAGAAGATCTGCTTGCTGGTATTGAAGGTCTTGTTGCACCAGAGAAAAGCGACGATTACTGATTTTTGTTGAGGCGCTTTAAGCTGTTTCAACGGACTTCCGGTTGTTCTTATGATGTGCCGGTGTCAGTAAAGATCGGATTATTAAAGCGCTGCAGATCACTCTGCGGCGCTTTATTTTGTGCGAAAATGGCTGTTTTAATATTCAGCTGATAAAATGCCGCACAAAAAATGCCGGAATTTGTTGAATGAATGCAGTGTTTTAAACCGGTGCCGCTTTGTGCCGGTTGCATTTTACAGTAACTTCCTGTGTTGCGATAAATGACTTGAGTGATGTGAGCGGAATTTACTGTAATAAGAGGAGTGCAGGCTGATGATGCGCCAATATGAGCTGGTTGAGCGGGTGCAACACTATAAGCCTGATGTAAACGAGGCGCTGCTGAATAAAGCTTATGTTTATGCGATGCAAAAACATGGCAGTCAGAAACGTGCGTCCGGTGATCCTTATTTTTCTCACCCATTAGAAGTTGCAGCCATTCTCACCGATATGCGTCTTGATGAGGCAACGATTGCGATTGCGCTGCTGCACGACACGATTGAAGATACCGATGCAACCCGCGCTGAGATTGACCAGCTGTTTGGCCCCGAAATCGGCAAGCTGGTTGAAGGTCTGACCAAGCTTAAAAAGCTCGATCTGGTTTCCAAAAAAGCTGTGCAGGCAGAAAATTTGCGCAAACTGTTGCTGGCGATTTCTGATGATGTACGCGTATTGCTGGTGAAATTGGCCGACCGCCTGCACAATATGCGTACGCTCGGCGTGATGCGCGAAGATAAGCGCCTGCGTATTGCTGAAGAAACCATGGATATCTATGCGCCGCTGGCTGGCCGCATGGGTATGCAGGATATGCGTGAAGAACTGGAAGAGCTGGCTTTCCGTTATATCAATCCGGAAGCTTGGCGCGCAGTAACTGACCGTCTTGCCGAACTGATGGAAAAGAACCGCGGCCTGCTCAGTAAGATTGAAGCAGATCTGGCGCTGCTCTTTCAGGAGAAAGGCCTGCAGGCTGATGTCTCCAGCCGGCAGAAAAAGCCGTGGTCGGTTTTCCGTAAAATGGAAACCAAAGGTCTGTCGTTCGAGCAGCTCTCCGATATTTTTGGCTTCCGCGTTATCGTTGATAATGTTGATAATTGTTACAAGGCGCTGGGTATTATTCACCGCACATGGTCGATGGTGCCTGGGCGTTTCAAAGATTATATTTCAACGCCGAAACAGAATGATTACCGTTCAATCCATACCACGATTATCGGTCCGTCCCGTCAGCGTGTAGAGCTGCAAATCCGTACCCGTGCGATGGATGATGTGGCAGAATATGGTGTGGCTGCCCATTCGATCTATAAAGATGGTCGCAGCAATACTGTGCCAACTGCGATTTCCACGGAATCCAACGCCTATGCATGGTTGCGCCGGACGATTGAAGCACTGTCGGAAGGTGACAATCCGGAAGAGTTTCTGGAACATACCAAGCTGGAACTGTTTCAGGATCAGGTCTTCTGCTTTACGCCGAAAGGCCGCCTGATTGCACTGCCGCGCGGTGCAACACCGATTGATTTTGCCTATGCCGTGCATACGGATATCGGGGATTCTACCGTTGGCGTGAAGATCAACGGCCGTATGATGCCGCTGATGACTGAACTGAAAAACGGTGATGAAGTCGACATTATCCGCTCGAAATCGCAGGTGCCGCCAACCGCTTGGGAATCTATCGTTGTTACTGGTAAGGCGCGTTCGGCTATCCGTCGCGCAACCCGTGCAGCGGTGCGTAAGCAATATTCCGGTCTCGGAATGCGTATTCTCGAGCGTGCATTTGAGCGCAGCGGCAAGACCTTCACTAAAGATTTGCTGAAACCGGCACTGTCGCGTCTGGCGCGCAAGGATATCGAAGATGTGTTTGCGGCGGTTGGTCGTGGTGAATTATCATCCGGCGACGTTTTGAAGGCTGTTTATCCTGATTATCAGGATACACGCGTGACGGCTGGCAGCCCTGCCAAAACCGGCGAGAAGGGCTGGTTCAACCTGCAAAATGCAGCGGGTATGATCTTTAAAGTGCCGGAAGGCGGCAATGCTGAGGAAGCGCAGAAGCAGGCTGCGGCACAAAATCATGCCGTGCCGATCCGCGGAGCTAATTCCGACTTGCCGGTACGTTTTGCGCCGGAAGGTGCTGTGCCGGGTGACCGTATCGTCGGGATTTTGCAACCGGGGGTAGGGATTACCATTTACCCGATCCAGTCTTCCGCATTGACTGCTTATGACGATCAGCCGGAGCGCTGGATTGATGTGCGCTGGGATATCGACAGTGAAATGCATGAGCGTTTCCCGGCTCGTGTATCGGTCTCCGCAATCAACTCACCGGGCTCATTGGCTGAAATTGCACAGGTAGTTTCTGCGAATGATACGAATATTCACAATCTTTCCATGGTGCGCACTGCGCCGGACTTTACGGAAATGATTATTGATCTTGAAGTTTGGGATCTCAAACATCTCAACCGCATTATTACGCAATTGAAAGAAAGCGCCTGTGTCAGCGATGCGCAGCGCGTTAACGGATAAGAGGCTATTATGAATACTGAAGATGTGCTGGGCGTGTTTCGTGAGGCGGGTGCCATTCTTGAAGGGCATTTTATCCTGACCTCCGGTCGCCGCAGTCCTGTTTTCCTGCAAAAAGCACGGGTGTTCATGCATGCCGACAAGACAGAAAAACTATGCAAGGCATTGGCCGAAAAGATCAAAGCCGCTGATCTGGGCCCGATCGACTATGTTGTTGGCCCTGCAATCGGTGGTTTGATTCCGTCCTATGAAACATCGCGCCATCTCGGCGTGCCGTCGATCTGGGTTGAGCGTGAAAATGGTGTGTTCAAGCTGCGCCGTTTTGAGTTGCCGGAAGGCTCCCGTGTTGTGATCGTGGAAGATATTGTCACAACCGGCTTGTCGATCCGCGAAACCATTGAGACATTGCGCGATCTGAAGGCTGAAGTTGTTGCTGCAGCCTGTATCGTTGACCGCTCTGCCGGTAAGGCCGATGTTGGCACCAAGCTGATCGCCTTGGCTGAATATGAAGTGCCGTCCTATGATAAGGATAATCTGCCGCCGGAACTGGCAGCACTTCCTGCAATTAAACCGGGCAGCCGCAATATCTGATTGCAAATCGGCTTTGCATTGTGAAGTGCAAAGCCGAGCCCTATTTATTATGAGTGCGTTTTTTGACGCAGGCCTGTTCGTGATATAGAAATTACTGCCTATTCATGGCATGAGGGGCGCATTCTGTATGACATGAAGCGCCATTTGGCTCGTCGCTTTTTATTGTTTTTATGCGCTAACCCCGTCGGGGCACTTACAAGGCATCATCGTGGTTTCAGTATTATCAGCTCAGACAAAACAAACTCAGCGTCATCGTGAACCTTGCGGTGCCTGTACTGATTGCGAAGTGCGTAAAATGGCAATTTGTGCAGCATTGCAGGATGATGCACTGGACGCGCTTGAATCTATTATGACTTCGCGCAAACTTGAAACCGGTGAAATGCTGGTGGAAGAGGGCGCACCGAAACTGAAAGTCTTCAGTCTGACCGCTGGTCTTCTGCGCCTTTTCACATTGCTGCCGGACGGCCGTCGTCAGATTTCCGGATTTTTATATCCGGGTGACTATCTCGGATTAGCCGATGACGGAACCTATTCGCAAACGGCGGAAGCTGTGGTGCCGTCTACATTGTGCAGTTTCGCCGTGAGCGAAATGGATGATCTGATGGATGCGCATCCAGCTCTGAAAGACCGGCTCTATGTGATGACCCGCGAGGCACTGCGCCAGTCGCGGGATAACCAGCTTGTACTTGGCCGTCTTGCACCGGTTGAGAAACTGGCGTCTTTCTTGCTGGTGCTGTCGGCACAGGCAGAGCGGATCGGGCAGCCTGCCAATCCGGTACATTTGGCGATGAACCGCACAGATATTGCTGATTACCTCGGCCTTACAATCGAAACTGTCAGCCGTTGTTTCACAAAAATGCGTACACAAGGGCTTATTCAGCTGCCCGATGCCAATACAGTCAGCATTCTTTCACATCGCTCGCTCGCAGCGGTCGCGGGCGCTGAATTTAAAAGCTGATTTTTCATTTTATTTTTGAACTTGATGCGCGCTGCATTTTTGTGGCGCGTTTCGTGTTTCTGTATTTTGTTGGGATTTTATTGATCTGGCATGCACGTATGATCAATGGCTGAGCGGGAGATATTTTAAGTTATTTTATTCTCGGAGGGAGCATGTTCCGGCCATTACTATTTTCAGGCATATTATTATCCGTTTTTTCTGGTTTTACACATGCAGAAACCGTTTTAAATCGCGGTAATGACGGCGATCCGTCTACACTGGATATGCAGCTTACGACGGCTGTTGTTGAAGGGCGATTATTTAGTGACCTTTATCAGGGACTGGTGATGGAGGATGCAAAAGGTGTAATCATTCCTGGCGTTGCTAAATCATGGGAGCTTTCACCAGACGGAATGACTTATGTTTTTCATCTGCGTGATAATGCCAAATGGTCAAATGGTGAGCCGGTAACTGCGTCAGATTTTGTATTCACTTTTCAAAGATTTTTAGACCTGCAAACGGCTGCACCTTATGCCAATGTGTTTTTTCCTATCAAAAATGCTGAGGCAATTGCTATGGGTAAAATGCCCAAGGAGAAACTGGGTGTTGAAGCGCTTGATGAACAGTCATTAAAAATTACTTTGGAAGCCTCAACACCATATTTTGTACAGCTCTTGTCTCAGAGTATGGCTTTTCCCTTGAACAAGAAAAACGTGGAAATTCACGGCAAAAAATTCACTGCACCGGAAAATTTTGTCAGTAATGGCGCGTATCAGCTGGTCAGCTTTGTACCAAATGACAAGATCGTCATGAAAAAGAACCCTTATTACTACGATGCGGATAAGGTGAAGATCGATGAGGTGAACTGGTTGCCGTTTGAAAATCGTGCCAGTTGTATGCGCCTGTTTGAGGCAAAAGAAGTTCAGATTTGTTCGGATGTTCCGGCCGAGCAAATGGATTATATGAAAAAAGAGTTCGGCGAGCAATTACACATTGCCCCGCAACTAGGCAGTTACTGGCTGGACGTGAAGGGTAAAGATGGTAGCCCGTTGCAAGATATGCAGGTGCGCCGTGCGATTTCTATGGTAATTGATCGTGATTTTCTTGCCGATGAAGTTTGGCGGGGAACAATGCTGCCATCTTATTCTTTGGTGCCGCCCGGTATTGATAATTATGTCAGCGGCGGCGTGAAACAGGATTTTGCCAATGTGGATATTCTTGATCGCGAGGATAAGGCAAAGGCGCTGTTGAAAGAAGCGGGTGTTGCGCCGGACAGTCTGACGCTTGAGCTTTACTACAGTACGTCGGAAAACCATAAAAATGTTATGGCTGCAGTCGCCGATATGCTGAAGAATATCGGCATTAAAGCAAAGCTGAATGAGCTGGAAGGCACAACTTATTTTAACTTCCTGCGCGAAGATGGTGATTTTAATCTGGCACGTGATGGCTGGGTCGGGGATTACAGCGATCCGCAAAGTTTCCTGTTTCTTTATCAGACCGGCAACAGTTTCAATTATCCGAAATGGTCAAACAAAACCTATGATTCTCTGCTTGAGAAGGCAGCTAAAACCACGGATTTGAAAGCGCGCGCTGATATTTTGGCGGATGCAGAGCGCTTATTGCTGAAAGAACAGGTGATAATTCCGTTGCTGACTTATGCGTCCCGCGCACTGGTTTCTGATCAGGTTGAAGGCTGGCAGGATAATATTATGGATGTTCATGCCACGCAGTGGCTGTCCCTGAAATAATGGTCAGGTTGGTGACATCGGGCAGGTGGGGTATTCTCCGCCTGTTTCTGTTTTTGAGGCATTGATCAAAATCAATGCGGCTATTTCGCGGCCTGTTACAAATGCCTCTAAGGGGAGGCGGAGTCGCCTGTAAAGGGGCGAATTCGGCAAGACTTAGATTGTTTACTAATTTAGCATCGCCTTTTTTAATAAAGAGTGCATAAATAAGCGACGCCGCAGAATAGTGTGGCAGGTCTGCATGTAAACCGTCGGTCTACCTTAGGATAAAAGGCTGAAACTATGATTGACTTTACTGTCGTTGATTTATCAAGATTGCAGTTCGCTGCAACAGCTATGTACCATTTTATCTTCGTTCCCCTGACACTCGGTCTGTCTTTGCTTATGGCAATTATGGAAACCGTTTATGTTATGACCGGTCGCGATATCTGGCGCCGGATGACAATGTTCTGGGGCGTGCTGTTTGGCATTAACTTTGCCATGGGCGTCGCCACAGGGATCGTGATGGAATTTCAGTTCGGTATGAACTGGAGTTACTATAGCCATTATGTAGGCGATATTTTTGGTGCCCCGCTGGCAATTGAAGGCCTGATGGCTTTCTTCCTCGAAGCAACCTTTATCGGCCTGTTCTTTTTCGGCTGGGCGCGTATGTCGCGCGTGGCGCATCTGATCGTCACATGGCTGATGGCGCTGGGCGCCAATTTCTCCGCATTGTGGATTCTGATTGCCAATGGCTGGATGCAAAATCCGGTCGGTGCGGTTTTCAATCCCGATACAATGCGTATGGAAGTCACAGACTTTATGGCTGTGCTGTTCAATCCGGTTGCGCAGGCTAAATTCGTTCACACTGTCAGTGCCGGTTATGTAACGGGCGCCATGTTTATCGTTGCGATCAGCAGTCTTTATCTGCTGCGTGGCAAGCATGTAGAAATCGCAAGACGCTCGATCACTGTTGCGGCTTCTTTCGGTCTGGCTGCAGCTTTGTCGGTGGTCGTGCTGGGTGACGAAAGCGGTTACGTGGCAACAGAACAGCAGAAGATGAAAATCGCTGCTATGGAAGCAATGTGGGAAACAGAACCTGCACCTGCCGGTTTCAACCTGTTTGCAATTCCGGGTGATGGCCAGAACAGCTATGAAGTTCATATTCCATATGTTTTGGGTCTGATCACCACACGCAGTCTGAGCACAGAACTGCCGGGTATCAATGATCTGGTTGATATGGCTGAAAGACGTATCGAAAACGGTATCAAAGCCTCCGTTGACCTCGATCGTGTCCGCGCTAACCCGAATGACGCTGAAGCCCGTGAAGCCTTCAACGCTAATTGGCAGGATCTCGGCTATGGTCTGCTGCTGAAGCGCTACCGCGATGATATTCAGAATGCGACCCCGCAGGAAATCCGCAAAGCTGCTGAAGATACAATTCCGAGCGTCGGCACCTTGTTCTGGTCGTTCCGTCTGATGGTGGCACTGGGCTTCTACTTCATCGCATTCTTTGCTGTGGCCTTTGTTCTGGCCAGCATGCACCGCATCCACCAATATACCAATCGTACCCTGCTTAAAATTGCGGTGATTTCCTTGCCGCTACCATGGATCGCGATTGAGGCCGGCTGGATTGTTGCTGAATATGGCCGTCAGCCATGGGCAATTGAAGGTGTGCTGCCGACATTCTATGCGGCTTCCAATCTGACTATGACTGATCTGGTGATCAGCCTTGGTTTCTTCCTGACTGTCTATACCGCTTTGTTGGTTGTGATGATCTGGCTGATGGTTCGTACCGTCAAAGCCGGACCAAAAGAACCGGTACGCCCTGATGTCGACATGGCGCAGGATCCCGTACTCCTGAAAATGCAGAACAACGGTTAATCAGGCGAAAGGAACAAGATAATGACAAGTATTCCTTTAGACTACGAAACAATGCGCCTGATCTGGTGGCTGTTACTTGGCGTGCTGCTGATCGGTTTCGCGATCATGGACGGTTTTGATTTGGGCGTTGGCACACTGTTGCCTTTCGCAGCCAAAACAGATGAAGAGCGTCGTATGCTGATCAACCTGATCGGCCCGACATGGGAAGGCAATCAGGTCTGGCTCATCCTTGGTGGTGGTGCGATTTTTGCGGCATGGCCTGCACTTTATGCGGTATCATTCTCCGGCTTTTATCTGGCGATGATCGCTATTTTGCTGGCACTGATCCTGCGTCCGGTCGGCTTTAAATTCCGCAGTAAAGTGGAAAATACCACATGGCGCTCCACTTGGGACTGGGCACTGTTCATCGGCGGTTTCGTACCGGCTCTGATCTTCGGTGTTGCTGTCGGTAATGTTCTGCTCGGTGTGCCGTTCCGTTTCGATAGTGCCATGCGCATTTATTACGACGGCAACTTCTTCGGCCTGCTGACACCTTTTGCACTGCTTTGCGGTCTGGTCAGTTTGACTATGCTGGTGGCTCATGGCGCGACTGTGATCGTTGCCCGTGTGCCGGGTGTAGTTGGTGAGCGTGCCCGCAGCTTCGGTAAAATCGCAGCGCTGCTCAGCGTCGTTTTGTTTGCGCTTGCAGGCGTCTGGCTGGCCTTCGGTATCAATGGTTATGTCGTGACATCTGTTCAGGATGTGGCCGGACCGTCGAACCCGATGCTCAAAACAGTAACAACCGGCTCGGGCGTATGGATGGAAAACTACACCAAACATAGCTGGATGCTGATTGCGCCTGTGCTCGGCTTTGCCGGTATGGCTCTGAGCTTTATTGCTCTGCATTGCCGCAAAGGTACGCTGGCCTTCTTGTGCAGCAGTGCCGGTATCTTCGGGATTATCAGCACCGCGGGCGTGTCTCTGTTCCCGTTCCTGCTGCCAAGCTCGGTAATGCCGAATGCAAGTCTGACTGTGTGGGATGCTTCTTCCAGCCATCTGACGCTGTTCATCATGCTCATCGCGACAGTGATCTTTCTGCCGCTCATTCTTCTCTATACCAGCTGGGTCTATAGCGTGATGCGCGGACCGATTACGAAAGACAGTGTCGATAATACGCCTAATGCTTACTAACCCTTTGAAGAGACAAGAAAAAGGAACAATGAAATGTGGTACTTTTCCTGGATACTTGGATTGGGACTTGCCGCTTCCTTCGCAATTTTCAATGCCATGTGGTTTGAGTTGCGCAACGACGTGCTGGTGCGCGCCCCGGCGCTTGCGCCGAAAATGAAAGGTGGGCCGGCTACGCCGGAAATGAAACTGAAAGAACAGGCAGCTGCTGCCGGTAAAGGACAAACAGTATGACGGAGATTGCGGCAAGACATTATGCTTCTCTTGCCGTACCCCGCTATACATCTTATCCGACTGCCGCGGATTTCTCTCCGGCAGTCGGGAAAGATCAGTATGAGGCGTGGTTACGGCGATTAAGGCAGGGGGAACCGGTTTCTCTCTATCTTCATGTGCCTTATTGTCGTGACCTCTGCCACTATTGCGGTTGTCATGCCAAGATTGCGCGGCGTGATACAGTGATTGAGGCCTATGCCGATATCCTGATCCGTGAAATTCGCCAGACAGGGCAATATCTGACCGAACGCCCGAAAGCAGTTCATCTGCATTGGGGTGGCGGGACACCAAGTATTCTTGGTGGCGAGGGCATTGCCCGTATCACGCAGGTGCTGCGTGAGCAGTTCGATTTTGCTGATGATATGGAACATGCGATTGAGCTTGATCCGCGCAAAGTTGACAAGAAACTGTGCCGCGATCTTGCAGACGTGGGCGTGAACCGCGCCAGCCTTGGTGTGCAGGATCTCAATCCGGATGTGCAGGAGGCTATCGGCCGCGTGCAGCCGATTGAGCAGGTTGAGGCAGCGGTCAATTCGCTCTGGCAGGTTGGTATTACCAGTCTGAACTTCGATTTGATCTATGGTCTGCCGCTGCAAACTGTTGCGACATTGCGCGAGACTTGCAAACGCGTGGCGGCATTCCGTCCGAGCCGTATTGCCTGTTACGGTTACGCGCATTTGCCTGCGCGTCGTGCCAATCAGCGCCTGATCGACACCAGTCTGTTGCCGGATGCCGATGCCCGTTATGAACAAGCGCAGATCGTCGGTGAGACATTCATGGCGATGGGCTATGAGGCCGTAGGCATCGACCATTATGCGCTGCCGGAAGATGCGCTGGCCGTAGCCGCCAAAGCTGGTCAGCTGCGCCGCAACTTTCAGGGCTATACGGATGATGACTGCCCGACACTGCTTGGTTTCGGTGCATCGTCAATCTCGCAGTTCCGCGAAGGCTATACGCAGAATATTGCTGATATTGGTCAGTACAAAGCTGCGGTGCTGAGTGAACGTGCGCCGGTTATCCGTGGTTATGCATTTAATGATTCAGACCGCTTGCGGGCGCAGATCATTGAAAAACTGATGTGCGATTTCCGTGTTGATCTGAATGCAGTTGCACCGGGCGTTAACTTCTCAGACGAGCTGGCATTGCTACGGCCGTTGAGCGTAGACGGCATCGTCAACGTTCAGGACGCGGTGATCACTATGGCGCCTGAACATCATTCTCTGGTGCGGCTGGTTGCAGCCGTCTTTGATGAGTTCCGCCGAGAATGTGCGCATAGTTTTAGTATGGCCGTATAAAACCGGCCGGGCTTCAGCATGGCCGTCTAAGGATGGCCGGGTTTTAGCATGGCCATATATACCGGCCATGTAACAGAGCTTCGCATTAGCCGCGGGGGCGCGGGCAGATGCGGAGAAAGGGGCAGGGACTGCAAGCTGAAGGGGTAAGCTTCAGCGCGGGAATTGCCTGCAAAGGGCATCGCCTGATCAGCCACGGGGGCGCGGCGGATCAGTGCGATGCTTGCTTTGTTTTTGGGGGTGAAACAGGCTGAAATGGTGCGCTTCTCATGTGTTGCGGCACTTTCACGCTCTGTGCTTGCAAGAAATGACTGTTAAAAAAGCCTTAATATCGTATTATGTCAGTAGCTTCATGAGGCTTTCCAGCCTATGAAGCCTTGATTATGGCTGTCGGTAGCAGAATTATCTTCTGATAATAATGCATGATGCAGCCGCTATATGAAACAGGATGGTAACAGAGAGTAATGTTGTTCAGACGCAGAGAACCCTTGAGCTACAGGGAGCGCCTTCGCACAATGATCTGGCCGCGCCGTTCTTTTTCACGCTCATTGCGCTATATGGGTAAGCGGATTACCCGTATTACGGCCAGCCCGCATGCGGTTGCAGCCGGACTTGCCGTTGGTGTCTTTGCAGCCTTTACGCCGTTCTTCGGCTTTCATCTTATTCTCGCGATTATCCTCGCTTATCTGATTGCCGGTAATATTGCTGCTGCGGCGATTGGCACGGCTTTGGCCAATCCGCTGACTATTCCGTTTATCTGGGGTGGCACTTATGAAGTCGGCCGTATGATCGTTGATGAAAACGGTCAGTCGCAGGCTCTGCCGCTGACCCGTATTCTGGAAAGCGAAATCTTCAAGCAAATGAGTTTTGAAGAGCTTTGGCAGCCGATTTTGAAGCCGATGCTGTTCGGCTCACTGGTGCTGGGTCTCGGTTGTGCGCTGGCGGTGTATGTTGCTGCACGCTGGGCGACGATGAATTATCGCCATAAGCGTTTACAGCGCATTGTGGTGAAGAAAACTCTGGCCGGACAGCAGGGCATATCCCGATGATTATTGGTATCGGCAGCGATCTGATTGATATCCGCCGCATTGAAAAGACGCTTGCCCGTCATGGCAGTCGTTTCACTGAGCGGGTGTTTACAGAGCGCGAACGTGCCAAGGCTGAAAGCCGCAAACGTCAGGCTGATACCTATGCCAAGCGTTTTGCCGCCAAAGAAGCCTGCTCAAAAGCTTTGGGCACCGGTCTGTCGCATGGTGTGTTCTGGCGGGATATGGAAGTGATCAACCTGCCTTCTGGTAAGCCGACCATGAGTCTGACCAATGGTGCTGAGGTGCGGCTGCAGTCAATGATGCCGGAAGGTATGAAGGCTGTGGTGCATCTGAGCATTACGGACGAATATCCGATGGCGCAGGCTTTTGTGATTATTGAAGCAGTTCCGGCTTAAACTAAGAACAGCGCCCGTATTGTGATCACGGGCGCTTTTATATTTCACAGCATTTTACGATATTGGATGAAGCCGGACTTATCGGCAACACGGTCATAGAGCACCATTGCATCGGTATTGGTCGCGTGGGTCAGCCAATAGACGCGTGAGCAACCGTTCTCTGCCGCAGCCTTATAGACATGCTCAATCAATGCGCGTCCGATGCCTTTGCTGCGAATTTCCGGATTAACGTAGAGATCCTGCAAATAGCAGTAATCACCTATCGCCCATGTGGAGCGATGGCGGATGTAATGGACAAGGCCGACGGCCTGATCATCTACAAAAGCCAATGCGCCATTCATCGGTTCTGCACTATCCAGTAATCTCTCCCAGCTTTTATCTGTGACATCATCGGCAATGCTGGTTTTGTAAAAATCCTGATAGGCTTTCCACAATGGCAGCCATGCCGCTTTGTCCTGTGCGGTGAAGAGACGGATTTCGACCGGTTGTGTCATGATCTTTTTATTCCCCTGCGTTTTATTCAGTACCTGACGTTCTTTTAATGAGACCGGTTGAACACTGATTTTCAATATTGCAACACAGAATACATCATGGAATTTTCGCGATAACCAGAATGAAAATGCCAGTCTGTGCAATAATTTGAACAATTTTCAGGATCAGAACGGTTCGTCTTTTAGTCATGAATCGCGGGTCATAAAAGCAAGAGCCGGTATGATGTTTTTTATTGAAAAACCGGCCTGCAGCATGTCGCGGAAAAGTGGGAACCGGTTTTCCGGAAACGACATGCGTCAAACCAAAACCATGTCGCGGAAAAGTGGGAACCGGTTTTCCGGAAACGACATGCGTAAAAGCAAACAGATAGAGCGAGCGCAGCGTATAGAACCAAACGCGACACGCTCTAAATGCGGGTTTTATGCAACGCAGGCAGGCTGCTGTCCTTTGATCAGTGAGTTCCTGATTGCTTCATGGCTTTGTAGAGGTTAAGAGTCGCACAATAAACGCGCGCAAAAGCGGAGAAGGTCGAGCTTGTCTAACAAGAGTGAAGTGAAAAAATCCGGCGGTGCCGGTGAACTCGTCAGTATTATTGTGCAGGCTCTGCTGCTGGCGCTTGTCATCCGTACTTTGCTGTTCCAGCCATTCAGCATTCCGTCAGGTTCCATGCGTCCGACGCTTTTGGAGGGCGATTATCTGTTCGTTTCCAAATATGCTTATGGCTA
The DNA here is from genome assembly GCA_900470735.1 of Hyphomicrobiales bacterium. GTDB lineage: Bacteria > Pseudomonadota > Alphaproteobacteria > Rhizobiales > Rhizobiaceae > Pseudochrobactrum. The sequence goes on along the minus strand of UCCC01000001.1, from coordinate 181,654 downwards.
TTCGAAATATTCTCTGCCGTTTTCGCCGGATCTGTTCGAGGGCCGCATCTGGGGCTCCGAGCCGAAGCGTGGTGATGTTGCAGTTTTCAAACTGCCGAGCGACACCAATATTGATTATATCAAGCGCGTGATCGGCCTGCCGGGCGATAAAATTCAGGTGCGTGACAGCATTCTCTACATCAATGATGTCGCTGTCCCGCGTGAAAAAGTCGGTGAAATTTCCAATCCGGATGTGACTGACGAAAATCGTCCGATTGAAGTCTATCGTGAGACACTGCCGAACGGCGTTTCCTACGAAACTCTGGACGTTAGCCCGAATGCAATGGGTGACAATACGCGGGTGTTCGAAGTGCCTGCCGGTCACTATTTCATGATGGGTGATAACCGTGACAATTCGCTGGATAGCCGTTATTCTGTCGGCTATGTGCCATATGAGAATTTCGTTGGCCGCGCGAATGTCATTTTCTTCTCGATCTCCGGAAAATACAGCCCGCTGGAACTGTGGCGCTGGCCGACCAATCTGCGGTTTGACCGCTTGCTGAACTGGGTCGGTGCAACGGAAAATCCAAAATCCGTTGTAACGACAAATAACTGATGTGTGTTTTGACTAATTTAAATAACAATAATGTTGTCGGTCAGGAGCCTGACAATGGTTTCTGATCGCCAGCGTATAAAAATACTGCAAGAAAAAACCGGCCATACTTTTATTGATCATGCGCGCCTTGAGCGCGCATTGACACATTCCAGTGCGCGGCCGCAATCCGGCTCCAATTATGAGCGGCTGGAGTTTCTCGGTGACCGTGTTCTCGGACTGATTATTGCGGAAATGCTGTTTGCAGCTTTTCCCGATGCGCCGGAAGGCGAGTTGTCCGTGCGCCTGAATGCGCTGGTGAGTGCTGAAGGCTGTGCATCTGTTGCCGATGAAATCGGTCTGGGTGACTTGATTGAAACCGGCTCCGACATCAAAAGCCTCAATGACAAGCGCCTGCTCAATGTGCGCGCTGATGTGATTGAAGCGCTGATTGCTACGATCTATCTCGATGGTGGCATAGAGGCTGCACGTGGTTTTGTGCTGAAATACTGGGAGCCGCGCTCCAGAGTGAGCGATGCTGCGCGTCGCGATGCCAAAACAGAGTTGCAGGAATGGGCGCATCAGCAGGGCAAGCAGCAAGGCAAATTGCAACCTGTTTACCGCATTGTCAGCCGCACTGGTCCCGACCATGAGCCTGTCTTTGTGGTAGAAGTGGCGATTTCCGGTTTCCAGCCGGCAACCGGTACAGGGCGCTCCAAGCGTATTGCCGAACAAGACGCCGCTGAAAATCTGCTGCACCGCCAAGGCGTTTGGCAGAAATAACTGATCTTATAAAGTTTCCGTATTTGCGCTAAACTTAAGCACATCCCGAAAAGTGGAAACCGGTTTTCGGAATAAGATGTGCGCTAAACTTAAATAGAGCTCGTTAAACCTGCGCAGGTTCTTCAGAGCATTTCCGATATAGCGCTTGGCTTAAAAGAGATAAAAATGACTGAAATCAACCATCCGCAGGGTGACAGCGCAACCACAACAGAAACACAAACCCGTTCGGGTTTTGTGACACTGATTGGTGCGCCGAATGCGGGCAAATCCACTTTGGTGAACCGCTTGGTCGGCACCAAAGTGTCGATTGTGACCCATAAGGTGCAGACCACCCGTGCTCTGGTGCGTGGCATTATCACTGAAGATCAGACACAGATCGTGCTGGTTGACACACCGGGTATCTTCAAGCCGAAGCGCCGTCTTGACCGCGCTATGGTCACAACCGCATGGGGCGGTGCCCGTGATGCCGATCTGGTGCTGATCCTGCTCGATGCACAGGGCGGTCTGAATGAGGCAGCTGAGGCTCTGCTAACCAGCCTTGAAAACACGCATCAGAAGAAAATTCTGATCCTCAATAAGGTGGATCGTGTTGATCCGCCAAAGTTGCTGGAACTGGCACAGGCTGCCAATGAGAAAGTGAAATTTGAAAGCACTTTCATGATTTCGGCGCTGAACGGTTCGGGCTGTAAAGACCTGCTGAAATATCTGGTCGCCCAAATGCCTTACGGCCCTTGGTATTATCCGGAAGATCAGATTTCCGATATGCCGATGCGTCAGCTTGCTGCGGAAGTAACCCGTGAGAAGCTCTATCTGCGCCTGCATGAGGAACTGCCTTATTCCTCAACGGTAGAAACCGAAAAGTGGGAAGAGCGCAAAGACGGTTCGGTGCGTATCGAACAGGTTGTTTATGTTGAGCGCGACAGCCAGAAGAAAATTGTTCTCGGCCATAAAGGCGAGACGATCAAGGCGATCGGTCAGGCATCCCGCAAGGAAATGTCTGCTATTCTCGAGCAACCGGTTCATCTGTTCCTGTTCGTGAAAGTGCGTGACAACTGGGGCAATGACCCTGAGCGTTACCGTGAAATGGGTCTGGAATTCCCGAATTCCTGAGGATAGCTGATTATGGAGTGGCACGACGAGGGCATCATTCTCGGCACAAGACGGCATGGCGAGAGCAGTGCCATTGTGGAGGTGATGACCCGTGCCCATGGCCGCCATATGGGTGTGGTGCGCGGCGGCCGCTCCAAGCGTATGCAGCCGATGTTGCAGGTCGGCAATCATGTTTCACTACATTGGTGGGCGCGGCTCGATGAGCATCTGGGGTCTTACCAGATTGAACCTTTGAGCTTTTCCGCAGCGCGGCTGATTGATCTGCCGGTGGCGCTGTTTGCTATTCAGCTGGCCGCAGCGCATTTGCGTTTGCTGCCGGAGCGTGACCCGCACGAAAATCTCTATGAGACATTGCAGCTTTTGCTGGAGCATTGTGACACGCCGGTGGCTGCCGGTGAGTTGCTGTTGCGTTTTGAACTGATGTTGCTTGAAGAGCTGGGCTTTGGCCTTGATCTCAAAAGCTGTGCCGCAACCGGCGGTACGACTGATCTGATTTATGTTTCGCCGAAAAGCGGACGAGCCGTTTCCCGTGATGCCGGTGCGCCTTGGGCAGACCGGTTGCTGGCGATGCCGGAATTTGTTTGTAATTCGCGGGTACGGGCAGAGACTGTGCCGGATATTTGTACGGCGTTTAAACTGACCGGCTTTTTTTTCACCCGCCATGTGTGGGAGCCGCGCGGTCAGCAACAGCCGGAGTCGCGCTCCGGCTTTATTTCTGCTTTAAATCGGGCAGCTTAATCAGGCTGCCGCGAGTACAGGACGCTGTACTGCTGTTTCACGGATCGGCAGATGGATAAGCGCCGCAAACAATCCGAGAATAATGCTCAGCCACCACACCGCATCATAGCTGTTATAAAGCTGGTAGAGCGTGCCACCGAGCCAGACACCAATGAATGAGCCGATCTGGTGGGAGAAGAACACCATGCCGCCGAGCAAACCAAGATGGCGGGTGCCGAACATCGTCGCGACAAGACCATTGGTCGGCGGTACGGTCGAGAGCCAGAGCAGCCCCATAATGGCCGAGAAGATCAGCACACTGGTGCCGGACTGCGGCAGCAGAATAAAACCGGCGACGAGTATCGAGCGCAGCAGATAGATCAGCGCCAGCATTTTCGGCTTGGAATGAGTCTGGCCGAGGAAGCCTGCGCCAAGCGAACCGATAATGTTGAAAAAGCCAATCAGTGCCAATCCCCAGACAGCATAATGTTTATCCACGCCGATATCGGAAATATAGGCCGGAAAATGCGTGGTAATGAAAGCCACCTGAAAGCCGCAGACAAAGAAACCGGCTGTCAGAAACAGATAGCTTTTGTGGCTCAATGCTTCTTTGAGCGCCTCGGCAACAGTTTGCTTGGCACTCGTGTCCGGCATCCGCGCATTAGAGGCATTACCGCGCAGCGGGATGGCAAGTAATGGCACCAGCAGCATAGCAACGCCAAGCCATACGAGCGCATCTGACCAGCCGAAGCGTTCAATCAGACCTAGCGAAATCGGCGCAAAAGCGAACATACCCGCAGAACCGGCTGCGGTGCCGAGACCGAAGACCAGACTGCGCTGCTGTGCGCTGACATGACGGGCAAAGGCCGAGAGAATAATCCCGTAAGAGCCGGCGGCAACACCAAGACCAACCAGCACGCCGCCACCAATATGCAGGGCAATCGGGGCATCCGCATGCGCCATTAATAATAAGCCGGATGCATAGAAAATACCGGACATCAGCAGCACGCGCCACGAACCATATTTATCGGCAATCATACCAAAGATTGGCTGACCGGCACCCCAGAACAGGTTTTGCAATGCCATAGCCAGACCATAGGTGCTGCGATCCCAGCCCTTGTCCCCGATGATCGGCAGCTGGAAAAAGCCCATGGCCGAGCGTGGGCCAAAGGTCAGAAAGGTGATGAGGCAACCGGCTATAATGATCAGCCAGGGCATGGAAGGGCTTCGATAGTCTTGCTGTGGTGTGGACATGCTGTGTGTTCTTTCAGCGATAATGCCGGTAAATCTATTGTGTAATAGCGATTACATTATTTTTTTTACGCTTGAAAGAGGCTTGAGTGAGAATGCTTCATCCGCTTGTCTTATTAATTGATTTTGCAGTGTTTTCAAAAGATCGGTTACTTGGGTTTTGCGCTGTCCGAATAAGTTGATGATTAATTTTACTCACTTTGAGCAAAATAATTCCTTGTCATGAAACTGTAATAGGCATAAAGATTCGCGCCACGGTTTAACCGTCTTTTTCTTTCTGATTATTATGCTCGAATTGAGTATAAATAGCAGAAAGACGGTTAAGGGGAAAAGGAGAGGGCAGCTTTAGTGCTGCTTTATGAGGCAGATTATGACCACAGCCACCACAAAAGAGAACCTGAATAAAGGTGAAATCCGTAGCGCGGCAGAACGTTTCGGCGTTTTTGAAATGCCGTCTCTGGACTATACACCGGAGATCGCTGCAGAAACCGAGCATCTCTATCAGCGCGTGGCGCATCATATTCCGCGCATCGAGTGGCCTGCTTATGCGCCTTATGTGGCGGCGATCAACCGTATCAAAAAACAGCGCAACGCCGTTATCCTCGCCCATAATTATCAGACTCCGGAAATCTTCCATTGTGTGGCGGATATTGTCGGCGACAGCTTGCAGCTGGCGCGCGAGGCTGCCCGTGTCGATGCCGATATTATCGTGCAATGCGGCGTGCATTTCATGGCGGAAACCTCAAAACTGCTCAGCCCTGAAAAGACCGTGCTGATACCGGATATGAAGGCAGGCTGTTCGCTGGCGGAATCCATCACCGGTGCCGATGTGCGTCTGCTGCGCGAGACCTATCCGGGTGTGCCAATTGTCACCTATGTCAACACATCTGCCGATGTGAAAGCCGAGAGCGATATTTGCTGCACTTCTGCCAATGCCGTGCAGGTGGTGGAGAGCTTCGGCGTTGATCGCGTGCTGTGCATTCCTGATGAGTTTCTGGCGCAGAATGTGGCGGCGCAGACTTCCGTGAAAGTGCTGACATGGAAGGGGCGCTGCGAAGTGCATGAACGCTTTACAGCGGATGAGTTACTGGCGTACCGCGCCGCCGATCCGTCGGTGCAGATTGTTGCCCATCCGGAGTGCCCGCCGGAAGTGGTGGCTGTGGCTGATTTTGCTGGTTCCACTAAAGGCATGATTGACTATGTGCGCGACAATCGTCCGGCCAAGGTGATGCTGGTGACCGAATGCTCGATGGCCTCCAATATTGCTGCGGAAGTACCGGAGGTGGAATTCGTCAAACCGTGCAATCTCTGCCCGCATATGAAGCGCATTACCCTGCCGAAAATTCTCGACACGCTGGTTAATATGAGCGGTGAGGTTTTTGTTGACGCAACAATGGCTGTCAAAGCGCGGCAGGCTGTTGAACGTATGATCAATCTGAAAAACTGACGGCGTGACGATGAGCACGAAACCCAATCAGATTATAATTGTCGGCGGTGGGCTGGCAGGGCTGTTTTGCGCCCTGCAGCTCAATCCTTTGCCAGTCACGGTGATAGCGGCTGCTCCTATCGGGCAGGGCGCATCTTCCGCATGGGCGCAGGCCGGTATTGCTGCGGCTGTGTCATCCGATGATACGGTGGAAAGCCATGTAACCGATACGCTGATCGCCGGTGACGGTATTGTGGATGAGGATGTTATCCGCATGATGGCTTCTTCCGCCTCAGATCGTGTGCATGATCTTCTCGAACTCGGCGTGCCGTTTGATCGCGATCTGGCCGGTCATTTGCAGGTGTCGCGTGAGGCCGCGCATAGTCATAACCGTATTGTGCGTGTGCGTGGTGATATGGCTGGCCGTGCTATCATGCAGGCACTGGTTGCCAAAGTGCGGGAAACACCATCCATCACGCTGATCGAAAATGCTTCGGCCTATCAGCTGATTTCGGATGCAGATGGCATCAGCGGCCTGATCATTCGCCGTACAGATGGCTCAGACCAGATTTTACCTGCCCGTCAGGTGGTGATTGCCAGCGGCGGTATCGGCCATCTCTATCAGGTGACCACCAATCCGGCTGAGGCCAGCGGTTCCGGTATCGGCATGGCGGCACAGGCCGGTGCGCTTTTGGCGGATATGGAATTTGTGCAGTTTCACCCGACAGCGCTGGATGTGAAGGCCGATCCGGCACCTTTGGCAACAGAGGCTCTGCGTGGACACGGCGCGCATCTCGTCAATAAAGCCGGTGAACGCTTTATGCTGCGCCACGACAGGTCAGCAGAAATGGCACCGCGCGATGTGGTCGCACGCGGTATTTATGAAGAGGTGATGAGCGGGCGCAGTGCTTACCTCGATTGCACCAAGGCAATCGGTGAGAGTTTTGCGCAGGAGTTCCCGACTGTTTATGCCTATTGTCAGGCCGTGGGTATAGATCCGGCGTGTGATCTCATCCCCGTTGTGCCTGCCGCGCATTATTTTATGGGCGGTATCCTCACTGATATGGATGGCCGCACAACGGTTAAAGGTCTGTGGGCTTGCGGCGAGGCTGCCTCCACCGGCGCACATGGGGCCAATCGCTTGGCGTCTAATTCTCTGCTTGAAGCGGTGGTGTTTGGCGCACGGGTAGCTGAGGCGATCAGGCAATTGCCGCAGGAAGAATGTGCGTCTCAATCTGTCGTGCAGGTTTTGCCAGCTGCGAATAAACAGGATTGCACTGAGGCCATGCAGCAGTTGCGGGCGGTTATGAGCCGTAGTTTCGGCGTTATCCGCAGGCAGGATCAGATGTTGCAGGGGCTGCAACAAATCCGGCAACTGGCACAGGATAATCATGATCCGCTATTCGCCAATTGCTTGGCGACTGCCGAAGTTTTGGCCGTATCGGCTTTGGCTCGTAAGGAAAGCCGTGGCGGTCATTATCGCAGCGACTATCCTGAGAGCTCGGTCATCTGGCAACATCGCTCAATGATGACTTTGCAAGACGCCCAAGAGACCTATCAAAAATTAGCGGAAACTGCCTGATGAAAACTGCTTATCCTTCTGTTCTGCCGCGCCCGCTGGTTGAAGAGGCAGTGCGCCATGCGCTGCTCGAAGATCTGGGACGTGCTGGAGATATTACCAGTCATGCCACGATTGCCCCTGAGAAACAGGCAACAGCGATATTGACCAGCCGTGAGGATGGTGTGCTTGCCGGTCTGGATTTTGTGCGTGCTGCTTTCGCACAGATTGATCCGTCTTTGGAGGTCTCGGTCGCTGTCACAGATGCAACCCGCATCAAAGCCGGACAGGAGATCGCCCGTATCAGCGGCAATGCCCGTTCCATTCTGTCGGCTGAACGTGTGGCGCTCAATTATCTGATGGTTCTGTCCGGCATTGCGACTTACACGGCACGTTTCGCGGACAAGATTGCGCATACGCAGGCGAAAATCTGTGACACCCGCAAAACCATGCCCGGCATGCGCTCATTTGCCAAATATGCGGTGCGATGCGGCGGCGGTGCCAATCACCGTTTCGGTCTTGATGATGCGGTGCTGATTAAAGACAATCACATTGCCGTTGCCGGTGGTGTTAAACAGGCTATTGAAGCTGCCCGCAGCTTTGTCGGGCATCTGGTGAAAATCGAAGTTGAAGTCGATACGCTGGAACAGATGGCGGAAGCGCTATCTGTGCAGGCGGATGTGATTCTTCTTGATAATATGCCGCCGGAAACCCTTGTTAAGGCAGTGGAAATTAATGCCGGACGCGCAAAGCTTGAGGCGTCAGGCAATATTAATTTCGATACAGTGAAAGCAGTGGCCGAGAGCGGCGTTGACTATATTTCAACATCAAAAATCACAATGTCTGCACCAACCTTGGATGTTGGTCTGGATATTGTTGTTGAATGATGAGACAGAGCCGTTACGACTATCGGGAAATGAGCATATGCAGCTGATACGCACGATTTCAGATTTACGGACGGCTCTCAAGGTTGAGCGTAGCCGTGGCAAAAGCATCGGCTTTGTGCCGACGATGGGCTATCTGCATATCGGCCATCTCACCTTGGTTAAAAACAGCCAGCAGCATTGCGATGTGTCTGTGGTGTCGATATTCGTCAATCCTACGCAGTTCGCGCCCAATGAAGATCTGGCACAATATCCGCGTGATCTGCCTCGTGATCTGAAATTGCTGGAAGAGCAGGGCTGTGATTATGTTTTCGTGCCTGATGTGAATGAGATGTATCCGGACGGCAGCGGCAAAACATCGACCTATGTCGATGCGGGGGAGCTTTCTACCATTTTGATGGGAGCATTACGTCCGCACCATTTCCGTGGTGTGGCTACGGTCGTCAGCAAGCTGTTTAATATCCTGCAGCCGGATAAGGCCTTTTTCGGCGAGAAAGATTATCAGCAGCTGGCGGTTATCAAGCGCATGGTGGCTGATCTCAATCAGCCGGTGGATGTGGTCGGCGTGCCGACTGTACGCGAGCCGGATGGGCTGGCCTGTTCATCGCGCAACAGTCTTTTGAGTGCGGAAGACCGTGCTGCCGCTGTTATCCTGCCGCAGGCGATGCAACTGGCTCAAGTCTTGGTGGATCAGGGCGAGCGCTCACTTGCGGCATTGCGCCAAGCTGTTGTCGATAAATTGCAGCAGGAACCGCGCGGTGAGATCGAAGCCGTGGATATTCGTGATGCAGAAACACTGGCTGAAACAGCGGAGCAGCTCACTGCACCGGCAGTGTTGCTGCTGACTGTGCGTTTTGGCAAAACCCGGCTGATCGACCAGCATGTGCTGCGTTTTTAAAACTTAGCGAGAGTGCCTTGAAAATCAAAGCTCTGTCTGTGGTTGCACCTTCCGGAACTCTCATTGCGCGTGGCGAGAAAACACTGGAAGTCCGCCGCTGGTATCCGGATATCACACTGGATGAGGATCTGCTGATTATCGAAAACCGGCATTATCTTCGTCAGGACGGTGAAGAAGATCCGGATGGGCATGCTGTTGCTTTAGTGCGAGTGAAGGCTGTGCGTGCATTTGAACGAACGGACATCGCTGCGGCTTGCGCTTCTTACTATGAGGATGGTTGGTTGGCGTGGGAGCTGACAGATATACGTTCGGTATTATGTGATCAGAAGGTGGTCGCAGCCAGAGGTATTTATCAGGTTGAGTTGGACGATGTGTTGTTGACGTCCGGCACGCTTGAGCAGGAAGAGCAAGGGAGAGAGCCATGAGTGTTCAGAAACAAATTCGCCGTATTACGGTGCCGGAAATCCGTGCCCGTAAAGGCGGCGTGCCGCTGGTATCTCTCACGGCCTATCATGCCCATACAGCTGCCATTGTTGATCGCTATGCGGATTTTATGCTGGTGGGTGACAGTGTCGGCATGGTGATGCATGGCATGGAGTCGACCATCGGCGTGTCTCTGGAAATGATGATCATGCACGGGCAGGCGGTCATGCGCGGCTCATCCCGTGCGCTGGTTGTCGTGGATATGCCGTTCGGCTCCTATGAGGAAAGTCCGCAGATAGCTTTTCGCAATGCGGCGCGGATCATGGCGGAAACCGGCTGTGGTGCGGTCAAACTCGAGGGCGGCGTACAAATGGCTGAGACGATCAGCTTTTTGACCAAACGCGGCATTCCGGTGCTGGCACATATCGGCCTCACACCGCAAGCTGTGCATGTGATGGGCGGTTATAAAGTGCAGGGGCGCGATCAGGCGCTGTGGGATCTGATTAAACAAGATGCGCAGGCCGTTGCTGATGTCGGTGCATTCGGCATTGTGCTGGAAGGTATTGTCGAGCCGCTGGCGCGTGAGATTACAGCACAGGTTGCGGTGCCGACCATTGGTATCGGCGCATCAGCGGAATGTGACGGGCAAATTCTGGTGCTGGAAGATATGCTTGGTCTGAACGACAAGCCTGCGAAATTTGTCCGACAATATGGTGCCATTGGCGCAGCCATTGACGAGGCGGTGAAAGCCTATGCGGAAGATGTGAAAAACCGCAGCTTTCCTGATGAGCGGCACATCTATCGCTAATCATTTATCGCTGAGAGAGCGTTACTTTTAAGCCAGGTGCAGGGCGCTCCTCCAGAACCGCACGGCGGAAACGGTAGAGCGCAGCGGGTCTTCCGCGTTGCTGGCTGAGGCTGGCACCGGTCGGCTCAACCAGTTCGGCATTTTCCACCAAACGGCGGAAATTCTGCTTATGCAGATGACGGCCGGAGATCGCCTCAACAGTTTCCTGCAAGGCTGTGAGGGTGAAACAATCGGGCATCAGCTCAAAGATCACCGGACGGTATTTCAGCTTGGCACGCAGGCGGGCAATTGCGGTTGCGAGAATGCGGCGATGGTCAAACACCATGGCTTTGCCGGTATGGCGCTGCAATTCGTCCGTCTGTGCGCTCGGGCTGACTGTGCCGTCAATAGTTGCTTCCCGTACCAGACCGGCTTCATAAAGCAGTTCATAGCGTTCCAGCACGCGCTCCTCATCCCATTGAATACCATCGGTGCCGAAGGCAAGGCGCAAACGTGTCAGGCGTGGTAGCTGATGCAGATCATAGGCCGGATGGCTGCGCTTGTCGCTTTGCGCCCATTCGCGCAAGGCGGGGATGATAAGCTGGTCAATAAGCGGCGGCTTGCCGCTGCGCCAGTCTTCCCACGGCAGAAAATCATACCAATATTGCCAGTCATTATCCGGCTGTTCGCCGTTCTGACGGGTCAGTGCCAGATAGCCGACAGAAATCACATGCGTATCATCGGTCGGCATGGCAGATTTGGCACGGCCACGGTCGCCGAATGTATAGAGCTGTTCCACATAGCCGAGGCGCAAAGCTGTCTGCGCTTCAACCCATAGCCGCAAACCCATTTCCAGCGTGCGGTGTTTCAACGGGTCAAAACGCCCGTAAGGCAGCGAAAGCGCGCCGGAAACCTCATGAGCTGCGGGCATTTCATGGTCATCTGAACAGAGAATAACCGGACGGTTATTGCTGATTGTAACAACTGCAGCACTCAAACCCACCTCAACGACAGCGGAAACATCATCCATGAATTTGTGTCTCCAATGTGTTGAAACGGTTGATAAAAGCCTGTTCTATCTCTGCGGTCGGTCGTGGTGATAAATCAAAGTGACCGACATGAAAACCGCGCGGACGACCAAAAAACTCTGCGGCCTCTGCCGTGCTGAAACCAGCCAGTTCTGTTGCCTCAAAATAAGCGGAAACAATGTCGGCTTTCTTAATCGCTTTTTTTAAAACTGCAGGCACGGTCGCAGGCAGGGAAAAGCGCAGATGAATAGCTGTTTCCAGTCGTGCTTCAATCTGTTTATAGGCACCGCCCATTACCGCCTTGAAGGGCGAGATCATATCGCCGATCACATATTCCGGCGCGTCATGCAGTAAGGCCAGCAGCTGATGCTGCAAGGGAGCATCCGGATTTTGCTCACGGAAAATCTGTTCCACCAGCAGCGAATGCTGCGCCACGGAATAGGCATGATCACCACGGGTCTGGCCGTTCCAGCGGGCGACGCGCGCCAGCCCGTGGGCAATATCACTGATTTCGATATCCAGCGGCGAGGGATCAAGCAAATCCAGCCTGCGGCCGGACAACATACGCTGCCATGCCCGAACCGGTTTTGTTTTGGAACCGCCGGATAATGCCATTAGTCTGCGGCTCCTTCAGGAAATGTGAATTTAGCATAGGCAGGGATTGTCAGGCTCACTTCCGTTTCACCGGCGAGCAACGGAATATTTTTATCCATTGCGTCTTTCACACGGTCAATACGCACCAGAGCGAGTGCATTGTTGCCGTTGACACTACGCAAGGTTCCGACTTCTTTGCCGCCAGCAGTAATGGGCGTGTCGGAAGCGGGCAGATCGGCCTTTGCAGTCACCTGCAAAATCCGGCGCCGTGCAGTGCCGCGATGCTGCATGCGGGACACAACTTCCTGTCCGACGAAACAACCCTTCTTGAATGACACGCCGCTGAATTGCTCGAAATTAATATCATGCGGGAAAACATCATTCATGATGAAATCCGCACCGCCTTCGGCAATGCCATAGTGAATACGCAGAGCTGCCCATGCATCGCGCTCAAGCTGTGTTGCAGGGGAGGTGGTGCCGCTTTCAGCATAAAGACGCAGGACTTGTGCTTCTTCCGGGAAACGCTCATCACGCACAGACTGGTAATCGCCGCCTGTAATTGAATCACTTTCTGAACTGCCTGAATCAGTTTTCCAGCTAATTCTGATAATTGGTTCATTTAAAACAATAATTTCAGCTTTGGCACGCAGGCGATAGAGCACGAGGCGCTTGGAGAAAACCTCTGATCCTTCTTTCGCAAGATCAATGCGGAAGCCGTCTTCAATACGTGAGATCAGAAAATCAAACTGGATTTTACCCTGCGGGCTAAGCAGTGCCGATGCACGCAAGATGCCGTTTTCGAGAGAACTCAGATCAGCTGTGAAAATGGATTGCAGAAAAGCTTCCGCATCGAGACCGCGCACAAGGATTTGTGTACGGTCATCGAGATTTCCGGTTGATCCGGTAAACAGAGTTAAAGGTTCTGTCGTTGTCATATCAACTTTCCGGTTTATAAAGCAGTGCAGATGCAATTATCTTGATATTCATCGCTTTGTTACGTAAGCCGCATTGCGAGTAATCGCAAGTCAGGAACAGCGAGTTATCGCAAGACAGGAGAGCCGTGAATGACCACAACATTCGATACGATTTTCAAAGGCGCAACGGTAGTCAATCATGACGGCAGTGCCGTCCGTGATATCGGTGTTAAAAACGGTCGCATTATTGCTATCGGCTCCCTGTCAGAGAATGCCGCAGGCGAGGTTATCAACTGCACCGGCCTGCATATTCTGCCAGGTGTTGTGGACAGTCAGGTGCATTTCCGCGAGCCGGGTCTGGAGCATAAAGAAGATTTGCAGACCGGTTCGCTTGCAGCTGTACTTGGCGGCGTGACCTCTGTTTTCGAAATGCCGAATACCAAGCCGCTGACAACTTCGCCGGAAGCGCTGGCTGATAAAGTCAAGCGCGGCACACATCGCATGCATTGCGACTTCGCTTTCTGGGTTGGCGGTACACGCGACAATGCCAAAGACGTGGCAGAATTGGAGCGCCTGCCGGGTGCTGCGGGTATCAAAGTGTTCATGGGCTCTTCAACCGGTGACCTGCTGGTGGAAGATGACGAAGGCGTTGCCTCTATTCTGCGCAATACACGCCGTCGTGCAGCATTCCATTCGGAAGATGAATTCCGCCTGCGTGAGCGTGAAGGTCTGCGTGTTGAAAACGATCCGTCCAGCCATCCGGTCTGGCGCGATGAGATTGCGGCACTGACCTGCACCCAGCGTCTGGTGCGCATTGCCCGCGAAACCGGTGCGCGCATCCATGTGCTGCATATTTCGACTGCGGAAGAAATTGAATTCCTGAAAGACTACAAAGATGTGGCAACCTGTGAGGCGACACCGCATCACCTGACACTGTCTTCGGAAGATTATAAGACACTCGGCAATCTCATTCAGATGAACCCGCCGGTACGTGATGCACGTCATCGTGATGGTATCTGGCATGGCATCGGACAGGGCGTTGTTGATGTGCTGGGCTCCGACCATGCGCCGCATACTCTGGAAGAAAAGCAGAAGCCTTATCCGGCATCACCATCCGGCATGACCGGTGTGCAGACGCTGGTGCCGATCATGCTCGATCACGTTAATGCCGGTCGTTTGTCGCTGGAGCGCTTTGTTGATCTGTCGTCACATGGCCCGAACCGTATTTTCGGCATGTCCCGTAAAGGTCGTATTGCCGTCGGTTATGATGCGGATCTGACAATTATTGATATGAAACGCAGCGTGACGATCACGCATGAACAGGCTGGTTCGAAAGCGGGCTGGACACCATATCACGGCAAGACAGTCACCGGCTGGCCGGTTGGCACAATCGTACGCGGCCATAAAGTGATGTGGGAAGGCGAGATCGTTAATCCTGCACTCGGTGAGCCTGTGGAGTTTGTCGAAGCGCTCCCAAGAAATTAACGGGAGCGGCTTTGCCGAGGATTGTACTAAGAAATAAAAAAAGCCGCCTGATGAGGCGGCTTTTTTATTAAAGATTTTGAGATGCTCAGTCGCCGGCTACAAAAAACTTCCATGAGCCATCCGGCGTAATGCCAAGGCGGTAGAAAATATAAGCGCCGACGCCTTTCATTTCTTCAAAGTCGCCTGCAGTTATCAGCTGATAAAGTTCTACCATCTGCCGGTCATCCAGCTTGTCCAGCGGGTAGGCGAAGAAATAAGGCCACACATAAACTTCGCTTGGTGTGCCCGCATCGAGATGCGCATAGCCGGACTCAAGCAGGTCTACCAGAATGGCAAGCAGTTCCTGACCATTGCTGTCGCCAGAGAGGCTTTTCAGAAATTCCAGCGGTGTGCCGTCATACTCGCCGAGCGAAAGCAGCGGGCTGTTTTCACCGCCGTCACCCAGCAATGGCTTCAGTGCATCAATTTTACCGGCCTTGGCAATATCGAGAATCTTTTTGCGGGTGTCCTGTACAGGCTGCGGAAGTTTGGAATAATCGTATGAAATTTCCGGAATTTTACCGTCTGGTGATACATGCGGACGGGTTATATCACGCTCAACTGCACCATTATCTGCTGGGGCTTCAGCGCCTGGCGCACGATAGGTTTCAGTCGGAACCTGACGCAGTGGCCCCGGCAATGGTACCTGTGCCGGATTGATTTCCTCTTCCTCACCCGCCGGTGTCTCGCTGAGCGCAAGAATTTGAGGCTTCGTGTTGAGCGAACCTGCAGAGGCCGGAGCGGAGACTGAGGCGGCGATCATGGCGAAAGCCAGTCCGGCGAGGAAAGGCTTGCTCAGAATTGTGTCTGAACTCAGCTTGCTCAGCCGGCGGCGAAATGAAAGCAACATCGAAAACTCCGGAAGAGAAATAATATTCAAAATATGTGCTTAAAGTGTTCAGGCGTGCAAATTATGGCAAGCGCCGCCGGTTGCAAAAAATTACTGCAAAATACGATTTGGCAGAAACTCACCGGCAATAATCTGTTCACGCAACTTGTCGAGCAGGCCGAGAGCTGCATCTTCACCAGTGCTGCGCAATAATTCAGTCAGCGCATTGGCAAAAGCTGCTTCTGCGAGAATTTCCGGTTCAATACCTTCTGAGATTCCGTCTGCCCATGCTTCATGCTGATATTCAATTGCGGCTTGCTTCTTCTCATGGGCAATGAGTTCATCAAGTTCTGACAGAGAATGATTCATTAAAATATCACCTTGGCTTAAAGCCGTTGGACACTGCATTGCAGAAGACGGACAGGACTAATAGCAAGCGCTGTCATAGAGCCATTCATAGCAGAAACGACTATCCGAAGACCGTTTCTTACACCATCAGACGAAGCATCTCCACCCATAATTTAATCTCTTGTTAACAGATTGCGAGGGTTTGTGAATGATTGTTTGTGGCTTTATCGTGATGAATGAAGTTTTGGTTAATTGCCGTAATGGGCAACCAGCGCTTCAGTGAGTTTTTCGCCCTGTTGTTTAAACCGCTCAATCGCTTTGATCGCCTGATCGGTACATTGGCTGTAATTATCGGAATATGTGCGATAGCTGTTATTAAAGGCAGAGATCAGCACTTTGCGTCTGTTTGCATCGGCTTTTTCTGCGGTGAGCAGATCATTCATCTGGTCACGCCAAAGATTGTTTTTATCACTGCACAGATTGCTCAGATAATGCAGGGAGCCGAGTGTTTCGGAGAGCCTGATCATCTGGCTTTCATAGGGCGGGCCACTGATATCTTGCGCTTTTGCGGAACTGTTACTGACAATAACGCCTGCCAGAAACAGCATGGAACCGAAAAATCTGATCATTATACACTCCGCACTTGCACTATTAATTGTGGAGTAATCAGGCCGTTTCAAGGCGATCTCAGCCTTCTTCCTGTAATATACGGCGAGCAAAGGCCAGCGTGCTGACGGTGACAGGATAATTCAGCATATCCTCAACTGTGAGCCAGTGCAGGGAAACGGCATCGTCACCGGCTTGCTCCTGTCCGCTGAGATCAAGGGCGCGGTAGATGCTGAGATTGTAGGTTTTGCCATAAAGACCTTCTTTGGAGAGGTCGATGGTATCCACCAGTCGTAATGTATCGCAGCGCAGTCCGGTTTCTTCCATGAGTTCGCGATGAGCGGCTTCTTCGCCACCTTCACCTGCTTCCACACCGCCGCCGGGAAAAGCAAAAGAACCTTTGAGCGGTTCTTTACCGCGCTTCACCAGCAGAAAGCGGTCTTCATTGCGGCAGATCATTGAAACGCCGTGGGCGATAAGCGGGAGAGGGGAAATGTCCTGTGTCATAAAATGAGTGGTAAAAACCTGCCCGCTGATTTGCAAGCTTTGTTTATCAGACACCTTGACCTTTGCGGTAAAACTCGCGACACCAAGGCCTATGTGTGGACGTTTTGCTTTACTGGCGACAATTGATGAGGTGGAGGCGCATTTCGGCGTGATTGTCGATGAAGCCTTTCCGCCGCGCTATAATATTTCGCCAACGCAACCGATTATGATTGTGATGAATGGTGAAACACCGGCGCCCGGCAGCAACAGGCCGGAGCGGATTACAATGCTGGTGCGCTGGGGATTTGTACCGTCATGGACAAAAGATCCGTTGAATTTTCCGCTGATGATCAATGCCCGTTCTGAGACGGCGCATGAAAAGCCGTCTTTTCGTACAGCTATGGAACATCGTCGCAGTTTGCTACCGGTCAGCGGCTTTTATGAATGGCGCAAGCTGGGTGATGGCAGAAAGCAGGCCTATTGGATCAGGCCGCGCAAAGGCGGCATGATTGCCTTTGGTACATTGATGGAAACATGGATGAGCGGTGATGGTTCGCAGATGGATACGGCTGCAATCCTGACCACAGCTTCCAATAATGCATTATCGCATATTCATGATCGTCTGCCGCTGGTGATCCATGCTGAAGATTATCAGGAGTGGCTCGATTGTAAGCGCAACCGTGCCAAAGATGTGCAGCATCTGCTGAAACCTGTTCAGGATGATTTTTTCGAGGCGATTCCCGTATCGGATAAGATTAATCATGCCCGCTATTTCGGCACAGATGTGCATGAGCGGGTGGAGGAGCCGGTGATTTCGCAAACGGGAAAGCTTCCAAAGCCGGTTAAGCCTAAAAAATCTGCTGCGAAAAAGAAAACAGATGACAATGATGATCAGTTCAGTATGTTTTGACTAACTCTTTCAAAAATATACAGCGCATCCCGAAAAGTGGAGGCCGGTTTTCGGACGAGATGCGCGTTGAGATAATGTTGCATCCCGAAAGACGGCAGCGATTTTCGAATAAAATGCGCGTTAAATCTAAGAAGAATAGGTCAATCGTGGGAACAGCAGCAATTTCGGGCTTTCTGCTCGGATTATCACTCATCGTCGCCATCGGGGCGCAAAACGCATATATTCTGAGACAGGGACTGCTACGCCAGCATGTATTTATCCTCAATCTGATTTGCGCTCTATCAGATGCGGCGCTGATTGCAGCAGGTGTCGCAGGACTGGGCACCTTAATTTCGCAATCACCAACGCTGATCACAGTAGTAACTATTGGCGGTGCGGCGTTTCTTTTCTGGTACGGTTTTTCCGCATTCCGCCGTGCCATGCATCCGAATGGTATGCATGCAGCCAATACCGGTGCGGTTAGTCTCAAGGCAGCAATCGGCACTTGCCTGGCGCTGACTTTCCTCAATCCGCATGTTTATCTCGATACGGTGGTGCTGGTTGGCAGTCTGTCTGCCCGCTTTGAAGGCGAGGCACGTCTTGCCTATGGCATCGGCGCTATCACTGCATCTTTCGTCTGGTTCTTCTCGCTCGGCTATGGTGCCCGTCTGTTGCAGCCGTTTTTCGCCAAGCCATCGGCATGGCGCATTCTCGACTGCCTGATTGGCATCATTATGTGGGCGATTGCGTTCAGCTTACTTAGCCGTCTGCTGTGGCCGTAAGGCTTTGTCAGAAGGCAGATAAGAAACATGCAGCCGCTTGGTATCTTCACGGCGGCTGCGTGGAGCAGCCATTAAAGCCGCAACCAGTGAGGCAGGGCCGATTGCACGGTACTGTTCAGTAAGCTGATCTTTCTTGTATGAGCTGAATGTCTTTTTCATAATGTTTCCTTCCCTTTTTAGGCGCACAAAGGACGCTCTAACATTTTATATTGACAGCATAATATTAGCTTGAAAATTGGGACTGAAGCATGGCTGCATAATGCGGAAATCGGGGTATTGTCGCGGCGACGTATTTTACATCATCCTCGGCAGAGCCTTAATACAGCCCTGATACAGATTGTAAAAATCTGTGGTTGCTCTCTTGACGCGAAGCAGGATCAGAGAGATAAGTGCTGTCATGAAAACACCATTCGCAAACACCATTTGTATTATTGCGACCATTATTCGCTAGCAGATTGCTGGCTCGGATGTTTTCGTCTTTCCTTTACTTTTGAAGCAGACAAATGCACCGGCCAGCAGGCTGCGCAAATGTTGTTTTGCGTTCTTAAGAGGGAAACCCGATGTCTGCCACAGAATTGCGTTTATATAATACGCTGACCCGCAGGAAAGAGGACTTTGTTCCGATCAATCCTGATCATGTGCGCATGTATGTCTGCGGCCCTACCGTTTATGATTTTGCCCATATCGGCAATGCGCGTCCGGTGATTGTGTTTGACGTTTTGTTCCGTCTGCTGCGCCATGTCTATGGTGAAGAGCATGTAACCTATGCGCGTAACCTCACTGATGTGGATGACAAGATTAATGCGCGTGCAGTGCGCGATTATCCTGATCTGCCGCTCAATGAAGCGATCCGTAAAGTGACTGAAAGCACGGCTGCGCAATTCCAGAGCGATGTGACAGCGCTTGGTAATCTTGAGCCTTCCAGCCAGCCGCGTGCAACGGAACATCTGGAGGAAATGCGTCAGCTGATCGAGCGCCTGATCGAACGCGGTCACGCCTATGTGGCTGATGATCATGTGCTGTTTGCGGTTAAAACCATGACAGGTGAACACGGCCCGCGCTATGGCGCACTTGCGCGCCGTTCACTGGATGAAATGATTGCCGGTGCGCGTGTCGATGTTGCTTCCTACAAGCGCGACGAGATGGATTTCGTGTTGTGGAAGCCATCCAAACAGGGCGAGCCGGGCTGGCCGTCTCCGGCGGGTATTACAGTGAATGGCCGTCCGGGCTGGCATATTGAGTGCTCCGCCATGTCGATGGCGAAACTGCTGGAGCCGTTTGGTGGCGGTCTGAAATGCGATGATCCGCTGAAGAATACTTTCGATATTCATGCCGGTGGTATTGATCTGGTATTTCCGCATCATGAAAATGAAATCGCCCAGTCATGCTGTGCCTTTGGCTCAGATCGTATGGCCAATATCTGGATGCATAACGGTTTTCTGCAGGTTGAAGGTCAGAAAATGTCCAAATCTCTGGGCAATTTCATCACCATTGACGATGTGCTGAAATCGGAACTGCCGCAAGTGGCCGGTCTTGATGTGCCGGAAGACTTCCGCCGTCGCTGGACAGGGATGGCTGCACGTCTCTCGATGTTGCAGACCCATTACCGGGAGCCGATCAACTGGACGCAGCAGCGTTTGAATGAATCCGGTGAAGAACTGGCCAAGTGGTATCAGTTGGTTGCAGAGCAGTCTGCCAAGCCTGATGCTGCAAAAGCTTCGGTCTTCGCTGATGCCGTAGGCGATGATTTGAACACATGGGCAGCGCTCACCGAGTTGCGTAAAGCCTATAAGCAGGGTGATGTGGAGGCGCTGGTTTCTGGTCTCAATCTGCTTGGCCTTTATGATGCACAATTGCTGGCTGAAGCTGCGCAATATCTGTTCAGCAATGCCGCAGATGTCGACACTGCGGATGTTGAAAGACAGATCGCTGAGCGTCTGGCATTCATCAACGGGAAAAATTGGGCGGAAGCTGACCGTATTCGTGACTCATTGCTGGCACAGAATATTCAGCTGAAGGACGGAAAAGATCCGGTTACGGGAGAGCGGGTGACATCATGGGAAGTGAAACGCTGAGTGAAGTACCCGTCGTAAGCGGCGGCTGCCAATGTGGCACTGTGCGCTTTCGCGTAAAGGGGCAGTTGGGCAGCGCATCCATCTGCCATTGTCGTATGTGTCAGAAAGCATTCGGCAATTATTACGCGCCGCTGGTTTCCGTTAAGGAAGGCACATTGGAATGGACGCGCGGAATACGAAAACTGTTTCGCTCGTCCAACCACGTTGAGCGCGGCTTTTGTGCCGATTGCGGTACACCGCTGACCTATGAAGCGCCGGACGGACTGGCGCTTTCAATCGCTGCCTTTGATCAGCCGCAAGACATTGTGCCGGAGGTGCAATGGGGGCTGGAGGGCAAATTGCCTTATCTGGATCAGCTCAGCGAACTGCCCGCCTATACGACGGAACGTGATCCGGAAAGTATCGAGTTTGTACGCACGCTGGTGTCTTATCAGCATCCTGATCACGATACGGACACATGGCCGCAATAAGCAACAAGCAAGGCACATAAATACAGATATGGAGGAAAGACCGACAATGAAAAAAGAGCGTATCTATATTTATGATACTACCCTGCGCGACGGCCAGCAGACACCGGGAATTGACTTCTCCGTTTCTGACAAGAAAGCCATTGCCGCCATGCTGGATGATTTCGGTGTGGATTATGTTGAAGGTGGTTATCCGGGTGCAAACCCGACAGATACGAGCTTTTTTCAGCGCAAACATACCTCACGGGCAAAATTTGCTGCCTTTGGTATGACCAAGCGTCCGGGTGTTTCCACCTCCAATGATCCGGGCATGTCTGTGCTGTTGCAGGCTTCGAGTGATGTTATCACCTATGTTGCCAAAAGCTGGGATTATCATGTGCATCTGGCGCTGGGCTGCACGCTGGAAGAAAATCTGGAATCGATCACATCTTCGGTTACAGCTGCCCGCATGGCAGGCAAAGAATGTATCGTTGATTGCGAGCATTTCTTCGACGGCTTCAAAGCCAATCCGCAATATGCCTTAGCCTGTGCCAAGGCGGCCTATAGTGCCGGTGCGCGCTGGGTCGTGCTGTGCGATACCAATGGCGGCACACAGCCAAGCGAAGTCGGCGATATCGTCAATGCCGTTAAAACTGTTGTGCCGGGGGAATGTCTCGGTATTCACGCACATAATGATACCGAACAGGCCGTTGCCGTATCCTTAGCGGCAATTGATGCCGGTGTGCGGCAGGTACAGGGTACACTCAATGGTATCGGCGAGCGTTGCGGCAATGCCAATCTTGTCACGCTTATCCCGACATTGATGCTGAAACCGTACTGGGCAGACCGGTTTGAGGTGGGCATCAGCATGGATGCGCTGACAGGCATCACAAAACTTTCCCGTACTTTTGACGATGTTCTCAACCGCGCGCCGAATGAACAGGCGGCATTTGCCGGTAGTTCTGCTTTTGCCACCAAAGCGGGTATCCACGCCTCAGCTCTTCTGAAAGAGCCGCAGACCTATGAGCATGTGCCGCCGGAAACAGTTGGCAATCATCGCCGTGTGATGGTGTCGGATCAGGGCGGTAAGTCCAATTTTATCGCAGAGCTTAAAAAGCGTGGTATTCAAGTGGCGAAAGATGATCGTCATCTTGATACGCTGATCGCACTGGTTAAAGAACGTGAAGCGCAGGGCTATGCCTATGAAAGTGCCGATGCGAGCTTTGAATTGCTGGCGCGTCAGCAGCTCGGTGCAGTGCCGCAGTTTTTTCGTGTTGAAGCCTTCCGCTGTATGGTCGAGCGCCGTTATGACAGCAATGGCTGCCTGAAAACCGTGTCGGAAGCGATTGTAAAAATCATCATCGACGGTGAGGAACACTTGTCTGTGGCCGAAGGTCATGGTCCGGTTAACGCACTTGACCTTGCGCTGCGTAAGGATTTGGGACGTTATCAGGAAGAACTGGCCGATCTGGAACTGGTCGATTTTAAAGTGCGTATCCTCAATGGCGGTACGGAAGCGATCACCCGCGTTCTGATCGAGTCGCATGATGCGAGCGGGCAGCGCTGGCGGACAGTCGGTGTGTCCGACAATATTATCGACGCATCCTTTCAGGCACTGATGGATTCGGTCGTTTACAAGCTGATGAAAAACCGCGAGCTTGCGGGACATATTGCAGCAGAATAAAATTTGCCGTTTGCGGATGAGGTAAAACGGGAGTACCGGTTGTTACTGATGTGAATGCAATGAACGGCTCCCGCTGTATGATAAAGCCCGAGACCGGAAATCTGA
Organism: Hyphomicrobiales bacterium; assembly: GCA_900470735.1. Lineage (GTDB taxonomy): Bacteria > Pseudomonadota > Alphaproteobacteria > Rhizobiales > Rhizobiaceae > Pseudochrobactrum. The sequence goes on along the minus strand of UCCC01000001.1, from coordinate 158,936 downwards.
GGACAACTTGTTATGAATGACCGGTCTCAACAGGCGATGCCGGAAGCAACGCGCGGGTTTATCTTCGCGATGCTGGCCTATTTGTTTTGGGGACTTTTCCCGTTTTACATGAAGGCCGTCGCCCATATTCCGGTTGTGGAGGTGCTGGCGCACCGCGTGATCTGGTCATTGCCGGTTGCGGCAATTATTCTGGTCTTTATGGGACGCACCAAAGACGTTGCTGCCGCATTGCGCAATCCGCGCACATTGGCAATGGCTTGTCTGACCGCCTCTCTGATTACGCTGAACTGGGGCGTTTATGTCTGGGCGATCTTCAATGATCACGCACTGGATGCCGCGCTAGGTTATTATATCAACCCGCTGGTCAATGTGCTTCTCGGCGCAGTTTTCCTGAAAGAACGTCTGAGCAGAGTGCAGCTGATTGCTGTGTTCCTCGCTGCTGCTGCTGTTGTCCTGCTGACAGTAGAGCAGGGCGGCCTGCCTTGGGTGTCTATCATTTTGCCGCTGTCATTCGGCTTTTATGGCTTCTTCCGTAAATCCTTGCCGATTGGTCCGTCACAGGGCTTCATGCTGGAAGTGATCATCCTGTTCATTCCGGCCAGTGCCTATGCAATCTGGCTTTATGCGCAGGGGCAGGATCATTTTGTGGCCGGTACTTCGGCAGATATCGTGCTGCTGATGCTGGCCGGTGTTGTCACCGCTGTGCCGCTGATCATGTATGCAACCGGTGCAAAACTGCTGCGCTACACCACGCTGGGGCTGATGCAGTATATTACACCGACAATGCTGTTCTTGATCGCGGTTTTCGCTTTCAAAGAACCATTCAACACAACGCAGCTCTATGCATTCGCGCTAATCTGGGCAGGATTGATCCTCTACACATGGTCGATCCTCAAAGATGCACGGGCGGATAAAGCGATTGCCGCTAAATCTTAATCGGACACATAAAAAAAGCCCCTCAGTGAGGGGCTTTTTTTATTGGTGAGAGCATTTTGCTTACATGCGGGCGATGATCTCTTCATCACCGGATGCATCGCCTTTGGCAGCTGCATCAAAAATGTAAGGAATGATCTCTTCGACAGTATCAAGCATTTTCGGCTGTACGCGATGGCCGGTATGGATAAAGCCTTCGGTACGCATATGATCGAGCATTGCGATCATCGGTTCCCAGAAATGATTGATATTGGCAAAAACCATCGGCTTTTTATGATGGCCGAGCTGTGCCCAGGTCATCATTTCCACTATTTCTTCAACGGAACCAATGCCGCCCGGTAGCGTGACAAAAGCATCGGAACGTTCAAACATCAGCTGTTTGCGCTGATGCATGTTTTCCGTAATGATCTGCTCATCAAGCATTTCATTCGTTTTGCCGTCGGCTTCTTTGTTCAGAAGGAAGGTCGGGATAATGCCGGTGACTTTACCACCGGCTTTGTAAGCGCCTTCTGCAACGGCGCCCATAATTCCTTTTGTGCCGCCGCCATAAATCAGGCGAAGGTCGTTTTCTGCGATGGAGCGGCCAAGAGCCAGTCCTGCTTCCCTATAGAGGGGATTATTGCCGGTTGAAGAACCGCAATAGACACATATTGATCGAATCTTGCTCATTTTTTCTTTTTCGCGCGCGGGTCGTTAGTCGTCAAGTTTTCTGCGTGGTGAGGCGCAATAAATTATCCGAAAACCAGAATTCAATTTCAGATGCAGAATGCTTTTGAAATCATAAGCTTCTGCAAAGGATTGGCAATCTTGCGCATCTTATCGGGTAATGCATGACAAGAATTACAGTGCCGATATGTGATATTCTTGCTGTGACAATAAAAAAGCGCTAGTTGTTGGATCAGTGCTGATTATCCGTTTGGATTTATAAGCAGACACAACATGTTATAATATTTTTTAAGCTCGGTGTTAAAAGGGGCGACCCCGAATGCAGAATAGTCGTTATGCGCTTGCCGGTTTTGCTGCTGTTGTTATCATCGGCGGTCTGCTTGCTTATTGTAATATGGCGCCGCAAAAAACGGAACAGCCGCAACCGGCACCGGTTGCCCAGCCTGCACCGGCGAAGACGCCGGAAGCCAAACCAGAGGCCACGCCAGACGGTAAGACTGAAGCTGCGCCTGAGGTTAAAACCGAAACACCTGCTGAGACAAAACCAGCCGAGCCGGAAAAGCAAGCCGCTGCTCAAACTGTGACAGTACCGGTTTTTGATGTGTTGCGTCTTGAAGTCGATGGTTCTCTGGTCATTGCCGGTAAGGCCGCCCCGAATTCTCAGGTCGATTTGCTTTCCAAAACCCGTGTGCTAGGTTCAACCAAAGCCGGTGAAAACGGCGATTTTGCCATTGTTCTCGATCAGGCGCTGAAGAGCGGTGATTACCAGCTGGTATTGCGTGCGACCAGCGGAGAGAATTCCGTTGCCACATCGCAGCAAACCGCCATTCTTTCAGTTCCGGCAACACCGGAAGGGCAGGTTCTGGCGCTGGTTGAAGAGCCGGGACAAGCTAGCCGTATGATTACCACGCCGCAGGCAACCCCGGCTGCACCGCAGCCGGAAGGCTCGGATGTGCCAGTTGCGCAGCATGGCAGCAGCGCACCATATTCCGTTTTGCCTCCTCAGAGTGTACAGGGTGGCTCTACCGGACAGGATGATAAAAGCGATATCAGCATTGCAGTTGAAGCCGTTGAGATTGAAGGCGCCTCCGTCTTTATCGCAGGGCATGCACGCGGTGGTCAGACCGTCAATATTTCCGCCAATGAGCTGCTGCTTGGAACGGCAATCATCACACCGGAAGGTCGCTATCTGGTGCAGACCCAGCAGCCGCTTGCAGTGGGTGATTATATCATTCGTGCGGATTTGATGGATAAAGGCGGCAAGGTTCTGGCTACTGCGCGCGTGCCATTCCGTCGTGTTGAAGGTGAAAAGATTGCAGCTGTTGCACCAAGCGCACCAGTGCAAGAGGATGCGCAAGCAGCTGAACCACAGCCGTTGGAAGAGGCAGAAGGTTCGGTGATTATCCGTAAAGGTGATAATCTCTGGACAATTTCCAAACGAACCTACGGCAGTGGTCTGCGCTACACAACGATCTATTTGAGCAACAGAGACCAGATTAAAAATCCGGATCTGATCTGGCCGGGACAGGTCTTCGTGATGCCGAAAGAGCCTTTGAAGGATCAGGACGTGCAGCAGAAGCTGCCATAAAGCGATAAGCCAAAGAAAGCGCAGCACAGGGGATTAAATGTGTTGCGCTTATTTGTTTGAGAGTTTCACAACATTGTGCAGCAGTTTTGTTCGTATCATGGCTACAGACATGATACGAACAGGCAGGAAACCGCAGGCAGCATTGCGGAAAAAGAAATGCTTAAAGAATGAGGGCGACGGCAGCGGGTCGTCCGTGGCGTTAAAAGAAATTATGAAAAAGCAAAAAACAGTCTCAGCAGAATCCGGCCAGACCTTGAAAACACTGGCAAAACTCTGGCCTTATATGTGGCCGAGTGAGCGTCATGACCTCAAAATGCGGGTCGTCTGGGCAACATTCTATCTGGTTATTGCCAAATTCGTACTGATGCTGGTGCCTTATTTCTTTAAATGGGCAACGGATGCGCTGGATGGCTCTTTTACACCGCAAAGCTGGGTGCCGCAGATTTTTGTCGGCGCTCTGATGCTGGTCGTAGCCTATAATCTGGCACGTATCATTCAGGCCGGTTTTAACCAGTTGCGCGATGCGCTGTTTGCCAGCGTCGGGCAATATGCCGTACGCCAGTTGGCCTACCGCACCTTTGTGCATATGCACAAACTGTCTCTGCGCTTTCATCTGGAAAGGCGCACCGGTGGTCTCTCCCGTGTGATTGAGCGTGGTGTCAAAGGTATTGAAACCATTGTGCGCTTTACCATTCTCAGCTCGGTGCCAACCCTGCTGGAATTTGCGCTGACTGCCGCAATTTTCGGTTTCGCCTACGGCGTCAGCTATCTGATCGTCGTTGCTGCAACCGTCTGGCTCTATATGTGGTTTACCGTCAAGGCGAGTGACTGGCGTATCAGCATCCGCCGAGAGATGAATGAATCCGATACGGATGCCAATACCAAAGCTATCGACTCGCTGCTGAACTTTGAAACAGTTAAATATTTCGGCAATGAGGCCATGGAAGCCGAGCGTTATGACCGCTCGATGGCACGCTATGAAAAAGCAGCCACCCAGACATGGACATCGCTTGGCTGGCTGAACTTTGGTCAGGCTGTGATTTTTGGCGTCGGTATGATGATCCTGATGGTGATGTCTGCCCGTGAAGTTCAGGCCGGAACCCATACGCTTGGCGACTTTGTTTTCATCAATGCACTGCTGATGCAATTGTCGCTGCCGCTGAATATGATCGGCTTCATTTATCGTGAAATCCGTCAGGGACTGACCGATATCGAACAGATGTTTGATCTGCTGGAAGTGGAAGAAGAGGTCAAGGACAAGCCGGAAGCACAGGCTCTGGCTGTCTCACAGGGCGCAATTCGCTTTGACAATGTCAGCTTTGCTTATGATCCGTCCCGTCCGATCCTGCGTAATGTCAGCTTTGAAGTGCCGTCAGGTAAAACGATTGCGATTGTCGGTCCTTCCGGTGCGGGCAAATCGACAATTTCGCGTCTGCTCTATCGTTTTTATGATGTGCAGCAGGGCTCTGTGACGATTGACGGTCAGGATATCCGCGATGTGACTCAGGTCAGTTTGCGCCATGCGATTGGTATGGTGCCGCAGGATACGGTGCTGTTTAACGATACAATCGCCTATAATATCCGCTATGGCCGCCCGAGCGCGTCAGAAGAAGAAGTGGAACAGGCGGCAAAGCTGGCGCAGATCGACCGTTTCATTCAGCTGTTGCCGGAAGGCTATCAGTCGATGGTTGGCGAACGTGGCTTGAAACTCTCCGGCGGTGAGAAACAACGTGTTGCGATTGCCCGTACGATCCTGAAAGCGCCTCCGATCCTCATTCTCGATGAAGCAACCTCGGCGCTGGATACGGCAACGGAACAGGATATTCAGCAGTCTCTGGATCTGGTCAGCCGTGACCGTACAACACTGGTCATTGCGCACCGTCTGTCCACAGTGATCAGTGCCGATGAAATCATTGTGCTGAAAGACGGGCAGATAGCGGAGCGTGGTACCCATCGTGATCTGCTGTTGCAAGGCGGGCTTTATGCGTCGATGTGGGATCGCCAGCGTGAAGCTGATGAGGCCGAAGCACGGCTGCGTCAGGTGCGTGAAAATGATGAGATGGGCATTGTTATCCGCGGTGCGCCAGCGGGCGAATGACAGGGGCGTAATGATCCTCTATGATAATGGCAGATATTCGCAACCGCAGCGAATATCTGCTAACTACAAAGCCGGTTTCGCTGTATTTAATTTCAGCTGAACCACTTTGATTCCGGCCATATTCAGCGCATAAATAATAAAAACAGCGCTTCCGGTAACTTTCTGTCCGGATTTTGTCAGCAGAAAGCATGAATATTATCAAATTTAGTGCGCTGATTGCGCTTAATCATTTTAAACGCTGTAACTTTGCGTTATTGAAGCGGAAAATCTGAGGAAAACCGATGAGCCTGTCCGATACTATTCGCAATACTTTCGTCCCTATTCACCGTGAGGGCTATCCCTTCATTGCGGCATTCTTTGTTGTGTCGCTGCTGCTGGGCTGGTTGTGGGGACCTTTGTTCTGGGTAGGGATGGTGCTGACCATCTGGTGCATTTATTTCTATCGTGATCCGTTACGTATCACACCGCTGGACGATGATCTCGTCATCAGCTCGGCCGATGGCAAGATTTCTTCCGTTGGCATGTGCGTGCCGCCGGCAGAACTCGATCTCGGTACTGAGCCGATGTTGCGCATTTGCGTTTTCATGAACGTGTTCTCTGTGCACATTAACCGTGCACCGGTGCGTGGTAAAATTATCAGCGTAATGCATCGTCCGGGCAAGTTCCTGAATGCTGAGCTGGATAAAGCCAGCTCTGAGAATGAGCGTAGCAGCGTATTGATCGACAGTGCACATGGTACGGTTGCGGTTGTTCAGATCGCAGGTCTTGTTGCCCGCCGTATCGTTTGCTGGTCGAAAGCCGGTGAAGATCTTACAACCGGTGAGCGCTTTGGTCTGATCCGTTTTGGTTCCCGTAATGATATTTACTTGCCAAAAGGTGCAGTTGCCCGCGTTGCTGTCGGCCAGACGGCTGTGGCAGGTGAAACCGTTCTGGCAGAGTTCAATGATGCGCGCACTGCGCCAACCGTGCGGATTGCCTGATGCTTGAAGCACCTTTCCCGCCGCTTGATCCGAATGGCAATACAGAGGGGCGCGGTCCGCGCCTTTCTGAAATTCCGATGCGGATTGTTATCCCTAATCTGATTACCGTCCTTGCCATTTGTGCGGGTTTAAGCGGTATTCGTCTTGCCATAGAGCACCGTTTTGAACAGGCTGTAGCGATGGTGCTGCTGGCTGCTTTTCTGGATGGTATTGACGGACGGATTGCACGGCTTCTGAAAGGTTCTTCCAAATTCGGCGCCCAGATGGATTCGCTGGCCGATATCGTCAATTTCGGCGTGGCACCGGCATTGGTGCTGTATCTGTTTATGCTGGATCAGGCGGGCTCTTTTGGCTGGATTGCAGCACTGATCTATACCATTGCCTGCTGCCTGCGTTTGGCGCGGTTTAACGTTATGCTGGAAGACCCGAACCAGCCTGCATGGCAGGGTAATTATTTTGTCGGCGTTCCGGCGCCTGCCGGTGCGATGCTGGTGCTGCTGCCTGTTTATTCCGGCTTTCTCGGCGTGTTGCCAAGCAAAGCTCTGGCTTACGGTACAGCTGGCTTTACGATTATTATTGCATTTTTGCTGGTTAGCCGTCTGCCGGTCTATAACGGCAAAACCGCAGGCAGCTTTATCCGCCGTGATTTTGTTGTACCACTGATCCTCGGTGTGGTGATCTATGCCGGTTTTCTGATGAGCTTCACATGGCAGACACTGACACTAACCGCATTGGGTTATTTGCTGTTCCTACCATTCAGCGCCTTAGCATGGAAGCGTCGCTTCGCAGCCGAGGCACTACATACTAAGACCGACTAAATTGAAAAGCCCCTCAGTGAGGGGCTTTTTTATTACGCTATTTTTTATCTATTTGAGCGAGCACAAAGGCAACGCGCGTTTCCACATCCGCTTTGGGAAGTTCATGCAGTGTAAAACCGTATGCCTGATAGGTTTGTACCATGGCATCAAAAGTCCGCTCAGCTTCATCAGCCGATTGTTTACGTTCTTCGTCCCCCTGATAAATCTCCGGCCAATGCGGAGCAATGAAGACTGTCTTATTATAGGCATATTGCTGCACTGCCTGATGCACATGGTCAGGCACAGGAATGCCTGAGAGCGTGAGATAACCGGAAATATCAGCCATGCCTCGGTCAAAGAAGTAAGGTCGCTCAGAGGCGATCTCTGAGGCTAATAAATGCGAACGCATTTCCCATGATAGCATCATTTCTGCAAACAATGCCGGATCAAGCCATGGCAGCGCTTTGCCGCCGATTTTAACCTGATCCTGAATGATATGGCGTCCGGCCTCCTGACTGTGCTGATAGCTATGCGTTTTCAGACTGTTGAGCAGAGTGGTTTTGCCGGAGCCCGGGCCACCGGTAAGTATATAAAAATGATTCATCACAGATCCTTCTGTGTTCAGAAATTGAAGGGTTCAGATCGTCACAAGGGGGAAAGGCAGCGAAAAAATAAAAGCCATGCTTTAGAGCGCCGTGTGCCAGACTTGGCACACAAAGGTCGCTCTAACACTTAAAATGAGAGCATAATTTATTAAACTGATCCAAGTTTAAGGGATTATGCTTGAGTGCAGGCGAGAAAAACAGGCTGCGAGACAGAATGAATATTGAAAAATTGCTTTGAAAAATTTGGAAGAGCAGACATCCGGCCGGTAAAATGCAATCGGCCGGATGTCTTAAAAACTAATGATTACGATGGCATATGGTAGTGCAGGAATTTATCCTGACGCACATCATAGAGCTGACCGGTAATGGTCAGTGCTGGATCGGCGAGCTGCACGATTTTCGCAGCCACATCTGCCGGATGCGGCAGAGTTTCCGGATCTTCACCCGGCATTGCCTTTGCGCGCATAGCTGTGCGTGTTGCACCCGGATTGACGGAATTTACACGCAGCGGCATTTGTTTGGTTTCTTCCGCCCAGGAGCGTCCTATAACTTCCACTGCAGCTTTAGAGGCGGCATAGGGTGCCCAGAACGCGCGTGCTGTATGAGCGACGCCGGAAGACATCAGAATCGCACGTCCTGCATCGGAACGGCGCAGCAGCGGATCAACCGAGCGGATCAGACGCCAGATACTGGTCAGATTGGTACTGATAACATTGTCAAAGACTTTGGCTTCAACATGGCCAACCGGAGAAATTGTGCCTAGCACTCCGGCATTGGCAACCAGAATATCCAGTTTACCCCAGCGGTCATTGATTGATGAGCCGAGCAGATCAAGGGCAGGCATGTCTTTAAGATCAAGCGGAACAAGTGTCGCTGTATTACCTATCGCCTGAATTTCATCATCCAGCTCTTCAAGGCCGCCGACAGTGCGGGCAACGGCAATCACATGGGCGCCGCGCTTTGCCAATTCCAATGCCAGAAAATAGCCGATGCCGCGGGATGCGCCGGTAACCAGCGCAGTACGTCCGCTCAGATCAAAACTCATTAAATCCACCCGTTTCAGTCTGTATAATTTTAAGGCGGCTACGTTGCCGCAACCGCCTTATCTGATCTTAGCCGTTGCTGGATAGCAATGCAAAGTTATGAATATTCGACAATTCTTCCTGATCGACCAGACGGGTCGGATAGTCCCCCGTAAAGTAATGATCGGTGAATTGCGGTGCTTTCGGATTGCGTTTCTCGCCGCCGACAGCCTCATAAAGTCCGTCGATGGAGAGGAATTCCAGCGAATCCGCACCGATATAATCACACATGGCCTTTAAGTCCGGATATTGGTTGGCCAGCAGCTTGTCTGCGTCCGGCGTATCAATACCGTAGAAATCCGGATGATGAATCATCGGGGAGGCGACGCGGATATGGACTTCTTTCGCACCGGCATCGCGGATCATGCGCACGATCTTCATAGAAGTGGTGCCGCGCACAATGGAATCATCCACCAGCACAACGCGTTTGCCTTCAATGATCGCACGGTTGGCCGAATGTTTCAGTTTAACACCAAGGGCGCGAATCTGCTGGGTCGGTTCAATAAAGGTACGGCCAACATAGTGGTTGCGGATGATGCCATATTCAAACGGAATACCGCTCGCCTGCGCATAACCCAATGCTGCCGGTGTGCCGCCATCCGGCACAGGCACAACAACATCTGCTTTAACCGGTGCTTCTTTTGCCAGATTAATACCGGCATTTTTGCGCGCCATGTAAACATTGCGGCCGCCGACTACAGAATCAGGACGGGCAAAATAGACATATTCAAACATGCACAGGCGTTCCGGCTTGCGGTTTGGCGCCTTGATAGAGGTGGTGGTGATGGAACCATCTGCCTGAGTTTCACAGACAATGACTTCGCCGTTTTCAACGTCGCGGACATACTTCGCGCCGATAATGTCAAGCGCACAGGTCTCGGAGCAGAAAATCGGTTTACCGTCGAGTTCCCCCATAACCAGCGGGCGGATGCCGACCGGATCGCGTGCGGCGATGAGTTTGGTGCGTGTCATCGCAAGAATGGCGTAGCCACCTTCAAGCTGGCGAACAGCATCAACAAAACGATCGCTGGACGAAGCTAAACGCGAACGGGCAATGAGATGCAGCACAACTTCTGAATCAGAAGTGGACTGGCAGATCGCACCGGAGGCAATCAGATGGCGGCGCAGGCTCAGACCATTGGTGAAATTGCCATTATGGGCAATGGCAATGCCACCGACTTCCAGTTCTGCAAACAGCGGCTGCACATTGCGCAGTGCGGTTTCACCGGTAGTAGAATAGCGCACATGACCAATCGAAAGATTGCCCGGAAGCTGTTTCAGAGTCGCCGGATTGGTGAAATGATCGCCGACCAGACCCATATGACGTTCTGAATAAAAACGGCCTTCGTGGAAGGAAACGATGCCAGCTGCTTCCTGTCCGCGATGCTGCAGAGCATGCAGGCCGAGTGCGGTCAGCGTTGCGGCATCCTCATGCCCCAGAATGCCAAAGACGCCGCATTCTTCATGCAAGGCGTCTTCATCAAAGGAAAATCTCGAAGAGTTTTCAGGCACTTCTGTGCTGTTATGCGCGCCATGGGTGGTGGCGGAGATCATTTGAGTATGATCTGAAGAAGCGGGGGCGGTTTCACCGGAATGACTGATCATAGCCGCTGGGCCTTTCGATTGCAGAGCAATTAAAAATGCTCTCTATCATAAGAGTGCTTTTGCTGCATAGTCCCAAAAAATCTTAGATTTCAAGGCAGGAATTATGGAGCAGTAACAATTCAGAGTGCAGAACAGGTCTGATGCAGCTGCATCAGATGGAAAGTCGAAGTAAGCGTCATATTGGAACAGCTCTTTGTGGCGGCTTAATGTGCACCGCTTGCCGGTAGCGACCGCTATCATCTCGCAGACACTGCTCCCCTGTCTGCTTTTACCTCTTTTATTTTCAGCTTCATATATGGCGATTGGGACTAAGACACAACCGTCTGGCTCGCATTTTCAACAATCGCACAATTTAGTCGCAGCTTTGCAGAATAAGTTTTCTCTTGCGTGCAAATCTCATCTAAATTATTAAACCGAGCGCTCAGTCTAATTTAGAGGTGCGCTATGCGCGTGACAGATCCTGAAAAACATCAGGCAAAGAAACAGATGATACTCGATGCTGCAAAACTCTGTTTTGCAGAGCAGGGGTTTCATCAAACCAGTACGGCACAAATCTGCACCGCGGCGCAGATCAGTACCGGCAGCTTGTTTCATTATTTCCCAAGCAAGAAATCCATCATTGCCGCCATCGTTGAAGAAGACCGTCAACAAACGCAGGAACTCGTGGCCACACTGCGCGAGCAGGATGATCTGGTTGCTGCGTTGAATGTTTTTTTTGATGTGGTGCTGGATGTGGCTGGCGATAGCATCTTATCCGCGCTGGCGCTGGAAATCGCAGCCGAAGCCGGACGTGATGCCGAAATCGGAGCCCTGTACCGGTTGAACGATAAAGTCATGCGTGAAGAGCTGGAATATCTTATCAGTCTTGGCATTGAACGCCGTCAGATTGCGGGTGTGTTTCCTGCGGGCACGGCCGTGCATTGTCTGATGATAATCGTGGACGGTATTTTTAACCGTGTTGCCCTTGATCCGGCTTTTAAACCTCAGGAACACCGGTCTGCGCTCAGAGCGATGCTTTGGAGTGTCCTCGGACATACAGCGAATGCGGGAGTGCAATCATGACTTCAGCATCTCAGAAGGTAACACGCATTGCGGATGTTGATGCGCTGCGTGGCTTTGCACTGCTGGGCATTTTGCAGGTCAATATTATGGCCTTTGCTTCAGTTTTTTATGGCTTGCCGACAGGCGAACCCGAACAGGGGCTTGGCTTTAATGATCTGGTGCATTTGTTCATCTCCACCATTTTTGAGATGAAGTTTTATCTGCTGTTTTCTTTCCTGTTCGGATACAGCGTGACACTGCAAATGCAATCAGCGGTGCGTGCGGGAGAGCCATTTGTTCCGCGCTTTTTACGTCGGCAAGCAGGGCTGTGGGTGATTGGCCTGCTTCACGCGGTTTTGTTATTCCACGGTGATATTCTTTCGACCTATGCGATACTGGGCGTAGTGCTGCTGTTCTGGCGCAATAGTGCGGATCGTACATTGCTCAAGAGCGCTATCTGGCTGATCAGTATCACTGCAATTCTGTGGGCATCGCTCGGTGTATTGCAGTGGATGGTGGGTGAGGTGCAGGATCCGGCGCAAGATCTGCTGAATGCACAATATGCTTATACCGCCTATACCGGTGGTTTCGGCAGTGTGATTATGCAGCATATCAATGAGCTGAAACTGATGTGGCTGATCTTGCTGCTGATACAGGCGCCTTGTGCTTTGGCAATGTTTCTGCTCGGTTTTCTGGCGGGCAAGCATCAGTTTCTCGCACAACCGGATCAGTACCGGCCTTATTTGAAACCGGCAATCAAAGCGGGACTGTTTATTGGTCTTCCGGCATCGCTGATCACGTCACTGACAGCTTTGCTCAGCACCGGTACCTATTGGGAAATCTTTGGTCTGGCACTGAGTCTTGTGACTGCGCCTTTCCTGACTTTTGGTATTATCGCACTCATGCTCAAGTTTTTTGGCACAGAACGTGGCCTGTTTTGGCGTGATGCACTGGCACCGGCAGGCCGGATGGCTTTGTCTAATTATCTGCTGCAATCGCTGATTTGCGGTTTCATCTTCTATGGCTATGGCCTGGCATTTATTGATCAGACAACTGCTATCGGTAATGTTCTGATCGGTGTGCTGATCTTTACATTCCAGCTGTTCTTCAGTCATTGGTGGATGAAGCATTATTATTACGGGCCATTGGAATGGCTCCTGAGAGCTTTGACGATTGGTCGTTGGCCTGATCTGAAACGCAAAGCTTGAAATCTGGATAAAGAAAAACCCGCTGCAGAATTTTCTGCGGCGGGTTTTTTAACTCAAATTATCAGCTTAGTTTGCTGGTGCCGGAGCTTCATTTTCAGGCGCAGACTGTGAGCCAATATGCGGCTTGATACGGTCATTGTATGTTTTTTCCGGATCTTCCGGCAGCAGCTCAACCAGTTGCTGACCAAGCGAATCCAGCATTGGCTTGGATTTGGCGTTGATAACCCAGCTTGGCTGATCGGTTGCAACAAGCCAGTTGAAGAACAGCATGGCGATCACGACCAGCAGAACGCCGCGTGCCGCACCGAAAAGAAAACCGAGTGTGCGGTCAAGGGCACCAATACGGCTATCGATGATGAAATCAGCGATCTTCATGGTGATGATCGATACGATAATCAATGTTACCAGAAACACGGAGCCAGCTGCTGCGATATTCAGAATGGTTTCATTGCTGATATATGGCTGCAGATAAGGGGCTACCGGTTTAAAGAAGAAGTAAGCTGCCAAAGCGGCCGCTGCCCAGGATGCAACCGAAAGCACTTCACGCGAAAAACCGCGTACCATGGCGAGAATTGCAGATACGAGAGTGACCCCGATAAGAATTCCGTCTAGTAATGTAATCGGCATCCTGCCTTGTTCCTCTGTGTCCGATATGCCTTTACGGCATATAATTTTCGTGCGGCAGATATCTGCAGCCTGTTATTTACAGTGTCTTTTGCCTGACCGATAGGGTTGTGACAATTCTCTCGTGGAAAAATAACCCGAATTTATTTCACAAATCACTAATTCGGGAGCTGTTATATGTTGAAAACAGCCATAGCCCGTAAAATCAGTAAGGTAAATGTAGGGACTGATATTTTGCCACATGATTCATTCAGGCAAAATATCGCTTTTAATCACGGTTTTGCGCATTTTTTCCGGGGCCGGAAGCGGCGATCCGGGCAACAAGATCCGGGAGTGAACCGGTTTCGCTTAAAGTGAAATTCCGCGGGCGTGATAATTCACCCCCGCCGACAGGCAGTACAGCTTGTTTAAAGCCGAGTTTTTCTGCTTCTTTAATACGTTGTGCTGCATGGGCAACGGCACGTACTGCGCCCGACAAGCTGACTTCACCAAAATAAACGCTGTTTGCAGGCAGGGGAATACCGGCAAGCGATGAGACAAGCGCTGCGGCCACAGCCATATCAGCTGCCGGTTCGGAAATACGGTAGCCACCGGCCACATTGAGATAAACATCATGCTGGCCGAAGCGCACGCCGCAATGGGCTTCGAGCACGGCAAGGGTCATGGACAGGCGGCTGTTATCCCAGCCGACAACAGCACGGCGCGGGGTGCCGAGGGTGGATGGAGCAACAAGTGCCTGAATTTCCACGAGAACAGGGCGGGTGCCTTCCATGCCGGCAAAAACCGCAGCTCCCGGCGCTTTCTCATTACGCTCACCAAGGAACAGTTCCGACGGATTGGAAACTTCCCGCAACCCCTTATCGGACATTTCAAATACGCCGATTTCATCAGTCGGGCCAAAACGGTTTTTGACAGTACGCAAGATGCGGTAATGATGGCCGCCTTCGCCTTCAAAATACAACACGCCGTCAACCATATGCTCAACCACACGCGGGCCTGCAATCTGGCCTTCTTTGGTCACATGGCCGACCAGTACAACGGCAGCACCGGTTGATTTGGCGTAGCGGATCATCGCCTGCGCACCGGCGCGAACCTGCGTTACCGAACCCGGTGCGCTATCCGCTGCATCCGTCCACAGGGTCTGGATGGAATCAATAATCACCAGATCAGGGCGCGGCTTGGTATCAATGGTCGCGAGAATATCTTCGACATTGGTTTCTGCCGCCAGTTCGACAGACGTGTCTGCCGCTTGCAGGCGCTGCGCCCGCAGGCGAATCTGTGCCACCGCTTCTTCACCCGATACATAGATGATGCGGTTGCCGCGTCGGGCTAAAGCCGCAGCGGCCTGTGTGAGCAATGTCGATTTGCCGATGCCCGGATCGCCGCCGACCAGCAAAGCAGAGCCGCGGACAAAGCCGCCACCGGTTACGCGATCCAGTTCACTGATGCCGGATTGAATACGCGGTGCATCTTCAATCTCGCCGGAGAGGGTGGTGAGCGCAACGGCACGGCCTTTGCGCATCGCCATTTTGCCCGGACCCGAGCCGATGCCGCCGGATGTGCCTTCTTCGACAAGTGTGTTCCACTCGCCGCAGCCGTCGCATTTGCCTGCCCAGCGCGAATGTGTTGAGCCGCAATTCTGGCAGATGAACTGAATCCGGTTTTTAGCCAAGCTATTATCTCTTAAAGCATGTCGCAGCAAAATGGGATCATGTAGCGCCCGCGAGCATGCGACAATTAAAGGAATCTAGAGCGAGCGTCACGGTTGAGATTGAACGCGACACGCTCTAGTGATCGTCATATTGTTCAGGCAGATAAGTGCCTTCGGCCAGATCGGTAAAGCGCGTGAATTCCGACTGGAAGGCGAGTTTAACAGTACCGGTAGGACCGTGACGCTGTTTGGCAATGATCACATCAGCCGTGCCTTTGACCTTTTCAAAGTGCATTTTCCATTCGTCATATTTCGGATCGAATTCGTCGCGTGGTTCAAGGTTTTTGACGTAGTATTCTTCACGATACACGAAGAGCACAACGTCCGCGTCCTGCTCGATGGAACCCGATTCACGAAGATCGGAGAGCTGCGGACGTTTGTCTTCACGGTTTTCTACCTGACGGGAGAGCTGTGACAGCGCAATAATCGGCACGTTCAGCTCTTTGCCAAGGGCTTTAAGACCCGTGGTGATTTCGGTGATTTCCTGCACACGGTTCTGTGCTGAGGCTTTGGACGAACCGGTCATCAGCTGAATATAGTCAATCACCAGACAATCAAGGCCGCGTTGGCGCTTGAGGCGGCGGGCACGAGCAGACAACTGTGCAATGGAGATACCACCGGTCTGGTCAATATAAAGCGGAATACGCTGCATCGTCTGTGTACAGGCGATCAGCTTTTCAAAGTCGGTCTCAGAGATTTCACCGCGGCGGATTTTGGATGAGGAAACTTCTGTCTGCTCGGAAATAATACGGGTTGCCAGCTGTTCGGCGGACATTTCGAGCGAGAAGAAGCCGACTACACCACCATTGATGGCTTTCATGGAGCCGTCAGCCAGCTGTTCACCCTGATAAGCGGCAGCAATATTGAAGGCGATATTGGTGGCAAGGGAGGTCTTACCCATACCCGGACGTCCCGCCAGCACGATCAAGTCGGAGGACTGAAGGCCACCCATTTTACCATCCAGCATGTGGATGCCGGTGGAAACGCCGGAGAGGTGCCCGTCGCGCTGGAAGGCAACACCCGCCAGATCAATCGCGGTTTTAACGGCTTCGTTGAAAGGCTGGAAGCCGCCGTCATAGCGGCCGGTTTCCGCCAGTTCAAACAGGCGGCGTTCCGCATCTTCAATCTGGCTTCGCGGTGCCATATCGACCGGCGCATCATAGGCGACATTGACCATTTCCTCACCGATACCGATCAGCGAGCGGCGTGTGGCAAGGTCATAGATCGCGCGGCCATAATCTTCCGCATTGATAACGGTTACCGCTTCAGCGGCAAGGCGCACCACATATTGAAACACAGTCATGTCGCCGACTTTATCATCGGCAGGCAGGAAGGTTTTCATGGTCACAGGGTTGGCCATTTTGCCGACACGGATCAACTCGGACGCCAGCTCATAAATACGGCGATGCAACGGATCGTAAAAATGCGGCGGTTTCAGAAAGTCAGAAACACGATAAAAAGCATCATTGTTGATCAGGATTGCGCCGAGAAGTGCCTGTTCCGCTTCGATATTATTCGGGGCTTCGCGATAAAGCGAATTCTGGGTGTCCCGTGTATCGTCAAGTTTGTGAACCGTCGCGTCAGCCATAAAGTTCTGGATCCTTATTCCGCAATAGAGCGGGAATTATCCGGCGAAAAGCCGGACATCAGAGTCTGTTAAAATATGAGTGTAAACAATCTGCCAGTGCAGTTGAAGCGCCTATACCATGATTCACAGTGATTCACAGGCTCAACACCTGTGAAGAGCGTGTATGAAGTTAAACTGAGCTTTGAGCTGATATAAGGATCAGTTGCGGGACATCAAGGCTGACTGATGATAACGGATACGCAACTGACCGGTCAGCAGGAAAATATAGGCGGCAAGCTCACTCAGTTCTTCCAGATTTTGTGCGGCAGCACCGGTCAGGCCGGTTGTGAGGCCGAGATGTTCTTCCGCAGCGGTAGAGATCATCATACCAAGGGTTGCCAGCAAAAACTCTGTCCAAGGCAGTCCGCCTGAGCGCTGCAATGGGTTAAGCAGCTTTTGTGAGCCGTTTTTCAGCATAAAAACGGCCAGAAGCAGAATGGAACCGATCAGCGCCGGCATAACTGCCGGTTTATACCAAAGCTGACGGGACGAGAAAAACGGGCCTTCTTCGGACATGCCGAGTGGCTCCATAAAAACGGCACCCCAGCTTAATTCACGCATCGCGCAGATGAACCAGATCAATGCAGCACCGCGCCACAACCATTTCCAGTCTACCGAACCGTATTTCTGAAAAATCAGCGCCTGCACCATGCCCAGAAGCAGAACAACAACCTGCGCATTTTCAACCGGACCATTTTCCCACGAAACCCATGACGGCAATACAAGCGCCAGAGGGTAAGATACGATCAGAACCAAAAGGCCGATTGATAAAGACGTCAGCGTCGTTTTGTTCAGACGTGGCTGTAGCTTGGTGATTACGCTGGACATTAAATTTTTATCCTTTCAGATATTTCTAATAAGAGAAATGTCTGATGCAGGATGACAGTACAACCATTGAAGCTTCACAAACTCTTGATAAAACCTTCATGAGATGTAATGTGTTCTTAATTTATCACAAAAACACATCTTGATTAGCTGCATTTCAACAAAAGAGCCTTTCCGACGTGTTTTCATTCGCAGGCTGTTTGGCTACGAATTTGTAGCGTCTGGTTTCCAGCTTTTTCAGCCGTTTTTCTTCCTGCTCAATGTAATTGCGGGTGAGGGGCACAGCATCCTGCCGATGTGCGAGTTGTATCTGAAACACCATCATATTCTGCCAGCGGAAAGCTGTTTCAGAGCCTGCCAGATAGAATTCCCACATTCGACAAAAACGCTCATCGTAGAGGGCTTTGGCTTTGTCGCGATTGGCCATAAAGGTTTCACGCCATGCTTTCAGGGTTTCTGCATAATGCAGGCGTAAAATCTCAATATCTGTAATCACCAGACCGGCTTGCTCAATATGCGGCAAGACCTCAGACAATGCCGGTATATAGCCCCCAGGGAAGATATATTTACGAATAAAAGGATTGGTTGAAGAGGGCTCATCACTGCGGCCGATAGAATGCAGTACCATGGAGCCGTCCGGTTTCAGGAGCCGTGCAACCTGCTGGAAAAACTCGGCATAATGCGTGACACCTACATGCTCAAACATACCGACTGAGCTGATCCGGTCGAATTGCTGATCAAGCTGCCGGTAATCTTGTAATAAAAACCGTGCCTGATGATGCAGACCTTGTGCCTGCGCCCGTTGATTGGCGATCTGAAATTGTTCCTGTGACAGCGTAACACCGGTGACATCGGCATCAAGCAATTCTGCGAAATAAAGCCCGAGACCACCCCAGCCACAACCGATATCCAGCAGCTTGTCATCAGGATGAATTTGCAGCTTGGCCGCAATATGCCGTTTCTTTGCCAGTTGCGCTTCAGCAAGACTGCTTTGCGGTGTCTCAAAATAGGCGCAGGAATATTGCTTGTCCGGATCGAGAAAAAGATCATAGAGATCGCCGCTCAGATCATAATGACGTTGCACATTTTTCGAGGAGCGGGACAGGGTATTCATCTGTTGCAGCGGGCGAAAGATTTTGCGCAGCTTAGCCAGCGCCCGCATCCATGGCTCTTTAGCTGCTGTTGCACCGGTATTTTCGAAAACCAGTTGCAGAAAACTGTAAATATCACCGACCGGAAAGCTGATCTCGCCATCCATAAAGCATTCGCCAAGCTTTAACTCCGGATCAAGCGCAATGGCACGTTCAGCGGCTTTTGTATGAAAAGCCAGCACAACATGCGGCGGCGAGCCATTGCCATAGGTTTCAATGCGATTATTCGTATAGTGTACTTTGAGATCGCCGCTCAGGATCAGCTTATTCAGAACTGAATGCAGCATGCCACTCATTGCTCATCCTCCTCCGTTTGCCGTACCGGTGGATATGCGGATGAACGCGAAATTCGGGCGTTTGTATCCGCTTTAAGAGAGTGCCGTTTTATGCGGCAATCCATGCAATTGGCTTACAAATTCAGAGCGGGCGTCGTGTAACACTATTTATGAGGCGCGCTCTGCAAACACGGTACGCCCTAAAAGAATAGCGGGTTTTCCTGTTCTGGAAAGAGCGGAGAATAAATATTTATCGGTGGGCTGATCATTTCCCTGTGATGAAAAGGACAAATATCGGGCAATAAAAAAGCTGCACCGGAAATCCGGTGCAGCTTTTCAGATGCGAGATCTGAAAGAAACGCTGATTATGCGTTTTCTTCACCGTCGAAGTCTTCGTCGAAAACTTCTTCAGCCAGAGGCTCTTCTTCGATGCCGTAGATTGCAGCTGCAGTCGACAGATCTTCACCTTTTTCCTGACGCAGAGCTTCATCAGCTGTACGTGCAATGTTGATGGTGATTGTTGCCGATACTTCAGGATGCAGAACGATCGAGATTGTGTGAATGCCGATTGTTTTGATCGCGTGGTTCAGGTCAACCTGGTTGCGGTTCAGCGAGAAGCCTTCTGCAGTTACAACATCAGCGATATCGCGTGTTGAAACCGAACCGTACAGCTGACCGGTTTCACCAGCCGAGCGAACAACGATAAAGCTTTTGCCGTCCAGTTTGTCAGCAACAGCCTGAGCTTCGGTTTTACGTTCCAGATCGCGTGCTTCGAGCTGAGCGCGCTGGGATTCAAAACGAGCCATGTTGGCTTCGTTGGCACGCAGTGCCTTGCCCTGCGGGAGCAGGAAGTTACGGGCAAAGCCGTCTTTAACAGTAACAGTATCGCCCATCTGACCGAGGCGGCTGATGCGTTCAAGCAGGATAACTTTCATAGGTCTATTCCTTAAGTGTTTAGTTCTGAATGTATGGTTATGTTATGAATTCTGCGAAGGATCTTTGGAGAGCGGAGCGCCGCGCGACGTATCGAGCAGGCCGAAGACCAAAAATACCAATGCAGAGAATGCGAAGATGATCAGCAGAAAATAAGCGAGCCACAGCGCGAACGGACGCCATGTGGCACCACGTGTCCGCCAGTGAATGATTGCTAAGCCTGCCATAATGAAGCCGGAAGCCAGTGCACCGGCAAAAGTTGTAGCGATCATGCTGGCAGGGCCGGACAGAAACATGGAACCGGCAAAGGTGAGCGCAAAAACCAGCAGAGCAGGGCGCGGCATACGCAGAGTTGCAGGCCAGTTGTCACGCGGGCGACGCAATACGCCGGAACGTTCTGTGATACGCAGCGCCAGATAGAAGTTGGCAGTCAGGAACATCAGGCTGGTTGCTGCCTGAATAGCTGGCAGACCAAACAACAGGAACTGCTGCAACATTTCACGGAAATCGTCGCTCGCATTGAACTGCGGATCAGAGGCTTGCAGGCTTGCAATCATCGCGCCGGTCAGTTCACGCACCATCTCTTCGCCATAGCCGATGATGGAGCCGACGATGACAAAGCTGACAGAAATCAGCAGAGCGAGACGGAACATGATGTCCGGCAGCGGATACCATACCAGTGCATCTTTAGGACCGCCCAGTTCCTGAGCAGGCCGCGCAAGGCCGGCAAGATAAGCGCCGGTTGCAGCAGGGATGAAACTGGTAAGGGCAATCAAAACCGCAACCATAGGTGCGGCGAAAATCGCAACAGCAATGCTCGCTGTAGCAGCGGCAATCAGGCCTGCGGCAGTGCCCCAGCCAAGTGCGGCGATAAAAATAGGAAGAGGGGTGAGGACATAGAGAACCATAGCAAGGCCGCTTTGGACCAGCACACCAGAAGCCAGCAGCGCGGCTGCAAGGCCCGCCAGAACTCCGGTTCCGATATGTTTGCTATTGTAATTCATTTTAATCCTGCTGTCCTGCCCGGAGTTTTCCGGCTGCAGTTAGAGAACGATCGCTTAAGCGCTCTGTTCCCAACCTGACCTTACGGTCACTAAATCATTTATTTCGAAGAATGAACCGGGGTGTGCGAACACACCCCGAATCAGAAGTCTTATTTCACTACATATGGTAGCAGGCCGAGGAAACGTGCACGCTTGATCGCTTTTGCGAGTTCGCGCTGTTTCTTCTGGCTTACAGCTGTAATGCGGGAAGGAACAATCTTGCCGCGTTCAGAAATGTAACGCTGCAGAAGTTTGATGTCCTTGTAATCGATCTTTGGTGCGTTAGGACCTGTGAATGGGCAGGTCTTACGGCGGCGATGGAACGGACGACGGGTCGGGATCTGATTGATATCAACCATTATTCTTCTCCTTCACCGGCAGATTCGTTATCGCGTGGGCGACGCGGACGGCGTGGACGATCATCGTCACGGCCGAAACGGTCTTCACGTTCACGACGGTCATCACGACGGCTCAGCATTGCTGACTGGCCTTCTTCGTGTTCTTCAACGCGAATGGTCATGAAACGAAGAACGTCTTCGTTAATACGCATCTGGCGTTCCATTTCAGCAACTGCAGCAGCAGGAGCATCGATGTTTACCAGTGTGTAGTAAGCTTTACGGTTCTTTTTGATACGATAAGTCAGAGGACGCAGTCCCCAGCTTTCGATTTTCCCGACTTTACCACCGTTAGCTTCAAGAACGCCCTTGTACTGTTCTACCAGTGCGTCAACCTGCTGCTGCGAGATATCCTGTCGGGCAAGGATCACATGTTCATAAAGAGCCATTGTCTTTGCCTTTCTTCAAATAACCACCATCCGGATCAACGGCTAAGCCTCTGCGACTTGTCTATTCCGTCTTAAAACGGAGAAGAAAGGACGCGGGTCGAGACGATCGAGAGCGGAGACACGGGAGGCAGAAATAATACTATTTCTCCGGATCTTTAAATCCGGCCTCCGTTCAGCCCCCAGCTGATGCCGGACAATGACGAGTGCCTAATAGTGTCTTTTGAGACAAGTTGCAACCTTTAAAGTCGCTTTAACAGATGTGTATCTGTTGTCTGAAAAATGCCTCATAGCTGGTTCACGAAGCCGTCTAACAGCATATTGTCATAGTAATATGCTGCTTTTACCGGTGGATACTTGACTTGAAACGCAGTGAAAGGCACATGCCTTCGCAATTATAGATAGTTTTTTGTCGTAACGCGCATGGCATTCTTATATACAGGCCATAAGTTGTGACATCAGAACGTATATTTAAGAGAGAGGCTTTCATGACTGTAGCATTTACATTTCCGGGACAGGGCAGTCAGGCTGTCGGCATGGGCAAGGCATTGGCCGAGACCTATCCGGAAGCACGCGCTGTTTTTGAAGAAGTTGATGATGCGCTTGGTGAAAAACTCTCAACCCTGATGTTTGAAGGGCCGGAAGATCAGCTCACTTTGACAGCAAATGCCCAGCCTGCTTTGATGGCTGTATCCATGGCGGTTATGCGCGTGCTGGAATCACAAGGCCTCAAGCTGCAGGATAAAGTGGCTTATGTGGCTGGTCATTCGCTTGGCGAATATTCGGCGCTGTGTGCTGCCGGTACATTCTCTATTTCTGATACTGCCCGTTTGCTGCGTATTCGCGGTAATGCAATGCAGGCTGCTGTTCCTGTTGGTCAGGGCGCTATGGCTGCGATCATCGGCCTTGAACATGCTGATGTTTTTGCAATTTGCGAAAAGGCTTCCGCTGAAGGCTCCTGCCAGATCGCCAATGACAATGGCGGTGGCCAGCTGGTGATTTCCGGCTCCAAAGCCGCTGTTGAACTCGCTGCAAAGCTAGCATCAGAAGCCGGTGCAAAACGTGCTATCATGCTGCCGGTATCTGCCCCGTTCCATTCCAGCCTGATGGCGCCTGCTGCTAATGCCATGCGCGATGCGCTGGCAACTGTGAATAAACAGGCCCCTGTTGTGCCGGTCATCGCAAACGTGCGTGTTGCTCCGGTTAATGATCCGAGTGAAATTGCCGATCTGCTGGTTGAGCAGGTGACAGGTCAGGTGCGCTGGCGCGAAACTGTTGAATGGTTTGCCGCACATGACGTGACAACACTTTATGAAATCGGCTCCGGCAAGGTGCTGACTGGTTTGGCTCGCCGCATCTCCAAAGATGTGAGCGGTGTAACTGTCGGTACTGCTGAAGAGATTGATGCAGCCCTTCAGGTGCTGCTGGGTTAAGCGCACAGATTTTGCTGCGCTGAGAATAATGTTATAAAAGGCGGGCTACATAAATTTGTCCGCATATCAGATTCAAGAGGATTTCATGTTTGATCTGACTGGCCGCAAGGCTCTCGTTACCGGTGCAACCGGCGGAATTGGTGAAGAAGTTGCGCGCGCTCTGCATGCTCAGGGTGCAATCGTTGCTCTGCACGGTACCCGCGTTGAAAAGCTGGAAGCGCTGGCCAATGAGCTGGGCGACCGCGTTCATATCTTCCCTGCCAACCTGTCTGACCGTGAAGAAGTGAAGGCACTTGGTCAGGCTGTGGAAAAGCAGCTCGAAGGCGTCGATATTCTCGTAAATAATGCCGGTATCACCCGTGATGGTCTGTTCGTTCGCATGAGCGATGCTGACTGGGATGCTGTTATTGAGGTTAACCTGACGTCCGTGTTCGGTCTGACCCGTGAGCTGACCCATCCGATGATGCGCCGTCGTTTTGGCCGCATTATCAATATTACATCGATTGTCGGTGTAACCGGTAATCCGGGGCAGGCAAATTATTGCGCTTCCAAAGCCGGTATTATCGGCTTCTCCAAGTCGCTCGGTCAGGAAATTGCTTCGCGCAATGTGACTGTAAACTGCGTGGCTCCGGGCTTTATTGAGTCGGCAATGACCGATAAGCTCAATGAGAAGCAAAAAGAGACAATCATGTCTGCTATCCCGATGAAGCGCATGGGGCAGGGCTCAGAAATTGCTTCGGCAGTTGTTTATCTGGCCAGCAATGAAGCTGCTTACGTGACAGGTCAGACCTTGCACGTAAACGGCGGTATGGCGATGATCTGATACCAAATCAGCCGGAATTATGTATAATTCGGCTGATGATCTCTAATTTATAGCATTTCCAGCAAAACTGCGAAGCGGTTTTGCGTCGGATAATGCGTAAAATAAACAATTACAGCGGTTCCAACGATTCAGTCTTAACTGGAGCCGCTGTAATTAGGGCATAAAAAGCTGATAATGCAGTCATATTGCCCTTTTTCTGTTGTTTTGTAAGGATTGGCACAGTTTCAGTGTGGCTGATTGTCGAATTGGACTTTGCCAAATTGCAGAACCGTGATAATGCCCCGCATATTGCTGTGCTGCATATTTTGTGCATCGCGGCGGGGGTGGCGATAAATAGCATTGCGCTTCATGGGCGCAGCAGGTAAATCGCTGCAACTGAAATATATTGTATAGTCTGTCTGAAACACATTTCTGTTTGAGGCATTATGCAGTAGAAATATCCACGGGATAGTTTCATTGTGACAAATGTCATAATGTCAGGCTATCTTAAAACTTGATTACAATCAGCCATGCCGCTACCAAGGCTATGGTATTAACAGGTCGAGGTCCGACATGAGCGACACCGCAGAACGCGTCAAGAAAATCGTTGTTGAACATCTGGGCGTAGATGCCGAAAAAGTAACTGAAGGCGCAAGCTTCATTGATGATCTGGGCGCAGACAGCCTGGACACCGTTGAGCTGGTAATGGCTTTCGAAGAAGAATTCGGTGTAGAAATTCCTGATGATGCAGCTGAAACCATCCTGACCGTTGGCGATGCTGTTAAGTTCATCGATAAAGCAGCTGCCTGATTATTGTTATAATCGGCAAGCAGATATCGGGCCGGAAGATTATATCTTCCGGCCCTTATCGTTTGAGCAAAGATATATATTTCAATAAGGCTGGAGCATTTCACAGCCAGATTGTTTCAATTTGGCTGCAGTGATAATGCGATAAATAAAAGCAAGAGCGAGCGTAGTGATCCAAACTGGGCGTTACCGCTCTGAGCATTATTTAAACAGCTCGTAAGCCTGATATGCAGTTCTATTGGCGGATCTGTAATTAACTACTCCACAAAAGCACTGTAACAATCTATTAATTCTGCGTAATTCTAACGCTTGATCGATTCCGGTCGGGATATTACGCAGTTGATTAATCTGCGCTGCCTGCAACTGATATTGGATCAGTGAGAGACAGGATCAGACGCGGGGAAGGATACATATGAGAAGAGTCGTCGTTACCGGTCTTGGCCTGGTGTCACCTTTGGCAAATGGTGTTGAAGAAACCTGGAAGCGTTTGCTCGCAGGTCAAAGCGCTGCGCGTCGCGTGACCGAATTCGAAGTTGACGACCTTGCCTGTCAGATTGCCTGCCGTATTCCTGTCGGCGATGGCACAGACGGTACATTTAATCCTGATGTCTACATGGAACAGAAGGAACAGCGTAAAGTTGATCCTTTCATCGTTTATGCGGTCGGCGCTGCTGATCAGGCACTGGACGATGCTAACTGGCATCCGGAAAGCGATGAAGACCAGATTCGCACCGGCGTGCTGATCGGCTCCGGCATCGGCGGCATCGAAGGTATTGTTGAAGCTGGTTATACGCTGCGCGACAAAGGTCCGCGCCGTGTTTCGCCTTTCTTCATTCCGGGGCGTCTGATCAATCTGGCTTCCGGCCATGTCTCCATCAAGCACAAGCTGCGCGGCCCTAACCACTCTGTGGTCACTGCCTGTGCAACTGGCACACACGCCATTGGTGATGCAGCCCGCATGATCGTTTTCGGCGATGCGGATGTCATGGTTGCCGGCGGAACAGAATCACCGGTCAGCCGTATTTCTCTGGCAGGTTTCGCTGCCTGTAAGGCGCTGTCCACCAAACGCAATGATGATCCGACAGCGGCTTCGCGTCCTTATGACGACGACCGTGACGGTTTCGTGATGGGTGAAGGTGCAGGCGTTGTGGTTCTGGAAGAACTGGAACATGCGCTGGCCCGCGGTGCGAAAATCTATGCGGAAGTCATCGGCTACGGCATGTCCGGCGATGCTTACCACATCACCGCGCCAAGCGAAAACGGTGAGGGCGCACAGCGCTGCATGGAAGCTGCCTTGCGCAGTGCCAAAATCACACCGGATGCGATTGATTACATCAATGCACACGGTACTTCGACCATGGCGGATACGCTGGAACTGGCTGCTGTTGAACGCGTAGTTGGTGAATCGGCTTCCAAGGTTTCGATGTCCTCGACCAAATCCTCAATCGGTCACTTGCTGGGTGCAGCCGGTGCAGCAGAGGCGATTTTCTCGACATTGGCTATCCGCGATAATATCGCGCCTGCAACGCTCAACCTCGACAATCCGTCGGTCAGCACCAAGATTGATCTGGTACCGCATAAGCCGCGCGCTCGTCAGATTGATGTTGCTGTGTCGAACTCTTTTGGTTTCGGCGGCACCAATGCTTCGCTGATCCTGCGTCGCTATCAGGCTTAATAAGTCAAAACTGTCAATTTTATAAAAGGCCGCTTTCTGGGAAGGCGGCCTTTTGTTGAAAATCATTATTCTGTTTCATTTAGACAGAGCTAGGGCACATTCCGAAAAGTGTGAAGCGGTTTTCGGTATAAAATGCGCGTAAAAACAAAAAACTAGAGCGGTTTTAATGGTTTAACATTAACTAAAACTGCTCTAACTCTGAAATATGAGTTCTTTCTGTCGAAAGCTGTGTTCATGGGTTGCGATATTCGTGCTTTTGCCGCAATTATTGTGCCCACTGAATAGGAAAGACTGATTGCTGCATGCAGCATGTAAAAGCTGAGATATGAAACAGTTTCAGTCAATTGGTACTCAGGCTTCTTTAAGAGCTGTATCAATCAAAAAAATAAAGAATTCGGAACAGCACTGTTGTTAAATCCGGTGTGAGTGTTCTGGTTAAACCGGAGTGAAAGTGTGACGTCAGACCAATCATCTGAAAAAAAATCTGCTGGCCAGCCTGCTGTAACTGATGGTGCTGTGCAGGATAATGCGTCACCATCTCCGGCAGAAAATGCAGTTTCTGAAAATGCATCAAAGCCCGTTACTTCTGATGAAGCGGCTATTGTAGCGCCGGTTTCGCAGGAAATCGCAGAAGCTCCGGCAGCGCCTGTGGCTGCAGCCGCAGCTGAGCCGGTTGTTGATACTGAAAACACACCGGTACAGCCGGAACCGGAAGTCGCTGCAGCACCTGCACAAGGCGCTGCGGAAGCTGCAACCGGACCTATTGTTCTGAAATCCGCCAGCGAGGCTCTGCGCCCTGAACCCGGCACACCGCCGCCATTGCCGAAGAAGCGCAAACGCTCGCGTCATGCCCGCAGTCAGATTGTGGTTTTTGCGAATTTTATGCTGTCTTTGCTGGTGTTTATGGTCATCGGCGTGGGTGCATTGTTCTATTTCGGCAAAGTACAGTTCACTTCTGAAGGCCCGCTGACGCAGGATTCGACCTTCTTCGTGAAGCGCGGTAGCGGTATTGTCGAAATCTCTGATCAGCTGGAGCGTGCTGATCTGATTACTGATGCGCGTGTTTTCCGCTATGGCGCGCGTATGTCGGGTATGGAAAAGAGCATGAAGGCAGGGGAATATGCTATTCCTGCCCGTGCTTCGATGCGCGATATTATGAATATTTTTGCCGAAGGTAAGTCACTGATGCATCAGGTGACTATTCCTGAAGGTCTGACTGTCCAGCAAATTTTCGACCGTATTTCCAATAGTGATCTGCTCACAGGTGATCTGCCGAAAGAACTGCCGCCGGAAGGTAGTCTGATTGCAGATACGCTGAGCTTCACACGTGGTACAACACGTGAAGAAGTGGTGACACGTCTGAAAACTGCACAGGCCAAGCTGGTGGATGAAGTTTGGGCAAAGCGCCGTGACGGCCTTCCGGTGAAGGACAAGAACGAATTTGTGACGCTGGCTTCGATCGTTGAAAAAGAAACTGGTGTCGCATCCGAGCGTCCGCATGTGGCTTCGGTTTTCGTGAACCGTCTGAATACGGGCATGCGTCTGCAGTCCGATCCGACGATTATTTATGGTATTTTCGGTGGTCGCGGTAAACCGTCAGACCGTCCGATCTATAAGTCGGATATTGAAAAAGAAACGCCTTATAATACCTATGTTATTAAAGGCTTGCCGCCGACACCGATTGCTAATCCGGGTCGCGATGCATTGGAAGCTGTTGCTAATCCGCTGGATACAAAAGACCTCTACTTCGTTGCAGACGGTACTGGTGGTCACATCTTCGCGGCAACGCTGAAAGACCATAATGACAATGTGCGTAAATGGCGTGAGATTGAACGCCAGCGCAAAGAAGGTGCCACAGGCGCACCGGCAGCTCAGTAATAACATTCGTGTTATGCATTCTCTGCTTTAAGAAATAAACTCTATCATGCCGCCCGGTTCGCTGGGCGGCATTTTTGCAAAAGCTGATATTCAATTAATATGGCTTGGAAACGGACTTGAAAATGACAGTACAGAGCATGACAGGCTTTGCCCGCCATATTGCAGTGTTTACGCCTGAAAATGGTGCAGAGACGCGCATTAGCTGGGAAATCCGCTGCGTTAACGGCAAGGGGCTTGATGCGCGTTTTCGCACGCCAAACGGTTTTGATGATCTTGAGCAATTATTACGTGCGGCGCTGGGGCGTGTATTCTCGCGCGGTTCTTTTCAGATCAATGTGACAATTGAAGAGCCGGAAGCACAGGTCAAACTGGTGATCAACGAAGCCTTGCTGAGTAAGGTCATGCAAACGGCACTGCAATTGCAGAACCAATACGGACTTGCGCCTGCCAGTGTTGATGCCGTACTCAATCTTAAAGGTATTCTGGAGCCACCACAGACAGAGGCAGATGAAGCCGCCAAAGCTGCTTTAAAGGCCGCATTGCTGACATCCTTTGATGAGGCGCTGGAAGCTCTGAAGCAGATGCGCTTACAGGAAGGCAAGCGTTTGTCTGATCTGCTTGGCAGTCATGTTGACCGGATCGCGGAACTGGCAGTGCAGGCACGTCAGGATGGTTCGCGTAGTGCTGATGCCATTCGTGAGCGCCTTGCAGGGCAGGTGGCTCTGTTGCTTGAGGCCGTCAACAGCAACCGCAGTTCGGCTATTGTGCTGGATGAACAGCGGCTGCATATGGAGGCTGCATTTCTGGCCACCAAAGCGGACATTCAGGAAGAGCTGGACCGTTTGGATATGCATGTGGCGGCAGCTCATAAATTGCTGACAGATGGCGGGCCGGTTGGCCGCAAACTTGATTTCCTGTCACAGGAGTTTAACCGCGAGACCAATACACTGTGCTCGAAATCCAATGCCGCATCGATTACCGCGATTGGTCTGGAGCTGAAAGCGGTTGTGGATCAGTTCCGTGAGCAGGTTCAGAACCTCGAATAGTGCTGATTATGAAATGAAAAAGCCCTGCATGTAGCAGGGCTTTTTATTTATAGCATTTCCAGCAAAAGTGCGAAGCGGTTTTGCGTTGGATAATGCGTAAAAACAAAAAATTACAGTGGTTCCAACGATTCAGTCTTAACTGGAACCGCTGTAAACACTATGCAAGGTTAGCGACCCCAGCGGCCTTCATATTTAAATTCAGGTGCGGTTTTTAGCTGATCTTTGGTTGCGGTCATTGTCGCGACCCATTTCTTATCGGCTTCCACATATTCTACCTTCACTGCGGATGGTTCGACAATCACATAGCGTTCTCCCATACCGAGAAAGCCGCCGACAGAAATGATATAGCCGGAGAGCTTGCCGTCAGAGATAATCAGATCTTTGATCTCACCAACAGTCTCATCTTCAGCATTGGTAATATTCAGTCCGACAAGATTATAGCTCAGCACATCGGTCGGCTGCGCGGTAACGAATAGCTCAGGTGTCGTAGTTACTGCGGTCTGGGCGTAAGCTGCACCCATGAGTGTGCCGGATGCGACAAGTGCGATAATAAGACGACGCATGATCTTCTCCAATTTTTAATTTCAAATTACTAAAATAAAACACGTAGCTTTTATAATTGTTCCGAATTTTTTAGAAAAAACTTATACTCGCAATGCTGTGTCAGCTATTTTTGAGCCTTAATTATATGGCAAAAGAGCTGCGGCAAAATGGTTTTCGGTAAAGCTTTAATAACTAAAAATGATAGACATTTGCCGGATTATAGATAACAACGCGACATCAGAGTGGCGGAGTGATATCAGTCACCTGAGGTGCATCCTGAGAAGTGCTAAACAACTTTCGAAAAGATGCGCATCATAGAAATAACAGGGCATTTCCAAAGTGTAATGAGACTTTGGAGTGTTCCGGTGAGTTCAGAATCTGGAGCAGAGTAGATTATGGCCATCTCCTTCGTGGAAAATGCTGTTGCACGGCGCGGTCTAATGTTGGTCATTTCTTCACCGTCAGGCGCGGGCAAATCAACGATTGCGCGACTGTTGCTTGAAGATCGCGAGATGGATCTTTCCCTGTCTGTCAGTGTGACTACCCGTCAGCGCCGTCCAAGTGAAATTGAAGGTGTACATTATCATTTTGAAAGTGTGCGCGAATTTGAACGCCTGCGCGACAGCGATGCACTGATTGAATGGGCTGAAGTCCATAGCAATTATTACGGTACACTGCGTGAGACTGCCGAAAATGCTTTGGCAGACGGTCGCGATATGCTGTTTGATATTGATTGGCAGGGGGCGGAACAGCTTCAGGCCAAAATGCCTGCCGATGTGGTTTCGATCTTCATTCTGCCGCCCACGATGAAAGAGCTGCAGATGCGTCTGAACCGCCGTGCGGAAGACACTGCGGAAGTCATTGAAACTCGTCTGAACAATGCCCGTTTTGAAATCCAGAAATGGAGCAAATACGATTACATTGTCATCAATGAAGATCTGAACCAGTCCTATGCGGCGGTCAAATCCATTGTTATGGCGGAGCGTCTGCGCCGTGATCGCCGTCCGGGTCTGTTTGAATTCGTCAACGGATTGCTGGAAGAGCAACCTTCCTGATTTTGATTGAACCAATAAAAAACCGCCGTGAGGCGGTTTTTTTTATATCTCAGATCTGATTGGCGAGGTGCACAAATTCCTCAACGCTGAGCGTTTCTGCACGGCGTGTCGGGTCTATGCCTGCTTTATTGAGCAGGGCTTCACCGCCAAGCGGCTTAAGGCTCTGACGCAGCATTTTGCGGCGCTGACCAAAGGCCGCCTGTGTCACGCGCTCCAGCAGATGTGGCGGGCATTCCAGCGGTTGCTCACGCGGGATCATATGCACCACGGCAGAGGTGACTTTAGGTGGCGGTGTGAAGGCCTGTGGCGGCAGATCAAAGGCGATCTTCGACTGGGTGCGCCATCCGGCCAATACGCCAAGACGTCCATAGGCATCATCACCGGCATGAGCCACAATACGCTCGGCCACTTCTTTCTGGAACATCAGCGTCATGGAGCTGTAAAACGGCGGCCATGGATCGCTGAGCAGCCAGCCGATCAGCAATTGCGTGCCGACATTGTAAGGCAGGTTGGCAATAATCTTTGGTTTCTTCGCCAGATCAGGAAACAGAGTGGTGAAGTCCTGCTGCAACGCATCACCGGAGATCACGCGTAAGCGTCCCGGATATTCTGCTGCAATTTCCTCCAAAGCAGGCAGGCAGCGCTCATCGCGCTCAATAGCCGTGACAATGCCACCCTGAGCCAGAATAGCGCGTGTCAGACCGCCCGGACCCGGACCAACCTCAATCACCGGCTGATCCTGCAAATCTCCGGCCTGACGGGCAATTTTGGAAGTCAGATTAAGATCGAGCAAAAAATTCTGGCCGAGTGATTTCTTGGCGTTCAGTTCGTGGCGTTCGATCACGTCACGCAGGGGCGGCAGATTATCAATGCTCATAGAGTGTCTCTGTTGATTATTTATCAGCCAGCCTGTCGGAAACGGGCAGGCTGTTTATTTTGAAAATGTTTGATTATTGGCAGCCAATTCTGCGGCCAGTTTGAGGGCTGCGATCAGACTGTCGGGTCTGGCAATGCCACGCCCTGCAATATCGAAAGCGGTGCCGTGATCAGGTGAGGTGCGAATGAATGGCAAGCCGAGCGTAACATTGACAGTCTCGTCAAAAGCCAGCGCTTTAGCCGGAATAAGCGCCTGATCATGATACATGCAAATGGCTGTATCATAGGTGGTCAGCGCCTGTTTGTGAAACATCGTATCTGCGGGTAAGGGGCCGCGGATATTCATGCCTTCCGTTTTCAACAGTTCAATCGCAGGGCGGATCACAGCATCATCTTCATGACCGAGCGCACCGCCTTCACCGGCATGCGGGTTCAGGCCGGAAACGGCAATACGCGGGTTTTTGATGCCGAAACGTGAACGTAAATCATGTGCTGTAATGCGGATCGTTTCGAGAATGGCATCAGTGGTGAGTTGTTCGGGCACCTTATGCAGCGGAATGTGAATAGTCACCGGCACGGCGCGCAATTGTGGGCCTGCAAGCATCATTACGGGGCGGACTTCAGTGCCGAGATGGCGCGATGCCAGATGGGCAAGAAATTCCGTATGACCGGGAAAAGCGAAGCCCGCTTCATAAAGCGGCTTTTTAGCAATAGGGCAGGTTGTAACGGCACTGGCCTGACCATTGAGAACATAGGTGGTTGCCCGTTCAATCGCCTCGATAATTCCCGCGGCATTGGCTGATTGTGGAGCACCGGCTTTGTCTGTCAGACGATTGGTAAGTGGCACGACAGGCAAATAATGGCAAAACCGTTGGATGGCTTCAACAGGTTCACAAACACTTAAAGGTATATCGAGATTGAGTTGTCTGGCTCTTGCCACAAGAAGTTCGGGATCTGCCAATATGAAAAACGGCGGCAGAGAAAATTTTTTACGCAAAGACCATGCTACAAGAGCGATATCAGGGCCGATACCGGACGGGTCACCGATGCTCAGAGCAATCGGAGCGATGGAAGCCTCTCCATGATGCGGAAAAACCATTATATGCTCCGGTCTTGTTGTTAACAGGCTGCGTAAATTCAGATATGCGCGCAAGACTAAGCTTGCGCGCATTTATTGTCAGCGATTAACGATTTTCGCTTTTTCACGTAATTCTTTGAGATATTTTTTGCTGATTTCTTCAGCTTTTTTCTCCTGACCGGCATCGCTGCCAGTACCTTCCATGGAGAAAGTCAGCTGAGCAACACGGTCATCAGAGACATTGCGTTTCGCACACACAGCAAGAAACTCAACGCCCTTATCCGTGTCCTGCACACCGGTTGCCTGACCAACAGCGGTAGTCTTCAGCTGTTTTGACCATTCCGGCGGCAATTGCAGCTCAAGATGCTTGCCAAGGTCACGTACGGTTACGTCCATCATGCCTTTGGTCTGCGCGCGGGTATTCTCACAGCTGGAGAAACGGTTGCGTAAAGCTGTTGCTTCCTGACGACGCTTTGCCATGTTGCCTGCAGAACGATTGGCAGCAGGAACAACGAAAATCACCTGTTGCAGGGTATATTCATTGGTTGACGGTTTTTTGCCGCCTTCTTTCAGCATGCGCTGAACAGCATCCTGTTCACTCATCATACCTTCAGAGCGGAAACGGGCGCCGATTGCACGGTTCCAGCCCATTTGCACCATCACAAAGGTTTTGAAGTGTTTAGGGGTAATACCGGCCTGGTTCATCAGCTGATTAAGCTGAGCAATGCTCATTTTATTCCGCGTTGCAAAGCCGGCATAAGCTGTTTCAACTTCCTGATCGGAAACAACAATACCGCGGGATTTCATTTCCACACGCTTGAGCATTTCTTCAACAAGTTCGTCTTGCGCAATCTTGTTCAGGTTGCCGCTACGACGCTGCAGTTTGAGGAAAGCAGCACGGTTTGCGATATCAACATTGGTGATCGGGTTATTGTTCACGATCACTTTAATTTCGGCTGCATGAGCTGCGTCGCTGAATCCGGTGATGCTGAGTGCAGAGAATGCAACTGTACCGGCAATCAATGCAGCCAGAATGCGTTTATTCAAATTCATGCTCATGGTGGTAAGTTTCATACCTGGTTTCCCGTTACGCTTTTCAGGACGCAGATTTTTCCGAATATGGAAGAAATGCTAGATAATACAATATTCCAACACCGCACCCTGTCAGGATTTCATTCTTGTATAGATGAGCAGATGCAGTGAAACAATCACCCATATGGTTATGAATGCATGAAAATTGTAGTTTTAGAGGCAGTTTTGCCTCAACATCTGCACTAATCGCTCAAAATAAACAGTTAGCCTGTTTTACAGAACAGTACGTATTTTATCTGTTTCATATCGTCGACAATTTACAACGCCCCTCTTATTCAAGAAAGCACTATAAAAGAAATCGTACGATTTTATGATGCAGATATGACAATGTTGCTGGTGGTTTGATGTTTTATCATCAATAAATTACGGCCCGCAAAAAGCGAGCCGTAATTTAAGTGTGTTTTTGTTTATCAGAATGAACTGCCGAGATCACCCAGTGTGCGGAAGGAAATATTAAAGCCAACCGAATGGGAAATTTTATCCTGCCCTGGGCTGCGTGTCTGAACATAAGCCATTGAGTAGGTGAAGCATTCATCATCATAAGCCAGACCGGATTGAGCCTTGACCAGTGTTTCTGAAACAAGGTCATAGGTGCCGGATCCGAATACACGCCAGTTTTCTTTGAAACGGGTTGAGCCGCTCAGGCTGACTTCCTGACGATCTTCTGCGTAACCATAGTCAGGCTGCTTGGTAATATAGGCATATTTGACTGACGCCTGAACAAGTTTGCCTGTGTGACTGGCTTCAACTTCACCGCGACGAATGTCGAAGTT
The DNA here is from genome assembly GCA_900470735.1 of Hyphomicrobiales bacterium. Lineage (GTDB taxonomy): Bacteria > Pseudomonadota > Alphaproteobacteria > Rhizobiales > Rhizobiaceae > Pseudochrobactrum. The sequence continues at coordinate 124,305 of UCCC01000001.1, read as the reverse complement.
ATCTTTGTCAAAGCGACCACGTGCTGCAAAGGCCAGGCCGGTATTATTGGACAGACCAAGCATTGCAACGTAATCGGAGCGCTTGCCTTCAAGGCCAGAATCCGCACCGGCGCCTACAAAGTCGCTTTCAGCGAAAGAGTTCAGACCGCCCAACTGGAAGGACTGACCGCCGAGGCCGTGAATCGACCAGCCATTATTCATATTACCGGAATAACGAAGACCAAGATTGGCACGTGTGCCACCTTCAACGCGGTCGTAACCGGAGAATTTATCGCGTGCAAACAAGCTGGTCGCATCAAAAACAAAGCTTTGCGCGTCTTCATTCGGCAGGCGACCTGCATAAGGCTCATCATTACGAACAAAAATCTGGGCTGTTGGCTCCAGAACTTGCGTCATGCTCGTTGTTGAGAACAGGATCGGCCAACGTACTTCAAGTCCAGCTGTTGCCATGCCGCGGAAAGCCTGTGAACGGATTTCACCCGCTGTTCCAAACGTATCGTTGGTATCAATACCAATCGCATCGCCGCGAAGAGCAAGCAAAGGGGTGATAACCAGACCCTGCTCTGAGATAAAAGTACGTTTCCACTCTGCCTCGGTTGTCAGGCGTGCACTGGTGCCTTTCATGCCGCGAAGCAAATCAACAGCTTTGCTACCTGAGAATCTGCTGGAGTCGGAAGATTCGCGATAAATGCCCTGCAGATTGCTGGTGATGGTCAGTTCGCCACCATAAACCGAGCCTGGGACGGTATACAGGTAATCAACACTCGGAAGTACCCAAGGCTGTTTTTTATCAACGGCTCTGCTGTCACTGTTCCGGAGATCTTCCTGAACATTGAATCTATATAGGTTAATATCCAGATGGTTGCGGCCCGAAATGCCGCGCAAATAGATATTGGACGTCTGAGTTTCAGCGCTATATCCGCTGATTTTATAAGTACGGCTAAAGTTTTTATCTGTCTGCGCTATGACATCCCAGCCAAAGCTCCAGCGTGGGTTGATCTTAAAGTCACCCTTCGTGGCAATCATCGCACGTGTGCGCTCTTGGGCATCGACGGTAGTCGAGCCAAACTCACCCGGCTTTGCCTGATAAATAGCTGCTGCGCGAATATTATAAGTACCGTTTTCAAGGCGATGACGCCATTCGGTCTCGCTCAGGAAGCCCTGTTTGCTCAGAGCCGTACCATAAGTCGTAATGTCGTAATTCGGAGCCAGATTCCAGAAGTAACCTGATCTTACGCCAAAACCGAGTTCATCCTTATACATAAAGCTCGGGAACAGAAAACCGCTCTTACGCTTTGTGGATGGATCTGCAATTTCGAAAGCGGGCAGGGCAAACAGTGATTTGCCGAACATTTCAAAGCGGCCGCCTTCAAAGCGGACTGTCTTCTTTGTGCCGTTCCAGATAATTTTCTTGGCTTTTACCTGCCAGAGAACAGGTTTGTTCGGATCTGTCGCACAGGCGCGGCAAGCTGTGTACACACCGTTATTAAAGGTCGTAATTTCACCGAGGCTACGTTCTGCGCTTTCAGCAGCAAAACGGGTATCATCGACGGTTTCAACGCGAAGGCCGTTTACGAAGCCATCACGGAAGTCGTCTGTGACATCCATTTCATCGGAATAAATATGGTTGCCATCTTTTTCGACAATTTCAACATTGCCTTTTGCGACCATGCGTTTTGTTGCCTGATTATAAACAACCTCACGCGCAACCAGTCGGTTACCGTCATATTCAATCTGAACATTACCGGCAGCTGTCACTGTTTTTGCGTCGCGATCCATAATCAGATTATCGGCCTGCAACAGCATCTTAGCATCAGGATTCGTCTGATACTGGCTGCCAAATTCGGCAGAAGAATCCAGTCCCTGACTATGAGCTACAGAGGGCAGGGCAATAAAAACAGAGGTGGAAAAAATGCACGCCAGTGCCGTCCCGCGTGCAAGACGCGAGAAATACGCTGAAACTACCGTGCGGGAGCTACTCAATCCCACTAACCATCCTCCTTATGGAGTAAAAAGGAGATTCCAAAAAATGTTGCAATCAGAACCGGAACCCATGCCGCTACAAAAGGTGGCACGAATCCTGCCGTGCCAAAAGCTTTGGCAAGGACTGTGACGACATAAAGCACGAACCCGGCAATGATGCCACCCAGAATCAGCGCACCGGACTGGCCGGAACGAACAAATTTTAATGATACTGTTGCAGCAATCAGCGTCATGGCCATCAAAAGAGCAGGCAATGCCAGTAAGGACTGGAATTGCATGTCAAATGCAGTGGCGGAAAAGCCGAAAGAGCGGGCGACTTCGATTTTGCGCGGGAGTTGCACAAATGGAATCGTATCCGGTGATGAAAGTTTTTCTTCAAGGAATTCCGGTTTTAACTGTGTCGGAATTTTTGTGGATAAAAGTTCTTTCGGTTCCTGACCTTCGACAATATGCGTCACATTGGTCAGGTTCCAGAAACCGTCTTCTAATTTAGCATCACGGGCATCAAAACGCTCTTTGATTGTCTTGTCGTCATCGAAAACGAAAAAACTCACATCGGTAAGATGTGTGCCCTGAGCCAAAACGCCTTTGGCGCCGATAATTGTATCTTGTCCGTCATGTTTCTGGCGTAACCACGGATCACTAAGTGCCGTAACTTGATTAACATTGCCATTTTGCCATTGTGTGCTGATTTCCAACGACTTTTCAAAACCGTAGGCTGCCAGTGGATTAATGATAAAAATGGTAATCAGACCGAACAGAAAAGCGCCCAAACAAGCTGGTAATAAAAACTGCCATGCAGAAACGCCGACAGAACGTGCAACAACCAATTCATAACGACGGTTCAGCGAGATGAGGGTGGCCATTGCCGAAAACAATGCAACAAACGGAATGATCTGCTGCATGATAAATGGAATACGCATGGCTGAAAGCCCCAGCGCCGCCCATACCGAATAATCGGGAAGGTTGGCCAGCTTGCTGGCATTTTCAGTGAAATCAAGCAGCAGCGACAGTGCGAAGATACCCAGCAGGAAATACAGGGTCGTTTGCACATAGCGCATGAAGAAATAGCGTCCGAGCGTCCAGCCGATCATGATTGACCTCCGGAAGTCTTATTGCGACCGGTAATGCGCTCAGTAACGCCGCGGAACCGGGATGCCATTTGTTCTGAGATGTCCTGAATTTTATCTGACCATGAGGCAGGCAGGCTGAGCGAGCGCCCGCTGAACAATACATAGAGACAGAGAGCAATCACACCAAACGGGATCAAGTACATGACGGGTATGAGAGCTGCATTTTTCTCCGCACGATCTGACACGAAATAACCTGCCCAATAAACAACGAGTGACAGTGAAATTGCTGAAAAGGACGCAGATACACGGGCTTCACGATGGGAGCGTGCATCACCGGCCAGAACCAGTGCAATCATAGCGAAGACAAAAGGATAGAGCCAGTTTGACAGGCGCTTGTGTAATTCAGCGCGATATTGCAACGGCTTGGTCTGAAATGTCGGGTCATTTTTATCAGGATTCATCAGATAAGACAGATGACGGTCTTTGGCGTAGAGCACCATATCACCGCTTGCATCGGTAAACTGGCTGAGATCAAAAGCATATTGATCGAATTTAATAATGGAGACACTGCCGGTTTTGACATCACGTCGCTGGATCTCGCCATTATTCAGCAACAGCACATCACTGCCGTTATTATTGGCGATAGCCCCGTTTAAAGCATAATAGACCAGATCAATATTGGCGTCGCGGGAATCGGCAATAAACATACCGCCCATGCTTCCGTCGCTATTACGCTCTGCAACCTGCACATAGAGATTGTCGGAGAGCTTACGGAAGTTGCCCTCCTGCACCACCACATTCAGCAGATCGGCGCTCGCATTGGCGAGCATGGAGCGCATATTATAGCGTGCGTAAGGATCAACAAAATTCGCAACTAAAAAGGAAGCGACAGAAAGGACTGCTGCAAACATCAAAATCGGACGGATAATAGCGGTGCGCGGGCTGCCGGAAGCATTGATTACCACCAGCTCAGAATCCTGATTCATAGTGGAAAGCGTTTGGGTAATCGCAATAACAAGCGCAAAAGGCATAACCAGCGGAATAACTGACGGAATAAACAGCGAGAAAAACTGGATAGCCGTTGCAAGCGACTGACCACTGGAAGTCAGGAAGTTGATGCGCTGCAATACCTGAACAGTCCACGTAATGCCGATGGCCGCGCAGAACACGGCCAGAAACATAATCCCTACGCGGCGCAGGATGTATCGCTCAATCAGTTTCATGCGCTGAATTTACATCCTGAACCTTAGGGGCTGAACCTGTTATTATTTGCAAGATATGCAGAGTTGATGTCGCTTTATAATGAAATAATTCTAACGCGCAAACTCTTGTCATAATCTCAGTGTCTATCATAGATCTGTCTTGGCTAAAAATAGACGAAGAAACTAGGTTAACAAAACACTTATTCGTTAGAGATAGTAATTTATGGCTTGTGGTTTAGGCGGGATAGCGCCACACAATGAGTGAGTTACGCGACTCTGTTTTTATCTGTTGGAGTTATTATGTCCAAAAATCCAGTCATCAAGTTCTCGAATTTTTCAGAAAAGCTGAAAGATGTCGTGATTGTTCCTGTCAGCAAAGACGGTTCGGTTGCCGCTCAGGCTGCCCATGTCGGCGGTGAAGGCTTTGTTTCCGGTCTGATTGCGAAAGCCGGTTTCAAGGGTAAACTTGGTGCCACGCTTGAAACTTATCTCGCGGAAGGTGCAGGCGCAGAGCGTCTGGTGCTTGTTGGTATCGGTGATCCTGCCAAGCTGAAAAATGACGACTGGCTGAAAATCGGTGGCGCTGCTTTTGCCAAAATCGGCAAATCCTCAGAAGCCAATGCGATTCTCGCTGTTGAAGGTCTGGAAATTTCCGCAGAAGCGGCTGCAGACTTTGCGCTTGGTGCACAGCTGCGCGCCTATCGCTTTGATAAATACAAGACCAAGAAAAATGAAGATAAAGCAGACGGTAAAGACGTTAAGCTGACCATTCAGGTTGCTGATGCCGCAGGCGCTGAAAAGGCCTATGAAGCTGCTGCTGAAATCGGTGAAGGGGTCTTGCTGGCACGTGATCTGGTCAATGAACCGGCCAATATTCTCGGCCCTGTTGAATTTGCTGCCGAAGCAGAAAAGCTTGAAAAGCTTGGTGTGAAAATCACTATCCTCACTGAAAAAGAAATGAAAAAGCTCGGTATGGGCTCGCTGCTCGGCGTTGCTCAGGGTTCCGTTCGTCCGCCACGTCTGGTGGTTATGGAATGGAATGGCGGCAAGGCTAAAGACAAGCCGGTTGCTTTTGTTGGTAAGGGCGTTGTTTTCGATACCGGCGGTATCTCCATCAAACCTGCGCTGGGTATGGAAGATATGAAGGGCGATATGGGCGGCGCGGCTGCTGTTACTGGTCTGATGCGTGCACTGGCCGGTCGTAAAGCCAAGGTCAATGTGGTTGGCGTCATCGGTCTGGTAGAAAATATGCCTGACGGTAACGCACAGCGTCCGGGCGATATTGTCACAACTATGTCTGGTCAGACAATCGAAGTGATCAATACCGATGCGGAAGGCCGTCTGGTTCTGGCCGACGCGCTGTATTACACAGCGAAGACCCACAAGCCACGCTTCATGATCAATCTGGCAACACTGACCGGCGCAATCGTGATTGCTCTGGGTACCCAGCATGCCGGTCTGTTCTCGAATGATGATGAACTGGCAGGCCAGCTGTTTGATGCCGGTCAGAACAGTGGTGAAAAACTGTGGCGTCTGCCGCTGACCAAGGAATATGACAAGATCATTGATTCCAAGTTTGCGGATATGCGCAACTCGGCTGGTCGTCCTGCCGGTTCGATCACTGCGGCGCAGTTCCTCAAACGATTTGTTGGCGATACACCTTGGGCGCATCTGGATATTGCCGGTACTGCAATGGATTCACCTGCAAGCGATTACAATGAATCTTGGGGCTCGGGCTTTGGCGTGCGTTTGCTGGATCGTCTGGTTCGCGACCATTACGAAGCGTAATCACACACATATCACGAGAAAAGCCGGTGCATTGCACCGGCTTTTTTTTATGCTTATCTTTCCGTGCTCAACATTAATTGAAGTCGCTGCATGGATTTTTGATATGTTTTACAGCAAGCTTTTGTTAAGATGTCACAAATAATTCATTAAGGCGCTTTGTCACCCGCAATCGTTTTCATACGGGTAAGCCTTCTTTATCCGGATAGTCCTGTGTTTCCATCTTTTTCTTCGCGCGGTTTTATCAGCCTGACAATTGCACTGCTTTTGCTTAATGCAGTGTTCTTTTATCTCGTTACCGATCTGAACAATCTCACGGTTGAGATGGGGGAAGAGGGGCTGCTGGAGAACCTGCAGCTGATCTATCTGGGGCTTGCAGCACTTGCATTCCTGATCGGCGGTTTACGCAGTGAAGGACCGGCACGCATGTTTGCTATCGGCATGTGTGTGCTGATGTTGATCTTCTTCTTCCGCGAGTTTGAAGTCGAGCCGACCGGACCGGTCAGCGGCTATATCAAATCCCATGCTTTCCGCTGGCATGAAGCGATTTTGGTGATTGGCTTTGCCGCAGTTTATATTTTCCTGCACTCTGCCTATGTGCGTCCGGTGCTGCAATTTGTATTCAGCCGCAAAGCATGGCCGTTTTACATGGCAGCTGCACTGATCCTCTTTGGCGAAGTTTTTGAAAAGATGGACAGTTTTGCTTATCATGAATTTTTTGAAGAGGCGCTGGAAAGCCTGAGCTATTTCATGCTGCTTTGCCTTGGTATCCGCAGCATCCTTGCGGCACCTGCTCAAAAACAGAGTGTCAAAGCTGCATAATTCACAGCTTGCATAGTTTTTATGTATGAGACGGCCTGTCTGATCGACAGGCCGTTTTGTTTCTGGTTTAAGCTTTTATTCGGTATATTTGAGATGTGAGAGGTAAGGGAAATTCTCCCTGTATTGGTCGATGGCTGAAATTCTGTTTTATCATCTGACAGAATCCGTTCTGGATGAGGCTTTGCCGGGGCTGGTTGACCGCTCGCTGGAGCGCGGCTGGCGTGTGGTGATTCAGATGACCTCGGAAGAACGACGGGAAGAACTCGACCGGCTTCTATGGACGTGGAACAATACGTCCTTTCTGGCGCATGGCACGGATGTGCAGCCCAATGCAGAACATCAGCCGGCACTGCTCACGACCACCACAGACACTCTGAATGGCGCGACCGTACGCTTCGTCGTTGAGGGGGCTGATATCGTCGGTGCCGAGAATTACGATCGTCTTGTAGTGATGTTCGACGGTCATGATGCCGCTCAGCTGACCAAAGCGCGCGAGCAGTGGAAGAGCCTGAAAGCGGCCGGTCATCAGCTGACCTATTGGCAGCAGAATGCGGATCGCCGCTGGGAGAAAAAAGCATGATGCGTATTTTTTGTATTTTGCTGTTTTTGGGTGGTCTGGCGACCGGTGTGATCTGGCCGTGGGCGCAGCGTCATTTTGGCGGTGAGGAAATCGGCACATGGGTACTCTATCAGCGCGACACAGGCTATCAGACTGCAAAGGTGCAATTAAAGTCTGAAGATGCGCCGTTGCGGATCTTTGTTGATGCCAAGCCGATGCAGGGCGCGGTCAGTGGTCAAAGACCGTCTGTGCTCAATCTCGCAGTTTCTCGCGATGGCGTGCCGGTGCTGGCTGAGCGCCTCAGCTATAGTCCGAAAAACGGTAATGAACAGCGTGATCTTCCGCAAAGCGGTGCAGTAATCCGTCAGGACGCAAAAGATATGGAGACACTGCAAGCCGGAACTTACGAGTTCAGCGTGCGGGCGGTGGAAGATGGTTTGTCGCTGACACGCGCTGATCTGGTTTTGCGCCGTGGTGCACCACCGGTCGATGAAAACTATGTCACGCTGGGCGTGGTTGTCATGGTGGCAGGTCTTTACGGATTTATGCGTTTTCGCAGGCGTTCGAAAGCTTAAAACCCTTCAATAAATTAAGCCCGCCGCTTCACTGAAACGGCGGGCTTAAATTTTAACAGAGCGGGTATTGTTTTACTCGGCCATGGCCTCTTCATATTCTGCAGAATAGGTCAGCCATTTTTCTTCAACATCAGCCAGTTTGGTTTCTGCTGCTTTCAGATCAATGTTGAATTGCACGGCTTTCTGAGCATCCTTGGTATAAAGCTCAGGGTCTTCCAATTTGTTTTTCAGACCTTGAATCTCTTTCTGCAGTTTCTGCATTAAAGACTCGGAATCATTAATCTTTTTCTGGAGTGGCTTAAGCTGGTCGCGCTTCTGTGCAGCCAGTTTGCGCTGTTCAACTTTGCTGAGTTTCGGCCCTTCATCAACGATAGCGACCTCCTGAACAGCCTCAACGGTGCTGCTCGGTGTGCTTTTATCGCTGAGCACCAGTGAGCGGTAATCATCAAGATCACCGTCATAAGGTTTGACTGTACCGTTACGCACCAGCCAGAGACGATCCATGGTTGCTTCGATCAGATGGCGATCATGGGCGATGAGGATAACAGCACCTTTGAAATCATTCAGCGCGTGAACGAGTTCTTCGCGGCTGTCGATATCCAGATGGTTGGTCGGCTCATCGAGGATCAGCAGGTTCGGGCCGTGGAATGTTGCCAGCCCCATCAGCAAGCGTGCTTTTTCACCACCGGAAAGCTCTTTGGCTTTGGTGAGCATTTTTTCCGTTGCCAGTCCCATCTGCGCGACACGGGCACGCACTTTGGCCTCCGGTGCATCCGGCATCAGTTTGCGCACATGCTCGATGGCATTGTCTTCCGGTACCAGATCATCAAGCTGATGCTGAGCAAAGAAAGCCACTTTCAAGGCAGGTGAAAGGGTCAGCGTGCCGCCTTCCGGTTTCAACCGTCCGGAGATCAGTTTTGCCAGCGTTGATTTACCGTTACCATTGGAACCGAGCAGCGCAATGCGGTCGTCATTGTCAATACGTAATGAGAGATTGCGCAGGATCGGCTTGCCGGTTTCATAGCCGACATCGGCATTTTCCAGCGCGATGATTGGCGATGCGGCCACTTTTTCCGCTTCAGGAAATTTGAATGGCTGCACATGCTCATCATAATGCGCTGCAATCGGCTTCAGCTTTTGCAGGGCTTTCAGACGGGATTGTGCCTGACGTGCCTTGGAAGCCTTGGCACGGAACCGCTCTACAAAGGATTCCATGTGCTTGCGATGGGCTTCCTGCTTCACACGTTGCTTCTGCTGCAATTCCAGCATTTCGGCGCGTTGGCGCTCGAACTGGTCATAATTGCCTTTCCAGAAGGTCAGCTTTTTATTTTCCAGATGCAGAATGGAATTGGTAGCCGAGTTCAGCAGATCACGATCATGGCTGATGATGATGACGGTGTAAGGGTAGCGCTTGATATAATCAATCAGCCACAGCACGCCTTCAAGATCGAGATAGTTGGTCGGCTCATCGAGCAGCAGCAGATCAGGCTGGGCGAAGAGTACAGCCGCCAGTGCCACACGCATACGCCAGCCGCCGGAGAAGGATGAGGCAGGGCGTAACTGCGCTTCCGCATCAAAGCCGAGGCCGGAGAGAATGGCGCTGGCACGCGCTTCCGCTGAATGGGATTCAATATCGGCAAGGCGGATATGAATTTCAGAAATACGTGCCGGATCAGTCGCCGTTTCAGCTTCTTGCAACAGAGCCAGTCGCTCTTTATCCGCCTTCAGCACGATCTCGATCAGAGATTCTTCTGTGCCCGGGGCTTCCTGCGCAACCTGACCGATGCGGGTGTTTTTCGGAATAGAGATATCGCCGGTATCTGACGATAATTCACCGGTAATCACCTTGAACAGCGTTGATTTGCCCGTGCCGTTGCGGCCGACAAAACCGGTCTTTGAACCAGATGGCAATGTTGCACTGCCATGGTCGATGAGGACGCGTCCGACCATGCGGACGGTTATATCATTAAGGATCAACATAGAGCGGTTTTGCACGGGATATTGCATTTGTGCAAGAGGCAAAAACGCCCGAAAGAGACAGCAAATGAATGGAAAATATCAGACGAAGCGGCGACCGCTTTCCGATTTCTGAAAAATCATCATGTCCAGATCCGGTGCCGGATGTTTCAGCATGGTGAGTGCGGCGTGAACCTGCCCGCGATAATGGGTCTGATGGTTGAACAGATGAGCAAGGGCAGGGGCAAGTCGCTGGCTGATCGTGCGCATATCGCTCATATTGAGAAACACGAAGCGGCCGGATACCTCTGCGGGAGACAGGCCCTCCAGCCACTCCAGAATACGCGCATCTTCCTGCATACGTGCTGCACGCAAATCAGCTAAAGCCAGATAGAGAATAGCATCTGGTGTTTTCGGATGATCACCTTCACCGGTAAAACGCTTCATCCATAGCCGGTCATTACCCAGCAGATGATTGAGTGTGGCATGGATGGATTTGTAAAACAGACCGGCATCCTGCCGGTATTCGCTTTCGCTTAAAACTGAGACATCATCAAACAGCTGTTTATTCGCCCAGCCATTATAGGCAGCAAGCATTTGAAAATGTTGCTTCATCATTCAGCTTTCTTCAAAATTTAAAATAGCTATATCCCGCTTGTAAAAGCAGAATCGCGGCCATCCCGTTCACACCCGTTAACTATAACCTGTCTTCGCGGTTATAGCAGGCTAAATCGCTGTATTATCAGTGCTTTGTCATTTCATTGTATTATGTAGAAGTTATGTATGGCGGTGCAGGTAAAATGATGCTCAGAACGGCGCGGCCTGATTGAGCTGTCAGAAACAGAATAGGGCGCGTATTTATAGCGTTTTCAGTCGCATTTTACGGCAGATTTAATGATCTTATTTGACTGTAAATGGCTGTGAGGGTATAGAACGGCACCTTTCCTCAAAATATATACAGGACAACCAATGGCCATCGAACGTACCTTTTCCATGATCAAGCCAGATGCAACCAAGCGCAACCTGACCGGTGCAATCACCGCCAAGCTCGAAGAAGCTGGTCTGCGTGTTGTTGCTTCCAAGCGCGTATGGATGAGCAAGCGCGAAGCTGAAGGCTTCTACGCTGTGCATGCTGCACGTCCTTTCTTCGGTGAGCTGGTTGAAACCATGACTTCCGGCCCGACAATCGTTCAGGTTCTGGAAGGCGAAAACGCTATTCTGAAAAACCGCGAAGTTATGGGTGCAACCAATCCGGCAGATGCTGCTGAAGGCACAATCCGTAAAACCTTCGCTCTGTCGATCGGTGAAAACTCGGTACACGGTTCCGATGCTCCTGAAACAGCTGCTCAGGAAATCACCTACTGGTTCTCTTCGACAGAAATCGTTGGCTAATCTGATTAGCTGCTGATTTTATAGCATTTGCGAGCCAAAAGCGGGTACCGGTTTTGCGTTGGATAATGCTTCAAAGAAAATGAAAAAGCGCTGCAGTGATGCGGCGCTTTTTTTATGCGGCGTGAGTTATAAAAAAACGGGCGCTTATTCTGAATAAGCGCCCGTTCTCATAAAACTATAGAGTGGATCAGCCGTTGCTGGCGAGCCGTGCGAGTTCCTGCCCGTTATCACCTAGCAGATAGAGCTTGCCATTGCTGATATTGAACTGACGGGTCTGTTTCAGCACATCCAGAAATTTGGTTTCCTGATCCATCAATGCCGGCGGGCACTGCATGAAAGTGGAGCTTATTGTACCAAAGCTCAATGCTTCGCCGGTAATTGTTGCTTTGCCAAAATAGCCGTTACAACCGCCGGAGCCGGAAACTTCACCGGTTGGTGAAATCGACAATGTGGTCTGCGCCGTATCAATCACGCCTGCACCACGAATGTCTTCAGTCAGCCATTGGTGATTTTCCAGTGTCAGCGGTCTCTGTACCGCAGCATTATTGCGTACATTGACAACGCGGATTTCATAAGGATTTTTGAATTGCTCCGGATTGAATTCATGCCGTGTATCATTGATGAACCAGAGAGTATCACCGGCACTGATACGTGCCTGCAGCGCATAGGTATGACCTGCCTCTAGTTTGGAGGAATCAAACTTCAGTTCAAACGGAATAGGGGCGGAAGGAATAGTGGTGAGCTGCTGCTCGGCAATAATCTTCGCAGGCGCATCTGCCAAAGAGACATCCTGCAACTGCACAGTCAGTGTTGCTTCCGGCGGCAGGGCAATGCGTTCGCGATACATCACTGTGCCGCGGATGCTCTTTTCAGATGCGATGCTTTGCGTTGGCATGGCCGAGGACAGGATCAAAACGCTGCCACCCAGTACGGCAAGACCGACCAGAGATGCTGCAATAATCCGCGCTTTACCAATCAACATAGTTCGTCCTGTTTGTTGTTTAGTCTGTCAGAGCACTTCTTTTGCGGAAATGATCAAGACAAACATATTAGCCGGTAATCTATTAACGGCGAATGATTAAACACAACATTGTGGTTAAGATTTAACCTTAACCGGTTTTAGTCAATATTTTTCTACAGCATCATGCTTGGAAAAATCTTTAGTGCTATCTGTCATAATTGAATTTCTATTGCGGCATCAGTGCTGAAATCAGCAGCCTGATCACAAATCAGAAAGGCAATGATTCATACTGGCATGATTGTACGGATTTTATGGTTTACTTATGGCAATGCAAGCTGCGGTAAATAATTTCATATGATTGTTAAAATCATCTAACCGCTTGTAAAAGTTTATTCTTTTTTATGGGGCAGATCAGTGTGACCGGCCCTGAGGAATGATTACTTGTCCTGCCAGCGTTTTTTCAGATTTTCGTCACTGGCTTTGGCTTGTACCCAGGCAGATTGCGGATCGGTATCTGTGCGGGCAGGGGCTGCTAAATGCTCTTTTTTCCAGAACGGGGCATCGCTTTTCAGATAATCCATCAGAAACTCTGCCGCTTCAAACGCCGCCTGACGATGTTTGCTGGCGGTGGCGACAAAAACAATCTGCTCGCCTGCCTTAATCATACCGCTGCGATGCACAATGGTAACGGCTTGTAGCGGCCAGCGTTGCAGGGCATTTTCCGCAATGCGGGTGAGTTGTGCCTCGGCCATGCCCGGATAATATTCGAGCTCCAACGCCAGCAGTGTTTTATTTTCATCGCGGCAATAGCCGGTAAAGCTGACAACAGCACCGATATCGGTGCGCCCGTCAGTCATGCGCGAGGTCAGAGCCGCCGCACCAAAATCATCCGTTGAGACGAGGATATACGGCTGCATGTTGTTAGCCTCCGGTCATCGGAGGGAAAAGAGCAATCTCGCGGGCATCAGCAAGAGGCGTATCGTGATCGACATGCTCCTGATTGATCGCGACACGAATAACATCGGCGAAACGTAAGGCTTGCGCATAGTTTTCGCCGAGACCGGTCAGATGTTTCAGGAGGTCAGACACAGTTATAACACTGTCCGGTAGGCTAAGCATTTCTTCCTGCTTGCCGATCTGCTCCCGAACCCATGCGAAATAAACCAGTTTGACTGTCATGGCTTTGATCAGATCATGTGTTTGATACCGGCACGGAAATAATCCCAGCCGGTATAGAGTGTCAGAATAGCCGATACCCAAAGCAGAACCAGTCCGGTTTCGGTGGTGTAAGGCAGGATTTTGTCACCGGCAGGGCCTGCGAGCAAAAATGCCAGCGCAACCATCTGCACAGTGGTTTTCCATTTGGCGAGCTGTGAAACCGGTACACTGACTTTGAGATCAGCAAGATATTCACGCAGACCTGAAACCAGAATTTCACGGCAGAGAATGATAATCGCAGCCCAGAGTGTCCAGCCGGCAATTGTACCGTCAGCGGCCAGCAGCAGCAGAATGGCGGATACCAACAGCTTATCGGCAATCGGATCGAGCATACGTCCGATATTCGATGTCTGTTTCCACATGCGCGCAAGATAGCCGTCAAAGAAATCGGTAATGCTGGCTGCCGCAAACAGACCAAGCGCCCACCATCTCGCGGTGTCGCTGCTCTTTAAATGGCCTTCCAGAAAAAAGCACAGAACCACAAGTGGCACAGCAACGATACGTGCATATGTAAGGATGTTGGGCAGTGATAATGTGTGTTTACTCATAGTCCTCTGAAATCCGCCTGAAATTCGCTCGAAGTCCGTATTCCGGAAAGACACCGGCCAAGGCCATTGTCGGGAGAAAGTGCAATTATTCAGAGACTGCCTCAATTCAGAGAACCAAGGCCGTACTCTCAGATTTATGCTATACGACAAATCATTGTCAGCTGGTTACCATCAATCCCGCTATAGGCTAAAAAGCAACCGCCTGACTGTATTTAAAAGCCTTATTATGTGTATATTGCGTCAGATAACCCATTATTGATCACGGAAGTGGTCATAAATTGTTTGCGCCAGCGCTTCTGAGATACCTTCCACTTTGCGCAGATCAGCTAATGCAGCACCTGCAACAGCTTTCGCCGTACCGAATTCATGCAGCAAAGCGCGCTTGCGTGAAGGGCCGATACCACCGATCTCATCCAGCGGACTTTTGATCATTTCTTTCTTGCGCTTTGCCCGATGGGTACCTATGGCAAAGCGGTGTGCCTCATCGCGCATACGTTGGATGAAATACAAAACCGGATCGCGTGGCGGCAGCGTAAAGGAGGGCTTACCGCTGACAAAGAACCGCTCACGTCCTGCTTCACGGTCAACGCCCTTGGCGATGCCGATGGAGATAACCTTATCATTGATGCCAAGCTGGGTGAGGATATCGCGCACAGCGCCGACCTGTCCCTGACCACCATCGATCAGAATAACATCCGGCCATGCCGGGAAGCTGTCATCCGCAATCTCCTCGGCATCTGTTTCACCTTCAGTGAGCGCTTTGGGAGCCTGTGTTTCCAGTTCATTCATATGGTCTTTGATCAGGCGGCCAAAGCGGCGCTCGATCACTTCACGCATCATGCCAAAGTCATCGCCCGGTGTAATATCGGTCGAGCGGATATTGAACTTGCGATACTGGTTTTTAACAAACCCTTCTTGTCCGGCAACGATCATGCCGCCGACCGCATTGGTGCCCATAATATGGGAGTTATCGTAAACCTCAATGCGCCGCGGAACAAACGGTAGTTCAAAGGTCTCTGCCATTGCCTTGAGCAGTCTCGCCTGTGAGGATGTTTCAGCAAGTCGTCGCCCCAGCGTTTCGCGGGCATTGGTCATGGCATGATCGACGAGATCTTTCTTTTCACCACGCTGCGGTACATTGATTGTCACGCGGCGACCGGCAGAGGCCGACAGCGCTTCACCAAGCAGTTCCTGCTCTTCGACATTCTCTGAGAGCAGGATCAGCTGCGGGCAGGGTTTGTTATCGTAAAACTGGGTGATGAAAGCGCCAAGCACTTCCGCAGCCGACAGGGACGGATCAGCTTTCGGGAAATAAGCGCGGTTGCCCCAGTTCTGGCCGGTGCGGAAGAAGAAGACCTGAATACAGGCCAGCCCGCCTTCCTGATGAATAGCAAACACATCAGCCTCATCCACGGTCTGCGGATTGATGCCCTGATGGGACTGAATATGCGACAGCGCGGAGAGGCGGTCGCGGAATATTGCCGCGCGCTCAAAATCCAGTTCTTCTGAGGCTGCCGTCATGGCATCGCGCATTTGTTGTTGCACGGCTTTGCTGCGGCCGGAGAGAAAGGCTTTAGCCTCACGCACCAGACCAGCATAATCCTCATCGCTGATTTCCTGCGTGCAGGGGCCTGAACAGCGTTTGATCTGATGCAGCAGGCAGGGGCGCGTGCGGCTTTCAAACATGGAATCGGCGCAACTGCGCAGCAGGAAGGCGCGTTCAAGCACGCTGATAGTACGTGTTACCGCGCCGGCAGATGCGAAGGGGCCATAATATTCGCCTTTGCGCGAGCGGGCGCCGCGATGTTTGAAAATGCCGGGTGCGCGGGTATCACCGGAAATCAAAATATAGGGAAAAGACTTATCATCCCGAAGCAATACGTTAAAACGCGGACGTAAACGCTTGATCAGATTCGCTTCCAGCAGCAGCGCCTCTGTTTCTGTGCGGGTGACAACAAATTCCATTGTTGTCGTCTCGCGGATCATACGGGCAATGCGGTTGCTGTGTCCCTGACCACGGGCATAATTACTGACGCGTTTTTTCAGGCTCTTGGCTTTACCGACATACAGCACATCGCCTTCGCCATTGAACATGCGATAGACGCCGGGGCTGTTCGGCAGTTTTTTCACAAAAGCATTGATGACATCAGGACCACTCAGGTTCTGTGTGGAGGCATCAAATTCATCCAACGCAGAATCCCAGCGGATATTGCTGGCCAGCTCTGCGGCCGAACTGGTTTCCTCGGTAAAACCTTCTTCGTCATCACCACTATCATCGCTCAGCAGGATATCTTCTTCCGTGTCATTCTCAGGAAGTGCAATATCCGTACTGTTCATGCTGTTTGTCATTCCGAAATACCTGCAATATCCGGCGTTTCCCATGCCAGATGCTGTCCGCCGTCCAGTGCAATCATTTGTCCGGTGACGGAGCGTGTTCTCCACAGATAGTCAATCGTGCTGGCAAATTCATCCAGCAGCGGTGCTTTTTTTAACAGCACGGCATCAACCTGTTTTTCAAAATCACCCGGCTGTTGTCTTTCGCTTGGCAAGGTCGGCCCCGGCGCAATGGCATTCACGCGGATAGCGGGTGCGAGTGCCTGAGCCAGCGTGCGTGTTGCAGTCCAGAGTGCGGTTTTCGACAGGGTATAGGAGATGAATTGCGGGTTGAGCTTTTGTACGCGCTGGTCGGTGATATTGATGATCAGCCCTTGCTTATCTTCCGGCAGAGCCTCTGCCATGGCCTGCGCCAGAAAGACCGGCGCTTTGACATGCACCGCAAAATGGCGATCCCAGAGATCATGGGTGAGGGAGCCGATGCGGTCATCCTCAAAAACGGAAGCATTGTTGACCAGCAATTCTATTGGGCCAAAAGGCTGTGTAGCCTGCTCCATCAGGCTCGCGACCTGTTTATCGTCCGAGAGATCTGCGGATACGACAGCTGCTTTGCCGCCATGATCGCGGATACGCTGCGCCAGTGCCTCTGCCTGTGTGGTTGACCGGTTGCAGTGAATAATAACCGGATAGCCGCGTGCGGCCAGATCCTGCGTAATATGGCTGCCAATACGCTTTGCACCACCGGTAATCAGGGTGACAGGTAAGACCTCAGACACAGTCCGCATGGCAGTCATTGGGGGCAGGCTCCTCGATGAGTGTACTCTATAATTGTTATGTATCTACGATTGCGGCGATTGCAAATCAGCAGGTATGAATAAGTCTATCACGGTTCATATTATTTTGTCGCAGCCACAGAGCCTGTGCACAGCCTTGCCTTTTGTGACCGGGAATCACCTTCCACAGAAGTTGAGGCAATTGTTAGCTGGTCTGAGCATTCTCCGGATCGTGGGTAATCATAATGGGAGCGCAATTTTAGAACGGTTTTTTGTTGGCAGCCGATAAAGTTAAATGATTATTTTGGAATGAAATTAAATTCATACTGCATAATAACTATTTGATATTTAATGAAATGTTGTAAATTTACATCGTCAAATTTTTCTCGTTTTTCAGCCGTATTTTCATCTTGTTTCTGAATATTAGACGGTGTTGATCTGCATCGCTCGTGTTTAAATGCATAGCGTCGTGCAGGAATAATCTGCGCCAAATGAGTGAGGCATTTTCTGTTTCGGGCGCTGTTTTAAAAATAGAATATTGTTAGGAAATATTATGAATTATTTTAAATCACTTGCCTTGGCCGCAGCCATTGTTGCGCCTGTAACTGTTCCTGCTTTTGCTGCTGATGCAATCCGTTCTCAGCCGATTGTGCCGGAACCGGTGGCTGAGACAACGCCGGTTAATACTTGGGAGGGTGGTTACACTGGTATTTATCTTGGTGGTGCAAGCAATATTCTTAAAAATGATGCACTTGGTGGTTCGGCTCGCAATAACAATGTGAAGATCGGCGCTTATGCAGGCTGGAATTTTCAGAATGATAATTTTGTCTACGGTGTTGAGGGGGATGCCGGTCTTAATAATATGAAGTTCCGTGACGGTGATCTCAAAGCACGAAGTGGTTTTGATGGCTCGTTGCGTGCCCGTCTTGGTTATGACATGGGAACATTCATGCCTTATGTGACCGGTGGTCTTGCAGGTACGCAGCTAAAGTTCACTGATGGTGTAAATTCTGACAGGAAATTCCGCGTCGGTTATACGCTCGGTGCTGGTGCCGAAACCATGCTGACTGAAAATATCAGTGCCCGACTAGAATACCGTTTCTCGGACTTCGGTAAAAAGAACGTCACTCTGGGCAATTTGGAAGCCCGGGATGTGAAACTGCGGAGCCACGATATCCGTATCGGTATCGGTTACAAATTCTGAAGAAAGCTTTTACACCGCAGATTCGTTTGATGTGATTGCAGAGAGACAAGGCACCGACGGAGTTTTAGTCTCATATCACCAAAAACGAATGTTGAGGCTTGGTTAAGAGATGATGAAGAAGGCCTGGTTATTCCGGCCTTCTTTTTTAATGTTCATTTTAAATTTATATTTAATTTCAGTTATTTGATTGTATTTAATTGAGAATTTCCGCAGTAAGCCATGTCACTTTTCAGACATAATAAGGCCGGTTTTTTTCCATGGTGCTGCATTTCTGCTGCCGCAATCAGGAGTCATCTTTTGCTGTGTCAGGCAATCTTCTTTCTCTGAAACGAAAATGAGGGAAGTGAGTGTCTGGAGCATTCAGTTTTATCTGCGGCTTTAGAGAGCGGAGGTAAGCTGAAAGACAGTTTTATAAATTTATAAGGACAACCTGTATGCGTATTATCAAATCTATGGCACTTGCATCTGTTGCGCTGTTGCCGCTCTCGGCTACAGCTTTTGCCGCTGATGCGATTCAACCGCAGACATATGAACCAGTTGCACCAGTTGTTGATGTTGCTCCTCAGAGCAGCTGGGCAGGCGGTTATACCGGTCTTTATCTCGGCTATGGTATCAATAAATATAAAACCGATACCGGCCTTGGCGATCTGAAAGACAATAATGCCAAATTCGGCGGTTATGCCGGTTGGAACTTCCAGAACGACAATATTGTCTACGGTCTTGAAGGTGATGCCGGTTATAACTGGGCGAAAAAAGAAAAGCTCGGCGTAACAGCGAAAAGCGGTTTTGACGGCTCGCTGCGTGCCCGTCTCGGTGTCGATATGGGACCGGTTATGCCTTACGTAACCGCCGGTGTGGCCGGTACGCAGGTTAAGTTCTCTGATGCAACCTCGTCGGAAGATAAGTTCCGCGTGGGCTGGACAGCCGGTGCCGGTGCTGAAACCTTCCTGACACAGAATGTAACAGCGCGTCTGGAATATCGTTACACTGATTTCGGTAAGAAAGACTTCCAGCTGAACAGTGGTACTGTCAGTGATGGCGGTCTCCAGAGCCACGATATCCGTCTGGGTGTCGGCTACAAGTTCTGATGAAAAAAAGCCGGGAAGCAATTCCCGGCTTTTTCTTTATGCTGTTACAGCGGTTCCAGTTAAGACTGAATCGATAGAACCGCTGTAACTATTTGTTTTTACGCATTATCTGACGCAAAACCGGTTCCCACTTTTGCTGGAAATGCTATAACTCAGGCTGCTTTCGGCAATTGTGCAGCCAGTTCCGGATGCAGTTCTGAAAAACGCTTGAACCAGCGCTTCAGTTTCGGACGACCGCGTTCCCAGCCATTGCCAAAGCGCAGATTGAGATAGCCGAGCGTTGAAGCAATTGCGATATGGCCGGTATGAATTTTAGCGCCGATACGTGGTGCTGTTTCATTAAGCAGGTCAAGCGCGCGTTCTGCTTTTCTCCAATGCCAGTCGAGGATCGGCTGATGCACGATTTCTTCCGGACGTTTGATACGCTCATAAACATGAGCAACCAGTGCATCTGCCAGACCATCAGCAAGTGATTCAAATTTCTCCGCATCCAGACGTTTCTCAGCATTGCGCGGAAACAGCTTGTTGCCGGAGATACGGTTGAGATACTGAGTGATGACACGGCTGTCAAAAACCGCTTTGCCTTCCGGCGTAACCAGTGTCGGGATTTTACCCAGCGGATTAGCGGCAAGCAATTCTGCCGGTTCGTCGCTGGTAACAACAATATGTTTTTCTAGTTCAATACCGGCATAAAGCGCTGCAAGACGCACTTTGGCACTGAAAGGTGAGGCAGGCGAAGTATAAAGCTTGTGCATGGGTTTGAGCCTAATTTAAATCATCAGCGATTAGGAAGCAGGTTAACAGAACGGCTGCGGCAGGAGTTGCGGTCAACTTCTCCGCAGGAACGGAATTTCAAATTTTTATCCATACAGATACGCACTTCCTGCAAGCGTCTGCGGTTGCAGGTGACGGCAATTGCATCGGCGGGCAGTCCCGGATTGGCAGCAATAAATGCCTTTTCAACGAGCTGCGGATCGACACTGCGCGGACTGCTGACAGCGCGCAGGGCAGGCGGAATCGTTACAGCCTGATAGGCATTGCGTATTGTCGTGAAGTAATCGCGCTGGCTGATCCCCGCACATGTACCATGCTTGCGCCATTGATAGCGCATCAATCCGGCTGCGGGCATAATATCGGACAGCGATGAAACGAGATCACGCGGTACCTGATTATTGGCTTGGTCATGTCTGCAATTTTCAGGAAAACTCCGTTCAAATTGCGGCCACAGGCCATGGACAACAAAGCCGTAATTGCGACCGGTGCTGCATTGCTGGCGGGCATCAGAACGGTTGCCGTTATCAGCGCAATAGCTTGGCGACCAGCTCAGTGCCAGCACATAGAAGTCAAAATCTGCAGAGGATGGTGCAGCAGGTACATTTTGCGGATGAGCCGGTATGCGTTGCGGAATTTTGTTTTCCGGCCTGAGAGAAGGGCGTTCGGGATTAGTCTGCGGTGTGAGTTTGCGCAGATCATTGCCCATGCTTTGCATCAGCTTGTCGGACAGCGATTGGGCAGACACCGGTGCAGCAAAGAGCATTGCACCGGCAAGCGCAAGACTGACCACAGAAAAACAGCCCGATTTGCTGCGTGCAAACGGGCTGTGTGATTTCAATCCCTGAACGGACATCGCGAAAATATCAGCGAAGAACGCGGCAGCGGCCGTCATAGACGAACCACTTGTCAAAACCGTCTACGCAGGATTCCACATTGCTGCCCATCGAGGCGAAGCCCTGTGTTTTCTCAACCATGTACCACATATTGCGGTTTTCACCGTTGGAGAGCACGGCCGTTGCACGACAATAATGACGCTCAATACCTGACGGATAGGTTTTCGGATCAAAGCGGGTCGCGCTGACATTGCTCACAGCGTTGATTTTAACCGCAGGCATTTCCGGAACGCCGCGAACAAGACGGTCAAACTGGGCTACAGCGCGGTTGATAACGCCCTGTTCCTGACAAACAGGAGAAATGGCAGCAGGAGAGGTTGCCAAATAATCAGCAGCCTGTGCCTGCGAAAACGATGCTGCTGACAGACCTGCAAACAGTGCGAAAGCAAAAGCGGTGCGTAATGACATGAATCTGTCCTTATTGAAAAACTGTTAACCAGAGTTTTTGCCATATTCCTGTGTCGGGTCAAGCCTCAACCGTGCACAAGAGAGTGATCACGAAGAAATGAGCTATTATTTTTCTGCCCGTTCTTCGCCGGTGATCCATTCAATCTTGTAACTGCCCTGATTGTTTTCGCCAAACAGCGAAGCCAGCCATGGCGAAATTTTGGTCATTTCTTCCTGCAACAGATAAGGCGGGTTGACGACAATCATGCCGGTGCCGTCAAAACGCGGTTCCTTTGATGGGGCGCGGACGGCCAGTTCCAGACGCAGAATTTTAGGCAGGCCGCTTTCTTTCAAATTCGCAATGAAACGGTTGACCTCACGGCGGTCTTTAACCGGATACCACAAAGCATAGGTGCCGGTCGCAAAGCGCCGGTACGCTTTCACCAGACCTTCAACGAGGCGGTCAAATTCTCCGGCGATTTCAAAAGGCGGATCAACCAGCACAAGGCCACGCTTTTCTTTTGGCGGCAGATGCGCCCCCAGAGCCAGCCAGCCATTGAGTTCGGTTACGCGTGTCTGGTAGTCGCCTTCAAATAAGGCGGCCAATGTTTTGTAATCCTGCGGATGCAGTTCCAGCGCCGAAAGGCGATCCTGCTCACGCATCAGATGACGGGTCAGCAGCGGAGATCCCGGATAATAACGTAGGCTGTTATCTTTAACTGCGCTGTTTTCTTGCTCAATCACATCGAGATAAGGCGCAATCAGCTCCAGCACTGCAGCAGGAATACTGCCTGCAGCTTTGGCATCGAAAACCTGCTCAATACCACTGCGCCATTCCAGCGTTTTACCGGCTTCCACGCCACCCAGATCATAGCGGCCGATACCGGCATGAGTGTCGATCACACGCAGAGCCGCTTCTTTGCGCTGCATATAAAGCAGTACGCGGGTCAGCACGATATGTTTGAACACATCGGCGAAGTTTCCGGCATGATAGGCGTGACGATAATTCATATTCAGTTCAATCCGGCTCTAGTCTCATGTAAGCATGATCCTGAGAATGAAGAATTCAAAGCATCATGTTTTGTAATATCTCATGGCATATATCTGTTCGGGCATGATTATGCCATAACCAGCATACCGGATATGCAGTGAATAGATTCTGCTTTTTCATCCGGCTCTATAATAATCCGGTGATATCATGTCTGGTTTTGTCGTTCTGATCGTTCTCTTCGGTGCTTTGCTGCATGCGAGCTGGAATGTGATTGTCAAATCCGGCACGGATAAATATCTCAGCGCTGTCATGGTGAGCGGTTCAGCAGGACTGATTGCGCTGGTTTTTCTGCCCTTTGTGCCGCTGCCACTCTCGGCCAGTTGGCCGTATATGTTCACCTCTACGGTGTTTCAGATCATCTATATGTTTCTGGTCGCTGCGGCCTATAGCAACGGTGATATGAGCCTTGCCTATCCGCTGATGCGCGGCACACCGCCTTTGCTGGTAGCGGTCATATCCGGGCCGTTGATCGGTGAAGTGCTTGGCTCAATGCAATGGCTGTCTGTCGGCCTGATTTCCGGCGGCGTGCTGGTAATGGCACTTGGCCGCTCTCAGGCACTTGCTGCTGGTCGTAACAGCCGCACAGTTATTATTGCGCTGATCAATGCGCTGTTTATCGCCGGTTATACGCTGGTTGATGCGGTTGGCGTGCGTTTGTCCGGTAATGCCGTGTCCTATGTGCTCTGGGCATTTTTGTTTAATGCGATACCGGTGGTAAGCTGGGGTATCTGGCATTATCGCGGGCATCTGCTCACACATATCAAAAAGCGCGGACACCTGACGATTATTGGTGGTGTAGGCACACTTGGTTCCTACGGGCTGGCACTTTGGGCGATGACCATGGCGCCGGTGGCGATGGTGGCCGCCTTGCGGGAGACCTCAATCTTGTTTGGTGTGATCCTGTCGCTGGTTCTGTTGCGTGAGAAGATCAGTATTCAGCGCCTGCTTGGTGCGGTACTGATTGTCGGCGGCACAATGATGATGCGGTTGAGCTAGAGCATTTCACAGTCAAGTTGGATCAACTTGACGTCGGGATAATGCGTAAAACAAATAGTTACAGCGGTTCTAATGATTCAGTCTTAACCGAACCGCTGTAAAACCTGATTGTAACTGTGCGGAATTGGCTTATATCGTCGCAAACCATTTTTGCTATTCTGTTGCAATATGACTTTTCAGGAATACGTCCATGACGCTGCGCGCAACGCCCCAAATCGGCCATTCTGCCTGTCCGCATGACTGCCCGTCCACTTGTGCACTCGATGTGGAAATTCTCGACAGCCATACGATCGGGCGTATTCGCGGAGCGAAGGACAATAGCTATACAGCAGGGGTTATCTGCGCCAAAGTCGCCCGCTATGCTGAGCGTGTGCATCATCCTGACAGGTTGCTGAAACCGCTTATCCGTAAAGGTGCTAAAGGCGGCGGCGAATGGCAGGAGATTTCCTGGGCGGATGCACTGGATCTGACCGCAGAGAAGTTTCTCAAAGCTGAGGAAAAATACGGTTCCGAGACTGTCTGGCCTTATTATTACGCGGGGACGATGGGGCTGGCACAGCGCGATTCTATCAACCGGCTGCGTTATGCCAAAAAATACTCGAATATGTTTTCCAGCTTCTGCACCAATCTGGCATGGACCGGCTATATGGCCGGTACCGGTGCCTTGCGTGGCCCCGATCCGCGCGAGATTGCCAAATCGGATTGTGTAGTAATTTGGGGCACCAATGCTGCGGCCACGCAGGTCAATGTGATGACCCATGCGGCGCGTGCCCGCAAAGAGCGTGGTGCAAAGATTGTTGCGATTGATGTTTATGAGACGGCAACTGTCCGTCAGGCCGATATCGGCATTGTTCTGAAACCCGGCACAGATGGCGCTTTCGCCTGCGCCGTGATGCATGTGCTGTTTCGCGATGGTCTGGCCGATTGGGATTATCTCAATCGCTATACTGATGCGCCAAAAGAGCTGGAACAGCATCTACAAAGCCGTACACCGCAATGGGCGGAGGCGATTACCGGTGTTTGCGTTGAGGATATCGAAGCTTTTGCGCAACTGGTGGGGACGACAAAGCGCACATATTTCCGTTTAGGCTATGGCTTCGCCCGCCAGCGTAATGGTTCGGTCAATATGCATGCAGCGTCTTGTATTGCTGCGGTCACCGGCGCATGGGCGCTTGAAGGCGGCGGCGCCTTCCATTCCAATTCCGGTATTTTCGGCATGGATAAATCTGAGATTGAAGGTTCTGCTTTTGCTGACCCGTCAATCCGTGCGCTGGATCAGTCCAAGATCGGCCGTGTACTGACCGGTGACAGTGAAGCGCTCTATGGCGGCGTGCCGGTCACTGCGATGCTGATCCAGAACACCAATCCGGCCAATGTGGCGCCGGAGCAGCGTCTGGTGCATCAGGGCTTTATGCGTGACGATCTGTTTACTGTCGTGCATGAGCAATTCATGACCGATACGGCGAAAATGGCCGATCTGGTTTTGCCTGCCACTATGTTTCTGGAACATGATGATATTTATCGTGGCGGTGGCCAGCAGCATGTGTTGCTGGGTGCCAAACTGATTGAGGCCGCAGGTGAAGCACGGGAGAATCTCTATGTGCTCAATGAGTTGGCCAATCGCTTAGGCGTTGGCCATATGGCTGGTTTCAACCTGTCTGCACGTCAGCTGGTGGATAATTTGCTGACCAAAAGCAATATGCCGGATTTTGAAACCATGCGACAGCAACGCTGGCTGGACAAGCAGCCGGATTTTGAGACATCGCATTATCTCAATGGTTTTGCATGGCCGGATGGCAAATTTCGTTTCCGCGTTGACTGGCAAAAGCAGACTTCGCCGGATCGTCCGCCACAAGGTATGGGATTGCAGGGGCCGTTTGCCGATATGCCGGAATTCCCGGATTATTGGGAAGTTAACGAACAGGCTGATCCGCAGCACCCGTTCAAGCTGACCACATCACCGGCGCATAATTTCCTGAATTCCAGTTTCAGCGAAACACCGACATCGCTCGCCAAAGAAGTGCGTCCGCAATTGCTAATCCGCGATGACGATGCCGCAGAGCTGGGGCTTGATGATGGTGCGCGGGTCGAGATCGGTAATGAGCGCGGTGCGCTGGTTCTGCATGTGAAAATTCAACTCGCTGGCGGTACCAAAAAACTGCGCCGTGGTGTTGTTGTTTCGGAAGGGCTGTTCCCGAACTCTTCCTTTGAGGGCGGTGAGGGGATCAATATTCTCACCGGTGCAGATGCGGCGGCACCCCATGGCGGCGCGGCTTTCCATGATATTAAAGTCTGGATCCGGCCTTGTGAGGATCAAGCGGCACAAGCAGCTTAGGTTGCGGGAGTGTGGCGATGCTTGTCAGAACCTTGACTGAAAGTGATATGCCGCATTTGCAGAAGCTTTATCGCTATCTGGACGCGGATAATATCGAGATACCACTGAATGAGGCATTGCAACGCTGGGAAATGTTAAAGGGCTATCCGCACAGTGATATTTTCGTTGCTTGTAAAGATGAGGTGCCTATTGCGTCCTGCAGTTTGATTGTCATTCCGAATTTGACGCGTATTGGTGCGCCCTATGCATTGATTGAGAATGTCGTGACGCATCCGGATCATCGTAAGCAAGGTTTGGGAACGGCAGTGCTGCATGCTGCGGTTGAGACGGCATGGCAGGCCGGTTGTTACAAGGTCATGTTAATGACCGGCGCTAAACAAGCGTCGACGCTGAAATTCTATCAGGATGCAGGCTTCGAGCAAAGCAAGACCGGATTTCAGATCAGAAGGTCGCAAGCAACTTAAGATTTTTCCAAATAAAAAAGCCCGCGCTGGTGACAGCGCGGGCTTTTTAAATTCGAGAGCTAAAATTTAGCCTTCGTATTTCAGGCGGAAGTTGGACAGGCCAACAGCAGCATTCAGGCCCTTCTGACCCTGAATGGAGATCGGCTGCAGGGAAATGTTCTTCCATGTGCCGCCGGTCAGGATGTTGGTGCCTGCACCGATACCGATTGTGGCATTGGCAGATGCGCCGACATAGCTGCCGCGCAGAGCGCCTTCAGGGCGAACTGTTGGTGCCCATACAGCCCATGCGAGCTGGCCGCCATTGTAGAAACCGACATCAACACCGATTTTGGTGATCTGGCCGGAATAACGCTCAGCAGGTGCACCGCGCTTTGAAGGCTGGAACACGCAATCCATTTCCTGACGGCTGCCGATGATGACGCCGATCGATGGCTGAAAATCGCAGGTCAGAACGCCGACTTCCGAGCGAGGCTGGGTAACGGCGCTGCGGGAGGAGACCATGTCGGCAGCTGATGCGGAAACAGCAAAAGTACCGGCGGCAAAAGCAGCCATAAGAGCAACTGAGTTACGGAGAGACATGATATCTTCCTTTTCTTATTCTTTAAGTGTGCATCGGGAGGATGAAAACCATCTTCGGAAAATGCACATCGTTACAAGGTTTAAAAGCGTTAGATCGCTTGAAAATATGCTGCCTGAAAATCATCACTGATGGGAATCATATGATTATCGCCAGACAACAAGAACGTGATATTCGTTCATTTAGGGCATTATCGTGGCACGTTAAGGGAAATTTAACAATTTGTCATTTTGTCAGACACTAATCAGCACCTGTGTTGCCAAATTGTCATGTTTTTCCGGTGCCGTACCGGCTGCGAAATGACGTAAAGCCTGCGGATAAAGCTGGTGTTCCGCAATCAGAACGCGTGCCGCAAGTGAGTCTGCTGTGTCATCATTATGAACAGCAACAGCACCCTGTGCCAGTATCGGGCCTTCATCCATGCCTTCGGTCACCAGATGCACTGTGCATCCCGCGAGTTTCATGCCGGCCTCAAGCGCACGTTGATGTGTGTGCAGACCCGGAAACAGCGGCAGTAATGAAGGGTGGATGTTGAGAATACGTCCTGCAAAAGGAGCAATAAACCGGCCGGAAAGCAGGCGCATATAGCCTGCAAGACAAATAATATCCGGTGCGATCTGTGCCAGTTGCTTAAGAATGACATCTTCATGCGCTTGCTTGGAGCTGTAATCTTTGCGGGCGTGAACATAGGTGGTGATACCTGCGGCCTGCGCTTTCGCGAGGCCGCCTGCATCATGCTTGTCTGAAAATACAGCAACAATCTCTGCCGGATAATCCGGTGCCTGTGCCGCACGGATCAGCGTCTCCATATTGGAGCCGCCGCCCGAGATGAAAATAACGACCCGTTTACGTGGAGCTTCAGAGGCAGGGCTCATAGGGAGAGCGTACCCTGATAGACAACACCCTGCTGATCTGCATCACGTGCAATCATACGGCCGAGTGTGACAACAGTTTCACCTTCAGCTTTCAGTGTTTCTGCAACGAGTTCTGCTTTATCTGCCGGTACAACAACAATCATGCCGACGCCGCAGTTGAAAGTGCGCAGCATTTCGTGCGCTTCAACACCGCCGGTTTTGGCCAGCCATGAGAAAACAGCCGGAACAGGAATAGCTGAAAGATTGATTTCTGCTGCCAGTGTTTCAGGCAATACACGTGGAATATTGTCAGGGAAGCCACCGCCGGTAATATGTGCCAGCGCTTTGATCGCACCGGTTGAGCGGATAGCGGAGAGCAGGGATTTCACATAAATGCGGGTCGGGGTGAGCAGGGCTTCACCAAGTGTCTGACCGGCTGCGAAAGGTGCCGTGTCCTGCCAGCCAAGGCCGGACAGTTCGACAATGCGGCGCACCAGCGAGAAACCGTTGGAGTGAACACCGGAAGAACCGAGGCCGAGAATAACATCGCCGGCTTCCAGATCACCGGCAGGCAGCAACTGACCACGCTCTGCTGCACCAACGGCAAAACCGGCCAGATCATAGTCGCCGTCACGATACATGCCCGGCATTTCAGCGGTTTCGCCGCCGATCAGTGCACAACCGGATTGCAGGCAGCCTTCGGCAATACCTTTAACAATCGCTGCACCCTGTTCAGGGTTGAGTTTGCCTGTGGCAAAATAATCGAGGAAGAACAGCGGCTCCGCGCCCTGTACCACGAGATCGTTGACGCACATCGCAACGAGGTCGATACCAACAGTGTCATGGCGGTCTGCATCAATAGCGATTTTCAGTTTGGTGCCAACGCCGTCATTGGCGGCAACCAGAACCGGATCTTTAAAACCGGCCGCTTTAAGATCGAATAAACCGCCGAAACCGCCGATTTCACCATCCGCACCCGGACGGCGCGTAGAGCGCACCAGTGGTTTGATCTTATCGACCATGCTGTTGCCTGCATCAATATCCACACCGGCATCGGCATAGGTCAGGCCATTTTTCGCGTCAGCGGCTGAAGTGGATGGGGTTTTCGACTGTGGCATTGGTAGCTCCCGATACACAGCGCAGAGCCGTAAGGCCGATGGAAGAACGGCAGGGCAGGCTGCGGTTAATGCTTCAAGCAGGCGCAATGACACGAGATTACTTTATCCGCAAGCATCTTTCGTCATTTTTAACTGATAAACACCGTGTTATGAGTGGAGCAGAGTAAATGTCGCAGCCGGTTGGTCTGTCCGGCGATCTGTTGGTTCTCATAATTGAGTGATCGGCAGCATCTTGACCAGTTGTGGCGGTGCGACATATTCAAAGTTTTTAGTCCATTGGCGGTTTTATATGAGCAAATCAGCGAGCACTCCCCCTAAGGCGCCGTCATCACGCGCGGCGCATGCGAAAGGTGAGGCATTAGTCTCGACAACGGAGCAGCAGGTTGTTGTTCCTGCGGGTGAGCATGAGGTGCGGCTGGATGTTCAGGTCACTGCGATCGGCGCGAGTATGCGTAAACAGGCATTTTTCTGGCTGTTTGCGACGATTATATTCGTGATGTTCCTGACCGTTTTCAGTTCAATTTTGCTGCCGTTTGTAGCAGGTCTGGCGCTGGCTTACTTTCTGGATCCGGTGGCAGACTGGCTTGAGCGCTTTGGCATGTCACGGTTACTGGCAACCTGCGTCATTCTGATTACCTTTGTCGTGGTATTGGTTTTGGGATTGATCATCATCGTGCCTGTGCTGGTTACGCAGATGGCTGAGTTCATTTCCAAATTCCCGGGTTACTTCACCCAGCTGCAGGCTTTGATTGCACATCAGGATTCGGAATGGCTGAAGAAATATCTCGGTATGAACAGTACGGTCATTCAGGATAACTTAAGCAGCTTTCTCAAGCAGGGCGCGAGCTTTCTCACCACATTGCTGCAATCATTGTGGAATTCCGGCAAATCCCTGATCGATCTCGCAGGTCTGTTTGTGGTGACACCGGTGGTGGCTTTCTACATGCTGCTCGACTGGGATCGCATGGTGGATACGATTGATTCATGGGTGCCGCGCGATCATGTGAAAACCGTGCGCCAGATTGCCCGTGAGATGAACGAGGCGATTGCCGGTTTTATCCGTGGGCAGGGTACATTGTGCCTTATCCTCGGTACCTATTATGCGATTGGCCTGACACTGACCGGACTGAATTTCGGCCTGTTGATCGGTCTGTTCGCCGGTCTGATCAGCTTCATCCCTTATATCGGGTCTATCGTCGGGCTGGTGCTGGCGATTGGTGTGGCGCTGGTTCAGTTCTGGCCGGATTGGATCATGGTCGTCATCGTGGCCTGTGTGTTCTTCACAGGGCAGTTTATCGAAGGCAATATTTTGCAGCCGAAACTGGTTGGTAAATCCGTTGGCTTGCATCCGGTCTGGCTGATGTTCGCGCTTTTCGCGTTTGGTTCGCTGCTGGGCTTTACAGGGATGTTGATCGCTGTGCCTGCTGCCGCTGCTGTCGGGGTGCTGGTACGCTTTGTGATCAACCGTTATCTGGAATCTCCGCTCTATAAGAGCAGCAACAGCGAGAACTGAGATAAAGTTTTCAACAGGTCTATCCACAGGCATGTGTGTCACGGGGATAAGGTTGAACAACCGGCGCAAACGCGCCGGTTGTGCTTTTCTAAAGGCAGGAAAGCAGCTACTGCTAGAGCGTATCCCGAAAAGTGTGAAACGGTTTTCGGATAAGATACGCAAAAAATAAATAGAGCGGTTCTAATGATTCAATATTAACTGGAACCGATCTAGTATCAGGCCGCGCATATGCGAATATCGCGCAAGCGGCACAAAATTGAGTACAGCTTAAACACCGTCCTGAAAGCAAATAATATAGGACGGAACTTTGGGTAATTATGTCTGCAGAGCACCGACAAATTCCGCTCATTCTTCAGCATGAGCCGGGCTTCACACGCGATGATCTGGTTGTCACCGGATCGAACCGTGCGGCAGTTGATCTGATTGATCGCTGGCCGGACTGGCCGTCGCCTGTGGCATTGCTTGTCGGCCCTGCCGGTGCCGGAAAAACCCATCTGGCCGCCATCTGGCGCAGCCAGAATGATGCTGCCATTCTCGATCCCCACAATATTGATGCGCAGTCATTGGAAATCGCAGCACAGCGTCCGGTGCTGATTGACGATATTGGTGCGGAAGATTTTGACGAAACAGGTCTGTTCCATCTGATCAACACTATCCGCCAGACTGCGGGAAGCTGTGAGAACGGTCAGTCGCAGGCATCTTTGCTGATGACGTCGCAATTGCAGCCGTCGCAGTGGAACGTTTCACTGCCCGATCTGATCTCACGTCTGAAAGCGGTGACGATTGTCGATATTTCCGAACCGGATGATTATCTGCTGAGCACTGTGATTTATAAGCTGTTTGCGGATCGTCAGGTCAGCGTTGATCCGGCCGTGATCAGCTATATTGTCAGCCGTGTTGAGCGCTCGCTGGACAGTGTGATTGTGCTGGTGGATCTGCTCGACCATATGGCATTGCAGCAGAAAAGCCGTATTACCAAAGCGCTGGCGACGCAGGCTTTTCAGGCAATGGCAAATGCACTGCCTGAAAGCTCATCTGAAGATTGATTTCCGTATAGATTATTTGCCGACCGGCTGCTGCGGATAGACCGGAGCGATTAAACCGGTATTTTGCGGCTTGTCGCTGGTGGCCTTTGCGGCTGGCGCAGGACGGATTGAGCCTGTGGTAATTGCGGATTGCTGCGGTGCAACAGCACGCGAAGCGGTGGCCTGCCTTGGCTGATTTTTGAAGATCAGCTGATCTTCCTGCACCCAGCCGATAATATTGGTGGATGGCACAACCACACGATGCCAGCGTCCGACCTTGGCATAGGAGCGCATTTCACGCCCTTTTTCCACACGACCGACTGTTTTGGCCTGATCCCAAGCTTTTTCACGAATTGTCAGAGCTTGTTTGGCAACAATGGCTTTAGGAATTTTGAAGGCACCGCTGGCATGGCGGCTGTTATCATCCGGTGCGGTTCTGCCGACTGGCGGCAAAGCGGGCATAGCGGCTTGCGCGGCAGGTTTCGGCGAAATGATCTGTACAGCCGGTTTGTTTTCAACACGCGGCGCAAGCATGGCGACTTGTTTGTGCTCGCCAACATTCACCTGCGGTCTGCGGATTGGTGCAGGTGCTGTGACCTCCGGCGTACGGGTCTGCACCTGAGCAGTTTTGCGCTCTGATGATGGCGTGCCGGTCTTAAGTGCTGGCGGATTTGTACGTGCTACAGAGCTGCCGCTATTTGAGCGGAACAGGCCGGAAACGCTTGCTGTCGGGCTGCGGCTTTGTGATGTTGCCCAAAGAGCTGCCGCACCCAGAGCAACAATGGCGCCGACTGTTACAACAGCCGCAGCCGACTGGCCGGAGCTTTTTCCACGGGCGGGGCGTTTCTTGCGGGAGGTGGACTTTCTCGGAGCCATATGTCTGCGCCTTTATACCGGTCAGCATTCAGATGCACTGAACCAAGCTGAGTATTTCGAATCTGCTTGCATCCAAGCTACCGCCTGAATCTTCGTATTTGGTTACTATGCTCACCTTTTGTTCTGGGTGTTGCGGATAAAATAACTTATTTTCGGCACAAATTCGGCCAGAAACTGTCCCGAAGCAGGCGCAGCATTTTTGTGCGACCAATGCTGGCCGCTCCCGATTTAACCTGCCCTCTGTTGCTGTGTCTTACACAGGAAAGAAGCACTGAGGGCACTATGGAGCGAATGAGACAAAATGAAAAAGCTTGTTTTGGCATTAAGTGTTCTGGGACTTTCAGCTGCGCCGGTGTTGGCGGCGCAGAGCTCTGCAACGAAGAGTGAAGCAAAAATAGAGCAAGTGGCCGAGACCTTGGCTGGCGGCCATGGAAAAATGACAGAGACAGCCAGCGGTAAAATCCTCACCACTGCGGCAGGCCATACCCTTTATACCTTTGATAAGGACAAAAACGGTGCGTCCAGCTGTGATGCAGCTTGCCTGAAAATCTGGCCGGCTTATCACGCCTCTGCCAAGGTGAAAGCGGCAGCCCCGTGGACGAAGGTAAAAGCCACCGATGGTAAGGATATGTGGGCTTATAACGGCAAGCCGGTTTACACCTATATTAAAGATAAAAAGACCGGTGACACGGAAGGTGATGGTGTCGGCGGTAACTGGCACATCATCAAATGATTTGACGCTGATGAGCGCACAGGTGGTATGCTGCCTGTGCGCTCTTCAGGCTCGAATTTTGATATTTTGTAATTGCGTGCGGATGATTTAAACAGGCAGATATCTGACAAACGGAGAAGAAGATATGCAACCTGTTTTCAGGCGTGCTGAGGCGCGCGATCTCACGGCGATTATCGCAATGCTGGCTGATGATGTTTTGGGTACAGCCCGCGAAGATCCGTCGGTTCCTCTGAATAAAGCCTATCTTGACGCCTTCGCCGCAATTGAGCGTGACGAAAACCAGTTTCTGCTGGTGGTGGAGTGTGATGGTGAAATCGCCGGTTGCCTGCAACTGAGTTTTATCCCTGGTCTTTCAAGGCTCGGCATGTGGCGCGGGCAGGTAGAGAGTGTGCGCATTGCTGCAGCTTTTCGCGGGCAGGGACTGGGCGAGAAAATGCTGCAATGGGTGATTGCAACATGCAGGGAAAAAGGCTGCGGGCTGGTGCAGCTGCACACGGATGTAACACGCAAAGATGCGATCCGTTTCTATGAAAAACTTGGCTTTAAGGCCAGCCATGCGGGCATGAAACTGGCTTTATAAAATTATTTTCAAAAGCCTGCATCGAATATAGGATTGCTGCGTTACTTTAAAACAGAGTTATTCTGAACAGCTTTGAAACAGGAGATACAGCAATGGTTGATACTGCCAAGATCAAAGAACATTTTGAAGTTATCGGTGCAGATGGTGTTCATGTCGGTACAGTGGATCATGTCGACGGTGACCGGATTAAACTGACCAAAAAGGATAGCGGAGCAGGTGCGCATCACAAGCACCATCACTATATTTCGCTGGGGCTGGTTGCTGATGTCGAGGGCAACAAAGTCCGCCTGTCAGCCAATGCCGATGTTGCTATTACCTTTGAGGAAGAGAAAGACGGCAAGGCGACGATGTAACGCCACGCTGCTCTGATCATGATCAACCCGCCATGTGAATGGCGGGTTTTATTATGCGAGGGTTTAGTAAGTGTAGAGCAGGATCGGAATGAAACCGGCAGTTTGCAGATGCTCAATTGTTTCAAAAAATGGAAAAGCGACAAAAAATACCAGACCATCAAAGAACGTATTGTAGAGCATTTTAGGGCGAACGGTCAGGCTTTCAACATCCTGATACCCTGAAAATCGAGGGAAAAAGCGTGGCACATCACGTTTATAATCGCGGTATGGTTGCCCGAAATTATTCTCGAGATAGCCTTCCTCTGCCAGAATAACGAACAGGAAGGTGATATAGCAGGCGACTGCAAGCAGGAAGGCAACGCCAAGGCTGCCGGTCAGACAGCCGATGCCAAATGCGCCGATGGCACTGAAAACATAAAGCGGATTGCGGCTCAAAGAATAGGGACCGGTGCGGATAATCTGAGCGCCTTTGTGTCCGCCAATATAGAGGGTGCACCACATACGTCCGAGAATAGCGACGATGATGAAGCCAAGGCCGAAGGCTTCAATATATTCGTGGATTCCACGTGACCATGCAGAACGTACAAACAGTAATGCAAGGAATAGTAGTGCAATAATAATTGCTACAGCAACACGGCGACGTGCCTGATAACGGCTCATTTCTTTCATGGATTGCATAAGACAGAACCTGTTAAGCTGGATTATGAAATACTCAATAGTTTTCTTAAAACAGACCTCAGTTGAGAGTGATCTGTTTTCCTATTTCTTCAAAAGAAGCTGAATTTATGTTCGCAATATTAAGAAATCATAATATTGGCGTTAACTGCGTGGTCCAAATAAAATAATACCCGCTCCTGCAAGTGCCAGTAAGCCGCCTGTAATGTCCCATTTATCAGGAGAGAAATCTTCTGCCAGTTTCAGCCATAACAGTGAGGCGATGATATAAATACCGCCATAGGCTGCATAGGCACGCCCTGCTGCTTCTGCATCAATGAAGGTGAGTAAAACGGCAAACAGGATCAGTGAAGCAATGCCGGGTAACAGCCACCAGACGGACTTGTCCAGACGTAACCATGCCCAGAATGCAAAACAACCTGCAATTTCGGCAAGTGCCGCGAGGGAATAAATCAGGATATGGGACGTTAGTTTCATGAGGGAGGGCATTCCTGCGGACTGATATTCTGATCTGCATCATAATCATCGCGGATTAATAAATTTTATTATCATTTCATACGGGAACAGAGAGTGATGAGATTGTTCATTTCCCGTTCAAATTCCGTATTCTAGAAACAGTGCCAAGAGCATATATTGCTACACAGATTTTGGTGATTTGGCTCGGCTCTTTTTTGATGTCGGGACGCACCTGAGCTGATTAATTAAGCTTCATCATGAGCAAGGCTCATACAAGAAGGGAACTAAAATGAACACAGCGTCGATTGCGACAGGATTGTCCCGCATTATGCTGTTTCTGGCTTTCGCAGCCGGAATTTATACGCTTGATACCGGTACGGCTTCGGCTCAGGAGGTTCAGGTATGTGCCAAAGAAGGTGGTGTCTGTCGCATTCCTTATCCGACAGAAGTGATTTACGGTAATGGAAGACGGGTAACGTCCCGTTTTATTAATCAGCCGCAAGTGCGCTGTTCAAACTCTGTATTTGGTGATCCTGCGCGCGGTTCGGCGAAAGCTTGCTCTTATGTTGTGCGTTATGACGGACGTGACCGTGGCGGATATCGTGGCCGTGATGATCACAGACGTGATGACTACGGTCGTGGTCGTCATGATTATGGCAACGGCGGTTATGGCCGCGGCCGTGATGATCGTCGCCAGTGGCAGCGTTGTGCGCGTGAAGGCCAGTATTGTGATTTCTCCGGCCGTAAGCGTGTCCGTTATGGTACAACAGACCGTTATGTAGAGCGCGAATTCCGCAATGGTGTGCGTTGTGACAATCGCAGCTTTGGTGATCCGGATCGCGGCACAGCGAAAAGCTGCTATGTTCTCGACTGATTAATGTCATAAGTGATAGAATAAAAAACCGGAGCCTTTAAGCTCCGGTTTTTTTATTGTTTACTTGGCAAATTCAACTGCCGGTGCTTCGAGTTTTGGTGTCAGAACGGCTTTTTTCAACTCTTTGGCGTTCAGATCAAATTTTTTGATATCGATCTCGCGTAACACCTGATCGTCATACATTTTGACATAGTATTTTTGATTTTTCAGATCTGCAATTGTTGACCATTGCGTATATTCCAATGGCATCGGGGAGTCTTTGCCTGTCTGAATCCAACCTTTTGGCATATCAAAATTGTTGAGAATATGCTCGGTCAGGCGAACACTGTCTGTGCCGCTTGCTTCTTTTGCGACTGTCTGCACATAGGCCGTGGCTCGGACAAAGCGGGACGGCGGTGTTGAATCTCCGGGAACGCCCATAAGTCCTGAACCTTGTCCCAACTGGGTGAATTTTTCACCGCCGATTGTGATAGGAGCTGCATTTATGGCAGACATTTTCAGATAGTTGCGCAAATTGGTCAGGTGCCAGTCAAAGGATGGCGAGTTGGTCATGACGCCAACCGGATTGTCATAAATTTTGAGCTTGCCATCAACCGGTTCAATAACCAGTGACTTACCGGATGCATCGTGAATTGTATAATGTACCGGCGGGGCAATTCCCATTTCCGGATGTACCAGATTAATAACGCTGATGTCGCCGATTGCTGCTTTTACCTCTTCAACCGTGGCAAAATTTGTCAAAATCCAGCTCAATACATCCCACGGAGCCAGAGACTTTTCCGGATCTGTTTTTGTGCCGTCTGCATAACCGGCAAATTCAGGGAAATACAGAATTCCGCCTGCAAGTCCCTTTTCATTCATGCCATCAACAAGTGTGGCTTCCCCGAGAGCGTTCATGCCGATCGCGCCGTATTTGCCTTTCCAGCTTTTGCCCGGTTTGCCATCTGCACCGGTGGTACGCAGCTCGAAGCCGCGCGGAATAACCAGCGCATTGGATTTCAGCTCCATACCGAATTCCATTGTGCGGGCATAAACGCCGCTGCCATCAGTGGTCGGCAACAGGAAGCTTGTGCAGGCGGCAGCCGCATACGGAGCGGAAACTGCAGCGATCACTGTTAGCGCTGTCGCAGATTTAAAAAACTTGTTTTTGAGGAAGTTCGGGAGACACGAGTTCAAAAGGATTCTCCTTCTAAGGAAATGACACAATTCTCTAACACGCAGTTTGTAAATCAGAGATGAAAAATCTCCTGATGATTTTGATTTGATCTTGATTTTATCTGTTTAAATTTACAGGATGTAAATATATTTATTCTGAATTTATCGTTTAATAGTAAATACTTATTGAGGGATGGTAGAAATATGCGATTTTCTTCAGTAATTGATATGAAAAGTATAGCTTTCGTTTCGTTGTTCAGCACAGCAACCCTTATGAGCGGGCACGTATTGTCTGCAGATATTATTGCTCCACAGAATACTTCTCAATTTGATGAGCGGCGTTGGAGGGTGATTGTCAGCCCTTATATTTGGGCAGCATCCCTAAACGGACATGCGAATATTCTCGGGCGACGTACAGATATTGATGTGCCTTTTTCGGATATTTTCAAAAATCTGGATTTCAGCGCTATGGGTAATGTTGAAGTTACCAATGGTCAGTGGGGTGTTTACTTCGACGGGCAATATACCAAGACCAGTCAGTCTATGTCGTTTCATAGTCAGACATTAGGGGCAAATATCAGCTCGACCAGCCTGTCGGCGGGTGCTTTCTGGCGGGTTTATGAAATGCCGCTGGATGGGGAAACAGTTTTTGGCGGGCAACAGCTCTTTGCATTCGAGCCGACTGTCGGTCTACGCTGGACGCAGCTGAAAGTTGATTTTATGTTCGATCGCTGGTCTGAAAGCCGGAAACTGCAATGGACAGATCCGTTTGTTGGTGCGCGTATCCATACGGATTTGAATGACCGGTGGAACCTCTTTGCCGAAGCAGATATTGGCGGATTTGGTGCAGGTACTGATTTGAGCGCGCAGGGGCAGGCCTATCTCGGTTATCGTACGCATATCTTAAATCAGCCGGCATTGCTGCGTTTCGGTTACAGAGCGCTGTATCAGAATTATGATGGAGGTGATGTACTCGATCATAGATTTAAATGGAATGTCACACAGTATGGCCCTGTTGCGGGCATCTCACTGGTTTTCTGAGGTGCTTGATGTGGAGAGAGCCTGCTTGCCATCAAATGACAAGCAGGCGGCTTGATGTTCTGATTTAAAACGTAATGTCAGCTGCAGGCTTTACGGTGATCATCGCTGCGCCAGCATTAAAACCGCTCAGTGTTTCATTATGGTGATTGATAATATCTGAATAAGATAAATGCCTTGAATCTGCAGTCATATGGCCGTCTGCAATGAGGGTAATATCATATCCGAGGGAGACAGCACGTCTGACTGTTGTATCCACGCAAAATTGCGTCATGCAGCCGCCGATGATCAGATGAGTGATCGCGTGTTGTCTGAGATGATCGTTGAGGTTTGTTTCAAAGAATGAGTCTGAACTCATTTTATGGATGATGACATCATTACCTTGTGCCGCAATTTCGGCACGAAGTTCCCAGCCTGTTGTACCTTTTTCAAGCCGGTGACCACTGGGGCCGTCATGCTGGATAAGGATAACATGATGACCGGCTTCGCGGGCTTTTCCCTGAAGGTGCTGTAAACGCAGTACTGTATCATCAAGCGCCGCATCCAGCTCTGCTTGCCTTGGTGCCTGTGCTTTTCCGGCAAGAATTGCATTTTGAACATCAATAATCAGGAGGGCTGTAGCCATAAGATCTGAAAGCCTGTTGTGAGTTGCATTCAGTATTTCTGTTCTGAAACGATCAAATCTGCAACAGATTTCAGATGGAAGCAGAGTATTATTGCCAATGGCAGGCTTTGGAAATTTTATCGGTCAGGCCTTCTACATTTGCCAGATCAAAGGCGGCCTCAACAGGTGGATTGTCAATTTTGACAGTTAAGATGCTGTCGTTTTTCAATTGTTTGATAAATGGAATGGCTTCATCATCTGCCCATAAACCAACAGACAGGAAGTTCGCTGATCGCTCCCAATAGGCGTGCTGTACTGTATTGTTACTGAGAGTGTAAGTGATCTTTGCCGTTTCAGATGCTGCCGATGTTCCGGTCATAATGATGATTGAAGTGATGTTATTATGACAACGTAACCCTAATGCGATTGTATCAAGGGTGACGATTTTCTTTTCACTGCCTCTTGGCAGCAAAAAGCCGGCTATTTTCGCGCTGCTATCAATGGGGGAAGATGTTTCTTCGATGTGCCAGCTTTGTTCAGAGGCCACTGCCTGGACTTCGGGGAAGAACTTATCGAAACAAGCCAGTCTTCGTGGCGGTGTCTTGATTGTTGCACAGGATTGCGGGGAGACCTGCGCTGTAGCCGCCAGCGGCAACAGCGTTATGCAGGACATGGCGAGAAGCAAAATACGCATCTGTACTCCGGTAAAACGCTTAGGATATCCGGAGATACAAAAGGTAATGGGTTCGTCTGCCTGACAAGACAGGCTTATTTCTTACGGCGCAGCAGATTGCCGATACCGCCCAGCAGAAGGCCTATACCTGCACCGATCAAGCCGAAATTCAGCGCATTGGAGCCGACATCAGATTGGTTGGCAGAGGCAATGGACTGTGCAGCGCTGGCCGCGCTTGAATTGTTGGCCTTGGCGTCCATCATCGCAACCATGCCTGGTTCATTGCATTTTGGCAGCAATGCATTTTTTGCTTCTTCGCTATTGCCGTAGGTGTCGAGTACGATTTTCTCACAGCGCTGCTGATCCGCGGATGACACTGCACTGGTGCCGAATTGCAGATACAGACCGCTTGCCAGAGCGAGGGCACCAACAACAGTCAAAACCAAAGAGCGGGTAGAAGAATTTTTCTGAGCCATGGGGGGCCTTTTTGATATTATTGCGCTGTATAAAATATGTTGCTCCCGATTGTGGAAACATATTTACGGAAAAGTGATGTAAGCAAGTAATGATTTTTACGCAATAATTAGATTACGTCCCTGACGCTTCGCCGAATACATTTTTTCATCGGCCTCAAGGAGAGAGCGTTCAGGGTCAAAGCCCACTTTGCAAATTGTGATGCCGATACTGGCTGTAATCCGGATGTTTTTATTGTCCGTTGCAACAATACGTAAAAGGCTGATTTTTTCACGTATTTCTTCTGCACATTGATAAATGTATTTTGCTTCCGCATTTTTAATGAATACGCAGAATTCCTCACCACCCAATCTGCCGGTAA
Source organism: Hyphomicrobiales bacterium (assembly GCA_900470735.1). Taxonomy (GTDB): domain Bacteria; phylum Pseudomonadota; class Alphaproteobacteria; order Rhizobiales; family Rhizobiaceae; genus Pseudochrobactrum. Next base: position 83,993 of record UCCC01000001.1, on the reverse strand, counting down.
TAGCATTATCAGTCGTGAGTCGTTTTAAGAGAGTTCCGAGGCGGCGCAGAGCCGCATCGCCGGTTGCGTGGCCATAATTGTCGTTAATGGTTTTAAAATAATCCAGATCAATAAAGAGCAGGCCGCCTGAATAGCCTTTTTTGCTGAGAAGGAACAGTTCATCAAGAAAAGTAGCGCGGTTTAAAACGCCGGTCAGGCTGTCTTCCCGAGCAAGTTTTCGCAATAATGTATTGGCTTTTTCGAGCGCAGTTTGTGCTCTGAGTGCTTCATCTTTGGCAATGCGAAGACGTTCGGTGTTCAGGTAATGAAGTGAAGACATTGGGATTGCAGTAGCCAGCGGGCAGACAATTGTCATGACCAATCCGGCGCCAGCAAGCTGGCCGCCCATCATCGGAACGAAAATACTGGTAATTATGAGTGTGAATGCCAAAGCCAGCGCACCAGTAAGGAATGCTTTAAAGAAAATGCGCCTGTAGCTGATCATAATAAATGCTTTAGATTGTTAAATTTTTACAAACTTTGCGAAGTTGTTACTTTATCACGACATACAGCGTTACCATAGTGAAACTACAGTCATAAAAGCATAATGAGTATTATAGGAATGCGGGCAGGCGGGTGTGACAAGAGAAATGTCATTTGCGGCGCTGCTTTGTAAAAATGAGGTTGCAGGGCAGAATTAAAAATGCCGCTGCAGTGTATGGCGATCCCGACTGGATTCGAACCAGTGACCGTCGGCTTAGAAGGCCGGTGCTCTATCCAGCTGAGCTACGGGACCGCAAATTTTCGATGTAATATTTAATTAGTGAGTCCAAGGCTGCTGACGGTCGTAACGGAAGTTATCCGTATAGGAGACCTTGCGGCGATTGGCTTCTTTAGGTTCTTGGATGCGGTATGGAATGCCGTATTTTTGTGCATAAGCGAGTGCCTCTTCAAGGCTCTCAAAGCTCATGCGAATCTGGCTCTTCATGTCGCGTGATGAGGTGTATCCCATCAGCGGTTCAATTTTGCGGGCAACTTCAGGCTCATATTCAAGCAGCCAGGCGTCGGTTTTAGCTTTACCGGATTGCATGGCAGTCTTGGCTGGACGATAAATACGGGCAACCATATTCATATACCTCGGGCACAAAAGCGACCGTCAAATTTCAGATTTGCTGGTCTGTTAAACGAGAGACAAAAATTACTATAAAAATCAGTATTTGTCATGGTCGGAGCGAGAGGATTCGAACCTCCGACCCCCTGATCCCAAATCAGGTGCGCTACCAGGCTGCGCTACGCTCCGTTATCCTCGAGGGACAATGTGTGTCTAGAATTTTAAGTGCCGAAGTGCAAGAGGCAAAACAACGGTTTTGATCGAAAATGCATGAATGTCACACTATAAAAGAGGGGACAAAAGCACTGTTTTGTCTCCTCTTTTGATGGACTACGGTTTTTGCGGATGATTACACCGTGTTTTTAAACAAAAACCATTTCACTGAGGCAGGGCGATAGTGAGTCCCTGTTTCAAATCGTTGATCAGATCCTGAGTATCTTCCAGACCGATTTGCAGACGGATCACCGGACCTTCAAAGCTCTGTGCCGCAACAGTGCGATCGCCGAGATAAACATGCACGGCCAGACTTTCATAGCCGCCCCATGAGTAGCCAAGGCCAAACAGTTGCAAATTGTCGAGCAGTTTATGGGCTTCTGCTGCGCCACCGGAAGCCAGAACGATAGAGAAGACACCGCTGGCGCCTTTGAAATCACGTTTCCACAAAGCATGATCGGGATGACTTTCCAGCGCCGGATGCAGAACGCGGGCAACCTGTGGCTGCTGTTCCAGCCAGCGGGCAATGGTCAATGCGCTTTGCTGGTGATGGTCGAGGCGCAGACCCATGCTCCGCAAGCCGCGCAAAATTTGATAGGCGTCATCGGAATTAACACACATGCCAAGGGCGGTGTAGGATTCTTCCAGACGTTTCCAGCATTTTTCATTGGAAGAAATCATGCCGAACAGCACATCAGAATGACCTGAAGGATATTTGGTGCCTGCATGAATACTGATATCAATGCCGAAATCCAGCGCTTTGAGGTATAGCGGTGTCGCCCAGGTATTATCCATCATGGTAATGATGTCATGTTCACGGGCAACCGCGACAATGGCCGGAATGTCCTGAATTTCAAATGTGTTGGAGCCCGGTGATTCTGTGAAAATAACACGGGTATTCGGGCGGATCAGACCAGCAATATCACCGGCGATATGCGGCGGATAATATTCAACTTCTATACCGAGGCGCTTCAGCATTGAGTCTGCAAAGCGGCGTGTCGGATTGTAAATTGTATCTACCAGCAGGACGTGATCGCCGGATTCAAGGAATGCAAGCAAAGGAACGGTCACAGCCGCAAGACCGGATGGTACCAGCAATGTGCCGGCAGAACCTTCCAGCTGATCTATAGCCTGGCAAAGAGCATCTGTAGTCGGTGTGCCGTGAGTACCATAGGTATATTTCTGGTTCTGGGATGCCATGGTCTCAGCATCTTTGAACAGCACAGTGGAAGCGCGTACGACAGGCGGATTTACAAAGCCGTGAAATTCATAGGGATCATTGCCGCAATGCGCGAGCATAGTGTTGATTCCAAAATCTCCTGCCGGTTTTCCTGATTTGACCATAAAAACGCCTCCTGCTGCTTGTTAGTCTGCACTTACATAAATGAGTCTCATATTTGCAGGCAGAAATACGGAAGCCTTTTGTTGAAAAACGTTTATTTTTCAACATATTGTTTGATTCTGTATGCCTGTCTGATTGGAGATGAGACCGGATAACAGGACTAGAGCATAATCCTTGTTTTTTGCCGAGGGCTTTATTCTCCTTAAAACGCAAATCTGAGGCAGTAATTTCCAAGATGAAGAAATTACTGCCTCAGATTTGTATTCAAACTAACATCTTTGTTGTGAACGCGAGTGGTTGATGAGTTTAAAATACGAGATTTCAGAACTGAAAATGGCATGGCAGGCAGGTATTAAGCGCCGGAATTCTGAACAGGAAATTAGTGCTGAAACTAAGTTATGGCCAGCGGTTCTGACCGTTATAGTGCTTGTCACTCTCATGGGAGCGGTGGCCTTATTGCCTTTTGATGCTATGCTGTCGCGACAGGCCGTTGCATCGGACTGGCCTCCTTTCCTGATGCTGCGGGAAGTGACAAATCTCGTTTTGGCTGCGCCTTATGTCGTTCTTTCATTAGCGGTCATTGTTGTGATACTCGTTATGCGTAGCAGAGTAAGAATGCAGGAAGGGTTTCGCCTGAAGGTTCCTGAAATTCAGCACTATTATTGCCGTCTGGGGACAATAGCGCATCACGCTATGTTCACCATCACGGCGATTTTGAGCGCGGGAATCATCGTCAATATTGCTAAATACATTGTCGGACGTCCGCGGCCGCATCTTGTTGATACTATTGGGCCATTCGGCTTTAAGCCTTTTGACTTCACCTATCATTATGTGAGCTTTCCGTCGGGGCATGCATGTACAGCTGCGGTACTGGCTACCCTGATTGGTTTATGGTTTCCGCGACTGCGGATCCCCGCTTATACGGTTCTGGCATTAATCGCTGTCAGTCGTGTTTTTGTTCGCGCACATTATCCGAGCGACGTCCTGATCGGTTTTATGGTTGGCACCGTGACAACTTTGATTCTGGCTCGTTTTCTGGCGCAGATGGGGATACTTTTTTCTTTGCAGGAAGGGCAGTTGTTTCCGGAACTCAAAGGCAAAATCAGAGGAAAAATCAAACAGGTCACTATATAAGTGAGCCGCTTTTCAAGCGCTGACGGTAGGACTATAGTCGGGGCTGAACACTTTTCCGTGTTTGTGCTCTTGACCTGTCGAAAATAATAGCTTTCGATAGACGGAGTTTATAGGCATCCGTTGCTGTCAGTACGGATAGCGACCTGATTAGTCCGGCAAAAACCGGATACAGGCTGCTAAGGCAGTTGAATTATTTGGCGTAATAATCTTGCGTACAGATAATGCTGAATGCGCAAATTGATTTTTGAATGCTGATTATAAGTTTAACGATAAAGAGGGTGAGCATCATATGAGAAAGTCAACTTTCCTCAAACTGGCCGGTCTGGCTGCTTTGACTTTTACAACCTCTGCAGCGGTTGCTGGCACATTGGACGATGTGAAGAAAAAAGGCTTTGTGCAATGTGGTACAAATACAGGCCTTCCGGGGTTTGCTGCGCCAAATGACAAGGGCGAGTGGTCCGGTTTTGACGTGGATTATTGCCGTGCTGTGGCTTCTGCTATTTTCGGGGACAAGACCAAAGCTAAATTTACACCGTTGAATGCCAAAGAGCGTTTTACAGCTCTGCAATCGGGTGAAATCGACATTCTCATTCGTAACACCACCTGGACGATCAGCCGTGATACATCGCTGGGCTTGGAGTTTGCCGGTGTGAACTACTATGACGGCCAGGGTTTTATGGTCAATAGTAAGAAACTTCCGGATATTAAATCAGCATTGCAGCTCTCCGGCGCATCAATTTGCGTACAGGCGGGCACAACGACTGAAATGAATATGGCCGATTATTTTAAGGCCAATAAGATGGAATATAATCCGGTGGTCTTCGAGAAAATCGAAGAAGCGAATGCTGCTTATGACAGCGGTCGCTGCGATGCATACACCACGGATCAGTCCAGCCTTTATGGTGTGCGTTTGTCGCTATCCAATCCGGATGACCATATGGTTCTGCCGGAAATCATTTCCAAAGAGCCGTTTGGCGTCGTTGTCCGGCAGGGTGATGCCCAGTGGGCAGATGTCGCGCGTTGGGTACATAATGCTCTTCTGAATGCAGAAGAAGCAGGTATTACGCAGGCAAATGTTGAGGAAATGAAGAAGTCCGATTCTCCGGAAATTAAGCGCCTTCTGGGCACTGAGCCGGAAACCAAAATCGGGATTGATCTTGGTCTGGAAAACGACTGGGTTGTAAAGATCATCAAAAATGTCGGCAATTACGGTGAAATTTTTGAACGTAATATCGGTACCGGCAGCCCGTTGAAAATTGCTCGTGGTATAAATGCATTGTGGGCCAAAGGTGGTCTGCAATACGGTATTCCAATCCGCTGATCTTAAACTTTTATCCGGAAGCACCTGCATCACTTATGTGATGCAGGTTAGCTTTCTGTACCTAATTTATGAATTTAATCGGTTTATTTTAATGGTTGGTCAAAAGAACCGCCGTCAAGCAAAACCAAAATCTATCCGCCTGTGATTGCACTGCAGTTTCAGAAGCAGGGTATGTATTAAATTATAGCTGTAAGATTGTGTCTCATATTGGCACCAGCCGCATAGCCGAGCCCCTTGTTCAATAATTATAATTTTTGTTCGGCCAAAAGAGGAAAACTACAGGGGGCATTTCAAATATCTGGTCAATATCTGACAGCAGAGAATGGGGTGCGCATGGCAGATCAAAGTACCGTAACCGGCAAACGACAAGAAACGCAGGTTTCTCTCCTGAATAATCCGAAAATACGCGGATTGTTTTATCAGGCAGTTGTTTTTATTTCAGTTTTTGCTCTTGTTTATTGGATTATAGGAAATACGGCTGCCAATTTGCAGCGGCTGAATATTGCTTCCGGTTATGACTTTTTGAGGAGCCGTGCAGGTTTTGACGTGAGTCAGACACTAATCAGCTATGATGCGGATTCAAATTATGCCCGTGCCTTTCTGGTTGGTCTGCTCAATACGCTTTATGTCGCGATTTTAGGGATTATTACGGCTTCGATTATTGGATTCCTCGTCGGGATCGGACGGTTGTCGGGCAATTGGCTGATCGCCAAAATCTGTACGATCTATGTTGAAATTTTTCGTAATATTCCGCCGTTGCTGGTGATTTTCTTCTGGTACTTCGGTGTTCTGTCGGTTTTGCCGGAGGTGCGCGGAAGCTATGCTTTGCCATTCGATACTTATCTGAATAAGCGGGGCTTCTTTTTTCCATCCATGATTTGGGAAGAAAAATCATGGCTCATTCTGGTAAGCCTGATTGTGGCGATAATTGCTGCTTTTATTATTCATCGCTGGGCAAAACTACGGCAGGTAAAAACAGGGCAGATTTTTCCGTTTTGGCGCGTTGCTTTTGCTTTGATCGTGGGATTGCCAGTTTTGATATTTTTTATCACCGGCATGCCGGTGAGTTTTGACATACCAAAATTGGGGGCTTTTAATCTTTCCGGTGGTTCTCAGGTGAAGCCGGAGTTTCTGGCGCTCTATCTGGCACTGTCCTTCTATACGGCTTCGTTTATTGCAGAAACGGTACGCGGCGGTATCAAAGGTGTGAACAAGGGGCAATCGGAAGCTGCAGCTGCGCTCGGTTTGCGCAGGGCACAGGCAATGCGGTTTGTTGTTGTGCCGCAGGCAATGCGAATTATCATTCCGCCACTCTCCAGTCAGTATCTGAACCTGACAAAAAACTCCTCTCTGGCGATTGCTATTGGCTATCCGGATTTGATGGCCGTTGGCGGAACCGTGCTCAATCAGACAGGGCAGGCGGTTGAAGTCGTGGCAATCTGGATGGTTGTTTATCTCGGTATCAGCCTGATTACGTCAGGTTTTATGAACTGGTTTAATGCAAAAATGGCATTGGTGGAGCGGTAAGATGACAAACTCAGACTACCATTATGTACGCTCGCAAATGGCGGAAGCAATGCCAGCACCAGCTAACCAAAAGGGCGTTGTCTCATGGTTGAGAGAGAATTTGTTCTCAGGGCCTAAGGACACTATTTTAACGGTGCTGGGAATCTCGCTGATTGTCTGGTTTTTACCAGGGATGATAAACTGGCTCTTTGTGAATGCTGTCTGGGTCGGGACAGACCGCACATTCTGTACCACAACAGTGCAGGGTGGTTTGCAACCGGAGGGGTGGTCCGGTGCCTGCTGGGCATTCGTTGATTCTAAACTGCAGCAATTCCTTTACGGACGTTATCCGGTTGATGAACGTTGGCGTGTGCAATTGGTTACGCTGGTTTTTGTGATCTTGCTGGTGCCGATGCTGATCGGAAAACTACCTTATAAAAAGCTGAATGCGGTTTTGCTGTTCATCGCTTTTCCGGTTTTTACCTATATTTTGCTGGTGGGGGGCTCTTTTGGCCTTCGTTATGTTGAAACCTCGCTTTGGGGCGGCTTGCTGGTGACAATGATCTTGTCATTGGTTGGCATCAGTGTGTCCCTGCCAATGGGAATATTACTGGCTTTGGGGCGGCGTTCTAATATGCCGGTTATCAAGGCGCTATGTGTTATCTTTATTGAGGTTGTAAGAGGTGTTCCTCTGGTGGCGCTGCTGTTTATGGCCAGTGTTATGCTGCCGCTGTTTATGCCGCCGGGCACCAGTTTTGATAAATTCTTACGTGCGCTGGTCGGGGTATCATTATTTGCTTCTGCTTATATGGCCGAAGTTATTCGTGGCGGCCTGCAGGCTATTCCGTCAGGGCAATATGAGGGCGCGGATTCGCTTGGGCTGAGCTACTGGCAGAAAACACTGTTCATTATTATGCCTCAGGCACTGAAACTTGCACTTCCGGGTATTGTGAACACGTTTATCGGCTTGTTCAAAGACACAAGTCTTGTTTACATTATCGGCATGTTCGACTTGCTTGGAATCGTCAGGCAGAATTTTTCGGATGCCACTTGGGCAACGCCACAGACACCGGCCACGGGTCTTGTTTTTGCCGGATTTGTGTTTTGGATTTTCTGTTTCTGTATGTCGCGATATTCGCTATATATGGAACGAAGGTTGGATAAGGGGCATCGCTAAGCAGTTGCAGAAAACGAGGAGAGTTTTTTGCAGGACTGTACAGATACGGAGATGGTTGTGCTTGTAAGAGCAAAACCGGAAAATTGGGAAATCATCCGCCGGTAACAGGCCGATGATCAGTGAGGAAATAAAGAATGAGCATGCAATCGGGCGCTTTGCTGAAGCCGACGATGGAAGAAACGGGAGCAATCATGGAAGTATCCAAAACCGATGTCGCAGTCGATATTGTCGGAATGCATAAATGGTATGGTGAATTCCATGTGTTGCGCGATGTAAATCTGCGCGTGATGCGCGGTGAGCGTATTGTTGTTGCAGGGCCATCCGGCTCCGGTAAATCAACCATGATCCGCTGTATTAACCGCCTTGAAGAGCATCAGAAAGGTCAGATCATTGTCGACGGCAAAGAACTGACCAATGATCTGAAAAAGATTGATGAAGTGCGCCGCGAAGTCGGCATGGTGTTCCAGCATTTCAATTTGTTCCCGCATCTGACAATTCTGGAAAATTGCACACTCGCGCCGATCTGGGTTCGCAAAATGCCGAAGAAACAGGCAGAAGAAATTGCGATGCACTATCTGGAACGCGTGAAGATTCCGGAACAGGCCAATAAATATCCGGGCCAGCTTTCCGGTGGTCAGCAGCAGCGTGTGGCGATTGCCCGTTCTCTGTGCATGAAACCACGCATTATGCTGTTCGATGAGCCGACCTCTGCGCTTGATCCTGAAATGGTCAAGGAAGTGCTGGATACGATGGTCGGTCTTGCTGAAGAAGGCATGACCATGATCTGCGTAACCCACGAGATGGGCTTTGCGCGTCAGGTTGCCAACCGTGTGATTTTTATGGATCAGGGGCAGATTGTTGAGCAGAATTCGCCCGCCGAATTCTTCGATAATCCGCAGCACGAGCGTACCAAGCTGTTCCTCAGCCAGATCCTACATTAATTTCAGAAACATATTAAAACACCCGCAATTTTCATTGCGGGTGTTTTTTATTATCTATTCGTCATGCGGGCCTTCGCAAAACTGGATACGATTGCCAAAAGGATCAATCACAGCCAGAACCCGACCCCATGACTGTGTTTCGATACCGGGGCGTAAAAAACGATATTTGCGGCTGTTGATTTCCTGATGCAGACTATCAATCCCCTGCATACGCACAAAAATATTGGCGCCGGGGCTGCCGTCACCATGATGTTCACTGAGATGCAACACCAGATTGCCGCGCGAAACCTGCATGTAAAGCGGCATATTCTCTGCAAAACGGTGTTCCCAGTCACATTGAAAGCCAAGATAGTCGAGATAAAATTCTTTGGCTTTATCAATGTCGAAGATTCGGAAAATCGGGCAGACCTGTTCAAAGTGAACGGATTTCATAAAGTTTTCTCCGGTGTGTTTCGCGACAGATTATAAATCTTGTCTATAAAATTCATATTAAAATTATGCCGGAATTTGGGAGTGAGAATTTGCAATATCAGTGGCGGAACCAGCTGGAGCAGAAACATCATCAGAGTTTTTATGCGCTCTATTCGAAGGAATGGTGGACGCAGAACCGCTCTTATGAAGATGTGATCAACATGCTTGCGCATTGCGATGTGATTATCGCTTGTTGTGATGCGCAGGATCGTGTGGTTGGCTTTGCCCGTGTACTGACGGACTATACATTTAAAGCGCTGATTTTTGACGTGATCATTGATGAAACCGCGCGCGGGCAGGGACTTGGTCAGGATGTAGTCTCACGTATTATCCGGCATCCTGATCTGCAAAAAGTTCAGAGCTTTGAGCTCTACTGCCCTGAACGGTTAATTCCGTTTTATGAAAAACAGGGCTTTGTCAGAGGTTCTTCCTGCCTGATGTTTCAGCAACCATAATCACGTTCAGAGCTTTTGCATCAGCTCAATGCGGTTGCCAAACGGGTCATTGATATAGGCACGGAGATAGCCGATCAGTGGCTCATCCTCGGTCGCTTCTACCTGATGCTCCGCGAGCATTGTCAAAAATGCAGCCAGATCATCGACCAGAAAAGCCAGATGTGCTTTTTGTGCGGGGGCAAAGCCGCGCTCAACACCCAGATGCACTTTGACAGTTCCTAATTCAAACCAGCATCCGCCGCGCCCGATAAGATTATCCGGCTTTGTCACTTCACCCATGCCTAAAATCTGTGCGTAAAACGCACGTGCTTTATCTTCACCACCTGCAGGCATGGCAAGCTGAATATGATCCAGTCCGAGTATCGGCATAGTGCTCTCCTCTTTTTCAGGCAGGCAAAACCGCTTGTGTCAGCACATAGTTTTCATGGCGCTCACCCGGCAGTTCAAACCAGATTGTGCCTTGCCTTTGGAAACCTTGTTGCTTGTAGAAGTTTAATGCAGGGTAATTATCATGCAAGACGGAAAGCCAGATATGGCCGATATTTCGATTAATTACGGCCTTTCGGGCCTGTTGCATGAGGGCGGAGCCAATGCCAGTTCCGCCATGGCGGGCTCTGACATAAAGCGTGCTGATCTCTGTGGCTGTTGTCAGCGCATGCAGGCTTTCAGGCAATGGGGCTTGATAATCAATGACAATATAGCCGAGCAGATGGTCATCCTGTTCCGCAAGAATGATCTGCTTTGCACCTTCCGTGATGATCTGCTCAAAATAGTGCGGCGTAAAACGCTGTAAAACATACTCTGCAAAAACATCACTGATGCCCGCTTTGGCATAGGTATTCAGCCAAACCTCGATGGAAAGAGCAGCAAGTCTTAGCGCGTCGGTGGCCTTCGCGTCACGATAAATTATCAAATCCGGCCTCCCGCCCCAATTCGTATATTTTCTTGCATTATGCTGAAACTGCCGCAAATTTAAACAAAAACTATTAGCGCGCTAAAATCGAGGATCGCTCTGATGCGGTTAATTAAAGGAGGAGAGAAAAATGAGCAGGCAGATTTTTGTCAATTTCCCCGTCAACAATCTCGCACAGGCGACAGCGTTTTATGAAGCTGTCGGAGCGCAAAAGAACCCGATGTTCAGCGATGACACGGCATCCTGCATGGCCTTCACAGACATAATTTATGTCATGCTGCTGACCCATGAGAAATTCCGCCAGTTCACGCCGAAAAGCATCGCGGATGCCCGTGCAGTGAGCGAGGTTCTGGTCTGTATTTCTGCTGCTGAGAAACAGGAGGTCGATGACTTCATTAATAAAGCAATCGCTGCAGGCGGGCAGGGAGATCCGTCACCAGTGCAGGATTATGGCTTTATGTATGGCCGCAGTTTTGAAGATCCTGACGGCCATATCTGGGAAGTGATGTGGATGGATATGGAAGCTGCCAAACAGGCTATGCCGCAGGGATAAAACGATGTTTCAGGCCGTAATATCCGCTGCATCATATTGGTAGAGCCAGTCGAGATCGCGCAGGAAATCGTCCGGCTTACGCAGTTTGAACATGATATTGCGGCCAAGAGCAACAGGCCCGCTGGCGTGATAGGCAAAGCGGTTGAGCTTGCCGCGACGGGCAACCTTGGCAATCCGTGCCAGTCGCTGCTTTTCAAAGGCGGCGAGGGCAGCACTATGGTCGCTTTGCTCCGGTGACAGATGGGCGGCCAGAGAGGCTGCATCTTCAATAGCCATTGCCGCGCCTTGCGCTGCAAAAGGTGTCATGGCATGGGAGGCGTCGCCAAGCAGGATCAGGCGCTTGTCTATAACAAGCTTCGGCTCCGGCATTTCAAACATCGGCCAGAATGTCCACTGCGGTGCGGCTTGCAGCACATCGCTGACAGCTTGCGACCAGCCGCTGAAGCTACGGATCAACGCCGCACTATCGCCTTTCATATCCCAGCTGGTGCCGATATCTTCACCATCGGTAATAGCAACAAAATTATAGGCTTTACCGTTTTTAATCGGATAGGCAATCAGGTGGGCGCCCTGACCAAGCCATGCGGAAACGCTGAGCTGATCTTTCAGTGCTGAGAGGAAGTTCTGCGGAACCTGCTCAATCGGCAGGGTGGTTCGCCATGCAATATGGTCGGTAAATCGTGCACGGCTTTCGTCCGCCGGTTTATTTTGCTGATTAATAGCCGCGCGCTGGGCAGACCAGACACCATCGCAACCGAGCAGCAATTGCCCGCTATAGTCACTGATCTGGTCATTATGATCGACACGGATCGTCACCTTATCGGCAGCAATATGATGCGACAGCACATTCGCGCCAAGGTGAAGGGTAATATTCGGATGCGCACGCACGGCTTTGAGTAATGCAGCCTGTAAATCCGCACGATGACAGGTAATGTAAGGTGCATTCCAGCGCTGTGCAGCGTGGCTCCCAAGTTCCATGCGGATCAGTGGCTGTGCTTTCACGCCGTCCATCAGATACAGCGCTTCAGGGCTGACGGCCTGCGGCAGCAGATCATCCATCACACCCAGACGCTCAAGCAGACGGGTGGCATTTGGTGCGAGCTGCAATCCGGCACCCACTTCAGACAGAGCAGGTGCTTTTTCCATCATCAAAACAGAAAAGCCACGGTCAGCAAGTGCCAGAGCCGTGGTCATGCCGGCAAGGCCGGCACCGGAAATGAGAATACGCTGATCGTTCTGATTTTGCATGGCGCCCTCAAACTAATAAAGCATGAGCCGGAACTGTCTGAACGGAAAAACCGATCCGGCGAACAATTCCCGCTCTGATCTTTGCAGTCATACGAGCCGGAAAAATAGATCAGCAGACTATGCCGCACTATGATTCCAGCTGGTATTCAAAGGTGAAAACGGGGCGCTTTTTCACAACGGCTAGAGCGTCGTGCGTTCACTTGGGCGCACAAAACTCGCTCTAAAACTTTATATTTACAGCATAATTTTATCTTAAACTGATCCAGGTTTAAGGAATTATGCTGTAAGCGGATTTATTCCGCTGCTGCAACCACAGGGTCACTATATGTGCAACCGGCAGGCACAGTCTGCTCTGCGCCAAGCGATGCATCGTGACGATAAAGAGTTGAGCAATAAGGGCAGACAACTTCTTCTTCATCGCCCATATCAAGGAAGACATGCGGGTGATCGAATGGCGGATTAGCGCCAACGCACATGAATTCTTTAACGCCGATGCTGATGGCATTGTGACCAGCATCGTTCTGGAAATGAGGAATAATATGATCTGACATGGGACAACTCCAGTGATTGCATCACCTTATAACATCAAAGCGCAGAGCGGAATCACTCCTTGCCTTCATGTGGTAACAACAAAGCGTGAGAGTGATAGCGGAAATAACCTTAATCCGGCACCGCTCAGACGCATAAATTTGCTCTGATGTATCGCGAATAGAGCAGGAGCGGAAGTGTTTTTTATCGTTTCCGCTTTAATCTCCGCTTTGTTAAGAATTTGTCATGCAGAATACACAAACGAACCGTAACAGGATCACTGTTTTGAGGATCGAATATCGCGCGGACTTCGCGGCGATTTCAAAGGGGTTTTAAACGTGTCGCATAAAAAAAGTCATGGCTCGCTGAAAGAAGCTGAACCTGTGGGTAATGTGCCGGCATTGATGGCCAAAACAGATATTGTTGCAGTTGCGCCTAATGGCGCTGATTACACAGTGCCGCCTTTGTCTGAGAGTCCGGAGCGCTTTGTAAATCGCGAATTCTCATGGCTGCAATTTAACAAGCGGGTTCTTGCCGAAGCTGTTAATAAGCATCAGCCGCTGCTGGAGCGCGTGCGCTTTCTGTCGATTTCCGCTGCCAATCTTGATGAATTTTTCATGGTGCGTATTGCCGGTCTTGCAGGACAGGTGCGTGCCGGTGTTGCCACGCGCTCGGCTGATGGCCGCACGCCTCAGGAGCAGCTGGATTTTGTGTTGGCAGAAGTTGCCACGCTGCAGGCCGCGCAGCAGGAAACGCTGCAAATGCTGCGCAAGGAGCTTGTGCAGGAAAATATCGAGATTATCCGCTCTGATCGTTTGAAGAAAAACGACAAGAAGTGGCTGGAACATCACTTCCTTGATACGATTTTTCCGGTTCTTACACCTTTGTCGCTCGATCCGGCACATCCGTTTCCGTTTATTCCGAACCTCGGTTTTTCGATGGCGCTGCAATTGTCACGCATTACCGATAAGCATCCGATGGTTGCGCTTTTGCGCCTGCCGGTCGCGCTGAGCCGTTTTGTACAGGTGCCGTCGGAAGCCGGAACCTACCGCTTTATTACGTTGGAAGATGTCGTCAGCCTGTTCATTGAACGTCTGTTTCCGGGCTATGAGGTGCGTGGTGCCGGTACATTCCGCATCATTCGCGACAGTGATATTGAAGTAGAAGAAGACGCGGAAGATCTGGTGCGCCATTTCGAAACCGCTTTGAAGCGCCGCCGTCGCGGTAAGGTGATCAGCATTGAATTCGACAGTGATATGCCGGAAGCGCTGCGAGTCTTTATGACGATGGAACTCGGTGTCTCCGAGAGCCGTGTCAGTGTTCTGCCCGGATTGCTGGCGCTGACAATGATCTCGGAAGTGGTTGCTATTCCGCGTGATGATCTGAAATTCACCCCTTATAATCCGCGATTTCCGGAGCGTATCCGTGAACATGGTGGCGATTGCTTAGCGGCAATCCGCGAAAAGGACATTGTCGTTCACCATCCCTATGAGTCGTTTGATGTGGTGGTGCAGTTTCTGCGTCAGGCCGCACTTGATCCGAATGTGCTGGCGATCAAGCAGACACTTTATCGTACTTCCAACAACTCTCCGATTGTTCGCGCACTGATTGATGCCGCTGAAGCCGGTAAATCGGTAACAGCGCTGGTAGAGCTCAAAGCTCGCTTTGATGAGGAAGCGAATATCCGCTGGGCTCGCGATCTGGAACGCGCTGGTGTGCAGGTGGTATTCGGCTTTATCGAATTGAAAACCCATGCGAAAATGTCGCTTGTCGTGCGCCGCGAAGATGAAAAATTGCGCTCCTATGTGCATCTAGGCACTGGCAATTATCACCCGATTACCGCCAAGATTTACACCGACTTGTCGTTCTTTACATCCGATGCGGATACAGCGCGTGATGTGGCGCATATCTTCAATTTCATCACTGGCTATGCACAACCTGCGGACGGTATGAAGCTGGCTATCTCACCATTCTCTTTGCGCAAGCGTATTCTCAAGCATATTGCTGATGAAATCGAACACGCTCAGGCTGGTCGACCGGCTGCAATCTGGCTGAAAATGAATTCGCTGGTTGATCCGCAGATTATTGATGCGCTCTATAAAGCCAGTAGTGCAGGGGTACAGATTGATCTGGTGGTGCGCGGCATTTGCTGCCTGCGTCCGCAAGTGCCTGGTTTGTCAGACAATATCCGCGCCAAGTCGATTGTTGGCCGCTTCCTCGAGCATTCGCGCATTTATTGCTTTGGTAACGGGCAGGACCTGCCATCCAAAGAGGCCATTGTTTATATCAGTTCAGCCGATATGATGCCGCGTAACCTTGATCGCCGCGTGGAAACGCTGGTGCCTGTTACAAATGTGACCGTGCATCAACAGATTTTATCGCAGATTATGCTTGCAAATCTCTACGATAATCAACAAAGCTTTGAGGTACTTTCAGACGGAACCTCCAAGCGGATTAAACCCGTGGACGGGGAAGAAGCTTTTAACGCTCAGGAATATTTCATGACAAATCCAAGCCTGTCCGGCCGCGGCAAGTCTCTGAAGTCATCAGCACCGCGTTTGATTGCGCGTCATAACCGCGTGCGCGCAGAGCGAAACCGTAACGCATGACTTTGTCCGTGGCACAGGGCCGTTTAAAAGGTCTGGAACCGGTTGCAGTCATTGATATCGGTTCCAACTCCGTGCGCATGGTTATCTATGAAGGTATCGTGCGTGCGCCGACGATTTTCTTTAATGAAAAAATTCTGAGCGGTCTTGGCAAGGGGCTGGCTCAAACCGGACGTCTGAATGATAAGTCGGTCGCCAGCGCCCTTGAGGCGCTGCGGCGTTTTCGTGCGCTCGCCAAACAGGCTGGTGCAACAAAAATCTATACGATTGCGACTGCCGCAGCCCGTGAGGCTGAAAACGGACCGGATTTTATTACGCGCGCAGAGGAAATTCTGGGGGAGAGTATCCAGATTCTTTCCGGCCGCGAAGAAGCCTATTATTCCGCTATGGGGATTATCTCCGGCTTTCATCACCCAAACGGTATTGCCGGTGACCTTGGTGGCGGCAGCCTTGAGTTGGTTGATGTGCATGGCGATAATCCGGATAAGGCGATTGGCAGCGGTATTACTTTGCCGCTTGGTGGTCTGCGTCTTCAGGATATGTCCGGCGGCAAGATTACCGAAGCGGCCAAGATTACCCGTAAATATGTCGGCGATGTTTCCTTCCTGAAAGAAGGCAAGGGACGTACATTCTATGCGGTTGGCGGTACATGGCGAAACCTCGCCAAGCTGCATATGAGCGCCAAACATTATCCGCTGCATGTGATGCATGGCTATGCCATGGATCCGGAAGATGCCTATCACTTCCTCTACCGTGTTGCGCGGTTTGATATTGATCATATGCGCGGCATTGAGGCTGTGTCGAAAAATCGTCGTCAGCTGCTGTCCTATGGTGCGACAGTGCTGATGGAAGTTGTGAAGCGCATGGAGCCGGCACAAATTGTCTTCTCGGCAATGGGTGTGCGTGAGGGCTATCTGTATTCACTGCTTTCCAAGAAAGAGCAGCGGCTTGATCCTCTGCTGTCGGCAGCGGAAGAGCAGGCGGTCTTGCGGTCGCGTTCACCGCGCCATGCACATGAACTGGCTGACTGGACAGGCTATGCCTTTGAACAGCTGGGCTATGATGAGACTGAAGACGAGGGACGTGATCGTCGCGCCGCTTGTCTCTTAGCGGATATCAGCTGGCGTGCGCATCCCGACTATCGCGGTCCGCAGGCGCTGAACATCATCGCCCATGGTTCTTTCATCGGTATTGATCATCCGGGTCGCGCATATATGGCGCTGGCCAATTATTATCGCCATGAAGGCGTGATGGATGATGATGTTGCGCCGGAGATTATCCGCATTGCTACTCCGCGTTTGCGCGAGCGTGCGCGGGTTCTGGGTGCTTTGTTGCGTGTGGTCTATCTGCTGTCGGCGTCGATGCCGGATGTGATTCCGCAGCTGAAATGGCGACAGGAAGGCGATGTACTGGCGCTGGTCGTGCCTGATGCCTATCGCGATTTGGTATCCGAGAGACTGGATAACCGGCTGAATGTGCTGGCCAAAGTGACCGGAAAAACACTGCGTTTCGTGATTGAATAAAATAAAAAGGCCGGATTATTAAATCCGGCCTTTTTATTACATTGCTTTATCGAATTTATATCGGGCTTGCACCAAGCCGCTTGGAAAAGCTTGCTGACCCGTAAGTTTCCACCGGCTCATGGACATGTCGCCTTCAAACAGGCGCACACCTTTGCCGATTGTGGCCGGTACCCAGCTTAAAGTCAGTTCATCAACCAGCTGCTGCTGCAAGCCCTGACGAACAACATTGCCGCCGTCGAGATAGACGTGTTTCAGCCCGCGTGCTGACAGTTCCGGCAGCAGATCGCTGAGAGTGCCGTTAAAGCTGGTCTCACCATAGAGCGGTGTCAGCGGGCGGCTGGTCAGGACAACGACTTGTTTGCCCTCATAAGGCCAGAAGCCGAAGGTGAGCACTGTGTCATAGGTATTGCGCCCCATAACCAGCACATCAACATCAGCCATCAGCGCATTATAGCCGGTATCTTCCGGCGGGTCAGTTTCAACCACCGACAGCCATGACAAGTCATTGTCAGGGCCGGCAATATAACCATCCAGACTGATGCCGAGAAAAACACTAACTTTAATTTTGTCGCTCATGTTCAATCCAATGGTACTGCTTTAATTTTGCGGTTTTCAAACTTGATGCCGATTTTGCCTTCGATCATCTGCAGTGCTTTTTCACCGAATAATTCGCGGCGCCAGCCTTTGAGTGCTGGCACATCCGCTGCATTACCTTTGGCCGCAATCTGATCAATATCATCGGAGGAGGCGACGACTTTCGGTGCCACGCCATGATCTTCGGTGATAATTTTGAGCAGAAGCTTGAGCACGTCCGAAGCTGCTCCGGTGCCTTCCGGTGCATTATGCTGCTTTGGCAGGCGTGGCAGGTCTTCTTTAGGAATACTCAGCGCTTCATTGATTGCTTCAACCAAACCCTGCGCATGGGAGGAGCGCTCCCAGCCTTTCGGCACGGTACGCAAGCGCGACAATGCCTCGGCATCGCGCGGCTGTTGCTGGGCAATTTCCTGAATTGTATCGTCTTTTATTACACGGCCACGCGGCACATTACGCTCGCGCGCAGCACGTTCGCGCCATGCCGCAACCTTTTGCATAACAGCCAGCTCAACAGGCTTGCGCAAGCGGATTTTCAGACGCTTCCACGCATCATCCGGATGCATATCATAGGTTTCGCGTGCCGTGAGGATGCGGATTTCTTCGCTCACCCAGTCATTACGGCCTTCTTTGGTCAGCCGGTCTTGCAGGTAAAGGTAGACATCGCGCAGATGCGTGACATCGGCCAGTGCATAATCCAGTTGCTTGTCACTCAACGGGCGGCGACGCCAGTCGGTAAAGCGGGAGGATTTGTCCAGATTGACGCCGGTAATACGCGCAACGAGCTGATCATAAGAGATCGCATCACCGAAACCGCAAACCATCGCTGCAACCTGTGTGTCAAACACCGGTTCAGGGATCAGATTTCCGAGATGGAAAACGATTTCTATATCCTGGCGGGCGGCGTGGAAAACTTTGACAACAGATTTATCCGCCATGAGAGCGAAGAAAGAGCTGAGATCAATGCCCGGTGCCAATGCGTCCACCAATGCAGTTGTGTCCGGCGATGCCATCTGGATCAGGCAAAGCTCCGGCCAGAACGTGGTTTCGCGAATGAATTCGGTATCCACAGTGACAAAATCAGATTTTGAAAGCTGTGAAACGGCCTTTTCAAGACCCTGTGTTGTCGTAATCAGTTCCATTATTTTTCTATAACCAATCACAATTGCTTTGTCGCGAAAAACTAAGTTTAAAAATTACATATCTTGTGACTTTACTACAATTCTGAAGGCGCTGTTGTCTGTTGCTCACAGGCAAGAGCAGTTATAGAACATACAGAATGAATCAATTTGGCTGCAGAATGGTCTGACACTTGACTTTTTGCGGCCAAAATGCGCTTGTCCGACAGCATAAAAATCAGATTTTGATCTTTGATTTTACGTTTATTACCACTCTTCTGAAGGCAGAAAACATGCATCGTTACCGCAGCCATACCTGCGAAGCCCTCCGCAAGTCGGATGTCGGCCAGACAGTTCGTCTATCCGGCTGGGTTCATCGTGTCCGCGATCACGGCGGTATTCTCTTTATCGACATTCGCGACCATTATGGTTTGACCCAGATCGTTGCTGATCCGGAAAGTCCGGCATTCAAAATCGCCGAAACCGTTCGCGGTGAATGGGTTATCCGCGTGGACGGTGAAGTTACCGCCCGTGCCGGCGAAGCTGTAAATCCGAATTTGCCAACCGGCGAAATCGAAGTGGTTGCCAAAGAGATCGAAGTTCTGGCCGCTGCTAAAGAATTGCCTCTGCCGGTGTTCGGTGAGCCGGACTATCCGGAAGATATCCGCCTGAAATACCGCTTCCTCGATCTGCGCCGTGATACGCTGCATAAGAACATTATGAAGCGCACCAAGATCATTGGCGCGATGCGTCGTCATATGAACGAAATCGGCTTCAATGAATTCACAACGCCGATCCTGACTGCGTCTTCACCTGAAGGTGCGCGCGACTTCCTCGTGCCGAGCCGTATTCACGAAGGCCAGTTCTATGCGCTGCCACAGGCGCCGCAGCAGTACAAGCAGCTGCTGATGGTTGCCGGTTTCGACCGTTACTTCCAGATTGCACCTTGCTTCCGCGATGAAGATCCGCGTGCTGATCGTCTGCCGGGCGAGTTCTACCAGCTCGATCTGGAAATGAGCTTTGTCACTCAGGAAGAAGTCTGGGAGACAATGGAACCGGTTATGCGTGATATTTTCACTGAATTTGCTGAAGGCAAACCAGTGACGCAGAACTTCCGTCGTATTGCTTATGATGATGCGATCCGCACTTATGGTTCGGATAAGCCTGATCTGCGTAACCCGATTGAAATGCAGGGCGTGACCGAGCATTTCGCTGATTCCGGTTTCAAAGTTTTCGCAAACTTGATTGCGAATGATCCTAAGGTTGAAGTCTGGGCAATTCCGGCCAAAACTGGTGGTTCGCGCGCATTCTGTGACCGCATGAACTCATGGGCACAGGGTGAAGGTCAGCCGGGTCTCGGCTATATCTTCTGGCGTAAAGAAGGCGATAAGCTGGAAGGCGCTGGCCCGATTGCCAAGAATATCGGTGAAGAGCGCGTTGAAGCAATCCGTACCCAGCTGGGTCTGGAAGATGGCGACGCCTGCTTCTTCGTTGCCGGTCTGCCGTCGAAGTTCTACAAATTTGCCGGTGATGCGCGTAACCGTGCCGGTGAAGAACTGAACCTCACAGACCGTGATCGTTTCGAACTGGCCTGGATCATCGACTTCCCGTTCTATGAGTGGGATGAAGATAACAAGAAGCTCGACTTCGCTCATAACCCGTTCTCCATGCCGCAGGGTGGTCTGGAAGCACTGGAAACGCAGGATCCGCTGACACTCAAAGCCTACCAGTATGATCTGGTCTGTAACGGTTTTGAAATCGCATCCGGTTCGATCCGTAACCAGCTGCCGGAAGTTATGGTCAAAGCCTTTGAAAAGGTTGGTCTGAGCCAGCAGGATGTGGAAGATCGCTTTGGCGGTCTCTACCGTGCGTTCCAGTATGGCGCACCTCCGCATGGTGGTATGGCTGCCGGTATTGACCGTGTGGTTATGTTGCTGGTTGGTGCTAAGAACCTGCGCGATATTTCGCTGTTCCCGATGAACCAGCAGGCTGTTGATCTGCTGATGGGCGCACCGGCAGAAGTTATGCCAGCTCAGCTGCGTGATCTGCATATCCGTGTGAACCCGATCAAAAAAGACTAATCTGCCAGCAGGTTAGATGATTTGAACGCCGCGTCTTATCAGGCGCGGCGTTTTTTATGTCCGATATACAGACAATAAAAAACCCGGCTTAAAGCCGGGTTCTTTGTTTCAGATCAGATGATCTTACTGGTTAGCTGTCAGCTTAACAGCCAGCAGATCAATGATTTTCTTAGGGTCTGCTGTTGCAGTTGCTGCAATCAGAGCAAAGGATACAGGCGCATCCGGTTTCGCTGCGATTGTCAGGGACTTTGGATCATCCAGATAGGTGTTGAGGGCAGTGGTTGCCTGAATTGCGAAATCTGCATGGCCAAGATAGCCAACCATCAGCGGTGCAATGCCTTTGATCTGGTTGACCATGTCTTCGCTGCTGATACCCTGCTGTTTGCCGTAGTATTCAAGCAGTTTAGGGGTCAGGGATGCGTCGTCATAACGGAAGGAGATGCCGCCGATTGACAACTGCTGCATCAGACCAAGCATAGCCATTGTTGCTGCATCGTTGTTTTCACCGCTGTCAGCAAGCTTCTTATTGGCTTCCTGAATGGCTTTGATGAACTTTGTATCATAACCGCCCAGTTTGAGTGTGGTGTCAAACTTGCCGAGATCAGCAACGTCAAATTCCATCTTGTCCATGACGAGGTCACCTTTTTCAGGTTCCCATGAGCCAGTGGAGGTGATCGCCATTTTCAGCTGCTTGTAGCCGAGGTCAATCATCGGATTTGGTGTGGCTTCGCCTGATTCTGCTTCCGACTTCTTGCGGACTTCTTCCATTTTCTCAATGTCGAGATCAATGGATTTAACACCGAATTCGTAAGTCATCGGTGTGCCTTTGGTATAGGCAGACGATTTGGCAGAAATGTCTTTAATATTAGCCATTTCCTGACCATCTTCAGCAACAACCAGACTGTCAACTTTGAAAGTCTGGTAGGCCATCATCTTGGCAATGACATCTTCTTCATTGTCAGCTGCCAGATAGATTTTGCCGATTTCGATGCCTTTTACATCGATTTTGGTCTTGTCATCGGTCTTCGAGAAGTCCTGGAAAGTTGCTGTTTCAGCGGTATAAGCGCCTTTACCATCTTCAGCGACATCTTTCAGTACGATATCGCCAACAGGAAGTTCACCGATTTCGGAATTCGGAACGGTTACTTTGGTGTCGCGCAGCGTTACGGTTGTGCCGTCTGTTTCGACTTTACCAAATGCAATCTTCGTGCCCTGTTCCTCAAAACGAGCCTGCAGACGCTTTGCAACATCATTTCCATCCAGCGCATAAGCTGAACCAGCAAAAATTACAGTGAGTGCTGTAGCAACGGAAAGAGTGCGTGCAGCTGTATAAAGCGGTTTCATAACCGGCATAGGAAGGCTCCTTGGGATGTTTGCCTATATTTACATGCGAAATACTTGGATTGTCTATAACAGGACAATTTTGGCTTTTTCGTAACAGTGACTTTATTTCACTGCAAGTCACACTTCGGTATCAGAGAAAATCTGCCGTCATAATCGTTGTATTTTTGACGAAATAACGAGAATAATGCGGAAAACCGGCCTAGTTGCTGTGTGTAAACGCATCCTGACTTGCCGCAGAATCAGCCGCTTGCTAACCATATACTATGGGTAAAAATCTGATTCCGCCATCAGGCGGCGATGATCACGTCGAAACAGTTGATCTGAAATCGGCGCTTGAAGAGCGCTATCTGGCTTACGCGCTGTCCACGATCATGCATCGTGCGCTGCCGGATGTGCGCGACGGTCTGAAGCCGGTTCACCGCCGCATCATGCACGCTATGCGTTTGCTCCGCCTCAATCCGGGCAGTTCCTATGCCAAATGTGCGCGTATTGTCGGTGATGTGATGGGTAAATTCCATCCGCATGGCGATGCGTCGATCTATGATGCTCTGGTACGTCTGGCGCAGGATTTCGCAGTGCGCTATCCGCTTGTCGACGGGCAGGGCAATTTCGGGAATATCGATGGCGATAATGCTGCTGCGATGCGTTATACGGAAGCCCGTATGACTGAAGTGGCATCATTGCTGCTCGAAGGTATCACGGAAAACGCTATTGATTTCCGCCCGACCTATAATGAAGAAGATCTGGAGCCGGTGGTTCTGCCGGGTGCATTCCCGAATCTTCTGGCCAATGGCTCATCGGGTATCGCCGTTGGTATGGCGACGAATATTCCGCCGCATAACGTGGCAGAACTTTGTGACGCCGCACTGCTGCTGATCCGCAATCCGCAGGCATCGGTTGAAGAACTGGTACAGCTGGTGCCGGGGCCTGATCTGCCGACCGGTGGTATTCTGGTTGAACCGAAAGAGAATATTCTTGAAGCCTATCGCACCGGACGCGGTGCTTTCCGTGTCCGTGCCAAGTGGGAAAAAGAAGACCTTGGCCGTGGCACATGGGTAGTTGTGGTCACCGAGATTCCGTATCAGGTGCAGAAATCGCGCTTGATTGAGAAGATCGCTGAACTGCTGCTGGCGAAAAAGCTGCCATTACTCGACGATATTCGTGATGAGTCAGCGGAAGATATCCGTATCGTTCTGGAGCCGAAGAATCGCTCTGTCGATCCTGAGCTTCTGATGGAATCACTGTTCAAGCTGACTGAGCTTGAGAATCGCGTTTCACTGAATATGAACGTGCTTTCCCACGGGAAGGTGCCAAATGTTCTTTCATTGGGTGGTGTACTTCAGGAATGGCTGGAACATCGTAAAGACGTTCTGCTGCGTCGTTCGCAATATCGTCTGGAAGAGATCGAAAAGCGCCTTGAAATTTTAGGCGGTTATCTGATCGCTTATCTCAATCTGGATGAGGTTATCCGCATCATCCGTGAAGAGGATGAGCCGAAACAGGAGCTGATGCGCACCTTCAGCCTGACGGATATGCAGGCTGAGTCGATTCTGAACATGCGTTTGCGCTCATTGCGTAAGCTGGAAGAGTTTGAAATCCGCAAGGAATTCGACGGTTTGACCGCTGAAAAAGCGCAGCTCGAGGAATTGCTTGGTTCGGAAATCAAGCAGTGGAAGGCGATCAGCGGAGAAATCAAAAAGGTTCGTGAAACCTACGGCCCTGAAACGCCGCTTGGCAAACGTCGTACACAATTTGCTGAAGCACCAAGTCACGATCTGGAAGACATTCATCAGGCGATGATCGAGCGTGAGCCGGTTACGATTGTCGTGTCTGAAAAAGGCTGGATGCGCGCCATGAAGGGGCATCTGCCGGACTTCTCCGCATTGTCCTTTAAAGAAGGTGACAAGCTGAAGCTGGCTTTCCATGCGGAAACGACAGACAAGATTGTTGTGGCAGCCACCGGCGGCAAGTTCTTCACCATTGGTGCCAACACCTTGCCGGGTGGCCGTGGCCATGGTGAGCCGATCCGTATCATGGTTGATATGGATAATGATCAGGATATTCTGAGCGCCTTTGTGCATGACGCCAGCGCTAAATTGCTCTTGGCGTCGCATGAAGGTTATGGCTTCATGATCAATGAGAGCGAAGTGATTGCCAATACCCGTAAGGGCAAGCAGATCATGAATGTGAAATTGCCGGATGAGATGAAAATCTGCCAGCGCATTACGGGTGATACGATTGCTGTCGTCGGTGAAAACCGCAAAATGCTGGTCTTCCCGTTGGCGGAACTGCCGGAATTGTCACGTGGTAAAGGCGTACGTCTGCAGAAGTATAAAGATGGCGGTATATCCGACATTCGTACTTTTGCGATTGATCAGGGACTGACCTGGCAGGATTCGGCGGATCGTACCTTCACGCGCAGCAAAGATGAGTTGCAGGAATGGACGGCTGACCGTGCAACTGCAGGGCGCATGGTGCCGAAAGGTTTTCCGCGCACCGGTAAATTTACATCGTAAGAACATCATTCGGGCGGGCTCTGGTAGGGAAGAGCCTGCCCGAAGTATATTTATAGAATGGGAAGAGTGACTTAATCATGCCGGTTGAATCAAAATATCAGGTCTTGCGTCAGGTTCCGGATGTCCAGACCTATTGTCATTTGCGTGCAGCCAGCGGTCTTAGTGCAAAGACCGTTGAAGCCGCAGAGCGCGGTTTGAAGAATTCGTTGTTTGGTGTGCAAATTTTGGATGGTGAAAAGATCGTCGGCATCGGGCGCGTCATTGGTGACGGCGGCACGACCTATCAGGTTTGCGATATTGCAGTTTTGCCTGAACATCAGGGGCAGGGGCTCGGCAAACTGATCATGACCGAGATTATGACTTATCTGGATGAGAATGCGCCGGAAAGCGCCTATGTCAGTCTGATCGCTGATGGCCCGGCTGCGCATCTTTATACCAAATATGGCTTCGCACCGGTAACGCCTGCATCTATCGGTATGGCGTTCAAGGTTGGCCGCAAGGCTTAAATCCGTTTCAGTCCTGATACCCTCACTCTGAGATGAATCTTATTGTGAGGGTATCTTCTTAATATGCTGAATTAGCTTTATAATTTAAAAAAATAAAAGCCCTTTTGAGGAGACAGGTGTCTTGACGAGAGGGCTTTTACATATCGGCAAGCAATTGCTCAATTGTGTTGAGTGAAGATCGGACAACCTGCGGATTGGTGTTTCGATAATATGGCAGGGCGATCACGGCCATAGATAGCGCCCAGCCTTGTGCCCGTTTCCACGTAGCATCGTCAGCTTTGACAGCCTCACGGAAAACCGCGCGGCTGTCCGTGGTCAGAAAATTCCAGGCGACCATCATATCACATGCGGGATCACCCACGCCGAGGCCGCCAAAATCAATGACCGCGCTGATACACCCATTGCGAACCAGCAAGTTGCCTGCGTGAATGTCGCCGTGGATCCAGACCGGCACATGTTTCCATTCGTCTGCTTTCAGGGCTTGTTGCCAAAGCGCGAGAGCGGCTTTGGTGTCGATCATGTCATGTAACTGATCAAGCGCTGTAAGATATTGCGCATTTCTGTTTTGTAGCGGAACACCACGATAAAAATTATGTTCGCCCGGAGCAGGGCCGTCTGTTGCATTCAAAGATTGCAAATCATTGATGAAACTTGCCAATGTTACGGCCGCCTGATGAAAATCAGAAACTTTGGCTTCTATGGCATTCTCACCTTCAAGCCAGTGACAGACTGACCATGGATAAGGGAAATCTGTGGTGGGTACACCATTGGCCAATGGCAGTGGAATTTCACAATGCAGATGCGGAGCAATGACCGGTAACCAGCGCTGTTCTTTTAGAATCTGCACTGCTACTTCCGGACGTTGTGGAAGGCGGACAACCAGATCATTACCAAGCCTGTACATGGAATTATCGGTACCCGCGCTGAAAACTTCTTTCAGCGGTAAATTTTGCCACTGCGGAAACCGGGAGGCAATCAGGTGCTGTATTAGCGTCAGATCGGTTTTAATCTTATTGGCATGCATAACAGATTTAGTTTTGTCCGGTCATTGTCAGTTGCTGAACTGATATAATGATAAAACCCGTTAATCCGCAATATCTGTCAGCTGCCAGCCATTGGCTGTAAGGTGCTCTTGCGGCTTATAACGGGTTTTATAATGCATTTTTGCAGAGCCGTTGACCCAATAACCGAGATAGACATGCGGCAGGCCAAGTGCATTACAGCGCATAATATGGTCGAGAATAATATAGGTTCCGATTGAACGGTCGGCCAGTTCCGGATTGAAAAACGAATAGACCATGGAAACGCCGTC
Organism: Hyphomicrobiales bacterium; assembly: GCA_900470735.1. Classification (GTDB taxonomy): domain Bacteria; phylum Pseudomonadota; class Alphaproteobacteria; order Rhizobiales; family Rhizobiaceae; genus Pseudochrobactrum. Next base: position 57,504 of record UCCC01000001.1, on the reverse strand, counting down.
ACCCATCACATCGGTGAGTGCAGCAGCAATCAGCGGGCCTTCGCCCTTGCCGGTGATCATCGTATCGGCGCCACGTATGCGGTATTCAATGATCTGTGTGTTGACGTGGCTGTCCTCAACCATCATCGCATAGTCCAGTACAGACATTTCTGACATACCGCCATTATGGTGCCGGCTGTTGAGATAATCATGGAACAGCGCATATTGTTCTGAGCTGGGCTCCGCTGTATTGGCAAAACCGATCAGATCCTGATTGCGTTTCCAGATACGGCGCATAGAGCGTGTCATCTTGAATTCGCCTGCCAGAATACGCACGGACACACAGGCGTTGCAATTTTCGCAAGCGGGGCGGTAAGCAATATTCTGAGAGCGGCGGAAACCTGCCTGCGTCAGCAGATCATTCAGCTCCGGTGCGCGATTGCCAACCAGATGCGTGAAAACTTTGCGCTCGGCACGATTGTCCAGATAAGGACATTCAGTCGGTGCGGTCAGGTAAAATTGCTGTGGTTGCGGCTGATGCTGTGTCATGATTTGCCCGTCAATACGACAATAAAGACGACTTGAAATTATACGTCTCAAATTGTGCAGTCAAAAGGCCTGCAGAATGGTTAATCATAATAGAATTGAGCAGGATGTAAAATCCCGCTTTCGTGAGTTTGTAGTCATACCGCATAAGCGACGACAATTAAGCTGATAATGCAAACAGCGCAGAAAACTCTGCGCTGTTAAAATCTCTAAATGTTGTTGTTACGGATTGGTGCGTACAATCACCGCGCCGAGCAGCATATCATGCACCGCGCGTTTGTAGTCCAGAAACAGCGTTGCCAGCAGGATCAGCGGGGTCAGCAGCACATTAGCCGCCCAGAACAGCACCGAGTGCACAACGGCGAACACGCCGTCAATCGGTTTGCCGTCCATACGCTCAATCCGGATACCCATCATGCGCATACCGGTTGTGGCCTTATTCGGACCACCGACTGTAAAATACACATAAGGCAGTGCCACCAGCGGCAGCAAAATACCGTAGAGCATCCAGCCGAGACCCAGTGTCAGAATGCCGAGAAAGGCAATCACAATGGCGACCGGAATACACAGCAGAAGCACAATGAAATAGTCGATCAGAAAGGCGAATACACGCCTTGAGCGCACACCTTCATAGAGGCGGCGGTCTTCAAAACGCGGCAGAACAATATCATGGTTGATTGTTCGGTCATTCATCGGCTTATGGTTGCTCCTTATACTCTCTTATAAGTTGAGAGATAGGAAGCACACAGCCGGATTTCAAGGTTTTATGTTTTGATGAGCTAAAATACAAAAGAGCACATCCTGCCTCAACAGAATGTGCTCTTCATAGACATTATAAGCCCGATCAGGCGTTTTTGAGCTTCTCAGCCACTTCCAGTGCGAAATAAGTGAGAATACCGTCGCAACCCGCGCGTTTAAACGCCAGCAGGCTTTCCATCATGACTTTTTCTTCGTCAATCCAGCCGTTTTGACCCGCGGCTTTGATCATCGCATATTCGCCGGAGACCTGATAAGCAAAGGTCGGCAGCGCGAACTGGTTTTTGATACGCTGAATAATATCAAGATAAGGCATGCCTGGCTTGATCATCAGCATGTCTGCGCCCTCACACACATCCTGCTCGGCTTCGCGCAACGCTTCATCCGTATTGGCCGGATCAAGATAATAGGTTTTCTTGTCGCCTTTCAGCACACCGGCTGTGCCGATTGCTTCACGGTAAGGGCCGTAGAATGCAGAGGCGAATTTGGTAGCATAGGACATGATCGGCAAGTGCTGAAAGCCGTTGGCATCCAGTGCATCGCGGATGGCACCGATACGGCCGTCCATCATGTCAGAAGGTGCAATAATATCCGCACCGGCTTCAGCCTGTGCCAGCGCACCGCGTACAACAACCTCAACGGATTCATCATTGAGAATAATACCGTCGCGCAGAATTCCGTCGTGGCCATCAGTCGTGAAAGGATCGAGCGCGGCATCGGTGATAATGCCGATTTCCGGCACTTCTTTCTTGATCGCACGGGTGACCGAATTGATCAGATTGTCCGGATTGGCGATATAGGAGCCATCCTGCGTTTTAATATGAGCCGGTTCATTCGGAAAAGGAGCAATTGCCGGAATACCAAGCTTGGCAGCTTTTTCTGCCTGACGCACAGCCATATCTACGGAATAGCGATGCACGCCTGGCATCGCAGCAATCGGAGAGGCAACATTGTTACCTTCGCACACAAAGAACGGCCAGATCAGATCATTAACGCTTAACGCATTTTCCTGAACCAGACGGCGGGACCATTCGGTGCGGCGGGTACGACGCAGGCGGCGGCTTTGGGTGATTTCATCAATATTACGCATAATACCTTTTCCGTAATTCGGCGTAAGGAAAGGCGGGATCAGGCTATTCTATAGTCTGGAGATACCGCGCAGGCCAGATCAGGAGCCTTAACACTCTAATTGCGGTAACAGCTTGATAAAAACGCTTTTTGAGGTGTGAAACATTGCCGCGCTTAAGATTGGGAAGGCCTGTAATATGCGATGTTAAGCGCTGGTCTTGGTTGAAAAATTGGCTACAGTCTGACCAGATAGCACAGGAAGCATATTTGCGGGCAGGAGAAAATGATGGACAAAGCACAGCAATCAGCAACCTCTCATGCAGGTTCAGTGGATTTCGGTGGCGATGACGAAATTGGCTTTGCTGTGCAGGGTGCTGTAGGTTTAATCCGGCTGACCCGCCCGAAAGCGCTGAATGCCCTGACCCATAAAATGATACAGGCTATGGAACTGGCTTTGTTGCAATGGGCAGATGATCCGCAGATCAAAACCATTCTTATCGAAGGTGAAGGACGCGCTTTCTGTGCCGGTGGTGATGTCGTTGCCGCCTATCACGCCGGTAAAAATGGTGCGCCGGCGTATGATTTCTTTAAAGATGAGTATCGGCTCAACCGGTTGATTGCGGCCTATAAGAAACCCTATGTGGCTCTGCTTGACGGTATTACGATGGGCGGTGGTGCCGGTGTTTCCGTACATGGTTCACACCGGATCGTGACGGAAAACACGCTCTTTGCGATGCCGGAAAGCGGTATCGGCTTTTTCACCGATGTCGGCGGCAGTGCCTTTTTGCCTGCCTTGCCGGAGAAGTTTGGTTTCTATCTCGGCTTAACCGGCTCTGCTATTCGTTGGGGCGATTGTCTGCATAGCGGCATTGCAACCCATGCTCTGAAAGTTGATCAACTGGATATCCTGCGTTCAAAGCTGATTGCCGGTGAAAATCCTGATGATATTCTGAGCGCTATGCCGATGAGCGAACCGGAATGGGAAACGTCCGAGCAGGACAGGGCGCTGATCACCCGTTGTTGCAGGGCAGACAGCATTGAGCAGATTATTGCGAATTTCACTGCAGCCGGAGCAGCCGGTGATGAAAAAGCTGCCGCAATTGCGGATTTGCTCGGCAAGCGCTCTCCGACCAGTTTGAAGGCGATTTTTACACTTTTTCAGGATGCAGAAGCATTTATTCGTGCAAACAACCAACTGAGTTACAGCGCACGCTTGGATAGGCAGATGCAAATAGAGTACGCTCTGGCAGAGATTCTGCTGCAAGGGCATGATTTCTATGCGGGGATTGGCGCTGTTCTGATTGAAAAGACCGGCAATCCTGTGTGGAAACCAGCAAGTCTGGCGGATGTAAAACTGCCCGATTTCGTGCAGCATAATTGAATAAACCGTTGCAGAGACGCCGTTTTGCATGCGCAGTGGCAATGAGATGAAGAGTGAGCTTTTTCAAACAGGAAACAGCTCCGAATAAAGGTAAAGAGCCGCATGGTGGATGATCAGCTGAGATTACGCACGGGAGATTCAGCCCTGCATAGCTGGTTCGTTCTGTTCATGCGGTTTGTTGCACTCGTTTGCCTCGCCGGTGGTATTTATTATTGGATGCGTCTGATCGGCCTTTATCCGGGATTGCTGTGGCGTTTCGATCTGATGCCCTGGCAGTGGCAAACCGTCAGCGTAAGTCTTGCCGTTGCCTTGCCGATTGTTGCTACCGGCTTATGGATCCGTGCCTCATGGGGCGCTGTGCTTTGGGTGATAACAGCTTTAGCACAGGCATTGATTTACACAATTTTTGCACGCTCTTTTGAATATTTTCCGGCCTTGGCAGCGCTGAATGTCGGCTTCCTGCTGATCTATATCGTATTCCGTATCGGCTTGTTTATGCAGGGAAAAAGAGCGCTGGCAACGCCGGTACGCTAGAGGCGTCACTCTCTGCTTTATGAGTTTTCAGTTGAATAACCGGCCGTTAACCGGTTGTTAGCCTTGCGGCTTAAGCCGAATTTCACCGCTGCTTCTTACAGTCATCGCTAAGCACTATGCCGGTTATCTGCATGTTTCACAGGGATATGTCGTGATGCTGGCTTTTGCTTTGAAAAGCGGAGACAAGCTGAATGCAAACGCACGAGCCGTTTCAGACAACATATTGCGGAGCAGGGCACAAGGATGCCCTTGCAGGCTATGAAACTGTGCAAAGCGCAGAACATGGCTCAGGCTTACAGGTGTTGTGTCTGGAAGTAGAGCGTCAGCTGAATCGCCATTACAGACGCTTGCTGGCTTTTTTCCACGGCGCATTTTCTGACAGGCAGAACTACCCGTTAAATGCCGAGCAAGCGGTTATGCTGTTCTGTATCAGCAATGGCCTGCGCGATACGGCACAACTTTACCGGACGATTGAGCCTCTATCCTCACAGACCGTGATTATGCTCGCCAGCCTGATTGCGCAGGGCTATGTGGTTTCTGCCTCTGAAAGCTCTGATGATCTGACAGTCCTGAGACTGACAGCGAAGGGGCAGGCGGTCGCCGATGGCCTTTTCGAGCTTTATGATTATGTGTTTCTCGATGGTGCAGGGCGCGATGTACCGGATGCGGCACGTCTGGCTTCAATGCATAATTCGCTCTGGCGCTTGCAGCGCTTCAGCCTTGTCAAAGCCGCGGCCGTAAAAATTGTCATGTAAGACCAGCCTTTATCGTTGCTGAATCGCCACAATTCCGGATTAAGCATATTTATGATAGCCATTTTTAGCTCATGATAATAATAAGAGCTTGCCGGAATGCTTACAGACATGTTTAAGCCACAAAACTGTTTATAGCGGTTAAGTCCGGCAGGATGTTTGGCGTCCATGCAACTGATGTGAGTTTGATCAGTTATACTGTTATTCGGGTTGATTATTGTTTCAGAGTTAAATTGTGAGCAGGGAAAGCGAAGCAGCTTTTCTGTTGATCTGCCTGTGTCGCACAGTATTGCGATGTGAATTCCGGTGAGCAAGTTGCTGTTGCTGCGGAGTGAGGATGAAAATATGAAGCATAGTGTAAAAGACGGAAAAACAGCAAAGGCGCTTGATCGCCGTTTGTTTTTGCGTGGCGCTGCCGGTCTGGGACTGGCTGCTTTGTCAGTACCTGCGGCTACTTCCGCTGCATTTGCTCAGGCTGTGGGTCTGAATGATGTGCTGTCATCCGGTCGTCGCGGTAACTGGAGCGATACATTTGATGCGCGCGGTACCGGTGGTGCCAAAGCTATTGCAACCAACCAGCCAATCATGAGCCCGCAGACACTGAATTATATCAGCGCGGCGATTAATCAGTATAATATGATTGTTGCCAATGGCGGCTGGCCGACAGTGCCGGGCAATGAGCGCCTGCGTCTGGGGATGAAAAGTCAGGTTGTGCCGATCCTGCGCCAGCGTCTGATGATTTCCGGCGATCTGCCGGAGGGTATTGGTTCTTCTACTTCCTTTGATACCTATGTGGATGCTGCCGTGAAGCGTTTTCAGGCGCGTCATGGTTTGCCAGCCGATGGTGTGATGGGCGATATGACCTATAAGGCGCTCAATGTCAGCGCCGATGTTCGTCTCGGTCAGCTCAATACCAATCTGCAGCGTCTTGGCTCTCTTGCCAATGTTGATCAGACTCGCTTCGTGATGGTCAATATTCCGGCAGCACAGATCGAGGCGATTGAAAACGGCCGCGTTGTGCAGCGCCATACGGCCGTTGTCGGTAAGATCGATCGCCAGACACCGATCCTGACTTCAAAAATCCACGAAGTGATCCTCAACCCGTACTGGACAGCGCCAAAGTCGATTATCCGCAAGGATATCATTCCTTTGATGCGTAAAGACCCGCAATATCTGACCAAAAACAAGATCCGTCTTTATAATGGTCAGGGGCAGGAAGTGCCGCCGGAAACCGTTGACTGGAATACGGAAGATGCAGTGAAACTGATGTTCCGTCAGGATCCGGGCAAAATCAATGCTATGGCATCGACCAAAATCAACTTCCACAATGCCCATGCGGTTTATATGCATGACACGCCGCAAAAGGGCACGTTCAATAATCTGATGCGCTTTGACTCATCCGGCTGTATCCGTGTGCAGAATATCCGCGATCTCGATGTGTGGCTGTTGAAAAACACCAATGGCTGGTCACGCGACAGCATTGAGGAAACCATCAAGAGCGGTCAGAATAACCCGATCCAACTTGCTGATCCTGTGCCGCTGTATTTTGTTTACATCTCGGCATGGTCAACCGGTGACGGTATTCCACAGTTCCGCGATGATATTTACAAGATGGACGGCGCTTCGGAACTGGCTATCGGTACTGCGATCTGAGATTTTTAACCTCAGAGCATAAAAACGGCAGGGCAGTTTTGAAAAAGACGGCAGCCGGTTTGCTCTCAAAACTGCCTTCTGTGCATAAGATAATTTACTGATAAAGCCGCCTTCGGGCGGCTTTTTTGTATCTTAAACGATATAAAACGGTCTTTAGCCGTTTTACGTCATGAGATATCGCCTGCTGGCCATGGAGCCGTCATGACAAGTGTGATATTGCCACCCGACATAGGAATGCGCTAAGCCGCAAGCTACATTGAATTTACGTGCTTTTTGTTCTGCATTTTGATATGCGGATGAACATTGAGCGTATCCCGAAAAGTGGGAACCGGTTTTCGGATAAGATACGCGTCAAAAACAAATAGCGAGGAGTTCCATGACCGTCGCAAACAGGCGACGGGAGTGGTGTCTGATTGACTTTTGACTGGGAAATTGACTGGGAACCGGAAGGAATAGGATATGTCGCAGGCGAACGGTGCTTCTCTCGAAGCATTCTTTAATAAGGGTCTTGAAGAAGCGGATGCTGAAATTTTCGGCGCAATCCGCAAGGAACTTGGCCGTCAGCGTCACGAAATCGAGCTGATCGCATCGGAAAACATCGTTTCCCGCGCAGTGCTTGAAGCTCAGGGTTCAATCCTCACCAACAAATATGCCGAAGGTTATCCGGGCAAGCGTTATTACGGCGGTTGCCAGTATGTTGATATCGTCGAAGAACTGGCGATTGAACGTGCGAAAAAGCTGTTCGGCGCAGAATTCGTCAACGTGCAGCCGAATTCCGGCAGCCAGATGAACCAGGCTGTATTCCTTGCGCTGTTGCAGCCGGGCGATACATTCATGGGTCTTGATCTGAATTCCGGTGGTCACCTGACCCACGGTTCTCCGGTAAATATGTCCGGTAAATGGTTCAATGTTGTATCTTATGGTGTACGTGAAGACGATCACCTGCTGGATATGGACGAAGTGGCACGTCTTGCCCGCGAACATAAACCAAAGCTGATTCTGGCCGGTGGTACTGCTTATTCCCGTATCTGGGACTGGAAGCGCTTCCGTGAGATCGCCGATGAAATCGGTGCTTATCTGATGGTTGATATGGCGCATATCGCGGGTCTGGTTGCTGCCGGTGTTCATCCGTCACCAGTGCCGCATGCGCATGTTTGCACCACAACCACGCATAAATCCCTGCGCGGTCCGCGCGGTGGTATGATCATGACCAATGACGGTGATCTGGCCAAGAAGTTCAACTCGGCTGTATTCCCTGGTCTTCAGGGCGGCCCGCTGATGCATGTGATTGCCGGTAAAGCGGTAGCACTGGCAGAAGCACTGCAGCCAGAATTCAAGATCTATGCACAGAATGTTGTGGCAAATGCCAAAGCTCTGGCAGAGAACCTGAAGAAAAACGGTCTTGATATCGTTTCCGGCGGCACTGACAACCATCTGATGCTGGTTGATCTGCGTCCGAAGAATGCAACCGGTAAGCGCGCTGAAGCCGCACTGGGCCGTGCGAATATCACCACCAACAAAAACGGTATTCCGTTTGATCCTGAAAAGCCTTTTGTAACCTCCGGTATCCGCCTCGGCACACCGGCCGGTACAACCCGCGGCTTCGGCATCAAAGAATTCGAACAGATCGGCGATATGATCACCGAAGTGCTCGATGGTCTGAAAACAGCCAATTCCGATGAAGGCAATGCCGCTGTTGAAGCTGCTGTTCAGAAGAAGGTTATTGAACTGACAGCAAACTTCCCGATGTATGGCTATCAGGGCTAAGCTTGTTTTGCTGATGTTGTAAAAAAATGACGCCGCGTATCACATAAGTGTTACGCGGCGTTTTTATTGCGGCGGGTTATTGATGCCGGAATGTATCTTTGAAGGGCGCAGGGCTGTTTATCACGCAAGATGCGCATAAAAATAAATGGCTGGTGCATTTCAAAGGATTCAATTTAACATTGGAAATGTTCTAGCTGATGACAAAAGGGTCCATCTGCTTTAGATAATTTCAATCTGAAATATTTATTGTCATTGATGCTGTTTGTTTAGCTGCAATGACCGCTGCGCTGTAAAGTGCGGCATAGTTTGAGAGTTTCGCCATGCGCTGCCCGTTTTGCCAATCCGATGATACACAGGTTAAGGATTCCCGTCCGGCAGAGGACGGATCAGTAATCCGCAGACGCCGTGTTTGTCCTGTTTGCGCTGGTCGTTTTACCACTTTTGAGCGCGTGCAATTGCGCGAACTGATGGTGGTGAAGAAGAGTGGCCGCCGTGTACCGTTTGACCGCGATAAGCTGATGCATTCTGTGCAGGTGGCATTGCGCAAGCGCGAGGTTGATGCGGAGCGTGTGGAACGTGCCGTCTCCGGCATTGTACGCCAGCTGGAAAGTTCGGGTGAAGTGGAGATTCCGTCGGAGGAAATCGGTCGCTTGGCAATGGAAGCGCTGAAAGGCGTCGACGATATTGCTTATATCCGCTTCGCTTCCGTCTATCGTAATTTCAGTGTTGCTAAAGATTTTCACAATGTCATTGATGAACTCGGGCAGCCGGAAAATTCTGCATCGGCAGAGAATGAGGAATAAGTTCGGGGCGCATAATGTGCCCCGTCAGTTTGCAGATTTCTGCTTTTGAATGAATATCTGAGAGATGAAGTGGTTTTATGTGACCGCCGGTCTCCTTTGAACAGAATGTATTCTGGCAACCGGAAATTTCGGGTCAGATACGTGTTAAAGTAAATAGGTTTTGCATCTGTTTGGCTTGAAGGCGGGCAGTACAAAACACTCCGTACTGGAATTTGGCATATGAATGAACCTCAGAACGCAACAGCCCGTCAGAACCAATCTGCGCAGGCAAGTGCATCAGAGCTCGATAAGCGCTTTATGGCGGCTGCAATCCGCTATTCGCGCCGCCATCTTGGCATTACGGGAACCAACCCTTCTGTGGCAACGCTGATTGTGGCTGATACCGGGCACGGGCCGGTGATTGTCGGACGCGGTGTGACAGCAGAGGGTGGCCGTCCGCATGCGGAGACACAGGCGATTGCCGAGGCCGGTGAACTGGCTAAAGGTGCTACAGCCTATGTTACGCTGGAGCCTTGCGCCCATCACGGCCATACACCGCCTTGTGCCAGTGCGCTGGTAACAGCGGGGATCAAGCGTGTTGTTGCTTCCAGCAGCGATCCTGATCCGCGTGTTGCAGGACGTGGCTATCAGATTTTGCGCGATGCAGGACTTGAAGTTATCACCGATGTCTGCCGCGAGCAGGGCGATGATGAGCTGGCTGGCTATCTGTCACGCTCTTTCCGCAAACGTCCGGAAGTTATGCTGAAATTGGCGCTGTCGGTCGATGGCTATGTCGGTTGTGTCGGGCGCGGCCAGATCGCGATTACCGGTGCTGTCAGTATTTCACAAGTACATATGCGCCGCGCGCAGACCGATGCGATCATGATCGGTGTCGGAACCGTGATTGCCGATGATCCAATTCTCAATGTTCGTTTGCCGGGCTTGCAGGATCGTTCACCGATCCGCGTTATTCTCGATAGCGAGCTGCGCACTCCGCTGACCTCGAAGCTGGTGCGTTCCGCACGTCAGGTGCCACTGTGGATTGCCGCCCGTAACGATGCTGATCCGGTCAAGCGCCAGCAGCTGATTGAAGCCGGTTGCCGTATTCTGGCAACCGAATGCGAAGATGAGAAAATCGCTCTGCCGGAACTGCTGGATGACCTTGCTGCACAGGGTATTGCCACTTTGATGGTTGAAGGCGGTGCCGTGGTCGCGCAGGCATTTCTCGCTGCCGGATTGGTTGACAAGCTGATGATCTTTGATGGTCCTAACCCGATCCTGCCGAATGGCGATGGTCAGGCACTGGCGGTTGAAGGCTTGCAGGCATTTATCACCGCAGATTTCGTGAAAACCAGTGAAAGCAATTTTGCGTCAGATGTTTTGAGCGAGTACAAGCGCAAATAAATATCTGCTAATATAATATCACTGCAATGAGAATGACGGAGAATGACGGATGTTTACAGGTATTGTGACCGATATCGGTGAAGTCTCGGACGTTAAAGTTCTTGATGAAGGTGTGCTGCTGCGCATTGATACGGCCTATGATCCTAAAACCATTGAAATCGGTGCATCAATTGCTTGTTCCGGTGTTTGCCTGACTGTGACCCGCTTGCCGGATATTGAAAGCAATGCCCGCTGGTTTGAAGTGGAAGCATGGGAAGAAGCGTTGCGTCTGACCACCATCAGTGAATGGAAATCCGGCCGCAAAATCAATCTGGAACGCTCGCTGAAACTCGGTGATGAGATGGGCGGCCATCTGGTTTCCGGTCATGTCGATGCGATGGCAGAAATCATCAATATTGAGGCGGAAGGTGAGGCGGTACGCTTTACTATTCGGGCGCCGGAAAATCTGGCACCTTTCATTGCGCAGAAAGGCTCTGTGGCACTGGATGGCACATCGCTGACCGTGAATGGTGTCAACGGCAATGAGTTCGATGTGCTGTTGATCCGTCACTCGTTGGAAGTGACCACATGGGGCTCCCGTCAGGTTGGCGATAAGATCAATATCGAGATTGACCAGCTGGCACGCTATGCCGCGCGTCTGGCGCAGTTCAAAGCGTAAAACGTATATATTCATTATCTCAAAGGCACCGTGTGGTTGTACCCTGCGGTGCCTTTGATATTCAGATGCGACAAAATTACAGAAATGCAGCAAACAGGGCTTACTTTTTAAGCGTAATGCTGTAGATCAGCATTTATTACCGTTCAGCCATTTGCTTAACCTCAGTTGTGCAGAGTTTTATCTGTCGCAGCGGGGTTTGCTGTCGTTGCAGGACAAAAGCCGTTACTGAAAAATCTATGGCCGCTTACATTGTAAGTGCCGCAGGTTTCTATAGAATATGATTTATATATGCTTCCTTGCCCCGCACGGGATGCGGAAGACAGTAGAGTGTTCTTAACCTGCAGCAGTTTCGGAAAACCGCTCTGGTTGTCGTGGGTTCGTTTGCTGGAATAGCAATTGATTATGGAGAATGAGATGACCGGAAATCTGGCGTATCAGCCGCATATTCTGATTGTTGAAGCCCGTTTTTACGATGCGCTTTCTGATGCACTTCTGGACGGCGCCAAAGCCGCGCTTGATGATGTGGGTGCAACCTATGATGTTGTGACCGTGATGGGCGCGTTTGAAATTCCGGCAGCTATCTCCTTTGCTCTGGATGCAGAGGCAGGCGGCGGTACTGAATATGATGGTTATGTTGCGCTTGGCACGGTCATTCGCGGCGAAACCTATCATTTTGAAATTGTTGCGAATGAATCCTCTCGTGCGCTGACAGATCTGTCGGTGTCAGAGAGCATTGCGATCGGTAATGGTATTCTCACTGTGGAAAATGAAGAGCAGGCCTGGGCCCGTGCCAAACGCAGTGAAAAAGATAAGGGCGGATTTGCTGCGCGCGCTGCCCTGACAATGATTGATTTACAAAGAAAATTTGGAGTCTGATATGACCGCCCCACATGCGACGCCGCAGAATGCGCCGCGCACCGCCAATAAGCGAGGCGTAGCCCGCCTTGCTGCCGTTCAGGCTCTGTATCAGATGGAAGTCACCGGCACCGGCGTGCTGGACATTGCTGCTGAATACGAAAATTTCCGTCTGGGTAAAGATATTGACGGTGATCAGTATCTGGATGCCGATCCGCAGTGGTTCCGTGCGATTATTGCCGGTGTTGTTGCAGACCAGCGCGTTCTGGATCCGATGATCCGTCAGTCGCTGACCGAAGACTGGCCGCTGTCGCGTCTTGATTCGACACTGCGCGCGATTCTTCGTGCGGGTATCTGGGAACTGCGTACCAAAAAAGAAGTGCCGACCGCAGTGATCGTTTCGGAATATGTCGATATTGCCAAAGCATTTTACGACGAAGACGAGCCGAAACTGGTTAATGCCGTTCTCGACCGTTTGGCCTTTGAGATACGCGGTGAGAGCCGTGGCAACCGCAAAGCGCCGCGTTAATCCTGTTTGACGATGGCAGAACGATCTGCCGCGCCTGTGATGTATTTTAAAAGCCGGTACCATTCTGTGCCGGCTTTTCTATGTCCAATTGTCGCTTTGTCTGTTTTTAAAACAGGGACTTGACCTTTGTCTCCGGCTTTCGCATCCTGCGGACAGAATACCGGAAGACAAGCCTGAAGCATGCTGATCAGACAGATGCTAAAAGAAAAAATAATCCTGAAGACTGAGCGATTTCAGAGCTGGATTGTGGGGTAAATCGAACGACCGGACTCTGAACTGAAATAACTGCCCTCTGTTTCTGTCTGAACAGACTGTGAGCATTTTCAGAAGCGCACTTCGCGCTTTAAATGACTGCTGTACCTTGCTCCATGCCGTCCTCCGTTATCGGGAGATAATCCGGTTCTCATTCCGGAATTATAAAGGCCGAAGAATAAGGGGAATACGCATGGCAGTTCTCATACTCATTCTTGTTTGCGGGATTTTGGCTCTGGTCTATGCAGGCTGGGCAATCCGCTCTGTACTGGCATCCGATGCGGGGAATGCGCGGATGCAGGAAATTGCAGGTGCTATCCGCGAAGGGGCGCAAGCCTATCTGGCACGCCAATATATGACGATCTTTTTCGTCGGAGCGCTGGTTTTTATTATCACATGGTGGCTGCTGGGCGCCTATGCGGCTTTCGGCTTTCTGATCGGCGCGGTTTTGTCTGGTGTTGCCGGTTTTATTGGCATGCATGTCTCCGTGCGTGCCAATTTGCGCACGGCGCAGGCGGCCTCTATGAGCCTTGCAAGCGGGCTGGAGATTGCGTTCCGTGCCGGTGCGGTAACAGGCATGCTGGTGGCAGGTTTGGCACTGCTTGGCGTGGCCGGTTATTACGCGTTGCTCACGGCCGGTATGGGCTATGCCTCCGGTGACCGTGTGGTGATCGATGCACTTGTGGCACTCGGTTTTGGTGCCTCGCTGATTTCAATCTTTGCCCGTCTTGGTGGTGGTATTTTCACCAAAGGGGCAGATGTCGGCGGCGATCTGGTCGGTAAGGTTGAGGCCGGTATTCCCGAAGATGACCCACGCAATCCGGCAACCATTGCCGATAATGTGGGCGATAATGTCGGCGACTGCGCCGGTATGGCCGCAGATTTGTTTGAGACATATGCAGTGACGGTTGTGGCGACGATGGTGCTGGCAGCAATTTTCTTCGCCGGTGCGCCACTGTTGCCGGTAATCATTCTCTATCCGCTGGCGATTTGCGGCTTGTGTATTCTCACATCTGTTGCCGGTACATTCTTTGTGCGGCTTGGCACAGATAACTCCATTATGGGGGCGCTCTATAAAGGTCTGATCGCCACAGGACTGCTTTCAGTTGTTGGTCTGGCACTGGCAACAACCATGACAATCGGCTGGGGAGAGATTGGCACAGTCGCCGGTGTTGCCATTACCGGCAGCAATCTGTTTATCTGCGGGCTGATCGGCCTGATCGTTACCGGTCTGATCGTGGTGATCACTGAATATTATACCGGCACTAATAAGCGTCCGGTTAATTCTATTGCACAGGCCTCCGTTAGCGGACATGGCACCAATGTCATTCAGGGGCTGGCTGTGTCACTGGAATCAACGGCACTGCCTGCCATTGTTATCGTGTTTGGTATTATCACCACCTATCAGCTGGCCGGATTGTTCGGTACGGCAATTGCAGTAACCGCTATGCTCGGCATTGCCGGTATGATTGTGGCACTCGATGCCTTTGGCCCTGTAACCGACAATGCCGGTGGTATTGCGGAAATGGCGGGGCTTGATCCGGAAGTGCGCAAGGCAACGGATGCGCTGGATGCGGTCGGTAATACGACGAAAGCTGTGACCAAGGGCTATGCGATTGGTTCGGCCGGTCTTGGCGCCTTGGTGTTGTTTGCGGCCTATTCCAATGATCTGGCCTTCTTCGCTGCCAATAGTCAGAACTATCCGTATTTCAGTGATATGGGCGCAGTTTCTTTTGATCTGTCTAACCCTTATGTGGTGGCAGGTCTGATCTTCGGCGGTCTGATCCCTTATTTGTTTGGCGGTATTGCGATGACTGCCGTGGGGAGGGCAGCCGGATCAGTGGTGCAGGAAGTGCGCAGACAGTTCCGTGAAAAGCCGGGAATCATGAGTGGGACAGAGCGGCCTGATTATGCCCGCGCGGTGGACATTCTGACCAAGGCCGCTATTCGGGAAATGATTATTCCGTCTTTGCTGCCGGTGCTGGCACCTCTGGTGGTTTATTTCGGCGTATTGCTGATCTCGGGTTCCAAGGCTTCGGCTTTTGCTGCCCTTGGTGCATCTTTGCTCGGGGTCATCGTCAATGGCCTGTTCGTGGCAATCTCGATGACGTCGGGTGGCGGCGCATGGGATAATGCCAAGAAGAGCTTAGAAGACGGTTTTACCGATGCCGATGGTGTGAAACATCTGAAAGGCTCGGAGGCCCATAAAGCCTCGGTGACTGGTGATACGGTTGGCGACCCCTATAAGGATACTGCGGGGCCTGCGGTTAATCCGGCAATCAAGATCACCAATATTGTGGCGCTGTTGCTGCTGGCAGTCTTGGCACATCAATAAACAAAAACGCCGGTGAGAATATCTCACCGGCGTTTTCAATTCATATCTGACTTGGTGTAATGCGCTATTACATTGTGCCTGGCAGTGAGGTTGGCAGTTTGCCAACGCCTTGCATGAGCTGTCCGACAAAAGTCTGGTCTTTACCGCCGGTCGGTGTGGTGCGGGCAACAAAGTCAAAAACCTTACCATCCTGCAGACCGTAATGGGCGATCTGAGAAACTTTACCGTCCTTGCCGAAGTAAACAGCCAGAATACGACGGTCGATAATTTTGGGTTTCATGAATTGCGCAGCGCGGAAACGCTTTTGCGAAATATAGTAGAAAACTTCATTATCAAATGTTGCCGTTGTGGATGGCGTGCCGAGTGTCAGCAACACCTGTTCACGACTGGAACCAACAGGAACAGAATCAAGCGCCTGTTCATCAAGGACATATCCTTCAGTCAGTGTTTCTGAAGGATTGAGCATGCCTGCAGTATTGCAGCCTGCAAGTCCGAGCGAAAAAAGCACGGCTGCGCCTGTAATGAGCAAGCTTCTGCTGCGGTTTTGTGCGAAAATACGCTGCAACGACGACATCTCCATAAGCATTATCCCAACGGTACTTCCGTAAACTGATGAACTTGGGTAAACCACCTTGCATCCGGATGCAACAAAAGCATGGGCGTTAAATGATGATTCTTAATTTATTAAGACGCAAATCCCGAGTAAATGAAGCAATTACACTGTCTGCTTATGAAAAAATCGTGGCAGCAGCACGACAAAAGCGTTTTTACGCGGAATTTCTTGTGCCGGATACACCAATCGGGCGCTATGAAATGTTGTCCTTGCATGTCTTTTTGTTGATGCACCGGTTGAAATCAGAAGATCCGGCACTGAAAGAACTGACGCAGGATGTTGCTGAAGAGTTTTTCAAGGATGTTGATCATTCCTTGCGTGAGCTTGGTATCGGCGATCAAGGCGTTCCTAAACGCATGAAAAAACTGGCACGTATGTATTATGGCCGTGTTCTCAGTTATGCCGAAGCAATTGACAAGAATGATGAGGCTGAACTGGCGCTGGCACTGAGCCGCAATGTACGGCCAGATCTGACTGAGGCCGGGCAAAGCTGGGAGCAGAGCAGTGCCATGGCCGCTTATGCAATGCAGACCTACGAACATTTACGCAAACAGCCGGACGGTGCTTTCCTTGAAGCCGGCTTCAGCTTTGCATAAATATTCTTGATCCATCGTTGTTGAGACAGCGATTACAGAAATAAAGATGGAATTATCATGACGAAATATAGTGGGTCGGGCACTGCGGGGCTGAGCTATCCGGTTTCCGTGGCCCATGTGCCAGGTAAAGGCATTACTGTTAAAGTTGAAGCAGACGACAAAGAACGCGCACAGCTGGCTGAAAATCACGAATTGCTGTCTGTCGGTTCTTTCACAGCGGATTTTCTGATCACGCCTTGGAAAAAAGACGGTATCCGGTTGCGCGGTCATATTGAGGCGCAGATCGTGCAGGCCTGTGTTGCGACACTGGAGCCGATTGAAACGCAGATCAGTGAAGATGTGGATACGGTATTTGTGCCTGAAAATTCGCGTCTTGCCCGTATCCGTCTGGATGAAAGCGGTGAAATGCTGATTGATGCCGAAGGGCCGGATATGCCGGAAACTTTTGAAGGCGACCGTATTGATATTGGCTCGGTGGCCGAAGAGTTTTTCGAGCTGGCAATTGATCCTTATCCGCGTAAAACAGAAGCGGATTATATTGAGATTATCACAGAAGATGATGAAGAGGGCGAAGACGAAGTTAAGCCGGATTCGCCTTTTGCGGGCCTTGCCAAGCTGCGTGATAAAAACTGAACCGCAGCTTGAACGGTTACTGGCACTGTGTTGAATTTGAATAGGCAAAGCCTGTAAAGTGCTTTATATTCAAAAGCATGGTGCAATCGTCGTTGTTGCTCAGACTGACGTTTGTATAGCGAAATTAAATTTAAGTTGTGCAGGCAGGCAAAAAAGTTATTTTGCGCAATTCAGGAGCGGGTTGCAGTTTGTTGTTCAAGCTGCATCATCGCAGATAAAAAGATAAAGATGTTCGTACCTTCTTCGGAAGGGCCGGATATAGATTAAATCATGCCGGGCAAGCAGGCTCTGATAGTAAACCCGTATGGTTTGTGAGGACCGGTATAGGACGATCAAGTGGTCACAATTTCTATTGACGCTATGGGGGGCGATTTTGGCCCTGAAGTGGTTATCCCCGCTGCGGCGAATGCACTGGAGCGTCATCCTGACATCCGGTTTATATTTTATGGTCTGGCCGGCAAGGTCGAACCGTTTTTGGAAAAATACCCTAAACTGAAAGCTGCCTCGGTCCTGCATATCAGTGAAACCGCAGTGCAGATGGACGACAAGCCTAGTCAGGCTTTACGGAATGGTCGTGGCAAATCCACGATGTGGCAGGCTATCGAAGCCGTTAAAAACGGTGAGGCCGATGTTTGTGTTTCTGCCGGTAATACCGGTGCGTTGATGGCAATGGCAAAATTCTGCCTGCGCATGATGGCGAATATCGAGCGCCCGGCCATTGCAGCAATCTGGCCGACAACACGTGGCGAAAGCATCGTTCTCGATGTTGGCGCCAGTATCGGCGCGGATGCACGACAGCTGATTGATTATTCGGTGATGGGTGCCGGAATGGCGCGCGCGCTGTTTGAGATCAAGCGCCCTACGGTTGGCCTGCTCAATGTTGGTGTTGAGGAAGTTAAAGGTCTTGATGAGATCAAAGAAGCCGGTGCTGCGCTGAAGGCAACTCCGCTGCCGGGCTTTGAATATAAAGGTTTTGTCGAGGGCGATGATATCGGCAAAGGCACTGTGGACGTGGTTGTCACGGAAGGCTTTACCGGTAATATTGCGCTGAAAACCGCTGAAGGTACTGCAAAGCAGATCGCATCTTATCTGCGTGGCGCTATGAGCCGCACATGGATGGCTAAGCTGGGATACATCTTTGCCAAGGGCGCATTTAACCGCCTGCGCGAGAAGATGGACCCGAATAAGGTTAATGGCGGTGTGTTTCTCGGTCTCAACGGCGTGGTCATCAAAAGTCATGGCGGCGCAAGCAGCGAAGGCTTTTGTTCGGCGATTGAAGTTGGCTATGACATGGTACGCAATGGTTTGATGCAGAAGATCGAAGCAGATCTGACTTCATTCTACAGCCATTATAAGGCTGAGGAAGCGGAGGCCGTTAGCACAGAAGCTGCGGACAGCCCAGTCAAACCTGCTTAATTATCGTAAATTTGCCTTATATGATTTTCATATAAGCGCTGACTCAGGCAGTCATTGCTTTCTGCTCAGGCATTTGTAATGACTGCTATTATATTGTTGCTGCCGGTGATCTATATATAAATACGTTGTCCGGCAGGACACAAAATCAAAATATGTATCCGGTGTCGTCGGATGGCTTGCATTGCGCCAGATGACCGACAAGATGCCCGATATGTCAGACAGGAAAATTACTGATGATCAGATCCGTCGTTAAAGGCATTGGTGCAGTCACCCCGGAACGCGTTGTTAAAAATGCTGAGCTGGAAGGTGTTGTCGAAACAACCGATGAATGGATCGTTCAGCGTACAGGTATCCGTCAGCGTTATATCGCCGGTGAACATGAAACCACAGTATCACTTGGTACCAAGGCAGCGCAGGCCGCTTTGGAAAATGCCGGTCTGACGATTGATGACATTGATCTGATTATTCTGGCGACTTCCACACCAAACCATACATTTCCTGCCAGCGCGGTTGAAATCCAGCATGCTCTGGGCATGAAGCACGGTTTTGCTTTTGACATGCAGGCGGTATGCAGCGGTTTCGTTTATGCTGTGACGACTGCTGATATGTATATCAAGAGCGGTATGGCCAAGCGTGTTATCGTTATCGGTGCAGAAACGTTCTCCCGTCTTCTCGACTGGAAAGACCGCACAACCTGCGTTTTGTTCGGTGATGGTGCCGGTGCAATTATTATGGAAGCGGCTGAAGGTAACGGCTTGACCTCCGATCGCGGTGTGCTGACTGCCAACCTGCGTTCAGACGGCTCCCATCAGGAAAAGCTCTATGTCGATGGCGGCCCTTCGACCACAGGTACAGTTGGTCACCTGCGCATGGAAGGCCGTGAGGTTTTCAAACATGCGGTTGGTATGATCACGGACGTGATTGAGGCTTCATTTGCCACGACCGGTCTGAGTGCTGATGATATTGACTGGTTTGTGCCACATCAGGCCAATAAACGTATTATTGATGCCTCTGCGAAGAAGCTGAACATTGCCGAGCATAAAGTGGTGATCACTGTTGACCAGCATGGCAATACATCTGCTGCTTCTGTGCCTTTAGCTTTAGCGACTGCTGTTAAAGACGGACGCATCAAGCAGGGCGACCTGATTTTGCTTGAAGCAATGGGCGGTGGCTTTACATGGGGTGCGGTTTTGTTGCGCTGGTAGGGCGCATAAACGTCATTTCAATGGCTTTAGCACGTAAAGAAGTTCAAATAGTCGCAAAAGTCTGCTTGACCATCGGCATTTCATCTGTGTAACCTGTTGCACATACAAGAGATTATCACCTTTAACGCTAGCCGAGTAGGTTCATCATGGGGGGTAAGACTGTCACGCGTGCCGATCTGGCTGAAGCTGTCTATCGTAAGGTAGGGCTGTCACGTACTGAATCCGCATCGCTGGTAGAAATGATTCTTGACGAAGTCTGTGATGCTATTGTGAATGGCGAAACTGTTAAGCTTTCATCCTTTGCAACATTTCAGGTCAGAGACAAGAATGAGCGTATTGGCCGTAACCCGAAAACGGGTGAGGAGGTTCCGATCCTTCCTCGGCGTGTCATGACGTTCAAGGCGTCCAATGTGCTGAAACAGCGCATTTTGGATCAGCACCTTGCACGTCAGGGCAAGAAGGCTAAAGCCTGATTGAACAGAGATTTAAAACACCGGCTGCATTCGTGGCCGGTGTTTTGCATTGTTCTACCTTGTTTTGATGGCGCAATGGATATTGACGAAAAGGCATCGGGTTACGGAAACTTAACCCTGTTTCGCATTCCTTTTTAGGCGTTATGCAGCAGATCAATTTTGCTTTATGATCTGAGCGAATAAGAATCATTGCAGATGCTGACCAGAGCGACGCTCATTTAAGCCGGTTATTTCTCTCTTTCCTCACGGAAAGACCTGTATTTTACGTGTTTATTAGCGCCACGCTTTGTTTTTGCTGGAAATGTGATTCATCCGAATTGATGTATCGTTTGAGTGATACTCCTTTGCGACCGGAAAGGGGCAGTACATGAATAAGAGTCCTGATGCGTTTAAGACGATCAGTGAGGTAGCGGAAGATCTGGATCTGCCGCAACATGTGCTGCGTTTTTGGGAAACCCGATTCACACAGATCAAGCCGATGAAACGTGGCGGCGGCCGCCGCTATTATCGTCCGCTGGATGTGGAATTGCTCAAAGGTATCCGTCATCTGCTTTATGATCAGGGCTATACGATCAAAGGCGTGCAGCGTTTATTGCGTGAGAATAATGCACAATTCATCATTGCGCTTGGCAATGGTGATGTGGCTGCGGTTGAGGCGATTACCCGTCAGAAACAGGCAACAGCTGCGCAGGATGCCGCGATTGAGGATTATGATCCGCAGGAGCCTCGCCAGTCATCGGGCGGGCGCAAATTATTCGGCTTGTTGCGTGGTGAGGAAGAGGGGCCGATGGGCGCTGATTCTAAACGCCTGAACAAAGACAACCGCACACTTTTGCAGGAAGCTTTGTTTGATTTGCTGGAGTGCAAACGCCTTCTCGATCAGGTGCGCTAAAACGTACTATGCTAAAATAAAAAGCGGGGCTGCTAAAGCATTTCACAGTCAAGTTGGATCAACTTGACGTCGGGATAATGCGACAAACTAAAGAATTGAGACGCGGATACTACGATCCAACATGGACGTAAATCGCTCTAATGCGCCCCGCTTTTTTTATTACGCGCGTTTCAGGCGCAGCAGTTCACGATTTTTGCCGTCGGTCAGGATCAGTTTTCCTTTAGTGATC
This sequence comes from Hyphomicrobiales bacterium, assembly GCA_900470735.1. Classification (GTDB taxonomy): domain Bacteria; phylum Pseudomonadota; class Alphaproteobacteria; order Rhizobiales; family Rhizobiaceae; genus Pseudochrobactrum. The sequence continues at coordinate 36,196 of UCCC01000001.1, read as the reverse complement.
TTCCAGCTTGTGACTTTTCCAAGCGCGCCGTGAAACTGAGAATCCTGTTTCATCATGGCCGGAGGGCAGGCCATGAGTGTTGCTCCGCCGGGCAAGACTTTGATTTTGTCGCCTTTGATTTCCATGCCGCCCATATACTGGTTGCAACCGGCATTGCCGGAGATGTTGCCGTCTTTCGCAATATCCAGCGTGGATTTAATTTTTGCGCTGACTTTATGCCCCTGAATACGCTCTGTTACCCAGTTTCCATAAATACCTGTATCTGCAGCGTGAGCTGCACCGAAGCTTGCAAGCATTAGGCCTGCAGAGAGTGCGGCAGGCTGAATGAGCTTAGTGAAGTTAAATGGCATAACTGTCCTCGTAAAAATATTCTGCATGAAGGTAATCCTTCGCAGGTTCCGTACGGCTGCGGATAGTGCAGTAACGTTTATCCAACATATGGGTTGCACTAAGGCAGAAATAAAATTATATAGAACCATAATTGTTAGCACTCTATCTATATGTGTACTCATGAAATCTGCAATTGTACAAAAGCGCGCTGATTTTCTGACGGACATGTCCGTGGCAGGCAGAAAGCTGCGCACTCTGTTTGATGTTTTTGCCAAAGAGCATGGCATGACTTTGCCACGGGCGAGGGCGTTATTTTTGTTGTCCAATCACAAATGCATGACGCAGACCGAACTGGCCGCCGCACTTGAAATTGAAACGCCGACCTTGGTGCGACTGATTGATGGTCTGGAAAAGCAGGGGCTGGTCACGCGACGTGCGGTTGAAGGAGACCGGCGAGCCAAGCACATCATTCTCACAGAGGCTGCCCATGATCATGTTGAAGAACTGCAACGTGTCGCGGAAGTGCTGCGTATACGCATTATGCAGGATCTGACAGAGGAAGATCTGGATCATGGATTGCATATTTTGCGGGTGATTTTGAAGAATATGGAAGCGATCAACTGAGATCATCATGGCAGACATACAAGCAAACCAGAAGGATGAGCCAAAAGAAGCTCATGATGATGCTGACGCAGTGCTGCATCCGGCGAAAGCCGATGCACAGCCTATAAGCCAACCCGAATCCGATAGCGCAAGCGCGGGTATACAGCCTCAGGACAAACTGGCGCTTGTTGAAGAGGTCGTGGAAGCCGCTGAAGAGCCTGCGCCACAAGCACCGCCTGCGCCTCCGTTGCCACCTGCAAAACCTTTCCTGCTTTCTGCGGCCTTTGTTTGCGCCTCTCTGCTGATGTGGATTACACAGGGGATTGGTCTGAATATGGTTGCGGTGAATATTCCGCAATTACAGGGGGGGCTTGGCGCAACAACCGCCGAAACGACGTGGCTGCTGGCTGCCTATATGGCGCCGAATGTCAGCCTGACCTTGTTTCTGATGAAGATCCGCACGCAATACGGCCTGCGTTTGTTCACCGAGCTTGGCCTTCTGGCTTTTGTGCTGGTGACTTCGCTGCACTGGTTCATTCATGATCTGAATTCGGCACTGATCGTACGGTTCTTTTCCGGTGCTGCAGCATCGCCGATGTCGACACTCGGCTTTTTCTACATGCTGGAAGCGTTTCCACCGAGCAAGAAGATGAGCTGGGGGTTGTGTCTGGCTCTGACCTGCACAACGATTGGTGCTCCATTAGCACGCATTATCTCGCCGAGTTTGCTCGGAATAGGGTTGTGGCCGCAGCTTTATATGCTGGAAATCGGTCTGGCGCTGATGTGCTTTGCAACGGTTTATACGCTTAAACTGACGCCTATTCCGCATCAGAAAGTGCTCGAAAAACTGGATTTCATCAGCTATCCCTTGATTGCACTTGGCTTCGGTCTGCTGGCGATGATGCTGGTTGTCGGGCGGCTTTACTGGTGGCTGGAAGCGCCATGGATCGGTGTTTGTCTTGCTGTTGCTTTTGGTGCGCTGGCACTGGCCGCAGCCATTGAGTTTAATCGTGAAAACCCGCTGCTCAATATCCGCTGGCTGACAAGTCGCCAGACGCTGACGTTCGCCGGTATGTTGCTGGTCTTTCGTCTGGTGCTTTCTGAGCAGACGGCCGGAGCAACGGGCATGTTTCAGGCTTTAGGTATTTATAATGAGCAGAGCACCGGTCTCTATTGGGTGCTGATCGCCAGTTCCGTTATGGGTGGTATTATTTGTGCAATGGTCATCAGGCCAGGCAGGGAAGCGTATATTTATACCGTGGCATTGCTGCTGATTATGACCGGCGCCTTTATGGACGGACATGCTAATAATCTGACGCGGCCTGAGATGATGTATCTCAGTCAGGCAATGATTTCCTTTGGCGGTGCTTTATTCTTGCCGCCTGCAATGGCCGCAGGTCTGGTCAGTGCGCTGAAAAACGGTCCCACATATATTACCAGCTTCATTGTGGTATTTATTTTCACACAAAGTGTCGGCGGCTTGTTTGGTTCGGCGGTGTTCGGCAGCTTTGTGACGTGGCGGCAGCAACATCACATGCGTGCGCTTTATGATCAGATTGTAATGACCGATCCTTTGGTGGCGCAGCGTATAGCACAGCTGTCTGCGTCTGTGTCGAAGGTGATCACGGATCCGGTCTATGTCAATGCCGAAGGTGCCGCTCTGCTTGGTCAGCAGATTGTGAAAGAGGCTACCGTTTTGTCCTATAACGATCTGTTTTTGCTGGTGTCTGCCATTGCTGCAATGACGCTGGCTATCCTGATTATCCGGCGGGTTGTTGTACCTGCGCTGTATCAGCTCTGGCACTTTTTGCAGCGCCATACATCAGTTGCTGAACAGCCTGCCGTAAACTGATTTGATTTGAGAGTATCTGAAATGCAGAAGATTTTTCGTAACTCAGCCACATTATTCATTCTGGCCATCGGGCTTTGCGGCGTGTTGTTTATTCTCTACGCGTGGCAGTTGCCGCCGTTCCGCTCCTCGGTTGAAATGACTGAGAATGCCTATGTGCGCGGGCAGGTAACAATCGTCAGTCCGCAACTTGCCGGTTATATTACAAATGTGCCGCAGCGTGATTATCTGCGTGTGAAAAAAGGCGATGTCCTGTTTACGCTGGATGACCGCATTTATGTTCAGAAGCTGAAGCAGGCAGATGCTATGTTGCAGACGCAGAAAGCCGCTTTGGCGAATTCTGAACAGGATCGTCTTGCGGCCGAAGCACGGACACGGTCGGGTGAAGCTCTATTGAACAGTGCAAAGGCAGCCTTGGTCGTTGCAGAGGCGAACTATAATCGCGTGACACCTCTGCGTAAAAGCGGAGTTATGACCCAGAGCAATGAAGATCAGTCGCTTTCAGCTCTCGAGCAGGCACGCGGTTCGGTCAGTCAGGCTGAGGCAGCGCTGGAAGTGAATAAGCAGGATGTGCAATCGATTATTGTGCGCCGTCATTCATTAGAAGCTGCGGTCACCAATGCAGAAGCCGCAGTCGATCTTGCTAAAATTGACTTGAGTAATACGAAAATCATTGCGCCGCAGGATGGTGTTCTTGGTGAAATTGGTGCGAAACCCGGCCAATATGTCAATATCGGTGCGCAGCTGACCTCTCTGGTTCCGGATAAGAAATGGGTGATTGCGAATTTCAAAGAAACGCAATTCTACGGTATGAAAGTCGGCTTGCCGGTAAGCTTTACAGTCGATGCACTTGGTTATGAGAAAATGACCGGCCGTATCGAGGCTTTCTCACCAGCCACAGGTTCAGAATTCAGTGTATTGAAGGCTGACAATGCCACAGGTAATTTTATTAAGGTGGCGCAGCGTTTGCCGGTTCGCATTGCTATTGATGAAGGCCAGCCACAGGAAGACAAGCTTGCGCCTGGTATGTCGGTTATTGTTAAAGTCGATACCAGTGCGAATATAGAAAAATAACCGCATAACAGCGGTGCAGAGGACAGAATGCAGAATATAGAACTACGCCGCCTTGAGCGCAGTGAAGTGGAGACAGTCTGGCAGATTGAGCGCCGTGAACTGGTTCACGAAGTCTACCGCTTTAACAGTGGCGTATTGCAGCTGCATCCGGAGTTCTACGATACGCAGGATTGGCCGGAAGGTGAACCGGAGCTTTATACGCCGATCATGGTCGACTGCTATGATCATGGCGGCTTATTTCTTGGTGCTTATGCCGGACAGCAATTGATTGCGGCTGTGGTTGTCGATGCCCGTCCGGTTGCTGATTATCCGCACTACCGCCAATTGGCATTCCTGCATGTTAGCCACAACTGGCGCGGGCAGGGGCTCGCCTCACGCCTTTATCGTCAGGCTATGGAATTGACCAAAGCGCAGGGTGTTGAAGGTTTTTATATTTCTTCAACCTCAACAAAGCATACGGTCGATTTTTACATGCATCAGGGTGGCAAGCCGGTCATGCATCCGGATCAATCGCTCTATGCTTTAGAGCCGGATGATATTCATCTGCTGCATAGATTCTCTGACGCGGAATGACGCTGCGATTTATTTTTTACAGCGCTGCTTGCCAAGTTGCACATTGAATTGTTTGGGACCGACAAGTCCGGACTTGGCAGGCAGAGCAACGATCTTCGCGGTAATGGTGCAGTTTCCGGCAACCACCAGATACTGATCATCTTTTTGATAGATAATTTTCGTGATCGGCTGGTAAGGGGAAAGTGTTTCAGTGACTGCTGTGATAACCGCATTCATCTCATTGGCACGTTGATATTGCGGCGCCAGTGCCGCCATCGAAGCTGTGCTGAAACCTGCCAGCATTAAAATAGCGACAATCAGCCTTAAAATCATATTGCGCATTTCATTTGCCCTTTGAACGGATCAGTATTTTTGAAGCTGACAAATACTATCATAGCGGGAGCACGGATTTAATCTTCACTGAAATCCGGAATTTCTCCAAAACTGGCAAGCAGGCGCGGGGCGTTCATATCGCCACTTTCCTCATCCACTTGCACTGCATAGGCTGCAACGCCAATATAGCGCGCTGACATGGATGTGGCGATTTTAATCGCGCCAGCCTCACTGGAGGCAGGACGCATTTCCGCTGCAACAAGCTTTTGATTGTTTTTGCGGAACGGCATGATGATGTATTTTTCTGGTTTGGCCACTGCGAGAGACATCGTGGAATCTCCTTTGTGTTCCTATAATGTTCTCAATTCGTGATCGCTGTCAAGAGCGATAAAAGTACGTGGACTTATTGGCAAATGATCTCCGCACATTGATCGCTCTTGCCAATAAAACCTTTATATCCTAAGGCTTTTAGGTGTTCGGAATGTAGCGCAGCCAGGTAGCGCACTTGACTGGGGGTCAAGGGGTCGTGGGTTCGAATCCCGCCATTCCGACCATTTATCATAATGGCTGTTTTGTTTTGCCCCTGCACGATTATAAAAGTTTTCCATCGTGCGTTTTTTTCATATGTCGGCCTGTGTGCGATGACGAAATCGCGATTTTACAGTGGCTATTCGCGTTATTTTCAGAATAGAGTTTTAATTGTCACTGGCAGACAGTCTCTGTCTGTTGATGGTTATATGTAAGATATTTTAATCTAAGTTGATCAAAAAATCATATTGTTGAAATGTTGAATAGGTTGGGGTGCTGCCCCATATTTTCATTAAAATAAAGGAGTTTTGCATGAAAACAGTTATCGCAGCGACAATTTTAACGCTCACCACTATGGGGGCATATGCAGCGACTCCGGAGGGTGCCAAGCTTTCCGAAATTATTGCGAAAATCGAAAACACTGCCGATGTTAAATATGTCGACGAAGTGGATTGGAATGATCGCGGATATTATGAAATTGAATATTATCTTGACAGCGGTGCGAAGGTTGAGGTCAAAATTGATCCGAAAACTGGTGAAAACGTAAAAAAATAATTACCCGCAAATACAAATTATGTAAATTTCAGAGACGTATTCTGATTTGAATAAGACCGGCTCCGCATGGAAGATTGAATTGAAAATGCGGAACCGGTGCAAATTGTAAGAGGGCTTCAATAGAAGCCTTGTCATAATAAAATCTGTTTATCGCATAGCTACGGTATGTGCCTATTTTTATATAGAGCACGGCGTTGACCACTAGAATCTGATGTTATTCAAAATCGATTGCAACAGGAGACAGCTTCCGTAAAGTTTAAAATGGGGGCATAAAAAATGAAGCTGACACAAGTAAACTTGATAGTAGATATTCCTGAGCTTAATCGTTTTAATATTGGTGATAAAGTAATCGCAAGTGCTGTGGCCGGTACTGATCATATTGAAGCGATTGTGGTAGGAATAGAACTTAAGCCGCTTAATTCAACAGATGTGGCTATACCTAATATCACCTTGTTGGATAATCACGGAAACTTGAAAAGCGGTTTCAAGCCAAATGATTTGCTTATGTTTCATGAGACAAGACGCCCGGTAAATAAAGGATTTCATTAATGATAGTTGTAGATGGAATGCCTCGTCATTGATCTATTGGGGCTGATGATTGTTATGATATAAAATAAGGCTGACTTATCATTGCTTTGTACTTAAGATGCACACTCAGAATTTTTATGAGGTGAAATTTTATGTCAGGGCGTCAGGATACGGTAAAACATTGGTCGAAAGTCGAGATGCTGGCCGATACCGTTAAAAATCCTAACATTCATATACGCGGGAAAAACAGCTATTACAGTGATGCCTGGAGCGGAAGCTTCGAGGAAAGCGTTGTTCGCTATCACTATGGTGATGAATATAGTCTTTCCCATTGGGAGTCGATTTGGGAAATTGATCAGCTTTATATCGGCGATTATGTTTGCATCGGTGCAGAAGCAGTCATCCTCATGGGTGGCAATCACACGCACAGAACAGATTGGTTCAGCCTTTATCCGTTTCTTGAAGTGATAAAAGAAGCCTATGTTGCTAAAGGTGATACCGTCATTGAGGATGGTGCGTGGATTGGTATGCGGGCTATGATTATGCCAGGCGTAACGATCGGTGAAGGGGCTATAGTGGCGTCAGGGGCTTTGGTGACGAAATCTGTTGCGCCTTATACGATTGTTGCCGGCAATCCTGCCTCGCCGATTAAACAGCGTTTTCCTGAAGCAACAACAGAGCAGCTTTTGGCGCTGAAAATCTACCAGTGGGATAAAACGAAATTTGATGCGCTGAAAGCGTATATTTGTTCTGATGATATTATTCGGCTGGTTGATGCTGCTAAACGCTACGACGAGGCGCATTCTTAACTATCAGGAAATACGGTTGCCCGATTGAGAAAATGCCCGTCAGTAGAATGAGCGGGCATTTTTTGTGGCTGAGATTTTGTTAGAGCGACCTTTGTGTGCCAAATCTGGCGCATGGCGCTCTAGAACGGGCCTTTAAAAACGAAGAAGGCACCAAGACAGATAAAGCCAAAGCCGATCATATGGTTGATGGTAATGCTTTCACCCAGATATAAAACTGAGAAACCGGCAAAGACACTCAGAGTGATGACTTCCTGAATGGTTTTTAGTTCCGCAGCGCTATAGATGCCATGTCCCATTCTGTTGGCTGGCACTGCCAGACAATATTCAAAGAAGGCGATTAGCCAACTGACAATAATCACCAGCATCAGCGGCTTGTTCGTGAATTTCAGATGCCCGTACCAGGCAAAAGTCATGAAAATATTCGATGCGCAGAGCAGCAGGATCGGCTTAAGATAATCAGCCATTTTATGCCTCAATATACCGGCGAAAACTTCAGGATTGATCAGGCAGAGATACCTTTATTCAAAGCATAAGTAAAACGCTCTGATATTGGGATGAGTACAGGAAGTAATAAAAATGCGGGCTGTATAAACCCGCATTTTTTGATATTCGCGCTTTATTTACAGAGGTTTATGGTACGTCATCATAAGCAACAATGCCGCCCTCAGCTTCAAGGGCAGAGATACGCTTGGCTTCGGAACGCGTGAATTTCAAGCGAACACCAATGCCGCCGCCATTTTCAGCAATGAAAACTGCACCGGCATCTTCAAGAGCCTTTTGAAGGGTTGCAAGAACGGTATCATCCGGAGTGTCGAGCTTGCGTTCAAAAAGTTCAATGACACCAATTTCAATACCTGAAAATGATGACAGTCTCTCACGGCTGAGCTCTATTAATGTGCGGGCAGCTTTACATTGCGGGCCGGTAATCATCACAAGTCTGTCCTTCTGCTGTAGTATAGGGTGAGCAGGCGCTCAAACATACCTTAAGGGATTGAGAAATAAAGCCATATTCGGCTCATCATAGCTCAGTTTTTATCTGTTGAAACAAGACTTTTTGAAGCGGACGCGCAAATTTCAAGTCAGGGATTTTGTTTGGTGCGTTGTTTTTCTGGCCACAATTCTGGCTGAAAATATATATTTCTCTTGTTTTTCAGAATGCATCAATCAAAAATTTATGAAACTGTATAAGTATTGGAATGGTTTTTAAAAGGATAGTTCGAGAGTTCATATTTTTAATTATGAAATCTATGTACGCTTTATAATTTAAGCAAATGCACATGATTTCTTGACGGATTTATAAGATGTAAATTTTTTCAAAATTTAACAGGTGACATATGAAATTCATAAGAATTTCTGTAGCAAGCAACTTATTATGCTTTGTATCGGCAATTTATATATCATTATTCTTTAATAAAACTGTTTTTAAATTTATAATAGAATACCTCAGTGGTAATTTTTTTCTTATAGCCAGTGTTATCACAGCAATATTTTTACTGATCTATAGCTTTTTAGTTTTGTTTTCAGCACCTTATCTGATCAAACCTATGTTAATTTTTGTGATTACAGTTTCGGCGTCTTCCGCTTATTTTATTGATTATTTCGGCGTGTTTATTACGCCTAATATGATTGAGAATGCGGCGACCACAACGAGGGCGGAGTCCGGGCATCTGATTAACGGGCATTTTATTCTGACCATGCTGCTTTATGCTGGGTTGCCCACGGTTTTGATTGTCTGGCTGAAAATTAAACACCGCCCTTTTTTGCAGAAATTATGGGTTAACACATTGCTGATTACGGGGTGTTTAGTTGTCACCTTAGCTTTAGTTATGAGCAATTTTGCGACTATTTCCTCCATGTTTCGTGCAAAAAAAGAAGAAATTGTCGCGAGAATTAATCCTCTTGCGCCGATCAGCAGCACTCTTCGCTATTTAGTACGGGCAAACAGTGAACGGGCATATATTGCTGCACCGCTTGGTACAGATGCAGTACAGCTTAAACCTTATACAAACGGAAGCGATAAAAAGCGCCTGACCGTGATTGTGTTAGGGGAAACAGCACGAGCACAGAATTTCAGTTTCAACGGTTATGAGCGGGATACAAATCCGCAACTGGCAGCACGCAAAGTTCTGAATTTCAGCAATACAACCAGTTGCGGCACAGAGACCGCCGTTTCTGTGCCTTGCATGTTCTCACCTTTTACGCGGGCTGAATATAGCAGTAAAAAATTCCGTCAGTCGGAAAACCTGATGGATGTTTTGAGATATGCGGGACTTGAGCCTTTGTGGGTCGAAAACAACACAGGCAGCAAGCGCGTGGCTGATCGTATTGAAACTATTGACCTCAGCCGTATGCAGGAAGGGAATCCGAACTGTGAAGGCGGGGAGTGCTATGATCAGATATTGGTCGATCAGCTGGCTGCCCGCATTGATAGTTTTAAAACAAACACAGTGGTTGTTTTACATATGCTGGGTAGTCACGGTCCGGCTTATTACAGGCGCTATCCGGCCGATTTTGAAGTCTTTAAACCAGCTTGCCGTACGTCCAATTTTTCTAACTGTACGCAACAGGAAATCATCAATTCTTATGATAATTCCATACTCTATACGGATAAAATTCTGGCTGAGATCATCGATCTTTTGAAGGCAAATGAGGCAGAGTTCGCATCGTCAATGATTTATATGTCCGATCATGGCGAGTCACTGGGCGAGAAGGGGCTTTATCTGCATGCTATGCCATACTTTATTGCACCTAAAGAACAGACAGCTATTCCGTTCTTTAGCTGGTTCTCGTCTGATTTCTTGAAGCAGAATGAACTGGATTTGGTTTGTTTGGAGCAGCAAAAAGATGAGCCTGCGTCACATGATAACCTTTTCCATCTGATTTTAGGACTCATGGACGTGAAGACCAGTGTTTATGATAAAACGCTGGATCTTTTCAACGGGTGTCGCATGGCTAAAACTGCAATGTAAAATGAATAAATAAAAACTCCGAAAGGTGCCTTTCGGAGTTTTTTGTTATTTTGATGTGGTGCTTTACCAGCGTGTATCGTTGCGGCAGCTTGCAACCAGAAAGCCCAGAACAAATCCAAGAATACCGGCAGTGCTGAGAATGGTTGTTGCAGTGCCCGGATTCTCGCGGATAGCGGAAACAGTTGCCTGTCCTTGCTCTCTTATTGTTGAAGCCGCACTGCTAAGGCGCGTGCGTGCTTCTTCAGCCGCTTCTTCACTACGCTGTTTCAGGGATTGGCTCATCGTATCAATTTGCTGGCGCAATTCAGCGATTTGTTCTTCCATTGCCTGACGGGCATTGTCAGCATTATCTGCCATTTGCATTCTCCGTAAGATGATAGAAATTTAAAGAATATAAGAAAGTCGGATACGCTGGCGCTGTGGTTTCAAGCGCTGCTTTATGTTGTTACAAGTTCAGATGTGCAGGCATCAAAAGAAGAAATACCAGATTAGCACGACGACAAAGAATGGTACGCCCATCATCCATAAAATACCGGCTCTCAGCATTTTTGTTCTCCTTATTTTTATAGGGAGTTAACGTCGCGACCGGTCTTTAGGTTCCTCAAAAAAACAAATTATGTGCGAAAAGCTTGAGAATTATACTGTTGATAGCGCTGCTCCAATGCGGCACAACCCCAGATAATACCGATAATCAGATAAAAATGCCGCCAGTGATCAATATCAATCACATTACCGATGACGAGATGAGCAAGAAAGGCAACATAGCTGCATAGCAGGTAAGGTTGCCAAGGCCGCTCACGCAGCATTAATTTAAAGCCAAGAGCTAATGTAAGTATGATTAAAATCATAAAGGCAAGAAAGCCTATCCAGCCATAATCAAGCAGAGCTTTCAGCCACATATTATGCGTGTCCTCACCAAACATAGGGCCGAATTCCAACGGACCTATGCCGAAGGGGCTTTCCATTGAGAGCAATAAACCCAGCCAGTGACGCGCAAAACGTCCTGTACGGGCGCTGTCATATTCATGTTCAAGACGGGCGCGCTGATAGAAAATTTCGCTGATCTGGGGGATTTGTAATGCAATCAGCATTGCCATTGCCAGCACAAGGAGAGCCGCAATGCTGATGAAAACGATCTTGCCACGAAATTGTTGATCGGTGCTCCGAATAAACAGTAAAGCCGGAATGAGCAGCAGGGATATGATAAACATTCCCCATGCTGCACGGGAGAATGACAGCAGAACAGCAAGTGTCAGTATCATAAAGAGTGCCCAATAAAGCAGACTCTTACTGAACGGGCGCGTCAAAATCTGATAAAGGCACCAATTAATCGGCAGGATCAAAAAGGGGCCGAATACGTTCGGATCCTGAAACGCACCTTTGGCACGGCCATAGAGCGTAAACAAATCTGCGGCTGGTATTATATTGAGATAGCCACCGATCCCCAGCAGGCTGGTCAGAGAAGCAGCGAGCATATAGCCTGTGAAAAGCGGTTGTAGCCGTCGCCAGTCGCTTTCTGTTACGGCTGCAAAAAAGACTGCTGTCAGTGCCAAAAAATAAGACACAGCGATATAAAGCGGAGCTTTTTTCAGATCATCCATCTGAAAAATTGAGAGAACTCCGCCAATATTAAACAGCGTGAACAATAAGAGTAGTGTGAGTGCATAAATACTGAGTCTGAGGCCGGAAAGCAGCCACAGGGTCATCAGTGCCAGCATCAGTATTTCATAAGGCCCCGGTTCAAAAAGGACGAAGCCGCTAAAAAATACACCCGTGCCTAAGGACAGCCCTGCAAGCCACGGTAATACAGCTTGAGGATTACCTTGATTAACAGACTTAAAATCTGCTGAGGCTGGACGCATAATCTCGGCGCTCAATAGGCATTTTCCGTGTTCAGAAGACGCACAGGCGTCAGAAACAGAATTTTCAAATCAAACCAAAGTGACCAGTTTTCAATGTAATTCAGGTCATATTCGGTGCGCATAACGATTTTTTCGGGTTTGTCGATTTCACCGCGCCAGCCATTGATTTGTGCCCAGCCGGTAACGCCGGGTTTCACCTTGTGCCGTGCGAAGTAACCGTCAACAACATCATTATAGAGCATATTATTGGAATTAGCGCTGATAGCGTGCGGGCGAGGTCCCACGAGCGAGAGACTGCCGGTGAGGGAGTTGAAAAACTGCGGCAGCTCATCAATGGAAGTTTTACGAATGAAGCGACCAACCCGTGTGACGCGGCTGTCATTTTTAGTGACGGCTTGTTTGGCGGTCGGGTCGCACTGATCCGAATACATGGAGCGGAATTTCCAGACATTGATCACTTCATTATTAAAGCCGTGACGCTTTTGTTTGAAAATAACCGGTCCCTTGCTGTCTAGTTTAATGGCAATAGCGGTTGCCAGCATAACCGGAGAAAACAGCACAATACCAAACAAGCTGAAAACAATGTCGAAGAGCCGCTTGGCAATCGCATCCCAATCGTTGATCGGCTTGTCGAGAATATCGAGCATCGGCACTGAACCAATATAAGAATAGGCGCGTGGTTGCAGACGCATATTGGCAGCATGGGCAGAGAGACGAATATCGACCGGCAATACCCAAAGCTTTTGCATGAGTGTCAGGACGCGCTCTTCTGCGGAGATTGGCAATGAGACAATCAACATATCAATACGGGCAACACGGGCAAATTCGATCAGCTCGGAAATATTGCCGAGCTTCGGATAGCCAGCCACAATCGGTGGTGAACGACGATCACCGCGATCATCGAAAATACCACAGATGCGAATATCATTATCCGGTTGTGTGTTGAGTGCGAGGATAAGATCTTCAGCATTTTGCCCGCCGCCGACAATAACGGCGCGCCGCTCCATGCGGCCAGTCCGTGCGAGGATACGCATCAGTTTAGCCGCCAGAATACGCGACAGTACAAGAGCTATGAGTCCGGCGATGACAAAACCGGTAAACCAGATGCGGGAATAGACAGCGGAAATTTTAAGTAAGAAAGCCAGAACAGCTAACGTAGAAAAAACCCCAATCCAACAAATAATCAGACGTCCGAGAAAGCGAAACGGCTTGCGCAGGACTGACGGGCGATAGCCGGAACTAAACTGCACAAAGGTCACATAAAATGCGGCAGCTAATATATTGGCAATCAGATACTCAAACAGATGATCTTCAACGATGCCGACATAGGCAAAATACATGCCAATACCGCATAGAAAGACCAATGCAAATTCCCATATACGCATCAAGCCGGTGAAAAGTGCCGGTGAAATACTTTCATTGCGAAATTTGGCGGCTACCTCCAATGCGAGAGGGCTTAACGCAACCTTATCGACGGAAACTGAAGAATTGTCCGGTCCGGACGATTTCTGCAGCACTTTCCTGTCAAAATTTGTATTGGGTTTTTTCTCAAACATAGATCGTACCGGCATATCTGGGGTGATTGGCGCACTAAAATATACCGCAAATTATCAGTTATGAGAGTTGTTATTTTCTTATTTTTATACGGCACATCTTATTATACGACACTATACAGGCTTTTTCATAGATCGTAGTTGCCGGATGGTAAATGTATCCGCAATGTTAGTTTAATAGGATGAAGCCTGTGAAATAGTTTTATAAAATTGTATTTTTGAATTCAGTTGTTGAGATAAAATAATTCGGTCGTAGCCGCCATATTTTCGCGGCTGAATAAAGAGCGTAATAATAACGGGTCGGGCATGCTTGCGTAATAAGCCGCAGGATCTGAATATGCCTTATACATTTTAGCAGCCAATGCAGAGGTTTCAGGTTTGCACAGAGCGTTGCTGTTTTCTCCAAAGATTTCAGACAATCCGCCGACGCGGCTGGCAATAATATTGCGTTGAGCTGCCAGAACTTCCAGTGCAATATAGGGTAAAGATTCAGCGCGGGAGGGGAGAACAAAGATGCGGCCAAGCGTGAGCGCTTCACGTACCGGCATAGCCGGATAAAAACGAATATGCTGTTTTAAACCCAGTTGCTCAGCCAAGGCTTGATAGTCTTGTTTTTGCGGGCCATCACCAACCATTGTGCCGGTGATAGGGGGACGGTTTCCGGCTTTAGCTGTCATGTTTAACTCGGCAACGGCGCGAATAAACAGGTCGGGCCCTTTGAGGTCACGCATCATGCCGGTGAACAAAAAATCGGAGGCATCTGTATTAAGTGATACCGGCGCGAATTCATCTTTACTGATACCGTTGCGGATAATTTTATAAGAGCAGCGCGGATCACCAACTTTAGCGTGATAAACTTTCTCCTCATAGGCGGAGACAAAAATCAGGCCGTCAGTCAACGGCTCTTGCCAGCGCTCGGCTGTAAACATGATTTTGCCGGCCATGGATTCTGCATCATAATGAAGACTGCCGCCATGAGGGGAATAAAACCGTTGTGGTATGGTTATCTGATTGCGTTGCTTGCGCGTGAATAACGTGCCAAGCCGCGCATAAGTACCGCCTTTGGCACCGTGACCATGTACAATGTCCGGCTGAAGTTTTTTAATTATCTTGCGTGTTGAGATAATGGCGCCAATATCACTCAGACCTATCTGGCGGCTGATCGGAATGCGGTGCAGGCCTAAGGCCAAATCCGGTAGCAGAGAAGCGAATTGCGCTTGCTCGAGAGCGCCGTCTTCACATAATTCGCAAATGACGCCGACCTGATGACCGGCGGCGTTTTGCATTGCTGCAAGATCGCGGACATGTCTGAAGACACCGCCTATAGGTGAACGGAAGCAATGGATAATCCGCAAAGATTTTTGCTTCACAATTCCCTCATCTCAGAGCAATGCATTTAACTTATAAGGATTTCAGATCAGAACAGGCGCTCACGGACATAGATTGTGTCACCTGGAAGGATCGGATCCGTAATACGCACCCGTCCGGTAAAGATTTTACCGTTAATTTGGCGTGTAATATCAACGCTTTCCTGATTGGCGCGTGGTGTGAAGCCGCCGGAAGCCGCAATGGCGGTCTGGGCGGTCATGCCAGGCACGTAAGAATATTGTCCCGCGCCGCCGACTTCACCCATAATGAAGACAGGGCGGTAACGGTCAATTTCTACGCTGACATCAGGATTACGGATATAGCCGCCACGCAATTTGGTTGCTATTGCGGATTCAAGCTGTTTGGCAGTTTTGCCGCGGGCAGGGATGCTGCCGATCAGCGGAAAGGCAATGTAGCCGGACTGATCGACGGAATAGGTGTTGCTGAGACCGGTTTGTTCAAACACAGTAATGCGCAGACGATCACCGGATCCCAGAATATAAGGTTGATTCAGAGCTTCATGAAAAGCTGGCGGAGCAGGTTGATAGCTGGAGCAGCCTGAAAGGATCAGACCGGTTATCCCCAAAGCTGCCATAAAAACATGTGTTTTCATTCTGCTCTTATCCTCATACCGCTTTCAGTACGTATCGGCTGCATAAAGGCCGTTCGCATAAAGCTTGTTGTCGCGCAAATTTTAATTAATCAGCACGGCGCGCAATACGCTGCCTGTTCGATTGAAAACAATTATTGAATTATTAGGGTTAATATGGCGTAAAGGTACTGCGCATAATTTGAGTGCAATTACAAAAATATCATTAAATACAAACTGCTAAAGTAAAGATATGAAGCTGCCCCTTAAAGGAAGAGGGTGGAAGCATGGCAGTTTAACGCTATAGTTACCTTGAACATTTACCATGTCAGCTCTGTTCAGAGTATTGGGGTCGGTTCAGTTATGCGTAATACAGCAGAAAATACGGATATTGATATCGGAGCGCTGTTTGCTGCTCTGAAACGTAACTGGCTGTTTATTGTGCTGGGGGCTGTGCTATTTGCAGTTCTGACATGGGGCGTTGCACAGTTTTTGACGCCGTATTACCGATCTGAAGCACGTATTCTTATTGAAATGCGCGAGTCTGTTTTCACGCGGCCGAATGCCGGAACTGAGAATGATCGTCCGTTGCTGGATGCTGAGGCTGTAAAATCTCAGGTGGAACTGATCAGCTCCGCGCAGGTGCTGGCGAAAGTCGCCACAGATTTGAAGCTGGCTGATTATAACGAATTTTATCCGAAGATCATGTCACCGGTAAAACAGGTTCTGGTCATGCTTGGGTTGCGGCCTGATCCGCGCACAATTCCGGTATCTGAGCAGGTTCTCACCCGTATGCGTGAGAATTTACAAGTTTATGCTGTTACCGGATCTCGGGTTATCGTCGTTGAATTTGTTGCGAAAAACGCAGAAATTGCTGCAAGTGTCGCCAATAAAATTGCCGATGAATATATTGCCACGCAGGTTGCTGCCAAACGTCAGCTGACAGGCGATGCAACAGGCTGGCTGGCACCGGAAATCGACCAGCTGACCAAAAAGGTTCGTGAAGCAGAAAGTAAGATCGCAGATTTTCGCGCAGCAACAGATTTGCTGAATACCAGCGGTAATACATCACTTGCGACGCAGCAGATGTCCGATATCTCATCGGAACTCTCTCGTCTGAAGGCGCAGCGTGCGGCGAGCGAAGCCAAAGCTGAGAGCATCCGCGCAGCCCTGAAAAAAGGTGTGCCGGTCAATAGTCTGCCGGAGGTGATGTCCTCAGGCATTATGCAGCAGCTCAATGAGCGCCGTGGTGCATTGATGGCTGAGATTGCCAATCTGTCGACCACGTTGCTGGACGGGCATCCGCGTCTGCAGGGCTTGCGTGCACAATTGGCTGATCTTGACCGGCAGATCCGGCAAGAAGGCAATACAATTCTCAAGAGCCTCGATAATGAGGTGAATACTGCCCGCAGTCTTGAGCAGGAGCAGACACGCGAACTGAACCGCCTCAAGGCACAGGCTGCTGAAGCTGGCAGCAAAGAAGTTGAGTTGCGCGCTCTGGAACGGGAAGCGGCAGCGCAACGCGACCTGCTGCAAACCTATCTGGCGCGTTTCCGTGAGGCCTCCAGCCGTGCGGACCGGACTGATCAGCCTGCAGATGCGCGGATATTTTCTGAAGCTACCGTAGCCGGTGAACCTTATTTCCCTAAAGTTCTGCCAATGGTCGGCATGAGTTTTGTTGCCGGCTTGTTGTTCTTGTCGGTTTTTGTGCTGCTGCGTGAGCTTTTCAGCGGCCGTGCGTTAACCAGAAATCCTGTCAGCCCTGTCAGGGGACAGAATATCTGGGGTGATGAAGATAATCGTAATGCAGAGAACGGTAGTCCCGCACATAATAAAACCGCACAGATTGATAATAAACTGATTACGCAGCCGGTCTCTGAGCCTGCCGTAGCGAATAATGAGATGATTGAGCGTCCGATGGCCCGTCCAGAAATTGATGTCGAAACCATTCAGCGTATTTATGACAGTTACACGGTGTCTGAGGATGATACAGATGAGGTTGTGGCAGAAACCGATGATATTTATGCACCGAATGGTGTTGCTGCAATCGCCAGTCGTTTGATGTTGCAGGAGCGTCGCCGCATTATTTTGATTTCGCCGGAAGGTGATGCCGGTTCTGCGGGCAGTGTACATTTGCTGCGCGAGTTGGCGGACCGCAGTCTGCGGGTGCTGCTGGTGGATATGAGCGGCACCGGTGCGATCAGTCAGGCGATGCTGGATGGCAATAAACCGGCGGGCATTACTGATCTCCTGCTTAATGTGAAGCAGTTTACCGATATTATTCACGGTGATCTTTATTCTGACGCCGATGTCATTCCGACCGGCCTTTCTGATCCGAAGGCTGCAATGGCACAAGCCGAGCGTCTGCCGGTGATTTTTGAAGCACTGGAAACGGCTTATGATTTTGTTCTGGTGGAAATCGGTGCTTCAACGGCTGAACAGGCACTGAATCTCGATAGTGATGTGTCGCTTTTCGTGATGAATGTGTTTGACAGTGAAGATCAGACTGTCGCGCAAACCGCGCTGGCTTTCCATGAGGCGGGTCAGGAAGATGTGACCATTCTGATGGTTCCGCATTCTTAAGAATTTAGGGCGTTTAGCGAAGCTTCTGCCGTAGTTTTTTAACCAGTGGCCAGAGATGGCGACTAGTTTTAATGCGATAGACAAGACCTGAGCGTAGCTGATTGAAGGTTGCGCTCAGATGACCTCTGAATGTCAGCGCAATATGGCTGTCATAGAGCGGCTGCTCAATATCGCACCAGTCGCGTTTATATTTTTCTTCGCCAATGCCGAAGCTGAAATAATCCAGCCCTTCATCAATCGCTTTGATTATGGCCTCGTAGAACAGGAAATCGCCTGGGCTGGCTGTTACCAGATCATCATCGGCAAAAGCACCGAACTCAACCGTCAGGCCGCGCTTTACAGGCGCAGATGCCGTTTCAGGACTTTGCCAGTAAGAGCAGCCGATCACGGCGCGCGGTTTATCCGCGACCTCGAGCACATGCAGGCGATATTGCCTTGCATCGTCATTTTCAGGGGCAGCAAAAAGATCGCGGAAGAAGCCTGTCAGAGCATCACCGGTAAAACTATTGGCAATGCCCTGATTGGCAAAGCGCTGGCTTTTCATGGCATAAAAAGCATCGTAGGCGGCGATGTTTTCTTCAGGTGTGACGGCGATATAGATGCGCCATGCACCGGCTTCATCATAGCGACGTGCGTGCTGACGATGTTTTTTGCGTTTGCGCGATGCATTGCTGCGCTCAAGTACGAGATCAAAACGATCCGGCAGAGAAGCGGTTAGTGCGGGATTCGGATTAAGCTGATGACGCAAGCTCAGCAACGGATTGCTGAAGCCCAGCCAGTTTTCCATCTGACGGGTAAGCGAGAGCAGGGCAATATCCGGCCGCGCTTCCTTCAGGCAGGTCATCAATGCATAGATATGTTCGTCTGTGATCTGACTGGCAAAAGCCGGAAACAGCACAGGGAAATTGCAATTGGCATGAGAGCCTCCGGCAAAGCGGGCAATGACCTGTTGTTTTTGTTTGATGATTTCAAGCGGTAGCAGCAGAGCTGGGCTGTTATCAATAAACAATGCCAGCACTAAACAGTCCGGGTTGACGTGTTGATGCCAGAGCTTGGTCCAGAGTGCTGATTGAGCAATGCCATGCACAGTCGCATCATTGCTGCTCCAGAGCGGTAAAGCATCAGCCAGCTTGGTGAGACAGACTGTTTGAAACATGGTTTAGCGGGTTTTGGGTGGCTGAACCATCCACCACAGCAGATACATTGCCGGAAGAATCCAAAGGAAGCCGGTGAAGAAGAAATAGGCGAGCTGCAGCCAGACTGAAGACTGGCCGAGATGTGCAACCGCAATAATGGTCGCCAGCAGTGCATAGACTGCAATCAGCACAACAAGCAGAAAAGTTCCGATCAGTTTTTTCAGGCGTACAGGCATATTTCTCACTCCGTCTCCCCACTCATACACCAGACAGATTTAAATCTGAAATGTTTTAATCCATTGTTGATAACCACGGTGATAACCGCGAGGTCACCGTAAATTGACGTGGGAACTAAAAACAGCGTCTGCGTGTCGCGCGCTGTTGGCTTGTATTCATGGGGCTCATGCGGCATGTAATTGCAGGGCGGAATTCAGGCGGAGCAGAATTGATGATCACAGATTATGCCGCATTACCGGCAAAACAACAGCCGGTCAGTGCTAACCACGATAAGAACCGTAAACTGGTGCGGTGGTGGCTCTATGCGGTGTTTGTGGTGCTGATTGCCATTGTTATGGTGGGCGGCGCAACGCGTATGACCGGTTCTGGCCTGTCGATTACCGAATGGAAGCCGATTCACGGTGTTATTCCGCCGCTTAATCATGCAGAATGGCTTGAGGAGTTCGATAAATACCGCCAGATTCCGCAATATCAGCAGATCAACAAAGGTATGGCACTGGAAGAGTTCCAGTTCATTTTCTGGTGGGAATGGGCGCATCGTATGCTGGCGCGCTTTGTCGGCTTTCTGGTAGCAATTCCGCTGATTTTCTTCTGGGTAACAGGTCGTTTGCAGGATGGTCTGAAAGCACGGATGCTGGGTATTCTGGCTCTCGGCGGTCTGCAGGGCGCAATCGGCTGGTGGATGGTGGCATCAGGTCTGAGCGTGCTGACATCTGTGAGCCAGTATCGTTTGGCCGTGCATCTTACAATGGCCTGTATCATCATTGTTGCGGTGTTCTATGTGGCGCGGGGACTGGCTGAATATACGGAAAAACCAGCGCAGAAAAATGTGCAACGCTTTGCCGGATGGCTGGTTTTCGCGGTTCTGGTGCAGATTTATCTCGGTGGTCTGGTTGCGGGGCTTCATGCCGGCCTGACCTATAATACATGGCCGCTGATGGATGGCGCAATTATTCCGTCTGATCTGTTCACCAACCAGCCTTATTGGCGCAACCTGTTTGAGAACCCGAAAACCGTGCAGTTCATTCACCGCATGTTTGCCTATACGGTTCTGGTGCTTGCAGTGCTGCATGTTGTGCAAACTCATCGCTATGCTTCCGGCACAACCCATGCACGGCGCTCTGTGGTGCTGCTTGGCCTGATTCTGATGCAGGCAGCGATCGGCATCGTCGCCTTGCTGACCATGGTGCCGATTGAGTGGGGGCTGGCGCATCAGGGCTTTGCTCTGGTGGTGCTGAGCTTTGCTGTTGCGCACTGGCGTGCCTGCAAAGGCGCCTATGCCGTGCGCCACGCTTAAAACAAGAAGCCCGCAAAATGCGGGCTTTTTTATGGGTAAGTTTCAAGGCGTAGTTTGCGCAATGCGGATGCTATTTTCAGTTCCCGCGCTTCGTCCGCATCATTGCCGTCCTCGCGGTGCCATGCAGCCGAGAGGCAGCCATAGCAAAAGGCATAATCGAGAATATAGGATGCAGGCTTGCCGATAGTTTCTGAGAAGATCTCAGCCATAGTCAAAGCTCTGTGCCCGTTAAGGCAGAGATCATCGCGGTCAAGCGGGTTGTAAAACAGATTAGCGCAGTCAAAAGCTGCATCGCCGCACAGTCCGTGCGGGTCAATTGCCAGCCAGCCACGCGAACTTTGAATAATGTTCTCATGATGCAGATCACCATGCAGGGCGATGATCTCATGCGGCTGATCGAGCAAATGCAATGCCAGTCCGGCTGCATCGGCGTAGATGTCCTGCGCGGCATCAGCCAGATCAAACAGGCTTTTGAAATGTTTGCGCAGAGGCTGCAATTCAGACGGCAGAGCCTGACCGGACGGACTGTGCAAAGCGCGGATCACATCCGCAGCGATACGGACGGTGTCCGCATCATATCCGGCATCCAGATGCGCTTTGAGATCATAATCACCGGCATATTCCAGCAGCATCATGGTGGGATCAAGCCGGAGGTTGAGAAGCCGGATAGCACCATGACCATCGCGCTCACGCATATAATAAGCGCCACGCAGCTCTTCATGACCTGCAGGTTTCAGTATTTTCACGATCACCGGAGAGTTCTCCTCTCCGGTGATTGTTGCTTTCCAGATATGGCTGGAATTGGTGTCAGCCAGCAGTGTTGCAGAGGTAATCTGCCAATGTGCCGGAAACTCAGGCGGCGTCACTTGCAACTGATGCATAATGGCTTAGCTCAGACCGAGCATCAGGTTCATATTCTGCACGGCTGCACCCGATGCACCCTTGCCGAGATTATCCAGCACAGCCACCAGATTGATCTGCTTGCCGCCTTCTGAACCGAAGACATAGAGGTTCATGCCGTCAGTATCAGCCAGCATTTCCGCATCCACGCGCGCTATTGCAGCGCTTTCCTCAAGAGGAACAACACGTACAATCTTCTGGCCGGAATAATGAGCGGTGAGCTCCTTATGCACATCTGCCAGTGTCGGCTTGCCTTTGAGGTGGTCGAGATAGACCGGAACCTGCACGATCATCCCCTGCGGGAAACGACCGACACTTGGGGCAAAAATCGGCGCATGGTCGAGTTTGCCGTACATCTGCATTTCCGGCAGGTGTTTATGTTTGAGATTCAGACCATAGAGGAAGTTGTTTTCCGTCATATGTTCCGGATGGTTCACATCTTCCATCTGGGCAATCATCTGTTTGCCGCCGCCGGTATAGCCCGAAACAGCATTCACAGTCACCGGATAGTCGCTGTTCATCAGCCCTGCATCACGCAGCGGGCGGATCAGCGAAATTGCACCGGTCGGATAGCAGCCCGGATTAGCTACCAGACGGGCTTCACGGATGCGCTGTGCTTGCAAAGCTTCCAGCTCTGCAAAGCCATAGACCCAGCTGGAATGCGTGCGGTGTGCCGTGGACGTGTCGATAATACGGGTGGCATGACCTTCAAGCAGAATAACAGCCTCACGCGAGGCATCATCCGGCAGGCAGAGAATCGCAATGTCAGCCGAGCGCAGCAGATCAGCGCGCAGGTCTTTATTACGTCGCTCTTCTTCCGGAATAGACAGGATTTCCAGATCAGTGCGACCGGCAAGACGTGTGCGGATCTGCAGACCCGTTGTGCCATGTTCGCCGTCAATAAAGATTTTCGGTTTCATTTGAATTTTGCCTTATAGGTAGAGAATTCATGCGGTTAGAGATTTTTGATGAATCAACCTGTAAAGCAGTTGATTCATTATGTCAGGTACTATCTTTTTCGGCCAGATATCCAGCCAGGTCTCTGGCCGGATATGTCGGATAATGCATGGCATCAGCCGTCACTGCAATGGCTCACATGACTGCTCTGTGATAAGCTGGTCATTTCATGTTTTCGGTAGATTATCGGGCGCAGAGTTGTGATTGCGTATAGTGCTGCTTTACCCACAGATTGAGCTTTTTTGATGTGTCTGAGGGGATATGATGAAAAGCACTTTATTGCGGTTTTTATTAGTTTCAGGTGTGGCGGTTGCTGTCACTGGATGTGTCAGTGATCAGAAAGCTGCGCAAATGAAACTGGAACAGCAAGCGGTTCTGGGATTGAACTGGGTGCAGCAGTCAGGTGAATATCAGGCACTGGCCTATCAGGCTTTTAATACAGCACGCCGTGCATTCGATGCGGCAAAGGCACGGGACGGTCACAAGAAAGCAGTTATCGTTGATCTGGATGAAACAATGATCGACAATTCTGCCTATGCTGCATGGCGGGTGGAGCATGGTGTGCCTTATACCAAGCCGACATGGGCGCGCTGGATGGAGGCGAAACAGGCTACAGCCATTGACGGTGCTGTTTCCTTTGCACGTTATGTCAATTCTCACGGCGGGCGGATGTTTTATATCTCCAATCGTGATGACACATCTTATGCTGCCACGGTCGAAAACCTGCAAAAACTTGGCTTTCCCGGTGTGTCGCGCGAAACAGTTCTTCTGCGCACAACTCAGTCAAACAAGCAGGCGCGCTTTGATCTGGTTAAATCAAAGGGCTATGATGTGGTTGTTTATATCGGCGACAATCTCAATGATTTTGGCACTCAATATTACGGCAAGAATAATCGTGAGCGCCGTTTGCAGGTTGCAGCGCGGCAGAAGCAATTCGGTTCGAAATTTATAATGCTGCCAAACCCGAATTACGGGGACTGGATCAGCGGTATGGCCAATGATTATTACAAGCAAACACCGGCGCGACAGCTGGAAATCAATCGCACGAATTTACGGGTCTGGAAAGGCTGAGAGGGAGCGACACTCAGGAAACGGATTTTCGCCATTCAAAAAGAATATCCGGTTCCTTTTCTTCATTGTCACGACCATCAGTTTGATCGATTGCCATAAAGCCATGCTTCCCGTAGAATTTCTGCGCCTGAATATTGCGCTGGAATGTCCATAGTTGCAGGTGCGGGAATGTCTGCTGTGCTTGTTTAAGCAGAGCGCTGCCGATACCGCGTCCCTGAAACTCCGGCAAAATATAGAGCTGTTCAATCCACCCTGTTTTAAAGGCAATAATGCCAGCCATTTCAGGTGCAAAGGCTGCCCAGACCTCACATTGTGGAAAGATACAGTTTTCATAGAACCATTGATCTTCTTGCGGTGTGTGCAGCCCTTTGAGCCACGGCAGACGATCATCAAATGATGCCCGATGAATACGGGAAGCCTGCGCCATTTCAGGCAAGTCTAAACGCTTCAATGTGAATTTATGAGCCGTCATTTAGTTTTAGAGCTTTCAGCATGAAAGCCGTAGGCGCGCTCAACACGGGCAATCCGTAAGGCATAGGTTTCATACCACATGGTGCGGCCTTGCTTCTGCGCGGCAAGATGATCGATATTGCGCTTCCAGTTACGAATGCTTTCCTCATCGCGCCAGTAAGAATTGGTAATGCCGAAGCCGCTTGCATCCCGCACGCTCTCGACGCCGAGAAAACCGTCCTGTTTTTCTGCCAGTTCAACCATTTGATCGGCCATCTCGCCGTAGCCTGCATCATCATCCGGCGTGCGTTGGGATGAAAAAGCAACAACATAATAAGGTGCAGCGGGAAGGATGGCGAAGGGAGAGCGATTATGCATGAGACAGAATCCTGAAGCTTGGTGATGTGAAAGCATAAAGACCAAGCGTTACAGGTGACAGCCGCTACTCTGTCGCATGAAATAAAAAAAGCGGATCCGAAGATCCGCTTTTCTGTCGTTCGTAAGCGATAAAAAATTAGCGCTTGGAGAACTGGAAGCTACGACGGGCTTTCGCCTTACCGTATTTCTTACGTTCTACAACACGGCTATCGCGTGTCAGGAAGCCGCCCTTCTTGAGGACTGCGCGCAGAGCTGGTTCGTAGTAAGTCAGAGCTTTTGAAATGCCGTGACGAACTGCACCGGCCTGACCGGACAGACCACCGCCAGCAACAGTCGCGATGATGTCAAACTGACCAGCGCGGTTTGCTGCAACGATTGGCTGCTGCAGAACCATCTGCAGAACCGGACGAGCAAAGTATGCATTGAACTCTTTGCCGTTTACGATGATCTTGCCTGTGCCTGGCTTTACCCAAACGCGTGCAATCGCATCTTTACGCTTACCGGTCGCATAAGAACGTCCGAGAGCGTCGACTTTTTTAACGTGAACCGGAGCTTCAGGAGCAGCAGCTGCTGCAACTGTGCCAAGTTCTTCGAGCGAGTTGAGCTGCTCAGCCATTATGCGTTCCTCTTATTTTTGCTGTTCAAAGCGCCGATGTCGAGGACTTCTGGCTGCTGTGCTTCGTGCTGGTGGTCAGCGCCTGCATAAACGCGCAGGTTTTTCATCTGACGACGGCCGAGCGGACCGCGCGGAACCATACGTTCAATCGCCTTCTCAACGACGCGTTCCGGGAAACGGCCTTCGAGGATCTGACGAGCTGTACGTTCTTTAATACCGCCTGGGTGGCCAGTGTGCCAGTAGTAAACCTTGTCGGTGTACTTCTTGCCGGTCAGAACTACCTTGTCCGCATTGATGATGATGACATTGTCACCGTCGTCAACGTGTGGAGTAAAGGTTGGTTTGTTCTTACCGCGCAGAATGTTGGCGACCTGAGAAGCGAGACGACCGAGAACAACGCCTTCAGCGTCGATCAGGATCCACTTCTTCACCACTTCTGCTGGCTTCTGGGAAAAAGTTGCCATTGAAGTTATCCTTGGAAATAATCCTTGCAACAGAGACTGGAGCAAGGCTTTTTTTGTTGCTTGTGTTCCGGCAGAAATCTGCTCGTAACAAATGAAAACCGCCCATCTTTGATAGATGCGCGCTTTCTGGCTGTGCAATACAGGGCTGCTGTAAACACGTCAAGTGCACTGAAATGACGTTATTTTGAAATAAATGTTTAAAATCAATGTGTTAAAAATACGGTAATAGGTTACCCTATTAATTATTGCCGGTTTTACCTTTTGATTGGCGCTATACAGGCGAGACTCTTTAATTGCTGCCGATAAAAACCTAGATTAGGTTTTACATAACTGAGCATAAAAACGGAGAGTTCCATGAATGATGAACAAGTAAAATCTATCCTGCAGACTAAGCATGTCATTGCATTGGTCGGGGCTTCTCCGAACGAAGATCGACCGAGTTTTGGCGTGATGAAATATCTGCTGGAGCATGGTTATAAGGTTATTCCGGTTAATCCGGGGCAGGCGGGCAAACAGATACTTGGTCAGACCGTTTATGCTTCACTGGCAGATATTCCGGAAAAAATCGAAATTGTTGATGTTTTCCGTGCTTCTAACGCAGTGCCTGCCATCGTTGATGAAATTCTGGCGCTGAAAACACAGCCTGATGTTTTGTGGTTGCAGCTTGAAATCAGCCATGAAGAAGCGGAAGCCAAAGCCCGTGCTGCTGGGATGCAGGTGGTGACCAATATGTGCACAAAACAGCAGCATCAGCGCCTGATCGGAGCATAAACAGGTTTATTGGTGGCCGGTGTCTGCGTCAGCCAAAAAAGATAATAGTTTGCGTGAATTATAGCATTAAGCGGAATCTTTTTCTTTGCTTGTGGGGAAGTAAAATTCTAACCTGTCCCAAAGTTTTTATCTTGGGAGTAGAGAATGTCTAAGCGCAGCCCCAGTTTTGATACCCTTGCCATCCATGCAGGCGCAAAGCCGGATCCGACAACAGGTGCCCGCACCACGCCGATTTATCAGACAGCATCTTATGTTTTTGATGATGTTGACCATGCTGCCGCTTTGTTCGGCCTGCAGGCATTCGGCAATATCTATACCCGTCTGACCAACCCGACCACAGCCGTTCTGGAAGAGCGTGTTGCAGCGCTTGAAGGCGGTACAGCTGCCGTTGCTACTGCATCCGGCCATGCTGCACAGTTGCTGGTATTCCACAATCTGCTGCGTACCGGCGACAATTTTGTTGCTGCAAACAAGCTTTACGGCGGTTCGATCAATCAGTTCGGCAATGCTTTCAAGTCTTTCGGCTGGGAAGTGCGCTGGGGTGATGTGGATGATGTTTCCAGCTTTGAGAAACAGATCGACGACAAAACCCGTGCGATTTTCATTGAAAGTCTGGCCAATCCGGGTGGTATCGTTGTTGATATCGCTGCTATTGCGGAAATCGCGCATAAGCACGGTCTGCCGCTGATCGTTGATAATACAATGGCATCGCCATATCTGATCCGCCCGATTGAACATGGTGCAGATATTGTTGTGCACTCGCTGACTAAATTCATCGGCGGTCATGGCAATTCCATGGGTGGTATTCTGGTTGATGGCGGTACATTCGACTGGTCGAAATCCGGAAATTACCCGATGCTGAGTGAGCCACGCCCTGAATATGCCGGTGCGGAACTGCATAAAACTTTCGGAAATATTGCTTTTGCCATTGCAGCACGCACACTCGGTTTGCGCGATTTTGGTCCGGCAATTTCTCCGTTCAACTCGTTCCAGATTCTGGCCGGTATTGAAACTCTGCCACTGCGTATGCAGCGCCATTGCGACAATGCGCTGAAAGTAGCTCAGTGGCTGGAAAAGCACGAGAAAGTTTCATGGGTGCGTTATGCCGGTCTGCCAACCGACAAATATTATGCTCTGCAGCAGAAATATTCGCCTAAAGGCGGCGGTGCAGTATTCACCTTCGGTCTGAAGGGCGGCTATGAAGCCGGTAAGACATTTGCGAACTCGCTGGAACTGTTCTCACTGCTGGCAAATATCGGTGATACCCGCTCGCTGGTTATCCATCCGGCATCAACCACCCATCGTCAGCTGACAGATGAGCAGAAAGTTGCTGCCGGTGCAGGGCCGGAAGTGGTGCGTTTGTCGATTGGCATTGAAGATGCTGACGATATTATCGCTGATCTTGAACAGGCTCTGTCAAAGATCGCCTGATGCCACTGTTGCTGCCTGTAAATACAGTGTCTGAACCGGAACTTGGTGCGCCTGCAGAAGGGCGTATCATTTCCGGTGATCCGCAGTTCAGAACATGGAATGCGGAGGAGACTTCAGACGGGCTTTATGCCGGTATCTGGGAGTCGACGATTGGTAAATGGCATGTCGCTTATGATGAGTGGGAGTTCTTCCAGCTGATTAGCGGTGTGTCTGTGGTCACAGAAGAAGGCAAGGAGCCGGTCACTTTGCGGGCAGGCGATAGTTTCATCATCAGACCGGGCTTTAAAGGCACGTGGGAAGTGATTGAAACGACTCGTAAAACCTATGTGATAAAGCTTTAAAGTTATATTGTCTGAAATAGAAAACGCCGCGTCTTGATAGACGCGGCGTTTTTGTTTTTACCATTCCAGTTTCAGGCTTTGCATGCCGTGAAAATGATAGGTGTCGCCATAGAGCGGCGGCTCGGCAAATCGCAAATTCGGCAGACGCTTGAACAATGTTGCCAGAGAAACCTGCATTTCCAGACGTGCCAGCGGTGCGCCGATGCAGAAATGGATACCGGCTCCGAAGGAAACATTCTTCTGATCCGGACGTTCCGGCCAGAAGCGGTCCGGCTGCTCAAAAGCCTGATAATCGCGGTTGCCGGAACCAAGTAGCAGACCAAGTTGTTCACCGGCTTTGAGCGTTACGCCTTCAGCAATTTCAGTCTCATTATAGGCATAGCGGGTGAACATATGCAGCGGTGCATCAAAGCGCAGGCTTTCCTCAACTACAGCGGCGGTTGATTCCGGCGTTGCAAACAGATCGTGATGATCCAATCCGCTTTGCAGAATGGTCTTAACCGCATTACCGGTCTGATTGACCGTTGCTTCATGTCCGGCATTGAGCAGCAGGATACAGGTGGTGATCAGCTCATCTTCCGAGAGCTTGGCTCCATTTTCTTCTGCGGCCAGCAACAGGCTCAGCAGGTCATCACCCGGATTTTTGCGGCGCTGTGCAGCGTAGTCACGCAAATAGTCGGAGAATTCTTTGGCCGCCTGATTGGCGCTGTCTTCCACTTCACGCGTCGCATTGTGCATATACATGTTGACCATGCGATGCGACCAGTCGAGCAGTTGCGGGGCGTTGTCAGTCGGCACACCGAGCATTTCGGCAATCACCACTACCGGAATAGGGGTGGCGAAAGCAGGCATCAGGTCGACATGGCCTTGGTGTTCAAAGCCGTCAATCAGCTCATTGGCAAGCTTTTCAATACGCGGACGCAAGCGTTCAACCTGACGGGACACAAAAGCGCGATTAACGAGAGTGCGCAGGCGGGTATGCACCGGCGGCTCGATCTCCAGCATGGAGTGGCGCTCAACGCCGTCGAAATTTTTGAGATGTTCGCGGTTGATTGCATTGGCGCGATAACCGCCCGGTTCTTCACGGCCAAAACGGCGGTCGCGGAATAGCTTGTTAATATCGTCATAACCGGCAAAGCACCAGAAACCGTAATCTTCCCAGAAAAATACCCGCGCATTGTGATGCAGCCACGCATAGGCCGCATAGGGATTCTGCACAAATTCCGGCTGATGCGGATCAATTCGCACGTGACGGGTAGCAGGATCAAAATGAAGATAGTCAGGTTTTACAGGGACGCTTGGTATGTGATTCATCAGGCTTTCATCGCATTGGCATTTAAAGAGGATTTGCTATGCGACTATAAAGGCAGATGAGGGGGATGTGCAGCGTGACAAAGCGCGGCATGAGGAAGCTGAAATAAGATTATTTTTATTTATTGGTATCTGCCAGCGCTGGCTGACTTCGTTGAGAGGCTCTTGAATTGAATTGCCAATGAGAAATAGAGAGCCGACAATCACTAACCCGATAAAAGCTGCTATCAGGGAGTACTCAATAGCTGTTGATCCAATTTCAGATTTGAAAAAGTTATTTGAATACATGAACTTGTTTACTCGACAGTAGGGGCTCATGAAAAAGAAACCGTCCAGTATAGACCGGACGGTTTCTAAAGTTGGAAAGCTTATAGCTGGTTTATTGTTCTGGATTCTCTGTACTCTCTGTAGCTGCACCTAGCTCCTTTGAAACCTTGTCAAATGTGCCGCTAATGCCACCGCCAAGTGTTGTTAGTGCGCCAATGATAACAACAGCGATAAGCGCTGCGATTAAGCCGTATTCGATTGCTGTTGCGCCGTCTTCATTTTTACGGAAACGTTTGAAAATTGCTTTCATTGCCTTAACTCCAGATAGTTCTTTTTGTTATGGTCTTGATGACCTGCAATGACTTATAGCGCCAGAGTGTTTTGCAAGGCTTAAATTACATAGTAAACGAAGTTTAAGTATTGTTCTTGCTTAATAATTTGCTGCCGTTTAGCAGGTTTTGCTCAATTACGTGAATTGAAAACACTAGATATTATATTGATTTCAATGTGTTGAAAAACTCCCTAAAATAAGGAGGCCCCTGAGCCGTTTTGTCAGCTCAGGGGCTCGTTTGTTTTTTATGCTCGTAAAAGAAGTCTTTTCAGATGAATTTGCTTCTTTGTCAGATGAACATATTAAAAATCCCAGTCATCATCTTCGGTCGCAACCGCTTTACCGATCACATAGCTGGAGCCGGAACCGGAGAAGAAGTCATGATTCTCATCGGCATTTGGTGAGAGCGAAGACAGGATCGCCGGATTAACATTGGTAACTGTGCTCGGGAATAATGATTCATAACCGAGATTCATCAGCGCTTTGTTCGCATTATAATGCAGGAACTTTTTGACATCTTCGGTCAGACCGGTGCCGTCATACAGCGCTTCCGTATATTTGGTCTCAACATCATAGAGATCGAGCAGCATAGCAAAGGCAAAATCTTTCAGCTCCTGCTTGCGCTCTTCGCTCTCTTTTTCCAGAGCGACCTGATATTTATAGCCGATATAATAACCATGCACGGCCTCATCGCGAATAATCAGGCGGATAAGGTCAGCGGTATTGGTGAGTTTCGCACGGCTCGACCAGTACATTGGCAGATAAAAGCCGGAATAGAACAGGAAGCTTTCCAGATAAACACTGGCGATTTTGCGCTTCATCGGATCATCAGATTTATATTCATTGACGATCAGAGCGGCTTTGCGCTGCAGATGCGGGTTTTCTTCACTCCAGCGATAGGCATCATCCACATCCGGTGTCGAGCACAGGGTAGAGAAGATCGAGGAATAAGAACGGGCATGAACCGCTTCCATGAAGCTGATATTCGACAGAACAGCTTCTTCATGCGGTGTTACCGCATCCGGCATCAGGCAAATTGAGCCGATGGTGTTCTGAATGGTGTCGAGCAGGGTCAGACCAGTGAAAACACGGATGGTCAGTGTTTTTTCTGCTGGTGTCAGCGTGCCCCAGGATGGAATATCGTTGGACAGCGGCACTTTTTCAGGCAGCCAGAAATTACCGGTCAGACGGTTCCAGACTTCGAGATCTTTATCATCTTCGATGCGGTTCCAGTTAACGGCCTTGGTGGCGCAGATCAGTTTAGGTTGGGCGTTCATTTTAAGCTCTGAATGTGTGAGGAGAAGACCGTCTGTCGCAGACAGACGGTGCTTTTTCAAACGTGACGATGATTACAGGGTGCAGGAAACGCAGCCTTCTACCTGTGTGCCTTCCAGAGCCATCTGGCGCAGGCGGATATAGTAGATCGTTTTGATTCCCTTGCGCCATGCATAAATCTGCGCCTTGTTGATATCGCGTGTTGTTGCGGTATCGCGGAAGAACAAGGTGAGGGACAGGCCCTGATCCACATGCTGCGTTGCCGCTGCATAGGTATCGATGATCTTTTCAGCGCCGATTTCATAAGCATCCTGATAATAATCGAGATTATCATTGTTCATGAACGGAGCAGGGTAATAAACGCGGCCGATCTTACCTTCCTTGCGAATCTCAATCTTGGATGCAATCGGATGGATCGAAGAGGTCGAGTTATTGATGTAGGAAATCGAACCTGTCGGCGGAACAGCCTGAAGGTTACGGTTATACATACCATGCGCCATCACTGATTTGCGCAGTTCTTCCCAGTCTGCCTGTGTTGGAATCGCAACGCCTGCGGTTTCAAACAGTTCACGAACGCGGGCGGTTTCCGGTTCCCAGACCTTGCTTGTATATTTGTCGAAGAATGTGCCGTCGGCATATTTCGAATCTTCAAAGCCGACAAAGCTTGATTTGCGATCCATCGCAATGCGGTTGGACGCTTTAATCGCGTGATAGGCTACAGTGTAGAAGTAGATATTGGTGAAATCCACGCCTTCTTCTGAACCGTAGTAAATACGCTCACGTGCCAGATAGCCGTGCAGGTTCATCTGACCAAGGCCAATCGCGTGTGATTCATCATTGCCGCGGGCAATTGATGGCACAGAAACGATCTTGCTCATATCCGACACAGCGGTCAGCGCACGGATTGAAGTTTCAACGGTCTTGCCGAAATCCGGGCTGTCCATGGTCATCGCAATATTGAGCGAGCCGAGGTTGCAGGAAATGTCTTTACCTATATGTTCGTAGTTCAGATCGTCTTTATAGACGCTGGCTTCGCTGACCTGCAGAATTTCCGAGCAGAGATTGCTCATGGTAATACGGCCGGCAATCGGATTGGCAGCATTCACGGTATCTTCGAACATGATGTACGGATAGCCGGATTCAAACTGAATTTCCGCCAGTGTCTGGAAGAAAGCACGAGCCTTGATCTTCTGCTTGCGGATGCGGCCGTCATCAACCATTTCGCGGTATTTGTCTGTAACCGAGATTTCAGTGAAAGGTACGCCGTAAACGCGTTCCACATCATATGGCGAGAACAGATACATATCCTCGTCATTTCTTGCCAGCTCAAAGGTAATGTCAGGAATCACCACACCGAGTGACAGCGTTTTAATGCGGATTTTTTCATCGGCATTTTCGCGCTTGGTATCGAGGAAGCGCATAATATCCGGATGGTGGGCATTAAGATAAACCGCACCGGCACCCTGACGTGCACCCAGCTGGTTGGCATAGGAGAAAGCATCTTCGAGCAGCTTCATGATCGGAATAATACCGGAAGACTGATTCTCGATCATTTTGATCGGTGCGCCGTGCTCACGGATATTGGTGAGCGAGAAAGCAACACCACCGCCGCGCTTGGAAAGCTGCAGCGCGGAATTGATCGAGCGACCGATCGATTCCATATTGTCTTCCATACGCAGCAGGAAGCAGGAAACCAGCTCACCGCGCTGTTTTTTACCGGCATTGAGGAAGGTTGGTGTCGCTGGCTGGAAGCGGCCGGACAGTACTTCTTCCATGATCGAGATCGCCAGAGCTTCGTCACCATCGGCCAGAGCCAGCGCGACCATGCAGACGCGGTCTTCATAACGTTCCAGATAGCGCAGACCGTCAAATGTCTTCAGCGTATAGCTGGTGTAATATTTGAACGCGCCGAGGAAGGTCGGGAAGCGGAATTTCTTTTTATAAGCGAGATTGAAGAGA
Source organism: Hyphomicrobiales bacterium (assembly GCA_900470735.1). Taxonomy (GTDB): domain Bacteria; phylum Pseudomonadota; class Alphaproteobacteria; order Rhizobiales; family Rhizobiaceae; genus Pseudochrobactrum. The sequence continues at coordinate 2,919 of UCCC01000001.1, read as the reverse complement.
TTCTGCACGAACTCGAAAGAGTAGAGATCCAGAACTTCTTTTTCATAATAATTCTGGGTCACCAGATAATCGAGCTTCTCTTCCAGATTGTGGAAGAAAACCGTGTTCTGGTTCACATGCTGAAGGAAATACTGGCGAACGGCTTTACGATCCATATCAAACTGGATCTCACCATTCGGGCCGAACAGGTTCAGCATGGCATTCAGTGCATGATAATCCATCGCCGGAGTGTCCTTGTTAGAACTCCCGTTGTTTGAACTGCTTGTGTTGATTTTGTCTTTCCGTTCAAGCTCAAGAGTCGTCACAGTTTTTCCAATTCATCTCTCAGGGCGGGCAAATAAAGATACGGCTTTATCCGCATACCAGTTCATGTTTCTGACCCTGCTTTAAAAGCGGCCAGCCATTCAATTGCTGCTGTTTATTGCCGGCGCATTTTTAATAGCCATCATTAAAAATGCGCCGGTTTGTTCAAATAAGAGCGTCAGGCTGCTTCGGCATGCTGCCAAAAACGTTGCAAGCCGTGACGCACTTTCATGACATCCTCATCCGTTCCCGCCAGTTCGTAGCGATACAGAAACGGTACCTGACATTTCTCAGAAATGACTGTCCCTGCAAGGCAATAGGTGGCGCCGAAATTTCTGTTTCCGCCCGCGATGACGCCGCGGATGAAAGAACGGTTGGAGCTGTCATTGAGGAAACGAATGACGGGTTTAGGCACCGCGCCGCGTCCGTCTCCTCCGGCATAGGTTGCCACAACCAGAACAAATGGCTGGGTAACCTTCAGAATATCTTCCTTCATGCTGCACGGGATACGCAGGGCAGGCAGTCCGGTTTTGGTAACAAAGCGATGCGTATTTTGCGTGCCGCTTGAAAAATAGACGAGCATGCTCATAGCCACTTCCTATGTCAAAGCTTCAGCGGGAAACTGAAGTCAAACAAAGACCCTCTTTATATAAGATCGCCATTCAGGTTTTTCAGCCTGCCGGATACAGATCATATAGAGAAGAGGGCGTAAGATTTCTGGCATCTGCCTGAGGTCTTTGGCTGCCGCGTATGGCTGCCCGTCATTACTAAAGTGATGACGGGCAGGGCAGTTCGCGGGAAAGCATCGCTCCGCAGGCTGATTGTCAGCACTGCTGATTAAGACAATGCGCTGATCATGTCCGGACGGAAACCGGCCCAATGGGTATCACCGGCAACAACAACCGGAACCTGCATGTAACCAAGGCGCTTAACAGTGTCGAAGCCTTCTGTATCGGCAGAAATATCAATGATGTTGAAATCGATTCCCTGACGTTCCAGAGCGCGGTAGGTGGCGGTGCACTGAACACAGGCTGGCTTGCTGTAAACGGTAATGGACATCGGATTCCTCGTTTCTTGACTGCCCTGATATTCTTCAGAGCTTTCTCTATGTTGTCTGTCTGTTGCTTGTTCCGCTGGGAACCGGCCGCAGGCAGTGTAGCGGGGGCTACGTTTCCCTTTGCAGGGCTTCAATGGCTGCACCGGATGGTGCTTTGTTTTGCATCTTGCGATGCGCTTATTCTTTTGCACCTGACGGTGCTTCTGTTCTTTGCACCTTAGGGTGCGGTATTCTCTGTTCTCCGGAGCTTTTTGCCCTCAAAGAACTGTGCGCTTATTTTTTGCACCTAACGGTGCGTTTGACGCTTCCCTGTATTCCCCGCCGCTGCGCCTCTGTTGAGGCTGTTACCGGCGATAAATCCGAGCACTGTGGTTTCGCCGCCTTTACGATCAGAAGGGCGGCGAAATTTACGGCGCGCTTTAATCGCGCCTTTCATGTGCTGCACAAACTGCGGTTAATCCGCAAAACGCATGCTGTACTTTAAAAACTGATGATACGGACTGAAGAACGGTAGAGGCAGAAAAGGTGATCCGGATAACTTACGGGAAGCTCCGAAGCCGGTTTTACGGATGGTCATATAAAGCCATCGGACGCAGTTGTGCCCGGATGGCTGGTGTGGCTGACATGGATGCCTGCGGTGAGTTTTCTGCTGATACGGTATTCTGAAACACAGACTCTGCAGCCTGTTCGTAATCCGATACCTGAAAAGCAGCTCTGACCTTGCGCACAACCTGATTCCTGTTGCCTTGTTAAAGTGTGATTTTCCGGTCTGTCTATATATAGACGCAACCCGTCACACTTCTTCCGTTTTCAACATGACCGGAGCGTATCGCATTTCATTTCTTCGTTGCGCCCGCTCTGGCTTCTTACATTCGCGGCATACACACAGAAAACCGGTTGGCCCTGTGTATTATGCAATGCTCCGGAACTTAAATGACTGACATCAAATTCCGATTCTGTGCCGGAAGAGACAAATCCCTTCTTTTTCGGCAAAGAACAGGCGTGACTGATCCGGATTACACTCGGTATTTCCGTATTCAACGCACCTGATAAAGTCGTTTTAAGCGCCGTTTCGAATCTGCGGTCGCAGAATCGTGGGATCTGCTTAAGACACTATATATGGTATATGTTATGAATTTTTCGTCAATACCTATGGTGTCTCTGATTTATTTTTACCCGCTATACACAGGCCTGTATAAATATCCGGGAGAGAGGCCAAAAGGCAGGAAGCCGGCATGAGGGCATGGTGCCGCCGGTGCATATGATTCTTATCCGCAATATATAAGAAATAAGCGCTTTTAGGGCTGAATCTTTGCAGTTCGCAGGCAGATTCTTTACTTTACAAAAGCGGCAGAACAGTCTCGCGATTCTTTTTTTGAAATTTATTTGGCCATGACAGACAAAATAATTTTATCGTCACGTGATGGCGGTTTGTGCCTGATATCACGTGGTGTGAAGCAATTTATGAGAAAATGCTGACATACTATAGATTTAGTATGCTCAGACTATATGTAGTAGGTGGTCTTAAAGAGGAGGGGTAATGGTGGGCGATGAGAGAC
>UCCC01000007.1:0-203519 GCA_900470735.1 Hyphomicrobiales bacterium | reverse complement strand
TACAGCGGTTCCAGTTAAGACTGAATCGTTGGAACCGCTGTAACTATTTGTTTTTACGCATTATCCGACGCAAAACCGGTTCCCACTTTTGGCTCGGAAATGCTATAAGTTTCAATATTCCCGCTGCCCTCACAGCAGGGAGCCATCGCTTCAATCTCAGCACGAAACACCAATCCCGATAAATTGTCACGTACTTCCCGACGAAATACAAAAAAACAAAGGGATAGCTGCTTATCGATTTTCAGAAAACCGAAAACTCAGAGAGACTGACGCAGATGCGCGATCAGACCTTGTGTTGAGGCATCGCGTCCATCGGCGCTCTGCTTACCGTTCACCACATCCAGCAATTCGGTTGCCAACTCTTTGCCAAGCTCAACACCCCACTGATCAAATGCATTGATGCCGAAGAGTTGTGCTTCAACAAAAACACGATGCTCATAAAGAGCAATCAGACGGCCAAGCGCAAAAGGTGTCAGCTTGTCATAGATAATCGTAACCGACGGACGATTACCGGAGAACACACGATGCGGCGCAATACGTGCCACATCTGCTTCCGGCATTTTGCGCGCACGTAACTGCGCCTGCGCCTCTTCCAGCGTGCGGCCTTTCATCAGAGCTTCGCTCTGCGCCAGACAATTGGCCAGCAACATCTGATGCTGTTCCGGCAGTTCCGTTTCATGGCTGTGAACAGCAATCATGAATTCCAGTGGGATCGTATCCGTGCCCTGATGCAACAACTGGAAAAATGCATGCTGACCATTGGTGCCGGGCTCACCCCAGACCACAGGGCCGGTTGCACCGGAAACCGGCGAGCCGTCACGCTTCACGCTTTTGCCATTGGACTCCATATCCAGCTGCTGGAAATAAGCAGGCAGACGCGCCAGATGCTGATCGTAAGGGATAATCGCACGGCTGTTAAAGCCGCAAATATCACGGTGCCAATAACCGATCACGCCCAGCATCATCGGCAGGTTCTGCTCGAATGGTGCTGTCCGGAAGTGCTCATCCATAACATGCGCACCGGCAAGAAATTCTTTAAAACGCTGTTCGCCGATCGCCAGCATCACCGGCAGACCAATGGACGACCAGACGGAATAGCGACCGCCGACCCAATCCCAAAAACCGAAAACACGCTCCGGGCGGATACCAAAAGCCGCCACCTTATCAAGCGCCGTGGATACCGCCACAAAATGAGCGCCGACAGCCTCTTCCCCCAAAGCATCTGCTACCCATTGACGGGCGGTTTTGGCATTGGTCATCGTCTCAATCGTGGTGAAGGTTTTCGACGCAATAATGATCAGTGTGGTTTCCGGATCAAGTTCACGCAGCGTATCGGCAATATGCGACGGATCAATATTGGAAACAAAATGCGTATTCGGCCCGTCATGATAAGGTGTGAGTGCGAGCGTTGCCATCACCGGCCCGAGATCGGAGCCGCCGATACCGATATTGACCACATCCGTAATGCTGCGCCCTGTTGCGCCTGCCAGATCACCGGATCGGATTGCCTCACTGAACAGGCTCATACGATGCAGAACCTCCTGCACCTCCGGCACGACATTTTCCCCGCCGGTGACAATCACATCATCCGGCTTTGCACGCAGCGCCACATGCAAAACGGCGCGATTCTCTGTGTTATTAATCGGCTCACCGGCAAACATGGCATCGCGCTGCCCTTCGACATTGCAGGCCACAGCCAGATCTTTGAGCAGTACCATTGTCTGATCATTGATCCGGCACTTTGACCAGTCGAGCAGAAGATCATCCATTTTAAGAGAAAAACGCTGAAAACGCTGCGGGTCACTGGCAAAAGCCATGCGCATATCCTGCTGCCCGGCAACTGTCTGCCAATGGGCTTTCAGTGCACGCACACCTGCTGCAATACCCGCTTCATTCCCTGCCATGCTAATCTCTCCCTAATGAAGAATAACCGCTTCTCAAATCACAACCTATAACACTATAATTATGAACTGATTGAAGTGTTTTAAGGGCATGATAAATAAAAACAAAATTCAGCCGTTGTTTTCTTGTGATTAAAACCGATATCATGATCACGAATGCAGTCTGCACTTAATTCTGCCTGCACTGCAAGCCCCTCGGCAAGAGAGAAAACATAAAGGATAAATATGGATCTGACCGGTGAAGAACGCATCAATGCGCCCAGACAAGCCGTATGGAATGCCATGAATGATGTGGACATGCTCAAGCCCTGTATTCCGGGCTGCGAGACACTGGAACGCCTCTCTGAGACCGACATTCAGGCAGCGATCCGCGTTAATCTCGGCATTATCAAAATCCGTTTTCACGGCTTGCTAATCCTCTCCAATCTCAATCCACCGTTTTCCTATACCATCAGCGGTGAAGGTCAGGGGTCCGTCGCCGGCTTTGCCACCGGCAGCGCCGATGTGGAACTGATCGAAGAAAGCCCCGATGTCACTCTTCTGCGCTACACAATCAACGGCGATGCAGGCGGCAAGATCGCCCAGCTCGGCACTAAATTGCTTGGCAACGCAGCGCGCAAAATTGCTGACCGCTTTTTTGCCAGCATCGGGGAAGAAGCAGCAAAATCAGTCCATCAGGACAGCTCTATTTTATGAGTATTATCGTCATATTTTGACCATCTGATAAAAAATTTGACCTTCCGCAAAAATCTGTCATGCTGAAGTCACAGCAGCAAAAAAGCATGCGTACAAAAAATGCTTTGCTCTGACAGATTGCGGAACCGGCGTTTAATAAGGGAACCACGCCGCTTCCCCACCATGCAGCAATGAATCATGCGGAGCGCATATCACATGCGTTCTGAGACAGCTTTCGCATAACCGGATTTGTCTGCACGTTTTCGTGGAGCACCCGGCGACTCTGACATCTTGTTTTTAGTGCATTCTCGCGAACACAATTTGCGAAATGCCCGGGAGGAGTGAAAGGGCATGAGTGACCATAACGGGAAACCGGCTATGAACCGCAGTGCGGATACAACCGCACCGGATATCAGACCCAATCGTCTGAATGACTATCAGGATATATTTGCAGATCTGCATCCGCCGCTCGATAAGCATGAGGCATTGGTCGAGGCCGACCGCTGCTACTTCTGCCATGATGCGCCATGCATGACAGCCTGTCCGACCCATATTGATATTCCGCAATTTATCCGCCAGATCGCCGGCGGCAATCCGCAAGGCGCTGCCCGCACCATTCTGAGCGAGAATATCCTCGGCGGCATGTGTGCCCGCGTCTGCCCGACGGAAACGCTTTGCGAAGAAGCCTGTGTGCGTGAGGCCGCTGAAGGCAAACCGGTACGTATCGGGCTATTGCAACGCCATGCCACAGATCACCTGATGGACAGCGGTGTTCATCCTTTCACCCGTGCGCCGGTTACCGGTAAAAGCGTGGCCGTTGTCGGTGCGGGACCTGCCGGTCTTGCCTGCGCCCATGCGCTGGCACGTGAAGGCCATACGGTAACGATTTTTGAAGCCCGCCCAAAAGGCGGCGGCCTCAATGAATATGGTATCGCCTCCTATAAAAGCGTCGATAATTTTGCAGCGCGGGAACTGGAATTCATTCTGAAAATCGGCGGTATCACCATTGAAACAGGTAAAGCACTGGGCAAAGACATCCAGCTAGATGCTTTACGCTCCGGTTATGACGCCGTGTTTCTGGGACTGGGCCTTGGCAGCACAAACCGGCTGCATATTGCCGGTGAAGATGCTGGGAACGTGCTGGACGCCGTGCGTACCATTGCCGAATTACGTCAAAGCTCTGACCTCTCCCGCCTGAATATCGGCAATGATGTTGTCGTCATCGGCGGCGGCATGACGGCCATTGATATTGCTGTGCAGATTAAACGATTAGGTGCGGAAAATGTAACACTGGCCTATCGCCGTGGTCGTGAGCATATGAATGCCAGCGTCTATGAACAGCAACTGGCACAAATGGAAGGCGTGCTGATCCGCGATAATCTGCAACCGGAAGAAATTCTGCTCAATGATCAGGGACAGGCCATAGCCATCCGCCTTGCTCAAACCGAACAGCGTGACGGAAAACTGGTTGCAACCGGCGTTACACTCACAGTGCCGGCCGATCAGATTTACAAGGCCATCGGGCAAAAACTCGACGGCCAAGGCCTTGGTGCCCGCGGCATAGAAATAAGTGGTGGCAGGATTAAAACTGACGCTGAAAACCGCACCAGTATGCAGGGCATCTGGGCGGGCGGCGACTGTGTGGAAGGTGGTCAGGATTTGACTGTTTCCTCTGTGCAGGACGGCAAGATCGCCGCGCAATCCATCCATCAACATCTGATGCAACTGCCGGAAGCCGTGAGGGGTTTTGCTGAGGCCGTACTGGCAGCCAATCGCAAGGATCTGCCAAGCCTCTGGCCGCGAACCCAGCCCGTTCACACTCATGCGACCTCTCCGGTAAAGGATCACTGACATGGCTGATCTGACCACAAATTTTCTTGGTATCCGTTCTCCTAATCCGTTCTGGCTGGCCTCTGCGCCTCCAACCGACAAAGCCTATAATGTGGAGCGCGCTTTCAAAGCAGGTTGGGGTGGTGTTGTCTGGAAAACACTAGGGGCTGAAGGCCCGCCGGTCGTTAATGTCAACGGTCCGCGCTATGGTGCCATCTGGGGGGCAGACCGCAGACTGCTCGGTTTCAACAATATTGAATTGATTACCGACCGCTCACTGGAAATCAACCTGCGTGAAATGAAAGAGGTCAAAAGCCGCTGGCCTGACCGTGCTCTGATCGCCTCCATCATGGTACCCTGCGAAGAAGAGGCATGGAAAGCCATTCTGCCACGGGTGGAAGAAACCGGCGCCGATGGTATTGAACTGAATTTCGGTTGTCCGCACGGCATGAGCGAGCGCGGCATGGGTGCCGCTGTCGGTCAGGTGCCGGAATATGTGGCCATGGTGGTGAAATGGTGCAAACAATATAGCCGCATGCCGGTGATCACCAAGCTCACCCCGAATATCAGCGATATCCGTATGCCTGCACGGGCTGCCAAACATGCCGGTACAGATGCCGTGTCGCTGATCAATACCATCAACTCCATCGTGTCGATTGATCTCGATAATTTTGCCCCGCAACCAAGTATCGACGGACGCGGCTCCCACGGCGGCTATTGCGGCCCAGCGGTCAAACCGATTGCGCTCAATATGGTGGCGGAAATTGCCCGCGATCCGGAAACTCGGGGACTGCCGATGTCGGGTATCGGCGGCATCACCACATGGCGCGATGCAGCGGAGTATATTTCGCTCGGCTGCGGCACGGTTCAGGTCTGCACGGCGGCCATGACCTATGGTTTCAAGGTTGTACAGGAGATGATCGACGGTCTGTCCGACTGGATGGACAGCAAAGGTTATCATTCACTGGATGATTTCCGTGGTCTTGCTGCCCCGCAAGTCACCGACTGGCAATATCTCAACCTCAATTACACCACCAAAGCGCGGATTGATCAGGATGCCTGCATCAAATGCGGCCGCTGCCATATTGTCTGCGAGGATACATCCCATCAGGCAATTACATCTATGGTCGATGGTGTGCGCCATTTTGAGGTGATTGATGAAGAATGTGTCGGCTGCAATCTCTGTGTGAGCGTCTGTCCTGTGCAGGATTGCATCACCATGGAGCAGGTTTCCGGCATTGACCCGCGCACCAAAGAACCGATCAGCCCTGATTATGCCAATTGGACAACTCATCCGAACAATCCGATGGCACGACACAAACAGGCTGCGGAATAGGAGCGGTCAACTGTGACAAGACAAACAGTCATCACAGCACTTAACACAGATAGCGGCAGCAATCTTTCTGCCGCTACTCCTCCCCGCTTAACCCCGTCTTATTTAACCCCTCTCTGTTTAACGAGGACGGATACCATTAAGCAGAATAGCGCTCACAGCCTGCACCGTGTTCTCACAACAATCCGGCGCATCAAATTTTTCACCAAGCACTGCGCGCAATTGTGTTTCAAAATCAGAATAATGCTGCGTCGTTGCCCAGATCGTAAAGATCAGATGATGCGGATCGGTTTTGGCCAACCTGCCCTCATCCATCCATTGCCCGATCACCGCAGCCTTTTCATCCACCAACCTGCGCATATCCTCTTGCAGGAACGTACCAATGGCCGGTGCGCCATGCATAATTTCATTGGCGAACAGGCGCGATGCAGCGGGATTGCGGAACGCCATTTCAATCTTGTTACGGATGTAAGTGCCAAGTTCTTCCAGCGGATCGCCCTGCGGATCAATGGCCTGCATCGAAGCCAGCCATTCTTCCATCGTTTGCTGCAAAACCGTGGTATAAATCTCCTCCTTGCGGCGGAAATAATACAGAAGATTGGGCTTCGACATGCCGGATTTCAGTGCAATCTGGTCGATGGTAGAACCGCGAAAACCATAGGTGGAGAACACATCCAGTGCCGCTTCCAGAATGAGTTTGCGGTTCATTTCCTGAATACGCGACAGATTTTCCGGCGCGGGCTCCCCGTCCGTTTGCCATTGCGGCGAGAGTTTCAAAGAGCGCTTGGTACGAGCGGGTGCTTTATCCTGCGGCATGGCGGAAGTCTCTTTGACCGCTTTCGGTTTCCGTTCCATGCTGCTCTCCCCCGTCTCAGTATCCGCCCTGCAACGGCATCACGCCGCAGGCCTGCCCTATTACCACTAATTGCTTGTCCTGAACGGATTTTAGTGAATGATATACCAACCGGTTTTTCGCACAAGCGTTTGGCTGGTTTCAAAAACACTCCGCAACAGAACGGAGCAGTAATCAACGTTTTTTTGGGGAAACAATCAAGGTTCTTTTTACGCAAAGGCTTTGCAACGGCGCTTACTCCGAAACGGAACCCGAACGGGTTTTTGGGATATGCGTTAATGAGGAGGACATCCACATGCCGTCTCCCCGCACCTCTATGAAACAATTCAATACAGACTGCATACGGAAACAGACATGAACACGCATCTGAACAGCAATCTCAAAATCAATGCTGACCGCCTCTGGGACACCCTGATGGATATGGCCAAAATCGGCCCCGGCATCTCAACAGGCAATAATCGCCAGACACTGACCGATGAAGACCGTGAAGGCAGACTGCTTTTTCAGAAGTGGTGTGAAGATGCCGGCATGACCATGAGCATCGACACGATGGGGAATATGTTTGCCCGCCGCGAAGGCAGCGATCCGTCCCTGCCGCCGGTAATGCTCGGCAGCCATCTCGACACCCAGCCGACCGGCGGTAAATTCGACGGTGTGCTTGGTGTCCTCGGCGGACTGGAAGTGGTGCGCACCCTCAATGATCTCGGCATTAAAACCCTCCATCCGATTGAAGTGGTGAACTGGACCAATGAAGAAGGTGCACGTTTTGCCCCTGCCATGCTTGCCTCCGGTGTCTTCGCCGGTCTCTTCGATGAGGCATGGGCAAAATCCCGCACCGATGCGGAAGGTAAAACCGTTGGCGAAGAACTGAAGCGCATCGGCTTTGAAGGTTCAGTGCCAACGGTCAAGCGCCCGATCAAAGCCTATTATGAGCTGCATATTGAACAAGGCCCTATCCTTGAAGATGAAGGGCTGGATATCGGTATAGTCACCCATGGTCAGGGGCTGAAATGGCTGCAGATTACACTGACCGGTAAGGAAGCCCATACCGGCTCAACGCCAATGCGCAAACGTGTGAATGCAGGACTTGGCATGGCACGTATTACCGAGCGTGTGGATGAAATCGCATGGGAACACGCGCCAAACGGCGTGGGCGCTGTCGGCTATGCCCATATCAGTCCGAATTCCCGTAACATCATTCCGGGCACCGCTGTATTCGTCGCGGATTTCCGCAATCCGGACAAAGCAGAACTCGCCATTATGGTGCAGAAGCTGGAGAAATCCGTAGCGGAAATCTGTGAGAAAATCGGCCTGACCTATCAGATTGAAGAAGTCGGTGCGTTTGATCCGGTTTCCTTTGATGAAACCTGCCTCTCGACCATTCGTCAGGCAACCGAGCGTCTAGGACTGACACATCGCAATATTATTTCCGGTGCCGGTCATGATGCCTGCTGGATTAATCAGGTTGCACCATCGGCCATGATTATGTGCCCTTGCGTTGATGGCCTGAGCCACAATGAGGCGGAAGATATCAGCAAAGAATGGGCGGGCAACGGCACCGATGTGTTGTTGCATGCGGCGTTGGAAACCGCTGAAATCGTATAAATACCTGCTCCGGTATGAGCCATTCATGCCGGAGCCTCACCCTTTCCTGTCAATTCGCATCTGTTCGCAAAAAACCATAAGGGGAAACGAACAATGTCACATACCGGATCACATACCAAGTCACAGACAGATAACAAAACCACACTGATTAAAGGCGGTAAAATCGTTACCGCAGACCGCTCTTACGATGCCGATATCCTGATCGCAGACGGCAAAATCGCCGCTATCGGCCATGATTTGCAGGGCGATACCACGATTGATGCGCATGGCTGTCTAATTATGCCTGGCGGCATTGATCCCCATACCCATCTGGAAATGCCGTTTATGGGCACCCACAGCACCGACGATTTTGACAGCGGCACCGCTGCAGCACTGGCAGGCGGCACCACAATGGTAGTGGACTTTGTACTGCCCTCACCGGAAGGTAATCTGCTGGAAGCACTGCAGGAATGGTTTCAGAAAGCCGGAATAGCACGCACCGACTATTCCTTCCATATGGCTGTCACCGGCTGGAGCGAGCGCTGTTACAATGAAATGCCGGAAGTGGTGGCACGCGGCGTCAATACTTTCAAACATTTCATGGCCTATAAAGGCGCCCTGATGGTCAATGATGACGAGATGTTTGCCTCGTTCCGCCGTTGTGCTGAAATCGGTGCCATGCCGCTCGTACATGCGGAAAACGGTGATATTGTCGCTCAATTACAGCAAAACCTGCTGGCCGCAGGCAATACAGGTCCTGAAGCGCATAGCTATTCCCGACCGCCGGAAGTGGAAGGCGAAGCCACCAACCGCGCGATTATGATTGCCGATCAGGCAGGGGTGCCGCTTTATGTGGTGCATGTTTCCTGCGAACAGGCGCATGAGGCCATCCGCCGTGCCCGCCAGAAAGGCATGCGTGTCTACGGCGAACCGCTGATCCAGCATCTGACACTGGATGAAAGCGAATATCAGAATAAAAACTGGGACTATGCAGCGCGGCGGGTGATGTCACCGCCGTTTCGCGACAAGCTCAATCAGGATGGCCTCTGGGCGGGTTTAAGCGCCGGTAGTCTGCAATGTGTGGCCACTGATCATTGCGCTTTCACTACCGAACAAAAACGCCACGGCGTTGGCAATTTCACCAAAATCCCGAACGGCACCGCAGGGCTGGAAGAACGTCTGCCGGTGCTTTGGACAACAGGGGTACGCACCGGCCGCCTGACCGAGAATGAATTTGTCGCGGTTACATCAACCAATGCGGCGAAAATCCTCAATATCTATCCGCGCAAAGGCGCTGTGCTGGAAGGATCGGACGCTGATCTGGTGATCTGGGATCCGAATGCAACCAAGACAATCTCAGCCAAAACGCAGCAGTCGGCGATTGATTACAGCGTGTTTGAGGGGATGAAAGTCACCGGCCTGCCACGCATGACCATCAGCGGTGGCCATGTCGCCTATGCGCAAGGCAAGGTGCTGGCAGAACCCGGTGCCGGTCAATTCGTCGAACGTGCCCCGAATACGCCGCAGCAGCAGGCTTTGTCGGTCTGGAAAGATGTGGTGGCACCACGCAAAGTGGAACGCGATCCCGCACTGATGCCGATTGGCGTGTGACCACGTATAAAAATGGCGGGGGTTCTTCTTTAAGAANNTTCTTGAAGAATCCCCGCCATTTTTGCTTCTTATTCCGGCTTCATCTCCAGCGTAGCCGCATGAGCCAGCTCACGGTCGAGGCGTTTTTCCTCATCGCTTTTCGGCTTTGTGAAACGGCCGAGCAGCAGATAAGCCACCGGTGTCACATAAAGCGTGGCAATAGTTGCCAGACCAAGGCCGCCAACGATAATCCAGCCCAGTGCAATACGGGCTTCCGCACCGGCACCGGTTGCAATCACCAGCGGAATACCGCCGAGCACTGCACAGATCATTGTCATACAGACAGGGCGCAGACGAATATTCGATGCTTCTTCCACGGCCTCCCGCAAAGACAGGCCACGGTCGCGCAACTGATCGGCGAACTCCACAATCAGAATACCGTTTTTCGCCATGATACCGACCAGCAGCACCAGCCCGATCTGGCTATAAACATTGAGACTGGTGCCGGTAAGGATCAGCGCCACAATGGCACAGCCAAGCCCCAGCGGCACGGTCGCCATAACGATCAGCGCACTGACGAAACTCTCAAACTGCGCGGCCAGTACCAGCAGAATGATCACCACCGCAAAACCGAACACCATGAACAAACCGGTCGAGGTTTCGCCCAGTGTGGCGGCTTCTGCAAGCGGCACCATTTGTACACCCGCAGGCAGCAGCGGTGCTGCCAGTTCCTGCACGGTTTTATAAGCATCGCCCAGAGCGAAATCACTGCGCAGATTGGAGGTAATCGCAATGGAACGCAGACGCTGCTCACGCGCCAATTGCGGCGGCACAGCAATTTCACGCACCGAAGCAATCGTTGCCATCGAAACATAGCGGCCATCACCGGTACGCATAAAAACATTTTCCAAATCCGTCGGATCATTGATCGGATTGGAAGTCGCCATCATTTTTACGTCATAGGAACGGTCACCGATATAGACCGCACCGATTTTACGGCCATCCAGCACCGACTGCACCGCATTGGCCAGACCGGTAATATCAATACCAAGATCGGATGCGCGTTCACGGTCGATCTGCACCGAGAGCTGCGGCTGCGTTGCATCCACCGACAAGCGCGGCTGCATGAAACGCGGATCTTTTTCCATCTCGGTCAACAGTGCACGAGTCACCGGCTGGATCGTCGCATAATCATTGCCGACCAGTGTGAACTGCAAACCGTTACCCGCACCGCGAATACCGAGACTGTTGGACTGCAGGGTAAAGGCACGCACACCGGTAATCGGACGCAGACGCTGATTGATGTCGTTGACGATATCCTGCTGCTTGCGCTCACGCTCACTCCATGGCGCCAGTGTCAGCACCATAAAGCCGTTATTGGAAGCTCCGCCGGAACCGGCAATCGCATAGGAGTTGATGATCTCGCCATTGTCGCGCAAGGGTTTCAGACGTTCATCAATCTGCTCAAGCTGCGAACGCAGGAAATCAATACTGATGCCTTGCGGCCCCGAAATGCGCAACATCACGGAGGAGCGGTCTTCGTTTGGTGTCAGTTCCTGACGCAGGGTCGTATAGGCACTCAGCGAGAGAAACGCGAAGACAAGTGCTGCGGCAACCACAATCCATGGCGCATTCAGGCACCAGTGCAGACTGCTACGATAGAATTGTGCCAGTCCCATGCTGATACGGCCGACAACACCCTGTGGTTTATCTGTGGGCGCACCGTGATCTTTGACCTCGCCGGTCATAAAGCGGGAAGCCAGCATCGGGCACAATGTCAGCGCCACCACGCCGGACAGCAAGACCGCAATCGCCAGCACGAAACCGAATTCGCGGAACAGACCACCCGCCTGCCCCGGCAGGAAAGAGATCGGTACAAACACTGCAACCAGTGTCAGAGTTGTGGCAATCACCGCGAAGAACACTTCCTTCGTGCCAAGCACAGCAGCTGCGCGCGGCCCCAGCCCCATTGCACGGCGGCGAACAATATTCTCCAGCACCACAATGGCGTCATCCACCACCAGACCGGTCGCCAGCACCAGCGCCAGAAGCGTCAGAATATTGATAGAAAAGCCTGCCAGATAAATTGCAGCAACCGTACCAACCAGCGCCACCGGAATGGAAACAGTCGGGATCAATGTCGCGCGGATATCGCGCAGGAACATATAGATCACAGCAATAACGATCAGAATGGCTGCAATCAGCGCAATCTGAACCTCATGCATTGCGCCCCTGATGAAATTCGCATCATCACTGGTCACACGCATGGTCATGCCTTCCGGCAATGTCTTGTTGAGGCGTTCAACTTCCGCACGGACACCGTCAGAAATATCCAGTGTATTCGACTGTGCCTGACGGATAATACCAAGACCGATACTGTTGCGGCCGTTATTCAGCACTGCTGAACTTTCAATATCCGGTCCGAGCGTAACATTGGCGACATCACGGATACGGGTTTGCCCCTTGATAATAATGTTCTCAAAATCTGCCGGTGATGCAACGGAGGCCGTGGCACGTACAACAATTGCCTGCGAAGCACTGCGCAGCGATCCGGCAGGCTGATCCAGCGCCATCGAAGCCAATGCGGAGCTGACATCAGCAAAGGTCAGGCCGTAACTGGCAAGACGCTTATGATCGATATCAATACGGAAAATCTTATCGCGGTCGCCATAAGTTTCAACATCGGCAACACCGGGAACGGCGGACAGCACATCGACGATCTGATCTTCAACAATCACCGTCATATCATCAACGCTGAGCGTTTCAGACGCAATCGCCAGACGCATCACCGCATCGGCATTGGAATCCGCTTTAATGATACGCGAGGCATCAGCCTCTTCCGGCATCTGGTTGGCCACACGCGAGATCGAGTCACGCATATCAGCGGCAGCCACATTGATGTCGACGCCGTCATTAAATTCAACCGTCACACGGCTGCGGCCGAATGAGGAGGTTGAAGAAATATTCTTCACGCCGGAAACACGCGCGACTTCGTTTTCCAGAACCTGCGTAACCTCGCGGTCAACCGTTTCGGCCGATGCACCGGTAAATGTCGTACTGATCGAAATAACCGGACGGTCAACATCCGGCAATTCACGGATATCCACACCGGTCAGCGCGGCAAGACCTGCCACAACAATCAGCACGTTAAGCACAAAGGCAAAGACCGGACGCCGGATAAACAGCGCAGTAAAGCCGCCGTTTTGCGGATTGTTCTGCGCCTCAGCTTCTGCAGTTTTCGCAGTCAGAGGTTCTTTATCCTGCTCCGGCAGGTTGTTTTGACCGGCGGATGATGTATCTGAAGCCATAGTCATCCCGCCCGTTTATTATTGGCCTGTGCCGTTGCAGGTATCTGAGGGCTGGCTGAATTATCTGTCTTCTGGCCCTTGATCGTGACACTGCCGCCTTCACGCACATTCTGCACGCCTTCGGTGACAATCACATCACCCTCGGCAAGTTCACTGTCCACCAGCACAGAACTGGCATTGCGCTGAATGATACGGATCGCAACACGCTCGGCCATACCATCCGAGCCGATACGCCAGACATAGGAACCATCACCGTCCCACTGCACTGACAAAGGATCAACTGCCAAATACTGATCGCCCGGAAACAGGATCGTCACAGTAAAGGACATGCCTGAACGCAAAACATCACTCGGATTGGTGATTTCGGCACGCACCCGCATGGTACGGCTCGCCGCATCAATCATATTATCCAGTGCACTGATCTGCCCCTGAAAGCTCTTACCCGGCAAGGCAGTCGGCACAGCGCTCACAGCCTGACCGATACGTAATTGCGGTGCAAAACGCTCCGGCACCCAGATATCAATCAGCAATTTTGAACGGTCATCAATCGTCGCAATGGTGGTTGAGGACGTGACATAATTACCGGCATCCACCGGCAGAATACCGACAATACCGGCAATTGGCGCTTCGACAGAGCGGCGGCTCAATGCCAGTTCGGCATCCTTCACCGCAAGTTTTGCATTGGCAAGAGCGAGATCTGCGGCAACCACCTGCACCTGTGTTGCCGTATTGGAAGCCCGCAAGGTCGTCATACGTTTTTGCGTAATTTCCGCATCTTTCAGCAGAACCTGTGCTTTTTCGACTGCAATCTGCTCGTTTTCCGCATCCAGTTCGGCAATGATCTGGCCTTTTTTCACCACACTGCCGGCGCTGACCAGAAACTGACGGATCGTTCCGCTGGAATAAGGCATCAGCGCAACAGTATTCAGCGCCACACCGCTGCCGATCGCACTGAGCTTATCGTTGACGATCTGCTTCTGTGCAGGCTTGGTCATAACCAATGGTGCACTGCGTCCACCGCTATTGGCTCCGGCAACTGGTGCTGTTCCCGTTGCTGTGCCTGTGCGCTCAGCATTATACCAGCTCCAGCCCCCGAAGGCGGCGGCAGCGACGACCACACAAACCGCAATCTGTTTCCAGTTTTTCATTCTATCCCGATCTTGCCGCAACCTGAGTTTATTGCCCGCAGATGCAGGCTCACACTATCATGCTCTTAAAATGCGTAATCTGCGCCCGCAGGTCTAATTAAATTTCTGTAATCCTGCTGTAACGAAGCGCCCAAAACCCCATAAAACCGGCATTTACCGCATTTTAAACCGCTCTATTGGCTCTGACATGCGCCGATATGGTTAATAATACTTAAACATGACCACCATCTGACAAAGCAAAACGGGCGGAAACATGATGTTTCCGCCCGTTTTTATAAGGAACGTAATTATATTTTATACGAGCGCCTTATAGGCAACAGCCATACGCGCTGCCAGTTTGGCATTGTTCAGCACCAGCGCAATATTGGCTTTGAGGCTGCGGCCTTCCGACAATTCATTGATGCGGGCGAGCAGGAATGGTGTCACATCCTTACCGCCAACGCCCTGATCGGCAGCTTCTTTAACAGCAGCTTCAATTGTGCCGTTAATGAATTCTGGTGTCAGCGCATCTTCTTCAGGGATCGGGTTTGCAATCAGAATACCGGTGCCGGAACCAAGCGCATGATGAAGTGCCATTGCTTTTGCAATCTCTTCTGCACTGTTCAGACGGTGATCAGCTTTACAACCGCTTGAACGGGTGAAGAACGCCGGAAAATCGTCACTGCCATGAGCAATGATCGGCACGCGCTGGGTTTCCAGATATTCAAGGGTTTTAGGAATATCGAGAATGGATTTTACACCGGCGCAAACGACAGTGGTATTGGTCATACCCAATTCGTTCAGATCAGCGGAAATATCGAAGCTTTCTTCCGCACCGCGATGCACACCGCCAACGCCGCCGGTGGCGAAAATTTCAATACCGGCAAGCGCAGCAATACGCATGGTTGCCGAAACAGTGGTGCCAGCAGTCAGACCCTGCACCATATCTGCGGCCAGATCACGGCTGGATGTTTTAACGGCATCGGTTGTCTGTGCCAGCTGTTCCAGCTGCGCATCGCCGAGACCAACATGAATTTCGCCCTTCAGCACCGCAATTGTTGCCGGTACAGCACCGTTTTCACGGATCACATCTTCAACCTTGCGCGCCATTTCCAAATTCTGCGGGAAAGGCATACCGTGAGTGATGATTGTGGATTCAAGAGCAACAACAGGCGCACCTTTATCAAGGGCGTTACGAACTTCGTCACTGAAATGCATGGTCAAACTGGTCATAAGGAGCAGCCTTTCTGAGGGAGGTTATGTCTTAGAATCATTCGCTTACGCGATAGTTTTTTGATTATTCGCTTACACGGTATCGGTGCGCTTCCAGAAATTGTGCGGATAAATCCGGATGCACACTGGCATCGCTTTCGGTTGTCAATGTTGCCAGCAATGTGCCGGTGCGTACCGCTTCCGGCAAAGGTTTCTGATCAAGCAGGCAATAGAGTGTGCCTGAGATTAAGGCGTCACCCGCACCGGTAATATCAACCGGCTGTGCAGGTACGCTGGCAATATGACGGATACCGTTTTCATCACCGATATGAACACCGGCAGCACCCATTGTCATCACGATCTTAGCCACACCGCGCTCACGCAGCGCACTGATCGCCTGATCTGCCGAAAGACGCGGCGTCCCCGCCGGATGACGCAGCAGACTATGCGCTTCATCAAGGTTGAGGAACAACAGGTCAACGCCGCTGAGATCCTGCGGCAGACGTAGTGCTTTCGGCGCGGAAACCGTATCAACGGCTAAACGGAAACGGCTGCCGGATTTTTTCGCCAGCAAGGCCTCCAAGGTTGCCTGCGGCAGATTGCAATCGGCAAAGACCCAATCAGCCGAAGCCAGTTGCGGCCAGACCGTTTCTAACATTTCCGGTTTCAACAGATCGAAAATGCCCATGTCAGCAATACCGAGTGCCAATTCATTATCAGGCCCCAGAATTGCAGCATATTCAGCGGTCGGCGCTTCATTAGTGACAATCGCGCGGCTGACATCAACACCAAGCAGGCGCAAATTATCGAGAATAGCACGACCGGTTTCGTCATCGCCGAGAATGGAAACAAAGCCGATATTCACACCCAAACGTGCCAGATTTTCCGTGACATTGCGCGCAACACCGCCATGGCTGCGATAACCGCTGACCGGATTGGACGTCTCACTGATCAGAGGGGCATGTGCATGATATTTACGGTCAAAGACCGCGCCGCCGATACAAACGATACGCTTGCTGACCGGCAGATAATAACCGCGCCCCAGCACAAAACCCTTCTGGGTCAGCTGCACAATATGTGCAGCAACCGTTGAGCGCGCCAAGCCTAAGGCATCCGCGATTTGCTGCTGCCCGATAAACGGATTGGCAATGATCATCTCCAGAACAGCCCGTTCCTGCACAGAGAGATCCTGCAAGCTCTGTCCGCCAGTCTTCACCGACTGGTTCACTTCCTGATCGCTCTGCACCATTGCCATTCTCCGTTAAATTTCTTCGGGAGCATGGTCATTAGCACCAGCTGCAGTAAAAATCAAAACATTTGTTAAATTAAAAACATTTGTTTTAATTTATTTCCACATTAAATTTTGACAATTTTACAATAGAAATAAAGCGTACACGGAAATTTGAAATCGTGTATCAAAACGCTTATATTGGTATCTTGCAGGATTTTAGCCTTTGTGGGGACAGGCTTGCAGTCTGGCATTTAGATGCAACTTAAAAGTCTGTGACCTGGCTATGGCATGATCGGGTCCGTAGGTGAAATGGGGAGACAGGGAGAGAACCTGTCAGCCTGACGGATGGATGAAATGACCCTTATGAAAAACAAGGACTTTCAAAAACCTGCGGATACAGCATCTGCTGAAGCAGAAAGAGCGCGTGCGGGGCAATTACAAGTTCTCCAGCCTGCAACGACCGATGCCGGATCTACACAACCAAACCTGTCTGCAGCAACCTCATCAGAGCAGATCAACGGAGCCGTGCCGCCTATTTTTAACGGCAACGACGCTGATCTCGCTGCGAATGATAATAATGATCTGCGCATACCGCTCCGCCATCGCCTGTCCAGCAAATTATTGCTGATGATCATTTTGGCCGTGCTGATTGCAGAAGTCATAATTCTTGCCCCATCAATCGCCAATATGCGAACACAATGGCTGACAACCAAATATAATATGATCACCACATCGAGCCTGCTATTGCTCGATACCAATCCCGGGGCAATTTTAGAACCGCATGTTCAGGATCAATTACTGCGTTCCAGCGGCGCAGAAAGCATTACAGTAACGCGCAACGGCACCAGCCGTGTTCTTGCCTCAACACCGTCAACACCACCGGTGAGCGAATATATTGACCTTAATACGGCAACACCGCTGAGTGATTTTCTGGGCGCATTGCAGACACTGATCAGTGGCGGCAAGAAGGTCATGCAGATTTCCGGCCCGCCGGACTATACCGGCACGACCGTCGACATCGTCATGTATGATACCGCTCTGCATGACCGGCTGATCCAGAATTCGCGGATTATCGCCACGATTTCATTGCTGATCTCGTTGATTGCAGCAGCATTGATCTATTTTATCATTCACAGACTGCTGCTGCGCCCTGTCGGCCATATGTATAGCAACATGTTTGCCTTTGGCCAAAAACCCGAAGATCCGACTCTGATCATTGACGGCTCCTGCCGCAAGGATGAGCTTGGTTATGCTCAAAACCGGTTGGCGCAAATGCAAACCCATTTGCAGCATTTATTTCAGGAGCGGAAACATCTCGCTGACCTTGGTTTGGCCGTATCCAAGATCAACCACGATATGCGCAATATTCTGGCATCAGCACAACTGATGTCCGACAGTCTTGCTGATACCAATGATCCGGTCGTACAGAGGTTCTCTCCAAAACTGATCCGCACACTCAATCGCGCAATCACCTACTCCGAAACTGTAATCGCCTATGGACGCACCCAGGAAGCCGTGCCGGTGCGACATCAACGCTTATTGCGCCCGCTGATTCACGAAGTCGAGGATATGCTGGTCATATCGCCGGAAACTCCGATTACTTTCCGCAATATGATTCCTGTCGATTTTGAAGCCTATATCGACAAGGAGCAGATGCTGCGCGTGCTGAATAATCTCTGCCGCAACGCAGTACAGGCAATGAGCGCACAAAGCACACCGCCGGAAACCGAAAAAAACCTGACCATATCTGCATGGCGCATCGGTAATAATTGTCATATCGCCGTAGCCGACACAGGACCAGGCCTGCCAAAGAAAGCGCGGGACAATCTCTTCACCGCTTTTCGTGGTTCCACCCGCAGTGACGGTACCGGTTTGGGACTGGTTATTGCGCAAGAACTCGTTCGTGCCCATGGCGGCGCAATCCAGCTCCGTGAAGATTATACCGAAGGTGCATTATTTGAGATTCGCATCCCGGATAAACCAGCCTATCCGCCAGCGGCGCATCGCTCACAACGCAATATGGTGTAATTATTTCAACACCCTGCACGAACAAAGCACTCATGAAAGCCACGCAATCGCGTAGTTTTCTTGTTTTTATCCCCACGCTTCAAAAAAAATACAAATTTTTGAAAGTTTTCCGTTACAAACCCTTGCAATGCCAAACAGAACCCTTTAGAGAGCGCATACCGCACGGAAACGGCGCGGTTCTAGGGCAAGCACCCGTAGCTCAGCTGGATAGAGCACCAGACTACGAATCTGGGGGTCAGAGGTTCGAATCCTTTCGGGTGCGCCATTTTCTACTTTGATAAGATTTTATTTTAATCTAAATAAAGTTCTTAAGAGAGTGTCTTACCAAACGAAGCACTCTAGGCAAGCACCCGTAGCTCAGCTGGATAGAGCACCAGACTACGAATCTGGGGGTCAGAGGTTCGAATCCTTTCGGGTGCGCCATTCCTTCTCTCACTGAGATAATATTTCCCTGAAATGAACAAAGCACACCTTCAAAAGCAAAGCTTTTGGCAGTGCCATATTCTCTCATCATTCAAGTTTCCTGCAACTGCTGCATCATCCGCACCAGCTCGGGTAAAGATGCAGCCTGCATTTTGCGCATTGCCTGTGCACGGCGTACTTTCACCGTAATTTCGCTGATACCAAGCTCCGCAGCAATCTGTTTATTAAGCAGGCCTGCAACCACATGAGTAACCACGTCACGCTCACCATCACTCAGGCCGGCATAATGATCTTTCAGTGATTTCAGGCTGTTGCGGGCGATACGGTTTTTACGGTCGAGTTCAATGGCCTGATGGATTGCATCCAGCAAATCCTGCTCGCGGAACGGCTTGGTCAGAAACTCGACAGCGCCCTGCTTCATCGCCCGCACAGACATCGGAATATCACCGTGACCGGTGATAAAAATAACCGGTAACTGCACATCCCACTTGTCCATCTCACGATGAAAATCCAGCCCGCTCATGCCGGGCATACGAATATCCAACACCAGACACGCCGGAGCATCATGACGCTCCGTATCCAGAAAAGCCTGCACAGATGCAAAGGACTGCGCTTGCCGACCCACAGAATTCAGAAGATCCTCAATGGCCTCACGCAAAGACTGGTCATCATCAATAATATAAACGACCGGTTCTTCTATATTATGATTATCACTGACCGGCTGTTTCATGCTTTTGTTCCGCTGCCATTTAAGGTGAATTCTACAACAAGACCGTGCGGGTGTCGGGGATAGGCACGGATAGCCCCCTGATGGGCTTCGATAATACTCCGGCTGATCGCCAGACCAATACCGATACCGCCTGATTTGGTGGTATAAAACGCATCGAACATGGTTTTCAACCGCTCTGCCGGCACCCCCTCACCGGTATCAGACACCGCCACGCGAACAGAACCATCCGGCTCACCACGCGACAGGATCATGATCTCACGCGGCTCAACACGCTTACTGTCCCGCACCGCCTCCACCGCATTGCTGAACAGGTTGAGCAATACCTGCTCAATCTCAATCCTGTCGCCTTGTATGACCGGCAAAGCCTCATCGAGATCGAGCCGGATATTCACCCGCCAGCGCTCCAGATCACCACGCACCAGTGCCAGCACGTCCAGTATCAGATTGTTCATGCGGATATCTTCACGCGCCGCAGGCTGCCGTTGCACCAAAGCACGCACCCGCCCCACCACTTCCGCGGCACGCGTTGCATCTTTACTGATCCGCTCTGCGGCTTGCCGCGCTTTTTCAATATTCGGCGGCTCGCTCGCCAGCCAGCGCGTGCATGCCGCCGCACTGGTGGTCACAGCCGCCAATGGCTGATTAACCTCATGCGCGATGGACGCCGTCAATTCACCGAGTGTCATCACCCGCGCCATTTGCGCCATCTGCTTGCGTGCCTCTTCAGCAGCCTGCTGCGCATTGCGGATTTGCAAAGCCAGCCATGTTGTGACGGCAATCGCCGCAACACTGATAAAACCATTGACCACCCCTGATTCCGGCGAGCCGCTCAGCGTCAAAAAATAGCTGACAATTGTCATCAACACGCAGAGCAGTGCCGTGGCAATC
The DNA here is from genome assembly GCA_900470735.1 of Hyphomicrobiales bacterium. Classification (GTDB taxonomy): domain Bacteria; phylum Pseudomonadota; class Alphaproteobacteria; order Rhizobiales; family Rhizobiaceae; genus Pseudochrobactrum. Next base: position 182,806 of record UCCC01000007.1, on the reverse strand, counting down.
ACGGCCTTAGGCTGTAACAGGCGCACGGCCAGCAACACCACAGCCACATAGAAGACAGCCGCTGCAATCTCGAGATCTGTCACCGTATCCGCAATGAAAATTGCGATAATCAGCGCAAGACCAGCCAGAAGCTGCCAGAAACTGGCACCTTCCAGCATCATCGGTACGGAAAGCGCCGATTTGATCCGGTCTCCAAAAGGCTGCTTATCTGTCTGCATCACGCGCTTTCAATAATCTTTATCGCCGTCGTCGGATGTAACATAACGCCAGCGCACCGAAGTCACCAGCGGCTCCAAACTTAAGCGGCCGATAATCTGCTCCAGCAACGGATCCTGATTATTATCGGCGCGAAACAGCGCATTCACCTCAACGCGGTTGCTGTCCTCAATATTGGTGCTTTCCAGATCCTGAATATGCAGAACCGTACCAAGATCACGCAGCAACAGCGAGCGCACATGCGCCTCCGCATCGCCCATACAAACAATGCTCACTGCATAGCGGCTGTCAAACTCTGCCCCGCTTGCCGGTTGCCGGTCAATCAGATGCACCAGCGGACGCAAAAACAGGTTCACACTGATAATAAACAAAGTGGCAATGGCTGCATGAAGATAGAAGCCTGCGCCGCACATCACGCCGACAGCCGCAGAGCACCATAGTGTTGCAGCCGTATTCAACCCGCGGACGTTAAAACCTTCTTTGAAGATAATCCCTGCGCCCAGAAAACCAATACCGGAAACAATCTGCGCTGCCACACGGGTCGGACTGGTATCACCGTCAACCAATGAAGCAAACAAGACAAAGGTCGCGGCCCCCAACGCCACCAGCGTATTGGTACGCAATCCCGCAAGACGCTGACGCCATTGCCGCTCAAACCCGATAATACCGCCAAGCACAAAAGCTGCAGCCAGCGCTGTAAATGTATGTAAGAGACTTTCAACTGAGACCATAATCCGTCCTGCCATTTTCGTCTGTATTCCGATAGCAGCTTTATTTCGCAACGATATGAAGGTTTTCTAATACAATAGAAATTGTGTAATGCTGGCCGTTCCTGTCTGTTTTTGCTGCATAAAACAAGCTTAACCTCTGAGAATATACTTTAGTATATCCGCATAACACCTAATCATATTAAAACAGTCTTTGTTCATAGTTGAGACGAGAGACCATCTGTTTTAAACACAGGTCAGGACAGTTCAACTGTTCAGCCACCGGCTTCAGCGCCTGCTCTGATGAAATTCAGACTGGGGCTCTGAAACCACATCTCACGTGCATTCTTCCTGAATATTCAGGATGCACACGCAAGGATCCCGTTCCTAAATGCCAAGCGACAGTAGTCAACAAACCAAGCCGCAGCAGCAACCGGACTGAGCCTTTGCAGGTTTCACCCGTGCCGTTGCGGCTAATGAGGTGAAACATGACCTATCCAATTCTCAACATGGCGCAGATTCTGTGCGCATCCCCGCTCAATGGTGATACACGCCGTTTTGTCCGTTCCTCACGCCTGCCAAAACTGGCTGACGGACCGGATGTTGTTGCCGTCATCGCTGACGGCGGTAACCGGCCGGTTGCCCGCTGGGTGCGTAATCCGCAAAACCGCAAACTGGAATGTATCTGGTCTGCGGCAACAGGCGGAGCACAGTCATGAGTGTGCTCTTTGATGTTCTCATGGTCTTCGGCTTCACGCTGCTGATGCTTGCTGTCAGCTTTATCCGTGTGCAGGCCAAAGCAGGTTTTTACGAGCCATTACTCAAAACCCGGACTGCAGAAGAACTGCCCCTTGATAACGGAGACAACTATGGACGACGACAGTAGTCGGTGGCTGTGTGCGGTCTGATAGCGGGAACCTCCCCTTCCTGCTTTCAGACCGCATGCAGCCACTCCCCCACAAAACCAGACAAGTAAAGATCCGGCACAGAGCTTTGCGCTTTCCGCAGCATAATTCCTTAAACTTGAATCAGTTTAAGGTAAAATTATGCTGCAAATATGAAGTGTTAGAGCGCCCTTTGCGCGCCCAATCGGGCGCCCGGCGCTCTATGCGCGCAGCGGCTCTGTGCTGCCGTTTTTCAGCGATGATCCGTCATCGCGGGAGTATCTCATGAACAAACCGCTCAAAAACACCGCCTTTCAGGCGAATAAAGGCGACCGGAAACTTTCATCCCGTGCGATGAAAGAAGCCCGCAACAGCCTTGATACAACCCTCGCCAATCTGCGCAGCGATCAGCAAGGGCTGACCAATGCCGAAGCAGCGCTGCGCCTGCAGGAAAATGGTGCCAATGAAGTCGCTCACGATAAGCGCCCTCATGCCCTGATCCAGCTGCTGCAAGCCTTCAATAATCCTTTCATCATGGTGCTTATGGCACTGGCTGCAATCAGCTCTGTCACCGATATCTGGCTGCCGATGCGCGACGGCGAAGAGGTCGATTATACCGGCGTGACCATTATCGTGACGATGGTCGTACTCAGCGGGTTGCTGCGTTTCTGGCAGGAATATCGCTCAGGCAAAGCTGCCGAAGCCCTCAAGGCGATGGTGCGCACCACAGCCACAGTTTTGCGCCGCAGCAGCGGCGGCAACACACCGGAACGCCATGAAATTCCGATGCGTGATCTGGTGGCCGGTGATATCGTGCTGCTATCTGCCGGTGACATGATCCCTGCGGATATCCGCCTGATTGAATCGCGCGATCTTTATGTCAGTCAGGCTGTTCTGACCGGTGAAGCACTGCCGATTGAAAAATACGATACGCTGGGTTCCGTTGCCGAGAAATCTGCCGGCGCTACCGCTACTGACGAAGCAGATATGCTGGATCTGCCGAATATCTGCTTCATGGGTACCAATGTGGTGTCCGGTACTGCGACAGCCGTGGTTGTTGCCACCGGCGCACGCACTTATTTCGGCTCGCTGGCCAAAGCCATTGTCGGCTCCCGTGCAGAAACCGCTTTTGACCGCGGCGTAAACTCCGTCAGCTGGCTGCTGATCCGTTTCATGTTGGTGATGGTGCCGATTGTTCTGCTGATTAACGGCTTTACCAAAGGTGACTGGGCAGAAGCCTTCCTGTTTGCGCTCGCCGTTGCCGTCGGTCTGACACCGGAAATGCTGCCGATGATCGTGTCTTCCAACCTCGCCAAAGGTGCGGTTGCGATGTCACGCCGCAAAGTGGTGGTGAAACGCCTCAACGCCATTCAGAATTTCGGCGCGATGGATGTGCTCTGCACCGATAAAACCGGCACGTTGACACAGGATAAAATTATCCTCGAACACCATGTGAACAGCAAAGGCGAACGCGACGACCATATTTTCCGCCTCGCATGGCTGAACAGCTATCATCAGAGCGGCATGAAAAACCTGATGGATCAGGCCGTTATCCGCTTCTCCAGCGGTCTTGTCGATGTACTGCGCTCTGCCTCTTTCTACCGCAAGATTGATGAACTGCCGTTTGACTTCATCCGCCGCCGCCTCTCAGTCGTTGTGGAAGGTATTCACGGTGATCACCTGCTGATCTGTAAAGGTGCCGTGGAAGAAATGCTCGCCATTGCTACGCAGGTCAAAGAAGGTACGCAAATTCTGCCACTAGATGATAAACGCCGTGCGGAACTGACAGCGATTGCCCGTGCCTATAATCAGGATGGTTTCCGTGTTCTGGTGATTGCCACCCGCGATATTCCGCAAGGCTCGACCAAGCCGCAATATAGCGAAAATGACGAATGTGAACTGACCGTTGAAGGCTTCCTGACCTTCCTCGACCCGCCAAAAGAAACCGCTGCTCCTGCCCTTGCCGCTCTGCGTGACAATGGTGTGGTTGTGAAAGTTCTGACCGGCGATAATGAGATCGTCACTACCAAAATCTGCCGTGAAGTCGGGCTGGAACCTGGCACACCGGTGATGGGACGTGACGTTGAGAAAATGGACGACGCCACCCTGCGCGTCATTGTTGAAGACACCACTGTTTTTGCCAAGCTGACACCATTGCAGAAATCCCGTGTTCTCAAGGCACTTCAGGCCAATGGCCATACGGTCGGCTTCCTCGGCGACGGGATTAATGATGCGCCGGCGCTGCGCGACGCCGATGTGGGGATTTCCGTCGACAGCGGCGCCGATATTGCCAAGGAATCCGCCGATATCATCCTGCTGGAAAAGAGCCTGATGGTGCTGGAGGAAGGTGTTATCAAAGGTCGTGAAACCTTCGGTAATATCATCAAATATCTCAATATGACGGCCAGCTCGAATTTCGGTAACGTCTTCTCCGTACTGGTTGCCTCCGCCTTCATTCCGTTCCTGCCAATGCTGGCAATCCATCTGCTGATCCAGAACCTGATGTATGACATTTCACAGCTGGCTCTGCCTTGGGACAAGATGGACAAGGAATTCCTGAGCAAACCGCGCAAATGGGATGCGAAGAATATCGGCCGTTTCATGCTCTGGATCGGACCAACCTCTTCGATCTTCGACATCACGACTTTCGCGCTGATGTGGTATGTTTTTGCTGCCAATTCGCCTGAAATGCAGTCCCTGTTCCAGTCCGGCTGGTTCATTGAAGGCCTGCTGTCCCAGACCCTTGTCGTGCATATGCTGCGCACCCAGAAAATCCCGTTCATCCAGAGCACCGCTGCTTTACCGGTGATGCTGATGACAACTCTGGTGATGGCAATCGGCATTTATATTCCGTTCTCGCCACTGGGTAATGCTGTCGGCCTCGTGCCGCTCCCATGGGAATATTTCCCTTGGCTTGCCGGTACGCTCATCAGCTACTGCATCGTCGCACAGGGTATGAAAGCGATTTATATCCGCCGCTTCGGTCAGTGGTTCTAAAGCCTCAAGCCAGAAGGCTGAAATTACGGGCAGGTTGTCCTGCCCGTAATCCTTTGTAACAACAGGATATGCCTCATGACTTTTCTCAACCGGCTATCTCCCCTCTGCTTTCAGGCGCCTCTGCCGCGAAACCAGCCGCCGCGCAAAGGGCGGAAATTCACACCGCAATTTCAGCATAAACCACCGAGAAAACTCGGCTGGCTCGCCCGTTTGCTCTGCCTGTTACTGCTCAGCCTGTGCCGCATTATTCAGACTGTCACCACATTTCTGCTGCGCAAGAAACGTCTGTCACCTAAACGACGGAAACAATTACTGGCCTATCATGCCACACTCAATGAAGCGGCAATCCGCATGCTAAGACGATAAAAAACGGAGAGGTTGCCCTCTCCGTTTTTCTTTGTCTTACCGGTTATCTCAGCCAGCCAGTGTATAAGCAGTTTTAACGGTCGTGTAGAATTCCGCCGCATAACGCCCCTGCTCACGCGAACCGTAGCTGGACCCTTTACGACCGCCAAACGGCACGTGGAAATCCACGCCCGCTGTCGGCAGATTGACCATCACCATGCCCGCATCGGAATTGCGCTTGAAATGCGTTGCATATTTTAGGCTGGTTGTTGCAATGCCGGAAGACAGGCCGAATGCAGTATCATTGGCTGTTGCCAGCGCTTCTTCATAGTTTTTCACGCGGATAACACTGGCCACAGGGCCGAAGATTTCCTCACGGGAAATACGCATCTGGTTGGTGGCCTCTGTAAACAAGGCAGGGCGCAGATAGAAGCCCGGTGTGCCGCGTTCCAGTTGCTCACCGCCAAAGGCCAGTTTCGCGCCTTCCTGTGAACCAAGCGCAATATAATCCAGATCCTGTTTCAGCTGGCTGTCATCCACCACAGGGCCGATATGGGTGCCGGATTTCAGAGCATCATCAATCACCAGCGTCTTCATACGCGCAACCAATGCATCCACGAAGCGGTCATGAATACCTTCCTGCACGATCAGGCGGGACGATGCTGTGCAACGCTGACCGGTTGAGAAGAAAGAGGAATTAAGCGCGGCATCAACGGCCACATCCAGATCGGCATCATCCAGAATGACAAACGGATTTTTACCACCCATTTCCAGCTGGAACTTGCGGTTATGAACGATCGAAGCCGCAGCAACACGCTGACCGGTGCCGGTGGAACCGGTGAATGTCAGGGCATGTACATCCGCACTGTCCAGAATAGCCTGACCAACAACCGAGCCTTTGCCCATCACCAGATTGAGTACGCCTTTCGGCAGACCCGCACGGTGCAGAATATCAACAATCGCATGAGCACAGCCAGGTACCAGATCAGCGGGTTTAAATACCACGGTATTACCGTAGCAAAGCGCCGGTGCGATCTTCCATGCCGGAATGGCAATCGGGAAATTCCACGGTGTAATAATACCGACCACACCAACCGGCTCACGGGTCACTTCAACACCGATATTCGGGCGAACCGACGGCAGTACTTCACCGGCTAAGCGCAGGGCTTCATTGGCAAAGAAGTCGAAAATTTGCGCCGCACGCATGGTTTCGCCAATGGCTTCCGGCAGGGTTTTGCCCTCTTCCCGTGCCAGCAAGCGACCGAGTTCTTCTTTGCGCGCCAGAATTTCATCAGAGGTTTTACGCAGGATCGCATGGCGCTCCATGATGCCAGAGCGTGACCATGACGGAAATGCCGCCTTGGCTGCTGCAATCGCGCTCAGCGCGTCGGCCTGTGTTGCGCGGGCATATTCCCCCACCACATCATTAGTATCAGACGGGCTGATATTCGGGATTGCCTCGCCGCCAACCCACTCACCATTGATCAGATTTTTATGCAATGTCATATCCTGCAAACTCCCCTTTGCGTGTCGTCCGAATGTTTGATCTTATCGGCAGCACATACGTATATGATGCATCAAACTAATATGATTTTTCCATCTCTTACTATGGCTGAGGCCGTATCAAGCGATGATCATTCGGAATGATCGTGATATATCAGTCATTATATTAAGTTATCTGTGCTGTCACTACACATTATTCATTTGAAAGCCGGATAATCCGCTCTTTGATATACTGCGGACGAACCTATATAATAGCGAGTAAGATTGATCGGAGCGAAACATGATAATCGGCGAGGCAGAAAAAGCATCCGGCATCTCCGCCAAGATGATCCGCTATTATGAATCCATCGGGCTGATTGATGCGGCCAACCGCACTGCATCCGGCTATCGCGTCTACTCAGACCGCGATGTGCAAAATCTGCGCTTTATCCGCCAGTGCCGTGATCTCGGCCTGTCGCTGGAGCGGATCAAATTATTGCTCAATCTCTGGCGCAATGATCAGCGAGCCTCGGCGGAGGTCAAACAGATCGCTCTGGCCCATGTGGCTGAACTTGAAACCAAAATTGCCGATATGCGCTCCATGGCCGATACCTTGCAGCAACTGGCCGACCGCTGCCACGGCGATAATGATCCGAATTGCGCTATTATTGATGCCCTGTCCCTGCAAAACCAGATGATTGCAGAGAATAAGTACAATTGCAGTAAAACCGGCGCCAAGAAATAATGACTCAGTCCTGCTTCTGCCCGTTTTCCTGCTCAGACAGATCGGGCAACGGCAGCTGAATGATGCAAATCAGACCTTCTTTCGCCCAGACTTCTTTAAAAGACCCCTGCATCTGCACATCAATACTCATCTGTTTCAGCCGCGAACCAAAACCGCGCTTCGATGGTTCCTGCGCAATTTCAGGTCCATGAATCTCCAGCCATTCGATTGTCATCACCGGCTTCTGTTTCGACAGCCGGATTTCAACATGTCCTTGCGGCACGGATAAAGCACCATGTTTGACAGCATTGGTGACCAGCTCATGAAAAACCAGACTAATCGGTGTGACATGCCCGACGGGGCATAACAGCGCCTCCCCGGTAACGCGGATACGCTCCTGATCAGCAAAACCATAGGGTTCGGCCAACCGGATCAGCAAATCATTCAATGAGATATGTGTCTGTGTACTCAGCGCCGTCGTATTGCTCTGATAGGTCAGCGTAAATGCACTGGCGAGTGCTGTCATACGCTCACGCATCTGGCTAACATAATCCTGTACATCCGTTTTGCCCCGCGCCGACAAATTCATCAGGCTGATGATAACCGCAAACATATTTTTCAGCCGGTGGTTAAGCTCCTGTGCCACCACTTCACGTTGCTGCAACGCCATTTGCTCTGCTGTGACATTGACGATCAGTCCCAGCACAGAAGGTTTGCCGCTATCCGTATAAATACGGCGGCCAATCCCCGTCACCCAGAGCGGATGTGGCTGATCTTCATCACGAATACGGAAAGTTTCACGTACAATCTCACCGGATTGCAGCGCATTGCCCAGCGCGGTTTGCACTCGCAGCTTATCCTCATCATGCACAAGCGGCATGAAATCCGTATCAAAGTTGATTTTGCGCCTGTCCTGAAAAGCCAGCATATGACTGGCACGACCATCCAGCGTTACCTCACCATCATCAGGATTATATTCCCACACACCGATATTACCGGCATCAAGCGCCATTTGCAGACGCAATTGCGCTTCCAGCAATCGCAGCTCTTTGGTGCGGTTACGCTTATCAGCTTCAGCCAGCGCAACGCTGACCACATCCAGTTCTTCAATACCTGACTTCAGCGGCTTCACTTCCGCTATGTCGCCCACGGCTTTGGCCTGTGCCGCCAGCTTTCGCACCGGTCGGGAAATTTTGCGTCCAAAAAACCCCGCCAGTACCACGCTCAGTAAAATAGTTCCGGCTAGCAGGAAAACAAAATAAGCAAAAGCCAGCCAGACCGGCCGGCTCAGTTCCGCACGATTAACACCAATTGCGGTTCGCCAGCCGCTGGCATCAGAACGGATATAATAACCGAAAACCTCATTACCATCGAGAATTGTACCGCGCCAGAACCCCTCCGTATCCCGCGTTACGGCACGCAGATTATCCGGTATCAGCCTGCCGACATAAGCCTTACTGTCACTGCTACGCGCCAGAACCCTGTCATCCGGATCGACAACAAAAGCAGTCCAGTTTTTATGCAGATCACGTATATTCAAAATATCGCTGATCCGTTGCGCTTCCATCGACAAAGCAAGGTAATATTGCAGCCTGCCCTCAACGATAACCGGACGCAGTACCGTAAAGTAATAGGGATCATCCGGACGCGCGCGCATGAGGCCGCTGACATAAGTCGGCTTTTCCAAAGAAACCTGTTTCAGATCTGCCTTCGTCAACAGCGGAATATCCGAAATATGTTCCGTATCCGACGACACCAGCAGCTTCGCTTCCGGATCATAGATCGTCATAACAATATTCAGTTCAGCCGCCATATCCCGCAATGTTGTTTGCAAAATATCAAAGCGGCCATTTCTTAAAATATTGGAATAGCTAATGATTTCAGCGGCGCGCTGTAATCCGTAAATCTCGCGGTCAATGGTAATGGACAGAGCTTGCGTGACATCTAACGTCTGGTTTTCAATGCGCGTTCTCTCGTGCATGACCAGCAGCCACAGAAAAAAGCCTGACAGAAAAATCAGCGGAAGCAACAAGACCAGCGCAAACTGCGTAAGATGCCGCTTCAAATTCGCTTCCCCCTGACCGGTTCCGTTTCAGGCCCAAAGGCAACACCTTCCAGCAGAAAAAAGAACGATACGCGCAATCTTTGATCAAAGATAAAAAAAATATCCGATCATAGCAAGTACGTAAAAACCGGTAGTGAAGCCCGAACAGAACGGATGTACTGCCTGATTCAAGTTTAAGGAATTGTGCCCTAGTATTTTGTCGATGTAACCTGTTCTTTATTATCGTGATCGCCCGCAGCATAAATACCGGCACTCAGGAACGGAAAGATTTTTTCCTTGGAATAGGTATTGCCGAACATCATGTCATATTGCACCTGACGATAATCCTGCAAAATCTGCGGAATGGACGGTTGCTGCATCCAGCCTGCATGCGGCGTATAATCTTTATCCAGCAGCATATGACCATCAATCACGCTGTATTCCTGATGCACTTTACCGAGAAAACCGGTGTAATAAGGATGCTGAAGTCCGGCCATTTCCAGTACATAGAGCGGCAGGAAAGACGGGCTGAGCGTCCCCACACCCCGCAGGCTGTCAGTGCGGCTTGACCACAGAACCAGCGGAGTCTCATGCTGCGCCATCATATGATCGGCAGTATCAACACGGCTTGCCGTACGATTTTTCATAAAACCGCTTTCAACATAGACATCGCCCATAGGCGGCAGATGATCGCCGAAAAACACAATAATGGTTTCCCGTTCGCGCTTCTTCGCCCAGTCCATTAACCGTGCCAGATTGATATCCGCATCCTGCGCACCTTGCGCATAAGAACGTACAGAACCTTTTGAAGCCTCGCTCACAGCACTGCCTGCATCGGTTACAACTTTGATTTTGCTGTCCGGATAGCGGCTTGGCGCATAAGGACCATGCCCCTGCAGAGACACACCGAACAGGAAGAGCGGTTTTTCAGCCTCTTCAGCTGCGCGGATAATCTCATTGGTGAATTCTTCATCCGAAGCGAGATGACCTTTTTTCATCAGTTCCGGCAGGTTTTCCTCTGACAAGAATTTATCAAAGCCGAAATTCTCATAAACAGAACCGCGGTTCCAGAACCATTGGCGGTAAGGATGCAAAGCACGTGTCTCATAGCCCTGCTCACCGAAAAAAGATGCCAGAGACGGAACAGGCCTGCGAACATACTGCTGATAAGGAATGCTGCCATAAGGCAAAAATGCGTTGGAGAAACCGGTCAGCGCCTCGAACTCGACATTCGCGGTCATGCCGCCGAATTCCGGTGAAAACACATGGCCGGACTGGTTTGCACGCACATTTTTGATCGGGTCTTCATCAAAGGCGACACCCGGCAGACGTGAGGGATCCCAGAAGGATTCACTCATAATCATAATCACATCCGGCTTGTCATCATTGCGCACAGCAACCGGAACGATCTCTTCTCCATGCGTACCGGCCACGCCGTTCAGGTCGCCATCAGCATCTGCAGGGAACAAATATTCCGCGATGCTTTCAATCCGCTCCTGCGAATAACCATTGGGCGCAGACACATTGGCCATCGGAATATTAAAGATAAAAGCCACAACCAGCCCGTTATGGGCATAGTTTTCCTTCTGATCCCACATCATCGGCACAATGCCCATGCGGTCACGGATATAGGAAAAGCTTGAATAATCAGAAATGCTGCCGAACCAGACCAAAGCCGGTAAGGCAACTGCCAGCCGTGCGCCGCGTGCTGCCCAGCTCAGCTTCGGCATCGAGCGGCGGAAATAGCGCCAGCAAAAATACAGACCTGCAATCGCTGCAAGGGATGCCAGCACAATCAGCACCGCATCCAGCGGACGGTCGCGTACCAGCAAAGGCATCAGGTCAATCACCTGACGGGTATAGAGCAGATCACTCGGATAAAGCGGATCGCCGAGATACATCCCCTTTTGCTGACTAAACCATGCAAAGCCGAGCAAAACCGGTGCAACCACCAAAACACTTTGCCACAACCGGCCAAACAGGCCATCAAGCAGCAACATTGTCACGAATACCAGCGCCAATGTCGTCCAGAGCGGGCGATGGGAAAGCAAGAAGAACTGCTGCCATGAGGCAACGGAACCACGCATCAGCCATTCCGTCAGCATCAGAACAGATAAAGTGATCACTGCAGAACCGGCCGTTGCAATCACTGCCCGCCAGAACCAATGCCGGCGCCCGAAATAGGCGCGAAACCGCGCTGTTGCGGCCGCAGTAACAGGCTTTGCCTCTTCATGAATTTTATCTTCAGAAAAGGACGCTGCGTGCGGGGCACTATGGGTGGCAAGGTTACTCAATGATAACTTCCGGAATAAGCAGGAACATTTTCATCCCTGCAGCGTTACCCCTCCGCACACACCATTTCACTCTGATTAAACGGCACTTTTACCGATTATCGTAATTTATCCGGCAGTCACTGAAGGTTCATAAAAACGTCACACAAGGCATAGCTTTTAGGTAAAGCAGCAACATGAAGCAAGATGGCGGGACGGCACAGAGAGCCGAATTTCACAGCCGGATGTCTTTCAGGGCATTTTGATGGTAACAAAAGGCAACATGGTAAATAGTCTGCATATTACGACAAAAATTTATCGAAAAAATACATAAGTATTTTCAATGAGATATCAATTTAAGCGCCTGTGCACTCCTCCGAAAACCTTAAAAACAGTATCGCGACGCTGTAATGTGGTTTTAAGATTTGTGATGAGTAGTATAGGCTTGGACTTGTGTAAATACGCCCGCCCGGCACGGTCCGGTGTGCGATTTACGGGTTAAAAGCCACGGAGCCTTTATGACAACTGTTCCTTTGTCTCATCAGACCGACTCCTGGCCCTTCATTAAGGCGCCACTCTCGGAGAGCGATTTCCGGTTGTTATTCACCCAGCACCCGATACCAATGTGGCTTTATGATCCGGTTTCACTAAAATTCTTACTGCTCAATAATGCGGTCTATGATTTTTACGGCTATACGGCAGAGCAAATGGCCGGAATGACCATGCTCGATATCCGGCCGGAATGTGAATATGAGCGCATGCGGGCGGCAATTGATGCAGATATTGATTTCGGTAAGCCCCAGCTCTGGAGACATCTGAAAGCCAGCGGCGAGACTGTCGAGGTTGTCACCTATGGCAGACACACTGTTTTTGACGGCAAGCCCGCGGTTCTTGTGATCATTCAGGATCAGACAGAAATCGCTCAGGCGCGCCATGAGATCAACCAAACCCGCTCTCTGCTGGACAGTCTGATTAAGAACCTGCCGGTCGGTGTATTCATTAAAGACATGCAGGATGAAGGTCGTTACATTCTGTTTAATCAGGCTGCGGAAGCAATCACCGGTAAAAACGCTCTTGAGGTAATCGGCAAAGCAGATCGCCAGATTTTTGATGAGGATTACACCCAGCGCTTTGTCAGCGAAGATCGCGATGTCATGGAAAATGACACGACACTTACCGTTGAAAACAACATTCCCCTGCCCGGTAATACACGCCATGTCAGGGTCGTCAAACGGGCAATTCCAGCGCAAATCGGTGGTAATTCGCGCTATCTCATCGGTCTGATGGAAGATATTACCGAAAAACAGGCATTACAAGCACATCTGACACATGCCGCATTGCATGATGCTCTGACCGACCTGCCAAACCGCGTTTATTTCTCACAATATACCAGTGATTTATTTTCAGCCAGTCAACCGCAGCAGGGGCATGCGCTATTATTTCTGGATGTCGATCACTTCAAACATATTAATGACAGTATCGGCCATGCTGCCGGTGATGAACTGCTCAGTCAGGTTGCCCGTCGTCTCCGCGCCTATTTAAGGCCGGCAGATTTTATCGCCCGTCTCGGCGGCGATGAATTTGCCATCATCCATTCTTTTGACATGAACAATCCTGATTACCGGCAAGAGATCAGCCTGTTTGCTGAAGAAATTACTGAACTGTTTCAGCAACCATATCTGCTGGAAGACAACTCAGAGTATATCGGCTGCACCATCGGCGTGGTTCTTGCCCCGCATGACGGACAGGATATTGATACGCTGTTGCGCAATGCGGATCTGGCGCTCTATGCCGCCAAAGCTGACCTGCGCGGGACTTACCGTTTCTATGAAAAATCCATGCGCGACGCCGTTGAAAAACGCCATCGCACCGCCATGGAATTGCATAAAGCCCTGCAGAATGATGAATTTGTTTTGTTCTATCAGCCGATTTTCTCGCTGACGACAGACCAGATCACCGGTTGTGAAGCCCTGCTGCGCTGGCAACATCCGACCCGCGGGCTGATCACACCCGACGACTTTATTCCGATTGCCGAGGATACCGGCATTATCGCCGCGATTGGCGCATGGGCTTTGCAACAGGCCTGTCAGGATGCCACACGATGGCCGGAGAAAATCAGGGTGTCGGTCAACCTGTCACCGGTGCAGTTCAACAGCCGTAATATGCTGGATATTGTCAAATCCGCACTGGCCGCCAGCGGATTACAGGCGAACCGTTTGGAATTGGAAATAACCGAGACCGTTCTGCTCTCCAATACTGCCTATAATACCGAATTGCTGTTTGAATTACGTAAGCTCGGCGTGCGTATCGCGATGGATGATTTTGGCACCGGCTATTCATCCCTCAATTACTTACGTACCTTTCCCTTTGATAAGATCAAAATTGACCGCAGTTTCGTCTCCGATATTGATAGCGACAAACGCAATCTGGCTATTTTGCAGGCTGTGGTTTCTCTGGGCAGCGCCTTCAATATTACAACTACCGCTGAAGGTGTGGAGACTCAGGAACAACTGACCCGCCTGAAGAGTGAACATTTCGGCGAAGTGCAGGGATTTTTCACCGGAAAGCCGATGCCGCAGCCAGAAGTTTGTGACTTCATTGCCAGTCATGATTATTCATAAATGAAAAATATATAGTATTATCAATTAGATAAATTATTATTTATTTTCTCATATTTTCAACCTTGACCTTCCCATAATGGGAAGCCCTATCTTTCTTTCAACATCAATCAACGCGGACAATCCGCGCCTGAAACTGACAAGAAAGGCAGGGCTCACGACGGAATGTTTCTTCCATCGGACAGGCTCTGAAAACCACTATGACAAATTCTGCTTCTTCCACTGTTCTGCTCGCGGTTGACGGTATGGGTTGCGGCGCATGTGTGGCCAAAATCGAGAAAACCGCCAAAGCCGTTGAAGGCGTCAGCACCGTCAGTGTTGATCTGGCCAATAAACAGGTCAGCATCGGTTTCTCCGCGCCCGCAGATACAGCAACAATTGCCAACGCGATTGATGCGGCCGGTTATGAAACCACAATCCTCGGCTAAAGAGGGGGGCTTCAACGATGACCAAACATAGCAATCCCGAGCAGATACGCTCCGGCCTGCCCGTTGTGACGCTCGAAATTGACGGCATGACCTGTGCATCCTGTGTCGGTCGTGTGGAAAAGGCATTGCTTGCTTTGCCCGGTGTCAACAGCGCCTCTGTCAATCTGGCAACCCAGCAGGCAACCGTGCGCTTTGATGACAAGCCCGATGCCGGTCTGGCAGCAGAAGCGGTTAAAAAAGCCGGTTATACCGCCCATATTCCGCAACCGGCATCGCAGGTGGTGCTGGAAGTGGATGGCATGACCTGCGCGTCTTGCGTCGGACGTGTGGAAAAAGCTTTGCAGGCCTCAGCCGGTGTTGCTGCGGCTTCCGTCAATCTGGTGACCAAGCGCGCCAATATCACGCTCAGCGACCCGTCGGTCACGCCGCAAATGCTGGCTGATATTGTCACCAAGAGCGGTTATCCGGCGCAACCTGTGGCAAGCACAGCGCCTGCCAGCGGGGCAGAACGCCGTGCAGAAAAAAATGACGCCGAGATTAAAATCCTCAAACGCGATGTGCTGATTGCCGGTACGCTGGCATTGCCGGTTTTCCTCACTGAAATGGGTTCACATCTGATCCCATCGTTGCACCATATTATTGACAGCACCATCGGCATGCAGAACAGCTGGTATCTCCAGTTTATCCTGACCACACTTGTGCTGTTCGGCCCTGGCTTGCGCTTTTTCCGTATCGGCATTCCCGCATTGCTGCGCGGCGGACCGGATATGAACTCGCTTGTGGCTGTCGGCACATTGGCAGCATGGGGCTTCTCGGTTGTTGCAACCTTTATGCCTGCCGTCCTGCCGGCGCAAACTGTCAATGTCTATTATGAGGCAGCCGCAGTTATCGTTACGCTGATCCTGATCGGCCGCTGGATGGAAGCCCGTGCCAAAGGCCGAACATCCCACGCCATTGCCCATCTGCTCGGACTACAGGCTAAGACTGCCCGTGTGGTTCGCGACGGTGTTGCGCAGGATATTCCGCTGGAGGATGTGCGTGCAGGCGATCTGGTACTCGTGCGCCCGGGTGAGAAAGTACCGGTAGACGGTGAGATCACCGAGGGTACATCTTATATTGATGAATCCATGATTACCGGCGAGCCCGTGCCAGCGACTAAAAATGTCGGCGATACAGTTGTCGGCGGTACGGTCAACAAAACCGGTGCTTTCACCTATCGCGCCACCAAAGTCGGCTCGGATATGGTGATCTCGCAGATCATCCGTATGGTTGAAGATGCACAGGCCGACAAACTGCCGATCCAGAACCTGATCGACAAAGTGACAACATGGTTTGTGCCTACGGTCATGCTGGCAGCTTTTGCCACCTTCCTGATCTGGTTTATCTTCGGCCCTGAACCGGCCTTTACCTTCGCGCTGGCCAATGCCATCGCCGTGCTGATTATCGCCTGTCCTTGTGCCATGGGTCTGGCCACGCCAACTTCGATCATGGTTGGTACCGGTCGCGGTGCGGAAATGGGTGTCTTGTTCCGTCGTGGTGATGCGCTGCAAAGTCTGCGTGATGCCGATATTATCGCTTTCGACAAAACCGGCACACTGACGATCGGCAAACCTGTTCTCTCGCAGTTCTTCAGCTTTGCCGGCAATCAGGATGATGAAATGCTGGCTTTGGCAGCAGCATTGGAATCCCGCTCGGAACATCCGATTGCCACAGCGATTGTACAGGCAGCAGAAGAGAAAGGCTTGCAACAGCCGGAAGTGAAGGAATTTGAAGCCGTACCGGGCTTTGGTGTCAGTGGTATGGTTGATGGTCAGGCTGTCCATGTCGGTGCAGAGCGCTTCATGAAAAAGCTCGGCATTGATATTGCGACAGGTGCGGAAGCCGCAGAACTGATGACGGCCAGAGCACAATCCGTGCTCTATATGGCACGGGGCGGTGTGCTGGTCGCAGCCTTCTCCGTGGCTGATGAACTGAAACCGACAACCAAAGCCACCATTGATGCCCTGCATAAGCTTGGCTTGAAAGTGGCGATGATCACCGGTGACAGTAAAGTCGTGGCCAATGCCATTGCCAAAGAGCTGGGCATTGACGAAGTGTCAGCGGAAGTTCTGCCGGATGGTAAAGTGGAAGCATTGAAGCGCCTTGCAGGCTCTGATCGTAAGATCATCTTTGTCGGTGACGGTATCAATGATGCTCCGGCGCTGGCTGCGGCCGATGTCGGTGTAGCTGTCGGCACCGGTACGGATATTGCTATTGAAAGCGCCGATGTGGTGCTGATGAGCGGCGATCTGACTGCTGTTGTGGATGCCATTGCTTTGTCCAAAGCGACAATCCGCAATATCCGTCAGAACCTGTTCTGGGCGTTCTCCTACAATACCGCGCTTATTCCGGTGGCAGCAGGTCTGCTCTATCCGTTTTACGGCATCCTGCTCTCGCCGGTACTGGCTGCGGCAGCCATGGCACTGTCGAGCATCTTCGTGCTGACCAATGCCTTGCGCCTGCGCAGCTTCACCAGCACACGGACATAAAGCTCCATCCTCCCAAGGCTGATGCTTTTAACTAAAAACGCTGCCCTCAACAGGGCGGCGTTTTTATTCAACTCTTTATAATATTGATTTAATTATTATTTTACAGAAATGACAGCTCTACTTCCTGTCAGAATTAACTGTATCTATGCCGATTCATTTATTCTATCTTCAAATAAATGTGACGCAGCACTTCCCTATATGCTTTGCTGATCTATATTTTTCCCCATCAAATAAAGAAGGGGTGCACTATGTTAGTTTCCTTAACGGCCATCCTCTTTGCGTTCATCGGTATCGCACTTGGCTATGGTGGTATAAAACTCGCCCTGCTGGGCGGCAGCCTTTATTACATTATTATCGCGGCCGGTTTTTTACTGACCGCCTTTCTGCTTTTTACCCGCCGCGCTGCGGCACTATGGGTCTATGCCCTGATCATTCTGGGCACACTCGGCTGGGCGATCTATGAGGTCGGCTTTGACTGGTGGCCGCTCGGTTCGCGCGGCGGCATTATTGTGCTGCTCGGTCTGTGGTTGTTGCTGCCACCGATCCGCAAAGCACTGAGCCCTGCGAGCAGAGAAATTGCCCCCACTGTTGAGCAGGCACGTGCTGGCAATGCCAGCCCCTTGCCCTTGCTGGCGGCAGTCGCTGCCGCGCTGATTGTTGCCGGTGTTGCAATCTCAAAAGACCCGCATAATCTTGACGGCTCTCTGCCGACAGAAGAAGTGGCTGCTGCGCCCGATACCGGCAATGCTGTGCCGGATGGTGAATGGCATCAATATGGCCGCACGCAATATGGCCAGCGCTATTCTCCACTCACGCAAATCACACCTGAGAACGTGGCCAAGCTTGAACTCGCCTGGCAATATCGTACCGGCGATGTACGCCAGCCGCAGGATGTGACGGAAACCACTTATCAGGTGACACCGCTCAAGATTGAAGACACGCTTTATCTCTGCACGCCGCATAATATTGCCATTGCGCTGGATGCGGATACCGGCAAGGAAAAGTGGCGTTATAACCCTGAGGTCAGCGCCAATACCCAGCGCCAGCACCAGACTTGCCGCGGTGTAACCTATTGGAAAGACCAGACCGTTGCTGCAGATCAGGCCTGCTATGAGCGGGTTTATCTGCCGACATCGGATGCGCATCTGATCGCACTGGATGCCAAGACCGGCCAGATCTGCGAGAGTTTTGCCGACAAGGGCGTGCTCGATCTGACCCGTGGCATGAAATATAATCCGTCCGGTTATTATTATTCCACCTCTCCGCCAACCGCGATTGACGGCAAGATTATTGTCGGCGGCGCGGTGAATGATAATTTCTCGACTGAGGAACAGTCGGGCGTTATCCGCGCGTTTGACATTCTGACCGGTCAGTTGTTGTGGAACTGGGATTCCGGCAATCCCGATGTCACCACACCGATTGCCGAGGGCGAACATTACACAACCAACTCACCAAACAGCTGGTCAGTTTTCAGCGCCGATGAAAAGCTCGGTCTGATTTATATACCGCTCGGCAATCAGGTGCCGGATCAGCTCGGTATGGGACGCAGCGAAGCGGTGGAGAAATATTCCTCATCCATCACCGCTCTTGATGTGAATACCGGACAGGTGCGCTGGGTGCGCCAGACTGTGCATCATGACCTCTGGGATATGGATGTGCCTGCACAGCCGGTACTGCTCGATATCACCAAAGACGGACAGGCCGTGCCTGCACTGGTTGGGCCAACCAAACAGGGCGATATTTACGTGCTCGACCGGCGCACCGGTGAGCCAATCATTCCGGTGACGGAAGTTGCAGCGCCGAAAGGTGCAATACCGGAAGATTTCTCGGCTCCGACACAGCCGCTTTCCAGCCTGACATTTAACCCGCCACCCTTGACGGAAGCTAATATGTGGGGAGCGACGATGTTCGATCAGCTCGCCTGCCGCATCCAGTTCCGCTCGTTGCGCTATGAGGGCCGCTACACCCCGCCTTCCCTGCAAGGCACAATTGTTTATCCCGGCAATTTCGGAGTGTTTAACTGGGGCAGTGTGGCGGTTGATCCGAAACGTCAGGTAATGTTCGGCATGCCGACCTATCTGGCCTTCACCTCGCGCCTTGTGCCTGCGAATCAGATTCCGCCGAAAGGTGAAGATGAAAAAGCCAGCGAACAAGGGCTGAACCGCAATGACGGCGCACCTTACGGCGTATTTATGGGGCCATTCCTCTCGCCGCTCGGTATCCCATGCCAGTCGCCACCATGGGGCTATGTCGCGGGTGTCGATCTGCGCACCGGCAAAATCGCCTATAAGCATAAAAACGGTACAGTTCAGGATATGGCGCCAGTGCCAATTCCGCTGAAACTCGGCGTGCCGGGCATCGGTGGCCCGATGATCACCGCAGGCGGCGTTGCCTTCCTCGGTGCGGCGGTTGATGATTATCTGCGTGCCTATGATCTCACCACCGGCAAGCAGCTCTGGCAGACCCGCCTGCCCGCTGGCGGCCAGTCCACACCGATGAGCTACACCGGCAAAGACGGCAAACAATATGTACTCATCGTTGCCGGTGGTCACGGTTCAGTCGGCACCAAAGCCGGTGATTATGTGATGTCCTATAAATTGCCATAAGCAAAAAAACACAAAAAAGGGCGGAAATTTCCGCCCTTTTTTATTACGTCACGCAGTTTTACCAAGTGTCTTGGGAGAGACAATTTAAATTTTACAAATTGTTGAGCGGGTCAGAAAACGTACTTCACGGCCATTATCCAGCGAAAACATACCGCCCCGCCCCGGCACAACATCAATAATCAGATCAGTATGTTTCCATGCTTCATATTGCGAGCGGCTGATATAAAACGGCGCACCGCCAATCTCACCCAGTTGCACATCCTGATCACCTATCAGAAAGTCCCCCTGTGCATAACACATCGGCGATGAACCATCACAACAACCGCCGGACTGATGAAACATCACCGGCCCGTATTCGCTCTGTAATTCGGCAATTAGTTTGAGGGCGTCAGGTGTCGCAGTCACCTTGTTCAAAGATGCAGTCTCCGCATTATGATCTGCTTCAGTCATGACACCCTCCTATTTATGGTCTACTTCGTCATATCCATCACGATACGGCCTTCGATTTCACCTTTGCGCATCTTATCGAAAATCGCGTTGATATTCTCCAGCCGGTCAGTGCTGATCGTCGCCTTCACTTTACCATCAGCTGCAAAATCAATCGACTCCTGCAAATCCAGCCTTGTGCCGACAATGGAACCGCGCAAAGTCACACCATTCAGCACCATATTGAAAATCGACACCGGAAATTCACCGGCAGGAAGACCGTTGAAAGCAATCGTGCCGCCACGTGACATCATCCCCAGCGCCTGCTGGAACGCTTTTGGCGAGACCGCCGTCACCAATGCGCCCTGCGCACCGCCATCGGTCAGTTTCTTCACTTCCGCTGCCGGATCATTACTGGTTTTGGCATTAACCGTTGCAACAGCCCCAAGCCGCTGCGCCAGATCAAGTTTGGCATCATCAATATCGACAGCCACAACATTCAGCCCCATGGCTTTGGCATATTGCACCGCCATATGGCCAAGCCCGCCGATACCGGAAATCACCATCCAGTCACCAGGTTTCGTGTCGGTAACTTTCAGCCCTTTATAGACCGTCACACCGGCGCAGAGTACCGGCGCGATTTCGTTAAACTCAATATTTTTCGGCAAGTGCCCGACAAAATTCGGATCAGCCACCACATAATCGGCAAAACCACCATTCACCGAATAGCCGGTATTTTCCTGAGATTCACACAAAGTCTCCCAGCCGCCGAGACAATGACGACAATAGCCGCAAGCGGTATAAAGCCACGGAATACCAACACGGTCACCTTCCTTGACATTTTTAACACCGGCACCGACAGCAGAAACAAAGCCCACACCTTCGTGACCCGGAATAAACGGTGGGTTTGGTTTTACCGGCCAGTCGCCTTCTGCGGCATGTAAATCCGTGTGGCAAACACCGGAAGCCTGAATGGCGACCTGAATTTGCCCCGGGCCCGGCACCGGTACCGGCACTTCATCAATTGTCAGTGGTTTTCCGAATTCCCGCACGACAGCGGCTTTCATCGTCTTTGCCATAACATTCTCCTATTGCAGAAAGAGGCCACTCTTTCTGCTCCATTTATGAAGTCAGCATTGCGAAAGGAAGGTGATCCGAATGCCTCGGATCACCCTGTAGGTATTGTCAGAAGAAGCCCAGTTTTTTAGGGCTGTAGCTCACCAGCATATTTTTGGTCTGCTGATAATGATCGAGCATTTTCAGGTGGTTTTCACGCCCGATACCGGATTGTTTGTAACCACCGAAAGCCGCATGTGCCGGATAAGCGTGGTAGCAATTTGTCCAGACACGGCCTGCCTGAATACCGCGGCCAAAGCGGTAAGCACGGTTGCCATTGCGTGTCCAAACGCCGGAACCAAGGCCGTAAAGCGTGTCATTGGCGATCGACAGTGCTTCTTCATCCGTTTTGAAGGTCGTGACCGAAACCACAGGACCGAAGATTTCTTCCTGAAAAATCCGCATTTTATTGTGACCTTTGAAGACCGTCGGCTTCACATAGAAACCACCAGCCAGATCACCGCCAAGCTGGTTACGCTCACCGCCGGTCAGCACTTCCGCACCTTCCTGACGACCGATATCCATATAGCTGAGGATTTTTTCCAGCTGTTCCTGCGAGGCCTGTGCGCCGATCATCGTTGCCGGATTGAGCGGATCACCCTGCACAATGGCTTCTACACGTTTCAGAGCTTTTTCCATGAATTTATCGTAGATTTTCTCATGGATCAGCGCTCGGCTCGGACAGGTACAAACCTCACCCTGATTGAGCGCAAACATCACAAAGCCTTCAATGGCTTTGTCGAGATAATCATCATCTTCCGCTGTCACATCTTCAAAGAAGATATTCGGCGATTTACCCCCCAGTTCCAGCGTTACCGGAATGAGATTCTGACTGGCATATTGCATAATCAGACGGCCGGTGGTGGTTTCACCGGTGAAGGCGATTTTGGCAATGCGCGGGCTGGAAGCCAGCGGTTTACCGGCTTCAAGGCCAAAACCGTTGACAATATTCAACACACCGGCCGGTAACAGATCACCGATCAGTTCTGCCAGCACCAGAATGGAAGCCGGTGTCTGTTCTGCCGGTTTCAGCACCACGCAATTACCGGCAGCCAGTGCCGGTGCCAGTTTCCACACCGCCATCAGGATCGGGAAATTCCACGGAATAATCTGCCCGACCACACCCAGCGGCTCATGGAAATGATAGGCAACCGTATCATGATCAATCTCGGAAATACCGCCTTCCTGCGCACGGATCGCACCGGCAAAATAGCGGAAATGATCAATTGCCAGCGGCATATCGGCATTGGTGGTTTCGCGGATCGGCTTACCGTTATCCCAGGTTTCAGCTTCAGCCAGTAGTGCCAGATTGTCCTGCATGCGGTCAGCGATTTTATTGAGGATCAATGCGCGTTCTGCGGCGCTGGTTCGTCCCCATGCGTCTTTCGCTGCGTGAGCTGCATCCAGTGCCAGCTCCACATCGGCAGCATCAGAGCGGGCGACCTCGCAAAGAACCTGCCCGTTAACCGGTGAAATATTCTCAAAATAACGTCCGGATTTTGGTTCAACCCATTTGCCGCCGATAAAATTGCCATAGCGTTTAGCAAATTTCGGGTGAACAGTACGACTTACTTCAACCTTGTTCATTGTCTCTCTCCCTGTTTTCCTTCGGTCATCGCTTTCGCATCTCTCCTCAGATGCGAATGCCTGAACTCGAAGATAGTGTTGCGGGAAACACCCCGCTTGTCATGAGGACACCGGTGCCTGCACAACAAACTCTTGCTGGTAATGTCGCAAGAATGAGACAGTTTAAGAGACAGTTTTAAATGACGCGCATGATGGCCGAGAGCACATCATTTTTTACGCCTGTGCTTACAGGCTCAGTCGTTGCGTCTGATCTGCAAACGGTTGAGCTTTCGGTGCAAAGTTGCACGGCTCATGCCCAAAATTTTAGCCGCGAGGGAGATTTTACCCTCGGAGCGGGCAAGAGCACGAATAATCACCCCGCGTTCGGCTTCGGCCATATCGGTTGTTTTCTCGGCTAAAACACCAAAGAAATCAGCTGCGGGCACCGGATCTTTCAACCCGTCTTCACCTAAGCCCAGTGCCAGTCGTGCGGAGCGGCTGGCACCGATCACCATATCATCACGATCAATTGCCAGTAATGCGCCGCTATTATGCTCGGCAACAGGTGCCAGCACGATACGGGCTTTCTGGAAATGATAGCGAAAATAATCTGTCTCAATCTTGCGAGCCGCTTCATTCACTGCGGCAAATATTAATCCTGCATAGCCCTCTGTCAGATCGGAACGGCAGGATGATACATCAAGCACGGCAACCAATCGTCCCGTATGATCATGGATTGGTGCGACCGAACAGGACAGCCCTGAATTTCTGGCATGAAAGTGCTGATCACGGTGAATTGTCACCGCACGTTGCTCGACAATACAGGTGCCAATACCATTGGTGCCTTCACAGGCTTCACTCCAGACAGCACCCGTCCACAAACCCCATTGATGAAACACATCATCATCGGCAACAGCACCACGCCGTTCGACCGGAACACCCTGACTGTCGGCCAGCAAAACACAGCAACCGATACCGCCGACAGACTGAAACAAACGATCCAGCACCGGCTGTGCCAGATGGGTCAGCGGTTCAACATGCTCCTGCACTTCCCGTAATCTCTGTGCGGTAATGGTTTGAGGTCTGCCGGAATCCTGCGGCTTCAGACCATGCAAACGGGCAGAGCGCTGCCATGAAGCGATTAGCGCAGATCGTGCCGCACCGCTGCCGCGAATGGCAGAGTGAACCCGCTCCGCATGAGCGCTAAAGACTGATTGACCTGCCGCGGCGGATATTTCGCCTGACTGAATGCTCATTGCTTGCTCTCCTCCAGAGCTTCACTCAGAGTCTGCACAGAGAATGGTAGTCCAGATTTATGCTGCTGTGAAGAGCATTAGGATGAGACTGAAAGGCGGAGAAACTATGACCGCAAAAGCAAACACCGCAGCCTGATAAATCAGGCTGCGGTGTAAACTTAATTCAAAGTAAGAGAGCCCGTTTTATGCGGCTTTCTCATCATAACCGGTTTCGGTTTTCATAAACTGATCCAGCACGGCGATCTCGTTTGCAGTCAGCACCAAGCCGCGCTTGCTGCGACGCCAGACAATATCTTCTGCCGTCAGCGCCCATTCCTGCACCATCATATAACGCACTTCAACTTCATAAAGATCGGCGCCGAAGTGCTGGCCAAGGTCTTTATAATCCGTTGCATTGCCTAAAATCCATTGTGCGCGCGTCCCGTACATACGGAACAGACGTGCCGCATGGGACGGCGTCAGAAAAGGATAATGTGCAGCAAATTTTGCACTCATCCGGCTAAAATCCTGCACCGGAAAATCACCGCCCGGCAGCGGTGCTTTATGTGTCCAAGGTGCGCCTTTTTTGCCGAGAAAATGCTCGATTTTTTGCATCATGTGCTCGGACAGTCGGCGATAGGTTGTGATCTTGCCACCGAAAATATTAATCAACGGTGCTTTGCTCTCACCGGCATCGTCTTTCAGAACATAATCGCGCGTTGCTTCCTGTGCTTTATCCGCACCGTCATCATAGAGCGGACGTACACCGGAATAAGCCCAGACAATATCCTCACGCTTAACCGGCTCACGGAAATATTCGCTGGCAGCCGAACACAGATAATCGCTTTCTGCCTCGGTGATTTCTACTTTCGCCGGATCGCCGTGATAGTCCTGATCCGTCGTGCCGATCAGCGTGAAATCATTTTCATAAGGAATAGCGAAAATGATACGCCCGTCATTATTTTGGAAGAAATAAGAGCGTTCGCCGTCAAATTTCTTGCGCACGATAATATGGCTGCCCTGCACAAGACGCACATTATGCACCTCTGCCAGACCTTCCATACCGGCCAAAACACGATCCACCCACGGACCTGCCGCATTAACCAGTAGACGTGAGGTCACTTCATTGGTTTTGCCGGTACGCAAATCCTGCAATGTAATGTTCCAGACATCCCCCACACGGCGCGCAGCGGTAACTTTGGTGCGGGTGCGGATTTCTGCGCCACGTTCTTTGGCATCCATCGCATTGAGTGCCACAAAACGGGCATCATCGACCCATGCGTCAGAATATTCAAAAGCCTTAGTGAACAGGTCTTTGAGCGGTGCCGCGGCCTTATCCGTTTTCATATTCAGCGTGCGTGTTGCAGGCAGAAGTTTGCGCCCGCCGATATGATCATAAAGGAAGAGACCCAGCCGCAACAACCATGCCGGACGCACACCGCCGCGATGATAAGGCAGAATGAAGCGCATCGGTTTCACCAGATGCGGGGCATTGGCCCAGATCACCTCACGCTCCATCAGGGCTTCACGCACAAGGCGAAATTCATAATGTTCCAGATAGCGCAAACCGCCGTGAATCAGCTTGGTAGCGCGGGATGATGTACCGCTGGCCAGATCTTTCATTTCGGCAAGGCCGGTGCGAAAACCACGCCCGACCGCATCGCGCGCAATACCACAACCGTTAATACCGCCGCCAATAATGAAAATATCATAGTCCGTATTTGCAACCACGTCGCAAGCTCCGCCGAAAATCATGCCAATTCAATACTTAAACACTTCAAGCACGGTAAATTGACACGGCTGTGACACATAAAAACGGCGCACCGGAATCGTTTTCAATCCGACGATTTTCGCCATATGAAAGCAATATAGTAAAAAACGAAACTAAATCGAGCGAAAAAACGAAACTCAATATAAATAAGGACGCATAAAAAACTGCAAAACCTTAACGTTTCACAGCCTCAATCAGTTGCACATCATGGTCAGCACAAATCTGGCGCAGTGACGGCTCAATACATTGATCAGTGATGAAGGTATCAATTTGCGACAAGTGCCCCATGCGTACCGGCGCGCTACGCTCCATTTTGGTGGAATCCGCCACCAGAATAACATGGCGGGCATTGGCAATAATTGCCTGTGCAACCTTTACTTCACGATAGTCAAAGTCGAGCAATGCGCCGTCTGCATCAATGGCAGACACCCCGATAATTGCATAATCCACTTTGAACTGGCGGATAAAATCAACCGCGGCCTCACCGACAATACCGCCGTCACTGGCACGCACCACACCACCGGCAATGATAACTTCAAGCCCTGAATAAACCCGTAAGCGACTAGCAACATTGATATTATTGGTAATTACCATCAGCTGGTTATGCGACAGCAAATGCTGGCTCACAGCTTCAGTGGTGGTGCCGATATTGATAAAAAGCGAGGCACCTTCAGGGATCAGTTCGGCTGCGGCCTGACCGATGGCCTGTTTTTCCGAGGCTGCAATCTGCCTGCGCGCTTCATATTCCAGATTTTCCACACCGGATGGAAACAGTGCGCCGCCATGGGTACGCGTCAACAATTGAGCGCGGCACAAATCATTGAGATCTTTACGGATTGTCTGCGGGCTGACCTGAAACTGCTCTGCCAGATCATCAACCAGCACCTGCCCTTTCAGCTTGGCCTGTTCCAGAATCGCACGGTGACGCGGAGAGTGCTGCATAAAGATCTGCCTGAATTTACCCATGAACCGGACAACGTGCTGCGTCCGGATATATCCTCCGCGCCCGCCTTGATTATTTTAAACCATCTCAGGAAAACCGGTTTTCGCTTTTCCTGAAGCAGTTTTGTATATCAGGATAACTAATCACCGGCTGAACACAAGCAGATGAACATCAGATTCAAATAAGTTTGTTTCGTATCAGCACAATTCCACAGGCAATTGAGCTCAGACCGGCATTGCTATCCGCTCTGCCAGGTTGCGTTTATTCACCCACTTCTTCACTTCCGGCTTTTCGGCAGGTTGCAGATACAAAGTGAAAGCACTGACCAGATGATAGAGAATAGAAGCTGGCACACAATCTGAACAATTGACACCACCGGCGTCAAGACGATCAAACCACAAGCCTTCTGGTGCCGGATGAAGATGCCAGCGAAATAAAGTGGCAATCCTCGCCTCAATTTCCGGCTTCAAATCCTGCTCATTATAGCCATCAAGCATGATCGTCGCTTTAATTGCCTCACATTGCTGCCAACTGCGGCTACCGCGATCAACCGGCCTGCCCTCACGCGAAACAACATTATAGGTCAGACCGGTTGTCCGGTTGATACCCGTTGACAATGCGCAGCTATAGAGCCGGTGCGCCATCCGGCGGGTTTCATCACAACCAATACGGTTGGCATAGTCACTCAGCAGGGCAGCCCATTCGAAATAATGGCCGGGTTCCGTATGCTCACCGCGTACACCGGAAATATCCCGCCAACCACGGTGGAAAAGTTCTTTCAGACACCAGAAATCACGATCGAAGAAATAGTCCTTACACAGCTCAACAATCTCATCGGCACGGCTCAAATAAGCACCGTCTCCGGTCACCTCATGCCATGCAAGGCAGGCTTCCAGATAATGCATATGCGCATTACTGGTCAGCAAGGCCTGCGGGCGATCACGATCATTGCGGTTCTCGTAAAAACCACCTGCAATATGTGCAAGTTTGCTATCCAGAAATGCGAATGTTTCCTGCCCAAGCTGTAAAGCCTGATTATGCCCCGCCTGATGTGCATAGCTGAGCGCCAGCAACATACATGTCTGATCGTAGAAATTCTCCCGATTTTCCACAACCGTACCATCCGCAGCGAAGGATTGTACCCAACCGCCGCTCAGGCTACGCCCTTTCTCCTGCATGAAGAGGAGACCATGTGAAACCAAATCAGTCGATGCGCCTGACCATCCGGCAAGCTGACTTTTAGCAAAAGCATAGATTTGCCGTGCCATCGTTCGTGTCCGGCGTGGCCCCGCAACCGGCAGCCCTTGCAAGGAAAGGCTTTCATAAAAACCACCATGCCGATGATCTGTGCCCTTGAGCGCCCAATAGGGCAGCGCCTTTTCAAACAACCAATCTTTAACATGCTGACGATGCATATCCGGCACATATACCGGTTGCTCATAGTATAATTCTGCACGCTTGCGCTGTGTCAACTCTTTGACAATCGCCTGCACCTGATGGCTTTGTGCAAGCGGTGCAATGAATGTTGCATCTTTCAAAGCAATGACAGCCATATCCTTCAAACCGGAAATAGTAAGCAGCCCCGCTTCGCTGCGGATATAGCTATTACTGCAATCATGCGCGATAACATCACCGATCAGAACATTGCCATACTCATCCTGATTGTCACGATGCTGCTCAAATTTGCACAGAGACTGCCATGATCCCAGATCGCTCCATCTAAATGATGCCGGTATTAAGACCCGCCCATCGGCTTTTTCCATAATCGCATGATCAAATGAAATCGCAGGCACAGATTGATACAGCTCATCCGGTAAAGTGACTGCCTCCGCCGAGTAATCAGCATGTTGTAAAGCTTGCTCCGTATGGTGCCAGATATCCGGCGCCAACTGCAGAAATATCTCCCGCATGATACGTGCGCGAAACAGAAAGATACCGGCGTTCCAGAAAAAATTCCCCTGCCGGATAAAGGCTAAAGTCGTTTCATGATCGGGTTTTTCAACGAAACGGGTGATTTTATAGCCGTTACCATTCCGATCTCCCGCTTCGATATACCCATAACCGGTTTCCGGACGTTCAGGCAAAAGCCCGAATGTAACGATTGCCCCGCTATTGGCAGCAGGGATACCCTGCACCACGCTCTGCCAGAATTGTGCCGTAGTCGAAATATCATGATCGGCCGGAGATAATAAGATCAATGCATCATCATAGTCCGCCAAGACAGACAGCGTGGCCAGAGCCGCAACCGCAGCCGTATTCCGAGCCACCGGTTCCAAGATCATCCTGACGCCAGAACGGGCAGAAATCGTTTTTGCAATCTGCATCTGATGGTTTTGTGCGCCGATCACTGTAATTTTGCTGTTCAAATCAGGCGCAGATTGCAGGCGTTTCAAAGTCGCTGATAACAAGTTGTCTCCGCCAGACAAGCGGTGGAATTGCTTTGGCTTATCAATGCGTGACAGCGGCCATAAACGTGAACCGCTGCCGCCACACATAACAAAACTCAACAAAGGCAAATCTGTGCCGCGCGATGCGTTGAGTTTCCGGTTTTCCAGATCAAATGCCATAGCTACCGCCCCCGCTTAAAGCACCTTCAAAATCAGAAAGTCGTCCTGCCTCAAACTGTGCCAGAACATCATTGATTGCGTGTAGCATGGCGTTGCGCCGCTCAAGTGAGACAGGACTTTCCGCTACCACCACCAAATCAGGTTTGTTTGAAGATGCGCGGATCAGTCCCCAAGTACCGTCATCAACTGTAACCCGCACACCATTAATGGTAAGAAGCTCACGGATGCTTTGACCTGCATACACTCCGCCGGTATTGGCCAGCTCAGAAAAATAGCTCTGTATCCGGCCGATAATCCCGTATTTCTCATGATCGCAGCTGGGAATATTCAATGTCGGCGTTGCAAAGCTTTGCGGCAATTGCCGGTTTAAGGATGCCAGTGTCTGATCCGGATGCGCTGCCAGCATTTCACAAACCGCAATCGCTGTGGCCAGACCGTCATCATAACCCAGCCCCAAAGGCTGGTTCAAAAACACATGCCCAGACTTCTCAAACCCTGCCAGAGCACGGGTCTCTCCCATGCGCCGTTTGATATAAGAATGGCCCGTATTCCAATAGTCCACGGTTGCATTATTGGCTTGCAAAACCGGATCTGTGTGAAACAGACCACTGGATTTCACATCGACAATAAAATGCGCATCACGATGCTGGTGTGAAAACTCCCGTGCTAACAGCAATCCGATGCGGTCAGCATAGATAATGTTGCCCTCATGATCTGCCACACCACAGCGGTCACCATCGCCGTCAAACCCGAATACCAGATCTGCGCCAAAGATCTGCACGGCTTCAGCCATCGCGTTTTGCATCGGGGCGGCTTCCGGATCGGGATTATATTTCGGAAAATTCCAGTTTGGCGTGCAATCGACCTCGATAACCTCACAACCAATCCGGCGTAAAATCTGAGGCGCGAATAATCCCGCTGTTCCGTTGCCGCAAACCACCACAATTTTCAGCCGTCGCTTTAAAAATCGCCCTTTTGTTAAAGCCGACGCATAGAGCTTCTCAACATTATTGATGAAATTATAGTGCCCGCCTGTGACAGATACGGCCTGTTGTCCCAGCACGATGGCTTTCAGTTCCGCCATATCCTCAGCCCCGAAAGTATAAGGGCGCTCGCAACCCATTTTCACACCTGTCCAGCCGTTCTCATTATGGGACGCAGTGACCATCGCAACAGACTGAATATTCAACGCAAATTGCGCGTAATAGGCCATAGGCGACAGGGCAAGACCAATATCGCAGACATGCGCGCTGCCGGAGACCAGTCCTTTGACCAGTGCCGTTTTGACTTCAAAGGAATAACTGCGCAGATCATGCCCGACAATAATCGCCGGATCAGCACCGCGTTGCCGCATCAGATGCGCCAGCCCTGCCCCGACAGCCGTGATACCGGCAAGATTAATCTCCGGCGCACGATCCGATCCGGAAAAACCATACCACCACCGTGCATCATATTCGCGAAAACCTTGCGGAGACAGCAAAACTGAATCGTCAGTGAGAGACTCATCTGTAAAACAGGAAAGCAATTGCTTCATATTGATCGCAGTCGATTGCATTATTTGCTCCTGAAAAGAATCAAAGCACATGCATGACCTGAACGGATGGCGCTCCGAACGGTTGAAATTCACTCAAAATCAGATTTGCAGTTATGAACCGAGCATAAGATCGAAAAATTCTTTTTGCCAAGTGATATTTTGTAAAAACCGGAGAAATCCAATAGATTTTAATCTGAAAATTTAGATATTAAATAATTGATTATATTGATTTATTTATAAATTCATAATCAAGATTATTACATGAAAACTGTATCAAATGACTGTGTTTCTCCGCCTGAAACCCCGCTTCTGAAACCGGCATTTAACCGGCAAAAAGAGCTTTAAAATCAATAATGAACAGTTGTTTTGATTTTTTTGCATAATTCGCTTGCAGAGAGCAAAATGCAGCGCTATAAGCCGCCTCACGGTCAACGGAGCGTAGCGCAGCCTGGTAGCGCACCTGATTTGGGATCAGGGGGTCGGAGGTTCGAATCCTCTCGCTCCGACCATCACACCGCGAGTGATGGTCTTTAAATTCTCTTTAAAGTTCAATATTTTAAACGTGGATGATTTTTCATCTCACGTTATTTTTGTTTATAAATCCGGCTTCACATATTAACCAGCGATTAACTACGCCAGCAAACTTAGCCGCTCAAAACCCGTTTGCACCACATTTTGTCAAAATTCTTCACGCTATGCTTTTCAGCATTATCACTTGTCGTTCTGTAGCGTTTTCTCGTTGCAAAACGGGATGAGTGTTTCGTCTGAAAAAATACTGGCCTGAAAGATTGCGCAAATGAAAAAATTCCTTCTTATTTTTGCTGTTTTTCTGGCTGGCTGTGCCTCCGCGCCAAAATCCGTCAACAATGCCTGTGCGATTTTTGATCAGCGTGATGGCTGGGTCAATAACTGGCATAAGGATGCAAAAAAGGCAGAACGCGACTTCGGCGTGCCGATCCCAATCATGATGGCGACGATTTATACGGAATCAAGTTTCCAGCCTTATGCACGTCCGCCACGCACCAAGCTGCTCGGTTTCATCCCGTGGAAGCGCCAGTCCTCGGCCTATGGCTATTCTCAGGCACTCGACGGCACATGGGCGCGCTATATGCGTGAAACCGGACGTCATGGTGCAAGCCGTACCAATTTCGGCGATGCTATTCATTTTGTCGGCTGGTATCACAAACAGAGCAATGTCAGTAACGGCATCTCACTGAACGATCCGTATAATCTGTATCTGGCTTATTATTCCGGCCATGGCGGCTATGCCAAAGGCAGCTGGCGCGGCAATGCGATGGTGCAGCGCGCTGCCCGTAAAGCCACCAACATCTCCCAGCGTTATGCGGCACAAATGCGTAGCTGCGGTCGCCTGTAACCATAAACCGGCTCAGGCCGGTTCTGATCCGCCATAGGCGATAAAAAACGGATTGGCATAATCGCTTTCAGGCTGCTGGTTCCTTTTGCCATAAATCAGCGGCTGATTATCCAGTGTCAGGGTCTTGCCGCCTGCGGCACGCAGTACCGCATCACCGGCCGCTGTATCCCACTCCATTGTCCGGCTGAAGCGCGGATAGACATCCGCCTGCCCTGAAGCAACCAGACAGAATTTCAGGGAAGAACCGACACTCACGCAAGAAACAATGGCCTGCTCACGCAGATAGGCATCCGTTTCCGGTGTATTGTGCGAGCGGCTGGCCACAGCTGTTTTTTGCTCACCGCATTCACGCACATGCAAACGTATTTTACCTGCCAGAACATCCGGCTGCACATCATATTGCCATGCACCGGCCGGTGACCCGCAATACAGCCTGCCGCTGACCGGCGCATAAACCACACCACTGACCGGCACACCATTTTCAATCAATGCAATATTGACGGTGAAATCACCATTGCGCAGTACAAATTCTTTAGTGCCATCCAGAGGGTCAACAAGAAAAAAACGATCGTGGATTTCAGCGGGACCGTCACCGGCCGCCATCTCCTCTTCCGCAACCACAGGCACATCAGGCAGAAAAGCACGTAAAGCTTTGAGAATAACCTCTTCGGCAACATGATCAGCTTCGCTCACAGGAGACGCATCCGGCTTCAGACTGATCTCACAACCCGTCTCATAAAATCGCATAATCTCGCGACCGGCCTCAAGCGCTGCCTGTTGCATCACCGCCATGAGATCATCATTGGCCAGTGACGTCTTTTCAATGCTCATGCTAAGTTCCTCACACCCGATCAGGGCGACATATAACATTTTCCCCGTCGAAGGAACATGGATATCTGGGCGTTAGAGCGGTTCCAGATAAGTCTGAAGCATTGGAACCGCTCTATCTATTTGTTTTACGCGCATCTTAATCCGAAAACCGCTTCACACTTTTCGGGATGCGCTCTAAATCGACCAGCCTTCATCGACCAGACTATAAATCAAACCACGCTGATTGAGGTAATGCTCTATCTGATCGGCCAAATCATCCACACTCGCCGTCTCCCCCCGCAAATGCAGTTCCGGTGCTACCGGCCGCTCATAGGGTGCATCAATACCGGTAAAATCGCGAATTTCACCCGCGCGGGCTTTCGCATACAGTCCTTTCACATCTCTGGCCTCGCAGACCTCCAAAGGTGTATCGACAAAGATTTCAATGAAATCATAATCACCGGCAAGATGACGCCCCAAAGCGCGATCCTGTGCCAGCGGTGCAATTACCGACACCAACACGATCAATCCCGCATCCAGCATCAAACGCGATGTTTCAGCCACGCGCCGGATATTCTCACTGCGTTCCTCTGCGGAGAAACCCAGATCACTGTTGAGGCCATGTCGCAGATTATCGCCATCGAGAATGAATGTATGTTTCGCCGCCAGATGCAGACGTTGCTCCAGCACTGTGGCCAAGGCCGACTTACCGGAACCGGACAGGCCGGTGAACCATAGCAGCGCCGGTTTTTGATATTTCTGCTCAGCCCGCTCTGCCGGTGTGACTTTTGCTGCCTGCACATGAATATGCGAAGCTTTGCGCAGTGAATGATCAATCAAGCCGGCTGCAACGGTAGCATTGGTCAGCCTGTCGATCAGAATGAAAGAACCGGTCGCACGATTTTGCCCGTAAGGATCAAAAGCCAGCGGCGCGGAAAGCTGCAAAGCCACCTGACCGATTTCATTCATCTGCAATTGCTCGGCTGGTTCCTGCGCAAATTGCCTTTGCGTATTTTCAATATCAATCCGGTAATTGAGCGTATTGACGGTCACACTGACCTGATCAGTCTGACTGCGCAGCCAATACTGCCGCCCTGCCCGCAACGGCTCCTGTGCAAACCACACCAATTTGGCTGCCAGACGATCACTCACCTGCGGGCGCGCTTGCGGATGCGCCAGCATATCACCGCGGGAAATATCGCGTTCGTCTTCCAGTACCAGTGTCACCGCTTGTCCGGCCTGTGCCGTTTCCAACTCGCCGTCTGCAGTCACAATATAGCGGATAGCAGAACTTACGCCGGAACGGGCGACCGTAATTTCATCGCCGACTCTAATCTGCCCCGATGCAATGGTGCCTGCGAAGCCACGAAAATCCGCATGCGGGCGGCTGACATATTGCACAGGAAAGCGAAAATCCGGTTCCGCAGCATCAGCACTGTCTGTTGCCACAGTCTCCAGCCACTCCAAGAGTGCTGGCCCCTGATACCAAGGCATCTTCTCAGAAGCTGTGCGGATATTATCGCCAAAGCGTGCCGATACCGGAATAGCCTGAATGGTGCTGAAACCAAGCTCCTGCGCAAAGGACTGATAATCCTGCACAATCTGATTAAAAACCGCCTCATCATAACCAATCAGGTCAATCTTATTCACGGCCAGCACAATATGGCGGATGCCTAATAGTGAAGCGATAAAACTATGACGACGTGTCTGCTCCAGCAGCCCTTTTCGGGCATCCACCAGCACAATAGCGAGGTCAGCAGTGGAGGCACCGGTCACCATATTGCGCGTATATTGCAAATGTCCCGGTGTATCGGCGACGATAAAACGCCGCTTCGGCGTAGCGAAAAACCGGTAAGCCACATCAATGGTGATACCCTGCTCACGCTCAGCTTCCAGCCCGTCCACCAGCAATGCAAAATCAATATCACCGCCTGCCGTACCATGATTACGGCTGTCCTGATGCAGTTGTGATATCTGATCTTCAAACAGGGTTTTAGCATCATAGAGCAGCCGCCCGATCAGCGTGGATTTACCATCATCCACAGAACCGCAAGTCAGAAACCGCAAATGCGATTTGTGCTCCTGCGCCTCCAGATAATCCGTAATCACTGCATCTGAATGATCTGTACGGGTGATTGTCTCCGTCATCAGAAATATCCTTCCCGCTTTTTCTTTTCCATGGAACCGGCTTCATCACGATCAATGAGCCGCCCCTGCCGCTCCGATGTACGCGTCAGCAACATTTCTTCCAATATTTGCGGCAGTGTTTGCGCCTGCGATTCAATTGCGGCCGTCAGCGGATAGCAGCCCAATGTGCGAAACCGCACCATACGGGTTTCAATCTTTTCACCCGCGCGCAATTGCAGCCGGTCATCATCAGCCAGAATAAGCATATTATCGCGTTCAACCACCGGACGGGGTGCCGCAAAATAGAGCGGTACAATCGGGATATTTTCCTGATGGATGTAATGCCAGATATCGGCCTCCGTCCAGTTGGACAGCGGAAAGACCCGGATCGACTCGCCCGTCTGAATACGTGTATTGTAGATATTCCACATTTCAGGACGCTGGTTTTTCGGATCCCAGCTATGGGTCGCGTTGCGGAAGGAAAAAACCCGTTCCTTGGCGCGGGATTTCTCCTCATCGCGCCGTGCGCCGCCAAAGGCAGCATCAAAACCGTATTTATCCAATGCCTGACGCAGGGCTTGCGTTTTCATCACATCCGTATGCACATTTGACCCGTGAATAAACGGATTGATACCGGCCTCAACGCCTTGGCTATTAATATGCACCCGCAGATCCAGCTTATAGGCTTTGGCCTGCGCATCGCGAAAAGCGATCATTTCCTTAAATTTCCACGTCGTATCGACATGCAGAAACGGAAAGGGCGGCGGTGCCGGATAGAAGGCCTTGCGCGCCAGATGCAGCATCACACTTGAATCTTTACCGACAGAATAGAGCATGACCGGCTTTGCAAAACTGGCCGCCACTTCACGAAAAATATGGATAGCCTCGGCTTCCAGCCTTTGCAGATGGGTCAGCGGTGCGACAGAACCGCCGAAATGCGGGTTGCTCTGACGGTCAGAGGTCAGCGGTACAAGATCCGCCACATGCAGTGCAAGGCTCATACTCAATTCCGTATTTTGTCCGGCCCTTCATTCCACTCAGAGAAACGCTGTTCCGGCGATGAAACATGCCCATCATCATGCCGAAAGACTGCACAAGTGAGAAAGGATGATATGGTGAAGTTTGCCTGCGAATGTGATTTTCATTGCGCAAGGCGTTGTCTGCGTGGAATGGCGTTCCGCAATTGATTTCAGGATGGTTCTAAGAGCTTGCCCGCAGACGCTTTGATCTTGCGCTAGATCCCTTCATCAGCATATCCTCCGCCGATAAAAATCAGAGGGTGGAGCGGGAATGGAAAAGACAGCTTGTGTGGTTGCCGGAGCCGGTGTGGTCGGGCTGGCAATCGCGCGCGAAATGGCCATGCGCGGTTTTGAAACACTGGTGCTTGAAGCCGAGCATATGATCGGTACGCATACATCGTCCCGTAATTCCGAAGTCATCCATGCCGGTATCTATTACGAACCCGATAGTCTGAAAGCCCGTTTCTGCGTTGAAGGCAAAGAGCGTCTTTATGCTTATGCCGCCGCACAGGGGATTCCGCATAAACGCTGCGGCAAACTGATTGTCGCGACCTCCGAAGCGCAACATGCCGCACTGGACAAAATTGTGGCGCGTGCAACAGCCTGCGGTGTGCATGATCTGCAACGGTTGAACGCAGCAGAAGCACAGACACTGGAACCTGCCATTCGC
Organism: Hyphomicrobiales bacterium; assembly: GCA_900470735.1. Taxonomy (GTDB): domain Bacteria; phylum Pseudomonadota; class Alphaproteobacteria; order Rhizobiales; family Rhizobiaceae; genus Pseudochrobactrum. The sequence continues at coordinate 145,798 of UCCC01000007.1, read as the reverse complement.
TGCACTGCCGCTTTATTTTCCCCCTCTACCGGCATTATCGACAGTCATACCCTGATGCTGAGCCTGCAAGGCGATGCGGAAAATCATGGTGCGGCGGTTGCTTTCAACACCGAAATTCTGCGTGTTGAGCATAATGCAGACGGATTTACCATTACCACCTGCGACCGCGAGAGCGGCGAAGAATTCACTCTGCAAGCCGAGCGCTTCATCAATGCCGCCGGTATCGGCGCGCAGGCGATTGCCTCCACAATCAACGGATTGGCACCACAACACATACCGGCGCAGCATCTTGCCAAAGGCAATTATTTTTCTGCGTCCGGTAAAACCCCGTTCTCACATCTGATTTATCCGGTGCCGGAAGATGGCGGCTTGGGCGTTCATTTGACCCTCGATCTCAACGGGCAGATGCGCTTCGGCCCTGATGTCGAATGGCTCGGTAAAGAGACATCACCCACCAATCTCGATTATTCCGTTGATCCGCAACGCGGCGACAGTTTCTATACTGCGATCCGCAGCTACTGGCCGGAATTGCCGGATGATGCCTTGCAGGCCACCTATAGCGGCATCCGCCCGAAATTAAGTGGCAGCGGTGAAGCCGCAGCCGATTTTTATATTTCCGGCAGCGACGAACACGGTATCGCGGGACTGGTCAACCTGTTCGGCATTGAAAGTCCGGGGCTGACATCCAGCCTTGCCATTGCGGCTTATGTGAACACACTCATCAAATGAAAAAGGCATAAATACCTTACCGGTATTTATGCCTTATATCTCAGACTGTGCCAGTGCCGGACGGGAACTCCGGCATGAGCGCATCTCAGATTATTTTTTAGCGTGCTTTGGAGCCGCTTTTTTCACAGGCTGTTTGGAAGACTTGTGCATGCCGGTTGATTTGGCTTTTACAGTTTTGTGGGCAGCAACTTTATGGGCAGCTGGTGCCTGGGTCTGCACAGCAGCAGTTTTATGGGCCGCAGGAGCGGCCTGAGCTGCTACCGGAGCGATCATACCAAGAGCAGCAATTGCGATAATAAAGCGTTTCATAATGAGTGACCTTTTAAGCTGCAGACATCGGCATCCTGTTGAAACAACTCAACAATATCTATGCCGGTGAATCTGGTGCAATCCGTTGATTGCGCGTTTTGAATATCGCGCAATTAATCTGAACGGCACATGAACAAGTTTTGTAAAAATACGCAACAAATTGCGAGCCAGATATTTTTTATACGATCACACACCAAAACCGCTTCACACTTTTGGGGAACCTCTCTAGAGCGGCTTACGTTCATATTGGATCATAGCGCTCGCTCTAGATTTTTTAGTTTGTCGCATTATCCCGACGTCAAGTTGATCCAACTTGACTGTGAAATGCTCTAACCTTGCGGGATGTAATTGAGAATTGGTCCAAGCCAACGCTCCACCTCTGCAACCGGCATATTTTTACGCGCTGCATAATCCTCCACCTGATCGCGCTCGACTTTCGCCACGCCGAAATAATAGCTGTCGGGATGCGAGAGATAGAGACCGGAAACCGATGAGCCGGGCCACATCGCAAAACTCTCTGTCAGCTCCACACCTGTGGTTGCCGTGGCATCCAGCAGGCGGAACAGCGTGGTCTTTTCCGTATGATCAGGCTGTGCCGGATAGCCTGGTGCCGGACGGATACCCGCATAAGGTTCACCGACAAGCTGATCGGGCGTAAAGGTCTCATCCTTCGCATAGCCCCAGAATTCTTTACGCACCCGCTCATGCATCGCCTCGGCAAAAGCTTCAGCAAAACGATCTGCCAGCGCTTTAACCAGAATGGAGGAGTAATCGTCATTGGCGCGTTCAAAACGCTCGGCAATCGCCACTTCCTCAATACCGGCAGTAACAACAAAACCGCCGATATAATCCGCCTTGCCGCTATCCTTAGGCGCCACGAAATCCGATAGCGCCACATTCGGACGGCCGTCGCGTTTCGATAGCTGCTGACGCAGGGTGTAGAACGTATCCGTATGCTCGAGACGGGTTTCATCCTTATAAAGATGAATATCATCGCCCGTCACATTGGCCGGCCAGAAGCCGATGACCGCACGCGGTGCAAACCATTTCTCGTCAATGATCTTCTTCAGCATAGCTTGCGCATCTTCATAAAGCTGACGCGCGGCAGGACCTTGTTTTTCATCATCGAGAATGACTGGGAACCGGCCTTTCAGTTCCCATGTCTGGAAGAACGGCGTCCAGTCAATATAGCGCGCCAGTTCTTGCAAATCATAGGTTTCAAAGACTTTGGTGCCGAGGAAAGACGGCTTCGGCGGGGTATAGTTTTCCCAATCCAGTCTTTCGCTATTTTCACGGGCGCGAGCCAGCGGCAGGCGTTTTTTCTCCGCTTCGCTCCGTTCATGAGCAGCTGTCACCTTGGCGTATTCCGCGCGAATATCGGCGACATAGCCGTCTTTCTGCTCCGGCGATAGCAGCTGTGACACAACACCAACGGCGCGGCTGGCATCCAGCACATAGACGGTCTGGCCACGCTGATATTTCGGATGGATTTTCACCGCAGTATGCACACGGCTGGTCGTAGCGCCGCCAATCAGCAATGGCAGGTCAAAGCCCTCGCGCTCCATCTCTGCGGCCACATGCACCATCTCATCCAGCGACGGTGTGATAAGACCGGACAGACCGATAATGTCCACCTTCTCGTCTTTTGCCACCTGCAGGATTTTCGCGGCTGGCACCATCACACCAAGATCGATAATTTCATAATTGTTACAGGCCAGCACAACACCGACAATATTCTTGCCGATATCATGCACGTCGCCCTTCACGGTCGCCATCAGAATTTTACCGGCACTCTGGCGCTCTTCCCCGCCATTCTGTGCCTTTTCTTCTTCCATATAAGGCAGCAAAACCGCCACAGCCTGTTTCATCACACGGGCGGATTTCACCACTTGCGGCAGGAACATTTTACCCGATCCGAACAGATCACCCACCACATTCATACCGGCCATCAACGGGCCTTCAATCACATGCAGCGGACGCTCGGCGCTCTGGCGTGCTTCTTCCGTATCGGCCTCAATATATTCGGTGATACCGTTGACCAGCGCATGTTCAATACGCTTCTCAACGCTCCACTCACGCCAGCTGAGATCTTTCTCTTTGGCTTCCTTACCTGCAGTGCCTCGAAAACGTTCGGCGATTTCCAGCAGGCGTTCAGTTGCATCCTCACGACGGTTCAGCACCACATCTTCGCAGGCTTCACGCAATTCCGGATCAATAGATTCATAAACCGCCAGCTGCCCTGCATTGACGATCCCCATATCCATGCCGACCTGAATAGCATGATAAAGAAACACCGCATGCATCGCCTCGCGCACCGGCTCATTCCCGCGGAACGAGAAGGACAGGTTGGAAACACCGCCGGAAATATGCACATGCGGCAGGGTTTCAATGATCTCCTTGGTCGCATCAATGAAATCATTACCGTAATTATTATGCTCTTCGATCCCTGTCGCCACGGCAAACACATTCGGATCGAAGATGATATCTTCCGGCGGGAAACCGACCTGCTCGGTCAGAATTTTATAAGCGCGGGTACAAATCTCAACTTTGCGCTCTTTAGTATCCGCCTGCCCCACCTCGTCAAAAGCCATCACCACCACGGCAGCACCATAGGCACGCACCAGCTTGGCATGATGAATAAAGGCTTCTTCGCCCTCTTTCATTGAGATGGAATTGACCAGAGGCTTGCCCTGCACGCATTTCAGGCCGGCCTCGATCACATCCCATTTGGAACTGTCAATCATCACCGGCACACGGGCAATATCCGGCTCGGCAGCAACCAGATTGAGATAATCCACCATCACCTTCTGGCTGTCGATCAGACCTTCATCCATATTGATGTCGATGATCTGTGCGCCATTATTCACCTGATCACGGGCAACATCGAGCGCCGTTGTGTAATCACCGGCGGTAATCAGTTTTTTGAACCTGGCAGAACCCGTGACATTGGTACGCTCGCCGACATTCACAAACGGAATATCCTTAGTCAGCGTAAACGGTTCCAAACCACTCAAACGCATCAGTGGTGCCAATTTCACGGGCTTGCGCGGTTCGTATTTGCCTGTGGCTTCAGCAATAGCGGTAATATGTTCCGGTGTGGAACCACAGCAGCCGCCCACCACATTGACCAGACCCTCACGCGCGAAATCTTCCATCTGCGCGGCCATCACCTCCGGCGTCTCATCATAACGACCGAATTCATTCGGCAGGCCGGCATTCGGATAGGCGCAGACAAAAGTATCGGCAACACCTGAAATTTCCGCCAGATGCGCGCGCATCGCATTAGCGCCGAGCGCACAATTGAGACCAATGGTGAAAGGCCGTGCATGGCGCAGCGAATACCAGAAAGCTGTCGGTGTCTGGCCGGACAATGTGCGGCCGGAAAGATCGGTAATGGTACCGGAAATCATCAGCGGCAAGCGGATGCCTTTTTCAGCGAATACCTGCTCACAGGCAAAAACAGCAGCCTTGGCATTGAGCGTATCGAAGATGGTTTCAATCAGGATAATATCCGAACCGCCATCGATCAGACCATTGATCTGCTCGGCATAGGCAATGCGCAGATCATCAAATGACACGGCACGGAAACCCGGATTATTCACATCCGGCGACAGGGAGGCCGTACGGTTTGTCGGCCCCAAAGCTCCGGCAACAAAACGGCGACGGCCATCCTTTTGTTGTGCACGCAGAGCGGCACGGCGGGCAAGTCGTGCACCATCGCGGTTCAGCTCATAAACCGCCTCTTCCATACTATAATCGGCCTGCGCGATAGAGGTGGAAGAGAATGTATTGGTTTCGAGAATATCCGCTCCGGCCATCGCATAGGCATAATGAATTTCTTCAATTGCCTGTGGCTGGGTCAGGGTCAGAAGGTCATTATTGCCCTGCAGATGACATTCGCAACCGGCAAAGCGCTCACCACGGAAATGCTCTTCATGAAACCCAAGTCCCTGAATTTGCGTCCCCATGGCACCATCAAGAATGAGGATACGTTCCCGTGCAGCTTTTTGCAGGGCAGCAAGCACCTCGGAACCATCCGGTCTGTCTGCAACCGGTCCGAAAAGATTGTCAAAAGAAGTGCTCATCCGATACCTGCCTGTCACTCAAAATGCCGTTCAAATTCAAACGTCAATTTGATGACATAAACATATCTTTATGTCAAACAAAGCGTTTGATCTTTTATGATGCCAGTTGTTCACCAACTCGCTATCCGCATTTACGAAGTGTGAAGCTGTGCGGCACAAATTCGCTGCAATTCTCCCGCCCTTTCAGTCATAGTAAACTGCGTTTTTACGGGTATCACCGGAATAAAAGCAGTCATGCAGCGTTCATCTCATGAAGAGTAATATTGACAGATGCATGTCATAAAAGCCGGATTGCTTCTTATGAACTGCGCTTTGATCTGAGGAGAAACAAAATGAGAAAAATGCTTTCTTATTTTACTGCCGCGCTGACAGCGCTGACCATGAGCATCCTGTCCTTTGGCAGTGCTGCGCAGGCTCAGCCTTCGGCAGTAACCCATAATGCTGTGTTGCAGGATATGACATCATCCGGACAGAGACTGAGCCGGAATGTACAATATTATCCGGAGCGTCGCCATTACCGTGAAAGACGACATTATGATCGTCGCTACGACCGGCCGCGCTACTGGAACGGCCCGCGATACCGTCCGCACTACAGACCTTACTACAGGCCTTATTATCAGCCGGAATTCCGCTATTATCGCCCTGCTCCGCCGCGTTACTACCGTCCGGCTCCGGTTTACCGTTCAGGACGGAACAGCCATATCAACTGGTGTTACAACCGCTACCGCTCTTACCGCGCATCAGACAATACATTCCAGCCGAATTACGGCCCGCGCCGTCAGTGCTACTCACCTTATACCTGAGGCATAAAACAAAAACGCCGCCCTCATGGGCGGCGTTTTCATCAATAAAACTGCAAAATCTATCAAGTGACATAGGCACCGATCGAAGCGGCAACCAAGCCAATCGCCACAGCGATCAGAGCACCGTAAACGCGTGGTTTGTCCAGCAGAACAGCGAATGCTGAAAACCAGGCAACAACGGCAGCACCCAGTGCAAACAAGAAGCCAGGCTTGTCATAAACCACGAGATTTACGGTTATCAGGGCACCAATAATCAGCGCACCGAAAACGATCATCATGCCCATGGCATATTTTTCATAATCGTCCATATGCATTTCCTATGTATCAGCCTGTTTTATTTCAGGCTCTGAGCAGCTTATAACACTACCGACAAAGCAATATCAGTCTGACGTGTCATCAATTCAACGTCAGACAATCACTTTTATCGTGAATCTTCAACTGTTGATCATCACGAATATCAGCATTACCACTGCTTTTCAGGGGATTATTTCAGCCAATGGTTGATGTGAAATCAGCCGAATAGCGCATTTCGCGCAACGGACGCACTTCCTGAGTCGTCGCATCATAAGTCGGATGGGCTTTAAAAGCTGCCAAAGCGGCCTCATCACGGAACTCGCCGTAAACCACCAGATCAATCCGGTCACACATCGGATCGACCTTGCTGTTGGCCACAACTTCAAAACATTCCGAATGGGGAATTGTCGCGAGAGCGCGCAAACGGCGGCATACATCCTCTACGTCCTGATCTGCTTTGACGCTGAAAAATACAATATGCCGTATCACGAGTTTTTCCTAATCCATAAAAGCATGCAAAGAGGTATAAAACCTCTTATTCTGAAGTCCTGTCTATCATGGGGAATATGGAAAAGTCATCTTCAAATCAGCCCGAAGACATCACTTTCAATTCAGGCTGCTTCACGGTCAGCTTCTGTGCCCGGAGCCAGAGTAACTTCCAGACCGTTGAGTTCTTCCGTCATGATAATCTGACAGGACAGGCGTGAATTATCCTCAACATGGAATGTCTGATCGAGCTGATCCAGCTCTTCATCCTGCGGCTCATAGAGCTTGCCCGCCCATTCCGGCGTCACATAGACATGGCAGGTGCCGCATGCACAGGCACCGCCGCATTCCGCTTTAATATTCAGCCCCCAGTCGCGGATAACCTCCATAACGCGAAAGCCTTCGAGAGCCTCAAGCGTATGGCGCTCGCCTTTTTGATCGGTAACATGAATGAGAAGCGTATCAGAACTCACAACAATGCCTTTTAAGTAGCGCAGACGTGGGGTGATAGGAGGTAGATAATGTTTTCGGCACATAAAACAAGCTTTATTCCTGTTTCCCGATGCCGATACCGTGATTTAGCACAATCTCCCACCATTCAGGCCGAAACGGAAACCACTCTATTTAAAACCCCTGACGACGACGCCAGCTATAACCTGCTAGTCCCTGTTCTGCACCATGAATACCACCGGCAACAGGCTGATAATACAGCCCCGTATCATACAATTCACCGGCCAGAAGACGGCGTAAAGTCCGCGCGTCACTGATCTGTAAAGTATCAAAACCAGCGCGCAGCATAGCGCCGATCTGATCAATATGAACGGCACCTGATGCCCTGATCTCACCGGAAAAGCCATAATGGCTGCGAAGCCGCGCGGCCTTGGAAAAAGACCGCCCGTCATTGAAAGCCGGAAAATCCAGCACCAGAATATCAATATATGTCAGATCATCCAGCAAAGCGTCGAGCGCCTCTCCGGCTTCAACCCGCACACCGATCCGGATATTGTGGCTGCGCAAAAGCGCACGGCTGATCTGCGGCCAGAGCTGCAGCGGAATAATCACCGCTTCATGAGCGATGATTTCCTCAACACTCTCAAGATTGACATAAGCATCCTCGATCAGGCCGGAACGCGACCATAGTGCCGGTAAAACTGTTTCCGTCATAGATCTGCTCCCTTGATCTTATCCTTATGCAAGTGCTGCTCAAGACCACTCAGATGAATACCGCATTCGGTTTTACCCGAACCCGACCAGCGACCTGCCCGCTGATCTTCATCATCACTAACCGGCCGTGTACATGGCATGCAGCCGATGGAGCGATAACCCTGCTCCACCAGCGGATGCGGCGGTAGATGATGGGACGCGCGATAGGCTTCCAGATGCTCTGAAGTCCAGTCCCGCAGCGGATTAATCCGGATATGCTCTCCTACCGCTTCGAAAGCAGGCAAACCATTGCGCGTTGCTGACTGAAACTGTTTGCGCCCTGTGAACCACGCTTCAAAAGGCGCAATTCCCTGTGCGAGTGGCTGGACTTTACGTAACTCGCAGCAGCGGTCTTTGTCCGTCAGGCACAGAGCGCCGAGCGGATCATGGGCTTTCAAAGCGCCCGCATCCGGTAGCAAATCGCGCACATCCGTTAATCCCAGTTCCTGCACCAATTGCACCTGATAGCGCAATGTTGCCGGAAAATGCTTATTGGTCTGCAAGAATAAAACCGGCAACGACGGCTGTACCTGCGCAATCAGATGCAACAGAATTGCGGAATCCGCACCGAAAGATGACACCGCCGCCAGCCCTGCGCCAAACTCTTTGACGGCCACTGCGATAATCGCCTCGGCACTTGCATCGCCATAAAGATAATTCAGACGTTGCGCCCTGTCTGCTGTGGTCTCAGGAAGATCAAGCTGCATGTACAGCCTCCCCGTAGAGCGCAGTCTTGAACGGCTGCGAACCCAAACGACGATAGGTCTCAAGAAAACTTTCCTGCGGTGCGCTGCGGATATTCAGATAGGTATTCACTACCGTTTCAATGGCATCCACCACATCTTCAGAAGAAAAACCGCGACCGGTAATATCACCGATGGATGTCTGCTCATCGCCGGAACCGCCGAGCGTGATCTGGTACAGTTCCTCGCCTTTTTTCTCCACACCGAGAATCCCGATATGACCGACATGGTGATGGCCGCAGGCATTGATGCAGCCGGAAATTTTGATCTTCAGATCACCGATTTCTTCCTGCCGCGTCTGCGAACCGAAACGCTCGGAAATACGCTGAGCCACAGGAATGGAACGGGCATTGGCCAGAGCGCAATAGTCCAGACCAGGGCAGGCAATAATATCAGTAATCAGCCCTGCATTAGCGGTAGCAAGACCGGCCTGCTGCAATTGCGCATGGAGCAGTGGCAAATCGGCCAGCGCCACATGTGGCAGCACCAGATTTTGCTCATGGCTGACGCGGATTTCACTTTGCGAAAAGCGCTCAGCCAGATCGGCCACAATATCCATCTGATCGGCTGACGCATCCCCCGGAATTTCGCCAATTGCTTTGAGCGAGATTGTCACTACACCATAATCAGGGTGCTTATGTGGTGTCACATTGCGGGAAAACCACGAAGCAAAAGCCGCATCATTTTTACGCGTGGCAGCCACAAGCCCGTGTCCCTCTGCCCGTTCCGGCAATAAGGGTGCTGCAAAATAGGTATTGATGGCTGCAATATCCGTTTCCGGCAGTTTCAGATCACTGTCTTTAATCACCTGCCATTCGGCTTCAATCTGCGCCTGCAAATCCTCCAGTCCGGTTTCATGAACGAGGATTTTGATACGGGCCTTATATTTATTATCACGGCGGCCATGGAGATTATAAACCCGCACAATAGCGGTGATATAGGTTAGCAAATCCGCTTCCGGCAGAAAATCCCGCACCTTCTTGGCGATCATCGGCGTGCGCCCCTGCCCGCCGCCGATATAGACCGCAAAGCCACGCTGCCCTTGTTCGTTCTCTTTCAAATGCAACCCGATATCATGCACCTGAATGGCTGCACGATCTGCCTCTGCACCTGTTACCGCGATTTTGAATTTGCGCGGCAGATAGGAAAATTCCGGATGCAGTGACGACCATTGCCGCAAAATCTCGGCATAAGGGCGCGGATCGGCCACTTCATCCAGTGCCGCTCCGGCAAAATGATCGGCTGTCACATTGCGGATGCAATTGCCGGAGGTCTGGATGGCATGCATCTCCACCTCGGCCAGTTCTTCCAGAATGGCAGGAATATCGGTGAGCTTCGGCCAGTTGAACTGCAAGTTCTGCCGCGTTGTGAAATGCCCGTAACCACGGTCATAGACACGGGCAATATGCGCCAGCTTACGCATCTGACGCGAGGATAAAGTGCCGTAAGGAATAGCAATACGCAGCATATAGGCATGGAGTTGCAGATAGACGCCGTTCATCAGCCGCAGCGGCTTGAAGTGATCTTCGCTCAGCTCGCCGCTTAAACGACGTGCCACCTGATCGCGAAACTGCTCCACACGGGCGAAAACAAATTCGCGGTCAAACTCATCATACCGGTACATTTAACCCTCTCCCGACACTTAAAATCTTAACCGGCTACAGAATGCAGCCGTACCACAGGGGTGATCGTGGGGCCGGACAGGCGGATGCGCTCGCGCAAACGGACCGGAAATAACTGATCCCCGCGCTCCTCGACCTCAATCAGATTGATATCCACCACCTCATCAAAACGGCTGGCCTGCTGACCAGCGGCTTCCAACGCCGCCACAGCCTCAGGATGCCGCGCGAGCAATGCCCCGCGAATAGAACTAGCCCAATGACCGTCCGCAGCCAGCCAGACCGAAACACCGTCGCTCAGACGATTGGCACTCAGGACTTTGACTGTCATTATGCTTTCTCCTTTTCACCGGCCTGCAAGATATGCAGTTCCGGTGTGCTTATCAGTTGCTGAATGAGCGGGTGGGCACCTTCAAGCGAGGCACCGGCAACCGCATCGCCGATAATCACCATAATCGGCCCTTGCAGCTCTTTATGATTTTCCAGCTGTGCCAAATCTTTTAAGAGACCGTGCAGCATGACGCGCTCAGTGCGCCCGGCATTTTCTACCACGGCCACCGCCGTATCCTCATGCAGACCGGCAGTGAGCAAGCGGTGCGCCACAGATGCGGCAACGCTTGCGCCCATATAAACGGCAATGGTCGCGCCGCTGAGCGCAAGCCGCGCCCAATCCGGCAGGATGTCTCCCGCCATATCGTGACCGGTGGTGAAAATCAGGGAGGATGCAACACCACGCAATGTCAAAGGCAACTGCATATCAGCGGCAGCTGCAATAGCTGAGGTAATACCGGGCACAATCTCAAAACTGACACCGGCTGCACGCAACGCCGCCATTTCTTCACCGGCACGGCCAAAGACCAGCGGATCACCGGATTTGAGCCGCACCACGCGCTGCCCGTCTTGAGCAAGCTCAACAAGCAACTGGTTGATTTCATCCTGACTTTTGCTGTGGCAGCCTTTGCGTTTTCCCACAGGAACACGCACCGCATCGCGCCTGCCCATGGCAACCACGCTCTCCGGCACCAGCGCATCGTAGAGGATCACATCTGCCTGCATCAGCACACGCTGGGCACGCAAGGTCAGCAAGTCTTCAGCCCCTGGCCCTGCCCCGACCAGCCAGACATAACCGGAAGGGATATTCACCTCAGTCAGAGCCTGATCGGCCAGTTCCCGAGCAAGGTTCAGATCGCCGCGCTCAACCGCTTGTGCCACTGCACCGTTGAAGAACACATCCCAAAACTGGCGTCGCGTGACGCCTTTAGGCAACGTGCTTTCCACCTTGTGGCGATAGTCAGCTGCCAGTTGTGCCAGCGCTCCGGTTTGCGGAGATAAAGCGGCACCGATTTCGCGACGCAGTTTCTGCGCCAATACCGGCCCTGCGCCTTCCGTGCCGATTGCTACGGCCACCGGCGCATGTGCCACCAGTGCCGGTGTGAAAAAATCGCAGAGATGCGGCCTGTCGACCACATTGACCGGAATATGCCGCGCTCTTATCTCATCAGCGATTTTTGCGTCCTGTGCGGCATCACCCGTCGCCACAAAAGCCAGCTTTACATTGGTAAAATCATTATCCTGCAAAATACCGGTGCGTAAATGATAGCCACCATCCAGCACAAACTGCACCAGATCAGGCTCCGGCGCCTCACCTTCCGGCACAACAATGCGGATTTGCGCTGTGGTTTCAGCAATCAGGCGTGCCTTGTTCAGCGCTTCTTCCCCACCGCCGACAATCAGCACTGCCGCGCTGTCCACACGGAAGAAAGCCGGAAAAGCCGTTAATCTGGTTGGGTGAGCCGTCACAATCAGCACCTTTCAAAGGGTGGTTAAAGATTGTGCCGAGTATCGCGTATTCTGCGACCACTTATAAGCAACAGGCTTGTGCGCTTGCCCGCTGCGCCGCATCGCTTTTTCGCGTTTTGCAAATTTCGTGAAATTTAGTTCCGGAAACTGACAGCCGCCGGAATATGCACCGGCCAGCGGCGCGGCAGCACCGCGATAAGATCAAAGCGCAGAGAAAGCCTGTCATAATCCGGCTGACGGGCAAGCCAATGATCGGCAGCGGATTCAATCCGGTACAGATTCATGGTACTGACAGCTTCCATTGCCGCTTCAACGGAAGTACGCGCTTTAACCTCAACGATCAGCACGAGACTGCCGCGTCTGGCGATCAGATCAATCTCGCCAAAGCGGGTTTTATAGCGCCGCTCGACAATACGAAAACCTTTAAGCATCAGAGCAAAAGCAGCCAGCCGCTCCGCCCGTATTCCGCGAGAAAATGCCTGCTGCTTTTTCTCACGGGTTTGACGCATTAGCTTTTGGCCTTCAATGTCATTAAACGCTGATAGAGTTCGCCTTTTTGTTTACCGGTCATACGGGAAGCTTCACCGGCTGCTTTGGATGGTGAAAGTTCCTGTGCAAGCGAGAGCAACAGAGCATCAATATCCTGCTCGGTCACCGGTACGGAGTTTTGCAGCGGCGCACCAACCAGCAAAACCACTTCACCGCGAATACGGTCTTCACCGTCATATTGTTCACACAGCTCACCCAAAGTCGAAGTTGAGAAAGTCTCATAGGCTTTGGTCAGTTCGCGGCACAGAGCGGCAGGGCGATCCGCACCGAAAACGGCTGCCATATCTTGCAAAGTATCCGAAGCACGGTTGGGCGATTCAAAAAAGATCAGCGTCGTATCAATGGTCTTATAGGTTTCAAGTTTGTTGCGACGCTGCCCTTGCTTAGATGGCAAAAATCCGCAAAACATGAAACTGTCCGTTGGCAGACCGGAGGCCATCAAAGCTGCCATCACCGCAGAAGCACCTGGCACCGGCACCACTTTATAACCGGCATTGCGGGCTTCTTCGACCAGACGATAGCCCGGATCGGAAACCAGCGGCGTACCGGCATCGGACACCAGCGCCACGCTTTTTCCGGATGCCAGTGCTTCGAGAATTTTCGGACCGGCTTCAGCTGCATTATGCTCGTGATAGGCAATCGGACGGCGGGAAATCGCAAAACGGTTTAGCAAAACACGGGTAACGCGCGTATCTTCGCAAGCCAGCACATCACTTGATGCCAGCACTTCCAGCGCCCGCAAGGTTATATCACCGAGATTGCCGATCGGCGTGGCGACAATATAAAGCGCAGGCTCAACCGGACGGGCGCGGAAAGTCTGCTCCCCGACCACATAGTTGCGCGTTTCCTGTAAATTGTCTTCCACACCATATCCTTGTCTAAAATTTACAGCGGTTCCCGTTGAGATTGAATCGTTGGAACCGCTGTAACTATTTGTTTTAACGCATTATCCATTGCCAAAACCGCTTCGCACTTTTGGCTCGCAAATGCTCTAAGCAGTCAGTTCAGCGACCAGCGTATTGAGCAGCAAAGCACCATCCGGCGTGGCGCGCAGGTAACTGCCATCCAGCAGCTCCAGAAAATTCTGTTCCTGCAACTGAGCAAGCCGCTCCGGTTTCAGACCATGGCCGGTCAGTTTCTGATAGCGGTTAAGATCAACGCCCTCTTTCAGACGCAGCCCCATCATCAGAAACTCATCGCCTTCCTGTTCCGGTGTCAGATATTCTTCTTCGATAATACCATGGCCGGAGGCTTCAACTTTATCGACCCAGGTTTCCGGATGTTTCTCGGTCATCGTAACAGTGCGCGCACCGTTCTCGCGGAAACGGCCATGGGCACCGGGGCCAATGCCGACATATTCGCCATAACGCCAATAGACCAGATTATGCTGGGACTCCCGTCCCTTCACCGCATGGTTGGAAATCTCATAGGCAGGCAGCCCCAGCTCAGTTGTCACCCGCTGGGTTTCCTCGTAAAGCGCTGCAGCATGATCCGGCTCCGGCGTGGTCAGTTTGCCTGCCTTCCAGAGATTATAGAACTGCGTGCCTTCTTCAATTGTCAGCTGATAGAGCGACAAATGATCGGCTGCGAGGGCTACAGCCTCGCGCAATTCCGCATTCCAGTCAGCAATTGTCTGGTCAGGACGTGCATAGATCAGATCAAAAGACAGGCGCGGGAAAATCTCACGTGCCAGACCAATCGCCACTTTTGCCTCGGCAACAGAATGCAACCGCCCGAGACGCTTGAGATCGCGGTCATTCAGCGCCTGCACACCGAGCGATACACGATTGACACCGGCAGCGCGGTAGCCACGAAAACGGTCGGCCTCCACACTGGTCGGATTGGCCTCCAGCGATACTTCAATATTCTCGGCAACGGACCAGTATTTGGCGATACCGTCCAGCAAAGCGCCGACGGTTTGCGGCTGCATCAAAGACGGTGTGCCGCCACCAAGAAAAATACTGGTAACCGTGCGTGGTCCTGTCCGCTCGCGCAAAGTCGCCATTTCACGCAGAAAACTCTGCGCAAAACGCGGCTGATCCACCGGCTGATGCCGCACATGCGAGTTGAAATCGCAATAAGGACATTTGGCCATGCAGAACGGCCAGTGCAGATAAATGCCGAAAGCATGATCCCCGTCTGCCTGCAAGATGGGCAGCGGGTTCACACTATTTGCATTAGCGACAGCAGACAGGGATTGCATTATTTAACATCCGCCATGGCAAATTTTGCTTCGGCAAACAATTTGAATGCGCGTGCACGATGCGACAAGGCATGCGCATCACCCGGTTTCCAGCCGTGTTTTTCCGTTGCGGTCATTTCACCGAATGTCTTGTCATAACCATCCGGCAGGAACAACGGATCGAAGCCAAAACCGTCATTGCCGCGTGGCGTAACAATCTGGCCTTCCACTTCACCGCGGTAATATTCTGCATGACCATCCGGCCAGCACAGGCAGATCACAGAGACAAAGCGGCCTTTGCGCTGTTCCGGCTGCAATGCGCCTGCGGCTTCAAGCTTATCGATGACTTTGCCCATCGCCATATTGAAATCGCGGCTGCCATCCGGTAGTTCTGCCCAATTAGCTGTGTAAACGCCAGGCTCACCGCCCAACGCATCCACCATCATGCCGGAATCATCAGAGAGAGCTGGCAGACCGGTTGCTTCAGCCGCTGCAAAAGCTTTGATATAAGCATTCTGCTCAAAGGTTGTGCCGGTTTCATCCGGCTCAGGCAGACCAAGCTGACCGGCAGACTGGGTATCAAAACCGAATGGTCCGATCAGATCCGCAAACTCTTTCAGCTTGCCTGCATTGTGACTTGCAACAACCAGTTTGCCTTTGTTCAGCTCTCTCATCAGTTTATCCATTATTCCATAATTTGGGTTCAGCGAATTCCAGTGAATTACCGGAAGGGTCGCGGATGTAAAGGGAGCGCGCGCCATTCGGCCAGTCAAATTCACGCTCAATCTCTATGCAATGCTTCGCAAAATGCTGTTTCCACTCCGCGATCTGCTCACGACTGGCGGCAAAACACATATGGCCTGCGCCGGTCGTACCATGAGTCGGGATCGGCAACGCGCCTTCTGGTGCCGGTTTGACGGTTTCTTTTGCATCAAAAACCAGCAGAATCCCTGTACCGCAGCGGAAAAAAGCATTGCGATGATTATGCGGTAAAGCCAGCTCCAACCCCAGAATATTGCGGTAGAACTGCACAGCCTCTTCGATATCGCGCACATAGAGCGCAGATTCAAGTATCTGTGTTGGTTTCAATTGTCCGGTCTGCATAATGAATGCCCTTTCAATAATCATGAACACGAAAACTGTCTCCCCTTATAACAGGTTCGAAATCAGTTTCCGCTCACGATCGGGTGAATTATCCAATAAAATAATTGGATAATTCATTTTACATTCCGGCAGGCTATTCCGATTTTACGAAACAGCCATTTTCTGCAAATCAACCAGACGCTTGATACCATTGCGTGCCAGTACCATCAGCGCCGCAAATTCATCATCCGTGAATGGTTCACCTTCGGCAGTACCCTGCACTTCAACAATACCGCCGCGACCGGTCATTACGAAATTCGCATCGGTCTGCGCGGTTGAATCTTCCGGATAATCCAGATCGATCACCGGTGTGCCTTCATAAATACCGCAGGAAATAGCGGCAACATGATCTTTGAGCACCTTGTCGACTTTGACCATCTGGCGGGCTTCCATCCAGCGCAGGCAATCGTGCAACGCAACCCAGCCACCGGTGATGGCCGCAGTACGGGTGCCGCCATCTGCCTGAATAACATCGCAGTCAACAGTGATCTGATATTCACCCAGAGCCTGCATATCGACAACGGCGCGAAGGGAACGGCCGATCAGACGCTGAATTTCCTGTGTGCGACCACCCTGTTTACCCGAGGCTGCTTCACGGCGCATACGATCGCCGGTCGAGCGTGGCAGCATGCCATATTCCGCAGTGACCCAGCCCTTACCGCTGTTGCGCATCCAGCCCGGAACCTTTTCTTCAAGGCTTGCGGTGCACAGCACATGAGTATCGCCGAATTTGACGAGGCAGGAGCCTTCCGCATGTTTGGAAATGCCGCGTTCAAAAGAGATTGCACGCATTTCGTCCGGAGCGCGTTTGGATGGACGCATGGATTTTCCTTTTAAAACAATGCTGCGCAAAAATCTGACGGCAGCCTGATTATAATCTGATGATACCTTTGAAAGGCACTTATCCTGCTTCTAGAGCAGTTTCAGGAAAAGTGGAACCGCCTTCGCGGGGAAAATAGTTCGCCGGACTATTTCCCTACCCCGCTACGATCCGTCCGAAACTGCCTCAAGCAAAGAGACAGAGTGGTTTTAAAATAAACCGCTCTGTACTGAACCGGCGAAATTTAAAGGAAAATCGGCGACTAAACACGCAAACAACCGATCCTGCCCTTTGCCCCCGCATGACAATAGCCTATATATTGGATATCAACGGAGCAAATTGACGAATGATCAGATCAGAGCGTGCCGATAATCTGCATGCCCCTTTACAAGTGCTGGATCAGCGGTCGCGCGATATTTTCCAGCGCATTGTTGAGAGCTATCTGAATGACGGTGAGCCGGTCGGTTCGCGTCATCTTTCACGTTTGCTGCCATTATCATTGTCACCGGCGACCATCCGTAATGTGATGAGCGATCTCGAACATCTGGGGCTGGTCTATTCGCCGCATATTTCTGCAGGACGCATGCCAACCCAATTGGGCTTACGGTTTTTTGTCGATGCCTTTATGGAAGTCAGCGACCTGCCTGCCGATGAGCGCAGCAGTATCGAGCATCAGGTACGCGCCGCCGGACACAATAATTCTGTCGAGCATGTCCTGACTGAAGCCAGCCAAATCCTCTCCGGCCTGTCACGCGGTGCCGGTCTGGTACTGGCGACCAAAGCCGAAGGTGCGCTCAAACATATTGAATTTGTGCGCCTTGAACCAACCCGCGCCTTGGCGGTGATGGTCACGCAAAGCGGCGACGTGGAAAACCGCGTCATTGATCTGCCCGCAGGTGTCACCTCTTCGCAGCTGATTGAAGCCTCGAATTTCCTCAATGCGCATATTCACGGCAAAACCCTTGCCGAAGCCCGCGCACAGATTGCAACGCTGCGCGAAGAAACCCGGCAGGCTCTTGACAGCCTGTCCCAGCATCTCGTGGAACAGGGGCTGGCAGTGTGGAGCGGCGCGGCCAGCGACCAGCAAACCCGTCTGATCGTGCGCGGACGTTCCAATCTTCTGGAAAACATTTCCGCACAGGATGATCTGGAGCGGTTGCGTCTGCTATTTGACGATCTGGAAACCAAAGAAGGCATGATCCAGTTGCTGGATCTGGCAGAGGCAGGTTCCGGCGTGCGGATTTTCATCGGCTCTGAGAATAAATTATTCTCTCTGTCCGGTTCGTCTCTGGTGGTTGCGCCTTATCGCGACTCCGAGCAACGGGTGATCGGCGCTCTCGGCGTTATCGGCCCGACAAGGCTCAATTATGCCCGTATCGTACCGATGGTAGACTATACCGCCTCCCTTGTATCGCGCCTGTTACGGGGCTAATATTTAAATTTTGCCTGTTAATTTGCCGCGCCGCAGAGTGATGGTCTTGATTTTCAGCACACAAACCTCGATATCCCAGACAATATGATTCAAGACGGAAGAGAATAATGGCTGACGAAAACAAAAACGGCGAAACCCCGGATCTTGGCCAGCGCGATCTTAACAACCCGCGTGACCGTGATGCCCTGAAGCGTGCCGCTGATGATTTTCTGAAAGCACGCAAAGACGAAGCAATTGCGGAAGCTGAAGAAGATGCAGCGCTGGACGATGATGCAATCAGCCCGCTGGCTGAGTTGCAGGTTGCAAACAATGCGCTGAAAGATCAGATGCTGCGCTTGGCTGCGGATATGGAAAATCTGCGCAAACGCACTGCTCGTGAAATGCAGGACGCAAAAAACTATGCGGTCACTAATTTTGCCCGCGACATGCTCTCGGTATCAGACAATCTGCGCCGCGCTTTGGAAGCTATCCCTACTGACGCTCTGGAAACTGACCCAAGCCTGAAAGCATTGGCTGAAGGCGTGGAGATGACCGAACGCGGGATGCTGAACACTCTGGAACGTCATGGCGTGACACAGATTGCACCTGAAGGCCAGAAGTTCGATCCGAACTTCCATCAGGCAATTTTTGAAGTGCCAAACGTGGAAGTACCGAATAATACAGTCGTACAGGTCATGCAGACCGGCTACGCAATCGGTGACCGTGTTCTGCGTCCGGCCATGGTCGGCGTTTCACGCGGTGGTCCTAAAGAATAATAACATTCTGACATTGCGGCATGATATTTGTCGCTCAATGAAAAGACAAAAACGGGCGCAGAGCTTTCTCTGCGTCCGCTTTTTATTGTCTGAAACGTGCAGAATAGCTACTTTAATAATCTAAAACACAGCACTGCTGTGTTCGTCTCTCACTGAAAGGCAAAAATGACATTTATCGATTTTCTCGACTATGCAGGTGTCTTTGTCTTTGCCGCAACCGGCGCGCTTGCTGCCTCACGCTGCCGGCTTGATATTATCGGCTTTATTTTTCTCGCCAATATGACCGGTGTCGGCGGCGGTACGGTACGCGATCTGGTGCTCGGCAATACGCCGGTCAACTGGGTGCGCGAACCGCTCTATCTGCTGATTGGCACCTGTGCCGCCATTCTGGTTTATTACACCGCACACCGCGTTGAATCACGCTATCGTATTCTGCTCTGGCTCGATGCGATCGGTATGGCAATGTTCAGTGTGATGGGCGCAGAGAAAGCCTTACAGCTTGGCTTTAATGCGTGGGTCGCAATTGTTGCCGGTGTTTTCACCGCAACGCTGGGTGGCGTGATGCGCGATATTATGTCCGGACAACCATCGGTTTTGATGCGTCGCGAAATCTATATTTCCGCAGCTCTTGCCGGTGCTTGTACCTTTGTCGCTTTAGAAGCTCTCAAAGTTCCGACCACGATCTCGGTGATCGCCGGTACCGCAATTGCGTTTTCGATACGCGGCGGTGCACTGCAATATGGCTGGATGTTGCCAGCCCATAAAGCACGCCGCGGCCGTACCGAAGAAGAGCTTAAACGTGACGGTATTGTGCGTGACGAATAAAACAGGGGGAGCGAAAACTCCCCCGTTTCATTTTCAGACTTTACAGCGGTTCCAGTTAAGACTGAACCGTTGAAACCGCTGTAATTATTTGTTTTTACGCATTATCCGACGTAAAACCGGTTCCTGCCTTTGCTGGAAATGCTTTGATAAGACCGAACTGCTCTGCAAGGTCTTTCAGATTATGCATCGGGCGCGGACCGATCTGCTGGATAACAATACCTGCCGCTAATGAGCCGAAATTACCGCATTCTTCCAATGTATAGCCATTGGTATAGCCGAAGAGAAAACCGGCTGCGTAGAGATCACCGGCACCGGTGGTATCCACCAGCGCATCAATCTCAATGGCCTTGACCTCAACAGTCTCATCACCGCGCAAAATGATTGAACCAAGCTCAGAGCGTGTAACCGCAGCCAGTTTGCAATCACCACGCAGTGCTTCAAGCGCGCTCTCAAATGATGAGGTCTGATACAGCGATTTCACCTCTGCCTCATTGGCAAACACAATATCAACTATGCCGCTGCGCATCAGATCAAGAAATTCATCACGATAACGATCCACACAGAACGGATCGGAAAGGGTCATGGACACTTCGCGGCCATGCTCATGCGCAATTTTTGCAGCCAGCAAAATCGCTTCTTTGGCGCGAGGCGGATCCCACAAATAGCCCTCGAAATAGACAACCTGAGCGGCACTGACTTTAGAGCTTTCAATATCTTCGATGCCCAGTTCTACACAGGCACCGAGATAGGTGTTCATCGAACGCTCACCATCGGGCGTCACAAAGATCATGCATCGTGCCGTTGGTGCACTGTCCAGCAGCGGCGGCGTATCAAAAGCGACCCCCTGCCCGCGAATATCATGCGTGTAAATTCTGCCAAGCTCATCTGCTGCAACCTTGCCGAAGAAGGCAGAACGACCACCCAGACTGGCAATACCTGCTGCCGTATTACCGGCGCTGCCGCCTGATGCTTCAATCGCAGGACCTTTGCGGCTATAGAGCAGTTCCGCCCTTTCCGCATCAATCAGGTTCATGGCACCTTTGATAATGCCGTTATCGACGAGAAAATTATCCTCGGTGCGGGACAGAATATCGACAATCGCATTACCGATACACAACACATCATATTTAGGGACAGAAATGGCTTTTACTCCCGTGAAATTTCGCAGCCGGATGCAAAACTGAACGCCCTCACATCCATTGCGAGACTAGTTGTAATCACGGAATGTGGTTTTTGCCAGAGCCGAAACAGATTTACCTTTTCAAAAAAGCGGCCTGATATCCGCCTCACTTCATCTTGTTGCGCTTAAGCAGGCTCCCTATCTATCTAAAAACAAACCCGACGGAGCCCAGATGATCCTGACTGCCGCGCTGAATGCGCTCTACCGCCTGCCGACACCGGAATTCCGCTCTGTGTTGTGGAAGTCCCTTGGTCTGACATTTCTGGCACTGATCGCATTCTGGGCACTGATACGGCAGTTTTTCTTCTGGCTGGCATGGCCGTGGTTTGAAAGCCTGTTACCAGCCATGCCGGACTGGACCAGCTGGCTCGGCCTGCTTGCCGCCATTGCTGCGGGTTTTGTGCTGGCTCTGCTACTGGCTTTTCTGATCGCGCCGGTCACCGCTCTGATTGCCGGTCTGTTCCTCGATGACGTGGCCGAGATTATCGAGCGTGAGGATTACAGCAACCAACCCATCGGCACCCCGATGCCGATCGGCCGCTCCCTTGTCTATTCGCTTAAATTTCTGGTTGTGGTTATTCTCGGCAACCTGCTGGCCTTGGCTATGCTGCTGATACCGGGCATTAACCTGATCGCCTTCTTCATCGTCAACGGCTATCTTCTGGGACGTGAGTTTTTTGAATTTGCAGCCATGCGCTATCGCGGCGAGGATGGTGCCAAAGCCTTCCGCGAAGAAAACCGGATCACGGTTTTCCTCGGCGGCATGGTGATTGCAGGTTTTATGGCAATACCGCTGCTCAATCTGCTGACACCGCTCTTTGCCGCCGCTATGATGGTGCATCTGCATAAAGCGCTGAGCGGACAGAAGCCGCGCGCTATCAACAGTCACTGATCGGGAAATCTATGCGCATTGCCTGCCTGCACACTGCTGCCAGTAATATCGGTATTTTTGAGCAGGCAGCCAGCCGTCTCGCACTCCCTGCCGGACAATTGCATCATGTTGTACAGTCCAATTTACTGGAGGAGGCTGAAAAACAGGGCGGCATCACACAAGCCATAAGCAGCCAGACATTGCGCATTATTACCGAACTACTTGAGGATGCAGATGCTGTGCTTGTCACCTGTTCAACACTGGGCACCATAGCAGACACAGCACAAAGCAGTTTCAACAAACCGGTTTTGCGCACAGACCGTGCCTTGGCAGAACAGGCTTTTGAGAACGGCCTGTCAATGACTGTTTTATGTACAGCACCAACCACCTTGCAACCAACGACTGATCTGTTCCGTCAGGTCTTTACTTATAGTCCGATCACCCCGGATATCCGGCTTATTGACAAAGCATGGGATGCCTTCCGCTCCGGTGACAGCGCAACCTATAACCGGATGATCGCTGACGCTGCAGAAACCGCATACCAACAAGGGACGCAGTTGGTGGTATTGGCACAAACCTCTATGGCGGATGCCTCGGCACTGATCAGCCGTGAGCGTAAAGTACTGGATGCGCCAACGGCTGCATTACTGCGGATCACAGCGGAGGTTTAATCCTCGATCCGCACCAGGGGCGCAGGAATTGCGTTGGTTTTCTGTGCCGATTTACAAATATCCGCGATCACACAATTGATGCAATCCGGTGTGCGGGCTTTGCAAACATAGCGGCCATGCAGGATCAGCCAGTGATGGGCATGCATCATAAATTCTGCCGGAATGATCTTCACCAGTTTGGCTTCAATCTCATCCGGTGTTTTATAGGGTGCCAGTCCGATGCGGTTACCTATGCGCAGAATATGTGTATCTACCGCCATTGTCGGCTGGCCGAAAGCCATATTGAGTACCACATTCGCGGTTTTGCGCCCCACCCCCGGCAAGGTCACCAGTGCATCACGATTACCCGGCACTTCACCGCCGAAATTATCAATCAGCGCCTGTGACAGTAAAATCGCATTCTTTGCCTTATTGCGCCACAGACCAATGGTGCGGATATAATCACCGACCGTCTCTTCACCCAGATCAACCATTTTCTGCGGCGTATCCGCAATGGCAAACAAGGCACGCGTGGCTTTATTCACGCCCGCATCGGTCGCCTGCGCCGAAAGCATAACCGCCACCAGCAAAGTGAACGTGTTGACATGCTCAAGCTCGCCTTTCGGCTCCGGACGCTGCACGGAAAAACGCCGGAAAATCTCATGGATTTCTGCCGGTGTGTAAAGCGTACCGCTGACACGGCGCTGAGGTTTAACGGGAATCTGGGTCTGGTTGTTCTGCATAGCATTTATATAGTAAGCTATAAGCAATAAGCCTATCTGCAAGCTTGCCGCAGCAGGGACTTTATCAACCACCATCAACCACCTGCGGCTTAAGAGATATCATCATGAACGCACCTTACCATCCGGACGGTGCTGATCCGGACGCCTATGGCGCACAGTTTTTTAAAGCCACATTATTGCCCTACCGTTCGCTGAGTGCGCGCGGTTTTCAGATTATGATTTTAAGCCTGCTCCTGCTCTGGGCTTGTATCGGCATGGTCTTCATGCAAATCGGCGCATGGCCGGTAGTCGGATTATTCGGTCTGGATATCGCGCTGATTTATCTAGCCTTCCGGCTTAATTATTATGCTGCACGACAGCGAGAAGAAATCAGCGTCTCCCGTGAACAATTGCTCATCCGGCAGGTTTCCGCATCCGGACATATTCGCGCTTATCAGTTTAATCCGTTCCGCACACGGTTCCACATTACCCGCAAAGATGATATCGGCATTACCCAGATGCAATTGCAAAGTGATGACAGATCGCTGGATATCGGCCGTTTTCTGCCACCCGATGATCGTGAGAGCTTTGCAACAGCTTTTTCCAACGCCCTGATCCGCAGCCGTCGCTGACGATCAGTTTTAACACCGGATGTTTCATGATTACGATTATCGGCTCGATTAATTTTGACCTCATTACCCGTAGCCCTAAGCTGCCGGAACCCGGTGAAACACTGACCGGTCGCAGCTTCTCCACCGCGGCAGGAGGCAAAGGCGCCAATCAGGCACTGGCTGCAGCCCGCGCCGGTGTACCGGTGCGTATGGTCGGCGCTGTCGGTGATGATAATTTCGCGTCGCAGGCCGTTGCTCTGCTGCGTGCTGACGGTGTGGATTTGTCCCGCGTGGCAACCCGCGGCGATGCCACCGGCATTGCGCTAATCACCGTTGAAGACAGCGGCGAGAATACCATTATCGTCATTCCGGGTGCCAATGGTCTGGTCACGGAAGATGATGTGCATGCCGCTGATCTCGATGGTGGCTATCTGCTGCTGCAAATGGAAATCCCGCTGCCGGCGCTGGAAAAAGCCATTGCCATGTCAGAAACCAGCGACACAACCTGCATTCTCAATACCGCCCCTTGGCGCGATGATGCTGCTGCCCTGCTGCCACGCGCCGATATTATCATTGCCAATGAAACAGAGTTTGATCTCGCCAGCACGCATCTGGAGCTGAGCGGTGATGACCGTCTGGCAAAAATGATCGATTTTGCTGAGCATTACGGCCGTACAGTGATTGTAACACTTGGCGCGCAGGGCATTATGGTCGCCACACCGGATGAACATTACAGCCTGCCAGCACTGAAGATCAAACCGGTCGATACAGTTGGTGCCGGTGATACATTCTGCGGTTATCTAGCAGCCGGTCTCGATAGCGGCTTGTCCCTGCGTGATGCCTGCCAACGCGCAGCCACAGCAGCATCGCTGGCCTGCCTCAAATCCGGTGCCCAGCCATCCATTCCCTATGCTTCAGAAGTAGAGGCAGTGTAACAGACCACAAGCAAAAGGCCGGAGCAAGCTCCGGCCTTTTGCATAGGCTTTGACTCAAAGCGTTCCGATACGCTCTGTCAGCAGCGTAAAGAAACCTTCATGGTCAACATCACGCATCACAATTGCATTTTTCGGACGTTTGGTAACACCCCACCAATCGATGACCGACATACCGAGGCAAAGCTCGGAAGCAGTTTCAATCTCGACATTGCAATGACGGCCTGAATAAAGTTCCGGCTTCAGCAGATAAGCAATGACATTCGGGTCATGCAGCGGGCCGCCGTCGGTGCCGTATTTTTCTTCGTCAAAACGCTCGAAAAATTCCAGCATGGCCACGCAGGCATCACCGGCCTTGGTGCCCAGCGCACGGAAAGCCTCGATACGTTTGGCAGTTGTTAGCGCCTTATGGGTGACATCCAGCGGCATCATCACAATAGGAATACCAGCAGCATAGGTAACTTTGGCCGCTTCCGGATCCACGTAGAAGTTGAATTCAGCGGTCGGTGTGATATTGCCGCCTTCAAAGAAGCCGCCGCCCATCAGCACGATTTCCTGAATACGGGTCGCAATTTCCGGCGCCTTGTTGAGAGCCAGCGCAATATTGGTCAGTGGTCCCAGCACGCAAAGAGTAACAGTGCCTGCTTTTTCACGCAGCAGCGTTTCAATGATGAAATCCACGCCGTGCTGCTCCTGCAGTTTCATTACCGGTTCCGGCAGATCAGGACCATCAAGACCGGTACGGCCATGTACTTCCTCGGCAGTCACCAGCGGGCGCACCAGCGGCTTGCAGGCGCCGGCAAAGACTTTTGTCTCTGGCTTTCCGGCCAGTTCCGCAATTTTCAAAGCATTATTCTGCGTGAAAGGCAGCGGTACATTACCGGCAACAGCCACAATGCCCAACACATCCAGCTCAGGACTGGCCAGTGCCAGCAAGATTGCCAATGCATCATCCTGTCCCGGATCTGTATCAATAATGATTTTGCGGGCCATTCAGCCATCCCTTTCATTTAAAATCATATGCCGTATCCAGCATACTATGAATTGCATTTAAATATTTTCAGCACGAATCTGCAGAGATCGCGTGCATATCAGCAGATCCTCTTGAAGTAGCGCTTTTCCCAAGCCATATAAAGACTAAGAAAATGCCTGAACGGGTTTTCCTCTTAACGGTCGCTTTTATCCAAGGACTGAACAATGACCAGACTAACACCTTTTTCCAGCCCGCTGCTGCTGGGTTTCGATACGATGGAAAAGACGCTGGAACGGATTGCAAAATCCGGAGACGGCTATCCGCCGTATAATATCGAACGATTACGCAGTCCTGCGCAGGATCAGGAACAGCCGGTTCCGGAAAAACTGCGCATCACACTTGCGGTCGCCGGTTTCTCTGATGATGATCTGGAAGTGACCACCGAAGACAATCAACTGGTTATCCGCGGACGACAGACCGATGAGTCTGAACGCGAGTTTTTGCATCGCGGTATTGCCGCCCGCCAGTTCCAGCGCGTTTTTGTGCTTGCCGACGGCATGCGTGTGATCAATGCGGAACTCAAAAACGGATTATTGTCGATTGATCTCGACAGACCGGAACCAGAACGCCTCGTCAAACGTATTAGTATAAACGTGAAAGAGTGATCGTTCTTACGATTATAAAAGAACTGTAAAGGGTTCTCCTTTATAATCAGTCCCGTGATTGCAATTGCAATCACATATGCTCTCGACAGGCAGCGTCTTATGAGCTGCCAAGACAGGAGGCCTGAAATGACTGCAGATAAACACATTTTTACAGAATCTGAATTTGCCCATCTCGGCGAAGGTGAAGTCGCTTATCTGCGCAAAGTGCGCTCTGACGACCTTTCCCGCCGTTTCCCTGCTCTGCCTCCTATGGCACCGGGCATGGAACTCTGGGCACTGTTTGGTGCCAGCGGCACCCCGATCATGCTTTCTGATATGCGCGCCACCGCTCTGGCCGAAGCACAAGAACATGAGCTCCACACGGTCATGCTGCATTAAGTCAGCTTAGCATTATTGAATCCAGAGCGCATCCAACAAAACCCGCCTGTGCCACACAGGCGGGTTTTGTTTTACGCTCCTCAGGCAGGCACATGATGCAGTAGTTCCGCCATGCCATAAGCCAGACGTTGCCGGGCGATCTCATGTGGCAACCAGAATAACCGGAACAGGATCGGGTCACTGCCGTCACAAGCATGCATTTCGTGATGCTCCCAGCTTTCCGGCAACACCTCTTCAAAATGCGCATGATAATAATAGCGGCGCATCGTATAAGGCTGCCCCTTCTCTGATGGGGTGAAATCAATTGAGCCGAGAAACTGCAGATCATTCTTTGCGGTCAGACCAGTTTCTTCAAAAAGTTCGCGCCCCGCAGCTAAAAGCGGGTCTTCGCCCTGCTCAATTGTGCCGCCGGGCACTTGCAACCCGATATGCGGAGATTCAGGTTCTTCAAAAACCAGCACGCCTTGAGGGCTGGTAACATAAATCATTGCTTTCAAAACAAGCATAATAACAAAAGCCTTTATAAAAATGATTACAGATACAGAACTCCAAAAATGAAAAATGCCGTGCTGCAAAAGGCAAGCACGGCATTTTTAATTCAACTCAGCCTTGCTTATTCAGCAGAGGCATCAGCTTTTCAGGCTGCATTGGTTGCCGGAGGCGCAATCAAAAATGAATGCAGCGCCTGCGCATCAACCGTGCCACGCAATTTGGCCACCATATCCGGATCGCGCAGCAAACGCGCAATGCGGGACAGTGCCTTCAAATGATCTGCGCCTGCATTTTCCGGTGCAAGCAGCAAAAAGACCAGATCAACCGGCTGATCGTCCAGTGCTTCAAAATCGACCGGCTGTTCAAGGCGGGCAAAAACACCGGTAATTTTGCTGATATTCGGCAATTTGCCATGAGGGATAGCAATGCCGTTACCGACACCGGTAGATCCCAAACGCTCACGCTGAGTCACAGTTTCAAAAATTTCTCGCTCAGAAAGTTCTGTGAGTTCAGCGGCTTTCTCAGCCAAGATCTGCAATAATTGCTTCTTGGAGCTTGCCTTCAGCGAAGGGATAATCGCCCCAGGCTGAATCAGATCGCTAAGATCCATTTTCTCCATTCCTTCTCTCATGCGGAGTAAACATCTCCGTAACCGGGAGGTGCAGTGATCTACTGCCCATTCAACAGATACTCAAGTCAAATTCGCGATTCTACTCACATATTTCACGCATAAAATCCATAACCCATTGGTTTTATTCAAAAATAAAAATTAAAAAAAGGTTACATCAAGCGTTCATTCATGCCAGCAATGTGGCATTCCGGTCAGGGTACACCAGTCAGATAAGAATTCCTATCTCTAGATCCCCTGATTAACAACGACAAAAGCAATAAAAAACCATACACAGAGGATAAATCACATTTTATCATTATGTATCAATGAGTTAAAATAAAAAATCCATAAAAATAAGAATGTCGCGCCGCGCCGGCTATCAAGACAAGGAAAAGCACGAAAACCTGCAAAGAAAAACCCCGCAATCGCATATTAGCAATTGCGGGGTTGTTCTTGCATGATTATGCGCGCGCAGCCTGTGCTGCCTTAGACGGATCAATCCAGCCGATATTACCATCCGGCCGACGATAAACGATATTGACCTCTTCACTGCCCGCATTGCGGAAGACCAGAACCGGATGTTCTGTCAGATCAAGTTCAAAAACCGCCGATGCAACACTGAGCGTGCGCAGCGATACCGATGATTCCGCAACGATTGTCGGTGCGTAATCTTCCGGCAAATCCTCATCCTCGTCCGGAGCAGGCTCCATCACACTATAAGCGATATTCTGCTGATTATTGCGCGCTGACTGTACCAGTGAACGCGACTTAAGGCGGCGCATGTAGCGACGCAGACGCGTATCCATCTTCTCAGCAGCTGCGTCAAAGGAAAATTGCGGATCCTGTGCTTCCGCGGAAGACTGGAGCGTTGCACCGGTATCAAGGTGCAAAGTGCAATCTGTACTAAAGCGGGAGCCAGATTTAACGACTGTAATTGTACCGGAATAGCCACCTTCGTAATATTTGCTAACAGCATCACGGACACGATCTTCAATTCTGATGCGGAAAGCATCACCGATATCCATATGTTTACCCGAAACGCGGAGACTCATGTGGCAGTACCTCGCTGTCTATATTCGAACACAGCAATCTAAGCACAAGCGAACGCATTGCGCAAAGCCAACCAGCACAAAATAAAATAAACTTGGCAGAAGATAAAAGATTAGAGCTTCGGCTCTTTGATTGCCACAATCAGCACTTATATAGGCGCTTGCCCGCTATTTTGCCGAATAACAAGCCATTTTTAAAATTAAGCAAAGAATGCAAAGAGTTCGGGAGGCTTACGGCTCCCTGAAACAAGATGATTCTTCAGCTTAAAGTGTGAACTGATCACCCAGATACAGTCTGCGCACATCCGGATTAGCAACAATTTCATTCGGGCGACCATGGGTCAACACCTGACCGGCATGAATAATATATGCACGGTCAATCAAGCCTAATGTTTCACGCACATTATGATCAGTGATCAGCACACCGATGCCGCGACTGGTCAAATGACGTACAAGCTGCTGAATATCTGCAACCGCAATCGGATCCACACCGGCAAAAGGTTCATCCAGCAGCATGAAATTCGGGCGCGATGCCAAAGCACGGGCGATTTCGAGACGACGACGCTCACCACCGGATAGTGATATTGCCTGTGCCTTGCGTAAGTGCGTAATATGAAATTCTTCCAAAAGCCCGTCGAGCTCAATAGCCCGTTTTTTACGGTCTTTTTCAACGACTTCCAACACAGCTTTAATATTGTCCTCAACGGACAGACCACGGAAAATCGAAGCTTCCTGCGGCAGATAACCGATACCAAGCCTGGAGCGGCGATACATCGGCATGGATGTCACATCAAAGCCGTCAATCTCAATCGTACCGCTATCAACCGGCACCAGACCGGTGACCATATAAAAGCAAGTGGTTTTACCGGCACCGTTCGGCCCCAGAATACCAACAGCCTCACCGGCACGCACACCAAAGGATACGCCATTAACGACCTGACGACCGCGATAGCTTTTGCTGATGCCACGGGCAACCAGCGTTCCTTTGAGGCGCGACAATTCCTGTGGCGGACGCTGACCTTCTTCACCGGTGGCCTGCGTTTGCAAGCCTGCAGCAAGATCATCTGCAACAGCTGTACTATCGGAAACCTGAGTGGTGTTTGTATTTGAAGAGGACAATAGCGATCCAGACCAATGACTTAATGCCGGTGCCATACATGGCGCACCGCAAAATGAAATTCAGCAGCTCTATGCCTTGAGCCGGCTTCCATAAGGCAACCGGCTATATAGCATGTATTTTAATTATCTTTCGGCGCCAGAATAATCGAAACGCGACCGGATTGACCTTTACAGCTCTCCAGAAAAGCCTTGCCTGTTTGTGTATTGGCAATCAGCTTACAGCCTGATGCAATATTATCTCCGTCAGACAACACGACCTTCTGACCAGTCAATACCATCGTTTGCGCTTTGGCATCATAAGTCCCTGCATCGCCGGTTGCGACCTGAGTTCCGGACTTGAGATACACTTTTCCGTCAACAACAATCTTATCAATACCACCGGCGTTCAGACCTGCGCCGCTCAGACCACCGATGCCGCCTTTGGCTTTGGCTGTGTCACCGCCATCATTTGTCTTAGCCGTATAGACCTGCATACGCCCTGCACGCAAAACAATATCACCCTGCTTCACGGAGACATTCCCTGTCAGGATAATGATGCCTTCTTTATCGCGGACTTCCATCTTGCCTGCATCGATCGAAACCGGATCTTTACTGTCGGACAGTTTCAAACCGTCAAGGGGCACGCCCTGCTGCGCCTGTGCGCCGGTCATGCTCAAAGGCAGTGCCAGAACAGCGGTCATGATAAGGGCAGCAAACGACTTGGCGCCTGCAGAGCGCAACACAAACCGGCTCAAAATTGTATTCTGTGAGCCCGTATTCAGCCCGCTGCATGCCTGTTGCCGCATCATCTTCATTCCCTCAAAAAGCACCCTTGTTATAAATCGCAAGTTTCAGAAGAACACAACAATTTTTGATCATAATCTGATTGCCGGTTCATATATCCTGACGGAATATACAGAATCTGTCAGAGAACTCTATAACAGTGGTATTACTTATTCGTGTAGAGCACAGTTGCTAAACATCATAGTCTGATGAATTTTGCTCCGACTTAATATTGATCAGCTACCTTTTTTCGTAACTGCAGCGGCTTCCTCAACAGGCTCAATCGTCAGGTGTACATCACTTTCGAACACCATCACCTTGCCGCTTTCTTCAATCCGCATTTTATTCGCCCGGATATGTGCATTTTCTGTACGGATATCCACTGGCTTATCCGTCGACATTTCACCATTCGCCATATTCACACTGGCAGAGCCAAGCTTGGCTTCCATACCATCGGTGGTTTTGACTGTAAAAGCATTATCAAACTGCAAACGGCCATTATTACTGTCGTAGACACCGGAGACAGCATCAATATCCGCACGGTCTTTTTCACCGATAGGCAACTGCGCTTTGATCCCTTCCAAAGCGACCACACCATTTTGCTTTGCATCTTGTACTGCACGCTCGGCAATCATCGAAAACGGACGTTTATCGTTGGTATAGCCTTTAAGCTGCGGGCCGGTCATAACCAGCTTGCCACTTTCGGAAGGATCAAGTTCAACCTTAACGGTGGATGCAGGTGCAGCCAAAAATGTAAACCACGAAAAGACTGCGCCAACACCGAGAGCAATAACCGGCAGAGCAGTCTTTAAAACGCGCACGCGTATACTGTGTCTCTTCGCAGCATGAAACACAGCGGTACTTTTTTGCGATGCTCCGAAAACCATCTTATGGTTTGACACAGTCCAAAACTCCTGAAACCGGCAATTTGCCAGCTGCCTACACGTAAGGTATTAATATTCTTTAGTGAAATGCACGACTATCCAATACAGTGCGCTCAAATCGCTTTTTAATGTGGTATAAATGGGATGAGACTGCGTTCAAAACAAGCTGAATCCTTGCAGTTTATCCCGCCGGAGGTCTCCCTCAGATCACTTTTTCATGAAATGAGTTTATCAAGATCTGATAACACCACCAATCAGATCTTTTACCGGTATTATTCGCTTTCGTAGCAATCGTTATGTATGCCACAAATATAATTCTCTATAAGCCCAAGAACGGACATAGCTCATGACTTATACTGCCGATGCAGTGCTGGAACGCCGTCGAATCCGCCGCAAGCTGACTTTTTGGCGCGTTATTACATTCATCTTGCTTGCAGCAATTATACTCTTTGCTGCAATCTACATCAATGGCAGCAAACCTTCCCGCAATATTCCTCATATCGCGAAAATTTCTATCACAGGCACCATCTATAACAATGAAGAGCTTTTGAAACGTCTCAAAGATGTCGCAGACAGCGAAATGGTCAAAGGTGTCATTCTGGATGTCAGCTCTCCGGGTGGTACAACAACCGGCGGCGAAGTGATTTATGATGCAGTACGCAGGATTGCGGACGAAAAGCCCGTGGTCACACAAGTCGGTACTCTGGCTGCATCGGCAGGCTATATGATTGCTATCGCCTCCGATCATGTGATTGCTCATAAAACGTCAATGATCGGTTCTATCGGCGTGTTGTTTCAATATCCGGATATCAGCGGATTACTCGATAAAGTCGGCGTAAAATTTGAAACCATCAAATCCAGCCCGCTAAAAGCCGAGCCGAATTTCTTCTCGCCTGCCAGCGACGAAGCCAAGGCAATGATCGATAATACAGTCAAAGATACCTATGACTGGTTTGTCGGTCTGGTTAAAGAACGCCGTCCGATGATACCTGCAGATAAACTGCCGGCACTGACAAACGGCTCGGTCTATACCGGCCGCCAGGCCTTGCAGCACAAATTGATTGATGCACTGGGCGATCAGGAAACCTCTATTGCATGGCTTGCAAGCAAAGGCGTCGATAAAAATCTGCCGGTCGTCGAGTGGAAAGCGGAAACTTCACCTTACAATGACCTCCTCTCATCTGCTGCGATGAAATTACTATTGCGGAACATGGGCTTGTCAGATCAGGGTAGTGCATTATTTGATGAGCAAATCAGTCAGCGCATCTTTCTTGACGGCATGCTCTCAGTTTGGCACGGTAGCAACGCAGAAAAGCAGCAATAATATCCGAAAAATACCGCTGCCGTTAAGGATAGCGCGTATTTTTCAGCTAGTTACGCTATAAAACATTGATAGTATAACTATATTATTCATAATAAGCTGTCTCTGATTGGTCAGAGACAGTTCGCATAAAGGTTCTGAGAATACTTCTTTCTAGAGCACATCCCTGAAAACCAAGACGGTTACAGATCAGATGTGCAGCATATCAAAACCGGAAGCGCACCGGTCTGTTTCAGCAGCCGGACACCGCGCTAATATTGCAGAGAGGTCGAACGCAGTGATTAAATCTGAACTCGTGCAGATCATCGCCAGCCGCAATCCGCATCTTTTCCAGCGCGACGTGGAAAATATCGTCGGTGCAGTTTTCGATGAAATTACTGAGGCTCTGGCGGAAGGAAACCGCGTTGAGCTCCGCGGCTTCGGCGCATTTTCCGTAAAAAACCGCCCTGCCCGTAACGGACGCAACCCGCGCACCGGTGAATCGGTGGATGTTGAAGAAAAATGGGTGCCATTTTTCAAAACCGGTAAAGAACTGCGCGACCGTCTCAATAACGGCAACGGCTAGAACATAATTTAAAAGTGTCAGAGCGCATTTTGTGTGCCAAGTCTGGCAAACCGCGCTCTAAGCTTTAAAATTGCATCAAAGCCTTTTGCGTTGATGCAGCCACGACAATCAGCACTTTAGCTATCGGGCATAATTATGCCTGATAGTATGGCTATATTTTACGCAAAGTGCTGTTCCGGAACACGGCCAAAATACGGATTGAAACATGACCAACCGCCTTCTGACACTTCTCATTGCACTGCCGGTTGCAGTCATCCTGATTGTGTTGTCAGTCGCCAATCGCGGTGCGGTCAGCGTTACACTTGATCCGTTCAATCCCGGCAATCCGGCCTTGACCTATACAGCACCGCTGTTCCTCTGGGTACTTGGCGCATTGCTGGCAGGTATTATTATCGGCGGATTGCTGATCTGGTTTACGCAGGGACGGCACCGCAAACTGGCACGCAAACGCAAGGCAGAGGCCGATGCGCTGTTAACCCGTGCCAAGCAGGCCGAAGCAAAAGCTCTGCCACCGGCATCCTCACTGTCCTGAACTATCCACCGCAAAGTTCATGCGGACAAAACTTATATGATCAGTTTTTTTCATTAACTTCATACAGATCAGCGCTTGTTTCCCAAGCGCACGGCAGTTTACGCTTCGCGTAATTTGCAGTGCGCTCTGGATTCTCATCAATTTTTATCCGAAAACATCAGCCACTATGCTGCAAGAAAACAAATGCCGGTGCATTGCAGGAGACGATGTGCGGCATCATAAAGGTCTGATAAAATATGCTGAATATTTCTGCTGCTGCCGTTGATAAACTAATGACCTGGCCGGAACTGGTCGATGCGCTGGACAGCGCTTTCCGCAATGGCATGATCCAGCCAGTACGCCACCATCATCCCGTTGAGCGCCCTGAAGGCACACCGTCCATGCTGCTTCTCATGCCTGCATGGTCTGATTTTCACAAGCTCAGTGATCCGTCACAGGGTTATATGGGGGTGAAAATTGTCACGGTCTCCCCTGATAATGGCCTGATCAATAAGCCTGCCGTCATGGGAGTGTATTTATTGCTGGACGGCATTACCGGCGAACCGAAAGCCCTGATCGACGGTCAGAGCCTGACCCGTTGGCGCACAGCCGCAGCTTCTGCGCTCGCAGCCCGCTACCTTGCCCGTGAAGATGCTTCCCGCCTCGTGATTATGGGAGCCGGTGCGGTTTCCACCAATCTCGCCCGCGCCCATAGTGCCGTACGCCCGATCACCGATATTGCGCTTTGCGTGCGCAATCCGCAGCGTGCGGAAGCCACTATCAAAGAACTGCGCGATGAAGGCTATAATGCCTATATTGCAGAAGATCATATTGCAGCCATTGAACAGGCCGATATCGTCGCTGCCGGCACGCTGGCCACTAAGCCATTGATTCACGGGAAACATTTACGCCCGGGCACGCATATTGATCTGGTCGGTGCTTTCACTCCGGATATGCGTGAAAGTGATGATGAAGCAGTGCTGCGCTCGCGCGTTTTTGTCGATACCAAAGCCGGTGCACTGCAAGAGGGCGGCGATATTACCCAGCCTTTGCGTGACGGTATTATCCAGCCGGAGCATGTTCTCGGTGATCTGTTTGATCTGGCGCGCGGAACTGTCAAAGGCCGCATCAGCGATCAGGATATTACATTATTTAAATCCGTTGGCGCCGCCATGGAAGACCTTGCCGCTGGCATTATGGTCTATGAAAAGAGCCTGAAACAACAAGGCTGATGCCGTTCGTTCTTTTGCCCTGAAAAGCCGTATAGCATGCAGTTTTTCAGGGCAAAGATACATTTATAAGACATTCCCGTTTAAATTCAGCTTTCCCAAAAGGCTGCCATGCTCTACGAAACAGAAAATATTGCACCATCTGATGCTATAATATCTTCAATTTAACAGTTTCCGGAGCAGACAGGGTGAAATCGCCAAAAGGAAAAGCAGCCAAACCACGCAATGGTTCCTCAGCGAAGCAGGCCGGAAAACTGGCGGGAAAACCGGCAGCACAGCGCGACAATCGTAAATCCGCAGCTGCTGCGCCGATGCAGGGCTTTAAAAAACCACGCCCTAAATATGCTAAAACCGAACAAAATTCCGCAGGCTTTGAGGCTACAGCTCCGGCTACACCGAAAAAAGTGAGCGCCGAGCCTGCAGTTGCCCAGCGCCCGCTGCTGAAGCTGACCGGTGAACGACCAAAGCAAAACCTGCCGGTTATTCTTGAGACCAGTCCGAGCGAAGATTACGCCCTGCTCGATAGCGGCAACAGCCTCAAGCTTGAACAATACGGCCCTTACCGCATCATCCGCCCTGAGGCACAGGCGATCTGGCAACCGGCATGGCCGCAGAGCGAATGGGACAAAGCAGACGCTGTTTTCACCGGCAACACCGATGAAGAAGGCATGGGCCGCTGGCATTTCCCGAAGGAGCCACTCGGTGAAACCTGGCCGATGGCTCTGCAGGATGTGCGCTTTTTCGGTCGCTTTACTTCATTCCGCCATGTCGGCGTGTTTCCGGAGCAGGCAGCCCATTGGGCTTTCATGGCGCAGCAGGTGCGTGATGCCCGCAAAAAACAGGTTAACCGGTCTGTGCGGGTTTTGAACCTGTTCGGTTATACCGGCGTTGCCTCGCTGATTGCCGCCCACGCAGGTGCAGAAGTGACCCATGTCGATGCTTCCAAAAAAGCGATCAACTGGGCGCGTGAAAATCAGGCACTGGCCGGACTTGATGACAAACCGATCCGCTGGATTTGCGAAGATGCAACCAAATTTGTGGCGCGCGAAGAACGCCGTGGCAATACTTATGATATCATCCTGCTCGACCCGCCTGCCTATGGCCGTGGTCCGAATGGTGAAGTCTGGCAATTGTTTGATAATCTGCCGCAGATGGTTGATATGTGCCGTGCCATTCTCTCACCGGATGCTCTCAGCGTGGTGCTGACCGCCTATTCAATCCGTGCTTCCTTCTTTGCCATTCATGAGCTGATGCGTGACCGTTTCACAGGTCGCGGCGGTGTGATTGAATCCGGCGAACTCATCCTGCGTGAACGCTCTGCCGAGCGTGCGCTTTCCACTTCCATGTTCTCCCGCTGGATTGCCAATTCATGACCCACAACAATGATTTTTCCCGCAAAGATACCCCACGCACCGGCAGCGTTAAGGAAGTCACCAGCCTGACCAATCCGATCGTTAAAGACCTGCGCGCTTTGTCGATGAAGAAGTTCCGCGACCAGCAGGGCGTGTTTCTGGCGGAAGGTCTGAAACTGGTGATCGATGCCATTGATCAGGGCTGGCGCATCCGCACTCTGGTGTTTTCCAAAGCCGGTAAAGGCAACCCGCTGGTAGAAAAAGTGGCAGCCCGCACCAAAGCCGGTGGCGGTCTGGTTCTTGAGGCTTCAGAAAAAGTCATTGCGGCGATCACCCGCAAAGACAATCCGCAAATGGTTGCCGGTGTTTTTGACCAGCGTTTTGAAACACTGGATCATCTGCGCCCGCAGGGTAACGACACCTATATTGCTCTCGACCGTGTGCGCGATCCCGGCAATCTCGGCACCATCATCCGTACCGCTGATGCGGTTGGTGCCAAAGGTATTATTCTGATCGGTGACTGCACCGACCCTTATTCGATGGAAACCGTACGCGCGACCATGGGGTCGGTTTTTGCCGTGCCGCTCTACCGTGCAAAGCATGACGAATTCGTCAATTGGCGTAAATCCTATAAAGGCGTGCTGGTCGGTACACATCTCAAAGGCGCAGTTGATTATCGTACAATTCCTTACAACAAACAGCCGGTTGTACTGATGATGGGCAATGAGCAGCAGGGATTGCCTGATGATCTTGCTCAAATTTGCACACATTTGGCACGTATTCCTCAGGCTGGCCGTGCGGATTCGCTTAATCTTGCCATTGCCACAGGCGTCATGCTTTATGAAATCCGCCGTGACGCTCTGGTTCTGGATGATCGCTAAAGCATTTCCAGCAAAAGTGGAAACCAGTTTTGCGTAGGCAAATGCGTAAAAACAAATAGATGCTATAGCGCAGGAGTTTAAGCCCCTATGTCCCAACGTGCCACTCTCTGGTCTGTTCTGATTATCGTTTTTGCTGTCACCTCAGACCAGTATATCAAGTTTCTGGTAGAGAGCGGCATGGACTATAATCAGCAGATTGATCTGCTGCCGTTTCTGGCGCTTTACCGCACCCATAATGAGGGCATCGCTTTCTCCATGCTGTCATGGCTGCATGACGGCGGACTGGTGGCGATGACTGTCGCCGTTATCGGCTTTGTCTCCTATCTGTGGTGGACTACCGCACCGGAGCGGATCATCAGTCGTATCGGCTTTGCGCTGATTATCGGCGGCGCATTGGGCAATCTTATCGACCGCAGCCTGCTCGGCTATGTGGTAGATTACATCCTGTTCCATCTGCCAAGCTGGTCATTCGCTGTCTTCAATATGGCCGATGTTTACATCTCTACCGGTGCCGGACTGATTATTCTCGATGAACTCGTGCAGTGGAAGAAGTCCCGCTCTGCGGGATGAGGGGAAGAAGTTCCGCTTCGCCGATTGAGTGGAAAATCCCACTCCAACCAAATCTTGTCAGCATATCGCGGGCAAACAATCCAGATTCTGCAAGAGCAGCAATATATTCGCAGTGCCATCTAATTTAATGTTTCATTATATTCACGTCTGTGTCACATCTCTGACGCAGACAGAATATAGGCTACCCGCATTCAGAGTGGGTTTCCGTACACAACAGTTGCGGGCAGTCCAGAGACAGTTGAATCCGGCGGAGAATATATCTTGCAACAGGCTCTTGGAATTTTTTCAGAAACCGCGCATGATACACAAATGAAGCAGACACCTCCTGATACGCTTGAAATAAGCGCAATTCTGGCTGACTCCGGCTTGTCTTCACTCACCGGACAGATACTTGGCCGCATGGGCAGCCTGATTGTCCGGATTGCTGATAATCCGGAAACAATCCGTATCGCCCAAAAACTGCGCTATGATGTTTTCTATACTGAGCTTGGTGCGCAGCAACCCCAAAACACAGTGCTCGAAGAACGTGACAGCGATCATTATGACGCGATCTGCGATCATCTTGTCGTTTATGACACTTCGATTGCCGGTGATGAAGCTGCTCAGCTCGTCGGGACTTACCGCCTGATGCGCAGTGATATGATCACAGAAGGCCGCTCATTCTATTCAGCCGGTGAATATGAAATCACCAAGCTGACCGCTCGTAAACCGCATTTGCAATTTCTTGAGCTCGGCCGCTCCTGCGTCAAGCCGGAATACCGCTCCAAACGTACGGTTGAACTCTTGTGGCAAGGCATCTGGTCCTATTGCCGTCAGCACAGAATTGAAGTGATGTTCGGCTGCGCCTCTTTCCACGGCACTGTGCCGGAAGCCCATGCCGTGCCACTGTCCTTCCTCCAGCACAATTGCCGTGCCGATGCGGAATGGGATGTACGTGCGCTTGAGCAGCATTACCGCTCAATGGATATTGTTCCGCAGGAAGCGATCAACCCGAAAGTGGCACTGTTTTCCATGCCGCCACTGATCAAAGGCTATTTGCGCCTTGGCGCCATGATCGGTGACGGTGCCGTTGTTGACCATCAGTTCGGCACAACCGATGTGCTGATTATTCTGCCGGTCGAGCGCATTTCCAGCCGCTATATCAATTATTACGGCGCTGAAGCTGACCGTTTCGTGTGATCAGATAAAAACAAAAAAGACCGGTAATTCCGGTCTTTTTTTATGCCTGATGCGATAAGATATTTATGACATATCCGAGCGGATCGCGAACATAAAAACGCTGCACGCCCCACGGCTCCTCCGTCAGCGGATAGGTGATCTCAAATCCTGCCGCTTGTGCACGATGGTAAACTTCATCCAGATTATCGACCTCAATGGAAAGACGGGGCACGTCCGTTCCGCCACCGCCCTCTGTCGCTAAACTGAGCTGCTGAACAGGCCTGTTTTCTGCGGTTGCTCCGGCAGCCAGCGTGACTATCCAACCGTGATCCATAACCACTTCAAGCCCCAACAGTTCCTCGTAAAAGACCCGTGCAGCCTGAAGATCAGAGCCTGCCAGATTAGCGACGATCCTCAGAACTGCCATATGCGCCTCCTGCCAGAGTTTAGCTTTTAACTGACAACTGTTTCAGGCGATACAAGGCTTCCAATGCCTCACGCGGTGTCAGGTCATCAGGGTTGATGTCCTGTACTGCATTCAGCAATGCACTATCCTGTACCGGTTTTGCTACCTCACGCGGTTTGGCTACAACAGCGAAAAGCGGCAGATCATCAATGATCTTCTCAGCTTTGCCGGAGGTTTCCCCCTCCTCTAAGCGATGCAGCACATCACGCGCCCGCTCAACCACCGCATCCGGCAGACCGGCAAGACGGGCAACCTGCACACCATAGGAGCGATCAGCAGCACCTTTGGCCACCTCATGCAGGAACACGACATCGCCTTCCCACTCTTTCACCCGCATGGTGACATTACCCAACCGTGCCAGTTTCTCTGACAAAGCGGTCATTTCATGGAAATGCGTAGCGAACAGAGCGCGGCAGCGGTTTTTCTCATGCAGATATTCCACACTCGCCCAGGCAATCGACAGGCCGTCAAAGGTCGCGGTGCCACGGCCGATCTCATCGAGAATAACCAGCGAGCGCTCACCGGCGAGATTGAGAATAGCGGCGGTTTCAACCATTTCCACCATAAATGTGGAACGACCGCGCGCCAGATCATCCGATGCGCCGACACGGCTGAACAGCCGATCAACAATCCCGATATGCGCTGATGTGGCCGGAACATAGGATCCCATCTGAGCGAGAATGGCGATCAGCGCATTCTGGCGCAGGAAGGTCGATTTACCGCCCATATTCGGACCGGTCAAAAGCCAGATCGCGCCAAATTTCTGATCGCCTTCCGGTGACAAATCGCAATCATTGGCCACAAACGGATTAGCGGCCTGCTTTTTCAATGCCTGCTCAACCACAGGATGACGGCCGCCATCAATGGAAAAATTCAGACTATTATCGACTTTCGGGCGGCAATAGCCCTGGTCATCCGCCAGAACGCTGAGCGCTGCCGATACGTCCATCACGCCAAGGGCTGCAGCACCGGCGCGGATAGCATCCGCATTCTCCACTGTGTGACGGATCAGTTCTTCGAAAATCGCCAGTTCAATCGACAGTGCACGATCAGCGGCATTGGCAATTTTGGTTTCAAGTTCCGCCAGTTCCGTGGTGGTAAAGCGCATGGCGCTTGCCATAGTCTGACGGTGGATAAACCGTGCTTTAGCTTCATCTGTATCCGTCAGTGCACCGGCATTATTGGCAGTCACTTCGATGAAATAACCAAGCACATTATTATGCTTGATCTTAAGCGATTTAACGCCCGTCTCTTCCATATAATTGGCCTGAAGTCCGGCGATAACGCGGCGCGACTGATCGCGCAGACTGCGCATTTCATCCAGTTCAGCATGATAGCCCGTGCGGATGAAGCCGCCGTCGCGTTTCAACAATGGCAGTTCTTCCGCCAAAGTCTGATCAAGCAATTGCGCGTAATCTTCCGGCAAAGCGAGAATAGCGCGGCAGGCCTGCGCCAGTTCTGCCGGTAAGTCTTTGCCCTGAAACAGCTGCCGCACCAGATGTGCCGCCTGAAAACCGGCATGCAATGCACCAAGATCACGCGGGCCGCCGCGCCCGACGGCAAGACGCGACAAGGCACGCGGCATATCCGGCACACCACGCAGAGCGGCACGCAGCCCCTGTGCCAGCGATGTTTCACCTAAGAAAAACGCAACGGAATCCTGCCTTGCAGCAATCTGCTCCGGATCGGTCAGCGGGGCTGTCAGTCGCTCGGCCAGCAAACGCGCACCGGCACCAGTGACTGTACGGTCAACCGCTTTAAGCAGCGAGCCTTCACGATTACCGGAAAGCGTGCGCATCAGTTCCAGATTGGCGCGGGTTGCCGGATCAATAAACAGCGACGAACCATCCGTCTCACGTTCAGGACGCATCAGCGGCGGACGCTCGGCAATCTGGGTTTTCTCAAGATAAGC
Source organism: Hyphomicrobiales bacterium (assembly GCA_900470735.1). GTDB lineage: Bacteria > Pseudomonadota > Alphaproteobacteria > Rhizobiales > Rhizobiaceae > Pseudochrobactrum. The sequence continues at coordinate 104,158 of UCCC01000007.1, read as the reverse complement.
AATGGCACCGGAAATTGCGGAAAGCTCAGTGCGGTTGAATTCGCCGAAGCCATCCAGTGTCGCCACACCATAATAACGCTTGATACGCTCTTCAGCGGTTGAGCTTTCGAACAGACTCGGATGCTGCGGCATAACAATGCGCCCGAGCAAATCCAGTGTCGGGCGAATTTGCGGATCATGAAACGCCGTTTCCGGCACAATCAGCTCGCTCGGATCAACGCGCATAATATCGGCATAGAGTTTTTCCGGTGCGGTTTCCGTCATACGGAACTGGCCGGTGGAAATATCAATCCATGCCAGTGCCAGCCTGCCCTCTTCTGCACCACGCACACGGCCGAGGATCATCAGGAAGTTTGCACGTGCCGGATCAAGCAGTTTTTCTTCTGTAATCGTACCCGGTGTAACCAGTCGGATTACATCGCGTTTGACCACCGATTTGGAACCGCGTTTTTTCGCTTCCGCCGGATCTTCCACCTGTTCACAGACGGCCACGCGAAAGCCTTTACCGATCAGGCGCTGCAGATAATCATCAGCGGTATGCACCGGCACACCGCACATCGGAATATCCTCGCCCAGATGTTTACCGCGCTTGGTCAGCGTGATCCCGAGCGCCTCTGACGCCTCAATCGCATCATTGAAAAACAGCTCGTAAAAATCGCCCATACGATAAAACAACAGGCTGTCCGGATAGGCAGCTTTGATCTCGATATATTGTTCCATCATCGGTGTCGGACGCGCATTCAGCCCTGCATCATAGGTGCTCTGCGGCTCATCGGCGAGTTCAGATGTCGTCGGGGCTGTTTCATGCTGCGTCATAGGGAATACACACGTTCCTGAAATAATTTTTCAAAATTCTGTTGTCAGTTTAAAGCCTTGTGCAAAGCCCTGTGAAGCAGCCAGTTGCTTATATCCCCGTGATTTTCACCAGAATGCGGAGATTATACGAATATTGTCTTTAAACATCGAAATCTTTTCAAATATTGCGCTACCCAAACAGAGCGACTTGAGATAAACACACTGCCCAACCATCCGAAAGGATGCTTCAACATATTATGACGGTTAACGCTTGCAAAAGCCGGTAACCGCCCCGCAGTAAGATCGGAGGGGTCAATGACCATCGACAAGACCGCCCAGAAGCCGCATACAGGAAAGGGCCCGTCCCTGACTGAACAGGAAGCGCTGGATTTTCACTCTCGCGGACGTCCGGGCAAACTGGAAATTACCCCGACCAAACCAATGGCAACACAGCGCGATCTGTCGCTGGCCTATTCTCCGGGCGTGGCTGTACCGGTGAAAGCAATCGCGGAAGACCCTGCAAAAGCCTATGACTATACGTCAAAGGGCAATATGGTTGCGGTGATCTCCAACGGCACTGCAATTCTGGGTCTCGGCAATCTCGGCGCACTCGCTTCCAAGCCGGTGATGGAAGGCAAATCCGTGCTATTCAAGCGCTTTGCCGATGTGGATTCCATCGATCTGGAAGTCGATACCACAGATGTGGAAGAATTCATCAATTCCGTCCGTTATCTCGGCCCGAGCTTCGGCGGCATCAATCTGGAAGACATCAAAGCACCGGAATGCTTTGTCATCGAAAGCCGCCTGCGCGAGCTGATGAATATTCCTGTCTTCCACGATGATCAGCACGGCACTGCAATCATTGCCGCTGCCGGTATGCTCAATGCTCTGCATCTTACCGGCCGCGACCTGAAAACCACCAAAATGGTTTGTAACGGTGCCGGTGCAGCAGGTATTGCCTGTATCGAACTCGTCAAAGCCATGGGTTTTGCGTCTGAGAATGTCATTCTCTGCGACACCAAAGGTGTAGTCTGGCAGGGTCGTACCGAAGGCATGAACCAGTGGAAGTCTGCCCATGCGGTTAAAACCGACAAGCGCTCGCTGGCAGAAGCCATGGAAGGCGCAGATATTTTCTTCGGTGTTTCCGCTAAAGGTGCACTGACAGACGACATGGTTCGCTCCATGGCAGATAATCCGATTATCTTTGCTATGGCTAATCCTGATCCGGAAATCACGCCGGAAGAAGTCGCCGCCATTCGCTCAGATGCAATTGTTGCCACCGGTCGCTCGGACTACCCGAACCAGGTCAACAATGTTCTTGGCTTCCCGTATATCTTCCGCGGTGCACTGGATGTTCGCGCCACCACCATCAATGATGCGATGAAGGTTGCTGCGGCCAATGCACTGGCAGAACTGGCGCGCGCTGACGTGCCGGATGATGTGGCTGCCGCCTATCAGGGCAACCGCCCGCGTTTTGGCCCGAACTATGTTATTCCGGTACCGTTTGATCCGCGTCTGCTCTCCACGATTCCGGTGGCTGTAGCCAAAGCCGCTATGGAAAGCGGTGTGGCCGGTAAGCCGATCGAAGATCTGGATGCCTATGCACGTTCGCTGGCTGCCCGCCGCGATCCGATTGCTTCGACCATGTCCGGCATTAATGACCGTATCCGCCGCCATACCAAGCGCGTGCTGTTTGCGGAAGGTGAAGAGCCGCAGGTTATTCGCGCTGCTGTTTCCTTTGCAGGTCAAGGGCTCGGCAAGGCAATCCTGCTGGGTCGTGAAGACCGTATCCGTGAAACGGCTGAACAGGCCGGTGTTGATCTTGGCAAACTCGGCATTGAAATCACCAATGCCCGCCTGTCCAAGCGCACTTCGGAATATGCCGATCATCTTTACGAAAAGCTGCAGCGTAAAGGCTATCTGTTCCGCGATTGCCAGCGCATGATCAATAATGACCGCAACCATTTTGCTGCCTGCATGGTGGCTATGGGCGATGCGGACGGCATGGTCACCGGTATCACCCGCAATTATGCCACCAGCATTGAAGATGTGCGTCGCGTGATTGATGTAAAACCGGGTCATCGTATGATCGGTGTATCGCTGGCGCTGTGCCGTGGCCGTACGGTTTTCATTGCGGATACCGCAGTGCATGAGCAGCCGACAGCAGAAGAACTTGCCGATATCGCCGTGGAAGCCGCCAATGTAGCACGCCGCATGGGCTATGTGCCGCGCGTTGCCTTGCTGGCTTATTCCACCTTCGGCCATATGTCCGGTGCCCGCTCCGAAAACATTCAGGAAGCTGTTCGCATTCTCGAAAAACGCCATGTCGATTTTGAGTTTGACGGCGAAATGAGTGCTGAAGTTGCTCTTAACGGCAAACTGATGGAAGCTTATCCTTTCACCCGCCTGACAGGCCCTGCCAATGTGCTGGTGATGCCGGATTATCATGCAGCCTCCATTGCTGCTGATATGTTGCAGGAACTGGGTGGTGCCACACTGATCGGCCCGCTGCTGACCGGTCTGGACAAAGCCGTACAGATCGTACCGCTGAGCGCCAAGGATTCCGACATTGTGAATATGGCGGCTTTCACCGCCTATGCAGCAAGCAACTGATCCTCAGACAACTGAGCAATCGAAAGGCCGGAGCACGCTCCGGCCTTTTCTTGTTTCCGGCATAATCGGTGGTTACAGTTGCGCTCACTGGTAAACCATGCTCAATTTTGGCGACTGACTACATTACTGCTTTGACGGAATTTCGAACCATGCGTCACTCTGATCTTCATCTCGACCGCATTATCGACAAACAGCTTCTGCTGGAAGATCTGACACGCGCCACAACGGCAAGTTCCAAGGAGCAAACGCGCAATCAGGTTTTGAAAACCCTGAAATCCGCATGGAAAGACGGCAAAGCCCGTGCGGAAAATATGCTGCTGGAAGACGGCGGCGGCATACTCTGCGCCCGACGCCTCAGCGGGCTGATGGATCAGTTGATTATCGCGCTCCATGATTTCACTGTTGAGCATATCTATCCGGCGATTAACCCGTCCAAGGCCGAAAATCTTGCTATTATCGCAGTTGGCGGCTATGGCCGCGGCGGACTGGCACCGGGTTCTGATATCGATCTGTTATTTCTGCTGCCCTATAAACAAACGCCATGGGGCGAGCAGGTTGTGGAATATATGCTCTATATGCTCTGGGATATGGGGCTGAAAGTCGGGCACTCCACGCGCAATATTGATGATGCCATCCGCCTGTCGCGCGAAGATATGACCATCCGCACCTCACTGCTGGAAGCACGCTTTCTCACCGGCAGTCAGGAGCTATATAATGAACTGACCACCCGTTTCGATCAGGAAATTGTCGCCGACAGCGGTGCGGAATTTGTGCAGGCTAAACTGATTGAGCGTGATATCCGTCATAAAAAGGCGGGTTCTACCCGTTATCTGGTCGAGCCGAATGTGAAAGAAAGCAAGGGCGGACAGCGCGACCTGCAAACCCTGTTCTGGATTGCCAAGTATATTTATCGCGTCCATTCCACAGAGGAGCTGATCAAACGCGGCGTTTTCTCCCGCAGCGAAGCAAAATTGTTCAGCAAAGCGGATGATTTTCTCTGGGCAGTGCGCTGTCACATGCATTTTCTCTATGGCAAGGCAGAAGAGCGCCTGTCCTTCGACATTCAGCGCGAGATTGCCACCCGCCTCGGCTATACGGATCATCCGGGGCAGACCGGCGTTGAACGCTTCATGAAGCATTATTTTCTGGTGGCCAAGGATGTCGGCGATCTGACCCGCATCATCAGTGCCGCACTGGAAGAAGAGCAGTTTAAAGAAACACCGGGCATCGGCCAGATCTATTCCACTCTGACGCGGAAAAAGCGCAAAATTGCCGGCAGTACGGATTTTATTCTCGACCATAACCGCATCAATATTGCCGATGATGAGGTGTTTCAGCGTGATCCGGTTAATCTGATCCGGCTGTTTTATCTCGCCGACAAGCACGGGCTGCAATATCACCCGCATGTCATTCAGCGTGTCAGCCGCTCGCTGAAACTGATCAAAAGCGATGTGCGCAATGACAAAGAAGCCAACCGGCTGTTTCTGGAAATTGTCGCCTCGCCGCGCTCACCGGAACGCACCCTGCGCCGCATGAATGAATCCGGTGTGCTCGGGCAGTTCATTCCTGATTTTGGCAAGATCGTCGCGATGATGCAGTTCAATATGTATCATCATTATACGGTTGATGAGCACTTGCTGCGGTGCATTGCCATCATGTCTGAGATTGAACATGAGACGCTGAAGAACGAGCATCCGCTCGCCCACAGCCTGTTGCCGACACTGAAAAATGACAGGCACCTGCTCTATGTGACATTGCTGCTGCACGATATTGCCAAAGGCAGGCCAGAAGATCATTCCACTGCCGGTGCTAAAATCGCCCGCAAATTATGCCCGCGCTTCGGCTTGAGTGCGTCAGAAACTGAACTGGTGGCATGGTTGGTGCAGGAGCACCTGACCATGAGTAAGGTTGCGCAATCGCGCGATCTCAATGACCGCAAAACCATTGCCGATTTTGCCGCTATTGTGCAGACCACCGAGCGACTGAAGCTGCTGCTGCTGATAACAATTTGCGATATTAAAGCGGTCGGCCCCGGTGTCTGGAATGGCTGGAAAGGCCAGTTACTGCGCACACTTTATCATGAAACAGAGCTGCTTCTGACCGGCGGCTTCTCTGAAGTAAGCCAGACCGAGCGCAGCAATCAGGCACGCCGCCAACTGGCGGAGCAACTCAGCGACTGGCCGGAAGACAAGCAGAAAGCCGTCCTGTCCCTGCATTATGATAATTATATGCTGACCGTGCCGCAGGAAGATCAAAAGCGTCATGCCGATTTCATCCGTGCCAGTGATGAAGCCGGAAAAATCCTCAATATTCTGGCTCGCCCGCATGAATTTGAGGCTGTGACCGAACTGACAATCCTATCGCCCGATCACCCGCGTCTGCTCTCGATTATTGCCGGTGCCTGTTCGGCGGCCGGTGCCAATATTGTTGATGCACAAATCTTCACCACCACCGATGGACGGGCGCTGGATACTATCCTGATCAGCCGTGAATTTGATACCAATGATGATGAAATGCGTCGTGCCGCCCGCGTCGGCCAGCTGATTGAAGATGTGCTGACCGGCAAAACCCATTTGCCGGAAGTGCTGGCCAGACGGGCAAAATCACGCCGCTCTGCCCGTGCATTTCAGGTGACACCACGTGTGAATATCAACAATACATTGTCGGAAAAATTTACGGTGATTGAGGTCAAAGGGCTCGACCGTACCGGTCTGTTGTCGGAAATCACCAATGCAATTTCCGACCTTTCCTTGAATATTGCCTCGGCGCACATCACCACTTTTGGTGAAAAAGTCATTGATACTTTCTATGTCACCGGTCTCGACGGACAAAAAGTTACTGCAACAACCAAACAGACAAATATTCAGAAACGGCTCCTCAGCTTGTTTGAAAAGAACGGGAGTGATAGCAGAGCGTCAGACAACAAAAACACGGATCAGAAGAAAACGCGTGAAACAGCTCTCTGAGGCAGTTCAGCACCAAGCCGTTCTTTCTGACCCGATGTTCCATTTCGAAGAGACCCGTTCATGAGCCTGCTGAAAAAATTCGCAACTGTTGCTTCCGGCACGCTGATGAGCAGAATTTTCGGTTTTACCCGCGAAATGCTGATGGCAGCTTTTCTCGGTACCGGCCCTGTCGCGGATGCGTTCAACACGGCTTTCCGTTTTCCGAATACTTTCCGCCGTCTGTTTGCCGAAGGTGCGTTTAATACCGCTTTCGTGCCGCTCTTTGCCAAAGAGATCGAGAAAAACGGCATGGATGGCGCAAAACGCTTTTCCGAAGAAGTCTTCGGCGTGCTGTTCACCATTCTGCTCGGCCTGACCATCGCTATGGAACTCTCAATGCCGTTTCTGGTCAGCACGGTGATTGCGCCGGGCTTCACCGATGATCCGGTGAAATTTGAGAACACGGTCAGTCTCGCAATGATCATGTTTCCGTATCTCGCCTGTATGTCGCTGGCGGCGATGATGGGCGGCATGCTCAACAGCCTGCATAAATATTTTGCAGCGGCCATTGCACCGGTATTCCTGAACTTCATCCTGATCGGTGCGCTGATCCTTGCGTGGATAAAGAATTATGATCCGCTGCAAATCGGTTATGCCTTGTCATGGGGCGTTATGGCAGCCGGCGTGGTGCAACTGGGGATCGTCTGGTTTGCTGTGCGTCGTGCCGGTATCACAATCGGGTTCCGCCGTCCGAAACTAACCCCCAATGTCCGCCGCATGCTGATACTGGCGCTTCCTGCCGCAATTACCGGCGGCATCACCCAGATCAATCTGCTGATCAATACCAATATTGCTTCAAGCTCGGACGGTGCGGTATCTTCCCTCGTCTATGCTGACCGGTTCTATCAGTTACCGCTCGGTGTGGTCGGTATTGCTGTTGCCACTGTTCTGCTGCCGGAACTGTCGCGCGCCTTACGGAGTGGCAATATGCAGGAAGCCGGCAATCTGCAAAACCGCTCCGTCGAATTCACGCTGTTTCTGACCCTGCCTGCGGCGGCGGCTTTGCTGGTATTCTCCGAACCGCTGGTGCGCCTGTTGTTTGAGCGCGGAAAATTCGGTCCTGAATCCACTCTGATTGTGTCGCAAATTCTGACTGTTTACGGCCTTGGTCTGCCTGCCTTTGTGCTGATCAGAGCGTTTCTTCCGGGGTTCTTTGCCCGTGAAGATACCCGCACTCCAATGATCTTCGCCGGTATTTCGGTGGTGGTGAATGTGTCACTGGCGCTGCTCCTGTTCCCGCGTCTGGGACCTTCCGGCATTGCCACGGCGGAAATTACAGCGGGTTGGGTCAATGCCGTTTTGCTGTTCGTCGTGCTGATCTGGCGCAAACACTGGGATTATGATGCAGGCCTCATCCGCCGTATTCCGCGCCTGATTATCGCCGCCGCCATTATGGCAACTGCTTTGTATTTCGCCTCTGATTATCTGGAATTTTACTTAAGCAGACAGGCTGGATTTGTCATTCAGGCAACCACGCTCGGCCTGCTCGTGATCGGTAGTATGATTGTTTATTTCGCTACTGTTTTTGCCATTGGTGGTGCCAGTCTCTCGGCCTTGAAAGGCAATATGCGCGGCCGCAAAAAAGCTGCGGCAGCAGCACAGGACAAAGATATTTCCGCTTGATTGCTCTTCAGCACTCTGGCAGTAATAACGCATCCGGAAGACAGGATTACATGCCTGCCTTCCGGATATTTTTTCGCCAAAGATCGGCAGCATGCGTCCAAACCACATATGCCGACCTTAAAAGCAACCCCAGAGCATTCCGGTTATCAACTATGAAAGCACGATAATCGCGCTCGAACGGCTCTCCACCAGCTTTAGGATTGACTTGAAATGAACACCTTTAAAGAACGAATTTTCTCCGGCGCACAACCAACCGGCAATCTTCACCTCGGCAATTATCTTGGCGCCCTGAAGCGCTGGGTCGCCTTGCAGAATGACAAAGATTGCATTTACTGCGTCGTGGATATGCATGCCCTGACAATCTTGCCGGATCCCGTAGAGCTTTTAAATTCTACGCGTGAGATCACCGCTGCCTATCTGGCTGCCGGTCTTGATCCGAAAAAAAGCATTGTCTTCAACCAGAGCCGCGTGCGTCAGCATGCGGAACTTGCATGGGTGTTCAACTGTATTGCACGCATCGGCTGGATGAACCGTATGACGCAGTTCAAAGATAAAGCCGGTAAAGACCGCGAAAATGCTTCGCTTGGTCTGCTGGCCTATCCGAGCCTGATGGCTGCTGACATTCTGCTCTACCGCGCTACCCATGTGCCGGTTGGGGACGATCAGAAACAGCATCTTGAGCTGACACGTGACATCGCGCAGAAATTCAACAATGACTATTCCGACCGCATTGCCTCGCTCGGCATCGGTGTGGAAATGGCTGTTGGTGACGAAACAGTTTCAGGCTTCTTCCCGATGACTGAGCCGATGATTTCCGGCCCTGCCATGCGCATCATGTCGCTGCGTGACGGTACCAAGAAAATGTCAAAATCCGACCCGTCTGACCTGTCGCGTATCAATCTGATTGATGATGAAGAAACCATCACCAAGAAGATCCGTAAGGCGAAGACCGATGCCGATGCCATCCCTTCAGAAGTGGAAGGACTGGAAGGCCGTCCGGAAGCGGACAATCTGATCGGCATTTTTGCGGCACTGACAAACACGGACAAGGCAGCCGTCTTGCGTGATTTCGGTGGCAAGCAATTTTCTGAATTCAAAGCATCGCTTGCTGAACTCGCCGTCGCGCAACTTTCACCGATTACGCAGGAAATGCGTCGTCTGGTGAATGATCCGGCCTATATTGATGGTGTTCTGCGTGATGGCGGCGAGCGCGCCTCCGTGATTGCCGAAGAAACCATGCACAATGTGCGTGATATTGTCGGCTTTCTGCAGAACTAACGGCACTTAATCTAAAAATTAAAAAGGCAGGGAATTCCCTGCCTTTTTTGTTGTCAGTTTACTATTGCGCTTCAAAAATCAGCGTATCGGCAGAAGCTGTATCAACTGCATCCGACTGATAATCGCCAAAGATTTTGATTTGTGTAAAACCTGCTTCACGCAGTGCCAGCTCCAGCTCGAACATTCCCCACCAGCGCAAGGAAAACAGTTCCATCTCTGTTGTCACCAGTTGCGTGTCGCGCCACAGCTCATAGCGCAACTGCGATGTGACAACCTGTTTGACGTAGTCCGTTGCAGTGCGCATTTCCTGCAAGGTCAGCAAATCCTCGCCATCCTGCCAGTGACGCGCACTCGGTGCATGATCCATAAAACCACCGGTAACGGAAATATCCAGCAACAACTTGCCGTTTGGTGCCAGCGCCTCTTTGCTACGTCGCAGGAAACTCATCGCATCAACAACATCGGTCAGCAGCTGAAAAGAACCGGCTGGCAGCACAATAGCCGCGAATTTCTGCGCATAGTGGAATGTCGTGAAACCCTGCTCACTCAGTTCAGCTTCGACATCATGTTGCGCGCAATTCGCTTTGCATAAAGCAAGCATTTCAGGAGACAGATCAAAACCACTGACACTATGCCCTGCCTGAGCCAGTGGCACCAGCATACGGCCATTGCCTGTGGCCGGTTCCAGCACGGGGCCTGCCACAGATTTCAGGCGTTCGAGATAAAATTCCACATCACCGAAAGAGCGCCCAACCGGCTTATCCAGTTCATAAACGCGAGAAGCCAGCTTGCCATAAGTCTTGGTCATTTTGAATTTTGCCTTGCCTGCTACAATCAGAGACCGGTTTGCAACCGTCAAAACCTCTGTTGTACATAAAAAATCATTCTACTGCACAACAAGGTGGAACAGCCAATATGCAGAAAGATCGCAGTCTCTTTCGAACATGAAACATATGAAAAAACAAGGTAAAACCCGCTTTTCTCCGAACGCCCCACAAAACCGGACGAGTAAAGACTGGTTTTTCTCTCCGGCCAAATTGTTAAATTTTCACGCCGCCACAAAATTGTCATCTTGCAGTATCGCCCGTTGAGTGGCAAATTCCCGCGCATGGTTTCAAAACGTCTTAGCCGGGAAGCTGGCCACCGCCGTAAATTTTTGGTCTCTGTCGATGAAACGCCCGAATGCGGGCGTGCCGTTGCCTATGCCTCACGCCGTGTCCGCAATACCGGCGGCGCATTGGTGTTGCTCTTTGTCATTGACCCGTCGGACTTTCAGCAATTTCTCGGGGTCGGCACGATCATGCGTGCAGAAGCGCTGGAACGCGCTCAGGCTGCACTCAATAAATATGCTACGCAATTGCGTGAGCAATACGGTATTGAGCCTGAATTGATTGTACGGGAAGGCCAGACCACGGAAGAAATTCATAGTCTGATCGAAGAAGATCAGGATATTGCCATTCTGGTTCTGGCTGCCGGATCCGGCAAAGAGGGCCCGGGACCTCTGGTACAATCCATTGCCGGACGTGGCGCATCTTTCTCTATTCCTGTGACTGTCATTCCGTCAGATCTTTCTGACGAAGACATTGATGCGGTCGCCTGAGCACCCTATCTGACTTACAAAACAGCTACAGTTCTTTATGCCGCTTTAAACGTGGCATAAAGATTGGTTGTGCTTCACTTCTCAGTCAGGGTGTCCATCATGAAAGCGCTTAAACTTCGTCATCCGTTCGGTCTTGAGCATATTGAGCTGGTTGATCTGCCGGATCCGGGGCAGCCGCAAAGCGATGAAATCCGGGTACGCATTCATGCCAGTTCCATGAACTATCATGATCTTGCGGTTATCTCAGGCATGGTACCACCAGCAGACGCGCGTATTCCGCTTTCAGACGGAGCCGGTGTGGTTGAAGCTGTCGGAGCGCATGTGACCGAGTTTAAAGTCGGTGACCATGTGGTTTCGACTTTCTTCCCGACATGGCTCGACGGTGAAGCAATCATCGGCGATTTCAGCACAACGCCCGGTGATGGTGTTGACGGCTATGCAGCCGAATATGTCATACGCCCTGCAACCGCTTTTACGCACGCGCCGGAAAATTACAGTCATGCAGAAGCCGCCACTCTGACCACTGCCGGTTTAACTGCATGGCGTGCATTGGTTGAAAACGGTCAGCTCAAAGCCGGTGATACAGTCCTGATTTTAGGCACAGGCGGCGTATCAATCTTTGCACTGCAATTTGCCAAGGCAATGGGTGCCGTTACCATCGTGACATCCTCCTCCGATGACAAGCTGAAAAAAGCGCAGGCTCTTGGAGCTGACCATGTTATCAATTATAAAACCCATCCGGATTGGGCTGCAGAAGTCTTAAAAGTAACAAACGGACATGGTGCCGACCACACAATCGAAGTAGGCGGTCCTGCAACATTAGCACAATCCATTCAGGCAACACGTGTTGGCGGGCATATTGCACTGATCGGCATTTTGACCGGTATTCAGGGTGAAATTCCGACACTTGCGCTTCTGGCCAAGCAGCAGAGACTGCAAGGACTGGTCGTTGGCAGCCGCAAACATCAGAGCAATATGATCAAAGCTTTGAATAACCTGCCATTCAAACCGGTGATTGAACACCGGTTCGCAATGACCGAATTGAAACAGGCCTGCGAATTACAGTTACAGGCCGGTCATTTTGGTAAAATTGCGATTGAATTTTAATCTACGTAAGGCGCTTTTCACCAATCCCAAATAGTCTGACAACATAACGTGAGCCACACAGTCTTATGAAGACAGCAGTTTCATTTTCTGTGCAGCTCCGCTAATGTCAGCCTGACTCAAATAATTAATTTGTCACATTGCGTTTTGCCCCAATGAACACCATGTGAGCATCAACTGCTTTTTATATCTTACAGGAGGACTTTCATGTTCATCCAGACTGAAGCCACACCGAATCCGGCGACCCTGAAGTTCCTGCCGGGCAAAGTGGTTATGCCGGAAGGCACTGCCGATTTCCGTGATGCAGAAAGTGCATCCAACACCTCGCCGCTTGCAGCCAAACTCTTCGCAGTACCGGGCGTCAACGGCGTTTTCTTCGGCTATGATTTCATCACTGTCAGCAAAGACGGTGCAGAATGGCAGCATCTGAAACCAGCCATCCTCGGCACCATCATGGAACATATGATGTCCGGTGCGCCGGTAATGGCGACAGAGCAGGCCAAAGGCCACGATCACACAGAAGGCGAATTCTTCGCTGACTCTGATGCCGAAACCGTTGAAACCATCAAAGAGCTGATTGAAACCCGCGTTCGCCCTGCCGTTGCGCAGGATGGCGGCGATATCACTTTCCGTGGTTTTGAGCACGGCGTTGTTTATCTGCACATGAAAGGCGCTTGCGCCGGTTGCCCGTCTTCAACAGCCACGCTGAAACACGGCATCCAGAACCTGCTCAAGCATTTCGTACCGGAAGTGCTGCAGGTCGAAGCTATCTGATCTTTCCATCAGGCATTAAAAAAACGCGGCTGTAACAGCCGCGTTTTTTGTTATCTAAAGCGCATCCCGAAAAGTGGGAACCGGTTTTCGGAAAAGATGCGCGTAAAAACAAAAAGATAGAGCATTTCCTATGATTCAGGATAAACTGGAAATGCTCTATTTTATAAGAAATTAAAGCACGACAACCTTAGCGCCGACACTGGCGCGATCATGCAAATCTATAATATCCTGATTAATCAGACGGATACAGCCGGAAGAAACATTCTTACCGATTGACCACCATTCCGGCGTGCCATGCAAACGATAGCCGCTATCACGTCCGCCTTTATACAAATACAGCGCACGGGCACCCAGCGGATTATTCAGGCCAGGCTGCATACCACCGGCATATTTTGCCAGTTCCGGCTGACGCTTGATCATCGGCGCAGGCGGTGTCCATGTCGGCCATTCCCGCTTCATGGCAACTTTGGCACTGCCCTTCCATTGAAAGCCCTCACGACCGACACCGATGCCGTAGCGCATCGCTTTGCCTTCCGGCTCCACAAGATACAAAAACTTGTTTTGCGTATCGACAATGATTGTGCCCGGCGCTTCTTTGGTATCGTATTTCACCAGCTGGCGGCGATATTCCGGAGCGATTTTCTGAACAGGAACTGTCGGCAGTGCATAGCCTGCATCTGTGACGCCGGAGTAAGATGCGGCACTCGTCTGAAAAGGTGCCGTTGTCGAACAACCGGCTAAACCCAGTGTCAGAATAAGACCGGCAGCAGAGAGAGCATTTCTGATCACCATTTTTCCCCTCAGAAAATCATTATTGCTGTGATGATTGTTGTGAGGAGAGTAATTACTGATGATTAACCAAAGATTAACCATGATTATCTTTTTTATAAGTACATATTAAAAGTGACAGGAATATACTGCCTGCAAAAGCAATACTCGGAAACAACAGACAACTATGCCGTTTATCTCACCTTTTCAGCAACACCCGCTCCACGACGGCCGTCAGTCTGACCTCGCTTTAATGGTACGTCGCGGCGTCCAGCGTCTGTGTCTTGATCTGAATGTTCATGTTCTGCCGGAAGTCTCTTTGCGCTCCGGCAGACGTGCCGACCTGATCGGCCTGACCCGCAAAGGTGAAATCTGGATTATCGAAATCAAATCGTCGGTAGAGGATTGGAAAGCAGATCAGAAGTGGCCGGATTACCGCAATTATTGCGACCGGTTGTTCTTTGCTACCCATGCGCAGGTGCCGCGCGATATCTTTCCCGAAGATTGCGGCTTCATTCTCTCAGACGGATATGGCGGGGAAATTCTGCGCGATGCACCAGAGCACAAGCTTGCTCCAGCCACACGAAAGGCTCTGACATTACAGCTGGCACGGATTGGCGCTAACCGGCTGACGCTCGCGGAAATGGCAGGCGTCTCTATGCCACATACGTAGGCATAATTTTTAAAGTGTTAGAGCGTCCTTTGTGTGCCGATCCGGCACACGGCGCTCTAATGCCGACTGATGAACCAGCCGGCATGTCTCTAAAAGATAAGGCTTAACGTGGTGCACGTTTGGCAAGAATACGCTGCAATGTGCGGCGATGCATATTCAAACGACGTGCGGTTTCAGAAACATTGCGCTCGCACATTTCATAAACACGCTGAATATGTTCCCAGCGCACACGATCTGCCGACATCGGATTTTCCGGCGGTGCAATCTTCTCACCGTCACGACGTGTCAGCGCTGCAAAAACTTCATCCGCATCCGCAGGTTTGGAAAGATAATCAATCGCACCGATTTTAACCGCATTGACCGCAGTGGCAATATTGCCGTAGCCGGTCAGCACAATCGCGCGGGTATCTTCACGCTTGGCACGGATCGCCTCAATAATATCCAGACCATTGCCGTCGCCAAGACGCATGTCTACAACCGCATAGGCCGGTGCAGCCAGTTTCACCGCAGCAATACCCTCCTCAACGGAGTCAGCTGTCGTCACTGTAAAGCCGCGACTTTCCATAGCCCGTGCGAGCCGCTGCAGAAACGGTTTATCATCATCAACCAGAAGAAGCGAAGGATCACTGCCGATGGCAAGGTGATCATCCTGACTCATATCATCCATCAGGTATTCCTTACTCGTCTTTTGTCTTTTTACTTCTTGCTGCGCCTGCGTCAAAAAGTCAAATATGCAATGTAACTATTAATGTAAAATGCCGTAATTGATAGCATTTCACAAATATTTTATTCAAAAAACCAAATTTCTCCACATTCGCAGGCATGAAGAATCGCATTTACGCAGTTAGCGCCTGACGCGCCCAGACAATTGTGATCTCTGCGCCGCTTTGACCAGGCTCAGGCCGGTTGGCAAATGAGATATGCGCACCGGAACGCTCGAGCAATGTCTTGGCAATAAACAAACCCAACCCCAGACCGCCGCCATTGCGCTCATCGCTGCGGCGCGACATATAAGGTTCACCGATCCTATCCAGCATATCCGTTGAAAAGCCTTTGCCGTCATCACGGATCGTGATGCGCACCGATTGCTCATCCCAGCCCCAGACCACTTGTGTCTCGGTCTTGGCAAAATCCACCGCATTTTCGATCAGATTGCCCAGACCATAAATTACCCCCGGATTACGACGCACCACCGGCTCGGCAACAAGGGCTTTCGGATCCGGTTTTTTCTCAACATCAATCTGAATGCCGAAATTGCGATGTGGCGCGATCACCTCTTCAATCAGTGAGGACAATGCCAGTTTCGACATATGCTCTTCGCCTTCTGAAGACAGGCTGGTGAGACGTTGCAGAATTTCGCGGCAACGCTGCGCCTGAGAGGACAGCAGCTGAATGTCCTCGGCATAACGGTCATCATTTTTCAGAGCACGCTGCATCTCTTTTACCACCAGTGTGATGGTTGCCAGCGGTGTTCCCAACTCATGCGCAGCGGCAGCAGCCAGACCATCCAGCGCTGACAAATGCTGTTCGCGCTGCAACACCAGTTCGGTAGCGCTCAAAGCATCACCCAGCTGACGCGCTTCTTCAGCAATACGATAGACATAGATACCACTGAAAATCAGTGTAGACGCGATGGCACACCAGACGCCGATGACAAACATCAGCGGTAATTCCAGGGTCACACCACTATACCAAGGCAGCGGCAGGTGCCACACTACCAGAACACTGGCGCAAACAATGGTCATCAGGCCAAGCAGCAGAATACTGCGCACCGACAGTGCAGTTGCCGCAATAATCACCGGCACGACAAGCAGCACGGCAAACGGATTTTGCAGACCGCCGGTCAGATATAACAAGCCGGTGAGTTGCAGAATATCAAAGGCCAGTACCAGCAGAACCGTGCGCAAATCCAGACGATGATTGAGCTGATAACGGAAAGACAGAAACAGGTTCAGCCACGCTGACACAGCGATCAGTGCAAAACTGATCCCGAGCGGGAATACAAAATGCAGAGAGAGAGAAACGAACAACACGGCGGCAGTCTGGCCGGTAATGGCAAACCAGCGCACACGCACCAATGTTGTCAGACGCAGGCGACGGGAAAGCGACGAGGCCCGGTTAATCAAATCGCCATTTGCCATTCAGTCTTCCCCGTAAAATGTCACACGCACAATGCCTTATGCGGCAAAATCACGGCACACGCAAGTTAATCTGCGCCATCCTGCCGCAGGGCAATCTTAAACAAATCTCGACGTCA
Organism: Hyphomicrobiales bacterium; assembly: GCA_900470735.1. Classification (GTDB taxonomy): domain Bacteria; phylum Pseudomonadota; class Alphaproteobacteria; order Rhizobiales; family Rhizobiaceae; genus Pseudochrobactrum. Next base: position 87,668 of record UCCC01000007.1, on the reverse strand, counting down.
TATTTTGGTTATGGCGAGTCGAAAATGGTGCTCTGCGAGAACCGGAGCGGAGCGTACTACCAGTACGTGAGCACCGGAGCGCAGAAGAGTGCCATTTGCAGGCCGCCAGAGCCGAAATATCTCACGTGCCCCGTGGTTTGGCGCGTCGCGTAGGATCCGCCTCTGCGGGATTTTCCGGCCAGACATGGCGCGGATAACGGCCGCGCATATCGGTACGCACATCTGCCCATGAGCCTTTCCAGAAATTTGGCAGGTCGCGGGTGATCTGGATTGGCCGGTGTGCCGGAGACAATAATTCCAGTAGCAACGGCACCGTATCGCGGGCAATGGAAGGATGTGTTGTCAAACCGAACAATTCCTGCACCCGCACAGCAATAACCGGCTCATCACCTTCATAATTAATCGCGATATTGGAGCCGGTCGGCACCGTAAAATGTGTTGGTGCCAGTGTATCAATCTGCCGTTGCAGATCAAACGGCACAAGAGAGCGCAAGCCGTTCATCAGCGCGGATTGGCTGATTTTATCGAGTCGCGCCTCTCCGGTCAGAAACGGCAACAACCAGTCTTCCAATGTCGCCAGCAGATGCTCATCATCCATAGACGGCCATGGCTCACCAAGCCCGCGATAAAGCCAGCCAAGACGGCGGCGCAGCGTTAAAGAAGATTTGTCCCAAGGCAGAATATCCAAACCATATTGGCGCACCGCCTGAACAACGCCCAGATCGGCGGCCTCTCCTGATGGTGCTGCCAGATTTTTCTCCGACAGGGTTATTGCCCCCAGCCGCACCGCCTCACGGGCACGCAAAGTTTTGCGTTCAGGGTCGTAAATGACCTGTTGTCCGCCTTCGATCTGGCTTGCCAGACTTTTACGGATATCCTCCTCACTCACCTCAGCGGCAGAGAGAATACGCTGCGCCCCTGCCCGTCCGGTCAGATCAGCCACCACCAGCCACGATGCACGTGACAAATGCTGGCTGGCATCCAACTCACCACCACGCCCATTAGCCAGAATAAACTGTCCGCCATTGCCACGCGCTTTGGCAACACGATCCGGATAGGCATCCAGCAGCAGGCGACCGGCATGGGCATCTTCTTTGTTTTGCGCATTTGCAGCCGGCAAGTCTTTTATCAGTGAGCGTGCCAAGCCACGAGCCTTTTGCGCACGGTCTCCGCGATCACGGCGGAAGCGGGAAAGCCGTGCATCGAGATCAACCTCGTTGCCGCCAAGCCCCCGCTCGGTCATCAGCACAGCAAGCTCTGCCGCCTGCAAAGCCTCGCCACGATTGGCCGCCTCTGCCACCATATGCGCAAGTCGTACAGGCAAAGCGAGTTTTCTGATCTGCTCGCCAGAAATCGTCAGCCGTCCGTCACCATCCAGTGCGCCAAGCCGCTTCAGCAAGGTAGCGGCTTCTTTCAGACTGGCCGCTGAGGGCTGATCCAGCAAACGCAAATCGCTGACATTTTGCACGCCCCATGCCGCACAATCGAGCAGCAGCGATGACAGATCAGCTTCCAGAATTTCCGGCGTGGTAAAACGCGGCAGAGAAGATGTCTGCCCCTCATGCCAGAGCCGGATCGCTATGCCGGATTGAGTTCGTCCTGCACGCCCTGCCCGCTGGGTAATCGCCGCTTGTGATGCCCGCACAGTTTCCAGCCGTGTCAGGCCGGTCGCCGGTTCAAAACGCGGCTGACGTGACAACCCGCTGTCGATCACCACCCGCACACCATCAATAGTAATCGAGGTTTCTGCAATCGAAGTCGCCAGCACCACTTTGCGCTTGCCTTCAGGCGCAGGTTTGATTGCCGCATCCTGATCGCGCCCGTCCATTGCCCCATATAACGGGCAGAGCATCACATGCTCGCCAACACGCCCTTCAAGAGCGCGGACTGTACGCTCAATTTCGCCCTGACCGGGCAAAAAACACAGCAAACTGCCCTGCTCATCCGCCAGAGCCGCGCGGATTGTCCGCGCCATTGCATCTTCAATCCGCTCATCGGTTTTGCGTTCCTGATAGCGGATTTCTACCGGAAAACTACGGCCTTCACTTTCCACCACCGGCGCATTATCGAGCAGCTCCGCCACCCGCGCACCGTCAAGCGTTGCTGACATCACCAGAATTTTAAGATCGGGACGCAAGGCTCCCTGCACATCCAAAGCGAGAGCCAGTCCGAAATCGGCATCCAGACTGCGCTCGTGAAATTCGTCAAACAGCACCGCACTGATGCCGGACAGTTCCGGATCATCAAGGATCATGCGGGCGAATACGCCTTCCGTGACTACCAGAATTTGCGTCTGTGCATTATAGCGGCTGTCGAGACGCATCCGGTAACCGACTGTTTTGCCAACCTCTTCGCCCAGCAAACGTGCCATTTGTGTGGCCGCAGCACGTGCTGCCAGTCTGCGCGGCTCCAGCACAATAATCCGCCCGTCCTTGCGCCAGTCTGCGTGCAACAGATGCAACGGCACTAAAGTCGTCTTACCCGCACCGGGCGGCGCAACCAGAACGGCAGAGCCGCCAGCCTGCAAGGCATGATCCAATTGCGGCAATGCCTCGCGGACAGGCAAAAGCGGAAGGGATGAAACGGACTGCTGAGGCAAAGACAACGCACCTGATAAATGATTCTGATTGCTGAGAATTATAAACAGCCGCAATCTGCTTTACTATTCTTGAGGAGCAGATATGGCACATCAATTGACATACTCCCCCATAGTATATATTTTCATCACCATATTCATCGGTAGAAAACCATGCCCCACTCACCGGAAGCCAAAAAACGCGTCATGACACGCCTGCGCCGTATTAAAGGTCAGGCGGAGGCACTTGAACGCGCGGTTGAGGAAGGCACAGAATGCGGTGCGCTTTTACAGCAGCTTGCCGCCATGCGCGGTGCCGCTACCGGCCTGATGGCTGAAGTGCTGGAAAGCCATTTAAAAGAGACCTTCCAGCAACCGCAAGCAGCTCTGTCTCCGGCTGAAATGGATACAGAAATCGACCAGCTTATGCGGATCATCCGCTCTTATCTGAAATAAAAGACACTGATTTAAAGAGGAACAAAGCCATGAAATCGCGTGCAGCTGTTGCCTGGGAGGCCAATAAGCCCCTCACTATTGAAACAATCGAAATCGGTGGTCCGAAGCCAGGTGAAGTGCTGGTGGAAATCATGGCAACCGGTGTGTGCCATACCGACGCCTATACGCTATCCGGCCTTGATTCCGAAGGCAAGTTTCCGGCCATTCTCGGTCATGAAGGTGCAGGTATCGTGCGCGAAGTCGGTGCTGGCGTCACCACGCTGCGTCCGGGCGACCATGTGATCCCGCTTTACACACCGGAATGCCGTTCGTGCAAAACTTGTCTGTCGCAGCGCTCCAATCTCTGCACCTCGATCCGCGCCACACAGGGTCAGGGTCTGATGCCGGATCGTACCTCGCGCTTCTCCTGCGATGGCGGCGAAATCTTTCATTATATGGGCTGCTCGACCTTCTCGAACTTCACCGTTCTGCCGGAAATCGCGCTGGCCAAAGTGCGTGAAGATGCTCCTTTCGACAAGATCTGCTATATCGGCTGTGGTGTCACCACCGGCATCGGCGCTGTGATTTACACAGCCAAAGTGCGTCCGGGTTCGAATGTCGTGGTCTTCGGCCTCGGCGGTATCGGCCTCAATGTTATTCAGGGCGCGCGTATGGTTGGCGCCGATAAGATCATCGGCGTTGATATCAATCCGGCCAAAGTGGAAATGGCAAAAAAATTCGGCATGACCGATTTCATCAATCCGCGTGAAATCGGCAATGACAAAGTGGTGCAAGCCATTCAGGATCTAACTGACGGTGGTGCCGACTATTCCTTTGACGCTACCGGCAATACCGATGTCATGCGTCAGGCGCTGGAATGCACGCATCGCGGCTGGGGTGAAAGCATCATCATCGGCGTGGCTGAAGCAGGCAAAGAAATCGCCACCCGTCCGTTCCAGCTGGTCACCGGCCGCGTCTGGAAAGGCACAGCATTCGGCGGCGCACGTGGTCGTACCGATGTGCCGAAAATCGTTGACTGGTACATGGACGGCAAGATCAATATTGATGATCTGATCACCCATAAAATGCCGCTTGACGAGATCAACACCGCGTTTGATCTGATGCATGAAGGCAAATCAATCCGCTCGGTTATCACATTCTGATGACACAGTTTATTTCTCTGTGGCATGAGATCGACGATCTGGCTCCCCGCGCGCTCTATGCAATGCTAAAGCTGCGTATGGATGTCTTCATCGTTGAGCAAAACTGTGCCTTCGCGGAGATTGACGGTAAGGATATCGGCGCATTTCACTTGCGCATTCTTGATGGTGAGGAGCTCGCAGCATGCTTGCGGGTTCTGCCACCGGAAAAGGAGACGCCGGTGAAAATCGGTCGTGTTGTAGTAGCGCCAAACTATCGGGGCTACAAACTCGGCCAGCGCCTGATGCAGGAAGCTGTTGATTTTGCACAAGCACGTTTCCCAGGTCAGCCGGTTGAGCTGGGTGGGCAAAGCCATTTGCAAAAATTCTATGGCTCCTTCGGCTTTGTTGCCATTTCAGAAGAATATCTGGAAGACAATATTCCGCATATTGATATGCGCCTCGATTCCAAAACGGTAGCCTGACATGAAAATACTTCAGCTGCGTCATATGCCTTTTTATCTGGCAGCCATTCTTGGTGTCGCAGGCTTTTCACTGTCCTATCCTTTTGACAAACCGCTCGCGCCGGTTATCGGCGCGAATTGTTTTTTCCTCACCTTTCTGATTGCCGCTTTAACACGCTTGTCCTATCTCACGCCGGAGCGGCTGCGCAGAAAGAACGATCATACAGATGCCCCCGCACCGGTCATCTTCGGCCTGACTCTGGCTATTGTTATTGTTGCGGTTGTCTCCATGTTCATTCTGGTGAACCGCAAGCCGGAGCCGGATATTCTCTCGCTGCTCACCACTTTGCTGTCAGTGCCGCTGGGCTGGGCAACAATGCATATGATGGCGGCTCTGCATTACGCCCATGTCTATTGGCAACGCAAAGACGGCAATGACGAAGATCCATATAAGCGGGGCATGGAAATTCCCAACACTCCCGATCCTGCCGGTTGGGACTTTGTCTATTGTGCTTATATGATCGGCATGTCTGCCGGTACCGGTGACACAGCAGTGACCACCAGACAAATGCGGGCGCTGACACTGCCGCATTGCATTATTTCTTTCTTTTTCAACACAGTTCTGGTTGCGGCAGCGGTTAATGTCGCAATGGAGCTGGGCTGAAGCCTCTAGCGCGTGTCGCGTTTAATTGTGCGTATAGTGCTCGCGCTAACTTCTTTTATTTACCGCATGTACGCGGACGCTCAATGAATTCATTGAGCTGCGACATGCTTTAGGAGCCCCATATGGAAACCATTTCAAAAGCCAAAGCATTTGGTGGCACGCAAGGCGTCTATCGCCATAAAAGCGAAGCTTGCCAGTGCGATATGACCTTTGCACTGTTTTTGCCGCCACAGGCCGAACAGGGGCCCGTGCCGGTGTTGTGGTATCTCTCCGGTCTGACCTGCACACATCAGAATGTGATGGATAAAGGCGAATATCGCCGCCTTGCTGCCGAGCTGGGCATTGCTATCCTCTGCCCGGATACGAGCCCGCGCGGTGATGATGTGCCGGACGAACCGGATAACTGGCAGTTTGGTAAAGGTGCAGGCTTCTATCTCGATGCCACAGAAGCGCCTTTTGCCAAAAATTATAAAATGTACAGCTATATCACCGAAGAACTGACCAAACTGGTGGCTCAGGAGTTTCCGCTGGATATGTCCCGTCAGGCGATTACCGGTCACTCCATGGGCGGCCATGGCGCGATCACCATCGCCCTGAAAAACCCTGAACGCTTCAAATCTGTTTCGGCCTTTGCACCCATTGCCCAGCCCTCCACAGCCGGATGGTCAAAGCCTGCCTTTGAAAAATATCTCGGAAACGATCAGAGCGCATGGCGCGCCTATGATACAACCGCGCTGATTGAAGACGGCCACCGAATTGAAAGCCTGCTGGTTGATCAGGGAACTTCGGACAGTTTTCTTGATGATGGTCTGCGCCCGTGGCTGTTGCAGGAAGCCTGCACCAAGGCCGGTATTCCGCTGACGCTGAATATGCAGGAAGGCTATGACCATTCCTATTATTTCATCTCAACCTTTATGGATGAGCATCTGCGCTGGCACGCAGCCCGCCTGTGATATTTCGGTTTTGACGGGCTGCATGCCCTAATAAGTGCCGCGCTGAAACTCAGCGCGGCATCACTTTCATCAGCAGTCCGTTTTTAGGCTGAGTGGTCAGTTTTTGTACCGGCCACGGCTTTGCATCGCCCACCATATCAAAACGATGTTTTGACAACAGAACCGCCAAGGCGATCACAGCCTCCTGCATGGCAAAACTGCCGCCGATACACACACGCGGCCCCGCACCGAATGGCAAATACTGAAAACGGTCGATTTTATCGCGGTTTTGCGGATGGAACCGCGCCGGAATAAAAGCCTCCGGATTGTCCCAATATTTCCGGTGCCGGTGGATTGTCCAAGGCATCACAATAACTGCTGTACCGGCCCGAATTTTGAGATCACCGAACTGATCATCCGCAAGCGCCTCACGATTGATTGAAGGTGCAGGCGGGTAAAGCCGCATCGCTTCCTCAAAAGCGGCGCGGGTCAGAGGAAGTCTTTCCAGCCATTGATGCGGCGGCAAATCCTTGCCCTCGCCTGCCATAAATGCATCAATTTCAGCTTCAACAATCGCGCGTTCCGATGGTGCTTGCGCCAGCAGATAGAGTGTCCAGCCAAGGGCACGGGCAGTCGTTTCATGCCCTGCTCCGATAAAGGTAATCAGATTATCCTCAATCTCGTCGCGCGACAGACCATCCGGCTTGTCCGGTGAGGTTTCTGCTTGCAATAGCAGCGTCAGAAAATCATTCGGCACTCTCTCGCCGCGATCCATCCGGTCTTTGCGCAGCTGAATGGTCTGCGCAACTATCGAGCGGAAAAAGCCCAGCGAACGACGGCCACGCAACTGCGTCAGGCGTGGCAGCCAGTCCGGCGCGCCAAGCAGATCAAACGGATCGACCCGTCCCATCGTTTCAAACAAACGGTCTGTCTGACGGGCGAACTCCTTCGGATCACCGGCAATCTCGCCGGAAAACAAGGTCTCCGCCAGAATATCATAGGTCAGCAAGGTCATATCCCGCGACACATCCGCCACAGTTCCGGCAATCTGATAGCGCGTGGTAAATTCCTGTGCGCTTTTCAGCATAGCATCGGCAAAACCATGAATATGACGTGGCGTGAAAACCGGTGCCATCGCTTTGCGCGAACGCCGCCATGTGGTGCCTTCAGCCGTCAGCAAACCATCACGCAGGATCGGCCGTAACACGCGCTGCCGGACAGTTCCCATCGGATAATTTTGCGGATTCTCAACCAGAACATGACGGATCAGCGCCGGATCATTGGCGATAATCGTATGCATCCCGATCCAGTTTACCTCAACCCACGGTTCATTATAGGACGGCTCGCCCCAGAGTTCTAAGGGATTGCGATAGACAACCCGCATCAGCTCCAGCCGTCCGACCGGATTTTTACGCGGAACCGGTGCAGGCGGTACAAATGGTTGACCTGCCGGATTTGCACCGTCATTGGAAAATGAATTTACTGTCAATTCAGTCATGATGCCATCCTTAAAAATGCTTCATCATGCTGTTCTGGTATCAGTCCTGTACCCCCAAATAGTACCGGAAACAGCGATTACCCAAAAAGATATAAGAAACATAATAAGGCAAAACAGCGACTTGTTAAATTTCGCCGTAATTCTCTGATAGAAAACTTCTCTGACTGGGCTGGCTATAACTCATCTGCCTGCCTATATATGTTGAAATTCAAGAGAAAACGAAAGCTGCCACCTGTGTCATCCGCAATTAACATCATCAGGCTGCCTTACCGGCTTATGCTGTTTTTGCTTGCATTTATGATGTTACAGTTCTGCGCTTTCCAGATGTCTGCACAAGCCTATACGTTTCCGGTTACTCCGATAAACGAGGCGACGACCGCTCATTCAACAGCACATAAAACCACGGAACACGGGCAATCCCATAAGGATATGCCCTCCGACCAGCATCACAGCAAAAAAGGCATGGCCTGTTCGGTCAGCGGTTGTGTTGTGCCGGTGCCGGTGCCGCCTGTAATGACACAGCTCGATCTTATACCGCGCGTTCTGACCGTGCCCTATATGCAGGCCCTGCATGGTCTGCCGCCTGCTCTTTCCGATCGCCCTCCGATCTCTGTTTTTGCCTGAAAATCAAATTTCCTGACGCACAAATCATTCGTGCGAAGGACAGCTATTTTCTGACATAAATGGAGTATTCCGATGAAAATCATCAATCGTCGTCAAGCTTTAATGTTCGGCCTCGGCGGTATGTCTGCTGTTGCGCTGCCAGCTTTGCACCTCAATCGCGCCAGTGCACAAGGCGCACATGACATGCACAACATGGCACCTGTCTCAGCCAATAAGGCTACAGGTGTAAAACTGCCCCATCCTGCCCTTTTACAGCCGGATAATAACGGTCTGGTTAAGCTGAAGATCGCTAAAGGCCGTCATAGTTTTCAGGCAGGCAGCAGTGCCGCTTCCGCCGGTATTAACGGCAATTATTTCGGGCCGGTTGTACGCCTGCAGAATAAATCGCATGTGCGCTTTGCCATTGAAAATGCCATGGATGAAGTGACAACCCTGCATTGGCACGGGCTGATGATCCCGTCTGATATGGATGGTGGTCCGCATAATGTGATTAATGCGGGCGCTGTATGGCAGCCGGAATTTGACATCAATCAACCGGCATCATTCAACTGGTTTCATCCGCATACGCATATGGAAACTGCCCGTCAGGCGCATATGGGTGCAGCCGGTCTGTTGCATGTCAGCGATGGTGGTGACCGCGAGCGCGGCTTGCCGGATACATTCGGCACTGACGATCTGTTCCTCGCTTTTCAGGATCGCCGCGTAATTGACGGTGACAATGTCTATGCACCGGATTTCATGGATCTGATGCATGGTTTTCGTGGTCAATATCTGACTGTGAACGGTGCCATTGCACCAATCGCAACTGTGCCGCAGAGCATTGTACGTCTGCGTCTGCTCAATGCTTCCAATTCGCGCAATTATCACTTCCGTTTCAGCGATGGCCGGATGATGCACGCGATCGCTTCCGATGGCGGCTTCCTCGCCAAACCGGCAACCGTGGATATTCTGACCATTGCACCGGGGGAACGTTATGAAGTGCTGGTTGATTTCTCTAATGGTATGGTGGCGGACTTTACCAGCCTGCCTGATGACGGCTCCGGCAGAACACCGAAACTGAGTGATGCACAAAGCCTTGAACATCTGATGCGTTTTGAAGTGAGTGATGGTCTGAAAGCCGATGTGATGAAACTTGTTTCCGCATTGGAAGAACCGGCTGCTGCCGATCCGGCCAAGTCTGTCAAAACCCGTTCTTTCGTCTTTGATGAAAACATGGCCGGCAATATGGCCATGATGCGCAAGAAAATGATGGGCGGTGAAAGTTCCCCAATGGGACAGATGGACCATAGTAAAATGGATCACAGCCAGATGGGGCAGATGCAAATGCCTCAACCATCTAAAATGCAGGAAATGATGTCCGGCGCGATGGATCATGGCGAACATTCGGCACGCACAGCTGACCAGATGGGGCCATCGCTGACAGCTGCCACCTCCGGCATTACCATGTCGATTGCCGACAAGCCTTTCGACATGAGCCGCGTGGATGTGGAAGCCAAACTCGGTTCTATGGAAATCTGGAAACTGAAGGCCGTTGAAATGGGGCATCCGTTCCATATTCACGGTGCGAATTTCCGCGTCCTGTCCAAGAACGGTCAGGCAGCACCGGATTATCAGCAAGGCTGGAAAGATACTGTGCTGGTTGACGGTGAAGCCGAACTGCTGGTTCACTTCAAAGCAGAAGGCAAACGCTCACATCCGTTCATGTTCCATTGCCATGTGCTGGAGCATGAAGATGTCGGTATGATGGGACAGTTTGTAACGGTCTGATCTGTGATGACCTGATCAATATGGCCTCCCCGCATAACATTACTCTTGCGGGGAGGTTTTATTTTATTCGGTCAGATTAATTGTCTGGGCCAATGAGAAAACGCGCTGCTGAACTTCAGCGGTTTGCCGCTGTGCCGCCGCCCAGTCCACACCTGGCATAATGCCATTGCGCTTCACTGCACGACCTGCTGCCCACACACTGTCGATATCCTGCATAGCTGCAAAATTGAGCACGCGATCCGCCAGTGTGCCAAGATTGGCGAAGCCCATCCGGTCTGTGCGCAACAATACCAGATCTGCCCGCTTACCCACAGTGACAGAGCCGGTCACATCTCCCAAACCAAGCGACCTTGCGCCACCGATTGTTGCAAATTCCAGCACATCGGTTGACGTATAATTATTCGCAATGGCTGCACCGTCTTCTGTCTTATAAAGAATCCAGAAGGCTGATCGGGCATGTTCAAAATAATCCTGCAACATGGCAATCGCTGCATCCAGCCCGATACCGGTATCAACCCCGTGCGCACGCGCACGACCATGCAGGCTCGGTGTATCATAGGTAAACTCACCCAATGTCGTTGAGCAGAGTTTTGAACCCGCAGCTTTCATCATCAGCAGCTCTTCATCTGTCACATCATTACCATGTGAAATATGATAATCCGGCCCCAGCAAGCCCGCCTCATGCAGATCGCGTATACCGCGCAAAACCGGTGGTTTAGGCTCCGGAAAAGTCTGGTTCATATGTTGTGTCAGAATGGCAGCCTGCAATTCGCGGCAGCGTTTAAACTCCTCAGCCGCCTGCGCAACACTCTGCGTACCGACAGATCCGGTCAGGCCGATACCAAGCCGCAAAACGCCATTAGGATCGGAGAAATACCTGTCACGCAGCAGTTCCGCCTGTTGGTAATGACGCTCATCCGGCGGCCCGTCACGGTCAGCGCGTGCCTGCGCCAGCGGATAGGTATCGCCGGGGCCGTAATGCGGTGACTGGCGCATCTGATAACAGAAATAGCCACCGACACCGGAATCTTTAAGCCCACGCGCTGCCGCATCCTCAATCTCATTGCCATTGGTGGCATGCATATGATCCAGCACCGTGGTCACACCGGAATCCAGACAGACAAGACCACCGATATGGCAGGAGAAATACATATCCTCCGGCGTAAAACACAAACCGTATTTCAGGTTATTCTCGCGGTCATAATGGCGGTAAAGCTTGGAGCCTTTAACAATCTGTCCGGCTTCAGCCGTTTGCCAGACATGGCGATGCCCGTCGACCATACCCGGCATCAGGATCATACCGGCGGCATCAATAACCTCGGCATTATCGTGCTTGATATCCTTATCAATAGCGATGATTTTTCCGTCGGCAATCAACACATCCGTGGCTGTTAACTCACCAAGTTTTGCGTCCATTGTCAGAATATCTGCGCCTTTGATCAATGTCGGCGTGGCAGATTTTGCACTGGCAGCAACACTTTGCGCCACCTGTAAAGGCAGACCGCTGGCAGCAACTGCTGCACCGGCTGCACTGAGTTTGAGAAACTCTTTGCGTGTTAGTTCCATAAACAGGTTCCCCTTGATCCGGTAAGCCTGACACCTCATCTGCACAATGATGAAATATCGGATGCAGGCATGAGTGCTACCGGCTGAAAATGACTGACTGCGTTCAACCCCGAAGATTTCAGGTAAAATTAATAGTGGCAGCATCGCGCACGATCCGCGCCTGTGCCTCACGCATGTCTTTCTTCAGTTTGCCCCAGTCCACATTCAGCATTTTGCCGTTTTGCTTGCGCAATGTGCCGCGTACCCACACACTGTCGACATCCGACAGATTGGCAAAACTGAACACACGATCTGCCAGAGTTCCGGCAAGGGCAAAACCGTAACGGCTGGTGCTCAGCAAAACGAGATCAGCCTGTTTTCCAACACTGATTGTGCCGGTCGTATCGCCCATACGAATAGCTTTAGCACCGGAATTGGTGACAAAATCCAGCAAATCTGTTGGTTCATATTCACGGGCAATGCGAGCATATTCCTCGGAGCGCTGCATATTCCATAAAGCAGCACGCACATGCTCGAAATAATCCTGCGTCAGTGCGAGATTGACATCGATGCCAATACCCGACGGCAGCCCCATTTTACGGGCCTTCCCGTGAATGGCCGGCTCCACATAGGGAAACTCCCCCATCACCGTGGCACATAACATACCGCCTGTATCGCGCAGCATGATGATCTCTTCATCCGTCATCTGCACGCCGTGGGACACGTGAATCTCTGGCCCGAGTAAACCGGCCTTATACAAATCCGAAATATTGCGATAAATCCCCTCCGGCGGCACCGGATTTTGCTTGTGAATGTGCAAAGCAATCAGGAAAGGCTCCAGCGCACGGGCGCGGTCAAATTCTACTTTTGTCTGGCGCATTGTATGGCGCCCCAGCCCGTTGCTGGATGCAATACCGAAGCGGATCAGACTGTCGCTGGAAGAAAACAGCTCATCGCGCAGCATTCTGGCCGTTTCATAATGTTCTTCCGTCGGCGGTGCGAGGCGCTGTGCAGACGCTTCCGCAAGCGAGATTGTATCACCGGGCCCATAGGTCGTAGAGTGAGCGATCTGGTAACAAAAAACACCGCCGACACCGGATTCGATCAGCCCGCGTGCACCGGCAAACGCTTTTTCACGATTATGCTGTCCATGCGCATAATCCACCACACTGGTCACCCCGGAATCAATCGCCAGCAGGCCACCCACATAACCCGCCAGATGGAAATCTTCCGGCGTCATGCAAACAACCGTACGTTCTTTCCATGTCTGATAATGATCATATTTAGCCGCATGGGTTTTCACCAGCATGCCCGCATTCATGATTTGCCAGACATGACGATGTCCGTCGATCATGCCAGGCATCAGAATTTTTCCGGTCGCATCAATGACTTTGGCATCATCAACTTTCATGCCTTTGGCAATGGCGGCGATTTTACCGTCTTTGATAAGAACATCCATGCCGGTCAATTCACCAAGCTTCGTGTCCATTGTCAGAATGTCCGCGTTGCGGATTAATGTGGCGCGTGACGGTTGCGGATTATGCGTCTTTTTTGCTTCAGCAGGTTTTGCCGGTGATGCAGCAGCGCTGCCACCAGTGGCAGCAGCTGTTGCCAGACCGGCTATACCGAGCCGGAACAGCTCTTTACGGGTTATCGTCATCCCTTATAGTCCTCCCGATCATTCAGAAAAGACCGCTACACAACGCATATATGTAAAAATCTTGACGGAGTTTATTGTTGTCCGCGGTCATCGCGGTGTACTATCTGACGATATGAGGGAATGAAGCGAGTTGTTCTGCTATTGCGAAACGGACATTCGATTGCGCTAACAGGACACATAAAAAACACTCACCCTATCGGGAACAGCGAATAAAACGGGAGAAGGGCCTTGCAGACAACGGATAATGTTGCGGCGGGCGATGCTATATGTTTTGCGCCGCTTGTGCGTAATTTCAGCCGCGGTTTGGTGATTGAAGATCATATGCATCCGTTCGGGCAATTGCTCTATGCAAATTCCGGCATAGTCAGCGTTATCACCAGACACGGCAATTTCATTATTCCGTCCCATCGCGCCATGTGGCTGCCTCCCTATTGCGCCCATGAGGTCAGAATGCTGACCGACGTCAATATTACATCCCTGCTTTTGCAAAGTGATGCCGAACTCGAAACTCTGGATTGCCGCGTCATTGAAATGCCGGCTCTCATGCGTGCTTTGCTGATAGAAACGCTGGGCTTTAATCAGGCACAGCGCAACATCAAACGCGAGCAGGCAATCCTGCAATTGTTGCGTGGGGAAATTGCTGCAGCACAACGCGTCTCCTGTACTGTGCCTATGCCTTCCGGTGATAAGCTGACCCTGCTGTGCAAAGAAATCATGCATGATTTGTCACAAACTCTTTCTCTCGCCCAGCTTGCAAAAAAAGCTGCCAGTACACCACGCACCATTGCTCGCCAGTTTCAGAGCGAACTCGGCATGAGTTATCGTCACTGGCTGGAAACAGTGCGGTTTAACTATGCCTGCGCACAACTGGAACGCGGTACTGCGGCAAAAATCGTGGCCGCCGATCTTGGTTATACGCCCAGTGCTTTCTCGAATATGATGAAACGCTTTCAGCAGCGCTTAAAACAAGAGCGTATCAAGAAACCCAATGATACGATTTTTGCTGATCTGCCGCCATTTGAGTGGATTACAAGACCCGTGGCCGAGCCGCAAACCGGTAACGACAAACGCTGGCAGAAAAAGACCGCGGGCGTTTAATTTTTTACTCTTATTTTCTCCCGCCCCTAAAAGCAGGTTTTCATCACAAAAGCTGGTAATTATGCCGATTTTTCGCGGTAAAATTTGGTAAATCGGCTCTCAGCGACTATATTAAAGAGACCATTTTAGCCTGATTCGTTTCAGCACTTTCCGGCCCGTTCCGGTAAGCCGGAATATATAATCAGCCAAATTTTTTACCGGACGGCATAAGCCCTACGGCAACGCTAACGAAAGTCTTTCATGAGCGAGACCACTGAAAATCCTCACGGCGAGAACCTTTCCGCAGATATCAATGCGACTAATCCTGAATATGGCGCAGATTCCATCCGCGTTCTGAAAGGGCTTGATGCGGTGCGCAAGCGCCCGGGCATGTATATCGGCGATACCGATGACGGCTCCGGCCTGCACCACATGGTTTACGAGGTGGTGGATAACGCGATTGACGAGGCGCTTGCCGGTCATGCAACACTGGTCACCGTGACTTTGAATGCCGATGGCTCCTGCACCGTGACTGATAATGGTCGCGGTATTCCGACGGACATCCATAAGGAAGAAGGCGTTTCTGCCGCTGAGGTTATCATGACCCAGCTGCATGCGGGCGGTAAGTTCGACCAGAACTCCTATAAGGTTTCCGGTGGTCTGCATGGTGTGGGCGTTTCCGTAGTGAACGCGCTGTCCATCTGGCTGAAGCTTAAAATCCGTCGCGCCGGTAAAATTCATGAAATGAGCTTTACCCATGGTGTTGCTGATGCTCCGCTGGAAGTCATCGGTGATGCAGGCAGCGAGACAGGAACTGAAGTCAGCTTCCTGCCGTCACCTGAAACATTTTCCATGGTGGAATTTGATTATGAAACGCTGGAGCGCCGCCTGCGCGAACTGGCTTTCCTCAATTCCGGTGTGCGCATCAAACTTTCCGACAAGCGTCATGCCGATGTGATCGAGCAGATTCTGCATTACGACGGCGGTTTGCAGGAATTCGTCAAATATCTCGACCAGTCCAAGAAATCGCTGCTGGAAGAGCCGATCTACATCATCAGCGAAAAAGACGGCATGACCGTTGAAGTCGCAATGTGGTGGAACGACACCTATCATGAACGCGTGCTGTGCTTCACCAACAATATTCCGCAGCGCGACGGCGGCACGCATTTGGCCGGTTTCCGCGGAGCACTGACACGTCAGATGACCGGTTATGCGGAAAGCTCGGGCACGACAAAAAAAGAGAAAGTCAATCTGACCGGCGATGATTGCCGTGAAGGTCTGACAGCGGTGCTTTCTGTGAAAGTACCGGATCCGAAATTTTCGTCCCAGACCAAAGACAAGCTGGTTTCCTCGGAAGTCCGCCCTATTGTGGAAAGCCTCGTCAACGAAGCGCTGGCCACATGGCTGGAAGAACATCCGGGCGAAGCCAAAGTGCTGATGGCCAAGGTTGTGGAAGCTGCAGCTGCGCGTGAAGCTGCACGTAAAGCCCGTGACCTCACCCGCCGTAAAGGCGCATTGGATATTACATCTCTGCCGGGTAAGCTGGCTGACTGTCAGGAACGCGATCCGGCAAAATCTGAAATCTTCATCGTTGAGGGTGACTCGGCTGGCGGCTCTGCAAAGGGCGGACGTTCGCGTCAAAATCAGGCTATTCTGCCGCTGCGCGGTAAAATCCTGAACGTTGAGCGTGCACGTTTCGACCGTATGTTGTCATCCGACCAGATCGGTACGCTGATCATGGCTCTCGGCACATCCATCGGTAAGGATGAAACCAGCGGCTTCAATCCGGAAAAACTGCGTTACCACAAAATCATCATCATGACGGATGCTGACGTCGATGGTGCGCATATCCGAACCCTGCTGCTCACTTTCTTCTTCCGTCAGATGCCGGAACTGATCGAGCGTGGCCATATCTATATTGCGCAGCCGCCGCTCTACAAAGTGACCCGTGGTAAATCCTCGCAATATATCAAGGATGAAGCTGCTTTTGAGGACTTCCTGATCGAAACAGGTCTCGAAGAAGCTTCCTTGCAGCTCGGCAATGGCGAAGTCCGCGCCGGTGCCGACCTGATGGCTGTCGTCAATGATGCCCGTAATCTGCGCACCGTTCTTGCCGGCCTGCATACACGCTATGACCGTGCCGTGGTTGAACAGGCAGTGATTGCCGGCGCCATGAATGTGGAAGCCTCGAATGATCCGGCAAAGGCGCAGGCTCTGGCCGATGCGGTTGCCAAACGTCTTGATATGATTGCGGAAGATATGGAACGCGGCTGGAGCGGCTCTTACTCTCCGGAAGAGGGTTTCCGTTTTGAGCGCATGCTGCGCGGCGTGAAAGACACTGCAATGATCGATATGGCTCTGCTCGGCTCTGCCGATGCCCGCCAGCTGGATCGTTTCAGCGAACGCCTCAACGACATCTACGCAACACCGCCGGTTCTGCGTCGTAAAGACAAAAGCGAGGCCATTTCAGGCGCCATTGCCTTGCTTGAAGCAATCTTTGCAACCGGCCGCAAGGGCCTGTCTCTCCAGCGCTATAAAGGTCTTGGCGAGATGAATGCCGAGCAGCTTTGGGAAACAACACTTGACCCGAATGCCCGTTCGCTGCTGCAGGTGAAAATTGCCGACGTAACGACAGCTGATGCGCTGTTCTCACGTCTGATGGGTGACGAGGTTGAACCACGTCGCGAATTCATTCAGGACAATGCCCTGAGCGTCGCCAATCTGGACGTTTAATCCATTTTGCATAATCACAAAAAACGCCGGAAATTCCGGCGTTTTTTATTTATCTTACAATATGGGTCGGCTGGATAATGAGACCGTCCGGTGTTTGCGCACGATACACTCCTACACCATAGAGATCGTGGATCACGTCTTCCCTCAGAATATCCGCCGGTGCGCCATCAGCCACCAGACAACCGTCTTTCAGCAGAAGCAGGCGGGTACACCAGCGTGCCGCCAACCCCAGATCATGCAACGTGCAGATAATACTGCGACCACTCTCTGCCAGATCGCGGAATATCTGCATCAAACCAAGCTGGTGTGACGGATCAAGTCCGGCCACCGGCTCGTCGGCCAATATCAAAGGTGTGCCTTGCGCAAGTGCGCGGGCAATCAGAACCCGCGCCTGCTCACCGCCGGACAATTCCCGTGCCGGTTTATCGCGCAGATGCCCGATTTCCAGCGCATTGATAGCCTCTTCCACCAATTGCTGATCCTGCAAGCTTAGGCCGGAAAAATGTGACAATCGGGCAAGCCTTCCCAACTGCACAACGGCTTCAACCCGCATATTCCAGCTGATCTCACGATCCTGCGCAATATAGGACAGGATCTGCGCACGCCGGATATTTTTAAGCTGCGCACTCTCTTGCCCGTTTAAAGTGACAGACCCCTGATACGGCAACTGCGCAAGGATAGCGCGTAATAATGTGGACTTGCCCGCCCCGTTAGGGCCGATCAATCCGACAAACTCACCTTTTCCGACAGCAAAAGAAATGTCATCCACAACCATGCGTTTTGGACGGGACACTGAGAGATTTTCTACGCGCAACAGGCTCAAATTTCTGCTCCTTTACGCAATTTCCAGACCAGATGCAGAAAGAACGGCGCACCGATCAATGCCGTGAGCACGCCGAGTTTCAGATCTTTCTCCGGCAATATAAGTCGCACAAAAATATCTGCTGCCAGTAACATCACTGCACCGCCCAGAGCCGAAGCCGGTAACAAACGTGACGGCCGCGAACCGGTTAATGGGCGCAATACATGCGGTACCACCAGCCCGATAAAACCAATGCTGCCGGCCACAGCCGTTGCAGCACCAACACTCACCGCCGTTCCTGCAACGACAAGAAACTGCACTCTGCGCAAATCAACACCCATGCTGGCTGCGGTCTCCTGCCCCAATGTCAATGCATCGAGAGAACGGCCTGATAGCAGCAACATCCCCCACCCCAGACACATAAACGGCAGCACCAGCCAGACATGGCTCATGGAACGATCATTTAAGGAACCGAGCATCCAGAAGACAATTTCCATCAGGGCAAAAGGATTGGGCGCAAGGCTCAGTGCCAGTGACGTCAGCGCACCGGTAAAGGCCGAGACTGCAACACCGGCCAGAATAACCGTAATCGTAGAGCCGCTGCCGCCTGCCAGCAACTGCACCAAGATTACAGCTATAAATGCAAAACCCAGTGCCATCAGCGGCAGGCTTAAAGGAAACAGCAAAGACAAGCCGCTATAAAGCGCCAGAACCGCGCCAAGTGAGGCGGAAGAACTCACCCCCAACAGCCCGGGCTCGGCTAAGGGATTGCGCAAATAACCTTGCAAAGCCGCACCGGACAAGCCAAGTGTTAATCCGATCATTAGCCCCAACAAGGCACGAGGAAGCCGCAATTGCTGCATGATCAGCACTGTATCGCTATCCCCCGCTCCGAACAGACCGGACAGCCCTTGCATAAGACTGATGGAAGACGGGCCGGTCAGCAACGAGATAGCAAACAGGGCGATCAGCACCACGCCAAGCACAAGCAACAGACCATAATAGCGCCGGTTCTGATCCATCATCGCTCTCCGTTTGCCTGTCTGGCACGCTGCAAAATTCTCACTGCTTCCAGCGTATAGACTGAACCGCACGACCAACTGCGCGCAGGCACAGCCACATGTTGCGTTTTACGCCCCTGATCACTTACCAAAGCTTGCATAACCGGATGCCGGTAATTCTGATAGGCCAGTGCCGGTTTCTCATAAAATTCAGGCTCAATGATCATATCCGGCTTCAGACGAATGAGATCTTCCAGCGATACGCGCCCTGCTGCCAGTCTGCTGTCACTGGCACCAAGATTAGTAATATCCAGCATTCTCATGATTTCATCAGACAGCGTTCCCGCACCCGATGTATAGCCATTGGGTTCATAAAGCAGTGCGGTTACCGGCTGTGCATTCTTCTGCAAAGTGCCAAATGTCCGGTCAATTTCAGCAATTTGTGCCTGTGCTTTTTCCTGCTGTCCGAGAACCTGCCCCATTTGCGCGATCTGTTGGCGGATATCAGCAAAACTCTGCGCATAGCCGAAACGCTCAATCCTGACACCTTCCCGCTCCAGAACCGCAAGCTTGTCCGGCGCTGTGTAGACCGAGGCCAAAACCAGATCGGGCTTCAGCGCCAGTATTTCTTCAAGACCGGAACGGTTGAGGCGATAATTTCCGGCCTGTTTTGCGACCGGCGAAGAAACCGGATCTGCCGCAATATGGCTGACGGAGACAATCTGAGACGGTTCAGCCAGAGATAGTGCCAGAATATCCGTACAAAGATTGAGCGAGACCACCCGTTTGGGCATTGCCTGCGCCTGTAGCGTACCTAAACAGAAGCACAAAAGGCAGACCGCAAAAACGGCCTGCCTTTTGATGAAACTGCTAAGGGCGCTGAAACCCGCCATGCTCAGAAAGAAGCTTTCAAACCGGCAAATGCACCGCGACCCGGCGTGTTATAGCCGTAAACTTCCTGATATTTCTTATCGAACAGATTTTCGATACGGGCAAAACCTTCTAGCTTATCTGTGAACTTATAGCTGCCGCCGATATTGACGACGGTATAGCTGCTCAAATTAACGCGGGATGATGCACCACCTATGAAGGCAACATCTTCCATCTTGCCATTGAATACTGCTTCACCGAACATACGAGCGCGGTCTTCGTAAAATGTATAGGCTAAATTCACAGAACCAGAGTGTCGTGGGCGTCGAGTGGCCTGCTCACCGGTTGGCGCACGAGACGAAGTGTATGTATAAGTACCGCCTGCTGTGAAGCCATGGAACAAGTTCAATGTTGCTGCCAGTTCCACACCATGGCGCTTACTCTTACCATCCAAATTTGTAACGGTCTGAGAACTACCCTGAATTTCATTAGTCAAATTTTGGATAAAATAAGTAACATCTGTGACCAGCAAACCATTAAAGAAGCTATACTCCAGACCAGCATCCCAGCCGAAACTTTTCTCAGGTTTTAAATTTGGATTACCAACGAAATTACTCGTTGTCCCAAATTGCTCAAAAAAAGTCGGATTTGTATTACCAGTGCCTATAGAACTATGAAGACGCGCATTAGTATCAGGAACAGACCATGCTGTACTTAATGAATACGTCGTCGCATCTTTGAACTCATCATTCACATCATAACGAAGCGCTAAATTTAAATAAAATTGATCCCAATATTCACCATTATACTGACCAACAAAACCATAGCTGTCACGCTCATAATTTTTTGTTGTCTCAAACGTCTCGCGTGTCCACTCAACGCCACCTGTTACGGTATGATGTGCATCGGCAAATGCTGGTGTATCAAAAACATAACTAGCCTGATACGCGCCCTTATAACGACGTCCTTTTGTTTCATAAACAGGCATGATCGGTGTATTGCTCTGATATTCAGTAGCATTTCCGGAAAAACGTAATTTCTGCGTCAATGCATCATCAAGTCCGGTCCAAGTTAACCCCAAAGAGCCCATAAAGTTGCTGGTTTCATCATAAGCACCCACCGAATCTTGCGGAGCTGGACTCCAGTCGACATCTGTATCTGTGCGATTTTTGGTATAGCGTAGAGTGGCGTCTAATTTTACGGTATCAGACAAATCAATGTTAATCTTACCGTTCAGAGCAAGACTGCTCGCACCATCCTTTTCATCACCAATATCAGTAATATTAAAACCTTTTGTCGTACGGTAGGTGGCGCCAAGTGCTATATCATAACTCTCAGCACCGCCTTGCAACTGCACCCCACCAAGCCACGAGCTGCGTGATCCAGCCTCAGTCGTCCCACTGACTTTGAAACCGTCGCGGTTCCCGCCCTTAGTAATAATATTCACAACACCAGCGGCTGCACCTGCTCCCCAAAATGCGCTCTGAGGTCCACGCAATACTTCGATCCGATCAATATCCGAAGCTAAAAGCCCCCCGAAATCAAATTCTCCGTTACCTGGATTTCCGGCCTCAACACCATCAACCATAACCATCAACTGATTAGCTTCTGCACCGCGGACTCGAACCTGTGTCAAACCGCCGTAAGAACCAGTACGCGAGACGGCAAAACCCGGCACCATACGCAGCGCATCAGCCACATAGCGCACCTGATTTTGTTCAAGCTGCTTACCGGTAATGACAGTTACCGCACGACCGGTTTTACCCTCTTCAATCGGCGTGCGTCCGGCTGTCACGATAATCTCTTTGAGCTGAACAGTTTCCTGCTTCTTCTCTTGCGCCAATGCATTGCCAAAGCTGAGCACTGTCAAAGCAGTACCAAGGATCAATGCTGATTTTTTATGCTGCACCAAATTGCGTGTCATGCTGTCCCGCCTGTTTTCAGACAATACAGTGCACTCCGGCACAGGCATTGTCCTGAAGAATACAAACCGCATTTGAGACAAGCTGAAGACAACAAGCATATCCGCATACGGCAACATTTTTACAATATCACCGTTACGGACGTCCGCGCCTGCACACCCCTCGTGTACCGGCTGGTGACAAGAAAAGGCAGGTCTCCTGACTTGCGGGTCATCGCAGACACTCCGCCTTCCCGCCTTTACAGGCAGTGGCATACCGGAGGCCGCTCACCGGATACAGTTGCGGGGGCAGTCACGGATTGGCACCGTGTTCCCTTTTCATTTGCTGCTATGAGCAAAACCTTTTCCGTATCAAGCGATAACAATGCACCGCTTACCGGTCAATTCTTATACAAATACGCCATGCATTTTTCATGCATGGCGTGATAGTTGTGCCGCAGTTTCTAAAGCGCATTCCGAAAAGTGTGAAGCGGTTTTCGGAGTAAGATGCGCGGTTCAAAAAAATAGATTGAGCGGTTCCAATGTTTCAGATTTATCTGGAACCGCTCTAAGCTATGCTTACAAAGCGCGGATATCATCATAAAGCTTCTGCGGAATTGTCACCGTACCATTGGCCAGACTGCGTTCACGAGCTTCATAGCGGCGCTGCGACGGCAGCCGTGCGCCTTGATCTGTAATCGCCGAGAACATTTTCTCCGCCCGCGCCATATGTTCAGCCATTGCTGCGCCGAGGAAACTCTCCGGATTCAAGGCAATCACGATTTCCCCGTGTTTCGGCGTTGCACCACGGCCATTATCCCATTCCTGAGATTCAAGGCTCAGCATATCGCCGATCAACGGCCCTGCCAGCAGCTCCACCATGGCAGAAAGCGCTGATCCTTTATAACCGCCAAAGGTCAGCATTGCGCCTTCCAATGCAGTCTTTGCATCAGTCGTCGGCTCACCGTTTTTATCAACCGCCCAGCCTTCCGGTATCGGTTTGCCTGCACGGCGATGCAATTCGATCTCACCACGCGCCGCAGCACTGGTGGCAAAATCAAAAACAAACGGATATTTACCGGCACGCGGCCAGCCGAAAGCAATCGGATTAGTGCCGAACACACCGATCTTACCACCGGCAGGCGCGACCCATGAATGGCTCGGCACCATCGTCAGTGAAACCAGACCATGCTCTGCAAGCATCTCCACTTCCGGCCACAAAGCCGAGAAATGCACACAATGATTGATGGCCATCGCGGCAATACCAAGCTTGCGCGTTTTCTCCACCAGCATCGGCAAGCCCTTTTCCAGTGCCAGCAAGGAATAACCGCCCTTGGCATCCACTGCGACAATACCACCGGCACGGTCTTCCACTTCCGGCTCAGCATCCAGCACAACAGCACCGGTTTTAATGGTCTGTGCACAGCTCAGCACACGGTAAAGCCCGTGTGAATCGCATTCATCCCGCTGACAGCTTTGCAGCAAACGCGCATTGGCCTGCGCATGTTCCTGAGAAAGACCAAGCTTGATAAAGGTCTTTTCTGCGAGGTTGTAAGCTTCATCCAGCGTGATGGTAATGGTGGCGGTCATAGCTGCGGTATCCTCCCTGCGTATAAAGCCTGCTTTAAAAGCAGTCTAATATATCAGACATCTAGCCCAGCCATTACAAAACAGCAAGTTATTACCTTATTAAAATAAAGAACCCGCTCAGAGAGCGGGTTCTTCAAAACTTAGATATCAGCGGGAGAACTTGCGATCGCCGCCTTCACGTGGTTTACGCGGGCCTTTTGGTTTATCGCCAAAAGGCTTGCCTTCGCCGCCTTTAAAGCGGGATTTGCCTTTCGGTGCGCCCCAGCCCGGCTTATCGTCACCGCCACGTTTATCAAAGCGGCGTTCGCCACCGCGATCAGAACGCGGGCCACGGCTTTCCTGCTCAGGAGCGGTTGAAGTGCGGATAACCAGACCTTTTTCGCCTGTACCCTGCTCTTCAACAGTCGCAAAATATTCTTTGGCTTTTTCGCTGTTAATCTCGAAACGGGTTTCGTTTTCAAGAATACGGATTGCACCAACATCGCCCTTGGAAACCTGACCGGCTTTACAGATCAGCGGCAAAATCCATTTCGGATCTGCACGATGTTTGCGACCAGCCGACAGTGTAAACCATGCACCGCCGTTGAAAGAGGAGCGATCTTCACGCGGAGCACGTTCCGAGCGCTCGCCACGTTCACCGCGCTCGCGTGCCGGTGCACCCAAAGCGCGTACAGGACCTTCAGAAACATCTTCCGGTGCCGGACGGCTTTCAATTTCACGACGCAGATAAGCGCTCGCGATCTGTTCAGGCGTATAACGGGCCTGCAATTCGCGCATCAGCTCCTGCATATCTTCAGGAACTTCATCGCTGAGACGTTCGTTACTGAGGATAACCTCACGAACTTTTTCCTGAACTGCACTAATGGTCGGCGCTGCAATGCTCTTGGCATCCAGACGTGTCATCTGCAGCAGACGTTCAGCCGAACGGCGGCGGGAGAACGGAACCACCAGAATACAGGTACCCTTACGACCGGCACGGCCGGTACGGCCGGAACGGTGCAGCAATGTTTCACCGTTATTCGGCAGATCGGCATGAATAACCAGATCAAGGTTTGGCAGATCAATACCGCGTGCAGCAACGTCAGTTGCCACGCAAACGCGGGCACGGCCATCGCGCATGGATTGCAGCGCATTGGTACGTTCAGCCTGTGACAATTCACCGGACAGCGCCACAACCGAAAAACCGCGATTGCTCAGACGGCTTGCCAGATGTTTCACGCCTTCACGGGTGGAAGCAAAGATAATGGTGTTGACATTATCATAATAGAGCAGCGTGTTGATGATCGCGTTTTCGCGTTCATGCGGCGGCACAATCATTGCCTGATAGGTAATATCGGCGTGTTTTTCATGGGATGCGGTTGCAGTAATGCGCAATGCATCTTTCTGGAAGCGCTTGGCAAGCAAAGCAATGGATTTGGAAACCGTTGCCGAGAACATCAGTGTGCGGCGGTCTTCCGGTGCTTCACCGAGAATGAATTCCAGATCTTCGCGGAAGCCGAGATCAAGCATCTCATCGGCTTCATCGAGCACAACAGCGCGCAGATCAGACATGTTCAGCGCACGGCGTGTGATATGATCGCGCAGACGACCCGGTGTACCGACGATAATATGTGCACCGCGTTCAAGATTGCGGCGTTCCGTGCGGATATCCATACCACCAACACAAGTAGTGATACGGGCACCGGTTGGTGCGTAGAGCCATTCCAGCTCGCGGGCAACCTGCAAAGCCAGCTCGCGTGTCGGCGCAATAATCAGAGCCAAAGGTGCGCGCGGGGCTTCCAGACGATCGCCCTGTTCGAGCAGATCAGGCGCCATGGCAATACCAAAGGCAACAGTTTTACCGGAGCCGGTCTGAGCGGAAACCAGCAGATCGCGACCGTCGTTGTCAGGCGTCAGCATAGCTTCCTGAACGGAGGTCAGTTCCTCATAGCCACGAGCTTTGAGCGCACCGGCAAGGGCAGGTGCAATAGTAGAAGGCAAGGTCATGAATGACTTTCAGCAATGGCTCACCCACGCATCAACTGGCCCCGACATTCTTTGCTCTGAAGTTTCAGAAGCAAATGTCCCATCCCTGGCTTCATTCATGATTAAACGGAACTAATCCGCATAGCCATGCTTTCACACATCCGTGACCGGTAACGTAAATAAGCAAACAACAATAAGTGATGATGCTGCGCTACGTAAAGGCGAATGACAAGAAGGTCAATCTGCAACAGCTGATTGTTTCAATCAATTTATGCAGTTGACCTGTTATCCGCGTTTTAAAGCGCTTATGTTGCAAAACCGGAGCTCTGCAACATGTTCTGGTGCCTCTTAATGCATTAACCGCATAAGATCAATGCGCTTCGTCCCAGTTTTGCGCTGCGCGTGCATCTACTTGCAATGGTACGGCCATCGACACCGCAGGCATTGCCGCATTGACCATGATTTCCCGCACAATCTCGATTGTGCGATCAACTTGCTGGTCTTCGACTTCAAAGATCAGTTCGTCATGCACCTGCAACAGCATTTTCGCATCAAGCTTTGCAGCAACCAGCGCCGGCTCCATACGGATCATCGCACGGCGGATAATATCTGCCGCCGAACCCTGAATAGGCGCATTGATCGCAGCACGCTCGTTAAAGGCACGCACCTGCGCATTACTGGCTTTGATATCCGGATAGTGAATGCGGCGGCCGAAAATCGTTTCGACATAACCGTTTTCACGCGCCGTTGCTTTGGTCGCTTCCATATAATCTTTAATACCGGGGAAGCGTTCAAAATAGGTACGGATATAGGAGCTGGCCTCTTCGCGCGGAATAGACAGCTGATTAGCCAGACCAAAGGCTGAAATACCGTAGATAATACCGAAATTAATCGCCTTGGCACGGCGGCGCACTTCAGACGACATGCCTTCCACCGGTACGCCGAACATTTCAGATGCTGTCATCGCATGAATATCGATACCGTCATCGAAAGCTGTTTTAAGCTGCGCAATATCCGCCACATGCGCCAGAACGCGCAGTTCAATCTGGCTATAGTCAGCAGAAACCAGCTTTTTACCCTGCGGCGCAATAAAGGCCGTACGGATTTTGCGGCCTTCCGCATTTCGCACCGGAATATTCTGCAGGTTCGGTTCTGACGAAGACAAGCGTCCTGTAGTCGTTACCGCCATCGAATAGGATGTATGCACTCGCTTGGTTTCAGGGTGAATATAGCCGGGCAGCGCATCCGTATAGGTGGATTTGAGTTTGGTGAGCTGGCGCCAGTCAACGATCTTGCGCGGCAGCTCATGGCCTTCCGCAGCCAGATCTTCCAGCACCTGCGCCGAGGTCGACCATTGTCCGGTCTTGGTTTTTGAACCGCCGGGCAGACCGAGTTTGCCAAACAGAATATCGCCGAGTTGTTTCGGTGAGGCGATATTCATCTTCTCACCGGCCAGCGTATAAATCTCATCTTCAATGGCTGCAGCAGATTGTGCCAGTTCGCCGGACAGGCGGGAGAGGATTTGGCGGTCGACACTAATACCGCGTTCTTCCATCCGTGCCAGCACTTCAACCAGCGGACGCTCCATGCGCTCATAGACTGATGCCATACCATTAGCGGCAAGACGCGGTTTCAGCACCTGCCACAGGCGCAATGTAACATCGGCATCTTCCGCACCATAGGCAATAGCGCGCTCAATCGGCACCATATCAAATGTTACCGCAGATTTTCCGCTACCCGCCACATCCTTGTAAGGAATGGTTGTATGACCGAGCCAGCGCTCTGCCAGCGCATCCATACCATGGGTGCCGGTACCGGCATCCAGCGCATAGGACAGCAACATCGTGTCATCAAAACGGGCAATATCAATGCCGAGACGATGCATAATCAGCCAGTCATATTTCATATTCTGAGCAATGATCAGCACGGCCGGATTTTCCAGCAGGCGCTTCAGCTCTGAAAGAGCAGCATTCAGCGGAATTTGCCCTTCAATCAGCCCGCCGCCCAATAAGTCACCCTGACCGGATTTATGTGTCAGCGGCACATAACAGGCTTTACCTGCCGCCAAAGCCAGCGAGAAACCGACCAGCTCCGCCTGCATCGGATCAAGCGAGGTTGTCTCGGTATCAAAAGCCACAAAACCCTGATCAATCGCCTGATCGACCCAGTCTTTCAGCACGGCAATATCGGTAATACCAACATAAGCAGAATGATCGATTTTAGCTGATGTGCCTTGCGCCTTACGCGCTTCAACAAGCGCCTGAGGGCGCATCAAAGCCTCGCTGCTTTCAGCCTTGTCTGACACAGCAGCTTTTTCTGCTGTCGTATCAGCAGCCATTTCCGTACCGCGATCAAGATCAGGCCCGCGTGCTTCCGCGCCCCATTCTGTCTCCACCGTAACCGGCTCAATTTCAGCTGCAAGCGTATCCGTGGCCTCTGCCACGCGGCGGGTCAGCGAAGTGAGTTCCATAGCTTTCAGGAAGCCGATCAGCTTTGGCCCGTCCTGCGATTCCAGATGCAAACCATCGAGATCCACTTCCAGCGGCACATCATTTTTCAGTGTAACGAGCTGGCGGGCAATGCGGGTCTGATCCGCAAATGCCATGATATTCTCACGGCGTTTATTCTGTTTAATCTCGGAAGCACGTGCCAGCAATGTGTCCAGATCGCCGAATTCTTCCAGTAATTGTGCAGCCGTCTTTGGTCCGATGCCCGGAATACCCGGCACATTATCGGTTGAATCGCCGGTCAGCGATTGCAGGTCGATCATCTTCTCCGGCGGCACACCCCATTTTTCAATCACCTCAGGGATTGAAATCTGTTTGTCCTTCATGCCGTCATACATAGAGACCTGATTTGTCACCAACTGCATCAGGTCTTTGTCTGATGAGACGATGGTGACAGTCGCACCGGCCTCTTCCGCAAGGCGCGCATAGGTAGCGATAATATCATCCGCCTCATAACCTTCCTTCTCAATACAAGGCAGGTTGAAAGCGTGGGTTGCCTGACGGATCAGGCCGAATTGCGGAATCAGATCTTCCGGTGGTGCCGTACGATTGGCCTTATATTCCGGATAGATTTCCTTGCGGAAAGTCTGCGATGAATAGTCGAAAATCACCGCAAAATGGGTCGGCACGACACCGACATCCGTATTGCGCGCATCTTTCAGGAGCTTCCACAGCATGTTGCAGAAACCCGACACTGCACCGACCGGCAAACCGTCCGATTTGCGGGTAAGCGGTGGCAAAGCGTGATAAGCGCGGAAAATATAGCCGGAGCCGTCGACGAGGAAGAGATGATCACCTTTTTTCATGGTAAAAGATGTAAAGCATAAGCGCCAAAAAAGAAATCACGCCATGCTGACTGCCCCAAATAAACTTACCATTTTTTCTCCTCCGCTTATTGTCTCTCTATAAGCAATAACTTTTTTGTGACTGACACGCCGCGTTTCAGCCCTTGTATTGCCACTTTTCTTCGCCACATTAGCATCATCGACAACATTGTCGGTTTCCGTTTTTCGGCATGTCCCCCGCCGAAGAACCGGGGTGGTGGCCTCCCCCCCCCCTCTGGCTGCCACCAATTATTATAAGCCGTTACGGTTCCCCTCACCGTAACGGCTTTATATTTCCCAGATAAAAACGAGTTATGGCTTTCGGTTGCGTATATTGTGCCGGTGCGAAGACAGCTCCTGTTTTTGTCACGCAAATACGCAACATCTTCCCTGTACAGTCTCCTTCTATATACGCTAAAACCAAACAGAATTCTTAGAACTCATTCATGCTTTGCGAGTCGAAGCTTGTTTTATCATGAGGGCAACATGTCAGCACTTGAACCTGTACTGAAACATCTCGATCAGAACCTCGACACCAGTGTCGGTCATCTGTTTGATCTCCTGCGCATTAAATCCATTTCAACGGATCCGGCATTTAAAGCCGACTGCCGCAAAGCTGCGGAATGGCTGGTAGAAGATCTGAAGAGCATTGGTTTTGATGCAAGTGTGCGCGACACACCGGGTCACCCGATGGTTGTTGCTCATCATGAAGGTGCAACGGCAGATGCCCCGCATGTTCTGTTCTACGGCCACTATGACGTACAGCCGGTTGACCCGCTGAACCTCTGGGAAAACGATCCGTTTGATCCTGCTATTAAAGAAGTTGAGCCAGGTCGCAAAATTCTGACCGGTCGCGGCACGTCTGACGACAAAGGTCAGCTGATGACTTTTGTCGAAGCCTGCCGCGCTTATAAAGCCGTACATGGTCAGCTGCCGGTCAAAGTAACCATCTTGTTTGAAGGTGAAGAAGAATCCGGTTCACCATCGCTCAAACCATTCCTCGACAGTCACAAAGAAGAACTCAAAGCCGACGTTGCTTTGGTTTGCGACACCTCGATGTGGAACCGTGATACACCGGCGATCTGCGTTGGTCTGCGCGGTCTGGTAGGTGAACAGATAACCATTAAAGCCGCTGACCGCGACCTGCATTCCGGCTTCTTTGGTGGTGCCGCCGCCAATCCGCTGCATGTGCTGTCAAAAATTCTCGCTGACCTGCATGATGAAACCGGCCGTGTAACTGTAGAAGATTTCTATGAAGGCGTGGAAGAAACCCCAAGCCAGATTTTGAAGTCCTGGGAAGGTCTTGGCCGTACCCCTGAAAACTTCCTCGGCCCTATCGGCCTGTCTGTACCATCGGGCGAACAGGGTCGCAGCGTGCTGGAACAGACATGGGCGCGCCCGACTGCCGAAGTCAACGGCATGATTGGCGGCTATACCGGCGAAGGTTTCAAGACCGTGATCGCTGCGGAAGCCTCGGCCAAAGTTTCCTTCCGCCTCGTACATAAGCAGGATCCGGACAAAATCCGTGCGAATTTCCGCAAATTCGTCGAGGCCCGTCTGCCTGCTGATTGCCGCGTAGAATTCCATCCGCATGGCGGTTCACCGGCTATCCAGCTTTCCTATGATTCACCACTGGTCACACAGGCCAAGCAGGCTTTGTCTGATGAATGGCCGAACCCTGCTGTACTGATTGCCATGGGCGGTTCTATTCCGATTGTCGGTGACTTCGACAAATTCCTAGGCATGGATTCCCTGCTGGTCGGTTTCGGCCTTGAGGATGACCGCATCCATTCTCCGAATGAAAAATACGAGCTGTCCTCCTTCCATAAAGGCCAGCGCTCTTGGGCTCGCATTATTGCAGCTCTTTCTCAGAAATAAGATAACGGAACTTTCAATGACTACTATCCGCGTTCACAAAAACGACCTGCCTGGCCTTGAAAATTATCAGGTTGATTCCGTCGCCATTGATACGGAAACACTGGGGCTTAACCCTCTGCGTGACCGCCTGTGCGTTGTGCAGATTTCACCGGGTGACGGCACCGCGGATATTATTCAGATCGAGAAAGGGCTGAAAAAAGCCCCTAATCTGGTCAAACTGCTGAAAGACCGCTCGATCACCAAAATCTTCCATTTTGGCCGTTTCGATCTGGCTGTGCTGGCACATACATTCGGTGTCATGCCACAGCCGGTTTTCTGCACCAAGATCGCTTCCAAGCTGACCCGTACCTATACGGATCGTCACGGCCTGAAAGAAATCTGTTCGGAGCTTCTGGACGTTTCTATTTCCAAACAGCAGCAATCATCCGACTGGGCAGCGGAAACTCTGTCTCAGGCGCAGCTTGAATATGCTGCTTCAGATGTTCTTTATCTGCATCGTCTGAAAAAGGTTCTGGAATATCGCCTGGAGCGCGATGGGCGTGAGAAACAGGCTGAAGCCTGCTTTAAATTCCTGCCAACCCGCGCAGAGCTTGATCTGATGGGTTGGGACGAGCAGGACATCTTTGCCCACGCTTAAAAATTTAAAGCCCGCTTTAAGCGGGCTTTTTTATGATCTGTTTTATACACGCACCGGAACAGTCCCGCTTCGATCAATGATAGCCCATTGCGGGCGCGCAAACAGGAAGCGTCCGTAACCGGTTTTCTCAATCAGCATATAAAGAATAACCGGCAGGATCACGCCCATCAGCATTGTCAGCAGCGAAATCGTACCTATATCGGTGATAATGCCGGTCTTCAGCAGTACCGTGCGGGTGACAGCCATTGGCAGGAAGAATGCCAGATACACAACAATGGAATGTGCGCCAAGATAGCTCAGCACCCGATGCACCAGATTGGCAGCGCTCAAACAGGCCAGCAGCGACGATACGCTGATAATCGCCAAAGCACCGAGAAAGCCAAGGAACAGTGAGACCAGCGGCAATTCACTATAGCCGCCCAGACCACCGGCTTGCCATGCTTGTCCGCTAAGCAGTGAATGTCCGAAACCCGGCACCGGTGTGAAAACCATCTGATATTCCACAAATGCCCAGAGTAACAGACCAATAACGGCAACAATTTTGTTGCGCGCTACCCAGTCGGCGAAACGGAAAATCTGCGGTGCCAGCGCATAACCGGCATAAAAATAGACAAAGCGTGAGCAGAACTCATCGATCATAATCCAGCCGGTATGGATCGGCAGGATTTCCAGAATAGCGAGCATGACCAGCACCAGCGAGCGCGGCACCTCACGCATAAAACGGGTTACCAGAAAGAAAAACGGCAGAATATAGATGAACCACAATGTGCCGAACGGCTCGATAAAGGCCATCAGATAAGCACTGATCACACCGGAGACGCCGCCCTCAGCCATGATCCCCGGCGCTTTAAAGACAAACTGGATCGTCAGCCACAGCACATAGAAATACAGGAAATGCACGACTTTACGATCGAGGTAGCGCAACCACGGACGGTCGATCACCGCACTCAGGAACAGGCCGGAGATCAGGAAAAAATCGGGCATACGGAACGGTTTGGCAAATGCCACGACATTATGCATCCAGCCGGTCTGACCTGCCGCCTCTTCCACGCCCAGTGTTGAATGCATCATTACAACAAAGATAATGCAGATACCTTTGGCGATATCGACCCAATCAATCCGTTTTGTCACGCCTGTCCCCATCTGAACCAATGCTGCTGTTGTTTATAATGGAAACCGGCAGATTTCGAATAGTATTTTCGTAATAATGCCGGTTTAGAAGCAATTAAGGGGCATCTTGAATATAAAGGAGGCTTTCAAAATATTATTGAGCGCATTGTTCTGTTAACAAAATTTTACTGCTCTTTAAACTGCCTCAATTACCATGCAAAGCACAGCGGACATTTTGTTCAGAAATTTGCATAATTTCAAAATGCCCCCCTCCATTCTTTAAGCAGGTTTACCAACGCATATGGCTTCCAGAGACTCAAAAGACCGGCGCATAGAACCGTCATTCGGAAAGCCAGAAGCACCTGCTAGCAATAAAGATGAAATGCGGATGGATGAAAGCGATCGTGTGAACGGCAGCGCGACTAAAAAACGTGCACCGCGTTCTGAACGCGCCTCACGGAAATCGAAAAAACACGAGCAATCTTCCGGCTCGTTCCGCTGGCTGCGCCGTTTATTCTATTGGTCACTGGTCTTGATGCTCTGGGGCGGCATCGCGCTTGCCGGTGTGGTTGTTTATATTGCCGCGAAAATGCCGCCGACCAGTGACTGGGCTATTCCGGATCGCCCGCCGAATGTGAAAATCCTTGATGTAAACGGTAAGCTGATTGCCAATCGCGGCACCACCGGCGGTGAAGAAGTGTCCTTGCGCGAAATGGCGCCTTATATTCCGCAGGCTGTGATTGCCATCGAAGACCGCCGTTTCTATTCCCATTACGGTGTTGATCCGATTGGCCTCGGACGCGCGATTTACACGAATATCGCGAAAGGGCGCGCCACGCAGGGCGGCTCTACCATTACGCAGCAACTGGCTAAAAACCTGTTCCTGTCACCGGACAGAACGCTGGAACGTAAGGTGCAGGAAGTCATGCTCGCTTTGTGGCTTGAGCATACTTATACCAAAGACCAAATTCTTGAGATGTATCTCAACCGTGTTTATCTCGGCTCCGGCGCCTATGGGGTAGAGGCTGCTTCACGGCGCTATTTTGATAAATCTGCCAAAGATGTGAACCTTAACGAAGCCGCCACTCTGGCTGGTCTTCTGAAAGCGCCGTCACGTCTGTCTCCTGCACGTGACCCTAAAGCTGCCAATGACCGTGCCAAGCTGGTGCTGGCCGCCATGCGTGATCAGGGTATGATCGGGCTGGAAGAACAGGCTATTGCAGAAAGCGAACCACCTACACGGGCTGCTGCCTATTGGTCAGGTTCAGAAAATTATGTTGCCGATGCGGTTGTGTCGGAGTTACCAAAACTGATCGGTGAAACCAAAAGCGATGTGACCATCCACACCACTGTCGATCTGGATCTGCAGAAAGTCGGTGAGGAAGCCATTCGTGATCTGATTGCGCAAAACGGCAAGAAAATGGATGTCAGTCAGGGCGCTCTGGTCTCGATTGACGGCACCGGCGCTGTGCGTGCGATGATCGGCGGCTATGACTATGCCAACAGCCAGTTCGACCGTGCAACAGAAGCCCGTCGTCAGCCCGGCTCCACCTTCAAGCCATTCGTCTATCTGACGGCTCTTGAACAGGGGCGCACACCGGATTCCGTGCGTAATGATGCGCCGGTACGCATCGGCAAATGGACGCCAAGCAATTATAACGGCAAATATTTCGGCGAAGTGACACTGGCAACAGCTCTGTCCCACTCGCTCAATTCGGTTGCCGCGCAGCTGGTAATGGAAGTCGGTCCGCAGGCCGTGGTCGATACCGCCCATCGCTTTGGTATCCAGTCGAAGCTCACAGCCAATGCTTCGCTGGCTCTCGGCACCTCGGAAGTCACTTTGATGGAACTGACCGATGCTTTTGTGCCTTTTGCCAATGGCGGCTACCGCGCGCCGGTGCATATGATTACCAAAATCACCGATGGTGATGACAAAACCCTCTATGATTATCCGGCAGAACAACAGCAACGTATCATTACCGAGCAGGTGCTGGGTATGATGAATGCGATGCTGCGTCGTACTGTTGAAGACGGTACAGCCAAGCGTGCCAAATTCGGCAACTGGCCTGCCGCCGGTAAAACCGGCACCAGCCAGAGCTCGCGTGATGCGTGGTTTATAGGTTATACGGCCAATCTGACCACCGGCGTTTGGTTCGGTAATGATGACGGTAAACCGACCAAGAAAATCACCGGTGGCGGTCTCCCTGCAATGGCATGGAAAACCTTCATGACAGCCGCCCATAAAGGCGTACCGGTGGCTGATCTGCCAAGTACCTATGAAATTCAGAATGTTCTGCCGGGTGGTAGCGACGAATTGCCGGATGCATCCGCCAGTATCGGCCAGCAGCCACCCGCGCTGGATAATAGCGGCTATCCCGCTTTGCCGGAAAATGACGACAGTTACTGGCCGCCTGCGCCGGGCGCGCCCCGCCAGCCGGACAGCGCCACGCTGCCATCACAAAGCGGTCAGCCTGTTCAGCCGCCGGTTTCCATACAAGAAAATCCGGCACCGGTTCAGGACAATAGCGGCTATCCGTCACCACTGCCTGATAATTCCGGTTATCCGGTACAGGACAATAATGCACCGCCGCCTGTCGTTGGCGATCCTGCCTATGGCGGCCCGCGCCCGCAAGGTGATGTCGGCGGACAACCAGTGCGTAAAAACACTACGCTGCTGGATGTGATTATGGGCAACGGGGAATAATTATAGCAGCTTTTTCATCGGGAAGGTCAACATGCCCGACCTTCTCATGACCGGCTCTCCGTCCGGCAAATAACCAAGTGTCTTGTAAAATTGTCGGGCAGTCGCTGTACTGGTCAGGTGACACACGACCTGTCCCCGTTCTTTCAGCCAATCTTCCAGCACGGCCATCAAAGCCTTGCTTACATTGCAATACTGGAAGTCCGGCGAGACATAATTGAGCAAAACGCCCTCTGTGGCCGAGACTGCGCCAACACCGGCAATTTGATCGTCAATCACAGCAACCCGATAGGTCTGGCCAGCGCGTGCAATCCACGCCCGCAGATTTTCAGGCGTTTTGTTGACGAGCCACGGGTCCAAAATCTGCGGATCATTGTCGTGATCAGCCACACAGAGCTCTGTGATAGAGCGCCGCAAAACAAGACAAATTTCAGCGGCATCATCCTGTTTTGCAGCGCGTATTTCCATTTACTTGGCTCTTAAAGTGCTACGCACGGATTTATGCCAACCATTGATCTTACGCTTGCGTAATGCCGGTTCCATGACCGGTTCAAAACGCTGTTGCTGCTGCCAGTCCTTGGCAAAATCCTGCATATTGCCCCAGAGCCCGGCCTTCATACCTGCAAGCCACGCGGCCCCCAGTGCCGTAGTTTCCAGAATAACCGGGCGATCCACCGGCGCGTTGAGAATGTCCGAGAGGTTCTGCATCGTCCAGTCGGAGGCAACCATGCCGCCATCAACCCGCAGAACAATATCGCTGGTATCCGTTTTCCAGTCTTTATGCATCGCTTCAAGCAGATCATGCGCCTGATAGGCAACGGATTCCAGCGCGGCTTTGGAAATTTCGGCTGGCCCCGAATTGCGCGTCAGTCCGTAAATCGCGCCACGTGCTTCTGCATCCCAATGCGGTGCGCCCAAGCCCACAAAAGCCGGCACCAGATAAACATCCTGTGTCTCATCCGCTTTGAGCGCCAGTTCACCGGACTCCGCTGCATTTTTGATGATTTTCAAACCGTCACGCAGCCATTGCACCGCGGCTCCGGCAACAAAGATCGAACCTTCCAGCGCATAAGTCACTTCACCATTCAGGCGATAGGCAATCGTTGTCAGCAGACGATTGCGCGAAAAGACTTTATCCTTGCCCGTATTCAGCAAAGCAAAACAACCGGTGCCGAATGTGGCTTTCAGCATTCCTTTTTCAAAACACGCTTGCCCGATCATCGCGGCATGCTGATCACCCGCCACGCCGAGAATAGGAATTTCAGCGCCGAAAATACCTGCTTCCGTCACGCCATAATCATCGGCGCAATCTTTTACTTCCGGCAACATCGCGCGTGGAATGTTGAACAGCTTCAACAGTTCAGCATCCCAGTTATTTTCGGCAATATTGAACAGCAATGTGCGGGAAGCATTGGTGGCATCGGTCGCATGAACCTGTCCCCCGGTCAGCCGCCAGATCAAGAAGCTGTCGATCGTGCCAAACAGCAATTCACCTTTTTCCGCTTTTTTGCGCGCACCGGAAACCTTGTTCAAAATCCATGCCAGTTTGGTCGCAGAAAAATACGGATCAAGCAGCAATCCGGTCTTGCGGCGGATACGTGGCTCCAGACCTTTTTTCTTGAGCTTCAGACATTCTTTTTGTGTGCGGCGATCCTGCCAGACAATCGCATTATAAACCGGTTTGCCGGTTGCCTTATCCCAGACCACCACGGTTTCACGCTGATTGGTAATCCCGATAGTTGCCACATCAACCATAGACGCCTTGGCAGTTTCGACTGCCTGTTTACAGGTATTGATAACACTTTTCCAGATTTCTTCCGGATCATGTTCCACCCAGCCGGACTTGGGATAATGCTGCGTAAACTCCTGTTGTCCGAGACCGGTGATCTTATGATTTTGATCGAAACAGATGGCTCTGCTGGATGTTGTACCCTGATCGATTGCCAAAATCAGTTTCGACATAAATATCTCCAGTTCTCAAAAACACATTTTTGAAATTATACGCTTAATGTTTCAGTGCCAAATTTAAACACGCCTTGCAAATTGTAAAATCTATAGTGATAGTGTCCACTTAAAATTAGTGACAAAGGCCCATTTAAAATGACTGATACGCCTAAAAAAACCATCGTACTGACCGGCGCAAGCCGCGGCATCGGCCATGCGACTGTGAAGCGTTTTTCGCGCGCGGGTTGGCGTGTCATCACCTGCTCACGTCAGGACTTTTCCGACAACTGCCCTTGGCCTGCAGGACCTGAAGATCACATCAAGGTCGATCTGGCTGATCCGGAAGATATCGGCCGTGCCATTGCGGAAATCCGCCGCCGTTTGGAAGACAATGGCGGCCTGCTCAATGCACTGGTCAATAATGCCGGTATTTCACCAAAGGGCACCGGTGGCCGTCGTCTCAACTCCATTGAAACCCAGATGGCGACATGGCGCGATGTGTTTCAGGTAAACTTCTTTGCGCCGATTATGCTGGCACGCGGTTTGTTCAAAGAGCTGGAAGCCGCGCAAGGCTCCGTGGTCAATGTCACCTCGATTGCCGGTAGCCGTGTGCATCCGTTTGCAGGCACAGCCTATGCCACGTCCAAAGCAGCGCTTGCTGGCCTGACCCGCGAAATGGCTTCTGACTTCGGCCCGCATGGTATCCGCGTGAATGCGATTGCACCGGGTGAAATTGAAACTTCGATCCTGTCTCCGGGCACAGAAAAGCTGGTAGAGCAATTGCCACTGCGTCGTCTTGGCCAAACTTCGGAAGTGGCAGAGACCATCTATTATCTGTGCACTGAAGCCTCATCCTATGTGACCGGCTCGGAAATCCATATCAATGGCGGTCAACACGTTTAAGGGTGAAAGCATGATCCTCTCCTGCGGAGAAGCGCTGATTGATATGCTGCCACGCGAAACACAGAGCGGCGAGACCGGCTTTGTGCCGCATGCAGGCGGCTCCGTGTTCAATACAGCCATTGCTATTGGCCGGTTGGGTGCTAAAGCCGGTTTCTTCTCCGGCCTGTCGTCTGATTTTCTGGGACAAATATTGCGTGACACATTGGAGCAATCCCGTGTTGATACACAGTTTTGCACGATCTCAAATCAACCGACGACACTTGCCTTTGTGCGGCTGCAGAATGGTCAGGCGAGCTATAATTTCTACGATGAAAATACGGCCGGTCGCCTGCTCAATGCTACCCAGCTACCGGAACTGAATGATGATGTCCGCGCTCTGATGTTCGGCGGTATCAGCCTCATTCCGGAGCCTTGCGGCAGCACCTATGAAACGCTGATGCGGCGCGAAGCCCCGCATCGTGTGACCATGATTGACCCGAACGTCCGGCCGAATTTCATTCCTGACAAAGCCGCTCATATGGCGCGGATCAAACGCATGATCGCACTGGCAGATATTGTCAAAGTGTCTGATGAAGATCTGCTCTGGTTTGATGAAGGCTCAGATCAGGATATCATTGCCCGCAGCTGGCTGAAAACCAACGGTAATAAAATCATTATCATCACCAAAGGTGCAGAAGGGGCAGATGCCTATGCTGCCTGCGGTAAGGTGAGCATTCAGGGTGAGAAAGTCACTGTGGCCGATACGGTCGGCGCCGGTGATACGGTCAATGCCGGTGTGCTGGTCAGCCTTGAGGCGCAAGGCTTGCTCGATAAGCAATCGCTGTCTGCAATCTCGCAAAAACAGCTTACCGAAGCTGTTACATTCGGTATGAAGGCCGCTGCGATCACCGTGTCACGTGCCGGTGCCAATCCGCCATGGGATTATGAAATGAAGTAAAAAATGGCCTCAGTAATGAGGCCATTTTTTTATACACGCACTTCTTTGGCGACGCGATCTTCACCACCAAAAAACGCAATGTAGCGTTTCACCGCTTCCGGATCGCCGGTGGCTTTCGACGGATTGTCTGACAATTTCACCGCCGGACGACCGTTGGCGTCAATCACCTTACAGACCAGAGAAATCGCATCCAAACCGGATACATGCTGCGGTGCACAACCGGTGAAATCATTGGTGAGATTGGTCCCCCAACCGAAGCTCATCCGCACACGGCCTTCAAAGTGGCGATAGGTCTCCTCGATTGTATCGACATCCAGCGCATCGGAGAAAATCAGTAACTTCTCACGCGGGTCTTTGCCTTTGGCCTTCCACCATTCGATAATCCGCTCCCCGCCCTCAATCGGCGGCGAACTGTCAGGACGGAAACCTGTCCAGTCGGCAACCCAGTCCGGCGCATCACGCAGGAATGCTGTCGTGCCGAAAGCATCGGGCAGCACGATCAAGAGATTGCCACCATAATAACGGTTCCAGTCCTGCAATACGCGGTAAGGTGCCGAGCGCAGTTCTTCATCCGTATCGGCCATAGCCGCCAGCACCATCGGCAATTCATGAGCATTGGTTCCGAGCGCTTCCAGATCAGTATCCATCGCCAGAAGCACATTGCTGGTGCCGGTGAAAGCATCACCAATACCTTCTTTTAGCGCTTCCACACACCAGCGCTGCCAGAGGAAAGAATGGCGGCGGCGGGTGCCGAAATCAGAGATCTTCAAGTCCGGCAATTGGCGCAGACGATCAACCTTGCCCCACATTTTGGCCTTGGCGCGGGCATACAGCACATCCAGCGCGAAAGGCCCGAGTGATTTCATCGCCGCACGGGAACGCAACTCATTGATAATCGCCAGCGCAGGAATTTCCCACATTGTCGTATGCGTCCACGGCCCGTGGAAATGCAGCTCATATTGTCCGTCGCGCCGTGTCAGCTCATATTCCGGCAGCTGGAATGTGCTGAGCCATTGCAAAAACTCCGGCGTAAAAATCTGTTTGCGGCCATAGAAATTATTACCGGCCAGCCAGATCATTTCTTTTTTGGTCATACGCAGGGAGCGGGCATGATCAAGCTGCGCACGTAATTCGCCTTCATCAATCTCATCCGCCAGCCGCACGGTTTTCGAGCGGTTAATCAGCGAGAAAGTAGCATCCACCTGCGGATAAAGTCCCCAGATCATTTGCAGCATCAAAAGCTTATAGAAATCCGTATCCAGCAGACTGCGGACAATCGGATCCAGCTTCCACGTATGGTTATAAACGCGCTGCGCAATATCTGTTCTGGTCATGCCAGATATCCTTATACCAGCTCAGTCAAGATTAAACTCAGCCTGAGCATTATTTGATTTGCTGACCATAAGCAGAATTCAGCAAAAATAAAGGGCGATGATTGCTCACCGCCCTTTATTTAAAGTTCTGTCTGATCTGACTTATTTCAGTTCAAGCACAATCTCGTGCTGCCCCTGCGTTGCCAGAGCAATACCGGCATCGCGTTTTTTGACTGCTTTGCCATCCACTTTCAAACTGTCCCGACCGGCTTTATTGCGCACAGTGATTTTATACAGT
This sequence comes from Hyphomicrobiales bacterium, assembly GCA_900470735.1. GTDB lineage: Bacteria > Pseudomonadota > Alphaproteobacteria > Rhizobiales > Rhizobiaceae > Pseudochrobactrum. The sequence goes on along the minus strand of UCCC01000007.1, from coordinate 47,375 downwards.
GCCTCACCATGACGGTAATCCAATTCAAAACCATCCCAGTCAGACGGTAATACCGGATTGAGGAGCAGCTCATTGCCGCGCTTGCTCAAGCCGAGAATACCCTCTGTTGCCACGCGGTAGAACCAGCCTGCAGAACCGGTATACCATGTCCAGCCGCCCTGACCGCGACGCGGCTCAACGGAGTAAATATCCGCTGCAATCACATAAGGCTCAACACGATAGGTCTCAGGATTTTCACCGTGATGCACCGGATTAATCAACGAGAACAGCTTGTAAGCCTCATCACCACGACCGAGTTTGGTCAGCGCCATAATCGCCCATGTGGCACCATGGGTATATTGCCCGCCATTCTCACGCACACCGCGCGGATAGCCTTTGATATAACCCGGCTCATGCTCGGTCTTATCAAATGGCGGAGTGAACAGGCGCAGCAGGCCGCCCTCTTCATCCAGCAAATGCTTTTCAAGTGAAGCCATGGCTTGGGTCGCACGCTGAGGATCAGCAACGCCGGACAACACAGCCCAGCTCTGGGCAATCGCATCAATCTGACATTCGTCACTCAGGTGAGAACCAAGCGGTGCGCCATCATCGAAATAACCGCGACGATACCATTCACCGTCCCAGCCATACTCTTCCAATGCCTTGTTCAGAGCATCCAGATGTTTCTGCATGGCTTCCGCACGGCTCGTATCACCACGTGATACGCTCAGCGGAATAAACTGCTGCAATGTATAGCTCAGGAACCAGCCGAGCCAGACGCTCTCGCCTTTGCCTTCAACGCCGACAAGGTTCATACCGTCATTCCAGTCACCGCCGAGGATCAGCGGCAGACCGTGCTGGCCGGTGCGTTGCATGGCCAGTTCCAGCCCTTTCACGCAATGCTCATAGACCGTGTCGGTTTTGTCCGAGACCTCCGGCTGATAGAAAGCGTCATGTTCGCCCTCTTGCAGCGCACGGCCTTGCAGATAAGCAACTTCCTCATCAAGCACCGCCAGATCGCCGGTCACCTGCGTATAGAGCGTTGCCGCATAGGACAGCCAAACCACATCATCGGAAATCAGTGTACGTACGCCTGCCCCCGTCACCGGCAGCCACCAATGCTGCACATCACCTTCCGCAAACTGACGACCTGCAACATTGAGCAACTGCTTGCGCGCCAAAAGCGGATCAAGCATCAGCAACGACAGCGTATCCTGCAACTGATCGCGGAAACCATAGGCGCCGCTGGCCTGATAGAACGCCGCACGTGCCAGAATACGCGAAGCCATACTCTGATAAGGCAACCAGCGATTGACCATCAGATCGAAAGAACGGTCCGGCGTTTTCACCTGCAATGGCCCAGTAAAATCCTGCCATTGCTCAGAAATACGCGCCAGCAGATCATCCATATCCAGACCGCGACCATAGGTAATCAACCCCTGTGCTGTCTCTTCATCTTTGGCATTACCAAGAATGAAGAGGATGTCTTTGGTCTGTCCTGCACTCAACTCCAGATCATAGCTCAGAGCCGCGCAAGGATCGCGTCCGGCCTCAACTGTGCCAGACAGGGATTTGCCCTGCATCACACAATCAGGTTCTGTCACGGAACCGGTGGCACCGATAAACTCCTGACGATCAGAGGTCACTGATACCGGCAGAATATTGGCTGTCAGGAAAGCGACCTGACCTGCTTTGTCGGTGTGATAAGGATTGCGGGCAAAGAGCGCACCCAATTCCTCGTCAAACCGCGGAACAATATAAGCGGCGTTTTTGGCACGGACATTGCCCAGCACCCATTCCGCATAATTATAGAGCCGCAGACGTTTCATCGACTGGCCGCGATTGACAAGACGCAGGCGTGTCAGACGTACCGGCTTGTCCGGATCAACCACCATTGTCAGTTCACAGAGCACATCGCCATGTTTAGAGGTGAACGTGCTGAAGCCCTGACCATGTTGCGCTTCATAGGTTACTTCCGCATCGCGAATGACATTGGCCGTCGGTGCGAAGACCTTGCCGCTGTCACGATCCGCAATATAGAGGGCCTCACCCGGCAGATTGGAAACCGGATCATTCGACCACGGGGTCAGCTGATAATCACGGCTGTTACCGCTCCATGTGAAAGCGGAACCTTCTGCTGAAACATGGAAACCGAACTCCGCATTGGCAATCACATTGATCCACGGATGCGGCGTTGTGCGGTCACCATTGAGACGCACAACATAATTGCCCACCGTATCAAAACCGCCATAGCTGTTCCAGAATTCCAGCCCGTCACCGGAAACCTGCTTGTCCGCTTTGAGCTGACGCGGCGCCACGCCCGGAAGCTTGACGACCTGTTCATCATCCGTCTCCGCAGCACGGCGACGGCTCAGACGCGGATCGGTGCTTTCAAGCTTGGTTTCCTTGCGGCTTGCCAGATCAACCGAAATCTCTTGAATACGCTTGAGCTGTTCTGCCAGAGAACCGTTCTGCGCATGCATTACAATCCGTGCAGCAGCCAGCAGCGTATTATAGGACGCCTCGCTCATCTGATCACGGCGCACCGTGAAAATATGCTGTTTTTGTCCCTGATGCTGCGAACGGACACGGAAACTTTCCGTCAGCCATTCAACTGCACGCTGGGTATCCTGCGCATAGGAAAATGCCCGTTCATTGACCACAACCACATCTACGGTAAGGCCTTTTTCACGCCAGTATTCCTGTGCTTTCAGCACACCGCGCAGCACTTCAAGATCGGCTTCATTGTCAATCCGCAGCACGAAAATCGGATCATCGCCGGAAATTGACAATGGCCAGAGATCAGACTGTGCACCAAGTCCCGCAGCAATCACTTCTGACGGCTGACGCAAAGCGCGATCCGGATAGATCAGATAAGCAGCGGTTTTCTGGTAATCTGTCGCTTCTGCCGGTTTGATGCCGACATGATGCAGACGCACCTGCGAGCGTGTCCATGACAGTGTATATTCACGAGCAAAGGCCTCAGGATAACGCAGAACTGCTGCTTTCTCTTCCAGATAAGAGCGCGAACCGCCTGCCAGTGTCCAGAACACCAGCGACACTTTTTTATGTGCCGGAACACGGACACGGGTGCGTAATGAGGCAACCGGATCAAGCACAGTGCCCTGACTGCCGGTAAACTTCATCTCCTGATCGAAAGCCGCCGGATTGCGCAAGGTGCGGCCACGGCCGATAAAGACACGGCGATCAGTTTCAGCTTCCGTCTCACGCACAGCGCCTGACAAATCAGTTACGAAATGCGCCACATGCACTTCCGTGTCCGACGGTGCACGCTTGCGCCGTTTGGCATAGATTGTTGTACCGTCCGGTGCGATTTCCGTTTCCACAAACATCTTGGCAAAAGCCGGATGTGCATCATCCGTATCCGGATTATTCAGCACCAGTTCCGCATAGGATGTGACCTCGATGACACGGTCGCGCGAACTGGTATTGATAATATCAATCCGGCGTCCTTCACCATCGACATCGGTGGTAACGATGGTTTCCACCACAGTCTTGATATCGCCGGAGGTCTTATAGAACTCGGCCTTATCTTCCGTGAACACCGTCTTGGTTTCAGTTTCCAGATGGCGCGACGGCTCACCGGTCGCCGACCACCAGCGACCGCTCTCGATATCACGCAGGAACAGGAAACTGCCCTGCATGCCTTCAGACGCGTCTGGCTGGAAGCGGGTAATCGCCAGATCATGCCAGCGGCTGTAACCATTGCCGGCAGCCGTCAGCATCAGCGAATACTGACCATTGGACATCAGATGCACACTGCGCGGTGCCTTCAGCGGCTCTTCGATAATACGCATCGGTGCTTCATCAAAGGCACCGCTGTCCACACGCATCGGATTTTCCGTCTTGGCATAGACCATCGGAATTTCACGCGGTGCTTTTTCCTGCAACAGCAGTTCAGCCGCCTCAATCACCGGATCGGAATGGAAACGGCTGCGCATACGACCGTCAAAAATCACGTTATTGACGGCGATAATCGACATACCGTGGTGATGCGCATAATAGTTTTTCACCACAGCGCATTTTTCACCTTCACGCACACGTGACGGGGTGAAATCCACGGAATCGTGGAAGCCGTAACGTCCCAAAGCGCCAAGCTTCTGCAAGACCTTCAGATTAGAAACCGCATCAGCCGGACGATATTGCGAGGCTAACAGGCTCGCATAAGGTGCAATCACCGCATTGCGCGACAGGCCGCGCTGCAGACCCAGTTTCGGCACGCCGAAATTGGAATATTGGTAATTCATCTGCGGATCGCGGGCATTATAGGCTGCTTCCGAGATCCCCCAAGGCAGACCGCGCGAGGTCGCATATTCAATCTGACGCTGCACAACCAGCTTATTAGTCTGATCGAGAAGCGAGCCAAGCGGCTCATTCATCACCAGCGGCGGCATCAGATATTCAAACATCGAGCCTGACCAGGACAGCAGAGCGCCCTTCCAGCCAACCGGTACCAGCAGACGGCCAAGTTTGAACCAATGTTCTACCGGCACATCGCCTTTGGCAATCGCAAACAGGCTGGCAAGGCGGGCTTCCGAAGCCAGAAGATCGTAGCAGCTCTCGTCCAGTTCGTTTTCCTGCACGCGGAAGCCGATCGACAGCAGACGACGTTCTTTACGCTCAAGGAAACCAAATTCCATATCGAAGGCCAGCTGACGGGCGCGGCTGGCAAGGCTCTGCAACTGCAGACGCAGTTCTTCAGCATTATGCTCGCCGATCGCATCATCTGTATGGGCTTTACAGGTTTCAACCAGTGTACGCGCCCATTCCAGCGCTTCCTGTGACTGGGTGGTTTCCAGCTCGCCATCCAGCTCCAGCGCCAGCTTTTCAATATCCTTGGCGAAGAGCGAAATATTGATGGTGCGGAAGGATGCCGTTTCCGGTTCTTCGCGGAAAGACCGTACGGCACGACGGAAATTGGCAATCCGTTCTTCCAAACGGCGACGCAGTGGTCGCAGAATACGGCGATCATCCGGAATAGCGGCAATTGCCTCCTCCAGAATATCATTGACGTCGAGAATGCCCTCAAAATCACCCTGCAAATAAACGGAAGGTGCCTGCGCCCATTCTTCCAGCGCCGAAGACAGCGTAACCAGATGACCGGCCAGATTGCCGCTATCCACCGCCGACACATAAAGCGGCTGCAATGGTTTCAGCGTATCAGTCTCATACCAGTTATAAAGATGGCCGCGGAATTTCTCCATCTTCTCCATCGTGTCCAGCGTCTGGCCGATACGGGTCAGCGTATCGTTGAAGCTGATCCAGCCGAAGTCACGGGCAGAAATGATGGAAAGGAAATAGACGCCGATATTGGTCGGAGATGTGCGCATCGCCACAATACCCACCGGATCTTCCTGATAGTTGTCCGGCGGCAGATGGTTGCCTTCCTCATTGGTAAAGGCTTCGAAATAGCGCCATGTACGACGAGCGTAGCGGCGCAGATCGCCTTTATCGCTGGAGCGGACTTCCAGCGTATCTTGCGGTTTGGCCGAGCGGCTCACTGCCCATGCAATCCACGGCGAAGCAATCCAGATCACGGCAAAAGGCACGGCAATCAGCACCGCTTTGCTGCCGAACAATACCGGCGCCAAGAAAGCCAGCGCACCGATCAGCAGCGACGGCCACATCAGGCGCACATAGAAATCCAGCGTATCAGAGGACTTCATCTGCGCGGCTGCACGCCATGCTAGAAGATAGCGGCGCGAGACAAACAGACGGTAGAAGGTGCGGACAATCGCATCGCCCATCAGCGTCGCGCTATGGGCAATGAAGCTCAGACGCAGCGCCATATCTGCAAAAGCCAGTGTCACATCGGTGAGAACCGACTGAGCATGACCTTTCAGCGAATAATCCATATTCACCGGAATAAGATTGGTGACGATACCGAAAATCATCGGCACAAACATCGCCAAAATCAGGAACAGCTGCCAGATGGTGGCAACGCCGAGCGGCAGCAAACACCAGCCGGCAAAAGATGCAATCACCCACATGATCGGGTTGAGCGAACGACGCAGGTTATCGGCCATTTTCCAGCGGGTGACATTGCTGACACCTTTGCCGGTTGAGAACAGAAACGGCAGCAACTGCCAGTCACCACGCGCCCAGCGGTGATGACGGGAAATATCAACATTATAGCCGGTTGGGTAATCTTCCACGACCTCGACATCGCTGGCAAGCGCACAACGGGCATAGCCGCCTTCGAGCAGATCGTGGCTGAGGACTGTATTTTCCTCAATCTTGCCCTGCATCACCCGTTCAAAGGCATCCACATCATAGAGACCTTTACCGGTGAAAGTACCTTCACCCAGCAAGTCCTGATAAACATCGGAAACCGCAAAGACGTAGGGATCAATACCGCGATTGGCGGAGAAGACGCGCTGCAGGAATGATGCATCATCGCCGGTGGTCAGCGACGGGGTCACGCGCGGCTGCAAAATACCATAACCGCTGGTAATACGGCCGGTTTTCTCATCAAAAACCGGATGATTGAGCGGATGCGACAGCTTACCGACCAGATTGGTCACCGATTGCGGTGTCAGACGGGTGTCAGAATCCAGTGTCATCACATAGCGGATATCACGCGGCAACGGCACATCCGTCGGGAAGAAACTGGTATCATGATCACCCCGCAGCAAGAGGTTCAGCTCATGCAGCTTACCGCGCTTGCGTTCCCAACCCATCCAGCTACCCTGTGACGGATTGTAAAGACGGCGACGATGCAGGAAAAAGAAACGCGCTGCGCCTTCACCCGCATAATGCGCGTTGAGCCGGGCCACTTCCTCACGGGCATAGTCCAGCACTTCCATATCGGCAGGTGTGACTTCGACATTGCTGTCTGTCCAGTCACTGACAATTGCAAAATAGACTTCACCGCGCGGATTGGTCAGATAATGCACTTCGAGATTACGGATATGTTCATCCACGCTGTCGCGTGAATTGATCAGTGTCGGAACCGCCACCAGTGTACGTGCATCAGCAGGCAGACCATCGCGATATTCATAACCAACCAGACGGTTCGGCTGCACAAACCACGGCACCAGCGAGTTGAACAGGCCAAGCGATGCTTCATAAGCAGGAAAAAGCGCGAGAATGGTGAAGAGCAGCTGTTCGCTCTCATCAAAACCGATACGCCCCATGCAGATATAGATCAGCGCCAGCAGACCAATGGTCATTGTCCAGACCGGCACGGCAATGCCCAGCAATCCAAGACCGCGATACCAGCGCAGCAGACGGGTCGACAGCGGCGGCTTATAACCGCAAACCTGTTCCAGTTCAGTACGAGCGTTACCGCTCAGATAATAGGCAATGGCACCGCTCTGCTCACGCTCGGTGATTTTATGCTCACGCACGGATTTTTCACGGGCAAGCTTCAGTGCCGTATTGGTCACCTCAATTTCCGTCATCAGGGAATTACGGGCGATCTTTTCAATAGTCACGCGGTAGCTGTTACGCGAGGCGAAATCGAGATCTTCGAAATCACTGTTCTCGCGCAGGATCGCATCCATAATGCTGACGGTTTCAACCCATGAGGTCCAGTCCACGTCATCAATCGTTTTGAGCGAGCGGATAATATTGCCCATGGTCATGCCGCCGGTGGACTGGCGGGCATGTTCCTCAACGATGACTTCTTCAACGTCGTGGCCGCTTGCTTCAAGCTGCGCTTCCAGCCACTCGATAGCAGGGCCTGTCGCAGTCGAAGAACTGCGCAAACGATAGAGCAGATGGGTGGCGAAAGTGCCATCCCGTGCCGGTTCGCTATATTCTGTCAGAATGGATTGCAGCTCTTCCGGTGAGGAGGTCACGACAATCTTATCAGCCACCCGATTGGCGAAGTTGCGCATCGCACGGGCGCGCTCAACACGCAGCGCCAAACGGCGGGCATTCTCCACCAGCATGAAGCGGATAACTGACGGCAGCGCCCATAATTCACCGATACGCAGCGGCTCCACACTCTGGAAACCATCGACCAGTGCTTTCAGGCTTTTCAGTGAGAAATTGCTGTCGCTATGCGCAACATAGAGCCACGCCAGAGCGAAAACCCGTGGCAGGCTTTGTGACGTCTGTTCCTTAGCGGCGTTTTTGGGCGCAGCGCCATCCGGATGAATATTGGCAGCCAGCGGCAGCTGGCGCAAAAACTTGTCAGGCAAATCGCGGCGTGCCTGCTGCATGCTCTTATCGACAACGTAATAATTGTCGAGCAACCACTGAGCAGCGGGGGTGATGGTCTCACCATTGCGTGACGCCGCATCGGATGAGCGATAAGCATGCAGGATCAGTCCGGCATTTTCTGCCAGTCGTTTATTAAAGTCAAAAACCTCATAATCAGGCAGGCGCACGGCTTCATTCCGAGCCAGCGCCGCTGCGAGCAGCTGTAATTCTTCAGGTGTTTTATAATGCCCCCTGATTGGCAAAGGCAGCACCGGCAAAAGACGGTCAGCAGCAGGGCGGGAAAACAACGACGAAAGAGAGAAAGACAAAGCCGGCATATGCCTTTTACAGCCTTTTATAAGATTTAAGTTCCGCTACGGACGGTCAGATTTTATCAAGCCCGCAAACACATGCATCAGATCACGTGAATTGCATGAGGATTCACGTATAATTCTTGGTGTTAAACAGTTATGACCAAATTACGTCCGCAGCTCATGCCATGATCGAATTTGGTGAAATCGCAAAGCACAAATCATGGCTGATTTTAACTTTACGTTATAAAAATCAACGGACTATCCTCTGCAATCTGCACTCAGGAATTGCGCGAGCCCGAGCAAAGCGGGTGCAGCACGCTTTGATATAATGTCAGAGGGTGAAAAAAGTTGCCTGACCGCACTTTAAACGGATTAAATTATTTTGAAAGTCCTGCTCCATAATAAAGTAAAACACCGGATATCGGCCTCAAATTCAGGCTCACATCCGGTGCTCAACAGAATCATTTTCTGCGCTGATTTTCAGCTTTCAGATGCAAAGACGCGCCAGTATTTTGGCCGGAAGGCCAGACGGCTGCCGGTGACTGCCTCGTTTTCTGCAGGAATTTCGATCTCGACAATTTCACGATTGCCGCCAACTTCCAGCTCGACGCGGCGCTTGGCTCCAACACGACGCGTGGCAGTGACGACACCGGCAATACAGCCGCCGCATCCGTCAACCAAATCCACATCATGTGGCCGGAAATACAAAACGACATCGCCATCCGTCTGATCGGTTTTCAACCCCAGCGCACGATCAGCAAGCCACACTGCGCCTTGCTCGACACGCACATTCAGACGACTGGATTCCCCGATAAAGCCATAGACAAAAGCCGAGTTCGGATTGTCATAAATTGCGTCCGGTGTCCCCACCTGCTCGATGCGTCCCTGGCTCATCACCACCACACGATCAGCCAGTTCCAAGGCCTCATCCTGATCATGCGTTACGAAGACTGTCGTATGACCGGTGCTATCGTGGATTTCACGCAGCCATTTGCGCAGCTCTTTACGCACTTGAGCATCCAGTGCACCGAAAGGCTCGTCCAGCAGCAGCACATTCGGCTCAATCGCCATAGCGCGCGCCAAAGCCACACGCTGACGCTGGCCGCCGGAGAGCTGTGCCGGATAGCGGTTTTCCAACCCCTGCAACTGCACCAGATTAAGCAGATCAACCGCACGCTGATGAATATCCGTTTTGGACGGGCGCGTTGCCCGCGGACGCACTTTCAGCCCGAAACCGACATTCTGCGCCAAAGTCATATGACGAAACAAAGCATAATGCTGGAACACAAAACCAACATTGCGTTCCTGCACGGTTTTATGCGAGGCATCCTCATCACCGAAATAGACGGTACCCTCTGTCGGACTTTCCAGCCCTGCGATCAGTCGCAATAATGTGGTCTTACCCGAGCCGGAAGGCCCGAGCAAAGCAATCAGCTCGCCCGAATGAATATCAAGCGAAACGTTGTGCAGCGCCGGAAACTGCTCAAACTCCTTGCGCACCTCAACAACGCGTACTTCCATTCTTAATCCTTTCAGGCACCCTCATGCCAGTGCAATGCAAATTAGACCCCGTCATGCGCAAAGCGCATTACAAATTAAACTCCGTCATGCGCAAAGCGCATTTCCAGTACAGTTTTCAAAACAAGTGTAATCAGTGCCAGTCCGGCCAGCAGCGATGCCACCGCAAAGGCCGCTACGATATTCTCGCTATACATCATCTCCACATGCAGCGGCATTGTCGTGGTCAGACCGCGAATACGGCCAGAGACAACGGCAACCGCACCGAATTCTCCCATAGCGCGAGCATTACACAGCAGCACACCATAGAGCAGCCCCCAGCGGATATTCGGCAATGTCACATAGAGAAAAGTCTTCCAGCCGCTGGCACCCAATGACAATGCGGCCTCTTCATCACCGGTGCCCTGCTCCTGCATCAGCGGGATCAGCTCGCGGGCAACAAATGGAAAAGTCACAAAGATCGTCGCCAGTACAATGCCGGGCACGGCGAATAATATCTGGATATTATAGGATTGCAGCCATGGCCCGAGCAGGCTGTTGCCACCAAACAGCAATACAAAAACCAGTCCCGAAATTACCGGTGATACCGAGAACGGCAGATCAATCAGCGTGATGAGAAAGGTCTTGCCGCGAAACTCGAATTTGGCAATCGCCCATGAGGCGGCAATGCCGAACACCATATTCAAAGGCACCGCAATTGCTGCCACCAGCAAGGTCAGACGAATGGCCGAAAGTGCATCAGGATCGCTGAGTGCAGCCCAATAGGCATCCGTGCCTTTGCTGAAAGCTTGCGTAAAAATCACGATCAGCGGCAGCACGATAAATAAGACCATAAATAACAAGCCGGTTGCGGTCAGCAACCAACGCACAGCCGGTGTCTCGGTGACCGCCGACTGGCTCTGCCCCGTCGCGGCACCTTTCAGACGGCGGGAGAATAATTTACCGGCACTAGCTGCCATAGCCATATCTCCTGCGTGTTCGTGTCTGGATGAGATTGACAATGAGCAACATCACAAAGGAAATCAGCATCATCACTGTGGCCAGCACTGTGGCAGCGGAATAATCAAATTCTTCCAGCTTGATGAAGATCAACAATGGTGCGATTTCTGTTGAATAGGGCCGGTTACCGGCGATAAAAATCACCGAGCCATATTCCCCGACCGCACGGGCAAAGGCCAGTGAAAAACCGGTCAGGATAGCCGGTTGCAAGCCCGGTAACAGCACACGAAATACCGTCTGAAAGCGGCTGGCTCCCAGCGTTGCCGCCGCCTCTTCCTGCTCACGGCTGATTTCTTCAATCACCGGCTGAATGGTGCGTACCACAAAAGGCAGGCCGATAAAGACCAGCGCCACAACGATACCGGCCTGCGTGAAAGCAATGCGGATATCCAGCGGCATCAGCCACGACCCGATCCAGCCTTTCGGCGCATAAAGCGCCGTCAGCGCAATACCGGCAACGGCAGTCGGCAATGCAAATGGTAAATCGACCATAGCATCCACCAGACGCCTGCCGGGAAAGCGGTAACGCACCAAAACCCATGCAACGATGCCGCCAAAGACCACATTGATCAGAGCCGCCAAAATCGCGCTGAAGAAGCTGACCTGTAAGGCGCTGACCAGTCGCGGATCACTCGCCAGCTGCCAGAACCGTGCAGGCCCTACCCCCACCGCATGCAACATCAGTACCATCAGCGGGATCAGGATCAGCAGCGAGAGATAGGCCACACTGAAACCCAGCGTCAGGCCGAAGCCCGGAAGAATAGTCGGCTTGCGCCATGCCGCAAAAAATGATGGCTTGTTCTGCCGGATTTTGACCGGCAGACGTTTGGCTTGCTGATTATTTTGTCCTGTGGATGGTTTTGTCATTGGCACTACCATGAAAAACAGGATTATTTCGACGGTTTATAGATCTGATCGAATGTACCGCCATCGCCGAAATGGGCAGGCTGTGCTTTTGCCCATCCGCCAAAGAGCGGATCATCAATGGTGAGGAGTTTCACCTCTTTCAGCCAGTTGCGATCAGCCTCTGGTACCAGTTCCGGCTTGGACGGGCGATAAAAATGCTTGGCAGCGATCTTCTGCCCCTCTTCGGAATAGAGATAGGTCAGATAGGCTTCAGCCAGTTTACGTGTGCCCTTGGCATCCACATTCTTGTCCACCACAGCTACCGGCGGTTCTGCGAGAATGGATTGCGGCGGCACAACAATATCAAAGGCATCCGGCCCGAATTCCGCAACCGACAGATAGGCTTCATTTTCCCAGGCCAGCAGCACATCCCCCAGCTGACGTTGTACAAAACTGGTGGTTGCCCCGCGTGCGCCGGTATCGAGCACCGGCACATGTGTGAAGAGTTCGGTCATATAATTTTTGACTTTGGCTTCATCGCCGCCGAATTCATTATAAGCCCAGCCCCATGCGGCCAGATAATTCCAGCGCGCACCACCGGAGGTTTTCGGGTTCGGTGTAATCACCTCTACCCCATCTTTAATCAGATCGCCCCAGTTCTGAATACCTTTCGGATTGCCTTTGCGGGTCAGGAAGACAATCGTAGATGTATAAGGCGCGGAATTATTCGGAAATTTCTGCCGCCAGTCTGCATTGATCTTGCCGGTCTTTTCAACAATGGCATCAATATCGCTCTGCAATGCCAGCGTGACAACATCCGCCGGAATACCGTCAATGACAGAACGCGCCTGCGCACCGGAACCGCCATGGGATGCGCGTAGAGTGACATCCTCACCGGTTTCAGCCTTCCAGTGCTTGGCGAAAGCATCATTATAATCTTTGTATAATTCCCGTGTCGGGTCATAGGAAACATTCAGCAATGTCTGGGCAGCCTGTGCCTGCACAGGCCCCTGCACGGATATAGAAACCGCTGATACAACCACCAGCGCAGCAAAGGCAGAAAAGCTATTTCGCATCTGTATCATTATGGCCTCCGTTTCATGTTCATAAACAAACTAACAGAGCCGGAACGGATAAGGATGCTACAAGAACCTCAATACACCGTCCTGACGGAAATAATCTTCCTCATGCACGACTATAGTAAAATATAAATTCGCCTTTGCCAAAGGCAACTATGAAGTGACTGTTTTTATAACCGCCTAAAAGGCCATACGGGGACTACGCAGGCTGCATTTATAACGCACTTCATAATATGGATCGACCACCAGTGTTACATCGCGGGTTTCACAGCGTTTACCGGTGGATTTCAAATATTCTTCCGCCACATCACGGAAAACTACCGGTGGCGTTACACCAAGCCCTGAGCCGGTGGAGAAGCCTTTGACAAAATTCTGTGTCGCAGAGCCTGCAAGACCGGGGCCAATCAGCAACCGGCTTTCTTTTTGGTTATCAACAATCCGGTAATTGGTACCGCTGGTACCGACGAACTCAACGGACGGCAGTCCCTGATATTTGGCTTGAACATAATTCACACCGGCACAACCGGAAAGAATCAACACAGCGAGCAGCCCGATCCGACATACAGGCGCTTTTATTTGATGACGAAATATCGAAATGTTTTTCATCACGCGGGGACATATCCTTTTTATGAACGTCCATTATGGTTTTCAGCATAGTGCCATAAACTATCTTATTTATGCCGGATATGTTTTTTATGAGACGATCTGAAATACTGTCAGAACTTGATATTCAGACAGTATTTGGAGACTGGCTGTCGGCCGGCTCTCAGATCATATATGTGATATAAACAAAGGATAATCTGATGTTGAAAACAGCCGCCTCAACTCTTGCCGCAGGTTTTGTCTTAGCCGCTTTTGCAAGCATTGCAAATGCGCAGGATAGTGCTGAACAGCCGCTCACCAAAGTGTCTTATCTTTGCCAGCGTAATGTCGAGTTAGATGTTGTTTATATTAACGGCCTGAAAAATGATGATTCCGCCGCGGTACTTTCCGTTGAAGGCAAGCTGGTACCTATGCGTCTGGATCCAAGCGGTTCCGGTGCGCTCTATGTCGCCATGGATGAGCAGGACAGCTATCGCTGGTTTACCAAAGGCAATGAAGGCACACTGACATTTTTGGAAGCTGACGATAGTGCCAAAGAAATGACTGTTCTGGAAAACTGTGTCGCCAACGAACCGACTGCCGAGTAAATTGCATCGCATATTGGCTTCATAACAGAGCAGGCAGCATATCATCCGGTATGCTGCCTGCTCTTTTTTTAATACCGCATTATCTCCGGTATTCATCGGTCATTTAATTGCGCAAAGCGCCGGAGACTGCTAATTGTGCGGTCAAACGGCAATCTCATTTGCCTGTTATAAATTTATATGACCCGTTCTCTTACAGGAAAGATGTGAGATGAAACCAGTATTCCTGCAGATTCAGTGCAGCCCCGGCAAAACCTATGATGTTGCCAAAGCAATGTATGAGCGTGAAATCGCTTCCGAGCTTTATTCCACCAGCGGTGAATTTGATCTGCTCGCAAAGATCTATATTCAGGAAGGCGACGATATCGGCAAATTCATCAATGATAATGTGCTGGATATCCCGCATATTGTCCGCTCGCTGACAACGCTCACTTTCAAAGCATTCTGAGTTCAGCGCCTAAACGCTGATACGCTCAATGATAAAGCATTGCCTGTATCAAAGCAGGCGATGCTTTTTTATTTTCACGCCTTCTCACACGAAGAATTTTCCCATGTGAGGCAATTTGTACTTTGCACCGTACGCACGGGTACTGTAAGACATATCTGAAAAGATAACACTGCATTTCTGCAACTTCTGCAAACAGAGGTTTCGCAGCGCTGTAATGCAAAAGGGAATAAGATCATGCCAGCCTATCGCTCAAGAACTTCCACCCACGGCCGCAATATGGCGGGTGCGCGCGGCCTTTGGCGCGCCACAGGCATGAAAGACGGTGATTTCGGCAAGCCGATTATTGCCGTGGTCAATTCCTTTACCCAATTTGTGCCGGGCCACGTGCATCTGAAAGACCTCGGTCAGATGGTTGCCCGTGAAATCGAAAAAGCAGGCGGCGTTGCCAAGGAATTCAACACCATTGCGGTAGATGACGGTATCGCCATGGGTCACGACGGCATGCTCTATTCGCTGCCATCGCGTGAAATCATCGCCGACTCGGTTGAATATATGGTCAATGCTCATTGCGCCGATGCGATGGTGTGTATTTCCAACTGTGACAAGATCACACCGGGCATGCTGATGGCCGCATTGCGCCTCAATATTCCTGTTGTCTTCGTTTCCGGCGGTCCTATGGAAGCCGGTAAAGTTGTCTGGGGCGACAAAGAGAAAAAGCTCGATCTGGTTGATGCCATGGTTGCAGCCGCCGATGACAAATACACAGACGAAGAAGTTGACGCGATTGAGCGCTCGGCCTGCCCGACCTGCGGTTCCTGCTCCGGTATGTTCACCGCCAACTCGATGAACTGCCTGACCGAAGCGCTTGGCCTGTCTTTGCCGGGCAACGGCTCGACACTGGCAACCCATGCGGCACGTAAGGAGCTGTTCCTTGAAGCCGGTCGTCTGGTTGTCGATCTCTGCAAGCGCTATTACGAAGGCAATGACGAAAGCGTGCTGCCACGTGCAGTTGCCAGCTTTGCAGCTTTTGAAAATGCCATGACGCTGGATATCGCCATGGGCGGCTCCACCAATACCGTGCTGCATTTGCTGGCGGCAGCGCATGAAGCGGAAATGGATTTCACCATGTCCGATATTGACCGCCTGTCCCGCAAAGTGCCGGTTCTGTGTAAAGTCGCACCTGCCGTGCCGAATGTTCATATGGAAGATGTGCATCGCGCCGGTGGTATTATGGGTATTCTCGGTGAGCTTGACCGTGCAGGCCTGCTCAACGCCGATGTCGGCTCAGTGCATTCCGGCACATTGAAAAATGCGCTGGAAAAATGGGATATCAAACGTTCTTCCGATGAAAGCGTGCATGAGTTCTTCCGTGCTGCACCGGGCGGTGTTCCGACACAGGTTGCGTTCAGCCAGAACCGTTATTTCGACAGCACCGACAGTGACCGTGAAACCGGTGTTATCCGCACCAAAGAACATGCCTTCTCACAGGACGGCGGTCTGGCCGTGCTTTACGGCAATCTGGCGGAAGACGGCTGTATCGTTAAAACAGCCGGTGTGGATGACAGCATCCTGACCTTCTCCGGCCCTGCCCGTATTTTTGAAAGTCAGGACAGTGCGGTTCTCGGCATTCTCAACGGCAAGATCAAAGAAGGCGATATCGTGCTGATCCGCTATGAGGGCCCGCGCGGTGGCCCTGGCATGCAGGAAATGCTCTATCCGACCAGCTATCTGAAGTCGAAGGGTCTGGGCAAAGCCTGTGCGCTGATCACCGATGGCCGTTTCTCCGGCGGTTCCTCCGGTCTCTCCATCGGTCACGTTTCACCGGAAGCTGCTGAAGGCGGCCTGATCGGTCTGGTTGAAGAAGGAGATCTGATCGAGATCGACATTCCGAACCGTAAAATCCATCTGGCTGTTGACGATGCTGTTTTGGCAAAACGCAGCGCAGAGATGGAAGCCAAAGGCATTGCGGCATGGAAGCCGACAGAAGTGCGCAAGCGCAAAGTCACAACCGCACTGCGCGCTTATGCAGCCATGGCCACCAGCGCCGCCAAAGGTGCGGTGAGACACGTACCAGAATAACAGACTAAGCAGATAACAATGCATATTACAGGCTCCGGTTTAAATAACCGGAGCCTGTTTTGTATGTTCCTCCCATCACAACCTTGTTTATTGACGACAAGGCTATTTCTTCTATTTTTAAAGGACACAGAGGAGTGTTGTGTAATGAACCAGTAATGCCCGTTTCAATTTATTTATCTTATCTTCGCCTGCGAGGAGGATGAATGACGGCATTACATGGACAGTACAAGTTTCGCGTATATCAAAGATATATGCACACGGCTTCCGCGCCCTCAGATCTTTCTTGCGGTGACCAACGGAAAACTCCAGAGGTTCATCATGCAAAATACCAAACCACATTCCGATACCATCAATCACAACCGTGAAGCATGGGACAAGCAAGCCCGCGCCAATTGCGAATGGTCACAACCTGTCTCTTCTGAACAGGTTGCAGCCGCCCGCGCCGGTCAGTGGGAAGCTAAACTCACACCCGGGACAATTCCAGCTTCATGGCTGGGCGATGTGCGCGATCGTAAAATCCTGTGCCTTGCATCAGCCGGTGGCCAGCAGGCACCGCTTCTGGCGGCAGCAGGTGCGGAGGTTACAGTCTTCGATATTTCTGAAGGCCAGCTCGATCAGGATCGCATGGTTGCAGAGCGGGAGAACCTGCCACTCACCGCTATTCAGGGTGATATGCGCGATCTGTCGTGCTTTGATGACGCGACGTTCGACATCATTTTTCACCCGATCTCCAACCTCTATATACCGGATATTCAGCCGGTATGGCGTGAATGCTACAGGGTGCTGCAACACAGCGGACGGTTACTCTCCAGCTTTTACAATCCGGTCGTTTTTGTCGGCGACAGAAATCCGGAAGATGCCAAGCAAGGTATTATCCGCCCAGTTTATCGCATGCCTTTTGCAGAGCAGGAACATCTGAATGCCGAGAAGCTCGCGGTAAAACAACAAAATCAGGAGGCTTTTGTCTTCGGGCACAGCCTGTCTGATCAGATCAGCGGGCAGCTCAAAGCCGGATTTGTCCTTGCCGGTTTTCAGGAGGATTATCAGCCTGTGCCGCGCTTTGTGATTGATCGCTATCTGCCGACTTTCTTAGCCACCTGCGCTGTAAAAACCGGCAATCATCTTTAAATAAAAAAGGCTTCGCGTAATGCGAAGCCCTTCTGTTTTTTGTTGTCGCAATCTTATTGCGCTAAAGCCTTTTCAACTTCCGGCATAAATTGTTTGATCAGACTTTCCGGACTCAAAGGCCCGACAAATTTATAAACGATCTTGCCTTCACGGTTGACGATAAAGGTTTCAGGCACGCCGTAAACACCCCACTCAATACCGGCACGACCGGATCGATCTGTGCCAACAGCATCATAAGAATTGCCGAGACTGTTCAGAAACTCCAGTGCATTTTCCGGCGCGTCTTTATAGTTCAAGCCAACCACTTTAATGCGCGGATCCTGCCCCAGTTTCACGATCAGCGGATGCTCATCGCGACACGGCACACACCACGATGCCCAGATATTGACCAGTGTCACCTGCCCCTTCAGATCAGCGGCTTTTAAGCCCGGTGTCTGCGAACCATCAGCCAGCAGCAACCCCTCCAGCGGTGGCAGATCGGTCTGCGGTGCATCCCGACCGATCAAAGCCGAGGGAATTTCCTGCATGTTTTTTCCGCTCAGCAGCTGCCATGTAAAAATACCGGCCAGAGCAGCAAAAATAATCAGGGGCAGCAGCGCCACGAAAACCCGTTTCTTAGCGGGCTGCGCCTCGCCGCCATCCGTGTGTTTAACCGGATCAGTCATAATCACTTAGCCTTGTTGGAACGGCGGCGGATGCCTTGTTGTTCAAGTCGTGCAAGCTCTGCCCGCAAATTTCTCTGGGTCATGGCAATCCATGCCACGATCATCAGAATCACAATCGCTGAAACGCCGTAGGAAATTAAAACATAATCAAGATGGCTCATGCTGTTTCTCCTGCAGGTCTGCGATTTTCGCGCTCGGCATTACGCGCTGCAATTTTGCGCATCGCAGCAATACGGCGGCTGAAAATCTCATTGCGCATCGCCATCAGATGCAGCGTGAAAAACAGCATGGTCATTGCCAATGCCATCACCAGCAACGGATACAGCATGCTTGGCGGCATTGCAGGCCCTTCCATACGCAGAACGGAAGCAGGCTGATGCAGAGTATTCCACCAGTCGACAGAGAATTTAATGATCGGAATATTAACGAAACCAACCAGCGTCAGCACGGCCGCAGCGCGCGCTGATTTCGCCTGATCATCCATGGCGCGGGTCAGAGCAATGATACCGAGATACATCAAAAACAGAATAAAAACCGAGGTCAGGCGTGCATCCCACACCCACCATGTGCCCCACATCGGCTTACCCCAGAGTGATCCGGTGACCAGCGCCAATGCGGTAAACATCGCACCCAGCGGTGCCGCAGCTTTGGCCGAGACATCAGCCAGCGGATGGCGCCAGACCAGCGTGCCGAGTGCTGCAATCGTCATCACGGTATAACACATCATCGACAGCCATGCGAAAGGCACATGGATGAACATGATCTTCACAGTCAGCCCCTGCTGATAATCCTCCGGCGCAAACCACACCATATAAAGACCGGTCAGCAACAACAGCACCGTCAGCGCTGTCATCCATGGAAGGATTGCACTGCTCAGGCTCAGAAAACGTGTCGGATTCGCCAGATCCAGCAGCGCCTGAAAGCGTCGCGGTGCAGCTTTGGATATGGCTTTATCAGTTGGTCGTTCAGTCATAGATACCCGGATATATTTGTAAGCTTAAGCTATCCTTAGAGTGGTCTCGTAAGAGACAATACTCTTTGCAGAATATGGGTTTAATCTGTTGAAATTTTCAACGCGTAACCTGCGGCCAATGGTCCGATAATCGCAGCAATCAGCGTATTGGCTGCCAGCATCAGTAATGGCGAAAGAAATGCAGCATTTTCCGTCACAGCACCATAGGATGCCGAGACACCAAAAATCAGGACCGGAATGGTCAGCGGCAGGATCATCACCGAGACGAGCAAACCGCCGCGCGGCATGGAAACGGCCAGTGCAGCGCCCAGCGCACCGATGAAAATAACCGCAGGCGTACCGATCAGCAATGTCAATGTTGTCGCGAGGATCGCCAGCGGTTCCATATTCATAATCAGCCCCAGAAACGGCGCGGCGATTACCAGTGGCAATACTGTTGCCACCCAATGGGACAGACATTTCACAATTACCGTCAATGTCAGAAAATGGCGTTCACGCGCCATGATCATCACATCGAGTGAGCCATCTTCGCGATCCGCCTGAAACAAACGGTCAAGACCAAGCAGCACCGCCAACAGCGCCCCAAGCCAGAGCATTGCAGCGCCGATGCGCGCCAGCAATTTAAGATCAGGCCCGACGGCAAACGGCACGACGGCGGCAACAGCCAGATAAAACAGGATGCCGGTCAGAGCACCGCCGCCCGCACGGATAGCAATCCGCAAGTCTCGCCAGAAAAGTGCCTTCATGAGAACCAGCCCTGCGTTTCACCATAATCATCTTGCGGTCGATAATCCTCAAGCCGCAGATATTGCACGGCATCGGTGCCCGCCTGCTCCAGCCCCCGTTCTAAACCAAGCGCAATATGAGTGACTGCAATAATCATGCCGCCCTTTTTTAAATGCTCCTGCATCACACCGGCAAACATCACTTGCGCATGCGTATCCAATCCGGAGGTCGGCTCATCCAGCAGCCATAATGGCCGGTGCGAACAAAGCAGTGTTGCAATCGTTACGCGACGTTTCTGCCCTGTGGAGAGATAGCCATAAGGCAAGTGGTCAATATTATAGAGACCAACAATTTCCAGCGCCTCATCAATGTCGTGCAGCGGGCTCCCATGAAAATCCTGCCAGAATTTCAGATTTTCATAAACACTCAGCGCCGGTTTCATCGCATTGAGCGTGCTGAGATAATGGCTGTGTGCCATTACCGGCTCCTGCCCGTCTTCTGTTTCCAGCCACACAGAGCCATCGGAGGCAGGCAACAGGCCGGCGATGATTCGCAGCAATGTTGATTTTCCTGCACCATTCGGCCCCGTAATGATCAGCGCCTGACCATCTTTCAGGCTTGCGCACAGAGAGTTGAACAGGAGGTTATCGCCCCGTTCTCCGCTCAGATTTTCCGCAACAAGCCGCATATGGCCTCCGATCGCATGGTTTTACGCAAATTTCTCCGGTTTCCCCTATCAGGAACCTCGACAAAACAAGCCGCAACATTTCGCCGCAATAGCACGATTTTACGCTTTAAGAGTCTGGAACAGTTTTAAAAAACTGACTATATAGCAGCTACCATGCCAGCGGTCGGCGTGGAAACCATTTTTGGCCGATCTCTAAAGCCTGATGTTTGTTAAACAATTTCTTTGTTAAGCACAGGCCTCGGGACGGACAGCGGAAATGACTGCACCCGCACCTAAGCGCGTCCTTGAAACGCAGCAGAGGCGTTCGTCCTGGTTTTCCGGCCAGTAAGCATGAAGGACGAACATCGTGTCTCACATCGATAGTTTCAAATGCCGCAAGACGCTCACCGTCGACGGCAAAGACTATGTTTATTACAGCCTGACCGAAGCTGAAAAAAACGGTCTTGAAGGCGTATCTAAACTTCCATTCTCTATGAAGGTTCTGCTTGAAAACCTTCTTCGCTTTGAAGATGACCGCAGCGTCAAGAAAGCGGATATCGAAAATATCGCCAAATGGCTGGTTGACCGTGGTTCTGCCGGTGCAGAAATCGCCTATCGCCCTGCACGCGTACTGATGCAGGACTTTACCGGCGTTCCTGCCGTTGTTGACCTTGCTGCAATGCGCGATGCCATGGTGGCACTCGGCGGCGATGCTGAAAAAATCAACCCGCTGGTACCGGTTGACCTCGTGATCGACCACTCCGTGATCGTTGACGAGTTCGGTAATCCACAGGCATTCAAGAACAACGTTGATCTCGAATATCAGCGCAATGCCGAACGTTACCGCTTCCTGAAATGGGGCCAGCAGGCATTCCAGAACTTCCGCGTTGTTCCTCCGGGCACAGGTATCTGCCATCAGGTTAACCTTGAATATCTGGCGCAGGCCGTATGGACCAAGGAAGAAAACGGCGAAACCGTTGCTTATCCTGACACCTGCGTTGGCACAGACAGCCACACAACCATGGTCAACGGCCTTGGCGTACTTGGCTGGGGTGTTGGTGGTATTGAAGCGGAAGCTTCGATGCTCGGCCAGCCGGTTTCCATGCTGCTGCCGGAAGTTATCGGCTTCAAACTGACCGGCAAGGTCAAAGAAGGCGTCACCGCGACTGACCTCGTTCTCACAGTTACCCAGATGCTGCGTAAAAAAGGCGTTGTCGGTAAATTCGTTGAGTTCTTCGGTCCTGGTCTCGACAATATGACCCTTGCAGACCGTGCAACCATTGCCAACATGGGCCCTGAATATGGTGCGACCTGTGGTTTCTTCCCTGTAGACAAAGAAACCCTCAACTACATGAACACAACCGGCCGTGACGAACATCGTCTCAAACTGGTTGAAGCCTATTCCCGTGCACAGGGCATGTGGCGTGAAGCTGACAGCACAGATCCTGTCTTCACAGACATTCTTGAGCTGGATATGGGCGACGTTGTGCCATCCATGGCTGGTCCGAAGCGTCCTGAAGGCCGTATTGCTCTGGAAGGCATTGCTTCCGGTTTCGCGACTTCTCTGGAAACAGAATATAAGAAAACAACCGGTCAGACCGCACGCTACGCTGTTGAAGGCGAAGATTTCGATCTCGGCCACGGTGATGTTGTGATCGCTGCGATCACTTCCTGCACCAACACCTCGAACCCGAGTGTGCTGATTGCTGCCGGTCTTCTTGCCCGTAATGCTGTTGCCAAAGGCCTGAAAACCAAGCCTTGGGTTAAAACATCGCTGGCACCTGGTAGCCAGGTTGTTGCTGCTTACCTGGAAAATGCAGGTCTGCAGAAAGATCTCGACGCACTGGGCTTCAACCTGGTTGGCTTCGGCTGCACCACCTGTATCGGTAACTCCGGTCCGCTGCCTGCTCCGATCTCCAAGACCATCAATGAAAAAGGTCTGATCGGCGCTGCTGTCCTCTCCGGTAACCGTAACTTTGAAGGCCGTGTATCGCCTGACGTTCAGGCCAACTATCTGGCATCCCCGCCACTGGTTGTTGCTCACGCTCTGGCCGGTACAGTCACCAAGGATCTGACCAAAGAACCAATTGGTGAAGACAAAGACGGCAACCCTGTATTCCTGCGTGATATCTGGCCTTCATCGGCTGAAATTCAGGAATTCATTGCCAAGAACGTAACGCGTAAGATCTTCTCGGAAAAATATGCCGACGTGTTCAAGGGCGACGAAAACTGGCAGGCCGTTCAGGTACCAGCCGGTCAGACCTATGCATGGGACGATAACTCGACCTATGTGCAGAACCCGCCATATTTCGTAGGCATGGGCAAATCAGCCGGTGAAATCTCCGACATCAAGGGCGCTCGCGTGCTCGGCCTGTTCGGCGACAAGATCACCACTGACCACATTTCGCCAGCCGGTTCGATCAAGGCACAGTCCCCTGCCGGTAAATATCTGCTCGATAACGGCGTCGCCGTTGCAGACTTCAACCAGTACGGTACACGTCGTGGTAACCATGAAGTTATGATGCGCGGTACTTTTGCGAATATCCGTATCCGCAACCACATGCTCGGTGAAAATGGTCGCGAAGGCGGTTACACCATTCACTACCCAAGCAAGGAAGAAACCTCGATCTATGATGCAGCAATGCAGTATAAGGCTGAGGGCGTACCATTGGTTGTGTTTGCCGGTGTTGAATATGGTAACGGCTCGTCCCGTGACTGGGCTGCTAAGGGCACCAATCTGCTCGGCGTTAAAGCTGTGATCTCGCAGTCTTTCGAGCGTATTCACCGTTCCAACCTCGTGGGCATGGGCATTGTACCATTTGTGTTTGAAGAAGGCACAAGCTGGCAGTCCCTTGGCCTGAAGGGCGACGAAGTGGTTACCATTGAAGGTCTGGCAGACATTCGTCCTCGCCAGAAGACCAATGCATCCATCACTTTCGCTGACGGTTCAGTGAAGCAGGTTCCTCTGATCTGCCGTATCGATACGCTGGATGAACTGGATTACATGAAGAACGGCGGCATTCTGCAAACCGTTCTGCGTGATCTGGCTAAAGCCTGATAAGCGCATTATCCAAACTATAAAAAACGCCGCTGAAGAAATTCAGCGGCGTTTCTTTATATCTGGCTGACAGTGCTATCGCTCTCAGCCCGTGAGAGCATCTCACGGTCAAGTCGGATCAACTTGGACAGTCCGGGATAATGCGACAGACTAAAGAATCTGGAGCGAGCGCAGTAGGTACGCTTAAATGCAAACCGCTCCAGCTATCCGGCGGAATAAACAATGGTAACTTCAGATAACAAAAAGGGCGGCTTTTCAGCCGCCCTTTTCAATTCATAAATTCAGTTTCGTGAATTAGTCACGATTGCCCAGGAACTGCAGCAGGAACATGAACATGTTGATGAAGTCGAGGTACAGACGCAGCGCGCCCATAACAATCTTACGACCCATTGCATCCGAAGAATCACCTTCGTAATACATTTCCTTGATGGACTGGGTGTCATAAGCGGTAAGACCGGCAAAGATCAGAACACCAAGAACCGAGATTGCAAACTGCAGAGCAGTCGAACCAAGGAAAATATTCACGATCGAAGCAAGGATCAGACCGAACAGACCCATAATCAGGAACGAGCCCATTGCCGACAGGTCACGCTTGGTGGTGTAGCCGTAAAGCGACAGGGCACCAAAAGAAGCCGCGGTAACGAAGAAAGTCTGCACGATGCTAGCTGATGTATAGATCAGGAAGATCGAGGACAGCGACAAACCAACCAGAGCAGCATAAACCCAGAAGGTCAGCTGAGCGGTTGCAACATTCATGCGCTCAATACGGAAGCTGAGGAAGAACACAGCTCCGAGAGGGGCAAGCATAATCACCCAACGCAGTGGCGACGTATAAATTGCGGCACCAAGTGCGGTAAGCATTTTACCATTGGCAATCTGACCGACAGCGACAGACGGATCTGTTGTAACCGCCAGAGCTGCGAAAGCATAAGCAACCAGGCCGGTTACGGCCAGGCCGATCGCCATCATATTATATACGCCAAGCATGTATGAGCGCAGTCCCTGATCGATGGCTGCGTCTGCGCGCGCCCCGATCGGGCTCTGCGCCTGTACATTACGAAAATCTACCATAATATTCCTCTAGCTCTGTTCCGTCCGGTGTCAGGGGCGCTCCCCAGGCGCCGCTGGCGGAACCCCAGCATGCCTTCCCGATATAATGGTTATTATACGTGTTTAAAACAAGACCAAACAGGCGCATATTAGGAAAAAGCGACATTTTTTATGCCTTTTTATACGCCCCGATCTTTATAATTAAACAGAAAATTGTGTGATTTACTCCATTATAGTTCTCGCAGCACCGAACTCGCTTTCTGCCCCAACACCCGCCAAGTACCGGCAAGACCAAAGCCGACCGTCAGAACCAGCGCGGTTAAAACCGTAAAGAAAGCCACATCCGGCAGCATCCGCATCTGCAAATTCATCAGCTTTACGACGACAAACCATGCCGCAAGGCCACCTGCCCCCAGAGCAAAAACAGCGGTCGCAAAGCCGAGCAGCGCATATTCATAAATGAAAGCGCGGATCAGCATCCAGCGGGTCGCACCCAAGGTTTTCAAAACAACCGCATCATGCTGTCTGGCGCGGTTGCCCGCAGCCAATGCCCCTGCCAAGACCAAAATTGCAGCGAGAAGTCCGACCGATGCAGCCCAGCGGATCGCAACAGCCAACTGGCTGATCAGATCATTGGCCACTTCAATTGCATCCTTGACCCGTACAGATGTAACCGCCGGAAAGGTTTGGGTCACGGTACGCAACACATTCGCTTCCTGTTCCGGTGCCGCATCGGCATCCGTTAGTGTCGCCAGCCATGAATGCGGTGCACCGGCAAAAGTATTGGGCGAAAACACCATGACGAAATTGATCGCCAGTGTTTCCCATTGCACCTGACGGAAATTGGCAATTTTTGCAGTAATATTGCGGCCAAGCACATTCACTGTCACCGTATCACCGATTTTCAGCCCGAGCTCCTCCGCTTCTTTTGCAGCAAAAGAAACCAATGGCTCTCCGCTGTAATCCGCCGGCCACCATTCGCCTTGCGACATGGTCGAGTTTTCCGGCAGGTTCTTGGCATAGGTTATGCCGCGATCACCACGCAATACCCATGCACCTTGCGGCGGCACATTGACCTTATCAACATCCGTGCCGTTCAGCGCCACAATCCGCCCGCGTAGCATGGCTGCACTCACCACTTTGCCTTGCCTAGCAGTTTTTGCCAGCAGATCACGGAAACCGTCAATTTCAGTATTCTGAATATCAACGAAGAAGAAATTAGGTGCGTGTGCTGGAAGGCTCTGGGTGATCTGACGACGCAGATTGCCATCCACCAAAGCCAGCGCCACAACCAATGTCAGGCCAAGACCCAGCGACAACACAACAGAAGGCGTTAAGGCACCCGGGCGATGAATATTGCCAACTGCCAGCCGCAATGCAGGCGATTTAAACCGCGGTGCTTTGCGCGCCAGCATCCTCAAGCCAAAAGACACGCCGCGCAAAATGATGAAAGCAGCAACCGCACCGACAATGAACACACCGGCAATACGCCGATCTTCAACAAAAAACAGCACCAAACCTATCAACGCCAGCAAAAGCGCTCCGGCCCCTGCCAGATAAAGCACAGGCGGCCAGCCGCTCTGATCAAAACCTTTCTGACGAAACAAAGCCGTTGCCGGAATTGTTCGTGCCCGTCCCAAAGGCAGCAGCGCAAAAATCAGCGTTGTGATCAGACCGAAAGCCGTCGCAAGCAGCAAAGCTTGAGGGTAAATTTTCAAACCACCACTGACCGGCAGATAGGAAGACAAGCCATAAACCGCCGCAGCACTTAATCCCAGTGACAGTACCAGACCAATCACAATACCGATCAGCGCAATCGCCACAATCTGACAGAGATAAATCAGCACCACGAAATCAGCAGATGCACCGAGCGATTTGAATGTTGCAATAACCGGCCGCTTGCCGTCGAGAAAACTACGCACCGCATTGGCCACGCCAACGCCGCCGATAATCAGCGACGTCAGCCCGACAAGGGTGAGAAATTGCGAAAACCGCTCAATATTGGCCGATAAAGCCGGTGCAGCATTGCTACGATTACGGATATTCCAGCCAGCTTCTGGGAAGTTCTTTTCGGCTGCGCTTTCCAGTACTGCAAGCCGCGTATCTTGTGCGCCGGTCTGCGCTGTATCAGGCAAAGCGATTTTATAAATATAATTGACCAGACTGCCAGGCTGAATAAGACCGGCTGCCCGCAAGGCCTCATCCGAGGTCAGAAAACGCGGAGCGAGCGCCATGCCTGAGGCCAGCATATCCGGCTCACTCTCGATAATCGCCCGCAATATAAACTTTGCAGAGCCGAGCATGATCTGATCGCCGATTTTCAAGTTCAAGCGATCAAGCAAAAGCTGCGGTACAGCAGCACCATAGGCACCATCTTGCAATGCAAAACGTGTCTTTGAGGACAAATCCGGCTGCAGTTTCAACGTACCATAAAGCGGATAAGCGCTATCAACAGCCTTCACCTCAACCAGCGCCTGATCGGAACCATCGGTCATGCGCACCATCGAGCGCATGGTGATATTCTCAGACACAGTGCCCTGAGCATTCAGAAACGCGCGTTCCTGCTCAGTCACCTCACGCTGATTGAGCATAAAGCTGACATCGCCGCCGAGAATAGCCTGTCCTTCAACAACCAGACCATCGGCAATGGAACGGGCAACGGAATTGACACCGCCGATTGCCGCGACACCAAGGGCAATACAGCCAAGGAAAATGTAAAAGCCGGTCAGGCCGCCGCGCATCTCACGCAGGGCAAAACGCAATGCGAGAGCAAAAGATGGTTTGGCTTTACTCATTGGGCGGCTTCCGCCGGAACAGGTTCCTCGGCAGCATGAACGGGTTCTGCATGAATTTGCCCCGAACGCACATGAATTTCACGGGCACAACGCGCAGCCAGTGACGGATCATGGGTCACCAGCACCATTGTCAGCCCGTATTCCTGCTGCTTGGCAAAAAGCAAATCCGCAATCTGGCCTCCGGTTTCACTGTCGAGATTACCCGTCGGTTCATCGGCGATCAGAATTGCCGGTTTCGGCGCTAACGCACGGGCAATTGCCACACGCTGCTGCTCTCCGCCGGACAGTGCAGACGGATAATGGGACAAACGATGGCCAAGCCCCACTGATTTCAACGCCTGTTCCGCAACGGCAAATGCATCATCCCGCCCTGCCAGTTCCAGCGGCACAGCGACATTTTCCAGAGCCGTCATATTGGGGATCAGATGAAACGACTGAAAAACAATGCCGATATTACGGCCGCGAAAGGCTGCGGCCTGATCTTCGCTCATCTGATCAATCCGTTCGCCGCTGATCAATACTTTGCCGCTATCGACTTTTTCAAGCCCTGCCAGCACCATCAGCAAAGTGGATTTACCGGAGCCGGAAGGACCGACAATACCGACCGATTCACCGCTTTGTATTTTCAGGGAAATATCATTGAGAACATGAACACGGGAAGCATTGCTTCCCAAAGTCAGATCAATATTTTCAAGCATAATACCGGATTGGTGAGGCTGCATAGTCACGTCATTTCCCTGATAAATGGCGGAGGCCCTGAAGACAGATTATTTTCTATCTGGGGTCGCAGAAAGCTAATGTACAGGGCAAAGGGTGAAATACTGTTGCCCTGACCATAAATTTGGCTCTTGTAAGCCTGATATTATTCGCCATATGCAAGTTATAGCATTTCCAGCAAAAGTGCGAAGCGGTTTTGCGTCGGATAATGCGCAAAAACAAAAAGTTACAGCGGTTCCAACATTTCAGCCTTATCTGGAACCGCTATATGACGTTCAGACAGGATCAAAAATCAATGACGCTGCGGCTCTCTTCTATCACAAGCATGGCTTTAGTGCTGGGGCTCTCGATTTTTGCCGCATCACCTGTCTCAGCGCAGGATACCAGTAACGATACTGTGCAGATTGTCGGCTTTGGCGACAGTCTGATGGCAGGCTATCAGCTGGCACAAACAGATGGTTTTACCGCACAGTTACAATCCGCGCTGACAGAAGCCGGTTATAAAGTCACTGTGGCCAATGCCGGTGTTTCCGGTGATACCAGCAGTGCAGGTCTGGCACGTCTCGACTGGTCAGTGCCTGATGAAGCACAGCTGGTGATTTTAGAACTCGGTGCCAATGATGCCCTGCGCGGTATCTCTCCTGAGCTGACTGAAAAGAACCTTGGTCAGATGCTGGCACGTTTGCAGACACGCGGCATTCCCGTGTTGCTGGCCGGTATGATCGCCCCGCCGAATATGGGCACTGAATATGCGACAAAATTCAATCCGCTCTATCAAAAGCTCGCAGATAAATATCAGGTGAAGCTCTATCCGTTTTTTCTGGACGGTGTTGCGGCGGATAAAAGCTTGCTGCTGGAAGACGGTATGCATCCCAATCCGCAAGGCGTAAAAATCATGGTTCAGAATATTCTGCCGGATGTGAAAGCCATGCTGGATCAGGAATCAATTGATCTCAACTAAGGCAACAAACTCCTATCGGGGATTCATCATCCTGACACAATGCATATGCTAATTATGCAATGCGGAACACATGATGTGGTAATATCAGCAGATTTTTATACGATTGAATAATCTTCTGCGGACTATTTCACAAAGTCCTTGTACTAAAGGCAGATCAGTGCTTCGCTAAGATAAAAGCATGACAGCCTGCCTCACAAACATGCTGTTTTGCCGGTGCAGACCGGACCGCAAATCAATGGTGCCGGTTTGACCAAAAACAAATATTGAGACCATATCCCTTTGAGGAGGATGCTATGCCGCGCCTTTTCACTGCCCTTGAAATCTCTCGCGATGCAGCTCTGTCACTGTCTTTGTTACGTGGCGGGCTTATCGGCCCTAAAGGCTCTGTTCGCTGGATTGATCCCGAAAATTATCACATCACTTTGCGCTTTATCGGCGATGTCGAAGGCCATGTTGCCGATGAGATCGTGCATGCACTGGATCGCATTGACCGGCAGAGTTTTACGCTGCAACTGGCGGGCGTTGATGTTTTCGGCAGCAAAAAACCGCATAGTATTTATGCCGGTGTTGCCCCCTCCCCCGATCTTTTGGCCTTGCAGGCTGAAATGGAGCGGATCTGCCAGAGATTGCGTCTGCCGCCTGATCCGCGCAAATTCACCCCGCATGTCACACTGGCACGGCTCAAAGGCCTGCCGGATATGCAGCTGGCGCGCTATTTGTCTGAGCGGGGCAATTTCACAACGCTGCCGTTTAACGTCAGTCGTTTCGTACTGATGTCGTCAAAGGAATCCACCGGTGGCGGTCCTTATGTGACGGAAGAAGTCTGGCCGTTGCGTAGCGCATCCTTCAATGCCGGTTTTGAAAACGGACAGGATGTATCTGCTTCCAATTATCGGTTTCCTGCCGGAGCCGCGGAGTAATCTGCGGCACCTTAACAAGAAAAGCGCCGCGGAGTAATCTGCGGCTCTGTCACAAAAAAGCGTGCGGCAGAATAAACTGCCGCACTTTAACAAGAAATGCGCTGCGGAGTAATCTGCGGTACCCCAACAAACAAAAAGCGGCAGATTACTCTGCCGCTACCATGCGTAAGCCAGTCTGTCGGCTAGTGCCTTGTTATCCTAACCTGTCGGCTAACGCCTCATTATTGCAATCTGTCGGCTAGCGCCTCCGCTGCCTCACGAACCATCTCATAGACCCGTTCGAAATCTTCGACATCGCCATAATACGGATCAGGAATTTCTTCACCCCGATCTGCCGCATGACCATCAAATCCGTCACGGGCAACCGCCGTAAACAAGCCGGTTACAGCAGGACTGCCACAAGGTGCAAGGCGTTTGATTGTCATCAGATTATTCTGATCCATGCCCAAAATCAGATCAAAACGGCTGAAATCCTCATCACTCAGCTGACGGCAGCGCTGTTTTGAAATATCGATGCCATTTTGTCTGGCAACGGCTACAGACCGCTCATCCGGCGCTTCTCCGGTATGATAACCATTGGTACCCGCAGAATCGATCAGGAATTCCCGCTGCGGAAAACGCTCCTGCACCACAGCACGCATAACACCTTCAGCAAGGGGAGAACGGCAAATATTCCCAAGGCAAATGAAAAGAATTGAAAATGGCTGCGGCATACATTCCCCCGGCATTCAAAATATAGAACACACCAGCGCTAAGGCAGATATGTCTTCAGTTTATGCAATCATTGAATCAAGATTGGTTCTGATAGAGGTATAAATATAAACTGTGACATGAACCGAAACTGTACAAAAAACAAGTTACGGTAATTTAATGCAGTCCCGTGGTATATTTTCACATCTTTCCATTTCAGGAGACCGCCCCATGTCCAGAACACCCCTCACCCGTGAAGAAATCACCACTGCACTCGCTGCTTTATCCGGCTGGGCATTATCTGGAGATCACAAATCAATCCGTAAAGATTTCAAATTCCGTGATTTCAATACAGCCTTTGCCTTTATGACACGCATTGCTCTGCTTGCGGAAAAACTCGACCATCATCCGGAATGGTTCAATGTCTATAATAAAGTTGAGATAACCCTGACCACCCATTCCGCCAAAGGCCTGACAGCGCTGGATATGCGCATGGCGCAGCTTGCCAATGAATATGCAGGCGAATAGCGCTCATTCTCCGCATATCTTGTAAAACAGCAGCAACTGCACCATCTGTACTTCCATGAGGATTTGCTATGGATGATGTCAAAATAGGTGAAATTTTGCAGCCGGGCACCGAGCGCGAACAGGAAAGCCGTGCGCGCCGTGTCCGTAAACATTTCTGGAAAACCCTGAAGAAAGCCGCTGGCCGTATACCTTTTACGGAAGATCTGGTGGCTTCCTATTATTGCGCCCTTGACCCTAAGACGCCCGCGCGTGTGCGTGCGATCCTGCTCGCCGCTCTCGCATATTTTGTGCTACCGTTTGATTTTGTGCCGGATCTTCTGGTTGGTATCGGCTTCACCGATGACATGGCTGTTCTGATGGCGGCGCTGGCCTCTGTGCGCAAACATATTACGCCTGCACATTATGCGGCTGCACGGCACTCTTTGAGCCAGAATCCAGATACCGAACAGCAAGAACTGTAAGTGTCAGGCAATCCATAAAACGGCTAACCACCTTTTGTTGCCTCTGGTTTCGAACAAGTCAGAATCAAAATTCTCACGAACAAACAATCGCCGCTTTCCTGATGCTCAAGTCGCGGATAAGGGCGATTGAGTGAGAATTTCTGCATATTCTGCAGAAAAACAACTCCTTTGCCTCAAAACTTCACGGTTTGGTAACCCAGATTAAGTCAAATTAAGACAAACGAGCGGGACGTGCTTTCAACGGCATGTTTCCCGAATTTTGAGTTTGAAGCAAAACGAAAGAGAACCGGTAGGACCTATGCTTGGAAAATCGATCGTCGCGGCTTCTGTGTTCACAATGGCTATGGCAGGCAGTGCGCTTGCCCAGTCGCCGAGCCAGATCAGCCAGTTCAACGCCTGGGGCGCATACAGCTATCAGTCGGGCAACGGTAAAGTATGCTATGTCCTGTCTGTCCCGACCCAGAAACAGCCTGCATCTGTTGATCACGGGGATAATTTCTTCCTCGTCAGCCAGAAGCCAGGTCAAAACGTATCTTTTGAACCGCAATTTATGGCCGGTTATGAATTGCAGGCCAATTCTAAAGTAACCGTCACCATTGGCAATGCGCGCTTCACCATGTTCACCAATGGTAAGTCCGGCTGGATGGAAAATGCTGCGGAAGAACCTAAACTGATTGCTGCTATGCGCGGTGGTTCAGATATGGTTGTGAATGCTGCATCAAAACGCGGCACAAAAACCACTTATACCTATTCCCTTAAAGGTATTTCAGCAGCCCTCGCTGCTATCCAGAAATGCCGCTAAAGCGGGCCGGTCAAAAGTGCCGCTAAAGCGGTCAGCGATCTGAAAAGTTTAAAGCCGGATTTATGTCCGGCTTTTTGCATTTCTGGAACAAAGACAAAAAAGTCGCAAACCTCTGCTCTTGATAAAAGCGTGACGTAGCGCCATTTCCATGCTATGAGGCCGCACTTCAGGGTGTTTTTCGGTCTCAATACGAAAACAGCCCCCCATAAATCATGCAACAATGCCGTTTTATCAGTTTCCAATCTGGGCTTTTGTCCTTCTGATGCGGTTATGCAATTGTGAGCCTTAAGTAAAACCGATGTCTATTTCTTATGACCTTACCACGCCTCAGACCCGTGATGCACTGGCCGCCAATGCCCGTGCAATGCTGGCACCAAAGCCGACACTGATCGGGCTTTCCCGTGAGGAACTGGGTGAGGTCCTGCTGGAAGCTGGCATCGCTCCTAAACAGGTTAAAATGCGCGTCGCGCAAATCTGGCATTGGCTCTATGTGCGCGGTGTTTCGGATTTTGCCGATATGGCCAATATTTCCAAAGATCTGCGCGCAGCTCTGACCAAAGACTATACAATTGCCCGTCCGGAAGTTGTGGAAGAACAAATCTCCACCGACGGCACACGCAAATGGCTGTTCCGCTTTCCGCCGCGCGGTGCCGGTCGTCCGGTTGAGATCGAATGTGTTTACATTCCGGAAGAAGGCCGTGGCACGCTGTGCATTTCTTCTCAGGTCGGCTGCACCCTTACTTGTTCTTTCTGCCATACCGGCACACAGAAACTGGTACGCAACCTGACCGCTGAAGAAATCCTCTCGCAGCTTCTCACCGCCCGTGACCGGCTTGGTGATTTCCCAGAGGCCAACACACCGGATGGTGCGATTGTGCCAGCTGAAGGTCGCAAGATCACCAATATCGTGATGATGGGTATGGGCGAACCGCTCTATAATTTTGAAGAAGTGAAAAAGGCACTGCTCATCGCCTCTGATGGCGATGGTTTGTCCCTGTCCAAGCGCCGTATCACGCTGTCGACCTCCGGTGTTGTGCCTGAAATTTACCGCACCGGTGAAGAAATCGGCGTGATGCTGGCAATCTCGCTCCATGCTGTGCGTGATGATCTGCGTGACATGCTGGTGCCGATCAATAAGAAATATCCGCTGGAAGAGCTGATTAAAGCCTGCCGCGCCTATCCGGGCCTGTCGAATGCCAAGCGTATCACCTTTGAATATGTGATGCTCAAAGACGTCAATGACAGCCTGGAAGATGCCAAGAAACTGGTGCAGTTGCTCAAAGGCATTCCGGCGAAAATCAATCTCATTCCGTTCAACCCATGGCCGGGCACCAACTACCAGTGCTCCGACTGGGAGCAGATTGAACGCTTTGCCGATTATGTGAATGCAGCAGGCTATGCCTCGCCGATCCGCACACCGCGCGGCCGCGATATTCTCGCAGCCTGTGGTCAGTTGAAGTCGGAATCCGAGCGTATGCGCAAAACCGAACGTCTGGCTTTTGAAGCCATGATGATCGCCAATCACGGCGAAGACTGAGACCAGAGTTCATATGGATAAAAGCCTGCAACTGATCGGCCGGTTCACAGTCATTGTTTTTGGCTATGGCTGTGCCGTTCTGGCGGCGGGCTTTTTGCTTAATGTGTTGCTTTTAGCAACCATCGGTTTCCTGCCGGATATTATCAATGACGGTTTTGAATATGGCTTCGGCGCGGGACTGTTTGTTGCCACGCCGTTCATGGCCATTATCGTCGGTTATCTCGCCTTCTGGCCTGCGCTTTTGCTCATCTCATGCGGTGAATATTTCAACAAGCGCGACAGCCTGTTTTATAGTCTTGGCGGCATGATCTCCGGCATTGTTCTCTTCATTGCAGGCTTTGAACCGGATGTTAAAAACGCTGATGAAGCAGTGATGCTGATGAGTATTGCGGCCGCAGGCATTACCGGCGGTTTTGTCTACTGGCTCATATCCGGACGCTGGACGAATGTGGTTTCCGGCAAAGAAACACCGGAAACCAAATAACTTTTTTAGAGCATTTCACAGTCAAGTTGGATCAACTTGGACAGTCCGTGATAATGCGACAAACTAAAGAATTGAGACGCGAGCACTGCGATTCAACATGAACGTAAACCGCTCTAGGGCATTTCGCATTTAAGTTGAATCATTCGAAATGCTCTATTTTTTTATTCTACACATGCCTTTCCCCAAAACCGGCATCCGTTTTTGGGATATATGCTGTGATTACTTGCCTTCGGCCAGCAGAATTTTCAGTGCGAAAACCGAAAAAACACCAGCAAATACATAATCCACCCAGCGGGTTACCGTCGGATTTTTCTTCAAAAGGCCGGCGAACTTATCGGCTGCCAAAATCATCGGCACCACGACCGGCAAACTCAGCGGAATGAAAGACAGGCCGAGGAAAAACAATTTTCCCGGAGCATGCGGATCATGAGCAGAAACGAATTGCGGCAGGAATGTCATGTTGAACAGGATGATCTTCGGGTTCAGCAGATTAATCCCTAAGCCCGTAGCCCAGTTCTGAAAAATTGTATGCTTTTTGCCGCTGCCTTTTTCCGGCGAGAAGGCTGAACCTTTGCGCAAAGCCTGCACGGCCAAAAATACCAGATAACCGGCACCGACAACTTTCAGCACCCAGAAGGCACTTGGTGACGCAATAATCAGCGCGGACAAACCAATTGCCACCATTGTCGTATGAATAACAATGCCGCTGGAAGCCCCTGCCAGACAGGCAAAACCGGCAGAACGGCCTTCAGATAAAGCCCGCCCGACAAACAAAGTCATATCGGGACCTGGTGTAATTGACAGGATAAAAGTGGCAATGGCGAACTGAACCAATACCGGCCAGTCCGGTATGAAAGTCAGAGTTTCTAAAAATGACATGAATGCGCCCCGAAGCGGTTAAGTTTGGCCAAACTAACGCAGATATTTATTCTCTGAAACTGGTTTCATGCTTAGCCGCGTAAATTTTCACTTCATACCAACTTCTACAATAAGACGTCTTGCTTCGGCTTATTGAGATGATAAAAGAAAAGGCAGAATTTTTAGCCGCTGCGATGCGGATAACTCTCATACCAAGGCGCTAAGATGCTAACGCATCACGCCTTGAAATGTTCAATCGCCACTCGGGCTTAACCAAAGACCAATGAGTCATGCTCATTAGTCTTTGGTATCAGATGCCGTACCGGCACGTACTGGATGCATAAAATGAACAACTGGAAAGACGTTAAAAAAGTCGTGCTCGCCTATTCCGGCGGCCTCGATACTTCTATCATTCTGAAATGGCTGCAGACCGAGCTCGGTGCTGAGGTTGTGACATTTACCGCTGATCTCGGTCAGGGTGAAGAACTGGAACCGGCACGCAAAAAAGCTGAAATGCTCGGCATCAAAGAAATCTTCGTTGAAGATGTCCGTGAAGAATTCGTTCGCGATTTCGTTTTCCCGATGTTCCGCGCCAATGCTGTTTATGAAGGCGTTTACCTGCTCGGTACTTCGATTGCCCGCCCATTAATCTCCAAGCACCTCATTGAGATTGCTGAAAAGACCGGCGCCGATGCGATTGCACACGGTGCAACTGGTAAAGGCAATGATCAGGTTCGTTTCGAACTGTCGGCCTATGCACTCAATCCGGATATCAAGATCATCGCTCCTTGGCGCGACTGGTCGTTCAAGAGCCGTACAGACCTGCTCGATTTTGCTGAGAAGCACCAGATTCCGGTAGCAAAAGACAAGATGGGCGAAGCACCATTCTCCGTTGACGCCAACCTGCTGCATTCATCTTCTGAAGGTAAAGTGCTGGAAGATCCGGCTGTTGAAGCGCCTGAATATGTGCATATGCGCACAATTTCGCCGGAAGCTGCACCGGACAAAGCCACCATCATCAAGATCGGCTTTGAGCGCGGTGACGCGGTTTCAATCAATGGCGTGCGTATGTCGCCTGCGACCTTGCTTGCTCAGCTCAATGATTACGGCCGCGACAATGGTATCGGTCGTCTTGATCTCGTTGAAAACCGTTTCGTTGGCATGAAATCCCGCGGCGTTTATGAAACACCGGGCGGCACCATCCTGCTGGCAGCACACCGTGCGATTGAAAGCATTACGCTGGATCGCGGCGCAGCGCATCTTAAAGATGAACTGATGCCACGCTATGCAGAACTGATCTATTACGGCTTCTGGTACTCGCCGGAACGTGAAATGCTGCAGGCTGCAATCGACCACAGCCAGCGTCACGTTGAAGGTGAAGTGACACTGAAGCTCTATAAGGGCAATGTGATTGTTACCGGCCGTGAAAGCGATAAGTCGCTCTATTCCGATAAGCTGGTGACATTTGAAGATGATCACGGCGCCTATGACCAGAAAGATGCTGCGGGCTTCATCAAGCTCAATGCACTGCGTCTGCGCACACTGGCTGCCCGCAACCGCGGTTAATCGGGCTAGCCCATCTCAGAAATATCAAAACAGCCGGATCGCTCCGGCTGTTTTTTATTTATCGTTTAACATGACAAACGCGACGTGAATTTTGGTTATGACGCGGCGAAAATGGTGATTTTCGGAACCGGAGCGGAATGTACTTTAAGGTACATGAGCACCGGATCGGAGGAAATTGCCATTTGCAGACCGCCAGAGCCGAAATTCTCTAGTGGACTGCGAGAAAGACGGCACTGTAGTGGAGAGTGGCTCCGGCGACGACAAAGCCGTGCCAGATCGCATTCTGGAAGCGCAGGCGTTCCCAGACATGGAAGATAACGCCCAGAGAATAAATGATCCCGCCTGCTGCGATCAGCACGATGACCGGCATAGAAAGAAACTGCAACAGCTGATCATAAATCAGCACGCCGCTCCAGCCAAGTGCCAGATAGAGCAGGATTGCCAGCCGGTCAAAACGGCCGGGCATTGTCAGCTTCAGTGCAATACCACAGATTGCGATCAACCAGACTAAGCTCAAATGCCAGCCAGCTCCCTCGCCCATTTTCATGATGAAAGGCGTATAGGTTCCGGCAATCAGTACATAGATCATAGAATGGTCAAAGCGGCGCAGAAACTGTTTTACCGGTGAAACCGGCCAGATATTGTAAATTGCTGAAATCGATAACGCTGCCACGAGGCTCAAAACATAGATCAGTGCGGAAATATAAATCACCGGCGAAATCTGTCCGGCGAAATACCACAACATCACTGCCGCGCCGCCAATGGCCAGAGCCACACCGACAACATGGACAATACCATCTGCCCATAATTCCGCCTTATCATAAAGACGCGCAACGGAGGCTTCTGCTTTCTGTAAAATCTGGCCCATGGCAAACTGCCTCGCACAAGTTCAGTAAGACTGAATAAACTGAGATCAAAAACATCATGCGCCAGATTGATTATAAATTCATGACGACAAAATGACCGTTCTGTCACAGCGTGATTTAGCAATTTCAGAGCAATAAAAAACCGCCAGCTCCGGACAGGAACAGGCGGTTTGAAAACTTAAAAAAATACTCCGGATTAGCGCTGTGTGAAATCGCGTTTATTCGGCTGCACACGCGCAGTCTTTTTCGCTTTAGCAACAGACTGCGTGGTCATCGGGTCGGTTTGCGCAACATTAACGGCTGCGGCAGTGTTTTTACCCAGCTCGATGAAAGCGGTACGAATAGAATTCGGCCCCTTGCGCAATCCGGTTTCTTCCAGCAGGCCCTGACGCTTGGCATCATAATAATAGCCACGGGCATAGAGACGCACAGCCTGCGTTTCATTGCCGCCAGCCACTTTATAGGCACCGGCAAGATATTTCACCGCATAGCGCAAATTGGTATTGGCATTGAGCAGACCTTGCGCATTGCCCTGATAGCCCATACCGCGTGCGGTAGCATGACTGATCTGCATCAGGCCGAAATAAGGACCATTGCGGGCAACCGGATTATAACGGCTCTCACGCTGTACGACACGATGAACCAGACGCTCCGGCACTTCATAAGCGGCAGCATATTGACCAATCAGATTATGCAGCTCCGGTTTGCTGTCTGCAGCAATCTCGGCGCGCTGTTCAACCAGATGATTGGCTGTACCGGATTTGGTAACGCCGGTATATTTCACCTCACCCGGCGTATTATGACCATCGGAAGATAAAGATGGTGTCGCAGTTGCGATCAAAGCTTCAGTGGCGGTCTGGCGAAATGCCGGCGTTGGCACGGCTGCAGGCAGAACCGGATCACCGGCTTCTGTTACCGCGAGTGCGGCGACCTGTGCAGCACTGTTCTTTTCTGCCGCATAGGCAGACGCGGCAATTGTTGCCCCTTTAGCGCTGCCATCCGGATTAGCATCAATCACAGCAACCTCGGTTGGCGTGTTGACAGCTTTAGCCATATCAGCCACAGCAGCATCAACGGCTGCAGTAGAAGCAGTAGTTCCGGCTGTTTTCGGACCATTATTGGTCGTCGTGCAGGCAGAAAGCGCAACTGCACCGGAGAGCAAAATAATTGAGCGCAGTGCCAAAACAGAAAGTCGCATCAGGCACCCGTATCGCTGTTGAGACGCTTTTCCAGCTCGACCAGATCTTCCGGCAATGGCAGACCACTGGCACGCATTGCATTGAGCTTCTCGCGAATGGTCTCGGCCAATTCGTGCATGTCTTCCGGCTGGTTGACCATCTGCTCAAATAACAAAGCGATTTCCGCTTTGATCTCTTCGAATGCCATCGGGCGATCCTTTTTGTTGTCTCCGTTTATCAAAGCAGCAAGCTGCATCTGAACGAACGGTAGCAGTGATCCGTCAGGGTGCATTGATTAAACGCAACACAATACCGGAACACTCATGCAGTCAAAAGTCGTCACAAAGCCCCGAAGATTGAGGGCTCTGTCTCATGGTTGGTTAATAATTACAGAGATTCCGCCCATGAGACCAGCCTGAAAATGCAGTAAGTGCTAAAACGATCAGACAACTTTTGTTGTCAAATGTCCGATAGCGTCAACACCACCTTCAAGAACATCTCCACGGGCAACCGGCCCGACACCCGCCGGTGTGCCGGTAAAGATCAGATCTCCGGCCTGTAATTCATAGAGCGTGGACAGCACGGCAATGGTTTCCGGAACAGACCAGATCAGCTGATTAATATCACCTTCCTGAACAGTTTTCCCATTTATTTTCAGCCAGATAGAACCAAAATTCGGATGACCGATACGGGCTGCCGGCACCAGCGCGGAACATGGTGCAGACTGCTCAAAAGCCTTGGCAGTTTCCCATGGGCGTCCTTGCTTTTTGGCCACGCCCTGCATGTCCCGTCGCGTCATATCCAGACCAACCGCATAGCCGTAAATATACTCATTTGCCTCGGCAGCCGGAATGTTTTTTCCGCCTTTATGA
Source organism: Hyphomicrobiales bacterium (assembly GCA_900470735.1). Taxonomy (GTDB): domain Bacteria; phylum Pseudomonadota; class Alphaproteobacteria; order Rhizobiales; family Rhizobiaceae; genus Pseudochrobactrum. Next base: position 7,255 of record UCCC01000007.1, on the reverse strand, counting down.
AGGGCAACAACCAGCTCAATTTCATGATGTACATCGTTGGACAGCGGCGGATAAGGGAAATTGCCACCATCGGTTACCAGATTGTCCGGATTTTTCTGGAAGAAAAACGGCGGTTCGCGATCCGGATCATGTCCCATTTCCCGCGCATGGTCTGCATAATTACGGCCAACGCAATAAATGCGGCGAACAGGAAAGCGCTGATCGCTCCCCTCTATCGGTAGTGTAACCGGCGGGTGTGCAGGAAAGATCAGCTTGTCGGACATCGGCATTCTCTTAAATTTGAATTCGTGAATGAAAGAAACCTACAGGAAAGTTTTAATCCTGCAAGATAAAGTCTGCGGGGCAAGACTGCTGCGTAACGGTCTGCGCATTGGGAATATCATTGGAAAGCGCCCGTTTTCTTGCGGCCGCCGCATCTGCCCCGTGATCGAGCCAACGCTGGATAAGACGCTGTTCCAGCGTGGCAAAAGGCACATCCAGAAAAAGGCTCAGATCAAAATATTGCCGCAGATCGCGCCAGACCGGCTGATCCAGCAGCAGATAATTCCCCTCCACCAGCAATATCTGATGTTGCGGCGTTACCAGAGCCGCTGCCGCACGCGCCAGATCCTGCGCACGGTCAAAAACCGGAATGGCGATATCACCGCTCTCTTGTTTCAGGCGCGCGAGCAGAACCCTGAAACCTGCCGCATCAAATGTGTGCGGCGCACCTTTACGCGCCCTGTCGCCACGGGCATCAAGAATGGCATTGTCATAATGAAAACCGTCCATCGGCACGACAGCGCACGTTTCTGAAGCCGACAGAGCATTGATCTCAGTGCAGAGCGCTTCTGCTAAAGTCGATTTTCCGGCGGCAGGCACACCGGCAACTGCAACGATGAATCGTTTATGCGCCTGTGCTCGCTTCAGAATCTCCGTCACCAGCGCAGCGCGTTTTATTACTGATGTTTCAGCCATCTTGCCGCCCATATCTCACTATCCGATATCTCTATGAGAAAACGTAGTTTTTAAACACATAGAATAAAGCTGTCTTACCAAATTTGAACAATAAAGCGGTTACTCTGCGAAATCCTTTACCTATGTTTCACAGGACTGCCTATAATATCGCCTAAAAATGCAGCTTGTTTATTCGATATGCATTTATCTTTTGCGAGAGTGTTACTTGTCAGGACAGAGCCAGACCATGACTGTTAAAATCATCACTACCACACCTTTTACGGATCAGAAGCCCGGCACCTCAGGCTTACGTAAAAAAGTGACCGTATTTGCGCAAGCACATTATGCGGAGAATTTTATCCAGTCGACTTTTGACAGTCTGGAGAATTTTCAGGGCAAAACACTGGTATTGGGTGGTGACGGCCGTTACCTCAATCGTAAAGTCATCCAGAGTGTCATCAAGATTGCAGCAGCCAATGGTTTTGGTCGTATTCTTGTAGGTAAAGGCGGGATCACCTCAACGCCTGCGGCTTCCAATCTGATCCGCCAAAACAAAGCCTTCGGCGGCATTATTCTCTCTGCCAGCCACAATGCTGGCGGACCACAGGGCGATTTCGGGATCAAATTCAACATCAGCAATGGCGGCCCTGCACCGGAAAAGCTGACCGAAGCGATTTTCGAACATTCCAAAATCATCACCCAATATAAAATTGCTGATTGTGCCGATATCGATATTGATACGCTTGGCACACACCAGATCGGCGATACAGTGGTAGAAGTCATTGATCCGGTTAAGGATTATGCCGCATTGATAGAAGGCCTGTTTGACTTTGCAGCCATCCGCAATCTGCTGCAGTCTGGCTTTACCATGCGCTTTGATGCCATGCATGCGGTGACCGGCCCCTATGCCACAGAGATTTTTGAAAAACGCCTCGGCGCCAAGGCCGGCAGTGTCTTCAATGCCGTGCCGCTGGAAGACTTCGGCGGGCATCACCCTGATCCGAATATTGTCTATGCGCATGAGCTTTATGAAGAGCTGATGTCGGACAATGCACCGGATTTCGGTGCAGCATCGGATGGTGACGGCGACCGCAATCTGATCATCGGCAAGGGCATATATATTGCACCGTCAGATTCTCTGGCTGTACTCGCTGCCAATGCGCATCTGGCTCCGGCCTATAGCAAAGGCATTGCCGGTATCGCCCGCTCCATGCCAACCAGTTGCGCTGCTGACCGTGTCGCGGAAAAGCTGAAGATCGGCATGCATGAAACACCAACAGGCTGGAAATTCTTCGGCAATCTGCTGGATACAGGTCTGGTCACCATTTGCGGTGAAGAAAGTGCCGGAACCGGCTCAGATCATGTACGTGAAAAAGACGGTCTGTGGGCTGTCCTGTTGTGGCTGAATATTCTGGCCGCGCGCAAACAGTCTGTTGCCGAAATCATGCATGAACACTGGCAGACCTATGGCCGCAATTATTATTCCCGCCATGACTATGAAGAAGTTGCCTCCGATGGTGCGAATGCACTGATGGATGCATTACGTGCAAAACTGCCTGATCTTAAAGGCACAACTGTACAGGGCATGGTTGTCGAAGCCGCTGATGATTTTGCCTATCATGATCCGGTTGATCACTCCGTCAGTAAGCATCAGGGTATCCGTGTGCTTTTTGCAGGTGGTTCCCGTCTGGTCGTCCGCCTGTCCGGAACCGGCACGGCAGGCGCAACCATCCGCATCTATCTGGAACGCTATGAGGCAGACAACAGCAAGCACGATCTGGAAACACAAAGCGCTCTGACCGCGCTGATCGCAGCCGCTGCCGAGCTCACAGAGATTACCCGCTTTACAGGTCGTGAAAAACCAAGCGTCATTACCTGAGCTAACAAAAAAGGCCTGCTTTCATGATTGAAAGCAGGCCTTTTTCAATTTCATCATCTGTTATTCAAAGACGATTTTCGGTGCCAAACGGGTTGAACCGCCGCTCACCTGAGACCAGACCTTCGCAGCAATATCGCGATAGATATTTGCATGCTCGCTCTCCGGCTCTTTAACCGTGATCGGCATTCCCGCATCAGACAATTCGCGCACTTGCATATGCAGCGGCACCGCACCGAGGAAAGGTACATTGAGCCGTTCTGCCTCGCGCCGCGCGCCGCCATGACCGAAAATGTCGTAACGGTTGCCGGTATCCGGCGCGATAAAGTAGCTCATATTTTCAACAATACCGAGCAGCGGCACATTGACCTTGGCGAACATATTCAGCCCTTTACGGGCGTCGATCAGCGCCAGATCCTGCGGGGTGGAAACAATCACCGCTCCGGCCAGAGGAACCTGCTGTGCCATCGTCAGCTGCGCATCACCTGTTCCCGGAGGCATATCCACGACCATCACATCGAGATTGCCCCATTCCACTTCACGCATCATCTGATTGAGCGCCGACATCACCATCGGGCCACGCCAGATCATCGGGGTTTCTTCCTCAACCAGAAAGCCCATCGACATGACTTTAAGGCCGTAATTGCTCATCGGTTTCATGATACGGCCATTCACCGTTTCCGGACGACCGGAAATACCGAGAAGGCGCGGCATCGACGGACCGTAAATATCGGCATCGAGAATGCCGACTTTAAGCCCCAGAGCCTGAAGCCCGAGCGCAATATTCACAGATGTCGTGGACTTACCAACGCCGCCCTTGCCCGAAGCAACGGCGATAATTTTACCTACCCCCGGAATGCCCGGTTTTGCCTGTGGCTGCGGTGCGGCATGCGCATGAGCAGCAGGACGTGGCTGCGGTGTTGGCGCAGGCCGGCTTGGCGGAGCATCATCACTGGTACGACCGCCTTTGCGCTCGGCCGTTAAAGTGACCAACGCACCGGCGACACCCGGAATATCCTTCACCAGCTTCTCTGCCCGCAGGCGCAACGGCTCCATTGCCTGCGCACGATCAGAAGGAACTGTAATGGAAAAGAACACTTTATTATCAGCGATAAAAATATCGGACACCAAGCCGAGAGTGACAATATCACCTTCAAAGTCCGGCCCTGTGACCTGTTTCAGCTGAGCCAGTACCACCTCTTTCGTGATCTGTGACATGCCTCACACCTCGTCGCAAAATCTGTTCATTATTGCCGGAACAACAGGTTACCCCGCAACCGGCATTGCCTGTAGCATCGTTAAATGATTTTCCCTTTAAGAGAAAGTTATCTTCTCCTCTTTCCGTGCAAACCTCTGTGACATCGTGAGGCATCCCCCTCCATCTCGGGCGATCCCTCCGCAAAGCTCTTTCTTTCCGGTCAGTCTCACGATAAAAAGGTATAAATCTTTCATGACATATACCGGCGGATGATGCTTCAGACAGGTAAACATAATCAGGTTTTGATACGCATATTATGCGTATTGGCACTTGTTATGCTGTCTTTTGCCCATAAGCCGGTTGATGTCAGTGCGCCGCTGCTGCAAATGACAACCCAAAGCGGCACAGCAGATGAGCCTGTCTTTATCCGTTATGAGACAATGCCGGATGGCAGCATTGTTTCAATCTGCGTCTCCGGTACATCTGACCAGCATCATAAAAACCATAATATGATGGCTGATTGTGAGGCCTGCCGTATCTCCGCAGGTTTTGCTCTCGTTGTTCCGCCGGTCACCGGCGGCCCTGTCGTTATCAAAGACAGCAGTGACAGCGTCAGACGCACCGCACATGTTCTGCCCCGCGCCCGCGATTATCCGCCCTCTGCCCCTCCGCAAGCGCCACCTTCCCTTGCCTGACCAGACCCCGCGTATCTTTGATAGCCGGGATTGATCTGTCATACGCGTTCGCGCGTTTCCGGACTTCCGGCTGCATTAATGCAGCTCAGAATGTCTGTTCTTTGCAAGGAATATAATGATGAAAACGATTTTCACACCACTCTGCGTTTCTGCCCTTATCCTCGGCACAGCCGGACTGGCACAGGCACATGTTTCACTGGAAACACCACAGACAAATGCCGGTAGCGCCTATAAAGCCGTCCTTAAAATTCCGCATGGTTGCGGTGCTGCGGCGACCACACAGGTCAGCGTTAAAATTCCGGAAGGCGTTATTGCTGCGCAGCCTCAGGCCAAAGCCGGCTGGGAGATTGAAACTGTCAAATCCGATTATCAGCACAGCTACAAACTTTACGGCAAAGACGTAAAAAGTGGTGTCACTGAAATCATCTGGAAAGGCGGCAATCTGCCAAGCGATTTCTATGATGAGTTTTCCTTTGTCGGCAAGCTTGCCTCTTTTGACAAGGACACAGCTTTGTCCTTCCCGACTGTGCAGACCTGCGAAGACGGCAAAACAGAAAACTGGACAGATATTGCTGCGGAAGGTCAGAACCCGCATGAGCTGAAAAATCCTGCACCACAGCTCAACGTGACGGTTGCCGCAGCTGATCACTCAGCCCATGAAAGCCATGGCGGTCATGATATGCACGGCACACAGGCCGCAGATGCTGTGACCGTCGGTGATCTGTCTCTTGCCAAAGCGCATAGTGTGGCAACAATTCCGAATGCGCGTGTGGCCGGTGGTTATGTAGCTATCACCAATAACGGCAAAGAAGATGATCGTCTGATCGGCGGTAAGACTGATGCTGCCGGTAAGGTTGAAATTCATGAAATGTCCATGAAGGACAATGTCATGAAAATGCGCAAGCTGAGCGAGCCGCTGACCATTCCGGCTGGTCAGACTGTGACACTGGCACCAACCGGTTTCCATATTATGTTTATGGATCTGGCCAAACCGTTCAAGGAAGGTGAGACAGTTAATGTTGAGCTGGAATTTGAAAAGGCCGGAAAGGTTAACGTATCGTTTCACGTGAATCCGGCTAAGGGCTCCAGCGATAAAGCCGGTGATCACAGCCATCACTAAGGGCTGATTCTTGATGTTACGCCTCATACGGGCTGCCTTGCGCAGTATTTAGTGTGGGGCGCGACGTCGCAGAGATATAAAATCCGGCCGGAACACTTTGCAATCCGGCCGCCTGCGACAATCACGCAAAATCTGTACGCTTTCATATAGATAGCTTACGTTTTCAGATTTATAACTTGAGTAAAATAGTCTGGAATTATTCTAAGCTATTGAATTAAGAACATTTTTCTAAAAATTCCGCGTAAATTAGGTTTGACAATCAACCATTTTCACCGGCATATTCCATTCGTCAGAGCAGAGAGGGAGCATTTCCCGCCGCTCGTGGCAATAAATTCAACCTTTGATGTTTGGGCCTTGAACCCGCTCTATTGGAGGACCTATGTTTGGTCAGGCACTCTACCGCCCAAGGGTGGTACTCTCGTCGCGCCCGCAGCCGCGACGCATATTCATTGCGCTTTCACGTCCTTTTCAGATCGGATGCAAGCCATGAATATGCAGGTCAGAAATCTCTTTGAAACATCCAGCCATTATTTCGAGCGACAGGCTGAAAAGCTGGTACTTGAAGGCTACCGCCACTGGACTGCCGGTTTTGAAACCGGATCGGTTATTCCGTGGGAAATGGCCTGGACAGTGTACACGCAGGAGCTTGGCCTTGATAAAGCCAAACGTGCGGTGACCGAACTTTCCCACTTCATCCGCACCCTGCATTTTTGCGCAGCTTGTCAGCTCAAAGCCTTTCCTTATGGTTCGATGCATATCTGCCGTGAAGAATGCCTGCTGATGGGGCTGATCTCCGCCCTGCAAAACGGCGATGACACCACACGCGATGTCTGCCTTGATGCACTGGTTTGCAGCAGCCGCATCGCGGAAGTCAAAAAGGCCGCGCAGGATTATGCGCAGACCATGACTGAACTGGAGCAGGTGCTGCTGCCGATCCCTCATTATGCTGTTGCCTGTGTTCTCTCACCGGCCGGTTACAAAACATTTCACTGAGATGAAAACCGCAGAGGTTTTCATAACTTTACCATGATTTCAGCCCATAGAGCCGGGCAAGCGCTCGAAAGCCAAGGGCAAAACGAACAGGACTAAAACCATGAATGCAAAAACTGAAAAGCGCTTAGGAATTATGGCTGCATTTCTGCTCACCGCAGCGATTTTTGTTGCACCCAATCCAATCCAGCAACAGCAGAAGTTTCATTTTCTCAGCATGACTGAAGAAGCCGTAAAAAACGTGCCTGACCTGATTGTTGTGGCACAAAATAACCAGACACATCAGGCTGTTCGTTAATCGGATTCTTTCAGACATTTTTTTATAATTACAGCGGCTCCAGTTAAGACTGAATCGTTGAAACCGCTGTAACTATTTGTTTTTACGCATTATTTGACGCAAAACCGGTTCCCACTTTTGCTGGAAATGCTATAACTCAGGC
>UCCC01000024.1:0-16926 GCA_900470735.1 Hyphomicrobiales bacterium | reverse complement strand
ACCGTTGGTGCAGGTATCGTGGCTTCGATCATCGAATAATAAAGATTTTACAAGGCTGGTCAGCCAGCCTTGTCTCTGCTCTAATGATTTAGAGTGAAAAGTTTAGGGGTATAGCTCAGTTGGTAGAGCGACGGTCTCCAAAACCGTAGGTCGCGGGTTCGAGCCCTGCTGCCCCTGCCATTTTAAGAAACGGTACTGTATTAATTTACAGTGCCGTTTTTTTATGCTTAGATTATTGGTGTATTCATAATGCAAATGCTGACCTGATGATATCTGTCGGGCAGTTGTGCGGCCTGCGGCAGGGCAGGGGCATCAATATGCACTTTTGGTGCATGATATGCGGGAATTTATTATATCTTAGCATATGGGCTTGTGTTTTTGAGGAATCGGCACTATGTAGGGTCGATAAATAGCGGTGCGTGGGATTGAGCTTTCGTCCGGCGTGCCGTAATCTTGTGGGTTCTTTCTGATTAATGCATTCTTAATGACTTGTTTTGATTGGGAATAATTTTAATCAAGCGCAGAGTGGCAAATGGCGTCCAAAACAAATCCGATTACCTTTTTCCGTCAGGTTCGTGCTGAGACGGCTAAAGTAACGTGGCCGACCCGGCGCGAAACTGTAATTTCAACAATCATGGTTGTGATTATGGCTTTCTTGGCGGCGCTGTTTTTCTTTGTTGCTGATCAGTTGATGGCTTATGGCGTTGAATTGCTTCTGAGTCTCGGGCGTTAAGAGTGGCTTTGTTGGCGTTTCGGCTGGTGTGAGCTATACGGGAGAAGCATAATGACTGCGCGTTGGTATATCGTACACGCATATTCGAATTTCGAAAAAAAGGTTGCTGAGGCAATCGAAGAAAAGGCGAAGCAGAAGGGTCTGTTTCACCTTTTTGAAAAAATTCTCGTACCTACAGAAAAAATCGTGGAAGTGCGCCGCGGCCGTAAGGTTGACGCAGAGCGCAAGTTCTTCCCTGGTTATGTTCTTGTTCGTGCCAATCTGACAGATGATGTTTATCATCTGATCAAAAATACTCCGCGGGTAACCGGCTTCCTTGGTTCTGAATCAAAGCCTGTTCCGATCAGTGACCGTGAAGTTCAGCAGATTCTGTCTCAGGTGCAGGATGGTGTTGAGCGTCCGCGCGCTTCTGTATCGTTCGAAGTGGGTGAATCTGTACGCGTTTCCGATGGTCCGTTTGCTTCGTTCAACGGTATCGTTCAAGAGGTCGATGAGGATCGTGCCCGTCTGAAGGTTGAAGTTTCAATCTTTGGTCGCGCTACCCCGGTTGATCTGGATTTTGGTCAGGTTGATAAACTCTGATCAATTCGGCCTTCGGGCTGAAAGGTCGCTCAGGTGACCAAATGGGTGGAAGGGGCGCAGGCTTAGCCGCTCTGTTAACCGAACCACCCGCTGCAACGCTGTATTGCACAGCGTAAAAGAGTGTCTGTAAAGACATTTAACTTTGCTCTGAGGGGCAAGAATAAAGGCAGATAGTAATGGCTAAGAAAATTGCAGGCCAGCTTAAGCTTCAGGTAGCTGCTGGCACCGCAAACCCATCGCCACCAATTGGTCCGGCTCTGGGTCAGCGCGGTATTAACATCATGGAATTCTGTAAGGCATTTAATGCTGCCACACAGGAACTTGAAAAAGGTTCGCCAATTCCTGTTGTCATCACCTATTATCAGGATAAGTCCTTCACATTCGTGATGAAGACTCCTCCTGTAACCTACTTCCTCAAGAAAGCTGCTAACCTGAAGTCCGGTTCGAAAGAGCCAGGTAAATCTTCAGTCGGCACGATTTCTCGTGACAAAGTGCGCGAAATTGCTGAAGCCAAAATGAAAGACCTGAATGCGTCTGACATCGAAGCTGCAATGCGCATGATCGAAGGTTCGGCCCGTTCGATGGGTCTGAAGGTGGAAGGCTGATACGATGGCGAAAATTTCAAAGCGTGTCGCTAAAATCCGTGAAGGCGTAGAGCCAATGAAACTTTACGATCTGGGCACTGCGCTCGGTCTCGTAAAGGAACGTGCTGTTGCGAAATTCGACGAAACTATCGAAGTTTCGATGAATCTCGGCGTTGATCCACGTCATGCTGACCAGATGGTTCGCGGCGTTGTCAATCTGCCAAACGGCACAGGTCGTACTGTTCGCGTTGCTGTATTTGCCCGTGGTGACAAAGCTGAAGAAGCTAAGAAAGCCGGTGCGGACATCGTTGGTGCGGAAGATCTCTACGAAATCATCAATGGCGGCAACATCGATTTCGATCGTTGTATTGCTACACCAGACATGATGCCACTCGTTGGTCGTCTTGGTAAGGTTCTCGGCCCGCGCGGCATGATGCCAAACCCTAAAGTCGGTACTGTAACTGTTGATGTTGCTGGTGCTGTTAAGGCTTCCAAGGGCGGCGCTGTTGAATTCCGCGTTGAAAAAGCCGGTATCATCCATGCAGGTATTGGTAAGGCTTCTTTTGAAGTTAAGGCTCTGGAAGAAAACATCCGCGCTTTCGCAGATGCAGTTCTCAAAGCCAAGCCAGCCGGTGCCAAGGGTGAATACCTGAAGCGCGTTGCTGTTTCTTCGACCATGGGCGTTGGCGTCAAGGTTGAACCTGCAAGCGTTAAAATCGTCTGATTTGCATTTACAGAATAAATCTGTAAAAGCCTGATTCAAATACTGTCCGAGTAAATGCAGTATGTGAATCTTTTAAAAGTTTCCGGGGCCTTTGGGCCCGGATCACCGGAAGTAAAATTCCGGTATCCTGTCCGAGATTGCAGGTGGCTCGCCTTAATTTTATGAGCCTGCATGAGACGTGGAATGACCTTATTTTTTACAGCTCTGCTGTGTTTAAGGTTTGAACCGTAGTTGCCTTGACCGGATCTGCTCTCGGGCGGTGAAGGGGAAGGGGACAGGAACCTCGTATGTTGGATGACACTTCTTACACGTTATCCGGCAAAGGCAACCCGGTAAGGATGCTCCTGTGCATTCTTGCCAACTGGAGAGAGACAGTGGAAAAAGCGGAAAAGCGCGAATTTGTCACTTGGCTGAACGGCACTTTCAAAGAGTCCGGCTCGGTCGTCGTGGCCCACTATAGCGGTCTCACAGTTGCACAGATGAGCGATCTTCGCGAAAAAATCCGTGCAGCAGGCGGCGCCGTTAAAGTCGCGAAGAACCGTCTTGCCAAAATCGCTCTTCAGGGCACGGAGTCCGAAGGCATTGCAAATCTGTTCACTGGACAGACTGTAATTGCTTATGCAGTTGATCCAATTGCAGCTCCAAAAGTAGCGGTAGAATTCGCTAAGACCAATGACAAGCTTGTCATTCTTGGTGGTTCTATGGGTGCGACAACTCTCGATGCAGAAGGCGTGAAAGCTCTTGCTTCCCTGCCGTCGCTCGACGAACTGCGCGCCAAGCTGGTTGGTATGGTTCAGACACCAGCCACCCGTCTCGCTGTGCTTACAAGCGCGCCAGCAGGTCAAATTGCTCGCGTTATCGGCGCACATGCCCGGAAGAACGAAGCGGCGTAAGGCCGTTCTCGCTGTTACAACAGTTCAAACCTTAATTAAAGGAATATACCATGGCTGATCTCGCAAAGATCGTTGAAGACCTGTCCGCTCTGACCGTTCTGGAAGCTGCAGAACTGTCCAAGCTTCTTGAAGAAAAGTGGGGCGTATCTGCTGCTGCTCCTGTAGCAGTTGCTGCTGCTGCCGGTGCTGCTGCACCAGCCGCTGAAGAAAAGACCGAGTTTGACGTTGTCCTCGCTGATGGCGGCGCAAACAAGATCAACGTGATCAAGGAAGTTCGCGCAATCACCGGTCTGGGCCTGAAAGAAGCTAAGGACCTCGTAGAAGGCGCTCCTAAGGCTGTTAAAGAAGGCGCGTCGAAAGACGAAGCTGAAAAAATCAAAGCTCAGCTCGAAGCAGCTGGCGCTAAGGTTGAACTCAAGTAATTTGAGTTATTCGGCGGGCCTAACAGCCCGCCGTTTTCCGCTTGTAGCGGAAGTTTTTGGTAAGTGCCTGATTTTAGGTGACAAACAAAAGCAGATAGCATAATGAACTTAATATGTCTTTCATAGTTAATGGCAGATTATCAAGTTCAAACGGTTACAAACCCTTTTCCTGACAGAAGAGCAGCTGTCAGGAAACGGGTTTTGACCCGTTCATAGGACCGTCGTAAGACGGCAAGCAACAGGCCCTGGTATTCCCATGGCTCAGAACGCCGTAAGGCACAGAACGAGGAGCGACGATGGCTCAGACCCACTCTTTTAACGGTCGTAAGCGCGTACGCAAATTTTTCGGCAAGATTCCAGAAGTCGCCCAGATGCCGAACCTCATTGAGGTTCAGAAGGCATCCTATGACCAGTTCCTTATGGTCGATGAACCTAAGGGTGGACGTCCTGACGAAGGTTTGCAGGCTGTTTTTAAGTCGGTGTTTCCGATCTCGGATTTTTCCGGGGCATCTATGCTCGAATTCGTCAAGTACGAATTCGACGCGCCAAAGTTCGATGTGGATGAGTGCCGCCAGCGTGATCTGACCTACTCAGCACCGCTGAAAGTGACGCTGCGTCTTATCGTTTTTGATATTGACGAAGATACCGGCGCCAAGTCGATCAAAGACATTAAAGAGCAAGATGTCTACATGGGCGATATGCCGCTCATGACAGACAACGGTACCTTTATTGTCAATGGTACGGAACGTGTAATCGTTTCGCAGATGCACCGTTCACCTGGTGTATTCTTCGATCACGATAAAGGTAAAACGCATTCTTCGGGCAAGCTTTTGTTCGCAGCGCGCGTTATCCCGTATCGCGGTTCGTGGCTTGATATCGAATTTGATGCCAAAGATATTGTTTACGCGCGTATTGACCGTCGTCGTAAGATTCCTACCACATCGCTGCTGATGGCGCTGGGTATGGATGGTGAAGAAATTCTTTCGACCTTCTATAACGCTGTCACCTATTCGCGTGACGGTGAAAATTGGCGTATCCCGTACTCGGCTGATCGCTTCAAAGGTATGAAAATCATCGGCGATATGCTCGATGCTGATACCGGTGAAGTTGTTGCTGAAAGCGGACGTAAGCTGACTGCGCGTGCAGCCAAGCAGATCGCGGAGAAGGGCGTTAAAGCTATCCGTGCAACGGATGATGACTTGCTTGGTTCTTATCTGGCAGAGGATATCGTCAACTATGCAACTGGTGAGATCTATCTCGAAGCCGGTGATGAAATTGACGAAAAGACTCTGAAAGTTCTGCTCGAAACCGGTGGCAACGAGATCAATATTCTTGATATCGACCATGTGAATGTGGGTGCTTACATCCGCAATACGCTGGCTGCTGACAAGAACCAGTCCCGTCAGGATGCGCTGTTCGACATCTACCGTGTGATGCGTCCGGGTGAGCCTCCGACAATGGATTCTGCAGAAGCGATGTTCGAATCGCTGCTGTTTGATTCAGAGCGTTACGATCTGTCGGCCGTTGGTCGTGTTAAGATGAATATGCGTCTTGACCTCGATGCGGAAGATACAGTCCGTGTTCTCCGTAAGGAAGACATTCTGGCTGTTATCAAGACACTTGTAGAGCTGCGTGACGGCAAGGGCGAAATCGACGATATCGATAACCTCGGTAACCGTCGTGTACGTTCCGTTGGCGAACTGATGGAAAATCAGTACCGCGTTGGTCTGCTGCGCATGGAGCGCGCGATCAAAGAGCGTATGTCTTCGATCGAAATCGATACAGTGATGCCGCAGGATCTGATTAACGCGAAGCCGGCTGCTGCCGCTGTGCGTGAATTCTTCGGTTCTTCGCAGCTGTCGCAGTTTATGGATCAGACCAATCCGCTGTCTGAAATTACCCATAAGCGTCGTCTGTCGGCTCTCGGACCTGGTGGTCTGACCCGTGAACGCGCAGGCTTTGAAGTCCGCGACGTTCATCCGACACATTACGGCCGTATCTGCCCGATTGAAACACCGGAAGGTCCGAATATCGGTCTGATCAACTCGCTCGCAACATTTGCGCGCGTCAACAAATATGGTTTCATTGAAAGCCCGTACCGTAAAATTATCGACGGTAAGGTGACCAATGAGGTCGTTTATCTTTCCGCTATGGAAGAAGCCAAGCACTATGTTGCTCAGGCCAATGCTGAAATCGGTGAAAATGGCGAGTTCGTTGAAGAATTCGTAATTTCCCGTCACTCCGGTGAAGTTCTGATGGCGCCGCGTGAAAACGTGGATCTGATGGACGTTTCGCCGAAGCAGCTGGTTTCTGTTGCTGCTGCGCTCATTCCGTTCCTGGAAAACGACGACGCCAACCGCGCTCTCATGGGCTCGAACATGCAGCGTCAGGCCGTGCCTCTGGTACGTGCAGAAGCGCCGTTTGTTGGTACCGGTATGGAGCCGATTGTTGCCCGTGACTCCGGTGCAGCTATTGGTGCGCGCCGCGGTGGTATTGTTGATCAGGTTGATGCAACTCGTATTGTTGTTCGTGCAACCGAAGATCTCGATCCTTCGAAGTCCGGCGTTGACATTTACCGTCTGATGAAGTTCCAGCGCTCCAACCAGAGCACCTGCATTAACCAGCGTCCACTTGTGCGCGTTGGCGACCGTGTGGGCAAGGGCGACATCATTGCTGATGGTCCGTCGACTGATCTCGGTGATCTGGCGCTTGGCCGTAACGTGCTCGTCGCGTTCATGCCTTGGAACGGCTATAACTACGAAGACTCCATCCTGCTTTCTGAGAAGATCGTTTCGGATGACGTGTTCACTTCGATCCATATCGAAGAATTCGAAGTTGCTGCCCGTGATACCAAGCTCGGACCTGAGGAAATCACACGCGATATTCCGAACGTTTCGGAAGAAGCACTGAAGAACCTCGACGAAGCCGGTATTGTTTACATCGGTGCGGAAGTTCATCCTGGCGATATTCTCGTCGGTAAGATTACACCAAAGGGTGAAAGCCCGATGACGCCGGAAGAAAAGCTTCTGCGTGCAATCTTTGGTGAAAAGGCTTCTGACGTTCGTGACACCTCAATGCGTATGCCTCCGGGAACATACGGTACTGTTGTGGAAGTTCGCGTCTTCAACCGCCACGGTGTTGAAAAAGACGAACGCGCAATGGCAATTGAGCGTGAAGAAATCGAACGTCTGGCAAAAGACCGCGACGACGAACAGTCTATCCTTGACCGTAACACCTATGGTCGTCTGGCAGATATGCTGGAAGGTAAGATTACAGCTGCGGGTCCTAAGGGCTTCAAGAAGGGCGTTGCCGTTACACGCGACATCCTGACTGAATATCCGCGTTCCCAGTGGTGGCAGTTTGCCGTTGAAGACGAAAAGAGCCAGAGTGAACTCGAAGCTCTGCGTAACCAGTACGACGCATCTAAGAAGCTGCTTGAAACACGCTTCATGGATAAGGTCGAAAAGGTACAGCGCGGCGACGAAATGGCTCCGGGCGTCATGAAGATGGTTAAGGTCTTTGTTGCTGTTAAGCGCAAGATCCAGCCAGGCGACAAGATGGCCGGCCGTCACGGTAACAAGGGTGTGGTTTCCCGCATTCTGCCAGTAGAAGATATGCCGTTCCTTGAAGATGGTACCCATGCGGACATCGTGCTTAACCCTCTGGGTGTGCCGTCCCGTATGAACGTGGGCCAGATTCTTGAAACACATCTGGGCTGGGCATGTGCCGGTATGGGTAAGAAGATCGGGGAACTGATCGAGGTCTATAAAGAGACCGCAAATATCCAGCCGCTGCGTGACACTCTGGAACATATCTATCCGGACAATGATCGTAACGAACCGGTTCGCTCTTATGATGACGATTCCGTCCTCATGCTTGCAGATCAGGTGAAGCGCGGCGTGTCGATTGCAACTCCGGTCTTTGACGGTGCTGTTGAAGCAGACATCAATGCGATGCTTGCTGATGCAGGTCTGGCAACTTCCGGTCAGTCGACACTCTATGACGGCCGTACAGGCGAACCTTTTGATCGTCAGGTGACAATGGGCTATATTTATATGCTCAAACTGCACCACCTGGTTGATGATAAGATTCACGCCCGTTCGATCGGACCTTACTCGCTCGTCACACAGCAGCCGCTGGGTGGTAAGGCGCAGTTTGGTGGTCAGCGCTTCGGTGAAATGGAAGTCTGGGCGCTTGAAGCCTATGGTGCAGCTTATACGCTGCAGGAAATGCTCACCATCAAGTCTGATGACGTGGCAGGCCGTACCAAGGTTTATGAAGCGATTGTACGCGGTGATGATACATTCGAAGCGGGTATTCCTGAGAGCTTTAACGTTCTCGTCAAGGAAATGCGTTCGCTTGGTCTGAATGTTGAACTCGACGATACACGCGACTTCGTAGCGCCGGCAGAGCTGCCTGACGCAGCAGAGTAAAAACAACAGGCGTGACGCGGTTTTCCGCGCCACGCCATTATTGCCATTATTTGGCAGTATGTTTTGAAATTATGACGGTTTCAGACCCAGCGTCTGACTGTTGCGGTCAAAGGGCAATTGCCCGTCAGAGAGTGTCAAGGCGCCAAGGTTGCGTGCCGGATACTGCTCTGCATATAGATTCAAACGCATGATGCTTTTGCTAAGAGTAGGCCAACTTTTTGTGAAGCATGATGCCCGAAGGAGAACGGCATGAACCAAGAGGTCATGAATCTTTTCAATCCTCAGGCTCCGGCGCAGACATTCGATTCCATCCGGATTTCGATTGCGTCCCCTGAGAAGATTCTATCCTGGTCATACGGCGAGATCAAAAAGCCAGAAACGATCAATTACCGTACGTTCAAGCCTGAACGCGATGGTCTTTTCTGCGCGCGTATCTTCGGCCCGATCAAGGACTATGAGTGCCTGTGCGGTAAGTACAAGCGCATGAAATACAAGGGCATTATCTGTGAGAAGTGCGGCGTTGAAGTAACGCTGTCACGCGTGCGTCGTGAGCGCATGGGCCATATCGAACTGGCTGCTCCTGTTGCCCATATCTGGTTCCTGAAATCGCTTCCTTCGCGTATCGGCACATTGCTTGATATGACGCTGAAGGATATCGAACGCGTTCTGTATTTCGAAAACTACATTGTTACCGAACCAGGTCTGACTTCCCTGAAAGAGCATCAGCTGCTTTCAGAAGAAGAATACATGATCGCGGTTGATGAATTCGGTGAAGACCAGTTCACAGCGCTGATCGGTGCAGAAGCGATTTACGATCTGCTGGCTTCGATGGAACTCGACAAGATTGCAGTGCAGCTGCGCACTGATCTGGCCGAAACCACATCGGAACTGAAGACCAAGAAACTGATGAAGCGTCTCAAAATTGTTGAGAACTTCATGGAATCCGGCAACCGCCCTGAGTGGATGATCATGAAGATCGTTCCGGTGATCCCGCCGGATCTGCGTCCGCTTGTACCGCTGGACGGCGGTCGTTTTGCGACTTCCGATCTGAACGACCTTTACCGTCGTGTGATCAACCGTAACAACCGTCTGAAGCGCCTGATGGAGCTTCGTGCGCCTGGCATCATTATCCGTAACGAAAAGCGCATGCTGCAGGAAGCTGTGGATGCTCTGTTCGATAACGGCCGTCGCGGTCGTACCATTACCGGTGCGAACAAGCGTCCGCTGAAGTCGCTTTCGGATATGCTGAAAGGTAAACAGGGTCGTTTCCGTCAGAACCTTCTCGGTAAGCGCGTCGACTATTCCGGTCGTTCGGTTATCGTGACCGGTCCTGAGCTGAAACTGCACCAGTGCGGTCTGCCTAAGAAAATGGCTCTGGAACTGTTCAAGCCGTTTATCTATGCACGTCTTGACGCCAAAGGCTTCTCCTCGACTGTTAAGCAGGCGAAGAAGCTGGTTGAAAAAGAACGCCCGGAAGTTTGGGATATCCTTGATGAGGTTATCCGCGAGCATCCGGTTCTGCTCAACCGTGCGCCGACACTGCACAGACTGGGTATTCAGGCTTTCGAACCAACTCTGATTGAAGGTAAGGCAATCCAGCTGCACCCGCTCGTTTGTACTGCGTTTAACGCGGACTTCGATGGTGACCAGATGGCTGTTCACGTGCCGCTGTCGCTTGAAGCGCAGCTAGAAGCACGTGTTCTGATGATGTCGACCAACAACATTCTGCATCCGGCAAACGGTCTTCCGATCATCGTGCCGTCGCAGGATATGGTTCTCGGTCTCTACTACCTGTCGATCGTTGCTGAAAACGAACCTGGTCAGGGCATGACTTTCGCTGATATGGGCGAATTGCAGCATGCGCTGGAAACCAAGACCGTTACTCTGCATACAAAGATCAAAGGCCGCTTCAAATCTGTTGATGTGGAAGGCAATCCTGTATCGAAAATCTTTGATACAACGCCTGGCCGTCTGATCCTTGGTGAGTTGCTGCCGAAGAACGCCAATGTTCCTTTCGATATTTGCAATCAGGAAATGACCAAGAAGAACATCTCCAAGATGATCGATCTGGTTTACCGTCATTGCGGTCAGAAAGAGACAGTGATCTTCTGTGACCGCGTGATGCAGCTCGGCTTTGCTCATGCTTGTCGTGCCGGTATTTCGTTTGGTAAGGATGACATGGTCATTCCTGATGCCAAGGCGAAAATCGTTGCCGATACAGAAGCTTTGGCCAAGGAATATGAACAGCAGTACAATGACGGTCTGATCACTCAGGGCGAAAAGTACAACAAAGTTGTTGATGCCTGGGGTAAAGCGACTGACAAGATCGCCGACGAAATGATGGCCCGTATTAAGGCTGTTGAATTCGACAAGGAAACCGGACGTCAGAAGCAGATGAACTCCATCTACATGATGTCGCATTCCGGTGCCCGTGGTTCGCCTTCGCAGATGCGTCAGCTCGGCGGTATGCGTGGTCTGATGGCCAAGCCTTCGGGCGAGATTATCGAAACACCGATTATCTCGAACTTTAAAGAAGGTCTGACCGTGAACGAGTACTTCAACTCGACACACGGTGCCCGTAAGGGTCTGGCTGATACGGCTCTGAAAACCGCTAACTCCGGTTATCTGACACGACGTCTCGTTGACGTTGCGCAGGATGCGATTATTTCTGAACCAGATTGCGGTGCAACCGTTGGTCTGACGATGAACCCGATCGTAGATGCTGGTCAGATTGTTGCCTCGCTCGGTATGCGTATTCTGGGTCGTGTTGCTCTGGATGACATTACACATCCGGCATCGGGTGAAGTGATTGTTGCTTCCGGTGATATGATCGAAGAACGTCATGTTGAAGTGATCGAAAAGGCTGGTATCCAGACTGTTCGTATCCGTTCGGCTCTGACCTGTCTGACACGCTCCGGCGTGTGCGGTAAGTGCTATGGTCGTGACCTTGCACGCGGTACTCCGGTGAACAAAGGTGAAGCTGTCGGTGTTATCGCTGCGCAGTCGATCGGTGAGCCTGGTACCCAGCTGACCATGCGTACGTTCCACCTTGGTGGTACAGCGCAGGTTGTGGATAGCTCTTACCTCGAAGCTTCGTATGAAGGTACTGTTGCTCTGCGTAACCGCAATGTGGTTCGCAACTCCGACGGTCACCTGGTGGTTATGGGCCGTAACATGGCCGTTCTCATCATGGATGCTTCCGGCAAGGAACGTGCAAGCCATCGCGTAACTTATGGTTCGCGTCTGTTTGTCGATGATGGTGATGCAGTGAAGCGCGGTCAGCGTCTGGCCGAGTGGGATCCGTATACCCGTCCGATCATCACCGAAGTTGAAGGTGTGATTGAGTTCGAAGATATGGTTGACGGTCTGTCGGTTGCTGAAAACACCGATGAATCCACTGGTATCACCAAGCGCGTTGTTATTGACTGGCGTTCAACACCTCGCGGTGCGGATCTGAAGCCTGCTCTTGTTGTTAAAGACAAGAACGGCAAAGTTGCGAAACTGTCGAAGGGTGGTGAAGCTCGCTTCCAGCTCTCCGTTGAGACCATTCTCTCGGTTGAGCCAGGTGCAACGGTTCGCGTCGGTGACGTGATTGCCCGTCTGCCTATGGAAAGCGCGAAGACCAAGGATATTACCGGCGGTCTGCCACGTGTTGCTGAACTGTTCGAAGCACGTCGTCCGAAAGATCATGCGATCATCGCTGAAGTTGATGGTACAATCCGTTTCGGCCGCGACTACAAGAACAAGCGCCGCATCATTATTGAACCGAACGACCATAATCTGGAGCCGGTTGAATATCTGATCCCTAAAGGCAAGCCTTTCCATCTTCAGGATGGCGATGCGATCGAAAAGGGTGACTATATTCTCGACGGTAATCCTGCACCGCATGACATTCTGGCGATCAAGGGCGTGGAAGCACTTGCTTCTTACCTCGTGAACGAAATTCAGGAAGTCTATCGTCTGCAGGGTGTGACGATCAACGATAAGCATATCGAAGTGATCGTTCGTCAGATGCTGCAGAAGGTTGAAATCACGGAATCCGGTGACAGCACCTATATTCCGGGTGATCATGTTGACCGTATTGAACTTGACGAAATCAATGATCGTCTGGTTGAAGATGGTAAGAAGCCAGCTTCCGGCCTGCCGGTTCTGCTCGGTATCACCAAGGCATCGCTGCAGACACCTTCGTTCATCTCGGCTGCTTCCTTCCAGGAAACAACCCGCGTTCTGACCGAAGCTGCTGTTGCCGGTAAGATGGATACACTGCAGGGTCTGAAGGAAAACGTGATTGTTGGTCGTCTGATCCCGGCAGGTACCGGTGGCATGATGAGCCAGATCCGTCGTATTGCGACAGCCCGCGATGATCTGATCATCGATGAGCGCCGCAAAACCTCCGGTGCTGATGCTGCAAACGCAATGCTGGTTGATATGACCAACAATGCCGCAGAATAATCTGCCTCTATAAGATAAAGAAAAGGCCACCTTCGGGTGGCCTTTTTTGTTGCTCGGGCAGGGTGGTTTAAAGGCTTTTGATCGGAATAGCTTTAGCAAGCCAATTTGAGCGCAAAAAAAGAGCATTCCCAGTTTCACTGAAAATGCTCTTTGATCGTTAAAATGAAAGAGAGAAATTATTCCTCGTCTTCATCCTCATCATCTTCGCTGGAACCATCGAATTCAATCATGGCAACCTGACCGGAGAGGGCAGTATTATAACCGCTCAGATATGGCTCTTCTTCCGGCTGTTCTGTCAGAGTGCCGATTTCAGAAATCTCGGCTTCAGCAAAACCTTCGCTGGCAAGAATTTCCAAAGCGGCCTGAATGACATCTTCTTCCGGTTCTGACTTAAACAGGATGTGGACATTGACGGGATCGCTCTCGCCCTCTTTCCAGGCATCTGCAATAATGAGAAAGACTTCATTCGAATCGGGATTTGTGTCTGACACGGGGTATTCCTTAATTTCCGGTTAAAGCTGCCCTGTATCAGGGCCTGAAACGGCTGAATCAGACTGTCTGCATAAAAGATAATCCGAGAAAAAGACAGTCGGATACGGATTCTGCCCAAGATTTATGTGTTTAGCATTACAAAACAGGCAAAAGCAGACCAAAACACCTCCAAACGGAGGGCTGAAACCGGTTTTTCCTGTCATAAATCAGAAAACTAAGCCACTGGTCTTGACGAAACGTACCTTTAAGCGTATCAGCACACCATCTGAGCCGATGTGAGGCTGGCTGTTCCGGAGTGTCTCGCTCTGGAGTTTGTCTCAAACAGGGTTCGTTTTACGATCTAATATGTAAATCTCGTTCGCATGAAGGTAACTTCCTCTGCTTTTGTTCGGGCATGCCAATGCAAACATTGGCTTAATGTCCGATTCTGTGTATTTGCATAGTGGTGAAACGTCCCTTTGGGGCAAAAGATATGAGTTAATTCAGTAGAGGAAGGTTCAATGCCTACCGTAAACCAGCTAATTCGCAAACCTCGCCAGGCGCAGGTTAAGCGTAATAAGGTTCCTGCTCTGCAGGCAAACCCACAGAAGCGCGGTGTATGTACCCGTGTTTACACAACAACCCCGAAAAAGCCGAACTCGGCGCTGCGTAAAGTAGCAAAGATTCGTCTGACCAACGGCTTTGAAGTCATCGGTTATATTCCGGGTGAAGGTCACAACCTTCAGGAACACTCCGTTGTCATGATCCGCGGCGGCCGCGTCAAGGATTTGCCAGGTGTGCGTTATCACATCATTCGTGGTGTTCTCGATACCCAGGGTGTTAAAAACCGTAAGCAGCGTCGTTCGCTGTATGGTGCTAAGCGTCCTAAATAAGTAATTTTCCGGGGATACCGGCCACCTGATCCTCAGGTGAGTTGAGCCCGATGTAATTAAAGAGATCGACATGTCACGTCGTCATAGTGCTGAGAAGCGTGTAATCAATCCGGATCCAAAGTTTGGTGATCTGGTTGTTACAAAATTCATGAATGCAATCATGCTTCATGGTAAGAAATCTGTTGCAGAGTCCATCGTTTATGGTGCTCTGGATTCTGTTGAAGCGAAAGCTAAGCAGGATGGTCTGGTGATGTTCCATCAGGCGCTCGACAATGTTGCGCCTCACGTGGAAGTGCGCTCACGCCGTGTAGGTGGTGCGACTTATCAGGTTCCTGTTGATGTTCGCCCTGAGCGTCGTCAGGCTCTGGCGATCCGCTGGCTGATCAATGCAGCTCGCAATCGCAATGAAACAACGATGATTGATCGTTTGTCCGGCGAATTGCTTGATGCTGCAAACAACCGTGGTTCTGCCGTTAAGAAGCGTGAAGATACTCACCGTATGGCTGAAGCCAATCGCGCATTCTCGCATTACCGCTGGTAATCGTCGAACTCTATTCAAAGAGCAAATATTATGGCCCGCGAATATAAAATCGAAGACTACCGTAATTTCGGTATTATGGCGCACATCGATGCCGGTAAAACGACAACGACTGAGCGTATCCTGTTCTATACAGGTAAGAACCATAAGATCGGTGAAACCCACGACGGCGCCTCCACAATGGACTGGATGGAGCAGGAGCAGGAACGTGGTATTACCATTACCTCTGCTGCAACAACTACGTTCTGGGAAGGCCGTGATGGCAAGAAGCGTCGCTTCAACATCATCGATACTCCTGGTCACGTTGACTTCACGATTGAAGTTGAGCGTTCCCTTCGCGTTCTCGATGGTGCGATTGCACTTCTCGATGCGAACGCCGGTGTAGAGCCGCAGACTGAAACCGTATGGCGTCAGGCTGAGAAGTACCACGTACCACGTATGGTTCTTGTCAATAAAATGGACAAGATCGGTGCGGATTTCTATCGCTGCGTAGAAATGATCAAAACCCGTCTGGGTGCAACTGCTCTCGTTATCCAGCTGCCAATCGGTGCTGAAAACGAATTCGGTGGTGTGATCGATCTCGTTGAGATGAAGGCGCTGACATGGGATGGTACAATCGGCGCTCCGACGCAGGTTGGTGAAATTCCTGCTGACCTTCAGGCTAAAGCAGAAGAATATCGCGAAAAGCTGATCGAAACTGCTGTTGAAGTTGATGAAGCTGCAATGGAAGCTTACCTGGAAGGCACTCTGCCTACCAATGATGAGCTGCGTGCGCTGATCCGTAAGGGTACGATTGCTGTTCAGTTCCATCCGGTACTTTGCAGCACCGCGTTCAAGAACAAAGGCATTCAGCCTGTTCTGGATGCAGTTGTTGATTATCTGCCAGCTCCGAACGAAGTGCCTGCGATTAAAGGTATCGACGTAAAGACTGAAGAAGAAACAACTCGTGAATCAACGGATGATGCGCCGCTTTCGCTGCTCGCATTCAAGATCATGAACGATCCGTTTGTTGGCTCGCTGACATTCGCGCGTATCTACTCAGGTAAGCTGACCAAGGGTACTTCTCTCGAGAATACCGTTAAAGGCAAGCGTGAGCGTATCGGCCGTATGCTGCAGATGCACTCCAACTCCCGTGAAGATATCGAAGAAGCATTTGCTGGTGATATCGTTGCGCTGGCTGGCCTCAAGGAAACCACAACCGGTGACACGCTCTGCGATCCGCTGAAGCCTGTTATTCTGGAACGCATGGAATTCCCAGAGCCAGTTATCGAAATCGCGATTGAACCAAAGACTAAAGCTGACCAGGAAAAGATGGGTATCGCCCTGAATCGTCTGGCTGCTGAAGATCCTTCGTTCCGCGTTAAGTCCGATGAAGAATCCGGCCAGACAATTATTGCTGGTATGGGTGAACTTCACCTCGATATTCTCGTTGACCGTATGCGTCGTGAGTTCAAGGTTGAAGCTAACATTGGTCAGCCACAGGTTGCTTACCGTGAATCGATCACCCGCAAAGCGGAAATCGATTACACGCATAAGAAGCAGTCCGGTGGTTCGGGTCAGTTCGCTCGCGTCAAGATTGTTTTCGAACCGCATGACGGCGATGACTTCATCTTCGAATCCAAGATCGTTGGTGGTGCTGTTCCTAAGGAATACATCCCAGGCGTTCAGAAGGGTATCGAAAGCGTCATGGGTGCGGGTCCTCTTGCAGGCTTCCCGATGCTCGGTGTGAAGGCAACTCTCATCGATGGTGCATACCATGATGTTGACTCCTCCGTACTGGCCTTCGAAATCGCTTCCCGTGCAGCATTCCGTGAGGGTGCACAGAAAGCCGGCGCTCAGTTGCTCGAACCGATCATGAAGGTCGAAGTCGTGACACCTGAGGATTACGTTGGTGACGTTATTGGCGATCTGAACTCCCGTCGTGGTCAGATTTCCGGTACGGAAGCCCGTGGTATCGCTACTGTAGTTAACGCAAATGTTCCACTGGCCAGCATGTTTGGTTACGTGAACAATCTGCGCTCGATGTCACAGGGCCGCGCCCAGTACACCATGCAGTTCGACCATTATGAGCCGGTTCCTGCAGCTGTAGCCGCAGAAATCCAGAAGAAGTTTGCGTAAGCCTTTTGGCTTACGCTCGTTAAAATAAGAATGCCTGAGCAGGCTAAATTAATGGAGAGCTCAGATGGCAAAGAGCAAATTTG
>UCCC01000026.1:0-2792 GCA_900470735.1 Hyphomicrobiales bacterium | reverse complement strand
CCGGTATAGGTATTCGTGCCCGATAAGATCAGTGTACCCGTGCTGCTTTTGGTTATAGGACCTGTACCTGAGATTGCTCCGGCTTGAGCCAAAATGCCGGTCGTTACATCAAATGTAGCGCCACCCGCATTGAGCACTGTCGCACGGTTCATGGTCAGCCCAGCTGTTGTGCGCAGAGTACCGCCATCAAAGGACAAGGCACCCGTTGCAGCACCCAGATTGGCATCTGCGTCCACCACCACAACACCGCCATTGATGGCAGTGCCACCTGCATAGATATTTGTACCAGATAATGTCCAATCGCCGGTTCCCGTCTTGATAAGACTGCCAGTACCGGAAATCACACCGCTCAAAGTCGCGGCCGTAGCTATATCCGCCGTCAGAACACCAGCACCCAGCGTAACATTACCCGCACCGGAGAGCTGTTTGGCAATTTGATTAAAGCCACCAAGATCAAGCATAGTACCCGAGGCAAGCGTCACCGCACTGCTCTGCGCAAAGGCATTGACAATACCTGTGCGCAAAGTCCCTGCATTGACTGCGGTTGCACCGGTGTAAGTATTGACAGCAGACAGTGTTAATGTGCCATCGCCTGCCTTAGTCAGCTCATTGCCGTTCCAGCCACTCGTAAAGGGACCGGTCTGATTAGAAAGCACAACATCCACATCAAAGGCATCAGCCGCATTGGCCAGCGTGAAAACACCATTACCTGCGGCAGGTCCTCCAAACCAGGTCAGACCAAAGCCGACATTATATTGCCTGTTATCTGCACTCTTGCCAGCGGTCCGAACCACATAATCAACAGGGCTCACCGCTCCGTCAATATTAACTGAAGCAAAGTTACCGGTAATCCCGTTGGTCGTATTGATGATTGTTACTGTATTATTCGCAAGAGCGCTGGCTGTTGTCGCTAAATTACCGTTAAAGCCGGTAATATTCAGCGTACCGCCAAGTGTTGCAGTGTTGGCAGTCACAATCGGCGGATTATTTACGCCGATGGCAGTATTCAGAGTTGAATTAGCGTTCTGTGAGAAAGCTCCTGTCACGCTCAGCTTCGAAGACTCGTCAATCGTCGTCGTCGTATTGGCTGCCATTGTATAGCTTGCGGCCGTGAAAGTTCCTGCCTGAGACAGTGTCAGGCCACCATTGATAACCGAAACCGCACCAGCAGAACTATTAGTGCCCGTTAATGTGACTGTACCCGCGCCCGTCTTGGTCAGAGCCCCTGTTCCGGATATAACATTAGTAAAGGTCTGATCTGTGGCAAAGCTAAGTTCCAGTGCAGCGGCATTGGCGACAGCGCCGGTACCAAGCGCACTGCCATTCATGGCAATCACCTGACCTGCAGTAATCGTTGTACCACCCGCATAAGTGTTTGTGCCCGACAGGGTCAGTGTACCTGTGCCGCTTTTAGTTAAAGCACCTGCACCCGAGATTACTCCGGCTTGAGCCAATGTCGCTATCGCCACATCAAATGTACCGCCACCCGCATTGAGCACTGTCGCACGATTCATGTTGAAACCAGATACCGTGCGCAGAGTACCGCCATCAAAGGACAAGGCACCCGTTGCAGCACCCAGATTGGCATCTGCACGCACCTCAATCTCACCGCCATTGAGCGCAGTGCCGCCGGCATAGGTGTTTGTGCCAAACAAGGCCAGGATAGCTATGCCGGTTTTGGTTAAAGCGCCCTCACCTGAGACTACTGATCTTATGACCAAAGTTCTTTGGGTATCAAATGTGCCGCCACCAGCATTGAGCGTTGTCGCACGGTTTATATCGAAACCGCTTGCGTTGCGCAGAGTACCGCCATCAAAGGACAGTGCCCCTGCTGCTGCACCCAGATTGGCATCTGTACGTACCTCAACAACACCGCCATTGAGCACAGTGCCACCCGCATAGGTGTTTACGCCGTCCAGTGTCAGAGTACCTGTGCCTATTTTAGTCAAAGCGCCCGCACCCGAGACAGTTGCGAGCGCAGTCAAATTATTACCGTTGGTATCAAATATACCCCCACCCGCATTCAATGTAATGTTGCGGATGAATGCCAGGTCTGCCATTGTACGCAGAGTACCACCATCAAAGGACAGTGCTCCCGCCGCCGCACCCAGATTGGCATCTGCGTCTATCGCAAGAGTACCGCCATTAATCGCAGTACCGCCTGTATAGGTATTGATGCCCGACAGGATCAGTGTGCCAAGATCGGCCTTAACCACTTGTGATGTACCAGTGAGAACAGAAGAAATAGTTGCCGTATAACCCGCACCATCAGTTGTGCCATCGCCAACCCGGATCATTGACTGCGCACCTGTCAGGCCAATTGCACCGCCCTGAATACTATAACCATCGGTTATAAACTGCATTCCGGAGGCTGTGACAGCTCCCGCACTATTATCAACCGTAACCGTACCGGCAGCTCCGCCGAAAATTGCGAGTGCACCATCAAAGCCAGCATTGACCATGCCCGTCTGGTCAGTCCAGTTATCATTGGCAGCACTTCCAAACCAGGTGCCATTTCCCCCTTGGATCACGCCGTCATTCTTCGGCCCTGCATCACCATCCCAGAAGCTGAGTGATGTTCCCGCCGTATTGACCAGATTAACCTGATTATTGATCGAAGTCTGAACTCGAAGATCAGCATTCGGTGTGCCAAGCGTCAGGCCATTATTGGTCAGACTGCCGGTATAATCCATCAAACGGTATACACCCGCACCAAATGTGCCACCCGAACTCCCTGCTATGTTGAGCCGGCCTGCGAGGGTCAGATCACCGTTCACATTGACCAGATCATT
>UCCC01000029.1:0-5007 GCA_900470735.1 Hyphomicrobiales bacterium | reverse complement strand
TTTCTCACCGGTATTCACACCCTAAAAAGGCGTCGATCGATGTCAACTCGTCACCACACACCAAATTATACTCAAAGATCTGAACAAAAAATCGATGAGCAAGAGACGCTACAACGAGACTAAGGTTTTAAATTTACACCATATCGCATTTTTACAAAAAAAAATTCGTTAGTAAATTTATAATACACAATAAATTGGGATTATTATTTAATTATAATATTGCTATCGTTCTTTTCTTATTTTTTACTCAAAGTGAAAGAGAATGTATTTTTAGAAAAAATATGAACTATATTATATAGTTAAAATACCCAATTTCGCAATTTGAAAATAAAATACTAAAGAGAGAATATTGTGCCGTACAATTATGACGTGGTAATTATTGGGGGCGGTGTATCTGGTTTACTTGCATCCCAGAAGCTTAGTGAACTTGGACTCAAAGTTGCTCTTGTAGAAAAACACACGACACTTGCATCCGGACCGTCCACGCGAAATGAAGGCTGGCTTCATCGCGGCACATATCACTCTGTCTCGATCAGGAGCCCAGAGACCGCGATTGAGGTCGCGAGGCGATGTATATACGGTCATAAACAGATTAGATCGTTCGCGCCAGAAGCTATCGAGTGCGACGAGGCTCCGTTAGCTCTCCTTCGCGATGAGCAATATTTGCCGGAAGTATTGTCACGTTGGGAAACTGCCGAAGTCCGATATCGTAGATTGAGCGATGTAGAGGCTAGCAGAATTATACCAGACGCATCATTCAGTAGAGCCGCCGCCATTTTTCAGGTAGGCGAAGCAAGCATCAACACTCGTATCCTCTATCAGAAAATTCTTGCTCGTGCCCGGGTTGCTGGGTGTGTCTTCTATCTCGGTCAGGAAATCACGTCGATAGAGGGAAACCTTCTCACATGCGTCGGCGCAGATGGAGTCACACTGAAACTTAAAGCGGACAAGTTCGTGTATGCCGCAGGCACCGGTGTTAAGGACCTTTTCAATCGGTTCCACAACGTGGAGCTACCAGTGCGCTACTGGAAAAGCCATCTCATAATCACAAAAAGACTTGCTCATACCGGCGTCTTTTATCTGGACGCCATGGAAGCTGCTATGATGCATCATGGCGACGTAACGATTGTTGGCTTTAACGAAGACGCGGTACTCAGCGAAGAACCTTCTTACGATGTTATCGCCCGGAATATCGCGAATGTGGAAGACGGGTTGAGACGTATCTTTCCTTCATGGGAAGACGCGCAAGCAAAGAACATTGCCTGCGTCAAGGTAGATCTGGCTGCAAACGCTGCCGCTGACCGTTCCCTCAATATCGCCATCAGTGAACCGGTTCCCGATCATATAATCATTTTGCCAGGCAAAATGACGGAAGCTCCATATCTCGTCGATGGGTTGATCACTCACATGTACAGCAGGTCGCACAGTTCAGAGATCGCGCTTCGCCCCTGCGATCATTTTTTGGACGAAAACAAGCGCACCCTGATCGGAGCGGATTGATCACCGCCGTAAACGATCGTGTTCTGTTCCAACATTACGCTGGCGCTAACGGTGCGCTGAATCAGATAAGGACAACTCAACTATGATAAAGGTTGAACTGGGACTCGGACTCCTGTCGATTGGGAGAGAGTGGGGTGTCGAAAACGTTGCGCCTCCCGCATTTGATTCAGCCGTCGCCTTAGTTCATGCAGCTTTAGGAAGCGGTATAACCTTCTATGACACCGCACCGGCTTATGCACTCAGCGAGACAATTCTGTCGAAGGCGCTTTCCGAGGGGCCTGCAAACAGAAAACAAATCACTATCGCCACAAAAATGGGAGAGTATTGGGATTTTGAAACCAGCAGGTCTTACACTAGTCATTCTTATAGCGATCTTGCTGCCGGCATTGACAAAAGTTTGAGCCTGCTGGGCCAGATAGACCTGTTGCAACTCCACAAAGCAGACGAAGAAAATGTTACCTCGAGAGAGGTATTCCGCGCACTGGACAAAGCGGAGAACGAAGGGATTAAAACGTTTGGCGTTTCCGTAAAGGACGTTGAAGCAGCCCGCCTTGCTTGTGAATGCGGTCGCTATCAATATATCCAGTTTCCCTATAGTTCAGGTAATACTGCCTTGAAGGAAATATTTACCCTCGTCCGTAACTCCAATATGAAAGCCATAATCAATCGCCCGTTCGCGATGGGCAAGCTTGTAGAAAAAGGTGCCAAAGTTAAACCATCTGATCTTTTTCAGTTCATTCTGGACGAAAATTTTTCGGGAATAGTGCTTACAGGAACCTCATCGCAGGCACATCTTTACTCAAATATTGAGGCATTTCGGAGTGCAAATTCCTGATGTGGATGATATCTGGAATTAGCGCTGGGCTGCTTTTGGGTTTTTATGACTTTTGGACAAAAAAAGCGATGACAGGAAATACAGTCATCCCTGTTGTGTTCTGGTCGTCATTATTTGGCTTTTTGCTATGGGTACCGGCTTTTATCCCTGTTCGATCAGAAGGCATTTTACCGGAAAATCTATTGCGGGCAGATATGCACCAGCAAACCCTTATATTTGGTCGCTCACTTAGTATGACATTGTCCTGGGTGCTGGCTTTTTTTGCAATGCGGGAACTGCCGATGTCATTCACTGGCGCCGTTCGAGCTTCGGGTCCGATCTGGACTCTGATTGGTGGCGCGATTCTGCTCCAGGAATACTTGTCTGTCTTGCAGATATCATTCGTTCTTGTTTCTGTTCTCGCCTATTATGTACTGTCACAGATCGGTAAGTCTGAGGGGATATCCGTATTCCGCAGCAAGCCGATGCTGGTCATGACACTCGCGACACTACTTTCATCTCTCACAACAGTTTACGACAAGTACATTATCCATGATTTAGGTCTCTCAATTTATTCTGTTCAGGCATATTCTTCTTTATACAGATTGGTGATTTCGGTCGCTTTTCTCTGTCTGGCGATTACGCTGAAGCGCGATGTTTCTGTTAAATGGTCGCCATGGATCCCTCTCGTGGGTTTATCATGGGTGATTGCTGAGTATATCTATTTCTTTGCAGTCGAGAGCGCAGATGTCAATTCCACTTATCTCTCTGTATTTCGCAGAATGAGCCTTGTAGTAGGCTTCATCTTATCTATTTTTTATTTTAAAGAAAAAAATATTCTTCTTAAATCATTAGTCGTTGGGTCAATAATAGTATCTACTTTTGCATTGGTATTTGGATATAAATGAATAATCATGAGCGCGCTTTTTTCAAAACTGCAATTACGTGAACTGGAACTGCCGAACCGTATCGTAGTTTCTCCTATGTGCCAGTATGCGGCATCCAACGGACTAGCAACAGCATGGCATACACTGCATCTCGGCAGTTTGGCACTGTCAGGTGCTGGAATGTTGATTGTTGAAGCAACAGCGGTGGAACCGGAGGGCAGAATTACTTATGCGGATCTGGGCTTGTGGAACGATCAAACCGAGTCCGCACTATGTACCGTGATGCAGGACGTACGGCGATATTCGCGTATTCCGGTCGTTATTCAATTGGCCCATGCCGGGCGCAAAGCTTCCAGAGAACTGCCATGGCAAGGCGGGAAGCAAATACGCCACAGCCAACCCTATGGATGGCAAACATATAGCTCGTCAGAAATTCCGCACAGTGAAGGTGATGCTAAACCGCTGGCTCTCGGCAAATTCGAAATGAATCGAATAAAAGCAGCGTTTGCCAATGCTGCATTGAGAGCCGACCGGTTGGGATTTGATGGCATCGAGGTTCATGCAGCCCACGGATTTCTACTACATCAGTTTCTATCACCACTCGCAAACCAGAGACACGACGAGTACGGCGGTTCCTTTGAAAATCGAATTCGTTATCCTCTGGAAGTTTTTGCCGCAATCAGAGACGCTGTATCAGGCCACAAGCCTGTCGGTATCCGCGTCACTGTCACAGACTGGACAGATCACGGGTGGACGCTGGAAGACACCATCAGCTTCTCGTTGCGACTCAGGATGCTTGGAGTGGACTGGATCGACGCGTCATCGGGTGGATTGTCAACCAGTCAAAAAATTCAGGCAATTCCCGGTTATCAGGTTCCCGGAGCTCAATCGATAAAGGAAGCGACGGGCATTCCCACAATCGCTGTTGGGTTGATCACGGATCCACTGCACGCTGAAGACATTATTTCAACCGGGAAAGCGGACATGGTCGCTCTGGGCCGCGGAATTCTTTACAATCCCAGATGGCCATGGCACGCGGCGGACCGTCTCGGTGCCAGCGTTTGCACAGCTCCACAATACTGGAAGTCGCAACCGAAAGGCAGAATAAACATTTTTGCGAAAGATGATATTTTGGCATGACGGGAAACACATGTTTCCCGTCATGCCAAAAATCCCTTAGCGGGTATTAATGCAGAGATTCCCACGGAGCCCCTATTTGTGCCAAAATCTGCATAAATACCGCTTGTTTAGGCACGAGTTTGCCGACAGGCTTTTATTCTAAAGCCATTACAAGGGTAATTCTGGACTGGGTTTTATCAGAATATGGCTTTCAGCCGTATCCGAAAGACAGTTTGCGTTGAGCAAACGGCTGTAAGCCGCCCGTAGGGCTGTCTTTCGGATAGAAAACAGGCTGTCCGTTTTGATTATTTGTACCGAAGGTCTCTGAGGACATCTCTATTTTGACACCCTTAGATTGATAATTAAAGCCAAGTTTGGGTCTGAATTTGACGAGCCACATTTTCCAGCGCTGACAGGCCATGGTCACGATATTCTCCAGGTTTTTGCCGCGCCATTGCTCACGGTGCTGAATATTGAGCAAACCGAGCTGGCGGGCTTTGCGCAACGCCCGCATGTCCTCGAAGCCCTTGATCGTCGCATATGCCGTCTTCAACGTCTTGAACCCTCTGACCGGTTTGATCAGTTGCTTCAGCTTGCCGTGGTCAGCCTCGACGACATTGTTCAGGTATTTGACCTGCCGATGCACCAGTTCATCAGGGCATTTACCTTCGGCCTTCAACTGCGCGA
>UCCC01000033.1:0-2388 GCA_900470735.1 Hyphomicrobiales bacterium | reverse complement strand
ACAATTATAAATATTAATTTTTTTTTCATTTTAACCAACTGCAATTTGTAACAATCAATAATATTTAATTAAATTCACTTAATACTAATATGTTAACCTCTTTATTTTATGTAGCAGATTATTTTTTAAATAGACAATACATCACAAACAGGTTGTCAAAGATGACAACATGAACACTGATCACTTGTAATGTTTGATTTTTGTTTATATTATTCTTGTTTATTAAATTACTTACTATACGTACGTAATATTTTTATAATTTGAAATCGATTTTATATAAAATGTCCGGACCTCCACTGAATGTAGAAGCGTCATTAAATTATAATATAAAACGTTTTAAAATCTAAAATTAAATTCTAATTGGGTCACCTGTAGAAAAATTGAGATAATAACTGCTATGCAGACTAAATCAATTTAATACACATTAAACTATAACTGATATATATTTGTATTTAGATTAAATTGATTAAGCTGGATGGTTTTGCATGTTGATTGCGCTTGTAACGCCATTTTTACAGTATATAGTTACAAGTCTGCTAGTTGCCATCGCTCTTATAGCTATATTTAATAAATCACTCCCTGCGCCAGTATCAATATCAGGCCCAATCCTAACAAGGTATCCATCATCTATTGAACTTGTTTTCTTAATAATAATTTGTATAATATTAGAAGAACCACTCTTTGTACTTGATATACTGTCTATATATCCGGTAGTTTCTTCATTGCAAGAAGTAATATTGTTTTGTCCTTCATTCAAGCTATTGGCATTTGTTAGTGTTGACGCCATAAATAAAGTCAATGCACTAGCAGTTATGGTTGAGATAATTGATGGCATTTTTCACCGTAATTAATTATAATATATTAACGATTTAAAATATCTTTATGTATTTCTATGGCGTATTCAGATAAATTTTGTCTGCTATTACGTACATACTTAAAATTTTATTACCTGAACAATGTATATCAACCGGAATGCCACTCACCATTCCGTACACTGCTAAGCTGGTTATGAGACTTTTTCCATTTGCAGAAAAAGTGTCTTCAGGCGAAACTGCTATCGTGTTTGAAGTACCATCGGCTTCGGTAACGAGGAGATTAATTAAGGGTATGCCATTTGATGTAAACACACCTGTAACATAGCCCGCATTATCTGCTTTTAGGCAACCGGTTGTAGATGTAGTATTATCTATATTTTTAGAATATGCATTTGTACCTATTATAATTAATAATAATGATGATAATAATACTTTCATCTTTATATCCATTGTAGTTAAGTGTAGTTTATATTTAAGTTATTATTTTACAAAATATCTTTTATGTATAATAGAAATAACTATGAGCTTATGCTAATGCCTACCACTTGTGAATTTTGACAGTATATTTTAGCATTTGCGCCTGAAGACATTGCAGCTAGAGCTAAATTGAATACGGATCTTCCTTTAGAGTTAATTATGGCATCATGCAACGATGCCACTATGTGCGTGCCATCAACGTCAGGCGTCCTAAACCATAATACTCCTAACGTAGGTCCACTAGCCCCCACAGCAGTCACATATCCACTATATGTACTATTCCCACAATCTTGGGTACTTTCACGCGATATAGTTGTATTATTGTCATGTTGATCATTCACTTTATCATTATTTGCATATGCTGCATTTGAAATTAATGAATAAGCAAAAATAAAAAATAACTGAATGCATTTAATCATATCGATTCCAATATTGTTATTATTACTTTGTAAATTTTATAGTAAATCATTGTAAATTATTAAATTTTATAGCAATAATATAAAAACTAACAATACTAATTGCTCATATTATATTAAAAGACAGTTCGCCATCAACGACATCCTGATAACATGAATGCCTTTTGATATCAGTGATACGGCGATCTATGCAAAACGGTAAAGCGCAGTATAGGTAACCGGCTTTGCACGCGCAAATTCGTTAATCAGAAGACAGAGGTTGCGCTGGGATGTGATATTCTCAACCGCATCCTCACTTGTGTGCGCCCCAATTGTGTCTGTGCTATAGAGACGGCTGCATAAACAAAACATCAAAAATCGGAATCTGGCTAAACGCGCCACCATGTACCAAGGCTGATCGCGCGGGTCACCCACTGACGCAGATCAAGTGAATAAGCTTGCTGGAACATAGCTTTTCTCCTGACCTAATAAATTATCAATGGAAAGAGGTCGAAAATCCAACAAATTTCGACCTCTTTTACGATTCAAATTAATCGCCCCGCGCTCTATTTAAATATACCACTAAAAAAAGTTACGTTTATTATTTGGGGGTTTTTGATAGTCGGTGCCCAAGTATTCTTGCAATTATTGTCATCACAGGTAGCTGTTTCAATAAGGCCACATGAGTCTCTGTCTGATAT
>UCCC01000034.1:0-9974 GCA_900470735.1 Hyphomicrobiales bacterium | reverse complement strand
TATGAAACTGTGCTGGAACGGCGCACTGCGCTTCTCAAGGCAAGGCAAGAGAAATCCCCGCCACCGCAATCCTATTATCCGGTGCGGGTGAAATCGGAGCAGTCTCGCACGCAGGCTGCATCGGGAAAACGCGATCCTGAACGGTGGGGACGAAAACGTCGTTTAGGGGATATGGCTGCTTTGCCACCTCATGTTCGCGACTGCTTCACCGAAGGCGAACGCGCTGTTCTTTACATTGTTGCGGCAGATATACGCCAAAACGGCTCCTGCCGTTGTACAAATAAGGAAATCGGGGATCGGGCCGGTGTCGGTCTTACCACGACCCGCAATGCTCTGCGCAAAGCCTGTCAGCACGGCCTACTCTCAATCCAGCACCGTGAACAATGGCGAGGTAAAAATTTGGCGAATATCCTTCGCATGACGTGCCAACGCTGGCTTGCATGGCTCACCAAATTCCGCCCTGCCCTTGGATTTCATTATCACTCCAAGGGTGTCAAAAAAACGGTGTCCTCAGAAACTTACAGTAAAATAAATCAAAATAGACAGCCTGCTCCGTATCCAAAAGATAGCTCTACAGGCGGCTTACAACCGTTTGCTAAACGCAAACAACTTTTGGATAACGGCTGAATATCTTATCCGGTTTAAACAGCATCCAGATTATTCATTGTAATGGCTTTTGAATAAAGCCTCTAATCAAGCTCGCACTTAAACAAGAGGTATTCAGGAGGGAATTTAAGCCTTTTCGACTGAACCGAATTAAGAGGCACATTACGGGGTTCTGTTGCAAAAATTCAATCTGTACGGAGCACGGCTTAACTCTGGACTTAGTTATGCAGCGAGTGCTTCGAACTGTTGTTTGATAGAGAGTGCATTTGCCGCTGAAAAGATACCTTGTTGTTTACGCTTCATGTGAATGAGTTGGATGCCAGCCAATGTGATGCTGGCAGCAGCTTCTGACTTGAAGCCGAGCATGGATCGTATCCGTCGTTTGATGCGACGGTGATCTTGCTCAATGGTATTGTTCATGTATTTGCTGGAACGAATGGTAATAGGTGTGCCAGCCTGCCTGAGCCGGCTCTCTGCAATGCTTTGTAATATAGCAATTCTGTTGGTCGCGCTTCCATCAATGGTAATGCGCACCGGCCTGCCGTGGCGGGCCAGTGCTTTGCGTATGAAGCATTTGGCGGCTGACAGATCACGTTCCTTGCTGAAATAGAACTCAACCGTGTCCCCGTTGCTATCAATCGCACGATATAAGTAGAGCCACTCGCTATTGACCTTGATATAAGTTTCATCAAGCTTCCATTTGCGTGTGACCTGACGCTTCCTCCGATTGAAACGTTCAAGCAGTTTTGGACTAAAGCAAATGACCCAACGATGGACGGTTGAATGATCAAGATCGACGCCACGTTCCGCCATCATTTCCTTCAGATTGCGAAGGCTTAGATTATAAGCCAGATACCATCGAACACACAGCAGAATGACGGATTTATCAAAATGGCGACCTTTAAACATCTAAAATACTCAGTTGATTAAAAGCTAAGATAATATCAGTTCATCCATTGACGAAAAATTTGCAACAGAACCCAAAAAAACTGCTGGAGCGAACTCAAAACTGGATAAAACTTGGGGGACAACGTCACCCTCGACGATCATTAAATAATATTACGATGATAAGATGAATGAGTTCCACCCATCGCCTCTTATCACCGTTAGATATTATAAAACCTAAAAATAATAATATTAATTAAACATATACTTAAATTTACATAGCTTGCGCTTTTTTATGAATCGCATCAATCATGTTGGTGAGAGCTTTTTCCACCCTAGGCAATTTCTCTTTAGTACCAAAAACATTGCTTCCAGAACCGCCATAGTCAATTAGTTTTACTCTTCCATCATTCGTAAAAGCAATGGATAGTTCTTGCAAATGTTTTCCTATATTTTTGATGTGTTTTTTCACTAGTTCTAAATTTCTTGTAACTGAAACTATATTATTTCTAATCTGCGGGTTGTTTAATATTAATGTTGCAAAAGTATCGTAGCTATATCTGTGATTGCTGATATTTGTTTCATTTCTATTTATTTCATTATCAACTCCAAAAAGCCTGCTTTTTAATTCTATTGGCTTCATTTCAACAAATAAATCAATTTTTTGAATATAATAACCTTGCGCTACTTCTGCAGGCGACAGTTTAGGTTTTGGTAAATTTTCTGGCCCAATTTCGATAATAAGCGGCTCTAATTCTTGAATCTTACGCAATTCTCTATTGTTTTTAATTTCATTTGCAATCAGCCCCACAGCATTATAACGATTTTGAGCTGTATTACGAATTTGCATCCAACCATAACCATGTTCGCCGTCTTTGCGCTTAAAGAAGGTTTTATCAAGCCCCCTACTTACCGCGACAAAATCGTATTCGTTATCCGGCCAATGAATATCAACGCCTCCTGGCAATCCAACTTCGCCATGCTCCACCCACTGACCATTTTGATAA
Source organism: Hyphomicrobiales bacterium (assembly GCA_900470735.1). Lineage (GTDB taxonomy): Bacteria > Pseudomonadota > Alphaproteobacteria > Rhizobiales > Rhizobiaceae > Pseudochrobactrum. The sequence goes on along the minus strand of UCCC01000034.1, from coordinate 7,476 downwards.
CGAACAGGTACCTTATAGGTAACAGGATTGTCTGGTGATATAATTCTCCAGGATTGGTTAGAGTTATCCCATTCCACCATATACCATTCATGCTGCATTTGGATAAAACGATGGCCTTTGTCCGCCAGAGGGGTGTGTTTTTCTAACCAAAAATTCGCCATATCAGGCTTACGGACGATATACTTATTCAAATGGCCGCTCGAGATAGCAGCATCCCCTGACACATCAATTGCAACCCGATCAATCCCAATATTCCGAAGCGGCAGAACTCTATGATTGATTAATTGCCGGCTTTCATAGCTCAATTCAGAAATCGAAATAGGGGACGGATTCCTGCCTCCTGTCTTGACCAAGCTTGTTACTTTAGAGATAGCAGCTTTCGGGGCCAGGAAACGTGCAAGACCGAAGGTCAAAATATCCATGCCTAATTGTTGGGCACCATCATATACTTCAAGAATATTACCTCTGAAAAGCCCCTCAGTTATTAAGTATGCGCCACCTGCGAAGGGAACCACAGTGGCGAAATCACGTGCTGCCTGGCGATATTCCCCTGCTCGAAGAGCTTTATAAGTCTGCATTAGATTTGAAACAAATGGAGCGTGGTCTAATTGATTAGTGCCGAAATGCTCACGCCCTCCTCTCCAAAGCAGGGCTGTAGGTGAGACATTCCTAAAGAAATATTCAAGCTGTTGCTTCAGCTGTGTTCCAACAAAATGTTCTTTAAATTCAGCATTACTAGGCCATTTCCAACGTTTTTCTTCGTAATCGTAATGTGTTACTAAGTTTCCCAGTGCATTGTGCAGTTTTTCTACTGCTGTATTTCCGTTTACAATATTACCGTTGCTAACGGACATAATACTTGCCAACTGTATTATGGGGTTATTCCCATGGGCAGGGCTCCAGTGTTTTACAAACCTGTCAAATTCCATATAAACAGCAGATTCATTAGTATATGAATTATGTGCTACCCTATTGAAATCGCAATATCGCAACATAATTGACGCCATGGCATTCGCCATAGTTCCAAATCGAAACTGTGTATCAATTGAGTTTTTTGCGCAAAATTCTTTAATTATTTTCGACCTATCACCAATTGAAATTGATTTGTAATTAGCGATATTGGAAAAATAACTATCATTTTTTGCAATATCATCAACGGAAAGATCTTTTGCATTGGTAAGTGTATTGCCAGCGAACCGTATTATCGAATTTTTTGATTCAAATAAATTGTGCGTTACATATTCGCTTGCTAATGATTTTTTGAAATTGAAAATATTGTGAAATTTTTCTTTTAGACGATCCTTCATTTCATATAATACAGCTGCTTTCTGTATTATGTTTTCGATCTGCGGGTTCAATACACGATCACGCCCGTGATTATTCATATGATAACTGATTATATTTTCATATGTGAATTCAGATTGGTAGTTTACGGCGGCACCTAAAGCCATCGACGCAGGCCCATCATTGTAATGCTCAGCATTTTTATCTGCTGTAAGAAACGCAGAGTTTTCATTAATACTATTATGCATAATTTTTATACCTATAATTATGTATTATTTTAAATATTAAACAAATAACATGAATATTATTGAGTAGCTTTTTAATGTCGAAATATTTTTGGAAAACATAAGGGTGTCTTTTTTACTGAATTCTCTGAAGGTCAGAACTCACGCATGGCTTGAGACGTCACCTCAACCAATGGCGAAAACAGATATTCAAGAATACGGCGTTTGCCGATATTCACTTCAACCGTCACAGTCATTCCAGGATCGAGGCTAATAATTTGGTCTGCGGTTTTCTGACCTGGTGTAACCGTTATTGGAAAGACAAGATTTTGCATGCGTTGCGCATTACCGGTAGGGATAAGACTGTTCAGTTCTTTGGTTGCAGAACCTTCCAGCTGTTGTGCGTCAGGCTCGGGAATGGCATCAGTTGCAACACGAAACACCTCACCCTTAATTATCCCAAAACGAGTGAACGGAAAGGCCTCAACCTTGATAACCGCTTCCTGTCCAGCTTTTACAAAACCGATGTCACGATTAGGCAAATAAGCTTCGATCTCAAGCGGAGAGTTTTTAGGAACAATCCGCATAAGTTCCGTGCCGGTTGTTACAACCTGGCCAGTTGTATTGATCGCTGACGCCTGTACCGTACCGTCAATAGGGCTGCGGATTATCATCGACTTGCGCCGTTTTTCTGCTTTGACAACCTGTTGTTCCAGCTCATCAACACGCCGTGCGGCTTCCGATTGTCTTGCAGCATTGTCCGCAACAAAACTGTCAATAAGTTTTGCGGCTTCACTGGTCGTCGCATTCAAGGCCGCTCGTGCAGTATTCAGTTGCCCCATCTGAGTTGTCAGCGTGGTTGTTGCTTCTTGTTGCTGCTGGAGCGCGTCAATTACATGAGCGCGGGAACCGGTTTTGGATTGAGCCAGACTGGATCGCATAGACACCCGCTCAGTGAGCGTTGCAAGCAGATCTTTTTGTGCAGTAATAGCATTGGTTAAACTCTCAATCTCGGCTTGTTTCTGCATGCGCTGTGCATTGAGATTGTTTAAAGTCGATGAAAACTGACTAAGATCGGCCTGATAGATTTTCTGCTCGCGCTTGTTAATATAGTCAGGAATATCCGCAGACAGAGAAAAATTGGCAAGCGGTAAAGTGCGGCTTACGCTCCAGATATCATGCTGTTGCCACTCAGCAATCACAGACAGCACTGCTTCCCGTCGCGCAATTTCAGCCTGAAACGCATTTAAACTGATGATCGCGGCAGTCTCTTCTGCCCGGGTTTCAGTATCATCCAGTTCAACCAGCATATCACCGGATTTCACCTGCATTCCATTTGTAACCGGAACCGATTTCGTTTTTCCGGTCTCAAGTGATTGCACGATTTTGACACGGCCAGCCGGTTGCACTTTTCCTTGCGCGGTTGCAACAATGTCAAATGTGCCAAACCATGTCCAAAGCAGAGTTACCGTTGCCAGAATGCAGATGAACCATAAAAAGGCAATACGGACAGGCGAAGCGGGTTTTTCAAGAATTTCTAACGCAGCAGGCAGAAACTCATGATCTGCACGAGAGTGCTGAACTTTAACAGAGCGCTGATTTGTTGATACATTGTTCTCAAACATCAGAGATTACTTCCCGTCTGCAACTGCCACAAATGGGCATACAAGCCATCTTTGCGCGCCACTAGCGCCTCATGAGACCCCTCTTCAACAATATGTCCGTCTTTCATGCTGATGATACGGTTGCAATCGCGTACTGTTGCCAGTCGGTGCGCAATGATGATCACTGTCCGGCCACGGACAATCTCGCGCATATTTTCAAGGATGATACGCTCACTCTCATAATCAAGTGCACTGGTTGCCTCGTCCAGAATAAGCACAGGCGGATTTGTTGAGAGTGCACGCGCTATAGCCAATCTTTGGCGCTGACCGCCTGACAGGTTAGCGCCGCGCTCTTCAATCAAGGTGTCATAGCCATGAGGTAGTTTGACGATGAATTCATCTGCACCGGACAAACGAGCCAGACGGATAACAGCCTCACGTGACATACCCGGGCTGGCAAGAGCAATATTGTCGTGAATTGTACGGTTGAACAGCATGTTTTCTTGCAAAACGACACCGATATGAGAGCGCAACCATGCCGGATCAACCTGAGCAATATCCTGCCCATCCATAAAGATCTGACCTCTATCCGGAAGATAAAACCGTTGTATCAGTTTTGTCAGTGTGGATTTGCCCGAACCAGATGGCCCGACGATACCGATGACCTCTCCGGCTTCAATAGACAGATTAATGTCTTTGAGAACCTCCTGCCCGTCACGACTATAACGGAAATTGACTGACTTAAATGTCAAAGCACCTTCAGGCGCAGGCAAGTTAATCGGGTTTGCAGGTCGCGGCTCTTGTTGTGCGTTGAGAATATCAGCCAATCTCGACACAGAAACTTGCACCTGTTGAAGATCCTGCCAAAGCTGAGACAAACGTAAAATTGGCTGAGCAACTTGTCCGGCAATCATATTGAATGCGACGAGTGCACCGACGCTCAAGTCGCCATTAATTACTGCCTGAGCACCAAAGAGAAGCAATGCTGCATTCGTAATTTTATTAACATATTGGATGGCATTTTGACCTTTGGCCGCGAGCATTGTTGCGGCAAATGAGGAATGCACATAGGCGGCTAATCGCTCTTCCCATTGCGTAGCAACAACGGGTTCAACCGCAGATGCTTTTAATGTCTGCATGCCGACAACCGTTTCCACCAATAATTGTTGGCTAGAGGCACCGCGATCAAATTTCTCATCAATGCGTTGCTTCAGGAACGGTCTGATCAAAACGCCGATGATCACGTAAAGGGGAATGGAAGCAACAACAATCCACGCGAGCATTGAGGAATAACAAAACAAGACAAAAATAAAAATAACTGTAAAAATTGCATCAAGACCAGAGAATAAGCCCTGCCCTGTCAGGAAGTTGCGGATAGTTTCCAATTCGCGGATACGGGCGACGGTTTGACCGGCTGCGCGCGTTTCAAAATAGCTGAGCGGCAGCTTCATCATGTGCCGAAACAGCCGCTGCCCAAGCTCAACATCAATACGGTTAGTGGTATGTGACAAAGCATAGGTACGCAGATATTGCAAAACCACATCAAACAGACCAATCGCAGCAAGACCAAAAACCAAGACAATCAGGGTTGAATAGCTGCGGTGCGCCAGAACTTTGTCCACAACCACCTGAAAAAATAAAGGGGAGATCAGGGCAAACAGTTGAATGAACAGGGAGGCAATCAATACATGCCCAAAAGCACGCCGGTAACGAAACAATGACGGTAAAAACCATTTAAATCCGAAATGTTTTGATGTCGTGCCACAGCTCATGAAGCGGCGTTGTACGAGTATAAAAACACCATCGGTAAGATGCATCAGGTCTGAGACGGGCAATTCTTGTGTGGTACAATCACAAGGATTGACAATACGACAGAGACCTTGTTTCGATATACCGACAAAAACTACGCATGTTCCGTCAGTAAGGCAAGCAATAGCGGGCACGGGCAGCGTGCTTAGGCGCTTGGCTATACGGACATCAATCAGCCGGGATTTTAGGCCGAGCATTTTTGCTGCTCGGCAAATATCTGAGGTGTCCGCGACAGATTTTAATGCCAGTTCTCGGGCAAGATATTCGGGGCGTGAGGAAATGCGATAATGGGCAGCAATAGCCACTAAGGCCGTCAGGCCGGTATCAGACTTTCTCTCGTCAAAATCACGATCAACAGCATGATCATTCACCACCCCGTACAGTGGTGGAAAGTTCATATAATACTCACAATAAATTAAACAAAAATTTCAAGTAATATTCAAAAAAATAAACTCATAAAAATTTACATACTTGAAATCAATAACAACAAATAGGGGGTGGCTGTTTCTTTGTACGGGAGGTAAAAGGCTCTGTTGTAAAAAACAGATTGATTGACAGATAATAGCCTGTTCTGAGAGACAGGAGCAGGAAATGTTTGATTTCAAAGGTTGTGTCGCAAAATTTTGAACAGGGTAAGAATGTTCTTATCTCTGGAGCAGTTATGCTGCGAGCTCGGTAAAGGCCGGGAATGGCGAGCGGTTGTCATTGGCGAACTGGTTCTTGCGGATCATGTGAGCCACTTCGATCCCTTCCAAGGTGGCTGATGCGGAATGGAACTCCTTGCAACCCATCATCGGTTTTGTAATCCGTTTGATAAAGCGGTGATCCTGTGCAAGGATATTATTGAGATATTTGATCTGCCTGATTTCAATCGACGATTTATATCCAAGTGAGGAATGTTTTCGTATTGGATGATAAAAGCCGTCGATGTATCGGCCAAGTCCTTCCCCATCTTGTCCTGTCGCGATCCCGTATTTCCTCTTATCGAGGAAGATCCGCTTCCAAAAATCCGAGGGGCACCGCTCCGACGATTGCATCATGTGAATGCCTTCCCTCTACTAGTTCGCTCATTATGAAATCCAATTTCATTGTCATTCATGGTTGTATGCGCATAAATATGCGCATACTTTCTTTGAAAAGGAGTATGGCTTATGTCTCAAGATGAAACGGCACGCTTGATTAAGCGTGCGACCAATCTTTCAATTGATAGGGAGCTTCTCTCAGAGGCGCGCCATTATAAGGTCAATATTTCTCGTGCAGCAGAAATAGGGATCGCTCAAGCACTTGCTGTTGCCAAGTCAATGGAATGGAAAGAAGAAAATCGGGCTGCACTGCAAAGCTCGAACGCTTATGTCGAAGCGAACGGTTTACCTCTTGACCGTTATCGTCAGTTTTGATGGCTCGATATGATGTTTATGCCAATCCGAGTGGTAGCTATGTTCTGGATGTGCAGGCTGATTTGCTCGATGACTTAAAAACACGGGTTGTTATTCCCCTCCTCATTCGTACTTTAGCTCCTATTCCAGCAAAGAGGCTAAACCCTAGTTTTGAGATTGAAGGCGTAGACCATATACTTGTGACACAGTTTATGGTGGCGATTCCAGCTTCTACATTAAAAAAACCAGTGATGAATCTTTCGTCCTCACACGATGAAATCATTACTGCGCTTGATATGGTCTTTCGCGGGTTTTGAGGCAAAAGCGAGCAAATCACAGCAATTGAGATAAGAACAGCCTATGCCTGATTGCCAGTCAGAAACATGCTTCAATGAAGCAGTGGCAGTGTTCTGTTTTTAATGGCAGGAATGGGGCCGGGAGCGGAATGGCAGCTTTCAGTGCCTGCAAATGAAATAGCCGCCATTGCATTGCGGTTAGCACAGCTGAACCGAGCCATTGAGATTTGGGCTGCGTCATCCCAGATCACCCAACTAAGAAAACCCCTTTACATAATCAACAAATCGCGATCTGGTCTTGGCGGATATGGAGACGATACCAACTGGCTTTCCCCTTTCCCTGGGACATTTTGATATGTTTCTTGCGTGCAATGGCGTCGCCCCACCTGGAAGCTGGATCGGTGGGGCGTCGGATTATTTCAACGGCGAGTCCGGAACCGCGACGGTACATCGGCCACCTGCGCATGCTTGCGGTTCCAGTGCTCGATCACGCCTGTGAATTTCCACAGCACCGCCTTTTCATCGGCCGCATCTACAGTGGCGATGTCGCCGTCGAGATCGTCTATCTTGCCAGAAATGACTTCATACCCCAGCAAGGTCAGCCGCAATCTCGTTTCCGGACGGCAGGTCCGGTTGCCGCGTAGACCCGGCCGCAATTCAGGCGATCGGGCTTGCCGCTCTTGTCCGAGTAGCAATTCTAGCTCTTGCAAGCTGTCGATACTGCTCAGGCAATTTGATCCAAACGCGTTGTCGTTACCGATAAGCTTGGCAGCTACGTCAAGCTGATACAGACCCTCGCCCCGGATGCCGATCATCGCGCCCACAAGGGGCTGAATAACGGAATTGAAAACTCGCACCGGTTGCCTGTGAATACCGGTGAGAA
>UCCC01000036.1:0-1126 GCA_900470735.1 Hyphomicrobiales bacterium | reverse complement strand
TTCGGCCTTCAACTGCGCGAGGGCAATCCCGTAGGTTGGGGCTTTTCAGTGTTGATGACACGCGGCTTTTCCCAGTCTTTCAAGCCGTTCAAAGCCTTCCCCAAAAAGCGCTTGGCTGCTTTGGCGTTACGCGTCGCAGACAGGTAGAAATCGATCGTGTTGCCGAATTTGTCGACGGTTCGGTAAAGGTAAGTCCATTGTCCCCGGACTTTCACATAGGTTTCATCAACCCGCCAGCTCGTTGACTGTGGTCGGCGCCAGTGCCAGCGTAGCCGTTTTTCAATCTCCGGCGCGTATTTCTGGACCCAGCGATAAATAGTGGAATGATCGACGGGTACACCGCGCATAAAATCACGTCACCCTCAAAATGGCGCCACTTGAAATCGCTCATCAAAAGTCTCACTGAAAATTGTCAGCACTCTTTCGGACATCGGCAAAATTTTTGCAACAGAGCCTCATGGTCAACGTTCACACCACGTTCGGCCATTATTTCCTGAAGGCCACGATAGGAAACTGGATAACGAACGTAGAAGAAAACAGCATAAAGGATGACACTTCTGGGAAAGTGGGCTCCCTTGAAATCGACCGCTATCTGTGTTCACCTCACATAATTATGCCCAGCAATGCTGATATAGCCTAGCAGAAGTGAAAATTTCGCGATAGAACCATCTCAACTCCTATCGTATTTTCTGATCAAATCCTCAGCCGATAAGTCACCACACTTAAGAGCGCTGAACTCGAACTCAGTGATATCATAGCTATCCACGCCACCGCCATGTCGTGCGGCTATAAATTCAAACACAATCTTATCCGCCAGACGCTGTGCTTGCCACCCCTGCCCTTGGACCAGATTCTCTGAGATGGATAGTTTGCTCTTGCGAGGATAATACGTTTTTCCAAACTCTAATTCGTTCATTTTACTCTTTTCTATTTAAAAGAAATGGGCGAAAACGGCACGTTGGCAAAATCCATAACGGCTTCAGGGATGCCACCTGAGGTATAACCGCCAGGAAGCCATTGTCTGTTTGCGCGCCCCTCGTTTCCAGAAGGAACTCTTAAGTTAATCATATATTGAGGCTTAATCTCGAGTGCAACAACATTGCCGGGGTGTTGTCACGTTAAGTTT
>UCCC01000037.1:0-2203 GCA_900470735.1 Hyphomicrobiales bacterium | reverse complement strand
GCAAGCTGTCGGCTGGTGCATTTTTACTCCGGTGTTGACAGAAATTTCCAAACTTGGGGCCAAATCGTATTTTTTTGACCTCAGTTCTGGTCATGTTCTCCAAGCCGTCCGTCTTGAGTGCTACCCGTTAACTGTGGGCCTACTAAGGTGGTGGCGCTGCTCGTGCAAAATCTCAAAGGTCAGTCCGTGTGACGGCAGGGAAAACGGGAGCCCTCCAACTAACCGGAATTTTGCAATAGAGCTGTTTTCCGGAGCTGGCGCCATGTCGACCCCAAATTGCAGATCCGGATTAATTGAAGTATATCGTAAAAAATAAAGTATTGAAATATTTTTAATTTAATGCACAATAAATTTCCTCTATATTTAAAATATAGATAATGTATCTATGGAGTTGATTCATCGTGATAAGATATATATTTAATTTTAGTGTTGTTTGTTATTTGATGGTTGCCAACGCGTATGCTTCGCCTAGTGAAGAATTGTGCAATACTTCAAAAAGCCTCCGCGGGTATGTAACTAACGTTATGGTGAACTATCATGGCACTGATGAAGTATCTTTTTATTTGAGGCCACAAGATAGCGAAGCGTTCTATGTATTAAAAAGTCAATATAAATCAGATAATCCTACGGGAAAAATGATATATGCATCATTAATGACTTCGTTTTGGGGTGGGTATACTGTATTAGTTAATTGCAGAACAGCTCCTAGCATAGTGTCTTCAGTTTCTATATTTGACAATTAAATATATTTTTATACGCGGAACATAAAAATGATAAAAAAATCATTTCATCGTTAATAATAATATTTTACTCTGTCAATGCAATAGCTCAGAATTTACCTTCAGGTCGTTGGTACTATCGTGTTGATACACGACCGCCTGAAGAGATTTTTAGAACAGGATTTACTCCACTTGGCTCTAACAATAACATTGTTGCTCATGAAGCGGGAACATCTTGTCGACAAGGAAACGCTACTTCTGCTTTCATTTCAATGGCTGGTAGCTATATGCCAGCAACGAGTTTGGCAGGCAGATACTTAGATCCTCAAAGCCCTACAGCCTACATTTATATAATTCGTCCGACAATGTATATGTATAATATGGCAACCTCATTAGAGGCGATAAGGGGGCAGATAGAAAACCAACGTGAGCGTGCTTATACAGGTTTGCATCAGAATGCTACAAGGAACGACGAATGGATCGCCTCCAATACCATTCCTAGTTCAGCAATATATGGCGCTCGTGCTTACGCATTACATAATTTCCCTATAGGGACCAGCCCAACTCCGCCCGTAATCAGAAATTATAATTACGAAGACGTGCCCCCACTCGTCAATAATGCCCCATACAATTCTCCTAGTACATCTGGCGCTATAGCTAGGTTTCTATCAGTTTTAGCCGGCGTGGGAGGAATGATAGGTGCATGTTGGATGATAAGAAGGTTTGATGCGCAGTGCGCTTCCTATGCTGACATGCCAGGCGGTCACAATAATATATGCCCGAATGTTCAAAGAACCAAGAGCATAAACATCTATAGTCAAGAAGTAATACATCTTATAATGAAAACCGTGATAGAATAAGGCTTTGGTGCATGGAGGCGAGATTATCGGGATTTAGGTCTTTGATGTCTTGTTTATGCAGTCGTCTGTGTGATGCGGACGCAATTCGGGCGTGCAGCCGCTCGGGCTCTGTTGCAAAAATTTTGCCGATGTCCGAAAGAGAGCTGACAATTTTCAGTGAGACTTTTGATGAGCGATTTCAAGTGGCGCCATTTTCAGGGTGACGTGATTTTATGGGCGGTGCGGTGGTATTGCCGGTATGGGATCAGTTACCGCGATCTTGAACAGATGATGGGTGAGCCCGGTGTGCCCGTCGATCAGTCCACGATTTATCGCTGGGTCCAGAAATACGCGCTGGAGATTGAAAAACGGCTACGCTGGCACTGGCGCCGACCGCAGTCAACGAGTTGGCGGGTTGATGAAACCTATGTGAAAGTCCGAGGACAATGGACTTACCTTTACCGAGCCGTCGACAAATTCGGCAACACGATCGATTTCTACCTGTCTGCGACGCGCAACGCCAAAGCAGCCAAGCGCTTTTTGGGGAAGGCTTTGAACGGCTTGAAAGACTGAGAGAAGCCGCGTGTCATCAACACTGACAAAGCACCAACCTACGGGATTGCCATCGCGCAGTTGAAGGCCGAA
>UCCC01000039.1:0-1158 GCA_900470735.1 Hyphomicrobiales bacterium | reverse complement strand
GATGGCAAAGAGCAAATTTGAACGTAATAAACCGCACGTCAATATCGGTACAATCGGTCACGTTGACCATGGTAAGACCTCGTTGACAGCTGCTATCACCAAATTCTTTGGTGACTTCCGCGCTTACGACCAGATCGATAACGCACCGGAAGAAAAAGCCCGCGGTATCACCATTTCGACTTCGCACGTTGAATACGAAACCGAAAACCGTCACTACGCACACGTAGACTGCCCAGGTCACGCTGACTATGTTAAGAACATGATCACCGGTGCGGCGCAGATGGACGGCGCGATCCTCGTAGTTAATGCTGCTGATGGTCCAATGCCACAGACCCGTGAGCACATCCTGCTCGCTCGTCAGGTTGGTGTTCCTGCGATCGTAGTGTTCCTGAACAAAGTTGATCAGGTTGACGACGAAGAACTTCTGGAACTCGTAGAAATGGAAGTTCGTGAACTTCTGTCCAAATACGACTTCCCAGGCGATGATATTCCAGTAATCAAGGGCTCGGCTCTTGCTGCTCTGGAAGACAGCAACAAGACAATCGGTGAAGATGCAGTTCGCAAGCTGATGGAAGCAGTTGATGCTTACATCCCTACACCAGAGCGTCCAGTTGACCAGCCGTTCCTGATGCCAATCGAAGACGTATTCTCGATCTCCGGTCGTGGTACAGTTGTTACCGGTCGTGTAGAACGTGGTATCATCAAAGTTGGTGAAGAAGTTGAAATCGTTGGCATGAAAGCCACCGGCAAAACAACTGTTACCGGCGTTGAAATGTTCCGCAAGCTGCTCGATCAGGGCCAGGCTGGCGATAACATCGGTGCACTGGTACGTGGTGTTGGTCGTGAAGACGTTGAACGTGGTCAGGTTCTCTGCAAGCCAGGTTCGGTTAAGCCACACACCAAGTTCAAAGCAGAAGCTTATATTCTGACTAAAGACGAAGGTGGCCGTCATACACCATTCTTCACAAACTACCGTCCGCAGTTTTATTTCCGTACAACTGACGTAACCGGTATTGTGACCTTGCCAGAAGGCGTGGAAATGGTTATGCCGGGCGACAACGTAACTGTTGATGTTGCGCTGATCGTGCCAATCGCTATGGAAGAAAAGCTCCGTTTCGCGATCCGTGAAGGTGGCCGCACCGTTGGTGCAGGTATCGT